>NZ_SMTE01000003.1 GCF_004357765.1 Pseudomonas putida | reverse complement strand
AAGGAGTTTTTCGTTCCGACTGCGTTGGAAGTGGTGCGCATTATAAGGGGATTCGAAACGGCGTCAACACCTATTTTCATGAATTTGAAACATTAATGAAGGGGCTGCTGCGCGGCCCTGGGTGATAGCAATCACAATACCCCAGCACCCCGCAGCCGCCGCACCGTTTCTGCATCCACCCCCAACACCTCGGCCAACACCACTTCGGTATGCTCCCCCAACAAAGGCGGCGCCTGGCGATACTCCACCGGTGTTTCGGACAGTCGAATCGGGCTGGCCACTTGCGGCACGCTGCCGGCCAACGCATGCGGCATGCTCACTGCCAGCCCTCGGGCCAGTACCTGCGGATCCTGGAACACCTGCGCGAGATCGTTGATCGGCCCACAGGGAACACCTGCCGCCTCCAACTGGCTGACCCACTCCGCCGTGGTCTTGAATACAGTCGCCTGGCGGATCAAGGGAATCAATTCGGCGCGATTGGCCACCCGCTGCTTGTTACTGGCGAATCGCGGGTCGTCTGCCCACTGCGGCTGACCGGCCACCTCGGCGAACTTGCGGAATTGTCCATCATTGCCCACGGTAAGGATGAAATCACCATCGGCAGTAGGGAAGTCCTGATAAGGCACGATGTTCGGATGCGCATTACCCAGCCTCCTCGGCGGACTGCCTGTGGTCAGATAATTCATCGCCTGGTTGGCCAGGCAAGCCACCTGCACATCCAGTAGTGCCATATCTATATGCTGGCCGGTCCCGGTCTGGTCGCGGTGGGCGAGGGCGGCCAAGATCGCCACGGTCGAGTACAACCCGGTAAGTATGTCGGTCAGTGCCACACCTACCTTGACCGGCCCGGCACCTTCCTCCCCATCGGGACGGCCAGTCAGGCTCATCAGCCCGCCCAGCCCCTGGATCATGAAGTCGTACCCTGCGCGCTTGGCATATGGCCCGGTCTGACCGAAACCGGTGACCGAACAATATATAAGCCGCGGATTCACCGCCTTGAGACTCAGGTAGTCCAGCCCATAGGCCGCCAGCCCGCCGACCTTGAAGTTCTCGATGACGATGTCCGACTTCGCCGCCAATTCGCGCACCAGGCGCTGGCCTTCAGGCTGGGTGAAATCGATGGTCACCGAGCGCTTGTTGCGATTGGCCGACAGATAGTAAGCCGCCTCGCCGGTGCTTTCACCCTGGGCATCCTTGAGGAAAGGTGGCCCCCAGGCGCGAGTATCGTCCCCGCTGCCTGGACGCTCGACCTTGATCACATCAGCCCCCAGGTCCGCCAGGATCTGGCCGGACCAAGGGCCGGCCAGCACCCGCGAAAGATCCAGCACCCGCAGATGGGAAAGCGCGCCCATGGGCTGGCTCCTTATCAATAGAAAGCTTGGATGCCGGTTTGCGCGCGGCCGAGGATCAGCGCATGCACGTCATGGGTGCCTTCATAGGTGTTGACCACCTCCAGGTTGACCAGGTGACGCGCCACGCCAAACTCGTCGGAGATACCATTGCCACCCAGCATGTCGCGGGCCAGACGGGCGACATCCAGAGCCTTGCCGCATGAATTGCGCTTCATGATCGAAGTGATTTCCACCGCGGCAGTACCTTCGTCCTTCATCCGACCAAGGCGCAGGCAACCCTGCAACGCCAGGGTAATCTCGGTCTGCATATCGGCAAGCTTCTTCTGGATAAGTTGATTCGCCGCCAGCGGTCGACCGAACTGCTGTCGATCCAGGGTGTATTGCCGCGCGGTATGCCAGCACGCCTCGGCAGCACCCAGAGCCCCCCAGGAAATCCCATAGCGGGCAGAGTTCAGACAGGTGAACGGACCACGCAGACCACGCACGTCCGGGAAGATGTTCTCTTCTGGCACGAAGACGTTATCCATCACGATTTCACCGGTGATCGAGGCACGCAGCCCGACCTTGCCATGGATAGCCGGCGCGCTCAGGCCCTGCCAGCCTTTCTCCAGCACGAAGCCGCGGATATCGCCCGCGTCGTCCTTGGCCCAGACCACGAACACATCGGCGATCGGGCTGTTGGTGATCCACATCTTGCTGCCGGTCAGACGGTAGCCGCCATCGACCTTGCGCGCACGGGTGACCATCGAACCCGGATCGGAGCCATGGTTGGGCTCGGTAAGGCCGAAACAGCCGATCCATTCGCCGGACGCCAGCTTTGGCAGGTACTTCTGTTTCTGCGCTTCGCTGCCGAACTCGTTGATCGGCACCATGACCAGCGAGGATTGCACACTCATCATCGAACGGTAGCCCGAGTCGATGCGCTCGACCTCACGAGCGATCAGGCCATAGCAGACATAGTTCAGGCCACTGCCACCATACTGCTCCGGGATGGTCGCCCCCAGCAGACCGACTTCGCCCATCTCGCGAAAGATCGCCGGATCGGTCTGCTCGTGCCGAAAGGCTTCCAACACACGGGGCGCCAGCTTGTCCTGGGCGAACTGGTAAGCACTGTCACGCACCATGCGCTCTTCTTCAGTGAGCTGCTGATCCAGCAGCAGCGGGTCGATCCAGTTGAAGCTTGCCTTACCAGCCATGAGCGATGTCCTCGAAGTAGGGAGCAGGTCTTGTTTCCTTGATCCTAGGCCCGATCCTGCGCCTGGACAAACGAGGATTGCGCACGCTTTAGTGATAATTTCTCACTCCGGAACACGAAAAAACCGGTTATTCGATCTGTGACAAGTGAGGTTGACGTACATGCGCCGAAAGATCCCCAGCACCGCTGCCCTGGTCTGCTTCGAAGCCGCGGCGCGCCACGAGAGCTTCACCAAGGCAGCGCAGGAACTGGCGCTGACCCAGGGCGCCGTGTGTCGGCAGATCGGCAGCCTGGAAAGCTTTCTCAACGTCGACCTGTTTCGTCGCTCGCGGCGCGGCGTGAAATTGACCGAGGCCGGACTGTCCTATAGCCGCCAGGTAGCGGCCCAGCTCGATGCGGTGGAGCGAGACACGCTCTCGGTGATGCGCCAGCAGGGCGCCAACGTGATCGAACTGGCCGTGGTTCCGACATTCGGCACCCAATGGCTGCTGCCCCGCCTGAAAGATTTTCAGCAACGCCACCCGGAAGTCACGGTGAACCTGACCAACCGCACCCGGCCATTCCTGTTCGCCGACACCACCTTCGACGCCGCCATCTACTTCGGCGACGGCGACTGGTCCGGCACCCAGTCCCAGCGGCTGATGGGCGAGAACCCGCTGCCGGTGTGCAGCCCAGCCTTGCTGAACGGGGAGGGCATGCTCGATGCCCGGCGCATCGCCAGCATGCCGCTGCTGCAACAGACCACGCGTCCTTATGCGTGGCGGCAGTGGTTCCACAGGGTGGGCATGAGCATCGAGGGCGACATGACAGGGCCGCGCTATGAACTGTTCTCCATGCTCGCCCAGGCCGCCATGCACGAGATGGGTATCGCGCTGATACCGCCATTCCTGATCCAGCGCGAGCTGGAGGAGGGCAGGCTGGTGGTCGCAAACAGGCACGCTCTGATCAGTGACAAGGCTTACTATCTGATGATTCCGGAGCGCAAGGTCGAGTCCGCTTCGTTGCGTGCCTTTCGCGATTGGCTGGCCGACCAGGCCAGGCAGTACCTGGCTTCGAGCAGCAACAGCGAAAGCTCCCTATCTTTGTAGTCAATTATTTTGAACACCTACAGATGTAAGGTTTTGTCGCATATCTGCAAACTGTTCGGGTTTAACGATAAACCTGTAAAACCCCTGTAAATACGCGGCTTACAGGCAAATTAGCGACATCCGCGAGCCCATCTGCGAAATTACTACAAAAAACTTCGAAAAATACCTTAATCTCCCAAAAGCCCGAGCTTGAAGGCCTGCAAGCCTATTGTTGCGACATACGGTCACAGGGTGACTTGTAGTTTTGACTTGGTTTCGCTCCATAACCTGTTGAAGGCCCGTGGGTTCGTCTGCAAAATGCTCGGCCCGCCCAGGATTCGGCGGGCCGGCGCCCAATCGCCACCCCGTGCGCCATACGCAGTGCATGGGTTTCTACAAAGACAAAAGGTCACCGCAGGAGACAAAGTCGTGCACATTGGTGTTCCTCTCGAGACGCAGACCGGTGAGACAAGGGTTGCCGCAACCCCCGAAACCATCAAGAAACTGATTGGTCAGGGCCATCAGGTCACCGTCCAACGGGGCGCAGGCCTGAACGCCAGCATTCCGGACAGTGCCTATGAAGCCGTGGGAGCCTCCCTTGGCAGCGCAGCCGATGCCTACGGCGCGCAACTGGTGCTGAAGGTGGTCGCCCCCAGCGATCAGGAGCTGGCCCAGATCAATAGTGGCAGTGTGTTGGTCGGCATGCTCAACCCGTTCAACAACGAATTGATCGCCAAGATGGCCGAGCGCGGCATCACTGCCTTCGCCCTTGAGGCCGCACCCCGTACTTCCCGGGCCCAGAGCCTCGACGTGTTGTCGTCCCAGGCCAACATCGCCGGGTACAAGGCCGTATTGCTCGCCGCACATCACTATCCACGCTTCATGCCCATGCTGATGACCGCCGCCGGCACCGTGAAGGCCGCCCGTGTGCTGATCCTCGGTGCAGGCGTTGCCGGCCTGCAGGCGATCGCTACGGCCAAGCGGCTGGGCGCAGTAATCGAAGCATCGGATGTGCGCCCCGCAGTGAAGGAGCAGATCGAATCGCTTGGTGCCAAATTCATCGACGTGCCATACGAGACCGACGAAGAACGCGAGTGCGCCGAAGGCGTGGGCGGTTACGCCAGGCCGATGCCGGCGAGCTGGATGCAACGCCAAGCCCAGGCCGTGCACGAGCGCGCCAAGCAGGCCGACATCGTCATCACCACAGCTCTGATCCCTGGCCGCAAGGCGCCGACTCTGCTCAGCGCCGAGACCGTAGCGCAGATGAAACCCGGCTCGGTGGTCATCGACCTGGCCGCCGCCCAGGGCGGCAACTGTCCGTTGACCGTCGCCGATCAGGTGGTCCAGCACAACGGCGTGACCATCGTCGGTCCGACCAATCTGCCCGCCCAGGTCGGTGCCGATGCCTCGGCGCTGTATGCGCGCAACCTGCTGGACTTTATGAAGCTGCTGTTCGACAAGGACAGCGCATTGGTGATCAACCTCGAAGACGACATCGTCGCCGCGTGCCTGATGTGCCGCGACGGCCAGGTCGTGCGCAAGAACGGCTAAGGAGCACGACAATGGAAGACATGCTGATTTCTCACGGAATCTACAACCTGATCATCTTCGTGCTGGCGATCTATGTGGGTTACCACGTGGTATGGAACGTCACCCCGGCCCTGCACACGCCGCTGATGGCGGTCACCAATGCCATCTCGGCCATCGTCATCGTCGGCGCCATGCTCGCCGCAGCCCTGACCGTGACCCCGGCCGGCAAGCTGATGGGCACCCTGGCTGTCGCCCTGGCGGCGGTCAATGTATTCGGTGGCTTCCTGGTCACCCGCCGCATGCTGGAAATGTTCAAGAAGAAAACCAAGAACGAGGCGCAGAAGTAAGCATGAGCATGAATCTGGTAACGCTTCTCTACCTCGTCGCTTCGGTGTGCTTCATCCAGGCGCTCAAAGGCCTGTCGCACCCGACTACCTCGCGACGCGGCAACCTGTTCGGCATGATCGGCATGGGGATCGCGATCCTCACCACGGTCGGCCTTATCTATAAGCTCGGCTCCGAACTTGCAACGGCCGGCATCGGCTACGTCATCGTCGGCCTGCTGGTCGGCGGCAGCGCCGGTTCGATCATGGCCAAGCGCGTCGAGATGACCAAGATGCCCGAGCTGGTCGCTTTCATGCACAGCATGATCGGTCTGGCCGCAGTGTTCATCGCCATCGCCGCCGTTCTCGAGCCGCAGTCGATGGGCATCGTCGCCGCCATCAGCGACCCCATTCCCACCGGCAACCGCCTGGAGCTGTTCCTCGGCGCGGCGATCGGTGCAATTACCTTCTCCGGTTCGGTGATTGCCTTTGGCAAGCTGTCGGGCAAGTACAAGTTCCGTCTGTTCCAGGGCGCACCGGTACAGTTCGCCGGCCAGCACAAGCTGAACCTGATCCTGGGTCTGGCCACCATCGCCCTGGGCCTGCTGTTCACCTTCACCGGCCACTACAGCGCATTCACCCTGATGCTGGCCCTGGCCTTCGTCATGGGTGTACTGATCATCATCCCGATCGGTGGCGCCGACATGCCGGTGGTGGTGTCGATGCTCAACAGCTACTCGGGCTGGGCGGCGGCCGGTATCGGCTTCTCGCTGAACAACTCGATGCTGATCATCGCGGGTTCGCTGGTAGGCTCGAGCGGTGCGATTCTCTCGTACATCATGTGCAAGGCGATGAACCGCTCGTTCTTCAACGTCATCCTCGGCGGCTTCGGCGGCGATACCGACAGCGGTGCCGCGCAAGGCTCGAAGGAGCAACGCCCGGTGAAGTCTGGCTCGGCCGACGACGCCACCTTCCTGCTGAGCAACGCCGACAGCGTGATCATCGTCCCCGGTTACGGCCTGGCAGTAGCCCGCGCCCAGCATGCGCTCAAGGAACTGACCGAGAAGCTGACCCACAATGGCGTGACCGTGAAGTATGCGATCCACCCGGTGGCGGGCCGCATGCCCGGACACATGAACGTGCTGCTGGCCGAGGCCGAAGTGCCTTACGACCAGGTGTTCGAGATGGAAGACATCAACGCCGAGTTCGGGCAGGCCGACGTAGTGCTGGTACTGGGCGCCAACGACGTGGTCAACCCGGCGGCGAAGAACGATCCCAAGTCGCCGATCGCGGGCATGCCGATCCTCGAAGCGTTCAAGGCCAAGACCATCATCGTCAACAAGCGCTCGATGGCCAGCGGTTACGCAGGTCTGGACAACGAACTGTTCTACCTGGACAAGACCATGATGGTGTTCGGCGATGCGAAGAAGGTCATCGAGGACATGGTTAAAGCCGTAGACTGATCCGTAGGTAGACACCTCACGCTATAAAGGAAGCCCCGCTCATAATTGAACGGGGCTTTCTCCATTGCTTCAGATCAAAGGCCTTTGTCATAGGCCTTTCATACGACCATGGTCGTGGGACGGCGACGGGTTAAATCTCTAGACTGCGCTGCAGTAGCTTCAGTAGCCCGAGATAACAATCCATGTACCGTGATCGTATCCGCTTGTCCTCCCTGCACAGCAAGGTTATGAGTGCGGCTGACGCCGCTGGCCTGATCGAGGACGGCATGACCGTCGGCATGAGCGGTTTCACCCGTGCCGGTGAAGCCAAGGCCGTGCCACATGCGCTGGCCGAACGCGCCAAGCAGTCACCACTGAAAATCAGCCTGATGACCGGCGCAAGCCTGGGCAACGACCTGGACAAGCAATTGACCGAGGCCGGCGTCCTGGCTCGCCGCATGCCATTCCAGGTCGACAGCACCCTGCGCAAGGCCATCAACGACGGCAAGGTGATGTTCATCGACCAGCACCTCTCGGAAACCGTCGAGCAGCTGCGCAACAAGCAGCTCAAACTGCCCGACATCGCGGTCATCGAAGCTGTGGCCATCACCGAGCAAGGCCACATCGTGCCGACCACCTCCGTAGGCAACTCGGCCAGCTTCGCCATTTTCGCCAAGCAAGTGATCGTCGAGATCAACCTGTCGCACAACGCCAACCTCGAAGGCCTGCACGACATCTATATCCCGACCTACCGCCCGACCCGCACCCCGATCCCGCTGGTCAAGGTCGACGACCGCATTGGCAGCACCGCCATCCCGATCGATCCGGCCAAGATCGTCGGCATCGTCATCAGCGAGCAACCGGACTCTCCCTCCACCGTGCTGCCGCCCGATGACGAAACCCAGGGCATCGCCAACCACCTGATCGAGTTCCTCAAGGGCGAAGTGGCGGCCGGGCGCATGAGCAACGAGCTCGGTCCGCTGCAGGCTGGCATCGGCAGCATCGCCAACGCGGTGATGTGTGGTCTGATCGAGTCGCCTTTCGAAAACCTGACCATGTACTCCGAGGTGTTGCAGGACTCGACCTTCGACCTGATCGATGCCGGCAAGCTGCGCTTCGCTTCGGGCAGCTCGATCACCCTGTCGACTCGTCGCAACGCCGATGTGTTCGGCAACCTCGAACGCTACAAGGACAAGCTGGTGCTGCGTCCACAGGAAATCTCCAACCACCCTGAGGTGGTACGGCGCCTGGGCATCATCGGTATCAACACCGCACTGGAATTCGACATCTACGGCAACGTCAACTCCACCCACGTCTGCGGCACCAAGATGATGAACGGCATCGGCGGATCCGGCGACTTCGCCCGCAACGCCCATTTGGCGGTATTCGTCACCAAATCGATCGCCAAAGGTGGCGCGATTTCCAGCGTGGTGCCGATGGTCAGCCATGTCGATCATACCGAGCATGACGTGGACATCCTCGTCACCGAGCAG
Source organism: Pseudomonas putida (assembly GCF_004357765.1). GTDB lineage: Bacteria > Pseudomonadota > Gammaproteobacteria > Pseudomonadales > Pseudomonadaceae > Aquipseudomonas > Aquipseudomonas putida_U. Next base: position 387,815 of record NZ_SMTE01000003.1, on the reverse strand, counting down.
GGCCTGGCCGACCTGCGAGGCCTGGCACCCCGTGAGCGCGCTCGAGCGATCATCGATAACTGCGTGCACCCGGACTACCGCGCAGCGCTCAACGACTACTTCGAGCGTGCCTGCCAGCGTGGCGGCCATACCCCGCACATCCTGCGCGAGGCATTGAGCTGGCACGAGAACCTGGAAGAAACCGGGCGTATGATCGCCGTCTGACCCCAGGTTGCACCGGAACAGCTGCAATGGCTGTTCCGGCCTTATCGCCAGTACAGATTGAAACACCCCTTCGCAGCCATCACGCCAATTTCAAAAAACTGTACTACTGTACTGCAATAAACCGTCGCCACGGCTTCCCATCGACCTAACAAAAACCTAAAACGCACCATTTAGGGGCAGACCGGTACAGTTTCGCCAGTTTAGAGTGCAACAGTTGCTTAAAACAGTTAACTGGGCCATCGCATTGCTGTTGAACTGTATCTACTGTTATGGACAGGGGAGGAGGATCATGGGCACCAGTTAAATCACTCCCTAGTACCGCCATAAGCGGAAGGATGAAGCATCATGGAACGTACCCTCAGTTCCGGTCTGGTTTTTGAAAGCAACGCCCAGCAATCCCAAACTTCGCTGCCGCTGCGCGCCCTCTCCACCCTGCTGCTCTGGCAGCGTCGCATGGCCAGCCGCCGTCAACTGGCTCGCCTGGACGCCCGCCTGCTGGCCGACGCCGGTATCAGCGAGTCGCAGCGTTACGAAGAGCTGAGCAAGCCGTTCTGGCGCTAAGCCTCGGTTCGCCGGCTCCGGCTGGCACCGCGAATTCCAAACCCGTTGCGGGAAACCGCAGCGGGTTTTTTTATGCCTGAAGTAACGAGCTAGAGCCGCTAGAGCCCATACAAGTACAGTTTTAATGAACTGACATTCGACCATAACAGTTAAGAAAGTGGCTTGCGCATCAACATCTGGAAATACCAGCCCGTGATACGCTTGGCTTAGCAGTCTGTTACAAACACGTTGTTCAAAAGTACCGTGACGAGCTGTGCGAGCGTCCGATAAGCAGATCGACCCTTTTCCAGGAGTCCATGACCATGACCCGTAAATACCTGATTGGCACAGCCTTCCTGCTCGGCCTCGCCGGCACTGCCAATGCCAGCAGCTTCGTCGTCACCACCGATGCCGTGGTACGTGCCGTTGCTGCTTCGACCGACGCCACCTCCGACCTGACTTCATCGTTCCGTGACGACAAGATCGTCCAGGCGGCACGTGACGACGCGGCCAGCTTCGTCGGTAGCCAGGGCGACATCCGTGGCGCCAAGCTGGAGAGCGCGTTCATGCACATCCGTTCGAGCATGCCATCCCTACAGGCCAGCGACGCACAGTTGGCCCAGGCGATCCTGGCGCTCTGATCCGAAGCCCGACTACGCAAGCGCTGGCTTAAGCCAGCGCTTTCAGGCTAGCCTTCGTCACCCACGTTCTGTCTTAAGAAAACCCATGCGTTATCTGTTGTCGTTGCTGCTCTGCGTCGTTGCCTCGGGCGCTGCCCATGCCATGGACACCACCACACAGGGCTTGGTCATCACAGGCTATGTCACCAGCCAAGTCACCACTGCTCCCTTCGACCGCAAGCTGGTCAGACAGGCGCGCGACGATGCTGCGGCGTTCGTTGCCAGCGACGGCGTGATCCGCGGCGCTCGCCTGGAAGCAGCGCTGCAGGCGCTGCGCCATGGCAGTACCCATCATTCGGTCGGCGACCTTGAACTGGCCGAAGCAATTCTCGTCCAATGATCTCATCTGACTCCTTGTTATGTTCCGGAGATGCTCCATGCGTAAACCGCTGATCGCCGCTACCCTCGGCATGCTGCTGCTGGCCGACCTGGCCCAGGCACAAACCCTGGTAGCCACCAGCAACATCATCGTGCGCGCCTTTGGCCGCTCGATCGACTTCACCTCTGACACCACCACTTCGATCCGCGACTCCAAGGTCGTCCGTGAGGCCCACGACGATGCTGCCAGCTTCGTCGCCAGCAACGGGGACATCCGTGGCGCGCAACTCGAGGCCGCCTTCACAACTCTGCGTGAGCGTGTACCAGAAGCACGTGACGCCAGCGACCAGGTATTGGCCGAAGCCATCCTCGCCCTGTGAAGCCCATGCGTGCCTGGTTGCTCGGCTGCGCCATGACGCTGCTGGGCACGCCCGCCCTGGCTGACCTGCAACTCGACCTGCAGACATCGGGTCTCGACGCGCAACAGGTGCAAGCCACACAGGCTTTGCTGGACGAGGCCCTGGGCAAACTTCCCCCCAGCTTCAAACAACGTCTGGACCGACGCATCCAGGTCAGCTGGGATGCCCACATGCCGGCCGATGCCTATGGTCAGGCATCATTGGTCTCGACCCTGGCGCTGAACCGTCGCCTGCTACCTGGCCTGACCGACGGCAGCGCGGCGCTGGAACGCACCGATCGCCCCCATGGCACGGTGCGCGAGGAACTGCTCGCCACGGTGCTCCACGAGCTTACGCACATCTATGACCGCGCCAGGCTCTGGCCCCAAGCCGAGCGTGCTCTGCTGGCTCGCTGCACACGCCAGCAGGGCACCTTGGGCAAGGTTGGCCAGCGCGCAGAATGCCGCGGTCAGGCCGACCGACGCTTCACCTTGAGCGACGATCCACGTCTGCTCGACCTCGCCGGCTGGCCGCAATACGTCGGTCGACGTGGCGAGCGCGAGCAACGCAACGGCCAGTTTCTACGTAGCCCCGACAGCTACGAGCTGAGTAGCCCCAAGGAATTCGTGGCGGTCAACATGGAGTATTTCCTCCTTGACCCCAGTTATGGCTGCCGCCGTCCAGCGTTGAACCAGTACCTGCGCGATCATTTCGGTTGGGCCCCACAGCAGGACACCTGCGCCAAGGGCCTGCCGTTTCTCAATGCCGGCAGTGATTTTGCCCGTCAGCCATTCGGCGAAATCGACCCGGAGCGGGTCTACGAAGTGGACTACCTGCTGGCCGAAGCCAACCAGAACCTGGTCAGCCGCTGGGGCCACAGCATGTTGCGACTGGTGATCTGCAAACCCGGTCGCCCACGTGGCCCGGACTGCCGCCTGGATCTCGACCAGCACTTGGTGCTCTCCTATCGGGCGTTCGTCAACGATGTGCAGTTGTCGAGCTGGGACGGCTTGGTCGGCGCTTACCCATCCCGGCTGTTCGTCCTGCCGTTGGCGCAAGTGATCGATGAATACACCAAGACCGAGCTACGCAGCCTGGCCTCGGTGCCACTCAAGCTCACTCGCACCGAGCTGGAGAACCTGGTGCGTCAGGCCGTCGAGATGCACTGGAGTTACGACGGCAACTACTGGTTCCTGTCCAACAACTGCGCGGTGGAGGAGTTGAAGCTGCTACGCAGCGGCACCGGCAATCCTCGCCTGAACGATCTCGACAGCATCATGCCCAATGGCCTGCTGGCGGTGCTCAAGGGTCGCGGACTGGCCGATACCAGCGTTCTTGAGGATCCTCGCGAGGCGCTGCGCCTGGGTTATCGCTTCGATTCCTACCGCGACCGTTACCAGGCCATGTTCGAGGTCTTGAAAAAGCAACTGCCGGTCAAGCAGGACAAGGTTGAGGACTGGCTGGGGCTGGACGCCGAGCAACGCCGCGGCTGGTTCGCCAAGGCCGATCTGCGCACCAGTGCTGCGCTACTGTTGCTGGAGCAGGCCGCCCTGCGCCAGCAACTGTTGCTGGCCCAGGACGAGGTCAAGAATCGTTATCTGAATGCTGCGGCGCTGAAGGACGGTAGCATCGGCAAGGCCGACGAGACGCTCAGGCAGATGCTCGCCAACAGCGGTTTCCTCAGCCGCCCGGCAGAGCTTCTCGATGCCAAAGGCTACGGCTTGCCACAACCCGCTGAGCGCAAGCATCTGGAGCAGGTCAGCGCCGAGCGCCAGGCACAATTGCTGCGCTTGAGCACCGATCTGGACAAGGAGGTGAGGGCGCTGCTGAGCCCGGCACGGGCCAAGGAAATTGCCGCGGTCGAGACCAATGTGAAACAGATAGGCGATCACCTGCGGGCATTGCACAAGGCTGCCGGGGGCTTGCAGCTGCCTTAGGGTCAGCAGCGGCCCAATCGCCGGCAAGCCGGCCCCGACCTGGGGCCGAGGTGTGCATGCCTAGATCGATTCCTGCTCCTCTTTTGGCAGATCCTCGTCCAGATGTAACCAGGGCAAGCGACTGCCAGTCCAGATATGGCGCTTGGCCCGTACCCGTTCGGGGTGGTCCAGGGTGGCTACGGTCACGTCGATGCTCTGCGGACTGTGCTCGGTCACCAGTGCCACATGGGCACCGCAGTTGCCGCAGAAGTAGCGCTTGCAACTGGCCGGCGCCACGTAGCAGTTGGGATTGCCAGCCAACCAGGTAAAGCCGGCAAGGGGCAGGGTCAGCCAGGTCACCAGCAATCCGCCGCTTACCCGTCGACAGATCGAACAATGGCAGTGGGCGACGTCGTGCAGTTGGCCTTGCAACCGATATCGCAGCGCGCCGCAATGGCACCCGCCTTCGTTAACGTCGTCCATCACCTACCTCCGGTCCCCTCGCGATTGGCGAAAGCTGGTTGAAAGCTTGCCCCCCTAGGATAGCGCCACCACCGGCACCAGACCGGTCGCCAGGGCAACCGGAACTGCCGAGCCCGGCTCAATCAACAACAACAATGGTGATTCTGATGTCTTTCCACGCCCGCCGTTACCCGGTATTCCTCCGTGTGCTCCATGTGCAGCGCCTGATGCGCTGATCCGCCCGAACAGTCCTTTCTTTCGTCGCGCCACGCCTGGAGTACCGCCATGCTGACCTTCCTCGGCTTCGCCATGGTCATCACCTTCATGTACCTGATCATGACCAAGCGCCTGTCGGCCTTGATCGCCCTGATCCTGGTACCGATTCTGTTCGCCCTGTTCGGTGGTTTTTCCACCAAGATCGGCCCGATGATGCTCGAAGGCATCAGCAAACTTGCGCCCACCGGCGTGATGCTGATGTTCGCCATCCTCTATTTCGCCCTGATGATCGACTCCGGCCTGTTCGACCCGGCGGTGCGCAAGATCCTCAAGCTGGTCAAGGGCGACCCGCTGAAAGTCTCGGTCGGTACGGCGGTACTGGCCTTGGTGGTCTCGCTCGACGGCGACGGCGCCACCACCTACATGATCTGCTGCGCGGCCATGTTGCCGTTGTACAGCCGTCTGGGCATGAGTCCAAGGATCATGGCCGGCCTGATCATCCTGGCTGGCGGTGTGATGAACATGACCCCTTGGGGTGGCCCGACCGCCCGCGCCGCCAGTGCTCTGCACGTGGACCCTTCGGACATCTTCGTACCCATGATCCCGGCCATGGCCTTCGGTGTGGCGGGCATTCTGGCCATTGCCTATTTCTACGGCAAACGTGAACGCGCCCGGCTCGGTGAGTTGCACCTGCCGACCGACGACATCGACCACAGTGAAATCAGCGTGTCGCAATTCCCCGAAGCACGCCGGCCTAAGCTGCTCTGGTTCAACGGTGCGCTGACCGCGGCATTGATGGTGGCGCTGATCGCCGGCGTGCTGCCGCTGCCGGTGCTGTTCATGATCGCCTTCAGCATCGCCATGATCGTCAACTACCCTTGCCTGCAGCAGCAGAAAGACCGCATCGCCGCCCACGCCGGCAGTGTGCTGGCGGTCACCGGGCTGATCTTCGCCGCGGGTATCTTCACCGGCATCCTCTCCGGCACCGGCATGGTCGAGGCGATGTCCAAGAGCCTGCTGGCGGTAATTCCGGATGCCTTGGGCCCCTACCTGGCAGTTATCACCGCAGTGGTGAGCATGCCGTTCACCTTCTTCATGTCCAACGACGCCTTCTACTACGGCGTGCTGCCGGTACTCTCGGAGGCGGCTGCGCACTATGGCATCAGTCCGGTGGAAATGGCCCGTGCATCGATCGTCGGACAGCCGGTGCATTTGCTCAGCCCGTTGGTACCCTCGACCTACCTGCTGGTGGCCCTGGCCGGCATCGAATTCGGCGATCATCAGCGCTTCACCCTCAAGTGGGCAGTGCTGGTGTGCATGTGCATAATGCTCGCCGCGCTACTGATGGGCATTTTCCCATTGTTCAGTAGTCTTTAATTAACACCCATCGCCCCACCGCGATGCGTCCAGGCTCAGGCGCGTCGCCTTCACTCGTTCGAAGGAATACACATGGAATGGCTGACCAGCCCGGAACTCTGGGTTGCCTTTTTTACCCTCACCGCCCTCGAGATCGTGCTGGGCATCGACAACATCATCATGATCTCGATCCTGGTCAGCCGCATGCCCAAGCACATGCAGCCACGCACGCGGATCTTCGGCCTGGCACTGGCCATGGTCACGCGGATCATGCTGTTGCTGTCGATCACCTGGGTCATGCGCCTGACCAGCGATCTGTTCCACGTGTTCGGCGAGGGCATTTCCGGCCGTGACCTGATCCTGTTCTGCGGCGGCCTGTTCCTGCTGTGGAAAAGCTCCCAGGAGATCTACCACGGCCTGGAAGGTGAGGACGAGCAGGGTGATGCGCCGAAAGGCGCAGGTGGCAAGTTCCTCTACACCATCATCCAGATCGCCATCATCGACATCGTATTCTCCCTGGACTCGGTGATCACCGCGGTGGGTATGGTTTCCCACGTGCCGGTGATGATCGCCGCGATCGTCGTCGCGGTGCTGGTGATGATGGCCTGTGCCGGCACCATCAGCGACTTCATCGACAAACATCCGTCGCTGAAGATGCTCGCGCTTTCGTTCCTGATCGTGGTCGGAACCGTCCTGATCGCCGAATCTTTCGACGTGCACGTACCCAAAGGCTACGTCTACTTCGCCATGGCCTTCTCGCTGGCCGTGGAAGCGATCAACATCCGCATGCGCACCGCCATGGCGCGCAAGAAGGGCGAGGAACACGAGCCTGTGAAACTGCGCAAGGACATGCCGGGTCAATAACTCAGGCTGACCATGATCGAGGGCCCTGCGGGGCCCTTTTTCATGAGAAGCTGGAAACCGCCGTGCAAAACGGCTAAAGCTTCGAGTGAGCACTCTAAAAAGATCAACGCGCTCACGCTCCACTCATTGGTCCTTTGGACCATCGACAACAGGGGGCCATGTCATGCTGACCCTGCTCAACCTGCTCTCCGCGGTGGCCTTGCTGGTGTGGGGAACGCATATCGTCCGTACCGGCATCCTCAGGGTGTTCGGCTCCAACCTGCGCCGCGTGCTCAGCCAGAACATGGATCGCCGGCCACTGGCCTTCATCGCCGGCATCGTGGTCACCGCGTTGGTGCAAAGCAGCAACGCGACGGCCATGCTGGTCACTTCGTTCGTCGGCCAGGGGCTGATGGCCATGACCCCGGCCCTGGCGATCATGCTCGGCGCCGACGTGGGCACCGCGCTGATGGCGCGGGTGCTGACCTTCGATCTGTCCTGGCTGTCGCCGCTGCTGGTGTTCCTCGGCGTGATCTTTTTCCTGTCGCGCAAACAGACCCGCGCCGGACAGCTGGGACGGGTGGCTATCGGACTGGGCCTGATCATCCTGGCCCTGGAACTGATCGTCCAGGCCGCCACGCCCATCACCCACGCCCAAGGCGTGAAGGTGCTGTTCGCCTCCCTGACCGGCGACATCCTGCTCGACGCCTTGGTCGGCGCGCTGTTCGCCATGATCTCCTACTCCAGCCTGGCGGCGGTGCTGCTCACCGCCACCCTGGCCGGCGCCGAAGTGATCAGCCTGCCAGTGGCCATCGGCCTGGTGGTCGGCGCCAACATCGGCAGTGGCCTGCTGGCCTTCCTCACCACCAGCATGCAGAACGCGGCAGGCCGCCGCGTGGCGCTGGGCAGCCTGCTGTACAAGCTGATCGGCCTGGTGCTGATCATTCCAGGGCTGCACCCGCTGGTGAACTGGATGGACTCGCTGAACTTCAGTCCCCAGGAACTGGTGATCGGCTTTCACCTGCTCTACAACACACTGCGCTGCCTGATCATGCTGCCCACCACCACGCCCATGGGCCGCCTGTGCAACTTCCTGTTGCCCGAGCGGGAGAACGGCAATGGCCAGGTGCGCCCCCGCCACCTGGATGCCTCGGCCTTGGCGACGCCAAGCCTGGCTCTCGCCAATGCCGCACGCGAGACCCTGCGCCTGGGCGATCTGGTCGACAGCCTGCTCGAATCCATGCTCGGCGCCCTGCGCGGCACCCAGACGGCCCTGCCACAGCAGGTGCGGGCCCTGGTCGAAGACGCCGAGGCACTGTACAGCGCGATCAAGCTTTATCTGGCACAGATGCCCCGCGATGACCTCAGCGACCAGGACAACCGCCGCTGGGCCGAGATCATCGAACTGGCGATCAATCTCAAGCTGGCCTGCGACCTGATCGAGCGCATGCTGCGCAAGGTGCAACAGCAGAAGACCAGCCAGCGCCGGGAGTTTTCCCAGGTCGGGCTGCAAGAGCTCACAGGCCTGCAGGAACAACTGTTGGCCAACCTGCGTCTGGGCCTTTCGGTGTTCCTCAGCGCCGACCCGCACAGCGCACAGCTGCTGCTGCGGGAGAAGCGCCGCTTTCGCGCTCAGGAACGGCGCCTGGCCCACGCCCATGTCAGCCGTTTACAGCGCAAGGTAGTGCAAAGTATCGAGACCAGTTCGCTACACTTGGAGCTGATCGCAGACATGAAGCGGTTGAACTCTTTGTTCTGCAGCAGTGCCTATGTGGTACTGGGCGGCTCGGACACAGGCGGACTCTTGCTCGAGAGCGCCCCTGAAGAAACTCGCCAGCCCTGATCTCGCCAATCCGGAGACTCCCGCTCGCCTATGCGTTGCCTGATGTTCCTTTGCCTGCTGATCTGCAGCCTGCCCTCGCTTGCCCTGGACCGCTCACGGGTCGAGGGCTATCTGCTGCCCAATGGGCTGCAGGTGATCCTCAAGTCTGGCTACGAACGTGACCACGTGGCGATTCGCCTGGTGGTCGGTGTCGGCCTGGATGACTTCGACTGCGAACAGAAAGAGCTGCCACACCTGCTCGAGCACCTGCTGTTCACCGGCATCGACGAGACCGGCGAGGGCGGCCTGGAAGAGCGCTTGCAAGCACTGGGCGGGGAATGGAACGCGTACACCAGTAGCGCCGATACCACCTTCGTCATCGAGGCACCGGCCCGGAACCAGCGCAAGGTGCTCGACCTGCTGCTGGCCGTGATCCGCGATACGCGCATCGATGCCAAGGCACTGGCCACCGCCAAACGCATCATCGAGCGCGAGGATGGCGGCCATTACGGTCATCTGCAGCGCTGGCTCGACCGCCAGGACATCGGCCATCCGGCCAGTGATCAGCTGGCCACGGAACTGGGCTTGAAGTGTCCGGAGCGCTCCAATGTCAACGACATGACGTTGGCGCAGGTGCAGGCCCTGCGCGAGAAATGGTACGCCGCCAACAACATGACCCTGATCATCGTAGGTGGTCTCGACCGCTTGCTGCCGGCCTATCTGGAACGAACCTACGGCGAGCTGCCGGCCACCGAGCCTGAAGAGCGCCGTGCCCTGGAAAGCATCAGCCAGCAGGCAGAACAACGACGCGACCTGACCCGCGGCTGGTTGGGCGACAGCGCCAAGCTGCACTGGCTATTCATCGAGCCAGTGCTGGACAACGACCATCAACAGACCTTGGACCTGCTCTCAAGGTACCTGGAATGGGCCCTCTACGATCAGCTACGGCTGCGCAACGGGTTGTCCTATGGCCCCTCGGTACAGCGTGAGAGCTTCGGCGACAGCGGCATGCTCAGCCTCAACGCCGATCTCGAGCGCGATGATGTCGACCAGGCCATCGACGTGATGCAGCAATTGTTCGACCACCTGCGCAAAGACGGCCTGGACCCGGACACCTTCGCCCGCATCAAGGACGCGGCCATCGCCAAGGAAAGCTGGAGCACCCAGGGCAACAGCGCGCTGGCCGACTATTACTGGGGGGCGCTGAACGACTACGACAACGGTCGCTTCACCGATCCGGCCCGCAAGCTGCGTCAGGTCAGCCTGGATCAAGCCAACGACGCGCTGAAGGAAATGCTCAAGGACCCTGGCTACCTGCGCATCGAAAAGCCGTTGTTGGGCTATGACGAGCTGTACGGGCTGTTGGCGCTGCTGCTTGGGCTCATTGTCGCGGCGGGTCTGCTACGCTGGCGTCGGCACACGCCGCAGCGGCCCAGTGGTGCTACTCGGGAGCGGTGAAACAGCGGTATCCTTTTGCCAGTACCGCCCTCTTCGCGGGCAAGCCCGGTCCTACAGAAACCTCACAGTATCGAATGTTGTGGGGGGTCGGTGTGGGGCTTGCCGGCAAAGAGGGCGGCACAGCCACCCCATGAACATGTTGTAGACCCAATGCCCCCAATACCCCGCTTCGTCAATCGCATCATCGAACTGCTCAAACGCTACCCCGGCGTCATCGCGCTCGGAGGCTTCCTCTCCGGCATCGGCAGTTTCATCCTGGTCGACCGTCAAGCCGGCCTGGCGAGCTGGGTCGCTGTGCTGATGCTGGTGAGCTGGGTCTGGCTGATGTTCGAGAACACCCTCACCGGCCTGTTCGCCCGCACCTTCAACCGCGAGATCCCGCAGCCACTGCTGCGCTACGCGACGCAGATGATCCACCAGGAAAGCCTGTTCTTCGTCTTGCCGTTCTTCTTCATCACCACCACCTGGAACAGCGGCCAGTTGGTTTTCACCGGCCTGCTTGGCGCGGCCGGGCTGATCTCGATCATCGACCCGCTGTACTACAAGTGGCTGGCCCCTAGGCGCTGGCTGTTCATGGCACTGCATACCCTGACGCTGTTCGCTGCCCTGCTCACCGCGCTGCCGATCATCCTCCACCTGACCACCGCGCAAAGCTTCAAGCTGGCCCTGATCGCCGCCATGGCCCTGTCGTTCCCGAGCCTGGCCAGCAGCTTCCCGATCAATAACTGGCGCCGCGGCGTGGCCCTGGTGCTGGTGACCCTGGCCGTCGGAGGCGGCGGCTGGCTATTGCGCTCCTGGGTGCCACCGGCCACCTTGTGGATGACCGAAGTGGCGGTCAGCACTGAAGTACTCAACCGCCAGCCAGGCGACTCGCTGAAAGAAGTCGCCGCCAGCCGCATCCGCAGCGGCGGTTTGTATGCCTACACCGCGATCAATGCGCCACGCGGCCTGAACGAACGTATCTATCACGTGTGGCAGAAGGATGGTAAGGAAGTCGACCGCATCGCTCTGGATATCCATGGCGGACGCAAGGAAGGTTACCGGGCCTGGACCCACAAACAGAATTTCCCGCCCAACCCGGTGGGCAAGTGGCAGGTGCGGGTCCTCACCGAGGATGGCCAGGTGATCGGCGTACTGCGCTTCAAGGTCGTCGACGACACGCCGGCAGGATGACCGGCAGGCGTTGCAAAGGCTGCTAGACAGCACATTTTCAACAAACCCCGGTAGCCCGGCTGGGCTATGATCAGCCTCTATCCTTCCGCGCCTAGTCAGCTGCATGGAGCCTATGACCACGCCAAGCGCAACACTGGACACCAGCCGACAGCCGGCCTGCCTACGCATCGCCGGTGACTGGACCCTGGCGCACTATGCCGACTTGCGTCGCGACAGCGAGCAACTGCGCAGCCAGTGCGCCGCCGATGCGGTGGCCGACCTCAGCCAACTGGGCCGTCTGGATACCGCCGGCGCCTCGCTATTGGCCGAGCTGCTGGGGGCCGAACGCCTGTCGCGCTGCACTGGCCAGCTCCCGGAAGCCAGCCGCGCCCTGCTCCAGACGGTGTATTGCTCGGTGCAGGATTACTGCGTTCCAACCAAGGCCCCGGAACGCAACGTGTTCATGGTGCTGCTCGAACGCATCGGCTGTGCGGTGGCCGTCCTGTGGGACGATACCCGACAGTTGCTAGGTTTCATCGGCCTGATTCTCGAAACCATCGTGCGGCGGCTGTTTCAACCCCATCGCTGGCGCGTCACACCAGTGGTTGCGCACCTGGAACAGACGGGCCTGGACGCCGCGCCCATCGTCGCCTTGCTGACCTTCCTGGTCGGTGCGGTGGTGGCCTTTCTGGGCGCCACGGTACTGGCGGCATTCGGCGCAACCATCTTCACCGTTGACCTGGTGGCGTTTTCCTTCCTGCGCGAGTTCGGCGTACTGCTGACCGCCATCCTGCTCGCCGGACGCACGGCCAGCGCCTTCACCGCGCAGATCGGCTCGATGAAGGCCAACGAGGAAATCGACGCCATCCGCACCCTGGGCCTGAACCCGATCGAGCTGCTGGTGGTGCCAAGGGTGCTGGCCCTGTTGATCGCACTGCCGCTGCTGACCTTCGTCGCCATGGTTTGCGGCATCGTCGGCGGCGCGGTGGTCTGCGCCCTGTCGCTGGACATCACGCCGGCCATGTTCCTGTCACTGCTGCAAAGCGACATCGGCGTGCAGCACTTCTTGGTGGGTTTGGCAAAAGCGCCGTTCTTCGCCTTCCTGATCGGCGCCATCGGCTGCCTTGAAGGCTTCAAGGTCAGCGGCAGCGCCGAATCGGTCGGCGCCCATACCACCTCCAGCGTGGTCCAGTCGATCTTCGTGGTGATCGTGCTCGACGCCGTGGCAGCGCTGTTCTGCATGGAGATGGGCTGGTGAGCGACCGCGAAGCAGTGATCGAGGCTCGCGGCATCTGCAACCGCTTCGGCAGCCAGAGCGTGCACGAGCATCTCGACCTGGATCTTTACCGGGGCGAGATCCTGGCCGTGGTCGGCGGCTCGGGTAGCGGCAAGTCGGTGCTGCTGCGGAGCATCATTGGTCTGCGCCGACCCAATGAGGGCGTCATCAAGGTGTTCGGCGAGGACCTCACGCAACTGGGCGAACATCAGCGCTCGCTGGTAGAACGTCGCTTCGGCGTGCTGTTCCAGAAGGGCGCGCTGTTCTCTTCGCTGACCGTGACCGAGAACGTCGCATTGCCCCTGATCGAGCATGCCGGCCTGTCCCGCGCCGATGCCGAACACCTGGCCGGGGTCAAGCTGGCCCTGGCCGGACTACCGCTGTCGGCCGCCGACAAATACCCTGCATCGTTGTCCGGCGGCATGATCAAGCGCGCCGCGCTGGCCCGCGCCCTGGCGCTGGATCCGGACATCCTGTTCCTCGATGAACCCACCGCCGGCCTCGATCCAATCGGCGCGGCGGCCTTCGACCAACTGATCCTCACCCTGCGCGACGCCTTGGGGCTGAGCGTGTTCCTGATCACCCACGATCTGGACACGCTGTACACCATTACCGACCGAGTCGCGGTGTTGTCGCAGAAACGGGTGCTGGTCGCCGGTCCGCTGGCCGAGGTCGAACAGACCGACGATCCCTGGATCCACGAATACTTTCACGGCCCCCGCGGGCGTGCGGCCGCACGGGCCGCCAGCGGTACACGGCAGGAGCGCTGAACATGGAAACCCGAGCTCATCACGTCCTCATCGGCCTGGTCACCGTTCTGGTGATCGTTGGGGCCATGCTGTTCGGCCTGTGGCTGACCAAGTCCAGCGTCGACGACGCCTTCAAGGACTACGAAGTGGTGTTCAACGAAGCGGTCTCGGGTCTGTCCCGGGGCAGCCCTGTGCAATACAACGGCATCAAGGTCGGCGATGTCACCAGCCTGCGCCTGGACCCGAAAGACCCACGCCGAGTGCTGGCCCGGGTGCGCCTGAGCGGCGACACACCGGTCAAGGAGGATACCCAGGCCAAGTTGACCCTGGCGGGGGTGACCGGCAACTCGTTCATCCAGCTCAGCGGCGGCACGCCGCAAAGCCCCGAGCTGCGCGGAAAGGGCAACAAGCTACCGGTGATCGTCGCCTCGCCATCACCGATCTCGCGACTACTCAACGACAGCAGCGACCTGGTCACCAACATCAACCTGTTGTTGCACAATGCCAATCAGATGTTCTCGGAAAGCAACATCGAACGCTTGAGCAACACCCTGGCCAATCTCGAGCAGACCACCGGCGCCTTCGCCAGCCAGAAGGGCGGTATCAGCCAAGCCATCGAGCAGCTGTCGCAGGTGGGCAAGCAGGCCAACGCCACCCTGGCCGAGACCCAGGCGCTGATGCGCAATGCCAACAGCCTGCTCGACAGCTCCGGCAGGCAGGCCATCGGCAGTGCCGAACACGCCATGCAGTCGCTGGCGCAAAGCACCGAAACCATCAACAACCTGCTCAAGGACAATAGCCAGGCCATCGGCGACGGGGCCCAAGGGCTGAACCAACTGACCCCGGCGATTCGCGAACTGCGGGAAACCCTCAATTCACTGAAGGGGATCTCGCGACGCCTGGAAGCAGATCCGAGCGGCTACCTACTGGGCCGTGACAACAACAAGGAGTTCCAGCCTTGAAAACTTCGCCGCGTCTGCTGGCCATGGCCGTGGCGTTGAGCCTGGCAACCGCCTGCTCGATCCTGCCACAGAGCGAGCCTGTGGATATCTATCGCCTACCGGTCAATCAAGCCACCCTGAATCGCACGCCGGTGGCCTGGTCGCTGCGTCTGAACAAGCCACTGGCCAGCGAGGCGTTGGCCGGCCCACGCATTGCAGTGGTGCCCCAGGGCGATGTGATCAGCAATTACAAAGGCGCACGCTGGAGCGATCCGGTGCCCCTGTTGCTGCGCAACCGTCTGCTCGATGGCTTCCAGCGCGACGGACGGGTCCAAAGGCTCAGCGCCGACGACAGCAACCTGCAGGCCGACTACGAGCTGGCGGGCGAGCTGCAGGCGTTCCAGAGCGAGTATCGCCCAGGCGGCGCGGTTGAAGTGGTGGTCCGCTACGACGCGCGCCTGGTCGAGGGGCGCAGCCAGCGCATCCTGGCCAGCCAGCGGTTCGAGGTGCATCAGCCGTTGGCTGGCATCCAGGTTCCAGCGGTGGTCACGGGCTTCGGTGCGGCCAGCGATGAGTTGGCCCGCCAGGTCGTGGAGTGGTCGATTGCCCAGGCCAGCCAGGCTCAGGCGAAGAACCAGTAGCAGACGCAGACGGCCGCGATCACGCCGCACAGCTCCGCGAACAGGGCGCAGCCGACAGCGTGGCGCACGCGTTGGATACCCACCGCGCCAAAGTAGACCGCCAATACGTAGAAGGTGGTCTCGGTGCTGCCTTGCACGGTCGCCGCCACCAGCGCCGGGAAGCTATCCACGCCGTGGGCCTGCATGGTCTCGATCAACATGGCCCGCGCGGCGCTGCCTGAGAACGGCTTGACCATTGCCGTCGGCAGGCCGTCGACGAAGCGGCTATCCAGGCCCAGCCAGTCCACCCCGTGGCGGATGCCGTCCAGGGCCAGCTCCAGTGCCCCCGAAGCGCGCAGCACACCTACCGCCACCAACATCGCCACCAGATAGGGCAACAGGCTCTTGGCCACGTCGAAGCCTTCCTTGGCCCCCTCGATGAACGCTTCGTAGACCTTGACCCGCCTCAACGCACCGATGATCAGGAACAGCACGATCACACCGAACAGCGTGAGGTTACCGAGGATCGACGACAGGCTCGCCAGCGCTGCTGCCGAGAGTGTGCCAAGAAAGGCCATGAAGCCGCCCAGCAGCAATGCACCAGGCACCAGATAGGCGAGCACGACCGGGTCCCACAGACGCAGGCGCTGCATCACCGCCACCGACAGCAGGCCGACCAGGGTCGAGGCACTGGTCGCCAGGAGGATAGGCAAGAACACCAGCGTAGGGTCGGTCGCGCCTTGTTGAGCGCGGTACATGAAGATGGTGACGGGGAGGAGGGTCAGTGATGAGGCGTTGAGTACCAGGAACAGAATCTGTGCGTTGCTGGCCGTGGTGCTGCTCGGGTTGAGTTCCTGCAGGGCGCGCATGGCCTTGAGGCCGATCGGCGTGGCGGCGTTGTCCAGCCCCAGGCCGTTGGCAGCGAAGTTCATGGTGATCAGGCCCAGGGCAGGGTGGCCGGGCGGAACTTCGGGCATCAGGCGAGCGAACAGCGGCCCGAGCAACTTGGCCAGCCATTCGACGATTCCGGCCTTTTCGGCAATTTTAAGAAAGCCCAACCACAGCGTCAGGGTGCCGAACAGCAGGACCATCACCTCGACCGACAGCTTGGCCATGGCGAAGATGCTCTCGACCATGCTGGCGAAGATGCCGGCATTGCCGCCAATCAGCCATTGGGCCAGAGCGGACACCGCCGCCACCAGAAAAAAGCCGAGCCAAAGGCCGTTGAGCATCCTTGTGTACCCCCTGAGAAATGCCCGGAATCATAACGCATCAGTATGCAGGTCTGGAGGTTGAGGTGGCGCTCGATCGCACAGGCGCCACATGCCTTACGGCAGGCAAAAAAGAGCCCCGACAGGTCGGGGCTCTTCGTTCAATCACATTGCCTTCAGCGCTTGGCAGGCTCGCCCACCAACGCCGCTTCCTGCTTGTCTGCCATCAGCGAGGCATAGTAGCGCTCGCCCTTGGCAGCATCGTACATACCTTCCCAACGGGCGATCACCAGGGCGGCCAAGGCATTGCCGATCACGTTCAGCGCGGTACGCGCCATGTCCATGATGCGGTCGACACCAGCGATGAAGGCCAGGCCTTCCAGCGGGATGCCGACGCTGCCCAGGGTGGCCAGCAGCACCACGAACGACACGCCCGGCACACCTGCGATGCCCTTGGAAGTGACCATCAGCGTCAGCACCAGCAGCAGTTGCTGGCTCCAGGACAGGTCGATACCGTACAACTGAGCGATGAAGATCGCCGCGATGCTCTGATACAGGGTCGAGCCGTCGAGGTTGAACGAGTAGCCGGTCGGTACCACGAACGAGCAGATCGACTTCGGCGCACCGTATTTCTCCATCTTCTCGATTACCCGCGGCAGCACGGTCTCGGAGCTCGAAGTGGAATAGGCGAGGATCAGCTCGTCTTTCATGATGCGCATGATCTTGATCACCGAGAAGCCGAACAGGCGCGCCACCAGGCCCAGCACCATGAAGGCGAAGAAGGCGATGGCGAAGTACACCAGCAGCACCAGCTTGGCCAGCGGCAGCAGCGAGCTGAAGCCGAAGTTGGCGACCGTCACGGCAATCAACGCGAACACACCGATCGGGGCGTAGTTCATGATCATGTGGGTGACCTTGAACATGGTTTCCGAAACGCCCTGGAAGGTTCGCACCAGCGGCTCGCGCAGCTCGGCCTGCAGGCTCGACAGGCCCAGGCCGAACATCACCGAGAAGAAGATGATCGGCAGCATCTCGCCGCGCATCAGCGCCGCGAAGATGTTCGACGG
Source organism: Pseudomonas putida (assembly GCF_004357765.1). GTDB lineage: Bacteria > Pseudomonadota > Gammaproteobacteria > Pseudomonadales > Pseudomonadaceae > Aquipseudomonas > Aquipseudomonas putida_U. The sequence continues at coordinate 370,586 of NZ_SMTE01000003.1, read as the reverse complement.
AATCAGGTTGAGCAGGGTCTCGATGAAAGCGTGCTCATGCTGCACCTCGGCTGCGGTGGCCTGGTACTTGGAGATGTCGACGGTACCCAGGGTGCTCATGTCGATGCCTGCGCCTGGATGGAACAGGTTGGCCAGGACCAGGCCGACGACGATGGCAATGGTGGTCACCACCTCGAAGTAGAGGATGGTCTTCAGGCCGATGCTACCCAGTTTCTTCGCATCGCCCACGCCTGCGATACCCACGATCAACGAGGTAATCACGATCGGGACGACGATCATCTTGATCAGGCGAATGAAGATGTCGCCGGCGGGCTGCAGCACATTGCCGATCCACCAGGCCTTCTCTGCGCTGAAGTGGTTCAGGAGCGCGCCGACCGCAACACCCAGGACCAGACCGATGACGATCTGCCAGGCGAGGCTCAGTTTTGCCTTCTTCATGTCTTTACCCTTTGTTCTAGTGATCATGGGCACCGACCGGAAAGCACGTAACAGAGCCGTTGGCAACGTCACGAGCAGCACAGCTGCTTCCGTCCGGGACCCCATGTAAGGACACCGCAAGCGAGCGAACAGGCGCTCGGGCCAGCGAAAAAGGCGGCAACTATTGCGATGGCAAAGGATGAAATCTAATGCCGGAAACGCATACCCCATACCGGATAGACATAGGCTGACAGAATGTCGCAAGGGGTTCGTAAGTCATTGATTTATAACGTTCGGAAACCCGAACAAGACCAAAGCGCCATAATTAGGCCGATTTGGCAGCATGCGAATGAGCGTGAAAGGCGCTTGTTCGACAATCCGAACGGCTCTGTCGACGCCAAGTCGCTTCAGACGCGACGGGAAAAAAAATGGATGGATGGTCGAGACAAAATGTGTCTCGAAGGGAAATTCACGGATGTGGATGAAGTGATGGCGCCTCGGAAGCCAGGTCGCGCTCAAGTGCCCCACTGGCACGACTCGACCTGAAGCTTCCGATTCTGCCCGCCTGACCCGGCCCAAACCTGGAGGTACTCCCTGTACCCCTAGGCCACTCCGATCTTGCAACAATCAGAACAGCCCGGCCCCCTGGTCATGTGTCGCCCCTCCTCGGGGCGGCGCAGCATAGAAGCGGAAACGATAGAAAGGTTCCGCTTCCATTACGTGACAAGGCACGACCGCTGGCCCTTACCCATTCAAAGGATCAGTACCACTTGGGATCGCGCTTGAGTTGCTCCTGCAACATCGCCTTCATGCCGTCGTCGGGGTCACCCAGCCAGCGGTATTGCGCATGACGGGTAGGCGACTTGTCGCTCGGCAGGCCTTCGGGCACTTCCACGAGCATCCCGTAGGCGTCGTCCTTGTCCCAGCTGAACGCTACGATCAGCCGTTTGTAGGTGCAATTGTCGGCAGCTTCGCACAATGGCCCGACCAGATACTTATCGCCATCCTCGGTCACCGCGGACATCTGCTGCTGAGCACTACCGGTCAGGTTGATCACCCAATCCGGCAGGCGTTCTTGATGCTTGATGGCGTCTTGCCAGGCTTCCCGGTATTCCGGGTCCGGGCCAAGCACCTGGTCAGCCCGCAACTGGCCGTCATTGGCCGCCATCGCCGCTGCGCTGCCGCCCAACAGGGCGGCAGCCAGGAAGGCACGGAGCTTCATGCCCATCGTCAACCTCGACCACGTCCGAAGAAGAAGGACGCCACGAACAGGACCAGGAACACGATGAACAGGATCTTCGCGATTCCGGTAGCGGCGCCGGCGATACCACCGAAGCCCAGCACGGCAGCGACAATGGCGATGATGAGGAATGTGATAGCCCAGCTCAGCATGGTGGTTCTCCTACTTTTCCTTGATGAAATCGTTACGACCCAGCTCAGAACACCCAACGGTCCTGAGGAACTATGTTCTCTACGGTGGCTGGCGCGGATTTCTTCTGGCCATTGCCACTCACCTGAGCCAGTGGCTCCGCGGCTCGAACCAATGTAGTGGCGCGGGTCGTCTGAAGCTGCGACAGCAGGGCAGTCTGCGCCGCAACCTGGTCAGCCAGTCGAGCGGTCTGCCAGCTGTAATAGAACAGGCCAACGGCCACGCTCAGCAGGAGCGCCATGCCGATCACCAGAAAGTGGCGCAGAGGCAGCGTAGCGATCTGGGGACGGTCGATGGTTGAGCGGTTCATGCCGGCTTCTCCTGCGGTCGTTGTTGTACAAACCTGATCAGGTAGTTGCAGCCTGCATGCCAGCCTTGGTCAATAAATAATTTCCTTATAAATCAACAAGTTAAGTCTGGAAGGCTTAGATGACCGGGACGTATCCTGCACGATGCCCCCCATAGCGTCGTGCGATTTGCACGATTCACCCCTCGACCTTCCTCGCCACCTTGAGCAGATCCGCATCTACGCCACGTACGCCAATGATCTGCCGTGCCACTTCCACCGCGATGGTCTTCTGCTCACTGCTGACCACTTCGCCCGATAGCCGCACCAGCCCTGCCTCACTGGCGACCTTGATGTTCAGGCCATCGAGATTGCGACTGAAACGCAGGCTGCTCTGGATCTTGTCCACCACCCAACTGTCGCTGGGTTGTGGCCCAGTGGGGGCATCGACCGGCTTGTCGCGGGCCTTGGCCATGGCAGCGCTGTCCAGGCTGACCAGGTTGTTGACCAGATAGACACCATCGGTAGTGCGCGACAGCACCCCGGCCAACTCCTTGGCCTCGGCGCTGTCCACCTTGCCGCGAAGCGTGACGACACCTTCACTGCTCTGCACCTCGATCGGTGCCTTCTCGGTCACGCGGCTCCACAGCAGTCGCGCGCGAATCACCGCAGCCAGGGTCGCGTCCTCCAGCCGCTGCGCATAGGCTCGCGCCTCCAACGGACGCTCGACCAACTGCGGATTGACCTTGAGCTGGTTGTCGACACGCTCGATACCGCGAGTGGCCAGGGCGACATGCTCGGCCAATTGGCGCTCGACCTCGTTCTCCACCTCTCCGGCCAGCCGCGCCTGCTCGCCCTCGACATCGACCTCGATGCGAAAGGGGTTGAGCATGCGGTTGAGCGACAAGGCCGTTTGCAGCGCACCCTCGAGACGGGCGTCCTGCACCGGATCGGCCAGGGCGATGAGAGGGAGGCAACTGATCAACAGGACAGCCGCTCGATTCGGAAAAGGCATGGCTACATCTCCTTTCGTGGGCGAAAAAGAAAAAAATTGTCGCAACCAATGTGCCAGCCGGTATCTCTAAGACAATCATCGGGAAACCGGGGCCGCGGGCGACCTTTTGGCCATTGGCTAGCATGCAAAGGGCATATTCCCTCAGAATGGACCATGCAACTTGCCCGATTTTTCCCACACTAATTAAAGATCTATCCCGAAGGAGCCCAGGAAATGGCAGCGACACAGGACAATCAAGGCCGCATTCTGCTGGTGGATGACGAGTCGGCGATCCTGCGTACGTTCCGCTATTGTCTGGAAGACGAGGGCTACAGCGTGGCGACGGCCAACGGGGCTGCCCAGGCTGAATCGTTGCTGCAACGCCAGGTGTTCGACCTGTGCTTCCTCGACCTGCGGTTGGGTGAGGACAACGGCCTGGATGTATTGGCGCAGATGCGCATCCAGGCCCCTTGGATGCGGGTGGTGATCGTCACCGCCCACTCAGCGATCGACACCGCTGTCGACGCCATCCAAGCCGGTGCCGCCGATTATCTGGTCAAACCGTGCAGCCCCGACCAGTTGCGCCTGGCTACGGCCAAGCAGCTGGAAGTGCGTCAGTTATCGGCGCGACTGGAGGCCCTCGAAGGCGAGGTCCGTAAACCCAAGGACGGCCTGGACTCCCACAGCCCGGCAATGATGGCCGTGCTGGAAACCGCGCGCCAGGTCGCGACCACCGACGCCAACATCCTCATTCTCGGCGAATCGGGTACCGGCAAGGGCGAGTTGGCCCGGGCCATTCATGGCTGGAGCAAACGCTCACGCAAGGCCTGCGTCACCATCAACTGCCCGTCGCTCAATGCCGAACTGATGGAGAGCGAACTGTTCGGCCATACCCGTGGAGCCTTCACCGGCGCCAGCGAAAGCACCCTGGGCCGGGTCAATCAGGCCGATGGCGGCACCCTGTTTCTCGACGAGATCGGCGACTTCCCGCTGACCTTGCAGCCCAAGCTGCTGCGCTTCATCCAGGACAAGGAATACGAGCGCGTCGGCGACCCGGTTACACGCCGGGCGGATGTGCGCATCCTCGCCGCGACCAACCTCAATCTGGAAGAGATGGTGCGTGAAAGCCGCTTCCGTGAGGACCTGCTGTACCGCCTCAACGTGATCACCCTGCATCTACCGCCGCTACGCGAGCGCAGCGAAGACATCCTGACCTTGGCCGACCGCTTCCTCGCTCGCTTCGTCAAGGAATACTCACGGCCAGCCCGCGGCTTCAGCGACGAGGCCCGCAGCGCCCTGCTCAACTATCGGTGGCCGGGCAACATCCGTGAACTGCGTAACGTCATCGAGCGGGCCAGCATCATCTGTCCGCAGGAACGTGTGGAAATCAACCACTTGGGCATGGGCGAACAACCGGCTGGCAACGCACCGCGAGTAGGCGCGGCATTGAGCCTGGACGAGCTGGAGCGTGCACACATCGGCGCGGTGCTGGCCGCCAGCGACACCCTTGACCAAGCGGCCAGGACACTGGGTATCGATGCCTCGACCCTGTATCGCAAACGCAAGCAATATAACCTATGAAGTTGTCGATGAGGCTGCGCACGCGGCTGTTCCTCAGCATTTCGGCGCTGGTCACGGTTGCCTTGCTTGGCTTGCTGATCGGCCTGGTCAGCGTGCTGCAGATGGCCAGGGCCCAGCAGGAACTGGTGCGCAGCACCACCCATACCCTGGAAATCGGCCTGAAATTGCGCCAGAACCTGGGCGAGCAGTTGACCTTGATGCTCGACGAAGGCACGCCGTCCCAGGCCCTTAAAGTCCTTCAGGGCGACTTCGAAGTCTTGCTCGAGGAAGGCCGCAAGCAAGGGGACGAACGCAGCACCTTCGACAAGACCAGCAGTCATTATCAGGCGTTTCTGCAAGCCTATCGGGAAAGTCCGCAGCCGTCCCGCAGCATGGGCTCAGGGCAGCCTCTGGGGGCTGCCTTCAAACAACTGCGCATGGACTTGGTAGAGGCGCATCGGCAGGCGCTGGAGCGAATCATCCAGAGCGAGGCGAGCACCCGTGACCGCGCCTTGCTGGTCAGCGGACTGATCGGCCTCATGGGACTGGCGGTGGTGGCGCTCGGTTTCATTACCGCACACAACATCGCGCGCCGCCTCGGCCAGCCGATCGAGGCCCTGGCCAAGGCCGCTGATCAGATCGGCCAAGGCAACTTCGACGTGACCCTGCCTGTGAGTCAGGCCGCCGAGCTCAACCAGTTGACCCGGCGCTTCGGACTCATGGCCGATGCGCTGCGCAAGCATCAGGCCACCAATGTCGACGAGCTACTCGCCGGCCAGCAACGCCTGCAGGCGGTACTCGACAGCATCGATGATGGGCTGCTGATCATCGACCGCCAGGGTCGTCTCGAACACCTCAACCCAGTGGCCCAGCGTCAACTCGGCTGGAGCGACAGCCGCGTGGGCAGTGCCCTGATCGACGCGCTGCAGCGCCCGGATCTTGAACAACAGCTGCGCCAGGTGCTGCGTGGCGGCACGCTGGATCGTCCGCCGGACGATCTGGCCATCGAAGTGGACGAAGAATCGCGCCTGCTGGCCTACAGCCTGACTCCGGTCAGTCACCCAGAAGGGCCGATCCTGGGCGCGGTGATGGTCTTGCACGACGTCACCGAACAGCGCGCATTCGAGCGGGTGCGCAGCGAGTTCGTCTTGCGTGCCTCCCATGAGCTGCGCACGCCGGTCACTGGCATGCATATGGCATTCGGCCTACTGCGCGAGCGGGTGAAGTTTCCTGCCGAGGCCCGGGAAAACGACCTGCTGGAAACCATTGGCGAAGAAATGCAGCGCTTGACCCAGTTGATCAACGATCTGCTGAACTTCTCCCGCTACCAGAGCGGCCTACAGAAACTCGAGCTGGCGCCTTGCGCCATCGACGAGTTGCTCGACCGCGCCCAGTCGCGCTTCGCCGCCCAGGCTGGCGATAAAGACATCGAACTGGTCAAGGCGCTGGAGGGACCGTTGCCGCGAATCCAGGCCGACGTCGCCCAGCTCGACCGGGTGCTGGACAACCTGCTGCACAATGCCATCCGCCATACTGCACCTGGGGGCCATATCCGCCTGCATGCGCGTCGGCATGCCGAGCGAGTGATCATCAGCGTCGAGGATAATGGCGAGGGGATTGCCTACGGGCAGCAGGGACGGATCTTCGAACCCTTCGTCCAGGTCGGCCGCAAGAAAGGCGGCGCAGGCTTGGGCCTGGCGCTGTGCAAGGAGATCGTGCAACTGCATGGCGGACGTATGGGCGTGTTCTCCCGACCGGGGCAAGGCACTCAGTTCTACATGGCGCTGCCAGCCTGAACGCCTGGCAGTGCCACGGCGCACTCAGGCCTCGTCCGTCGTCGGCGGCGCGCCTCTGTACCTACCCCGGACCACCAGCTCGATGAACTGCCGGGCGTTGAGTGGGTGGGCGAATAGCCAACCCTGGCCGTAGTTCACCCCTTCGCTGTTGAGCAGCACCGCCTGGTCCTCGCACTCGATGCCCTCGGCGATCACCCGCAGGTGCAGGTCGTGAGCCATGCGGATGATATGCGGCGCCACACCGCTGCTGGCGGCATCATGGCCCAGCGCGTCGATGAATGCCTTGTCGATTTTCAAACAGTCCACAGGCAAGGTCTGCAGGTACGCCAGGCTGCAATAGCCAGTACCGAAATCGTCGATCAGCACTTGATGGCCGACCGCGCGCAACGCCTGCAGATTGTCACGCGCCACCACCACGTCGATCAGCCCACGCTCGGTGACCTCGAAGGCGATCTGCCTGGGCGACACCCGGTGATGGGCCAGCAGGCGCGCAGCCACCCGGCCGATGCGCGGCACCATGACATCGCAGGCCGCCAGGTTTACCGAAATGTAGAGATTGCGGTGCGTCCGCAACAGATGGCCAAGTTGTTCGAGCACGCGCTGCAGCACGAAGTCGGTGATGTCGCAGATCTGCCCGGTATTTTCCGCCAAAGGAATGAACAGGTCGGGGCTGGTCAGGCTGCCGTCGGGCCTGCGCCAGCGAACCAGCGCCTCGGCACCGACGCAGCGCCGGCTGTCGAGTTCGATGATCGGCTGGTAAAGCACCTGCAGTTCGCCACGGCGCAGGGCATTTTGCAGCTCGGAACTCATCGAGCGCCGTTGCAGGATCAACTGCAGCACCAACCAGCCGATGCAGCACGCCGCCAGCACGCTACCGGGGAACAACAGCCAGAGGGTGCCGTTCATGCGCAATGGCAGACTGGCCCTAGGGGCGATGAGGACCAACTGGTAATCAGGCGACTTGGTCGGCATGCGATAGACCAGGCGATCGGACAACTCCAGCAGGGCGGTGTGCCCAGATACCCACCAACCCGCAGCTGGTGGCCAGGGCTGACGCGGCCCCAGCACGGGAATGGCGCGATTGCCGTTATCGAGCACCACCAACAAGCTGCCGCCCGGCGGCAGATCGACCACATCGGTCAAGTGGCCGCGTGAGGTGGACACCAGGAAATTGCCCCGACCAAGCATCAGTGCAGCCAGGTTCTCGTCGGGCTCGGTGGTGGTGTTGAGCCAATAGCTGTAGGTCGGGCCCTGGATATCCGGCGGTCGCAACGGCACGAATGCCGGCAGCGCCCCCCGATTGGAGCAGGCGAAGCTACGGTCGACGTAGGCTGCCTCATAGATGAACCGGGAACCCAAGGCGGCCTCGCGCAACGCCACCATCATCGCGGCGCTGCAACCCCGTAGAGGTTGCGCCTGCAATTGATCGACCGAATGGCGCAACTGGCCGAACACCTGTTCGAGGCGTTCAAGAAAACGCTCGCCCTGGGCATTCATCTGCGCGCTTTCGCTCTGTTTCATCTGATGCAGGGCGATACCGAAGCTGGCGGTCAGCAACACGGCGGCGCTGGCCAACGCTGCGAGAGTTGCCAGCATCCAGGGGCGATAGAAAAATTGGCGCAACGCAGTTACAAAGGCCGGCATCGCAAGCATCCAGTTGATTAACAAGGTATAGCAACTGGATGAAGAATTGGCGCGGCCATTGAGCGGAGCGGCTTAGCGCATGCGGTTGAGCACCTGCAGGATGGCGGCGGTCTGGGCATCGGGATTGCCATCGAAGCGTTGTGGCCGGAAACGCATCTGGAAGGCCGCTATGACGTGGCGGGTGGCGACGTCCAGCTGTCCGGTCTGGTCGATGGCATAGCCGAAACGGGCCAGTTCCTGCTGGTACCAGCCGATGGTCGGCGGATTGGCGCTGAAATAGGCCTGCTGACGGGCCACGGCGTTGGCCTCGGGCCAGATGCCCAGTCCGGCGTCGGCCAGGCGCTTCCAGGGGAACATCGGCCCCGGGTCGAGCTTGCGCAGCGGCGCGATGTCGCTGTGGCCGATGATATGCCGAGGTTCGATGTGGTTGCGCTTGACGATGTCCTTGAGCAGGGCGATCAACGACTGAATCTGGGCTTCGCTGTAGGGATACCAGACCCGCCCGTTAGGCGTGTCGTCGAACCCGGGGTTGACGATCTCGATACCGATGGAGCTGGAATTCAGCCAGGTGCGACCTTGCCACTGGCTTTCGCCCGCATGCCACGCCCTGCGGTTCTCGTCGACCAGTTGGTAGATGGTGCCGGGACCATCGCCGATCAGGTAGTGGCTGCTGACCTCGCCGTGGGTGAGTAGCGCCAGCGAACGCTCCAGGGAGGCGTTCGTGTAGTGCAGAACGACGAACTGGATACGGTCGTCCTGGTTGGCCGATGGATGATTGCGATCGATGCGCAACCCCGTCGAACAGCCCGCGATCGACACCAGCAATAAAGCGATAAGTATTCTTCTGACTGAGATGAGCACGTCGAAACCTCGGCTTGTAAGCGTACAGTATAACGTGCTCAAAATGATCGTTGCCGCCAATCAGCGGCTGCACATCAACATGAATTCCATGTCGTTGTTGCCACTTGGGCCTTTGAGATCCACCAACTGGGTATTGACCGTGACATTGGTCGTGGTCGGAGCCCCGACCACTTTGGCTTGGCCATGCATCAGCCGCGTCTCGGTGCTGAGGTCGATGGGGGATGCGACGCAGAAGCCGGGCGCCTGCTGCCATTGGGCAGGGTCGAGTTTCAGCTTGTATTGGCTGAAGTAGTCTGGCTGCGACTGCAGCGTGACGCTTTCAACCCACTTGCCGGATTGCTTGACGATCTGCCCATCGGCAGCGATGTGGGCGGTCATGACTGCGTCGTCGGCGCTGGCGGTGGCCTGAAAGGCCAATCCGCCCAGCAGCAGAGTAATTGCAAGGGTTTTCATTTGTTAACTTCCTGTATGAGATCGATGACCGAAGCGGCCACGAGCAGCCATGGTGGGCATGGCTTCACAGGAAATCTGTAAGCTTTTACTGTATTTCGATGCGATTTCGCCCCAACTTCTTGGCGCTGTAAAGCGCAGTGTCGGCACGTTTGAGAACCTGGTCTGCACGCTCGTCCGATTGAAACGAGGACAGTCCTATCGACGTGGTAATCACCACGCGCTCACCTTTGAAATGGAAAGGACAGGCCTCGACCGCGGCGCGCAACGCCTCCACCGCTCGCGCCGCCATTGCCGGGGAGGTCTGCGGCAGCAGCAGTACGAACTCTTCGCCACCGAACCGCGCCATGAAATCACGGGGCCGCAAGCGCTTGCGCAACTGATCGGCGACAATCTTGAGAACCTTGTCACCCGCCAGATGGCCGTAGTTGTCATTGATCCGCTTGAAATGGTCCAGGTCGAAAATAGCCATGGCCAAGTGGCCACCGTGCGCCTGCCAGTCTTGAATCTCGCGCTCCACCCGTTCACTCCACGCCGCCCGATTAGGCAACCCGGTCAATGGGTCGATCAGGGCTTTCTGGCGCTGTTCCTCCAGGTGCTCGCGGTAACCGAGCGCCTCTTGCTCCATGCTCGCTACACGCTCGGCCAGACCCTGCAAGCGTCCGGCCAGCTCCTGCTCGCGACGGTCACGGGCGTGCTGGTGCTCGTCCATAGTCGTCAGCAAGCCCTCCAGGCGGTTTTCCAGAATGTGCTTGAGGCTGTCGACATCGACCGCGCCCTGCACGCTGTTCTGCAGGCCACCGACCTGCTCGCGCAACTGGTTGTCCAGCTCACGCGCTGCAGAACTGTTGTCGGCATGGCCAGAACTGGCTTCTTGCAGATGACTTTGGAAGCCCTCGAGGCGCTCGTTGAGTTGCTGCAGATAGGCCTCGAACTCGTGCTGGCCACTGTCGGTGATCGCCAGCATCAGCACCGCCAGGTCATCGAGCACGGGGATCAGTTCGTACCAGTTCAACCCACGTGCGACCCGGTTGCGCATTTCCAGGGCCTGGGCCTTGTGACGCTCCGGAAGGCTGAGGTCATCGAGCAGGCCGAGCAGGGTCTGTTCGATATGCGCGGCCACCTGGCTATAGGGGGGTTCGACGGCGTCGGGAAGCGCGTAGGGACCATCCTCGCCCGACAGCACGTCGGCTATGTCTGGTGCAGGCTCTGCGGGAGCGGCTGGTTGCTCCGGTTGAGCATCAGGCCCGGCGACCTCGCTCTGCGGGAGCGCCGCATCCGCTACGCTATGCACGGGCCCTGTTGCGGCAGGAGGGATAACCAGCGCTGGCGTGTGTAGCGGGGTTTCTTCCTGCACGGGCAGTGGCTCAGCCGCGTCCACCTCGACCTCAATGCCGGCAACAGGCCCAGGTTCAACGGTCGGAGCGACAGGCGCCAGCGGCTGCAATTCGTCGATATCGGCAGCTTCGGACGGTCCAGGCATCTCGGCCGCAGGCAGGGCAGGGGCAGGCGGTGCAGACTCGGCGACCACTTGCGTCTCGCCGTCGCGACCACCGAAGAGCCGCTGGAACAATCCCGGCCGCGATTGCTCCTCGGCATTCAACGTGGACAGCGCGCGCCCTTGCAGGCCACTCAGCTCGCCCAGCAGCGGCGGCAGCTCACGGGACTGGCTGACCCCGCCATCGAGCTTCTTCGCCAGTTTCTTCAATGGCCGGGACACCTCCCCCGGCAACGGCAGGGACTGGAGCTGGGTCACCAACGCCGTCAGCGCATCGCTGACCTGGGTCATACGGGTCTCGCGGCGCTGTTCGGAATCCAGCACGGCTTTTTCAAGGCGCGGAATCAAGCCGGCCAGGCCCGCATCCATGTTGTCGCGACGAATGACTTCGCGCATTTCCTTCATGCAGTCATCGACCGCCTTGTCGCTGCCTTCGGCTGCCAGCGAGCTGCGCACCAGGCCACGGCGCAGCAGGTCGAGACGGGCTTCCCAGCGGCGCTCGAGCTTTTCCTGCGCTTCGATGCTTTTGAGGTATTTTTCTTTCCAGCGCTCAGCTTCTTCGGTCATGCCTTGATCCGCAACGGTGGTGCAACGGGGGGCTGTGTGTACTGGCTTTCGGCGCGAGTTGGCAACACTTGAGGGTTGGCAACCCTCAGGTTGATCTAGCTCAGGACCGGCAGGGTATCCACAGTCAATGCATCCGGCAATCGGATCTCGACAGCGACAGGAAGGTGGTCGGAAATCGGCTGTGCCAGCACCTCGACCCGTTCCAAGGTCAGGCTCGGGCTGAGCAGGATATGGTCCAGGCAGCGCTGGGGGCGCCAGCTGGGGAAGGTGGCCTCGGCCTGCGGTGCGACCAACCCCAGGTCGCGCAGTGGCGAACGCTCCAACAGGTCGTTGGCGTGGGTGTTCATGTCGCCCATCAGCACCTGGTGGCGGTAACCGCCAATCAGTTCGCGGATATAACCCAGCTGCAGGGCACGGGTCTTGGCACCCAGCGCCAGATGCATCATCACCACGACCAGGGCATCCTCGCCTTCACCGAAGCGCACCAGGATCGCACCACGACCGGCCGGGCCGGGCAACGGATGATCCTCCAGCAGATGCGGCTTGAGGCGGCTGAGCACGCCATTGCTGTGTTGGGCGAATCGTCCGAGGTTACGATTGAGCTGCTGGTACCAATAGGGGAATGCGCCCAGCTGGGCCAGGTGCTCCACCTGATTGATATACCCAGAGCGCAGGCTGCCTCCGTCGGCCTCCTGCAGGGCCACCAGGTCGAAATCGTTGAGCAGTTCGCCGATACGCTGCAAATTGCCCGCACGGCCGTTATGCGGCAACAGATGCTGCCAGCTGCGGGTCAGGTAGTGACGATAGCGTTCGGTGCTGATGCCGACCTGGATGTTGAAACTGAGCAGCCGCAGACGACCATCCTCGGGCAGGCCAGGGGCCTGCAGGTGATGTTCGTTGACCTGCGGCTGGTGCAGGCCAATGCCGCGCGTGGTACGGAAGCGGGGCATGGGATCGCGCCGCTTACTTAGCGGCGCGCTCCTTGTCGATCAACTGGTCGGCGACATTCAGCACGCCCTCCGGCCCACCGGCAGTGCCGAGGTCGAAGCGGTACTTGCCGTTGACCACCATGCTCGGAACGCCGGTGACTTCGTACTTCTTCGCCAGCTCCTTGGCCTGGTTGACCTGGCCCTTGATGGCGAAGGAGTTGTAGGTGGCCAGGAACTTGTCTTTGTCGACGCCCTGAGTGGCAAGGAAATCAGCCATGTCGGCAGGGTCGGTCAGACGTTTGCGCTGGTTCTGGATGGCATCGAACACGGCGGCGTGGACCTTATGCTCGACGCCCATGGCTTCGAGGGTCAGGAACATCTGGCCGTGGGCATCCCATGGGCCGCCGAACATGGCGGGCACGCGCTTGAAGTTGACGTCCTTGGGCAGTTTTTCGATCCAAGGGTTGATGGTCGGCTCGAAGTGATAGCAGTGAGGGCAGCCATACCAGAACAGCTCGACCACTTCGATCTTGCCCGGCTGGGATACCGGAACAGGGTTGCTCAGCTCGATGTATTCCTTGCCGGCAGTGGCAGGCTCCGCGGCCTGGACGGCAGTCATACCGAAGACGCTGGCAGCGACCAGCGCGGCGCTGAGAATCAGTTTACGCATGCTTTACTCCTGAGCATTCATTGGTCGCCTCGACGCGACCTGTGCTGAGACCGGTCGGGACGGGTCCGAGTTCTTTAGTGTAACGGCTGTGGACGTAAAAAAGGGCGGTCCACGCCGCCCTTTCATCTTTAGTCCTGCAGCATTAACCGAATGTTAATGCAGCCCCTGGATGTAACTGGCCAAGGCCTCGATGTCGTGGTTGCTGAGCTTGCCGGCAATGGTACGCATGGTCATCGCATCGCCATCGTTGGTGCGGTTGCCCTCGCGGAAATCGGTGAGCTGCTTGGTCACGTACTGCGCATGCTGGCCGCCCAGATGGGGGAAACCGGCCAAGGCGATACCGGCACCGTTGGGTGAATGGCAGCCGATACAGGCCGGCATGCCTTTTTCCAGGTCGCCGCCGTTGAACAAGCTGCGGCCACGTTCGACCAGCTTGGGATCGGCGGCACCGACGCTACCCTTCTGGCTGGAGAAGTAGGCGGCGATATCGGCCAAATCCTGGTCATTGAAGTTGGCCAGCATGCCGGTCATCTCCAGCACGGTACGCTTGCCAGACTTGATGTCGTGCAGTTGTTTCTCGAGGTAGCGCTGGCCCTGGCCGGCCAGTTTCGGGAAGTTTGGGGCCAGGCTGTTACCGTCGGGGTTGTGGCAGGCACCACAGACGGCCGTCTTGGCCTGGCCGGCGGCGGCATCGCCTTTAATGGGTTCGGCAGCGGTGGCTGTACCTGCGACACCCAGGGTCAACAGCAGACTCACGACTAGTTTGTTCATCAGCTAATCCAACACGGCTAAGGGTGAAATGTTATGTATCGGGACTGCCGCTCATCCAAAGGATGACCAAACGGTAGTCCTCGGCACTGCAGTCCATGCACAATCCACGCGGCGGCATAGCCTTGAAACCCTGGGTGACGTGCGCCACCAGTGCGTCCACACCTTGCGCCAGTCTTGGCTCCCAGGCCGCCCGGTCCCCCCTTTGGGGTGCCTGGGGCAACTGCCCGGCGTGACAGGCCGCACACGTGCGGTTGTACAACGCCTCGGGATCCTGTGTAGCCTGTGCGCCGTAAAACGGTAGGAACATACCGACAGCAAGCAGCCATTGCGCCATGCGCATCGACCTGACAGGGTTGGGGGCCGCGCTGCGTTCTGTCGCGCGAGCTATTGTTCGACACCCCATGCGCATTCCTCTTCGCTGGAAGAATGAGCACACAAAAACTGGGGCATTATATACTTCCGCCATCCAAACGGAAACGACACCGCTTGCCGGCCTCGGCTTTGGCAACACCCACATCGGATATCCCATGCAAGTCAAGAACCCCATCCTCGGCCTCTGCCAGAAAGCCAAATTCGCCCTCAGCGCTGCCAAGGTCGAACAATGCCCGGACGACCAGGGTTACGAGGTGGCTTTCGCCGGCCGTTCCAACGCCGGCAAATCCAGCGCCCTCAATACCCTGACTCATGCCAGCCTGGCGCGTACCTCGAAAACCCCGGGGCGCACCCAGCTGTTGAATTTCTTCAGTCTGGACGATGAACGGCGTTTGGTCGACCTGCCGGGCTACGGTTATGCAAAAGTGCCCATCCCGCTCAAGCAGCACTGGCAGCGTCACTTGGAGGCCTACCTGGGCAGCCGCGAGTGCTTGCGCGGCGTCATTTTGATGATGGACGTGCGCCATCCGATGACCGATTTCGACAAGATGATGCTCGACTGGGCCAAGGCCAGCGGCATGCCCATGCACATCCTGCTGACCAAGGCCGACAAGCTGACCCATGGCGCGGGCAAGAACACCCTGCTCAAGGTGCAGTCGGAAATCCGCAAGGGCTGGGGTGAGGGAGTGACCATCCAGTTGTTCTCGGCACCCAAGCGCCTGGGCCTGGAAGAGGCCTATCGAGTGCTGGCGGATTGGATGGAACTGGAAGACAAGCCCGCGGCCTGAGGCCGCTTGCCGGCAAATCGCAGGCAAAAAAAACCCCGGACTTCGTATGGGGAGGGGGAAGTTCGGGGTTCAAGTCCGGACCGCTAGGGTGAGGTCCAGATATCTGCCAACACTTAACACAACATAGGAGCATCGAAAGGCTTCACCAGCCATTCAGTTACTCTGAGTAGCGTTTCACCGGTTTAGTTCCAGGGCCCTCGAAACTATTTGCGATAGTTTCACGAAGCGTAAGAACCTTATGTCAGGACCGCGGTACTCCCCACGGATCCTACACGGCCTTGCCCCTTCAATCAGTGAGCTTCGTCCCAATTCGAGCCGATCCCTACCTGGACCAGCAGCGGCACATCCAACTGCGCGGCGCTGCTCATGTGCAGGGGAATTTCATCTCTGACTTGTTCGACCAGGTCCTCACGCACTTCCAGAACCAGTTCATCGTGCACTTGCAGGATCACTCGCGCATCCAGCCCGCTGCCGCTCAGCCAGTTGTCGACGTTGACCATCGCCCGTTTGATGATGTCGGCGGCAGTACCCTGCATCGGCGCGTTGATCGCCGTGCGCTCGGCGCCCTTGCGCAGAGCCGGATTCTTGGCGTTGATGTCCGGCAGGTACAAGCGGCGACCGAACAGGGTTTCCACGAAGCCTTGCTCGGCTGCCTGGGCTCGGGTGCGTTCCATGTATGCCAGCACCCCTGGGTAGCGGGCGAAATAGCGGTCGATATAGTCCTGGGACTGCTTGCGGTCGACGCCGATCTGCTTGGCCAGGCCGAACGCACTCATGCCGTAGATCAGGCCGAAGTTGATGGCCTTGGCACTGCGGCGCTGGTCGGTGGTGACGTCCTCCAGGGCTACGCCGAACACCTCAGCAGCCGTGGCCCGGTGCACGTCCAGGTCATTGCGGAAGGCATGCAGCAGGCCCTCGTCCTTGGCCAGGTGAGCCATGATGCGCAGCTCGATCTGCGAATAGTCCGCCGCCAGCAGCTTGTAGCCCGGACTGGCGACGAAGGCCTGGCGGATACGGCGGCCTTCGGCGGTGCGGATCGGGATGTTCTGCAGATTCGGGTCGCTCGACGACAACCGCCCGGTGGCCGCCACCGCCTGCTGGTAGGAGGTATGGATACGCCCGGTGCGCGGGTTGATCTGACCCGGCAGTTTGTCGGTATAGGTACTCTTGAGCTTGCTCAGGCTGCGGTACTGCATCAGCACCTCAGGCAGCGGGTAACCTTGCTCGGCGAGCTCATCGAGCACCGCTTCGGCAGTTGACGGCTGGCCCTTGGCGGTCTTGCTCAGCACTGGCATGCCCAGCTTGTCGTACAGGATCGAACCGAGTTGCTTGGGCGAACCGAGGTTGAACGTCTCGCCTGCCAGCTCGAACGCCCGGCGCTCCAGCTCGGCCATCTTCACCCCCAGTTCGCCGCTTTGTACCTTCAGCAGCTCGGCATCGACCAGCGCGCCCTGGCGTTCGATCCGCGCCAGCACCGGCACCAACGGCATCTCGATGTCCATCAGCACCGGCTGCACGCTTGGCGTCTGTGCCAGCCGCGCCTGCAACGCCTGGTGCAGACGCAGGGTGATATCGGCATCTTCGGCAGCGTAGGGGCCGGCCTTGTCCAGGTGGATCTGGTTGAAGGTCAGCTGTTTGGCGCCCTTGCCGGCGATGTCCTCGAAGGCGATGGTGGTGTGGTCGAGGTACTTCTGCGCCAGGCTGTCCATGTCGTGACGGGTGGCGGTGGAGTTGTACACGTACGACTCGAGCATCGTGTCGTACGCCACGCCACGCATTTCGATGGCCGGCGAGCCATTGGCGAGGATATTGATGTCGTACTTGGCATTCTGCCCGACCTTGGCCTTGTTCGGATCTTCCAGCAACGGCTTGAGCGCCAGCAACACGGCCTCACGGTCCAGTTGGGTCGGTGCACCTTCGTAGTCGTGGGCCAGCGGCACGTAGGCCGCTTCGTACGGCTCGATCGCGAACGACACACCCACCAGCTGCGCCTGCTGGGCGTCCAGGCTGGTGGTCTCGGTGTCGAAGGCGAACAGCGGCGCCTGGCGAAGCTTCTCCACCCAGGCGTCGAATTCGGCCTGCTCGTAGAGGGTGTGATATTTCGCTTCGACCTGGGCCGCGGGAGGCTCTACCGCTTCGATGGCCTCGCCGGCCTGGGCTGCATCGCGCTGCACTTCGGCGATCCAGCTCTTGAATTCCATCTCGGTGTACAGCGCCAGCAGGGCTTCACGATCGGGTTCGCCGCAGACCAGCGCATCGACTTCGATGTCGAGCGGCACGTCGACCTTGATGGTGGCCAGCTCGTATGACAGAAACGCCGCGTCACGGTGCTCCTCGAGCTTGGCGGGCAGGGTCTTGGCACCACGAATGGCCAGGGCTGGCACCTTGTCGAGGTTGGCGTAAAGATCGCTCAGGCCACCACCGATACCGGTCAGCAGCCCCACGGCGGTCTTTTCACCGACGCCAGGCACGCCTGGAATGTTGTCGACCTTGTCGCCCATCAGAGCCAGGAAGTCGATGATGTGCTCCGGGCCCACGCCGAACTTCTCGTGCACGCCGGCCACGTCCAGCACGCTACCGGTCATGGTGTTGACCAAGGTGATGTGCCCATCCACCAGCTGCGCCATGTCCTTGTCGCCCGTGGAGATGATCACCGGGCGATTCAGTGCCGCGCTGCTGCGCGCCAGGGTGCCGATGACATCATCGGCCTCGACCCCTTCGACACACAGCAGCGGGTAGCCCAGCGCCTTGACGCTGGCATGCAGCGGCTCGATCTGCACCCGCAGATCGTCCGGCATGCTTGGGCGGTTGGCCTTGTACTCGGCGAACATGGCATCGCGGAAAGTACCGCCCTTGGCGTCGAAGACCACGGCGAACAGGCTGTCGGGGTATTGCTTGCGCAGGCTCTTGAGCATGTTCAGCACGCCCTTGACCGCACCGGTCGGCATGCCCTTGGACGTGGTCAGCGGCGGCAGCGCGTGAAATGCACGGTAGAGGTAGGAGGAACCGTCCACCAGGACGAGGGGCGCTTGGCTCATGAGCAGAATCAACCTTTTCGACGGGTCCGGCGCTAGAATAGCCAGAATCATTGACGACAAAGGGACAAGGTTATCATGCGTACACTCAATCGCCTGTTACTGCTCGGCCTGTTGGCAACCATGCCTGTCGTCACCCTGGCAGCGGATGATGCGCCCTCGGCCGATCCCGAGGTGACCATCCGCACCGAAGGCGACCGAACCATCCAGGAATACCGCCAGAATGGCTTCCTGTATGCGATCAAGGTCACGCCGAAACATGGCAAGCCTTATTTCCTGGTACGCGCCGATGGCTCCGATGGCAATTTCATACGATCCGACCAACCGGACATGCTGATTCCGTCGTGGAAGATCTTCGAGTGGTAATCTGACGCGCATCCATTACATCAACCTGGCACTTCCCGGCGGAAGTGCCCGCATGGGCAACTCTTCATCATGTCAGTCTTCACCCCCGTGACCCGGCCTGAGCTGGAAACCTTTCTGGCGCCGTACGAGCTGGGCCGTCTGCTCGATTTCCAGGGCATTGCCGCCGGCACCGAAAACAGCAATTTCTTCGTCAGCCTCGAACAGGGGGAGTTCGTCCTGACGCTGGTCGAGCGCGGCCCGGTGGAGGACATGCCTTTCTTCATCGACCTGCTCGACGTGCTGCACGACGCCGACATGCCTGTGCCCTACGCCCTGCGTGACCGCGACGGCAACGCATTGCGCACGCTGTGCGGCAAGCCGGCGTTGCTGCAGCCGCGCCTGTCGGGCAAGCACATCAAGGCACCGAACAACCAGCACTGCGCCCAGGTGGGCGAGCTGCTGGCACACATTCACCTGGCCACCCGCGAGCGTATCATCGAACGCCGTACCGACCGCGGCCTGGAATGGATGCTGACCAGCGGTGCCGAACTGCTGCCACGCCTGAGCGCGGAGCAGGCCGCGCTGCTGCGACCGGCGTTGGCCGAGATCGAGGCACACAAGGCGCAGATCCTGGCCTTGCCACGGGCCAACCTGCATGCCGACCTGTTCCGCGACAACGTGATGTTCGAAGGCACCCACCTGACCGGCGTGATCGATTTCTATAACGCTTGCTCCGGTCCGATGCTCTACGACATCGCCATCACCGTGAACGACTGGTGCCTGGATGAAAACGGTGCCATCGACGTGGCGCGTGCCCAGGCCTTGCTGGCAGCCTATGCGGCACTGCGGCCGTTCACCGCTGCCGAAGCCGAGCTGTGGCCGGAAATGCTACGGGTGGCGTGCGTGCGTTTCTGGCTGTCGCGCCTGATTGCAGCGGAATCGTTTGCCGGCATGGATGTGATGATCCACGACCCGCGCGAGTTCGAGGTGCGCCTGGCGCAACGTCAGCAAGTGGCGTTGCACCTGCCGTTCGCACTCTAGGTCGCGCCGGCCCTTTCGCGGGCTTGCCCGCGAAAGGGCCAGTGTAGGCTCAGAGCTGCTCCAGGCACCCCGCCAGATCACTGCCCAGCTTCTCCAGCAGACGCTCGTAACCCTTGCCATCCACCGGATCGTTACCGCCCAGCGCGTCCAACTCCGCCAGGCGTACCGGCAATCCGGCAGTCAACGTTTCTGCCAGGCGTGGTCGGATCGGTGGCTCACTGAACACACAGGTCTTGCCCACTTCCTGCAAACGTGCGCGCATCGCCGCCACATGCTGGGCGCCCGGCTGCACCTCCGAGGCGATGCTGAACACCCCGGTGTGCTTCAGGCCGTAAGCGTTCTCGAAGTAGTCGAACGCCTCGTGGAAGACAAAGTAGGGCTTGTCGGCGACACCCGCCACGCGTGCCTTGATGCGCGCATCCAGGGCGTCCATGCGCTCGACGAAGGCCCGGCCGTTGGCCATGTAGCGCGCGGCATTGGCCGGGTCGGTTCGGGCCAGATCGGCGGCCATGGTCAATGCGATAACCCGTGCATTGACCGTCGACAACCACAGGTGGGCATCCAGGCTGCCTGGGCGGTGGTCGTGGTCATGGTCGTCATGGGCCTCTTGCTCATGGGAATGACTGTCCTCGCCGAAGCGGCGCAGGTGGATGCCCTTGAGCGTCTGCACCGCCACCGTGGGCTTGCTGCGGCTACCCAGGACCCTGGGCAGGAAGCTCTCCATGTCGGGGCCGATCCAGTAGAGCAGGTCGGCATCGGCCACCCGCCGCACATCGGAGGGACGCAGGGCGTAGTGGTGCGGCGAAGCGCCCGGCGGCAGCAGCACCTCGGGACTGCCCACCCCGTCCTGGACTGCCGCGGCAATCTGCTGCAGGGGTTTGATGCTGGTCAGCACACGCACGTCGGCCTGCGCCGAACAGGCGAGGAAAGCGACAAAAAGCACAAGGAATCGGGACACGTTTAATACTCGACTCGTCAGAAACAGGTAACATAATAACGTCTCCATCCAGAACCGTCGCTGCCCATGTCCATCACGCCGCTGGCCAACCGCCCCCACGATCACTCCCACTGCGTGCACAGCGCATTGTCCGAGGCCGATGCCCTGTGCACTCGCCAAGGCCTGCGCCTGACTGCCCTGCGCCGGCGCGTACTGGAACTGGTTTGGCAGAGTCACAAGCCGCTGGGGGCTTACGACATCCTTGCCGTACTCAGCGAACAGGATGGCCGCCGCGCCGCGCCGCCCACCGTATACCGTGCGCTGGACTTTCTCCTGGAAAACGGCCTGGTTCACCGCATCGCCTCGCTCAACGCCTTCATCGGCTGTAGCCACCCCGAACACGTGCACCAGGGCCAGTTCCTGATCTGCCGGCAATGCCACGTGGCCATCGAGCTGGAACAGCAGAGCATCAGCGACGCCATCGTCGCCAGCGCCCAAGGCGTGAACTTCACCGTCGAGACCCAGACGGTCGAAGTGGTCGGCCTGTGCAGCAACTGCCGGAGCGCAGCATGAGCGACGCCTTGATCCGCCTGGAGCAGGTCGGCGTCACCTTTGGCGGCGAGGCCGTGCTGGACAGCATCGACCTGTCGGTGGCGCCCGGGCAAATCGTCACGCTGATCGGCCCCAACGGCGCCGGCAAGACCACCCTGGTGCGCGCAGTACTCGGGCTGCTCAAACCGCACCGAGGCAAGGTATGGCGCAAGCCGAAGCTGCGCATCGGTTACATGCCGCAGAAAATCCAGGTGGATGCGACCTTGCCGCTGTCGGTATTGCGCTTCCTGCGCCTGGTGCCCGGCGTGGACCGCGCCGCTGCGCTTTCGGCCCTCCAGGAAGTGGGCGCCGAGCAGGTCATCGACAGCCCGATCCAGACCATCTCCGGCGGCGAAATGCAGCGTGTACTGCTGGCCCGTGCCCTGTTGCGCGAACCGCAACTGCTGGTGCTGGACGAGCCGGTGCAGGGGGTGGACGTGGTCGGCCAGACCGAGTTGTACAACCTCATCACCCGCCTGCGCGACCGCCATGGCTGCGGCGTGTTGATGGTCTCCCACGACTTGCACCTGGTGATGAGCACCACCGACCAGGTGGTCTGTCTGAACCGCCACGTGTGCTGTTCCGGGCATCCGGAGCAAGTCAGCGGCGACCCTGCGTTCGTCGAGCTGTTCGGCCAGAATGCCCCGAGCCTGGCCATCTACCACCACCATCACGACCACAGCCACGACCTGCATGGCTCGGTGGTCGCCCCCGGCGCCCATGTTCACGGAGAGCACTGCAAGCATGGCTGATTTTCTTCTGTATGCCCTGCTCGCGGGTCTGTCCCTGGCGCTGGTTGCGGGGCCGCTGGGTTCATTCGTGGTATGGCGGCGCATGGCTTATTTCGGCGATACCCTGTCCCATGCCGCACTGCTGGGTGTGGCCATGGGCTTCGCCCTGGACGTCAGCCCGGCGCTGGCGGTGACCGTCGGCTGTCTGCTGCTGGCGATCCTGCTGGTGACCTTGCAGCAACGTCAGCCACTGGCCTCCGATACCCTGCTTGGCATCCTCGCGCCTAGCACCCTGTCGCTGGGCCTGGTGGCTCTGAGCTTCATGCACGACGTACGCATCGACCTGATGGCTTACCTGTTCGGCGACCTGCTGGCCATCGGCACCACCGACCTGGCCTGGATCCTCGGCGGCAGCGCGTTGGTGCTGGTACTGCTCGCCGTGCTCTGGCGGCCTTTGCTGGCGGTCACTGTGCACGAAGAGCTGGCCATGGTCGAAGGCCTTCCAGTAGCCGGCCTGCGCTTGGGGCTGATGCTGCTGATCGCAGTGGTCATTGCGGTGGCGATGAAGATCGTCGGGGTGTTGCTGATCACCTCGTTGCTGATCATTCCGGCGGCCACCGCGCAGCGCCATGCCCGCTCGCCCGAGCAGATGGCTCTGGGCGCGAGCCTGCTCGGCGTAGTCGCGGTGTGTGGCGGCCTGGCCCTGTCCTGGTTCAAGGACACCCCGGCCGGGCCGTCGATCGTGGTCTGCGCCGCAGTGCTATTCTTGCTGAGCCTGGCCCTGCCTAAACGATGAGCCGGTCAGGGTACGCACGGCGCATCCTGCAACCATTTCGCGGGTAAAGGGTCTGTAAGACTTGTTTTCGAGCGTGCGCACCTGGGTGTAGACTTGCTCGCTTTTTGCGCAAATAGAGAGTCGCAGGAATGAAGCCGTTCGCAACCCGTTATCTGCTTGTTGCCGTGTTTTCCCTGTTCCTGGCCGCTTGTTCCAGCGCGCCGGTCGACCAGGCCTCCGCACCTGCCCAAGCCGATGCCTGGCAGCAGCTGCAGCAAAGTATCACCAGCAACGAGCTGGCCACCGCCGAAGACCAACTCGCCGCGCTGCAGGCGCAGTCGCCCGACGATGCGCGCCTGGAGCAATACCAGCGGCAGTTGGCCGAAGCCTACCTGCAACGCAGCCAGATCGTGCTGCAGAAAGGTGACGTGAATGCCGCAGCGACGGCCCTGGCCCGCGCCCGCGCCCTGATGCCACAGGCTCCGGCAGTGACCGGCGGCGATGCCGTGGCCATGGCACGCAAGGCTGAACTGGAAAAAGCCGAGGCTGCATTGAAAGCGGCCGAAGCCAAGCCTGCGGCACGGGTGATCGATCCGACCGCACCAAGCACGGTCATTGCGTTGAAGACCACGGACATTGCAGCGATGCGTCGTCAACTCGACGAAATCGCCAAGGATGTGGTGAATTACCAGTGTGATGTGGTGTTTCAGGTGCCACGCACAGCTGACGCGCCTTGGCTGAAGACCCTTCTGGAAAAGCGCGTGCACAAGATCGACAGCGGATTCGCGTTGAAACAGAAGCACGAGATCCAACGTTCGCTGCCGGCGCAGGTGGTGCTAATACCGCACCAGCAGTGAACGCTTCGCGGCGGCTCGGGGCGCCGAACCGCCGCGAAAGGTTCCACACCGATCAGGCAGGAATAGCCTCGGCCGCAGCCTCACGCTCCCAAACCCGATGCCCCTCGACCGCCTTGACAAAGGCATCCACCGCCTTCTGGTCATCGCCTGCCAACAAGCCCTTGTCCATCTTGAGGCCCAGCCCGTCGATCAACGACTTGCCTTCGGCAGCAGAAGCGATCGCCTTGAGGTGCTTGTAGGCTTCCAGCAGGAAATGCTTGGCCAACCCGCTGGCCGCCAGTGCATCCAGTGCCTTCTTGCCGCCCGGCACCACCACCCCATCGAACATGACCGAAGGCATCCCTTCCATCGAGGCATCCACCGCCAGCATCTGCCCGTCGGCCGTTTTCACCGGCGCCGAGGTCGGTCCCAACACCAAGATCCGCGCGCTGTGCGCCTCGAGCGCCTTGCGCCAGTGGTCGACGCTACCGCCATCCACGCCATCGGCCACCAGCACGGCAATCTTGCGACCCTTGATGCCGACATCGCCCAGGTGATTCATCTGGCTGAGCGCTGGCGATTGCTTCAACTGGCTACCCTTGACCTTGACGGTGCCGGCCTTGGGCGCCGGCAGGCCAAGGTTGGCCGCCACGGCTTCCGCCAGCTGGAGATCGATGTTGGCGAGAATTTCATTCACCTCACGGGCACGGATGTGCTCGCGTTCGACCTTGCCCAGCTCGAAGCTGTACGCCTTGACGATATGCTGCTGCTCAGTCTCGCTCATGCTCTCGAAGAACAGCCGGGCCTGGGAGAAGTGATCAGCGAACGACTCGCTGCGCTCACGGATCTTGTGCGCGTCGATACGCTCCTGATAGCTCTCGAAACCACCATCCTGGGGACCTGCCGGGGTCTCCTTGGGCCAGCCGCCGTCAATGGAGTTCGGCTCATAAGAGGCGCGCCCCTTATGCACGACGTGCTGATGCATCGCATCGCGCTGGTTGTTGTGATTGGGCGCTACGGGGCGATTGATCGGGATCTGGTGGAAGTTCGGGCCACCGAGACGACTGATCTGGGTGTCGGTGTAGGAGAACAACCGTCCCTGCAATAGCGGGTCGTTGGTGAAATCGATGCCCGGCACGATATGCCCAGGGCAGAAGGCCACCTGCTCGGTTTCGGCGAAGAAGTTGTCCGGGTTGCGGTTGAGCACCATCTTGCCCAGTGGCGTCACCGGTACCAGCTCCTCGGGAATGATCTTGGTCGGATCGAGCAGGTCGAAGTCGAACTTGTGTTCGTCCGCCTCCGGGACGATCTGCACGCCCAGCTCCCACTCCGGGTAGTCGCCGGTCTCGATGGCTTCCCAAAGGTCACGACGCTGGAAATCGGTGTCCTTGCCCGCCAACTTCTGTGCCTCGTCCCATAGAAGAGAGTGCACGCCCTGACGCGGCTTCCAGTGGAACTTGACGAAGTTGGCCACGCCTTCAGCGTTGATCAGGCGGAAGGTGTGGATGCCGAAGCCTTCCATCATCCGCAGGCTGCGGGGGATCGCTCGGTCGGACATGGCCCACATGACCATGTGCGCCGACTCCGGCACCAGCGAGACGAAATCCCAGAAAGTATCGTGGGCCGAGCCGCCGGTCGGCATCTCGTTATGCGGTTCAGGCTTCACCGCATGGACGAAGTCGGGGAACTTGATCGCATCCTGGATGAAGAACACCGGCATATTGTTGCCAACCAGGTCGAAATTGCCTTCATCGGTGTAGAACTTGACGGCGAATCCGCGCACATCGCGTACCGTGTCTCCCGATCCCCGCGGTCCCTGCACAGTGGAGAAACGCACGAATACCGGGGTGATTTTCTCAGGGTCCTGAAGGAAGCCCGCCTTGCTCAATTCGGCGTGGCAGCCGTAGCTCTGGAAATAGCCATGGGCCCCGGTGCCACGGGCGTGGACGATGCGCTCAGGAATACGCTCATGGTCGAAGTGGGTGATCTTCTCGCGCATGATGAAGTCTTCGAGCAACGATGGACCTCGAGCGCCAGCCTTGAGCGTGTTCTGGTTGTCGGCGATGCGCACGCCCTGGTTGGTGCGCAGGGCCTGGCCGGTGGGATCGCTGCGCACGTCCTCCAGGCTCTGCAGTTTGGCGTTGGTGTTGGCCCGGTCCGGGGTCTGGGTGCCGGCGGCTTCGCTGGTCCTGGGCGCGTCCGTTTTCTTGCTGGGCATGATCGGCTCTCCTCTTCAGTCTTCAGGCGTGCCCATTCGGGCTTGTCTTGTAGTGACTGAAGGGCTTCGCCGAGCGTTCAATCGGGTTTACCAGTTGTCGCGTTATGCCCGCAGAATTGGTGCATCACGAAATAAATGCTAAGAACAGCTAAGGGAAAACGCTAAAATGCGCGACCGACAGCTAACCGCTGACCCAAATTCCATGCGCCCCACAAGGTTCGCTACGTGATCGAGTTCCAACAAGTACATAAGACCTACCGCGTCGCCGGTAGGGAAATCCCCGCTCTCCATCCGACCAGCCTGACCATCGAAGATGGCCAGGTGTTCGGCCTGATCGGCCATTCCGGCGCCGGCAAGAGCACCATGCTGCGCCTGATCAACCGCCTGGAGGAGCCCTCCGGTGGCAAGATCATCATCGACGGCGAGGACGTCACGGCGTTCAACGCCGCCCAACTGCGCAGCCTGCGCCAGCAGGTCGGGATGATCTTCCAGCACTTCAACCTGCTGGCTTCCAAGACCGTTGCCGACAACGTGGCATTGCCGTTGACTCTGGCCGGCGAGCTGTCGCGCAGCGACATCGACAAGCGCGTCACCGAGTTGCTGGCCCGTGTCGGTCTGTCCGACCACGCCAGGAAGTACCCGGCGCAGCTGTCCGGCGGCCAGAAACAGCGCGTCGGCATTGCCCGCGCCCTGTCCACCAACCCGAAGATCCTGCTGTGCGACGAGGCCACCAGTGCCCTCGACCCGCAGACCACCGCTTCGGTGCTGCAACTGCTGGCCGAGATCAATCGTGAGCTGAAGCTGACCATCGTGCTGATCACCCATGAAATGGACGTGATTCGTCGGGTCTGCGACCGCGTGGCGGTGATGGATGCCGGCCAGATCGTCGAGCAGGGCTCGGTGGCCGAGGTGTTCCTGCACCCCCAGCACCCGACCACCAAACGCTTCGTGCAGGAAGACGAGCAGGTCGACGAGGGCGAACAGCGTGATGACTTCGCCCATGTACCGGGCCGCATCGTGCGCCTGACCTTCCAGGGTGATGCGACCTACGCGCCACTGCTGGGCACCGTCGCCCGTGAGACCGGCGTGGACTACAGCATCCTTGCCGGGCGCATCGATCGCATCAAGGACGTGCCCTATGGGCAGCTGACCCTGGCCGTCACCGGCGGCGACATGGAGGCGGCCTTCGCCCGCTTCACGGCAGCTGACGTACATATGGAGGTACTGCGTTGATGGACGCCCTGAATTTCTTCGCCAACGTTGACTGGGCCGAAATCTGGCTGGCCACCGTCGATACCCTGATCATGCTGTTCGGCTCGCTGTTCTTCACCGTGCTGCTGGGCCTGCCGCTGGGCGTGCTGCTGTTCCTCTGCGGCCCTCGGCAGATGTTCGAGCAGAAGGGCGTGTATGCGTTGCTGTCGCTGGTGGTCAACATCCTGCGTTCGCTGCCGTTCATCATCCTGCTGATCGTGATGATCCCGGTCACCGTACTGATCACCGGCACCTCCCTGGGCGTCGCCGGCGCCATTCCACCCTTGGTGGTGGGGGCCACGCCGTTCTTCGCTCGCCTGGTCGAGACCGCCCTGCGGGAAGTGGACCGCGGCATCATCGAAGCGACCCAGTCGATGGGCGCCACCACTCGCCAGATCATCACCAACGCACTGCTGCCGGAAGCTCGCCCAGGCATCTTCGCGGCCATCACCGTCACCGCCATCACCCTGGTGTCTTACACTGCCATGGCCGGCGTGGTCGGTGCCGGTGGCCTCGGCGACCTGGCGATCCGCTTTGGCTACCAGCGCTTCCAGACCGACGTGATGATCGTCACCGTGGTGTTGTTGCTGATCCTGGTTCAAGTCCTGCAAAGCGTGGGCGACAAACTGGTCGTGCATTTTTCCCGTAAATAACCCCAATGGGGTCGGCCCGGCCGGCCCGCTCGGGGGCCGTCGCGGCCCTCACAAGGAGTGATCAATGAAGAAGCTGCTTGCTGTCGTCGCCGCTGTCGCGGCCTTCTCGGCCCACGCCGAAACCCTGACCGTCGCCGCCACACCGGTACCCCACGCCGAGATCCTCAACTTCGTCAAACCGCAGCTTGAAAAACAAGGCGTGGAGCTGAAGGTCAAGGAATTCACCGACTACATCCAACCCAACGTACAGGTGGCCGAGAAGCGCCTGGATGCCAACTTCTTCCAGCACCAGCCATACCTGGATGAATTCAACAAGGCCAAGGGCACCGACCTGGTGAGCGTGGTCGGCGTGCACCTGGAGCCGCTGGGTGCCTACTCCAGCCAGCACAAGAAGCTCGACGAGTTGCCGGACGGTGCCACCGTGGTCATCCCCAACGACGCGACCAACGGCGGCCGTGCCTTGTTGCTCCTGGACAAGGCAGGTCTGATCACTCTCAAGGACAACAAGAACATCCTGTCCACCGTGAAAGACATCACCGGCAACGACAAGAAGCTCAAGTTCCGCGAGCTGGAAGCCGCGACCATCCCGCGTGTATTGACCCAGGTCGACCTGGCGCTGATCAACACCAACTACGCGCTGGAAGCCAAGCTGAATCCAGAGAAAGACGCCCTGGTCATCGAGGGTAGCGACTCGCCATACGTCAACATCCTGGTGGCGCGTCCGGACAACATCAACTCCGATGCCATGAACAAGCTCAAGGCAGCGCTGCACTCGCCCGAGTTGAAGCAATTCATCCAGGATAAGTACAAAGGCGCAGTGGTACCGAGCTTCTGAGCCGCTAGCTATCGCTGACTTCATCGCCGGCAAGCCGGCGATGAATCCACTCCTCCTATCGGGCGTCGCCCACCGACTCTCCTTCCAACGCCTGCAGCGCCTGCCGTGCGTGACCGCCCTCCAGGTAGCGCCCCACCAGCAACGACAGCTCGCCACCACTCAGCGCCTTGCCGTCCACGCTCCAACGCCCCAGGGCCAACGTGACCCGCCGGGTCCGCGCATCGAACGTGGCATCGGGCTCCCAGAACCTGCGCTTGTGGAACACCGGCAAGGGTGCATCCTCGGCCAGCTGCAACACCACCGCCAAGCCAGGCGAAACCTTGATCATGTATTGATCGAAGCAATGCAGCGGGATCGCTTGCGGGGCATTGGCGAAGCGTACCGTGTCTCGGGTCAGGATCAGCGCGGGAATGGCAGCACGCTTGACGAAGCGCCAGCCGAACACGCCGAGCATCACCCCGGTTGCGGCGATGCCCACTGCCAGCACCCGGAAGAAGGTGATCAGCCCGGGCTTTGCACCGTGCACATTCACCCCCAGCACCAACCACAGCGCCGCGATCATGCAGCCTACCGCCACGACCAGCAGAAACCGTCCGCGCAGCTGTGCGCCTTCATGGACGATGCTTTCGCTCGGCACCGCCTGGGCACGCTCCTCCAACTCGCGACGCATTTCCTCGCGCTGACGCGACAGGTAGCCGCCGAGCGCCGACGTCAGTTGTCGCGACAGCACTGACACCTCGGGCACGTCCTCGGCCAGGCGGGCCAGGGCCTGGTCCACCGACACCGGGCGCAACGCCTGACCATGGCGCGCATCCTCGACCGACATGCCAAGCGCCTGGATGCGCTGCAGGGTCGGCGGATGGGTATCGGTCGGGTGGGGCAGTTGCTCCGCCAGTTCGTTGTCTGGCAACACGACCGGTTGCTGCGCCAGATGGGCCAGCACAGCACCCAACAGGTCCTGCGGCCACTGTTCCGGCTGGCTGCACAAGTGCGCGTGGTGCTGATCGATCAGCGGCTCCAGCGCGCCGATGCGCACCAGCGAATCCACCACTGCCTGCGGCCCGCCAATCCGTGCGCCCGCGGCATCGGCCAGCAGTTCGCGTTCGCGGCTCCAGTGGCTCACGGCATGGTCGAACCGCTGCATCGAATATACCGCCAGGGCGAAGGCCGGCAGGGTCAGCAAGCCCCGTAGAAAGCCTGCCTCCATATGCTCGCCGAGCACCCCGATGCTGCGCCATACCCCTTGGTAGATGGGAGCGAAACGCATGCTGTAGGCGGTGTCCTCGCCTGAGAAATGCGCCAGTTCATGGGCGATCACCGCATCGCTTTCGCTGCGGCTGAGTACCGCCAGCAACGGCAGCGGCAGGTACAGCGTACGCCCGTGCAGGCGACGTTCGTCAGGCTGCAGCAAGACCTCCGCGGAGGTCACGTAAAAACCTTCGAGGCAGCCGACCACGATGTTGTCCGGCTCCAGCGCATCGAGCCGCTGCGCCAACGACCGCACCCTGGCCCACAGGGCAGGCGCCTGTTGCTCGGTCAGCGGCGTGCCGAAGATGTCATGGGGTTCGGGGTTGAACAGTTGCAGCATGCTTTTCAGATGGCCAGGCAACCGGTACAGCGGCCAGAGCATGGCCAGGATCAGGAACCCTACCAGCAGTTGCAGCTTGAGCACTCCGGCCGAGGTCTGTTTGAGCGCGAACAACCACAGCGCCTCATAAGCGATTTCCAGCACAGCGGTCAGGGTCAGCAGTACCATCAGCGCGGCCAACACCAGCGGCAACAGCTGCCGCACCCGGTGGAACAAGCGCACCAGCCGATCCCTTGAGGCCAGCGCCGCCCTGCCGGCCCAGCGCAGCGTCAGCAAAGCGCTTACGCCAAGCAGCACCAGCAGGGCTGCCAGAGGCAGTGCGCCGTGGGCCAGCACGGTGCCGATGCGCGCAAAGGTCAGCTCACGCTCCACCTCATTGAGGCTCAGCACCGCCAGACTATTGGCCAGGTAGGGGTTCACCGAGCGACCATTGAACTGCACATCGCGGTGATCGCGGTCGCGCTGCATGCGCTCGACCTCGGCTATGAACCCATGCAACTGGCCGCGATCCTCCAGCAACAAGGTGCGGTGTTCATCGGCACGCTGACCTTGCCAGACGGCCAGGGCCAGCAACAGCAGCGGCAGTACCACCAGCCGCCAACCAAGAATGCGCGTATCGCGCGACGTCATATCAGGCTCTCCATGCCAATGCTTCGGTCGGTCATCCTAACCGACACGCAAGTGGAACCAAAGCCGCGGTCAGGTTCAGTCGCGCTTGACCAGTCCCGGCAACTGCGCCACCAGCTTCTGGTTGTTGAACGGCGCACGGATGAAGCCACGCTGACGCCCATCGGGGCCGACGATCGCCAGGTTGCCGCTGTGGTCAACCGTGTAGCCTGGCTTGCTGGTATCAGCCGGAATGAAAGGAATGCTCAAGGCATTGGCGAGCTTCTGGGTATCCTCGATCGATCCCGCCAGGCCGACGAAGTCCTTGTCGAAGTAGCCCAGGTACTGCTTGAGCTGGTTGGGCGTGTCGCGATTGGGGTCGACGCTCACCAGCACCACCTGCAGGCGGTCCACGGCTTCCTTGGGCAATTCGCTCTTGACCTGACGCAACTGGGCCAGGGTAGTGGGGCAGATGTCCGGGCAGTAGGTGTAGCCGAAGAACAGCAACGACCACTTGCCCTTGAGGTCGTCCAGCTGCACCGGCTGGCCGTTCTGGTCGGTCATGGTCACATCGGCCACCGCACGGCTCTGGGGCAGCAGAATGATGCCGGCATCGATCAGTTCGGCGGGGTTCGGCTGGCTGCGTTCGTTGAGCACCTTGTTGACGGTCAGGCCGATGATCAGCGCGACCAGGGCAACGAGGATGAAGACGGTTTTCTGGGTTCGGGTCATAGGCTCAGCAACAGGTAGTGATCAACGAGCAACGCGGTGAACAGCGCGAACAGGTAGCCGATAGAGTACTTGAAGGTGCCGATCGCCGCATGCGGCCGGCTGCCACGGTACAACACCCAGGCCCAGTGCAGGAAGCGCAGGCCCAAAGCCAAGGCACAGACCAGGTACACCGGCCCACTCATGTGAATGACGTACGGCAGCAGGCTCACGGCCAGCAATATCAGGCTGTACAGCAAGATGTGCAGCTTGGTGTAGGCCTCGCCATGGGTGACCGGCAGCATCGGAATATCGACCTTGGCATATTCCTCCTTGCGGTGGATGGCCAAGGCCCAGAAGTGCGGGGGCGTCCAGGCGAAAATGATCAGTACCAACAGCAGTGGCTCAGCGCTGACCTGGCCACTGACCGCTACCCAGCCCAACAGCGGCGGGGCTGCGCCGGCCAGTCCACCGATGACGATGTTCTGTGGCGTGGCCCGCTTGAGATAGCCGGTGTAGAGCAGCGCATAGCCGAGCAGGGAAGCCAGGGTAAGCCAGGCGGTGAGGGCATTGGTGAACACCAGCAGCAAGGCCATGCCGAGCAGCGCCAAAGCCAGGGCGAACAACAACGCCGGCAGCGGCTCGACCCGGCCCTGGGCCAGCGGACGCTTGTCGGTGCGCGCCATCAGCGCATCGATCCGCCGATCCAGGATATGGTTGACCGCCGCTGCACCGCCGGCACACAGGGCGATG
The DNA here is from genome assembly GCF_004357765.1 of Pseudomonas putida. Classification (GTDB taxonomy): domain Bacteria; phylum Pseudomonadota; class Gammaproteobacteria; order Pseudomonadales; family Pseudomonadaceae; genus Aquipseudomonas; species Aquipseudomonas putida_U. Next base: position 338,651 of record NZ_SMTE01000003.1, on the reverse strand, counting down.
CCCAGGTTGCCGAACAGCAATATGCTCCAGTTCACTTCGACACGACTGGCCAGCAACATGCCGACCAGTGAAGTGATCAGCATCAGCACCACCACCTTGGGCTTGGTCAGCTCCAGATAGTCGCGCCACCCTGCTCGCCGGGCGTTTAGAAGCGTCGCCATGTATCGTTTCTCATGGGTTGGGCCACACCAATACCGGCTACCGGCGTCAGCCGCCAACCATGGCCGACACGCACCTTGTCGGCCACGCGAATGCGGTAGTTCACCAGCACCATGCACAGCAACAACAATGCGCCCCCTGCGTTGTGCGCCACGGCTACCGCCAGTGGCAGGTGCAATACGACGTTGCTGATGCCCAGACCCACCTGCAGCGCCAGCGCCAGCAAGACACAGCGGGCCAGGCCGGCCAGGCCACAGCGATACAGCTTCCAGCTCAGCGTCAGCAGTACCACGGTCACCAGCACAGCGCCCAGGCGGTGGCTGATGTGGATAGCGGTACGCGCATCGCTGTCCAGTTGCCCGCCGAGGTAATTGGGGCCGACGTGCTGGGTCAGATGAAAGCCGTTGCTGAAGTCTACCGCCGGCCACCACTGGCCGTGGCAGGTGGGCAAGTCGATGCAGGCGACCGCTGCGTAATTGGCGCTGACCCAACCGCCCAGGGCGATCTGGCCGATCACCACCAGCAACGCCAGCGCGGCCACCCGACGCAAACTCAGCGGCAGCTTCGGCAAGGGCGCGAAGGCCCGGGACAAGCGCAGCGACAAGAGGAACAGCAAGCTCAAGGTGGTGAAGCCGCCCAACAGATGGGCAGTGACCACCTGCGGCCACAGTTTCAACGTCACCGTCCACATGCCAAAGGCCGCCTGGGCCAGCACCACGCCCAGCAACAGCAGCGGTAGGCGATAGGGCTGCCCGTCGCGGGCATGGCGACGCACCGCCTGCAGGGCCAGGCCGGCGATGACCAGGGCCAGGGTCCCGGCGAAATAGCGGTGGACCATCTCCGCCCAGCCCTTGGCCGCTTCCACCGGATGATCGGGAAAGTGCAGCTCGGCGTGGGCCAACTGCGCTTCGCCCTTGGGCACGCCGATGAAGCCATAGCAACCCGGCCAGTCGGGGCAGCCAAGGCCGGCATGGGTCAGTCGGGTATAGGCACCGAGCAGGACGACCAGCAGTGCCAGCAAGGTGGCGAACACAGCGAGGCGAAATCCGGGTCTGGCCATGGCAGGCTCCTAGCCGATGTTGGACAGCTTGAGCAGATGGCGCAGGTCATCGAGCACATGCTTACCGTTGACCTTGCCGTCGTAGCGCAGCACCAGGTTGCCGTGCGGGTCGACGATCCACAGTTGCGGGCCCGCATCGCCGACCTTTTGCAGGTAGTGCGAGGCATCCAGGGAATACCGCTGCAGTTGCGGGTATTCGCGGCCGAGCACTGCCTGGTAGGCAGCGTCCAACGGCTGAGCCGCCGCCAGGGCATGGCTGGCACGGCTGGCGTCGCGACCTAGTCCGACTTGTATCTGCCGCGCCAGGTAGACCAAGCGCTGGCAATCCTCGGCGCAGGCCTGCGGCGCGCTGACCAGCAATTGCCAGCGTGAGTCCTCGCCGGCAATGCCGATATCCGCACGGGTCTGGCCAGTGCCGATCATCGCGCCGTGGTAGCTGCGCCCTTCCGGGACCCAGAACTTGAGCTTGTACATGCAAGTGGCCAGGACCATCGGCCCGAGCACTACCAAGAGAATCAGAATAAGCTGCAAACGCCCGCGGGCTCTGGGTTTGCTGCGTTCAGGCAGGTCCAGCGGAGTGGCGGCGGCCATGGGCTTTCTCCTTCTTGTGATGCCAGCCGAAGTAGAGGTAGAGCAGTACCAGGGCGCTGGCCAAGGCAAACCACTGCACGGCGTATCCCTGGTGTTTTTCCGGCCCCATGGCCACTACCGGCCAATCCAGGCGATAGCTGGCCGGACCCGGTTCCAGACGCAACTCATGGTTAAAGCCCTCACGCCCCAGCTGTTGCCACAGTTGCTGCGGGTCGACGGCCGTCAGCAGGTGCGGCCACTGGCCGTCGACCGGGTCTGGGTGCAGTTGGAAGGTGGAACCGGGCGCCACGTACACCGAGGCCTCCAGCGCCAATGGCGAATCCGGGGTAGTGAAGCGCACCGGTGCGCGGCGGTCGGGCCAGGGCAGCCAGCCACGATTCACCAGCAGCCACAGGCCGTTGGCCTGGTCATGGAATGGCTGCAACAGCTCGACACCGGCCTGGCCATCACGCATGCGGTTGTCCAGCAACAAGCTGTGTTCGGCATCGAACCGGCCATACAGGTGCACCCGGCGATAGGCATTGTCCTCATCCTGCTGCAGTTGGCCTGTGGCCACGGGGGCTTCGAGCTGCCGCTCGGCGTAGGAGGCCAGCAAGGCACGCTTTTCCTCAGCCCGACCGAGCTGCCAGCAGCCTAGGGCGATCAGGCCCGGCAGCAGCGCGAGCACGACCAGGGTGGGGATCCAGCCCGGACGAAACGGCCTCATCGGAGTCTCGCCCGGTCGATCGCTATACTTATCCACATCACCGCATCCCCCTGGAGAAGCGCCATGCTCAAGGCCGCGATTGTCCTGATGCTGTTGGCCACGATTGCCAGCCTGTTCAGTGGCCTGGTGTTCCTGGTCAAGGACGACGACCACTCTACCCGGCTGCTCAAGGCCCTGACCGTGCGTGTGGCCCTGGCCGCCGTAACCATCGGCCTGGTGGCCTGGGGCTTCATCAGCGGTCAGTTGGTGTCACACGCCCCGTTCTGAGGCGCTAAAGCACATACACGAAGATGAACAACCCCACCCACACCACATCGACAAAGTGCCAGTACCAGCTGGCCGCCTCGAAGCCGAAGTGCTTGTCGGGGTTGAAGTGTCCGCGCAGGATGCGCACGAACATGACGAACAGGATGATCGTGCCCAGGGTCACATGGGCCCCATGGAAGCCGGTGAGCATGAAGAAGGTCGCACCGTAGATCCCCGAGCCTAGCGTCAGCCCCAGCTTGGTGTACGCCTCGTGGTATTCGTAGGCCTGCAGGGCGATGAAGCTGGCACCCAGGACGATAGTCAGCCCCAACCACAGCTTCAGCGCGCCACGGTGATCGCGGCGCAAGGCGTGGTGGGCGATGGTGATGGTGACGCTGGAGCTCACCAGCAAGATGGTGTTGATCAGCGGCAGGTGCCAGGGATCGATCACTTCCTTGGGCGGCGGGAACAACGTCGGGTCGGGGGTGTGCAGCAGCGGCCAGGCGAACTCGAAGCTCGGCCATAGCATATGAGCGATGCCCTTGTGCCCCTCGCCACCCAACCAGGGCCCGGCGAGCACCCGCACATAGAACAGCGCGCCGAAGAAGGCCAGGAAGAACATCACCTCGGAAAAGATGAACCAGCTCATGCCCCAGCGGAACGAGCGGTCGAGCTGCGGACTGTACAGCCCGGCGCGGCTTTCCTTGACCACCGCGCCGAACCAGCCGAACAGCATGTAGGCCAGGAACACCGCACCGATGAAGAAGATCAACGGCCCATGGGAGTCCGCGTGGCCGGCCTTGAGGTCGTTGAACCAGGTACCCAGGCCGAACACCGTGATGAACATGCCCAGGGTGGCGATGATCGGCCACTTGCTCTGCGCCGGCACGTAGTAGTGATCATGACTTGCCATTGCTGTTCTCCTTCCCTCAGCGGGCGCCCTGGGCGTTGGCTGCCGTGGCGTGGGCCACCGGCGGATGACGCGCAGTGATGTCGAACAAGGTGTAAGCCAGTGTCAGGTGCTTCACGTTGGCCGGTAGATCGCGGTCGACGATGAAGCGCACCGGCATCTCGATGCGTTCGCCGGGCTGCAGCACCTGCTGGGTAAAGCAGAAGCACTCGGTCTTGTGGAAATACGCCGCCGCCTCGGCAGGGGTGATGCTCGGGATGGCTTGCGCGCTCATCGGCCGGTCGGTGGGGTTGTGGGCGATGAAGATCATCTGGTTGACCGCGCCCGGGTTGACCTCGAGCTGGTCGGCGGTGGAATAGAAATCCCAGACCATGTCGCTGGCATTGGTCGACATGAACTGCACGCGCACCGAGCGGGACGAGTCGCTGACCTGGCTGCCTTCGTACTGCCCACCGGTCTTGCCGTTGATGCCGAAGGCTTTGCACATCACGTCATAGATCGGCACCAGGGCGAAGCCGAAGGCGAACATCACCACCGTCAGCATCAGCAGGCGCAGGACCAGGCGTTTGATCGGCAAGCCGGACATGGCGGTTTCCTATTTGACTTCCGGGGGTGTCTGGAAGGTGTGATAGGGCGCAGGCGAAGGAATGGTCCACTCCAGGCCTTCGGCGCCATCCCATGGCTTGGCCGGGGCCGGTGCGCCGCCGCGAATGCACTTGATAACGATGAACAGGAAGAAGATCTGCGTGGCACCGAACAGGAAGGCTCCGATCGACGACACCATGTTGAAGTCGGCGAACTGCAGGTTGTAGTCGGGGATCCGCCTCGGCATGCCGGCCAGGCCGACGAAGTGCATGGGGAAGAAGGCCATGTTCATGCCGATGAACGAGAGCCAGAAGTGCAACTTGCCCAGGGTTTCGTCGTACATGTGGCCGGTCCATTTCGGCAACCAGTAGTAAGCGGAGGCAAAGATGCCGAAGATCGCGCCAGGCACCAGCACGTAGTGGAAATGCGCCACCACGAAGTAGGTATCGTGGTACTGGAAGTCGGCCGGAGCAATGGCCAGCATCAGCCCGGAAAAGCCGCCGATGGTGAACAGGATGACGAAGGCGATGGCGAACAGCATCGGCGTCTCGAAGGTGAGCGAGCCTTCCCACATGGTGCTCACCCAGTTGAATACCTTCACCCCGGTGGGAACGGCGATAAGCATGGTGGCGTACATGAAGAACAGTTCGCCGACCACAGGGATCCCGACCACGAACATATGGTGCGCCCAGACGATGAACGACAGGAAGGCGATCGCCCCCGTGGCATAGACCATCGAGGTGTAGCCGAACAGCGGTTTGCGCGAGAACGCCGGAATGATCGAGCTGACCGCGCCGAACGCCGGCAGGATCATGATGTACACCTCGGGATGGCCGAAGAACCAGAACACGTGCTGGAACAGTACCGGGTCGCCACCGCCGGCGGCGCTGAAGAAGCTGGTGCCGAAGTGAATGTCCATCAGCATCATCGTCACCACACCGGCCAGCACCGGCATCACCGCTATCAGCAGGAAGGCAGTGATAAGCCAGGTCCAGACGAACAGCGGCATCTTCATCAGGGTCATTCCCGGCGCCCGCAAGTTGAGGATGGTGGCGATCACGTTGATCGCGCCCATGATCGAGCTGATACCCATCAAGTGAATGGCGAAGATGAAGAAGGTCACGCTGGCCGGTGCATAGGTGGTCGACAGCGGTGCATAGAAGGTCCAGCCGAAGTTCGGCCCACCCCCAGGGCTGAACAGGGTCGACACCAGCAACAGGAACGCCGCCGGCAGCAGCCAGAAGCTGAAGTTGTTCATCCGCGGCAGGGCCATGTCGGGGGCGCCGATCATCAGTGGGATCATCCAGTTGGCCAGGCCGACGAAGGCCGGCATCACTGCGCCGAACACCATGATCAGCCCGTGCATGGTGGTCATCTGGTTGAAGAAGGCAGGCTCGACGATCTGCAGGCCGGGTTGGAACAGCTCGGCACGGATCACCATGGCGAACGAGCCGCCCAGCAGGAACATGGTGAAGCTGAACCACAGGTACATCGTGCCGATGTCCTTGTGGTTGGTGGTCAGCACCCAGCGCATCAGGCCCTTGGCCGGGCCATGGGCGTGCTCATGGCCGTGGGCGTGGTCGTCGATCACTGCACTCATGTCCTGTCTCCTGCAATCCGTTGATTGCCGCGAGTAACCCGCTTCATTTCGCTTCGGCCTGTTTGAGCGCGAGCACGTCCTTCGGCGTGACCATGTCGCCCTTGTCGTTGCCCCAGGCGTTGCGCTCGTAGGTGACCACCGCGGCGATGTCGACTTCCGAGAGCTGCTTGCCGAAGGCCGCCATCGCCGTGCCCGGGCGACCATGGAAGACCACGCTCAGGTGCTCCTCCTTGGGCCCGGTGGCGACTTTCGAGCCCTTGAGCGCCGGGAACATCGGCGGCAAGCCCTGGCCTTCGGCCTGGTGGCAAGCGACACAGGTGGTGTGATAGACCTTATCCCCGCGCGCGACCAGTTCCTCGAGTGTCCATTCCTTGCTGGTCAGCTCCTTGAGCTGAGCGGCCTCGGCCTTGCGTTCGGCGAGCCAGGTGTCGTAGTCGGCCTTGGACTTGACCTCGACCACCACCGGCATGAAGCCATGGTCCTTGCCACACAGCTCGGTGCACTGACCACGGTAGATGCCCGGCTTCTCGATGCGCGTCCAGGCCTCGTTGACGAAGCCTGGGATGGCGTCACGCTTGACCGCGAAGGCCGGCACCCACCAGGAGTGGATGACATCCGCCGCAGTCACCAGAAACCTCACCTTGGCGCCCACCGGCAGCACCAGCGGTTGGTCGACCTCCAGCAGGTAGTGCTCGTCCTTGGGTGTCTGGTTGTGGATCTGCTCGGCGGGGGTGGCCAGGTTGCTGAAGAACTCCACGTCCTGACCCAGGTACTTGTAGTGCCACTTCCACTGATAGCCGGTGACCTGGATATCGATGTCCGAGTCGCTGGCATCGTAAATGTCGATCAGGGTCTTGGTGGCGGGGATCGCCATGGCTACGAGGATCAGGAAAGGTACGACGGTCCAAAGGATCTCGACCCAGGTGTGCTCATGGAAGTGCGCAGCCTGCTGGCCGGTGGAGCGACGGTGCAGCACCATCGACCAGAACATCGCACCGAACACCACGATGCCGATGATCACGCAGATCCAGAAAATGGTCATGTGCAGGTCGAAGACGGCGTTGGAGACTTCCGTGGCCCCAGGCGCCATGTTCACGGTCCAGGCGGCGTTGGCCTGGTCGAAAACCGTCCACAACAGGAGGCCCATCCAGACATGTGGATGTCGCATCATTGCGGGTTCCCCTTATCGTTCTTGTTGTCCCGGAGGCGTGGCCTGCGGCAAGGGGGGGACGGCGGTCAAGACTGCCTGGCTTCGACGACCGAGCCCCTGCATAAAGCAGTCGGGCCTCATCAACGAATCACGTTCAACCGGAGTATAGCCAGGGACCCCTGCGTCGCAATGACGGGGATGAAATGATCTTCACGCAATTGAGAATTTCAGGAAGAACGCCGAGATAGAGCGGTTATGGCAAAATAATAGCAACTCTTTATGCTCAGAAGCGCACACGTTTGCGCAGGTTATAACAAATAGGTCTTAGGTATGCTGTATACCGAGCTAATTTAGTGTCTTCCGTTTGAAACGTAATGTCCCTGGAGTTGTCATGAACATCGCTGCTGTACGCGAGCAGATTCAAAAAGCCCATCAAAACGAGGCAGACACCGGCCAGTTGGCCCAGCGGCTGGCACTGCAACTGCCGCATCTGCATCCTTCGATTCATCTGCCCGAGCAGGACGCCCAGGGAACCTTGTCACGCTTCGTCAGCGCTTATGTGGAACAAGTGCCGGAGCTGCTGGAGGCCGCCAATTCGGTTGCCCGAGAAGCCGGGATCGAGTCGCAGATCAAGCCGGTGCTGAAGATTGCCGAAGCCTACTTCCTGCAGCCGCCGGAGGTCATGAAAGACAAGGTCGGCCTCGACTGCCTGCTGGATGAAGCGTACCTGGCCCATCGCCTGGTAGAAGAGGTCAACGACCTGTATATCCGCCATTTCGACCAGCCGCTGATTCCGGTGGACACCACGGTAGCCAACCTGATCGCCCACCAGTTGATCGGCGAGACGTTCGCCAACCAGCTCGACGAAGTGGTGCACCACTCGGTGGATGAGATGCTCGATGACGAAAGCTTCGCCAGCGAGTCGGTAGAGGCCTATCGCGAAAAATTGAGCAGCCCGGAGACAGGCACTGCCTGGATGCGCTGGCCGTGCCTTTCGCGGCAGCTGGGGGTGGAGTTGGGCGAGCCTTCCTGAGTTGTGCTGTCTGCACTGGCCTCTTCGCGGGTAAACCCGCTCCTCCAGGTAAAGCGGTGATCCTGTAGGAGCGGGTTTACCCGCGAAGAGGCCAGTTCAGGCAAACTCATCCTCCAAAAACTAAGCCCCAACCCCCGCCGTGGTCCGCATCCGCCCCTCGATCCGCCGCTTCAACCGCCGCTGTTCGATCACCAACCTCGAGCCATGTGCGGCGTTGCTGCGCCCCCAGTCCTCCAGCAGTTCCAGACACGAGTGGTCGATGTAGTTCAGGTTACCCAAGGGCACATGCAAGGTCGTCCCTGCCGGTACCGTGTCCAGTACCTGGGTCAACGCCGGCACCTTGAGGAACGTGGCTGCACCGCTCAAGCGCAGCTCCATGTGCCCAGGCTGGGCCAGGCTCACCAGATTGATCTTCAACCGTGCGGCCTTGAACGCCAGCTTCAGCAGAGTCAAAGCGAAGCCCAACAGCACCCCGGTCAGCAGGTCGGTGAAGACGATCGCCAAGGCCGTAGCCGCGTAGGTGAACATCGGCATCCGCCCGTAGCGGCCCAGGCCCCTGAACGCCTTGAAGTCCACCAACTTGATACCGGTGTACACCAGCACGCCCGCAAGGCTCGCCACCGGGATCTGCTGTAGCACGCTGCTCAGCACCACGACGAAGGCCAATAACCACAGGCCATGCAGGATCGCCGAAGCGCGTGTCTGCGCACCGGCCTGGACGTTCGCCGAACTGCGCACGATCACCCCTGTCATGGGCAAGGCACCCAACACACCGCAGAGCATGTTGCCGATACCTTGTGCCGACAGTTCGCGATCGAAGTCCGAGCGTTGGCCGCTTTGCATGCGATCGACCGCAGCGGCGGAGAGCAAGGTCTCGGCGCTGGCGATGAAGGCGAGGGCGAACGCGGCGACCAGCAGGGTGGGGTCGGCCAGCTTGAGCAAGTCATCCGGGCGAATCCAGTCGATGGCCTCGGACAGGTCCGCAGGCACCACCACACGATTGACCGGCAGGGCCAGCCACATGCTGATGATCGTCATGGTCGCGACCCCGAGCAGTGCGCCGGGGATGAACCGCAGCTTCTGCGGACGCCAACGCTCCCAACCCCACATCAAGGCAATGGTCCCCAGACCCAGTGCCCCCGCCTGCCAACCATTGCCGGCAGTCTCCTGGGGCAAGGCCGCCATCAAGGTGGCTGGAAACTCCAGCAGGTTCTGCATACCGGACGGCTGCGGCGCCGTGTCGAACATCACATGCACCTGAGACAGCACGATCAGTATGCCGATGCCTGCAAGCATGCCGTACACCACTGCTGGCGCCGTCACCCGGAACCAGCAGCCCAGGCGCAGGCGCCCGGCTAGCAGTTGCAATACCCCAGCCAGCAACAGGATCGGCCCGAGCATGCCCATGCCGTGCTGGCGCACCAACTCGAACACCAGCACCGCCAGACCCGCTGCGGGGCCGCTGACCTGCAACGGCGAACCGGCCAGAAAGCCCACCACGACGCCACCGATGATGCCGGTGATCAGGCCCTTGGCCGGCGGCATGCCGGAAGCGATGGCGATGCCCATGCACAGGGGTAGAGCGACCAGAAAGACCACCACCGACGCTAGCAACTCACGCGGCAGGGCCGCTTTCAACTGTGTAATGTTCACCCTATTTCTCCTTTCTCTGTCGCACGACCAATCCGCTGGTCGTGGGCACGTGGGTCCCTGACGAACGCGCAGGCGCTGGCCGCCAGCGAAAATGCCGGCAGGGCAGTCAGGGAATTCAAGGCAGCCGAAGGCCGCGCCACACCCCTATGGGGTGCAGCCGGCTATCAAGGCTCTAGCTGTGGACGGGTCGCTTAGTAGCGGCCTCTCGGAGTGGCGCAGGGAACCGGCTCGCCGGCGGCCAGGGGCATGAAGCTATCGCTGGCAGCGTCGTAGGCTTCGATTCGGCTGGTCTCGATGTCGTAGACCCAACCGTGGATGTACAACTCACCGGCCGCCAGGCGCGAGGCGACCGAAGGGTGAGTGCGCAAGTGATGCAGCTGGGCGATGACGTTTTCCTTGGTCAGCACCTGCATCGTCTCGTGCTCGCTGCCACAGGAACAGTTGTTCTCGACCACGGTACGGGCGACCTCGGCGTGGCGCAGCCAGGCACCGACGGTCGGCATCTTGTCCAGCGAGTGCGGGTTGAGCACTGCACGCATCGCGCCGCAGTCGGAGTGACCGCAGATGATGATGTGATGCACCTTCAACGCCAGTACGGCGTATTCGATGGCGCTGGAAACACCCCCGTTCATCTGGCCATATGGCGGTACGACGTTACCGACGTTGCGGGTCACGAACAGGTCGCCGGGCGAGCTCTGGGTGATCAGTTCGGGGACGATGCGCGAGTCGGCACAGGTAATGAACATGGCACGCGGCGTTTGCGCCGTGGCGAGCTTCTTGAACAGCTCCTGCTGTTCGGGGAAGACGTCATGGTGAAAACGCAGGAAGCCGTCGACGATGTGTTTGAGGGCGGCATCGGCGCTCTCGGCAGGGGCCTGCGGAACGACCTTGGAAGGGTCCTTGACGGGCATGATTCATCCTCTTGGCGGTGTGTAGGTAAATCCATTTTACCGGGGAAAGATTCTGGCTATGCAGGGAGTTAGATGACACGCACAGGCCATTGATCACAGTCTTCGTCGACTGGGTTCCTACGCTAACGGGGAAAACTTAACTGAAACTTAATTCGAAGGCTCTAGAACGGGTGTTCCAGATGAGGAAGGCGGGATCTAGATAATAGCAAAAAAGCATCAAATGGCTAGGGGTATGAGTGTAATTATTGAGTCGGATTAGTCGTACTGTGGACAGCGCCCTAAAACAACGCCATTTGTCCACCTGGCGGGCAAAACGCCGAGCAATCCAGCGCTTGCGCTTCCCGTCCGGCGAACGCCAGACGTTTCATGGCCCGGGCGAAGCGCTGGGCCAATAACTCGGCAAACACACCCTCGCCGCGCATGCGTGCGCCAAAGCGGCTGTCGTACAACGCTCCACCACGGCTCTGGCGAATTAGGCTGAGCACATGAGCTGTCCGCTGCGGGTAATGGTCCTGCAACCATTGCTCGAACAGCGGCGCCACTTCCAGCGGCAGACGCAGCATCATGTAGGCCGCGCTCTGGGCTCCAGCTTCCTTGGCGGCCTGAAGGAGATGCTCCAGCTCACTGTCGTTGATCATCGGAATCATCGGCGAGCACAGTACTCCCACCGGTACGCCGGCTTCGTGCAACACGCGGATCGCTCGCAAGCGGGCCTTGGGCGAGGCCGCACGCGGCTCCAGCACCCGTTTGAGTTCATCATCCAGGGTGGTCAGGCTGATCATCACCCGCACCAGCCGCTGACCGGCCATCTCCGCCAGCAGGTCAAGATCGCGCAGTACCAGCGATCCCTTGGTGACGATGGTCACCGGGTGGCGAAAACGTAGCAGGACTTCGAGCAACTGTCGGGTCAGGCGCTGGTCGCGCTCGATCGGCTGATAGGGGTCGGTGTTGGCGCCGAGGTTGATCGGCGCGCAGACGTAACCGGGCTTGCTCAGCTGCTCGGCCAATACCTCGGCAGCGTTGGTCTTGGCGATCAGCTTGGTCTCGAAGTCCAGGCCTGGCGACATGTCCCAATAGGCGTGGCTAGGCCTCGCATAGCAATAGATACAGCCATGTTCGCACCCCCGATAGGGGTTGATCGAACGGTCGAAGGGCAAGTCGGGCGAGGTATTGCGGGCGATGATGGTCTTGGCCATCTCGACCCGCACCTCGGTGCCCTGGGTTTGGGGTACTTCCTGGTACCAGCCGTCGTCCTCCACCACCGAGCGGTTGGGCGCGAAGCGGTTATGGGGATTGCTGGCGGTACCGCGACCGCGGATGGAAGTCGGTTGCATGATCGGCCCCGTATACTGTATTTACGTACAGTATCGCAAAGCACCGAACCTTGGCCACTACCGTCAGGCGGAACCCTGCCGACGCGCATAGGCTTGCAGCGACATGTTCCGACCTACGAAAGCCAGGAACGAGGCACCCATACCACGCAAGCCGCCCTTGGCCAGGATCTCGTGGCGCACCGCTCGGCCCAACGCGGCCTCATCGGCATCGGCTGCCTCGAAGCGGGTGAACGCATCGATCGCGTGGGTCTGCGCCCATTTATAGGTGTAGAACCCGGCTTCGTAGCCGGTCACCATGTAGTCGAACGTTTCGGCGAAACGGTCCTCGGCGAACCCTTCGGGCAACCCGACACGACGAGTGGCAGCGACGGCCAGTTGGCGCAAGTTCTGGCGGGCGTCTGGGTCACGGTGTACGAAGAAGTCGAACCAGCCCTTGCGCAGTTGTTCGGCCTCGCTCACCGATTGCATGCGGCTCCTGGCCGCCAGCCACTGGCGCAACTGCGGCAACGACACCGACGCCGGCTGTGCAACGGCATGCAGGGTGGACGCCGACCAGCACCACTGTTCCATGAACTTGCCAACGAACTCGCAACGGTCCGCGCCGAGCGATGTATCGGCGACCCGGTTGAGCCGACGGTGCCGGTTGGTCACCAGCACCTGGTTCAAGGCATGCCCGAACTCGTGGAACAGCTGGCACAGCTGCTCATGACTCAAAAGTGACGCTGGCTGGCCCGCGACTCGCTTGACGTAGCAGGAGAGCAGCACGGCCGGCAATATGACCACCCCATCGGCATCGACATGACGCTGGCGCATGGGGTAGCAGGTCGGCCAAGGCAGCTTGTCCGCGCGCGCATATATATCCAGGTAGATATGACCGAGGGTCGCTCCCGCCTCGCTGACCTCGAGAACATGCACATCCGGATGCCAGGCAACCACGGCAGAGGACGAGATCCGAATACCCAGCAGCCGCTCATGCAATTGCCACAAACCCGTCAGGACCCTGTCCAAAGGGAACAGCGTCTGCATGCGCATCTCGATTTCCTCACTGCCTTGCAGGCGTAGCTGACGCGCCAGGTATGCCGTGTCCCACGGCTCGACCGGGGCGATTCCCAGCTGCTCGCCGTGGGCCTCGATCACCCGCAGATCGTCTTGCAGGCGAGGGCGGTTTTGCTCGATCAGGTTTTCGATGAACCCTTCGACCTGCTCCGCCGTGCGCGCCTCCCGGGTTTCCAGGCCCAGTTGCGCTGCATCGGTCAGTCCCAGCAATTGAGCCCGCTCGTGACGCAGGCGCAATAACGCACGCAGTACGGGCTCATTGTCCAACGCACTGTCCGGCCCCAGATCGGATGCCAGGTTTCGCGAGGCGCGGTACACCGTTTCGCGCAGTTTTCGATCGTCGGCCCAGGCGAGCAGCGCCTCGACCGTCGCTTGCTCAAGGTCGAGCCGCCAGCCCTGTTCGCCAAGGGCTTGGGCATTGGCGGCCAGCCGCTCGCGCAGCGTCGACGGCAGGCCGGCCAGGTCGGACTCGTCGGTGATCAGGTAGTCCCAGGCAGTACGTGCCTTTTCCAGGTTGCCCAGGAACTGGTCTTGCAACCGGGCGATCGCCGCCTCGGTCTCGCGTAGTTGCACGAGTTCGGTCCCATGGAGACCATGCCCACCCAGGCGCAGGTCACGCAGGATGAGGGCGTGCACCACTTTCCGTTCGTCGTCGAGCTGGAGGGTGTCGAGACGCTGGTAGGCGTCATGCAGCCCAGCCTGGCTGTATTTGTCCTGCTTCCAGGCCATGCACAGTTCATAACAGGCGTTGACTGCGTCGCGCCAAGCGCCGTCTTCGTACGCCAGCGGTACGAGCAGATCGAACAGGCCTTCGATTCGCTGGTCCAGACGGTCGATCGCCAACACGAAATTGTCCCACCCAGGCGATTGTCCGTGGGCTTGGATGATCTGTTCGAGGGCCGCGATATTGGTATCGCGCAAGGTTCGGAAGAGGGGCTCGAGCTGCTCGGGTCGCAACGCGGAATAGTCAAGCAAGCCATGGGCCAGCGTGGGCAGACTGTCGGTCATGGGGCACTCCCTGGTGCTGATTGAAGGGCGGCCAGGGTAGGGCGCCGCTCAACCAGGTCAGGAAGCCATATCTAAGTGCAACAGGGCCGGCGCCCGTGCAGGCGCCGGCCCGAAGATCACTCGGTGGGCTTTTTCAGCTTGGGGTTGGGGAAGAACTGCACCGTCTGCACCTGGACCGGGGCAGCGGCCTTGGGCGCCTGCTGATTGACCCGTGTGCCCAGTTCCTTGGGCACCGACAGGCCCTGCTCGTTGAGGGTGTCGGTGAAGCCGCAGGCGACGCACTCGCGATGCGGCACACCGTCCTCGTTCCACATCATCAGCTTGTCCGGCTCGCTGCACGCCGGGCATACCGCACCGGCGATGAAACGCTTCTTGGTCTTGTTCACGACGACCTCGCTCATGCTGCCGCGTCCTCGCTCAGGCCACTGTGGCGCAGCAAGGCATCGATGGAAGGCTCACGGCCACGGAAGTCGACGAACAGCACCATCGGCTCACGCGAACCACCACGGGCCAGAATAGCCTCGCGGAAGGCGCGGCCGGTCTCGGCGTTGAGCACGCCTTCTTCCTCGAAGCGCGAGAAGGCGTCGGCCGACAGCACCTCGGCCCATTTGTAGCTGTAGTAACCTGCGGCATAACCGCCAGCGAAGATATGGGCGAAGCTGTTGGGGAAACGGTTGTACGCCGGCGGACGCATCACCGAGACCTCGTCGCGAACACCTTCGAGCACCTCTAGCACGCTGCGGCCATCGCCGTGACTGGCGTGCAACTCGAAGTCGAACAGCGAGAATTCCAACTGGCGCACCATCATCATGCCGGATTGGAAGTTCTTCGCCGCCAGCATCTTGTCCAGCAGGTCCTGGGGCAGGGCAGCACCGGTTTCGTAATGACCGGAAATCAGCGCCAGGCCTTCAGGTTCCCAGCACCAGTTCTCCATGAACTGGCTCGGCAGCTCGACTGCATCCCAGGCCACGCCGTTGATGCCGGACACGCCAGCATGCTCGATGCGGGTCAGCAGGTGGTGCAGGCCGTGGCCGAACTCGTGGAACAGCGTGGTGACTTCATCGTGGGTCAGCAGCGCGGGCTTGCCGGGCGCTGCCGGGGTGAAGTTGCACACCAGGTTGGCCACCGGGCTCTGCAACGCGCCCTCGGCCGTGCGGCGACGGTCGCGAGCGCCGTCCATCCAGGCACCGCCGCGCTTGTTGGCGCGGGCATACAGGTCGAAGAAGAAGCGGCCGACGTGTTGGCCGTCTTCCTTGATCTCGAACAGACGCACGTCCGGGTGCCAGGTGTCGAAATCCTTGAGCTCGGTAATCTCGATGCCGTACAGGCGCTGGACGATGGCGAACAGGCCCCCGAGCACCTTGTCGATGGGGAAGTAGGCACGCAGGGTTTCCTGCGAGACGCTATAACGCTGCTCGCGCAGCTTCTCACCGAAATAGCCGGCGTCCCAGCTGGCCAGCTCGGCGCAGCCCTGTTCGGCAGCGTAGGCCTTGAGTTGCTCCAGGTCCTGGGCGGCGAAGGGTTTGGAGCGCTTGGCCAGGTCACGCAGGAAGCTCAGCACCTGGTCGCTGGACTCGGCCATCTTGGTCGCCAGGCTCAGTTCGGCGTAGTGCTTATAGCCCAGCAGCTCGGCCAGTTCCTGACGCAGATCGAGGATCTCGCGCATCACCGGGCCGTTGTCGAACTGACCGGCGTTCGGCCCCTGGTCCGAGGCACGGGTGCAGTAGGCGGCGTACAGCTCTTCGCGCAGCGCGCGGTCGCTGGCGTAGGTCATTACCGCGTAGTAGCTGGGGAATTCCAGTGTGATCAACCAGCCTTCGAGGCCTTTGGCCTGGGCGGCGGCGGCCATCTGTGCCTTGGCCGAATCAGGCAGGCCGGCCAGGGCGGCTTCATCGGTGACGTGCTTGGTCCAGGCCTGAGTAGCGTCGAGCAATTGGTTTGAGAAGCGGCTGCCCAGTTCGCTGAGCTTGCTCTGCACCTGGGCATAACGCTGCTGCTGATCGGCCGGCAGGTCTATACCCGACAGGCGGAAGTCGCGCAGGGCGTGCTCGAGAATCGTTTTCTGCGCCACGTCGAAGCCAGCGGCTTCGGGACTGTCGATCAGCGCCTGATAGGCTTCGAACAGCGCACGGTTCTGTCCCAGTTCGGTAGAGTAGGCACTGAGCGCCGGCAGGCACGCCTCATAGGCCTCGCGCAGCTCCTGGCTGTTGCACACCGCGTTGAGGTGGCTGACAGGGCTCCAGGCAGCGCCCAGTCGGTCGTTGAGTTCGTCCATGGCCAGCACCAGGCCGGCCCAGGTAGGCTGCTTGCCTTGCTTTTCGAGGATCTGGGCAATGGCTTTGCGGTTGTCGGCCAGGATCTCTTCGATGGCTGGCAGCACGTGTTCGGCACGGATCGCCGAGAACGGCGGCAGATCGTAGGGCTGCAGAAGCGGGTTGTTCGCACTCACGGTTTGGATACCTTGGCAGAAGAAACACTGGACCATCTTAATTACAATCGACGCCGACCGCAGCAGGCAGCCTGCCTATCGGCACAGATGAGAGACGCTATCATGGCCATCCGAAGCTTCCAGCAACACACTCCGAAAGTTGGACCACGTGCCTTCGTCGACCGTTCGGCAGTGGTGCTGGGCGACGTGGAGATCGGCGAGGACAGCTCGGTGTGGCCGTTGACGGTGATCCGCGGCGACATGCACCGCATCCGTATCGGTGCGCGCACCAGCGTGCAGGACGCCAGCGTGCTGCACATCACCCACGCCGGCCCGTTCAACCCCGACGGTTTCCCGCTGATCATCGGCGACGAGGTGACCATCGGCCACAAGGTGATGCTGCACGGCTGCACCCTGGGCAATCGCATCCTGGTCGGCATGGGCAGCACCATCATGGATGGCGCCATCGTCGAAGACGAGGTGATCATCGGCGCCGGCAGCCTGGTACCGCCGGGCAAGCGCCTGGAGAGCGGCTACCTGTACGTGGGCAGCCCGGTGAAGCAAGCGCGACCGCTTTCCGACAAGGAGCGGGCGTTCTTCCCGTATAGTGCCGGCAACTACGTAAAGCTCAAGGACCAGCACCTGGCCGAAGGCTACGACCAACCTGAGTGACTTCTTCGCGGCCAAGCGGCGCCATCCCTTGCGGGAGCGGGTTTGCCCGCGAAGAAGACCCCGCAGCATTCAAGTGGAACGCCTCATGCACCAACAGAACATCCTTTTCGACCTCGACGGCACCCTGACCGACCCTCGTCTGGGCATCACCCGCTCGATCCAATACGCCCTGGCCAAACTGGGCATCGACGAGCCGGACCTCACGCGCCTGGAGCACTTCATCGGGCCACCGCTGTTACAGGCCTTCATGCAGTTCTACGATTTCGACGAAGCCAAGGCGTGGGAGGCGGTGAACCACTACCGCGAACGCTTCCGGGTGACCGGTCTTTACGAGAACCACGTGTTCGATGGCGTGCCTGAGCTGCTCGAGGCGCTCAACGACCAGGGCCGCACGCTATACATCGCCACCTCAAAACCGTGGGAGTTCGCCCGTGAGATCGCTCGTCACTTCGCTTTCGACCACCACTTCAAAGTGATCTACGGCAGCGAGCTGGATGGCACCCGCACCAACAAGGTCGAGTTGATTCGCCACCTGTTGGACCAGGAGGGGCTGGATCCTTCGCAGACGCTGATGATCGGCGACCGCAAGCACGACCTGATCGGCGCTCGCAGCAATGGGCTGCAGGCGGTGGCGGTCGGGTACGGGTTTGGCAGCCAGGATGAACTGGAGGCTGAAGCGCCGGCTTTTCACTTCGCCACGTTGGCGCAGTTGCATCAGGCGTTCATCAAGGCCTGATGGCCGGGGCCGCAGAGCGGCCCCAAACCCTCGTCGGCTTACCTCAACCGCTGCAACGCTGCTGTGCGCTGTTCGATCGGCAACTGCCCCAATCGCTCCACCCGCTGGTAGAACAGCCGCCAATTCCCGCCCACCTCGCCAAACAACGCCGCGAACGCAGGCACCCACTGGTCGTACAGACCAAACGGCAGCAGTTTGGCATTGTTCATCGGCCCGTAGATCCAAGCGTCGTAGCGCTTGTCCCCCGCCCACGGCCCATCGCGCAATACCCGGTACTCGCGCCGCAGGCGCTGAAATTCGGCCTGCTTGGCCTCCCGCTTGTGCGCATCGTCCAGCGGACCTGCATAGATCGCCTGCAGGCGCTCGCGACTGGCCAGTACCAATCGGGTGAACTGCGCCCGTTGTCCGGCCTGGCCATCCTCCAACGCCGGCAATCCACGGGCCGCGCGCCATTGCCGGGCACCCTCCTGCTCGACGAAGGTGGCAAACGACTCATTGAACGCGGTGTCGTCACGCACATAGAAGCGCTGGTGCGCCAGTTCGTGAAAGATCAACGCCGCCAGGCGCTCATCGCCCCAGCCGATCATCGTCGACAGAATCGGGTCGTCGAACCAACCCAGGGTCGAATAGGCCTCGACGCCCCCGACATAGGCATCCAGGCCGTCCTGGCGCAGCAGCGCCGCCGCACCGCGAGCTGCGCCCTGACGGTAGTAGCCGCGGTAGGCGACGCAGCCGGCGATGGGGAAGCAGTGAGTCACCGGTTGCAGCGACAGCTCGGGAGTCGCGAAGACATTCCACACCACATAAGGTCGACCGAGGTCGGCATAGACCCGGTAGCTGCGATTATCTGGCAGTTGCAGGTGTTCGCTGGCAAAGCGCCGCGCCTGTTCCGCATGAGCCAGGCGTTGGCGCAATAGCGGGCTGCTGGTCGGATCGGCCAACACGTCATCCACAGGCTGGCGCGCCCGCAGCAGTTGCCATTGCCCTTGGGCCAGTTGCCCGTAATAACCGACGCTGCTGCAACCGTTCAGCAGAAGCACGGCCAGCAGGGGAACCAATCTGCTGAAAATGCGGTCGAGTGGCCCAGGGCCCGAGCGCTGCAAAAGAAAAATTCGATCCATCTGGGGTCGTCCCGCTCGCTCACGGCCAATGCGCCCAAGACTATCTTGCCCGGGGGAGTACCGCCATGCGTGCACTGTTGGTCGCCAGTTCGCTGACCCTGCTATCTGCCTGCTCGACCTTGCCCGATCCCGATCCCAATCAGGCCTGGATCGATCTAGACCCGCATGCCGATACATCGTTGCACGCCGTCCAGGTGGACGAACGTGAATGGGCAGACAATCGCTACTTCGAAGTAGCGCCTGGCAGCCACGAGTTGACCGTGCGCTATCAGTTCCCTGTAACGCCGAGCAATATCGGCCCGGTGAATGAACCACTGTGGCGCGATTGCCAGCTCAACCTGACGTTCAAGGACTTCGGCGCCGGCCAGCGCTATCAGCTGCAAGCCGGCAGCATTGGCTTCCGGCCCTGGATCAAGCTCTACGATCACCAGCAAAAACTCGTCGGCCAAGGCCTGCCAGCGGGCTGTCAGCGCACCTGAACCGCCTGAACGGCGCTATGCTTGTACCTTGTGAGTCGCACGCGGGAGTATTGCAATGCGCCAGCCCATGATGCTGATCGCCCTCAGTGCCCTGGGGGCTTGCGCCAGCCCCTTGCCGCCGGCCGACCCCAAGCAGGCCTGGGTCGACCTCTACACCATGACCCCTGGGCGTCTGGTCATGGCCGACCGACTCGACGGTCAACGGCTGAACGATGGCCGCTACTTCCAGGTAACCCCCGGCAAGCACGAATTGGTGGTGCGCTTCGACTACGAGGTGTACTCAGGCGGCTTGACCACCGACCCTCGGGATCGCACCTGCTATCTCACCGTGCGTTTCGATAACTTCAAGGCCGGTGAACGTTATCGCCTGGTTGCCCGTGCGCCGGTCATGGACCCCGAGGTGGCGATGTACGACGCCAGCCGCAACAAGGTGGTGGATGAAGCGAGCAACGTGTTCTGCATACCCTAGGCGCAGCGACCCCATGGAAGCGGCCTTGGCTGCTTCCATGGGGCGAGCGCTTACTGATCGTTCTTCTGGTAGATGATCTTCTTGGTTCCGCCATCGCAGGAGCCGACGACCATATTCTGGTCCTTCACCTCACTGTTCGGCACGATTTCCAGGGTATAGGACGGTACGCCAGCAGCCTGGATCTTCGCTTCGATCTCGGCCTTGAGCTCTTCGCACGGTTTGACCGCCGCTAATGCTGAAGTGGCGAGGACAGAGGCCAGTGCGGCAATTACGACGCGTTTCATAGGAACGGCTCCCGAAAAGGCAGCCTCGCTGCCAACGCACTTTAGACTACAGCAATCTGCCACCGGTTCGCGGCTCAGCCCTCGAGCGAAGCATCCAGGCTGATCTTTGCCTTCAGCACCTTGGACACCGGGCAGCCGGCTTTGGCCTTGTCGGCGATCTGCAGGAACTGCGCCTCGCTGGCACCGGGCACCTTGGCCTTGAGGGTCAGATGTACCGCAGTAATGGCGAATCCATCGGGCTCGCGCTCCAGGCTCACTTCGGCAGTGGTATCGATGCGCTCCGGGGTAAGCCCCGCTTCGCCGAGCATCATCGACAGCGCCATGGAGAAACAACCGGCATGCGCGGCGCCGATCAGCTCTTCCGGGTTGGTCCCAGGCGAGCCTTCGAAGCGGGTATTGAAACCGTAGGGGCTCTCCTTGAGGGCCCCGCTTTCGGTGGAAATCCGGCCTTTGCCGTCCTTGAGTCCACCTTGCCAAACCGCCGATGCTGTCTTTTTCATGATGCCTCCTGGTCAAGGGTTACATACGTACTGATTCAGAGGCAGCTCTCGTACAGCAAGTTCAGATCAATCCACCGGCGAGCATTGATTACTGCGATTCTGCCCATACACAGAATAAAAGGCTTCTGGCCTATGACCTTTTGCGGAGGCTCCGATGACCCAGCTGCGTGACCTGAAAATATCCACACTCGACCTGGTACCGGTACGCGCCGACGCCGGTCCTGCCCAGGCGCTGCACAACTCCCTGGACCTGGCGCGCCACGTCGAACGCTTCGGTTACAACCGTTTCTGGGTGGCCGAGCATCACAACATGGACGGCATCGCCAGCTCCGCCACCTCGGTGCTGATCGGCTATCTGGCAGGTGGCACCTCGACCATTCGCGTAGGCTCCGGCGGTATCATGCTGCCCAATCACGCGCCCCTGGTAGTCGCAGAGCAGTTTGGCACCCTGGCCAGCCTCTATCCTGGAAGGATCGATCTGGGCCTGGGCCGTGCGCCGGGGTCCGATCAAATGACCGCCCATGCCTTGCGCCGTGACCGTGCTGGCAGTCCCGACGATTTTCCGGACGACGTCGAGGAGCTGTC
The DNA here is from genome assembly GCF_004357765.1 of Pseudomonas putida. Taxonomy (GTDB): domain Bacteria; phylum Pseudomonadota; class Gammaproteobacteria; order Pseudomonadales; family Pseudomonadaceae; genus Aquipseudomonas; species Aquipseudomonas putida_U. The sequence continues at coordinate 317,375 of NZ_SMTE01000003.1, read as the reverse complement.
ACGCTACCTGGGGCCGCGAACCGATGACCAGAAAGTGATCGCCGTGCCGGGTCACGATACCGAGGTGCCCATGTGGCTGCTCGGCTCCAGCCTGTTCAGTGCTCAACTGGCCGGTATGCGCGGCATGCCCTATGCCTTCGCCTCGCATTTCGCGCCGCGCATGATGCATGAGGCGATCCGCATCTACCGCGATCACTTCAAGCCCTCGACCACCCTGGACAAGCCCTACGTGATGCTCGGCGTGCCGATGGTGGTTGCCGACACCGACGAGCGGGCCGAGTACCTGGCCACTTCGGTGTACCAACGCATTCTCGCGCTGATCCGAGGACAAAGCCTGATGCAGCGCCCACCGGTGCCGAGCATGGACGGCTTGTGGTTGCCCCATGAACGCGATGCGGTGGGTAGTTTCCTGGGCCTGGCGATGATTGGTAGCCCTCAGAAAGTACGCGCCAAGGTGGAGGTGTTGCTGGAGCAGACCGGAGCGGATGAGCTGATCTTCACCTGCGACCTGTACGAGCATGCCGACCGAGTGCGTTCCTATGAGCTGATGGCCCAGGCGCTCAAGACTGCGTGACCTCATACGCAGGCAAACCCCGCGCATCAACCACGCCGGTAGACGATTTCCTTGGTGCCGCCCTCGCAGCTACCGATGACCTTGCCCGCCGGCTCGCCCTTGTCTACCACTTCGAGGGTATAGCCTTCGACCCCCTTGGCATCGAGCTTCGCGGCAATTTCCGCCTTGAGCTCATCGCACGGCTTGCCCGCCGCTGAAGCTCCGCCCGCCAACACCATGAGCGCTACTGCCGACATCACTTTATTCATCACTCACTTTTCCTGATTGAATGAAGCCGAAAAAGGGCGCCGGCAGCGGCACCCTCGAAAAGTATCAGCACGCCTGGGCCTCAGGCCCCGGCCGAACTCAGCTGTTGGCGATACGGAAGCCGACCTTGAGCGTCACCTGGTAGTGCTCGACCTTGCCGTCGCGGATATGCCCACGGGTATCGACCACTTCGAACCACTCCAACAGCTTGATGCTCTTGGCCGCTTCGGCCAGTGCATTGTTGATGGCGTCCTCGATGCTGGTGGTCGAGGACCCCACCAACTCGATCTTCTTGTACGTGTGATGATCGCTCATGACGTTCTCCTTGAAGGTTGTGACATTTGAGCCTAGCAGCGCCGGCTTGGTTTACCTGCGAGCCGTCGGCGGCGCTGAAAGTTCGATCGCACTTTCAACGCAGCGGGAAGTCGCAATCCTTACCACCCCTACCGCGAAGGAGAGTCCACATGCCACGCAATTCGCTGCGCAAAGCGTCCCTGGAAAGCATGGAGTCGGAGATCGAAAGCCTGCTCAAAGCCCTGGAAAACCTTAAGCACGACGCCTCCGAGGAGTCGCAGAAGTCACTCAAGACCATTCGCAGCAATGCCGAAAGCGCGCTGCGTCACTCGCGCAGCCTGCTCGGCGAGGCCTATGAAGAGGTCAAGACCCGCACCCGCCAAACCGGCATCGCTACCCGCGACTATGCCCAGGAGCACCCACTGACCACCGCAGGTGTAGCGGTGGGGGCGCTGGGTCTGCTGGCCGCCTGGTTGCTGTGCAAGCGCAACTAGGCCAACTGACTGTCCAACTCCCGGCGCAGCCATTGCGCCAACTGCTCGGCGCGCCCATCTGCGGCGCGCCGCGGCACCCATAGCGCCAGCGCCGCCCGGGTCGGCGAGAACCCCCAAGGCGCGCTCAACCTCCCGGCACGCAGGTCATCGGCCACCAACGGTTGCGGCGCGATGGCGACGCCGAGGCCCGCAACCGCCGCTTCCAAGAGGTAGTAAAGGTGCTCGAAGGCCTGGCCATACTGAAGGGCACCGGCGTCCAGCCCTTGTTTGCCAGCCCACGTCGGCCATGCCTGGGGTCTTGAGGTGGTGTGTAGCAGAGGCTCTCCCAGCAGGGCCTGCGCCGGGGCCGTGCGGAGCCGCTCGAAGCCTGCGAAATGCGGGCTCAGTACCGGCCCGATGCGCTCTTCGGCCAGCACATGCACCTGCATGTCCGCAGGCCAAGGAGGCTCGGCATAGACCAGCAGCGCATCCAGCCCGGGACGGCGTGGGTCGAGGTCACCTTCGCCAGCCGACAGGTGCAGGCGCAACTCTGGCAGATCGGCGTTCAATCTTCCCAACCGCGGTATGAACCACCTCGCCAGCAGACTTCCCGAACAGCCCAGCACGAATGGTGCCTCGCTGATATCCCGGCTGAGCTCCGCGCAGATGCCCCGCAGCCGGTCGAAGGCGTCGAAGCTCGCATCGCGCAGGCGGATACCGGCATCTGTGAGTTTGATGCCACGGCCATCTTTGACGAAAAGCGCCACCCCCAGATGCTCCTCCAACACCTTGAGCTGCCGGCTAACGGCGCCGTGGGTAACGTGAAGCGCTTCGGCTGCCTGACTGACACTGTTGAGTCGGGCCGTGGCCTCGAATGCGCGCAGGGCATTGAGCGGGGGGAGATCGTGGGCCATTGTCGTGTGAGATTTCCTGACAGGTTAGCGCAATCTTATCGGTTTTCAGCCGGGCGTGTCGTGGTTAGAGTAAAGCCCATCACTCATTCATAACGCCCTGGAGCGCCCCATGACCCAGACCCAATACCGCCCCGGCCCGGATGCCAACGGCCTGTTCGGCTCGTTCGGCGGCCGCTACGTGGCCGAAACCCTGATGCCCCTGGTCCTGGACCTGGCCCGCGAGTACGAAGCGGCCAAGGCAGACCCGAAGTTCCTCGAGGACCTGGCCTATTTCCAGCGTGACTACATTGGCCGGCCGAATCCACTGTACTTCGCCGAACGCCTGACCGAGCACTGCGGCGGCGCGAAGATTTTCTTCAAGCGTGAAGAACTCAACCACACCGGCGCGCACAAGGTGAACAACTGCATCGGCCAGGTGCTGCTGGCCAAGCGCATGGGCAAGAAGCGTCTGATCGCCGAAACCGGCGCCGGCATGCACGGCGTGGCCACCGCCACCGTGGCGGCGCGCTTCGGTCTGCCCTGTGTGATCTACATGGGCGCCACCGACATCGAACGCCAGCAGGCCAACGTGTTCCGTATGAAGCTGCTGGGCGCCGAGATCGTCCCGGTCACCGCCGGCACCGGCACCCTGAAAGACGCCATGAACGAAGCCCTGCGCGACTGGGTCACCAATGTCGACGATACCTTCTACCTGATCGGCACCGTAGCCGGCCCGCACCCATATCCGGCCATGGTTCGTGATTTCCAGTCGATCATCGGCAAGGAAACCCGCGCTCAACTGCAAGAGAAGGAAGGCCGCCTGCCTGACAGCCTGGTCGCCTGCGTCGGCGGCGGCTCCAACGCCATGGGCCTGTTCCATGAATTCCTCGAAGAGCCGAGCGTGCAGATCATCGGCGTCGAAGCCGGCGGCCACGGCGTGCACACCGACAAGCATGCGGCCAGCCTCAACGGCGGCGTACCGGGCGTGTTGCACGGCAACCGCACCTACCTGCTGCAGGACGACGACGGCCAGATCACCGATGCCCACTCGATTTCCGCCGGTCTCGACTACCCCGGCATCGGCCCTGAGCACGCCTACCTGCACGAAGTGAAGCGCGTCGAGTACGTCAGCATCACCGACGATGAAGCCCTCGACGCGTTCCATGCCACCTGCCGCCTGGAGGGCATCATCCCGGCGCTGGAGAGCTCCCACGCCCTGGCCGAGGCGATCAAGCGCGCGCCGACCCTGCCCAAGGACCACCTGATGGTCGTGTGCCTGTCGGGCCGTGGCGACAAAGACATGCAAACCGTGATGAACCACATGGCAGCCCAGGAGAAACAGGCATGAGCCGTCTTGAACAACGCTTCGCCGAGCTCAAGGCCGAAGGCCGCTCCGCACTGGTCACCTTCGTCACTGCCGGCGACCCGGGCTACGACGCCTCGCTGCAGATCCTCAAGGGCCTGCCGGCCGCCGGTGCCGATGTGATCGAGCTGGGCATGCCATTCACCGACCCGATGGCCGATGGCGTAGCCATCCAGCTGGCCACCTTGCGTGCCCTGGACGCTGGGCAGACCTTGGCCAAGACCCTGCAGATGGTTCGTGAATTCAGAGTGGATAACCAGACCACGCCGATCGTGCTGATGGGTTACTACAACCCGATCCATCGCTTCGGCGTGGCGCAGTTCGTTGCCCAGGCCAAGGACGCGGGCGTCGATGGCCTGATCATCGTCGACCTGCCGCCCGAGCACGACGCCGAGCTGGCGACCCCGGCCCAGGCCGCGGGCATCGACTTCATCCGCCTGACCACCCCGACCACCGACGACGTGCGTCTGCCGCGTGTGCTGGAGCGCAGTTCCGGGTTCGTCTACTACGTGTCGGTGGCTGGTGTGACCGGTGCGGGTTCGGCGACCACCGAGCACGTGACCGAAGCCATTGCTCGCCTGCGCCGGCATACCGACCTGCCGATCAGCGTCGGCTTCGGCATCCGTACCCCGGAGCAGGCAGCGGCAATTGCGCGCCTGGCCGATGGTGTGGTCGTGGGTTCGGCGCTGGTCGACAAGATCGCCAAGGCCAACGATGACGACCAGGCTGTCAGTGATGTACTGAGCCTGTGCTCGGCGCTGGCCGAAGGGGTGCGCGGCGCGCGGCGCTGATCCGCGCCGCCTTTGCGGCAGCACCTGCTCTGTGGCAGCGGCGGTTCTGCGCTCCCACAGAGCGGGCTTGCCAGCGAGCGAACGGCACGACTCTACCCACCGAAAACCGCAAGATTCAGCGGTCGCACAGCCCCCATCCAGATCGCGTGGTCGCGGTGATCCACCAGCTCATCGCCGGTCAGTGGGTGCAGGAATACCACCAATCCCTTGCGATTCAACGCCAACCACGGCAACACCACTCCCACCACCTCCGGCCCGAAGGCCAACTGGCAGCTCCAGTCCGGATGCGGCCCTACCGGTTTCTGGTGCATTCGCCCCATGGTCACCGGGAACAACCGCGCCGCTTCCTCGCACAACTCGCGTGCCTGGTCGATGGTGCCGGCGTCATAATAGACGTGGGCGTGATATCCCTTGATCCGTTGCACGATAACTCCTGAAAGTGGTCAAACCCTTCATCATCTGGCAAGGGAGTGACGCCGTGAAAAATGCCGAAACGCCCGTTTTCAAACTGGTGCTGTTCGGCGCCGATAGTAGCCTGGGCAATGCCCTGATGGTCGAGCTGCTGTCGCGCCAACACGAGGTCACGGCGGTGGTGCAGGACCTCAACCGCCATGCACCGCGCCCAGGTCTGCACTTCAAGATAGGTGGGCTGGACAGCGCCGACCAGGCCGAACAAGCCGCGGCGGGCGGTTCGGCGGTGATCGCGCTGCTGTCGCAACTGGCTCCAGGCGACCTGCCGGCTCAAACACGGATGAGCGCAGCACTGCTGGCCGGGCTCGCGCGCACGACTATACGCCGACTGTTGCTGGTGGGCGATTTCGCTGTGCTCGACATGCCAGGGCACTACACCGACGAACAGCGCAGTTGCGTCGACCGAATTGTCGATGGCCTACAACGCAGTGACTTGCACTGGACGGTGATCAATGCGCCGGAGGATTGCCCAGGGCTTGGCATCGAGCATTTTCGCACAGTGCAGGGCACCCTCGAGCCTGCGATTGCCGAGCCCGTGCGGCGTTTGGCCGGGATTGCAGCGGGAATGGTGGATATGCTCGAGCTGGATCTGCACCGGGGAGAGCATCTGAACTTTGTGACCTGAGGTGAGGCCTACTGGCCACGTTCCTGCTCCAGCCAGTCCACGAATCGCGCGATCAACGCCCCGCGCCGTTTCCGCGGCGGAAGTACTGCGTAATACCCCCGTGATGAACGCAGATGGCCCTCCACGGGGCGACACAACAAGCCCTGCTCGACCAGTCCATCGACCAGATGTCCCCAGCCGATCGCCACGCCCTGACCCGCGATAGCCGCCTGGATCAACAGCGTGTAATTGTCGAACCGCAAATAGCCGGTCGGCGGTGCGCTCGCCAATCCGAGTCCACGAAACACGCCCGCCCAATCGAACCAGCGACTGCCCTGGCCAGGACGCAGATGAAGCAGGGGCAATCGTTGCAAAGCCTCGGCTGGCAAGGCCTTGCCATGGCTCAACCGGGGACTGCAGACCGGAAACACCTCCTCGTCGAACAGCCAGCGGCTCTCGCCCTGGTGAAATCGACCATCGCCGAACAGCACCGCTACGTCGATGTCCGGGCGCAGCATCGCCTCGGTGCGTTCGCTGGTCACCAGACTCACGTCCACCTGGGGATAAGCGTCGTGAAAGCGCTGCAAGCGAGGCATCAACCAGAAGGCAGCGAAGGCAAAGTCAGTCGCCACCTGCAACACTTCGCGCTGGCCCTGTCCACTGACCTGGGCGATGCCTTCGTTCATGCACTGCATGCCTTGCTGCACCTGCTCGAACAATACCTGGCCGGCCTCGGTCAGCGCGATGCCACGGTAGATCCGATCGAACAAGCGCGTCGCCAGCTGCGCCTCCAGGCGCTTGATCTGCTGGCTCACCGCAGGCTGGGTCGTGCCCAGCTCCAGCGCCGCCGCGGTGAACCCGCGCAGGCGGGCCGCGGCCTCGAACACCCGCAGGGTCTCCAGAGAAAACTCGGCAAGGTGTTCAAACATAAGCTCAGCTAATCCCAGTCATTGTCCGCCATGGGCTTTACCCCATTTATCCTGGGCCTCATCGTGGAAAGCAAGTGAAATGCATAATCCTCGACGATGGAAAGCCTACCATGACGCGCCCGAATATCCTGTTCATCATGGCCGACCAGATGGCCGCGCCGCTGCTACCGATCTACGGTCCCTCGCCGATCCAGATGCCCCACCTCGGCCGCCTCGCCGAGCAGGCCGTGGTATTCGATTCGGCCTATTGCAACAGCCCCCTGTGTGCGCCGTCGCGCTTCACCCTGGTCAGCGGTCAACTGCCCAGCCGCATCGGTGCCTACGACAATGCCGCCGACTTCCCCGGCGACGTACCGACGTACGCCCACTATCTGCGTCGCCTGGGCTATCGCACCGCGCTGTCGGGCAAGATGCACTTCTGCGGGCCGGACCAACTGCATGGCTACGAAGAACGCCTGACCAGCGACATCTACCCGGCAGACTATGGCTGGTCGGTAAACTGGGACGCGCCAGATGAGCGACCAAGCTGGTATCACAACATGTCGTCGGTGCTGCAAGCCGGCCCCTGTGTGCGCACCAACCAGCTGGACTTCGATGAAGAGGTGGTCTTCAAGGCGCGCCAGTACCTCTACGACCATGTGCGCGCCAATGATGGCCAGCCGTTCTGCCTGACCGTTTCGATGACCCACCCTCACGACCCGTACACCATTCCCCGGCAGTACTGGGATCGCTACGAGGGTGTGGATATCCCCATGCCGCACGACACGCCGAGCCAGGATCAGCTCGACCCACATTCGCAACGCCTGCTGAAGGTCTACGACCTGTGGGACAAGCCGCTGCCTGTGGATAAGATTCGTGCCGCTCGCCGCGCCTACTTCGGGGCATGCAGCTACATCGACGACAACATCGGCAAGCTTTTGCAGACCCTGGAAGAGTGCAATCTGGCCGAGGACACTCTGATCGTGTTCTCCGGCGACCACGGCGACATGCTTGGCGAGCGCGGCCTCTGGTACAAGATGCACTGGTTCGAAATGTCGGCACGGGTACCGCTGCTGGTCCATGCACCCAAGCGCTTCGCGGCGCAGCGGGTCGGCGCCTCGGTATCGACCTGCGACCTGCTGCCGACCCTGGTGGAACTGGCTGGCGGCAGCGTCGAGCCGGACTTGCACCTGGACGGACGCTCGTTGCTCGGCCACCTGCAAGGGCAGGGCGGGCACGACGAAGTGATTGGCGAATACATGGCCGAAGGTACGGTCGGCCCTCTGATGATGATTCGCCGCGGACCGTACAAATTCGTGTACAGCGAAGACGACCCCTGTCTACTCTATGACCTGAGCAACGACCCGCACGAGCGGGAGAACCTCGCCGGCAGCCCGGACTATCAGGCGCTGCTGCAAGCCTTCATCGAAGAGGCGCGCCACCGCTGGGACATTCCCAGTCTGCGTCAACAGGTGCTGGCCAGCCAGCGCCGCCGTCGCCTGGTGGCCGAGGCCCTGGCCATCGGCACCTTGAAAAGCTGGGACCACCAACCGTTCGTGGACGCCAGTCAGCAATACATGCGTAACCACATCGATCTCGATGACCTCGAGCGCAAGGCACGTTATCCACAGCCCGCCCCCATGGATTGAGAAGAGAGGCCGCCATGCACACGTTCGCCCGCACCGCTTTGACCCTGTTACTCGGTTTCGGCGCCATCAGCGCCCAGGCCGCAGACAACGCCCAATGCAGCACCGTCAGGCTTGCCGACCCCGGCTGGAGCGACATCGCTTCGACCAACGCGGTCGCTCGCTTGCTGCTCGAACGCCTGGGCTACGAGGTGAAGATCGACAACCTGGCGGTGCCGATCATCTATGGCGGCCTCAAGGACGGCAAGGTGGATGCCTTTCTTGGCAACTGGATGCCGGCGCAGCAGGGCTTTCATGACAAGTTCGTCGCCACGGGCGACGTCCAGCGGCTGTCACGCAACCTCCAGGGCACCGAGTTCACTCTCGCGGTGCCGGACTACGTGTGGAATGCCGGCGTGAAGGACTTCGCCGACCTGCACAAGTACGCTGATAAGTTCGACCAGAAGCTCTATGGGATTGGCTCCGGCGCGCCGGCGAACCAGTCGCTGAAAGAGATCATCGATAAAAACGAATTCGACCTTGGTCAGTGGAAGCTGGTGGAGTCCAGCGAGCAGGCGATGCTGGCGCAGGTCGACCGGGCAGCGAAGAAGCAACAGTTCATCGTTTTCCTCGGTTGGACGCCACACCCCATGAACGTGAAGCTGAACATGCACTACCTCACTGGCGGGGAGAAGTGGTTCGGCAGCAAAGGCGATGTCTATACCCTGACCCGTAAGGGTTATCCACAGGCCTGTCCGAACGCGGCCAAGCTACTGGCGAACCTGACCTTCACCCTGGACATGGAAAACAGCATCATGGCCGAGGTTGTGGATAACAAGACCAGTTTCGACGAAGCGGCCGCGGCCTGGGTCAAGGCCCATCCGCAGGCGCTCGGCGGCTGGCTGCAGGGCGTGACCACTCGGGACGGTGGCAACGCCGAAGCGGCCCTCAGCGCCAGCCGCTGAGCTGCATCAGCCGCGGGCGAGCTGGCGGCGCAATTCAGCCAGCACTGGCGTGGTGTCCGGCCGGACTCCGCGCCAGATGAAGAACGCCTCGGCTGCCTGTTCGGCGAGCATGCCCAGACCATCGAGCACCTTGGCCGCCCCCAACCTGGTCGCCCACTGGCAGAACGGGGTCGGCTCCTTGCCATACATCATGTCGTAGCACACCGTGCGGCCAGGCTCGACCAGACTGTCGGCGATCGGCGGCAGTTCGCCAGCGAGGCTCGCCGAGGTGGCGTTGATGATCACATCCACCGGCTCCTGCAACCAGGCGTATCCACTGGCCACCACCGGCCCCAGTTCGTCGAACTCGTGGGCCAGCTGCTCGGCCTTTTCCACCGTGCGGTTGGCGATCACCAGCGATTGCGGCTTATGCGCCAGGATCGGCTCCAGCACTCCTCGTACCGCGCCACCGGCACCCAGAATCAGAATGCGCTTGCCCGCCAGGGTCACGCCGGCATTCACCGTCAGGTCGCGGACCAGCCCGGCGCCATCGGTGTTGTCGCCTTGCAGGGTGCCGTCGGCAAGTCGGGTCAGGGTATTCACCGCTCCGGCGCGCCGCGCGCGGGGGGCCAGGCTGTCGCACAAGCGGTAGGCTTCTTCCTTGAACGGCACGGTGACGTTGGCGCCACTGCCTTGCTTGAAGAAGCCGCGGGCGCAGTCACTGAAATCGTCGAGTGGCGCCAGCAGGGTGGAATATTCCAGATCCTGGCCGGTCTGCTCGGCGAACAGCCGGTGGATCAACGGCGACTTGCTGTGGCCGATGGGATTACCGAAAACGACGTACTGGTCCATGGAGTTTCTCCGGTTATCCACAGGCTTACTGGCCGAGCCAGTCGCGGTCTTGCAGGAAGTATTCGGTCAGCCGCGCTTCCTCGCTGCCCGGCGCCGCTTTCCAGTCGTAGCCCCAGCGCACCTGCGGCGGCAGCGACATCAGAATCGATTCGGTCCGCCCGCCGGACTGCAGCCCGAACAGCGTGCCTCGGTCGTAGACCAGGTTGAACTCCACGTAGCGGCCACGCCGATACTCCTGGAACTCACGCTGCTGCGCAGTGTAAGGCGTGTCCTTGCGGCGCTGGACGATTGGCAGGTAGGCCTCGACATAGGCATCGCCGATGGCGCGGATGAAGGCGAAGCAGGTGTCGAAATCCCATTCATTGAGGTCGTCGAAGAACAGCCCGCCGATACCCCGCGGCTCGCCACGGTGCTTGATGTGGAAATAGCGGTCGCACCAGGCCTTGTAACGCGAGTACACGTCGGCACCGAATGGCGCACAGGCCTGCTCGGCGACCCGGTGCCAGTGGATGCAGTCTTCTTCGTTGCCGTAGTACGGGGTCAGGTCGAAGCCGCCGCCGAACCACCATACCGCTTCCTCGCCTTCCTTTTCGGCGATGAAGAATCGCACGTTGGCGTGGGACGTGGGCACGTGGGGGTTATGCGGGTGGATGACCAGCGACACACCCAGGGCCTCGAAGCCACGGCCCGCCAGTTCCGGACGGTGGGCACTGGCCGACGGCGGCAGGCCGGTGCCGAATACGTGGGAGAAATTCACCCCGCCTTTTTCGATGACCTTGCCGTCGCCGATCACCCGCGTCCGCCCACCACCACCGGCTTCGCGCACCCAGGCGTCCTCGACGAAGCGGGCGCCGCCGTCCTCGTTTTCGAGGGCAGAGCAGATGCGGTCTTGCAGGTCGAGCAGATAGGCTTTCACGGCCTCGGTGCGGCTAGTCATCGGGTCACCAGGAACGGGCAGGGAAGAATTCGCCGCGTAGCATACCACCGGCGGCCAGCGCGCCGCAGTTGACGGCGATCAAGCAAAGGCGTCCGATAGAGGGCCTTTCCCTATCCCGACGACAGGAGTACGAGATGGCCAAGCGTATCCAGTTCAGCCAGCATGGCGGCCCGGAAGTGCTGCAGCTTGTGGAATTCGAACCCGCCGCCTTAGCGCCGCAGCAGGTGCGAGTGCGCAACCATGCGATCGGCTTGAATTTCATCGACACCTACTTCCGCGGTGGATTGTATGCCCCGCCTGCGCTGCCGTCCGGGCTGGGCACCGAAGGTGCAGGTGTGGTCGAGGCAGTGGGCGAGGGCGTGACACGCCTGAAGGTCGGCGACCGCGTGGCCTACGGCACGGGGCCGCTGGGCGCCTACAGCGAAGTGCACACCTTGCCGGAAGCCAATCTGGTCAAGCTGCCCGAGCACATCAGCTTCGAGCAGGCAGCCGGGGTGATGCTCAAGGGCCTGACCACCCAATACCTGCTCAAGCAGACCTACGCCGTGCAGCCGGACGACTTCATCCTGTTCCATGCCGCTGCCGGTGGCGTGGGCTCGTTGGCGTGCCAGTGGGCCAAGGCATTGGGCGCCAAGCTGATCGGCACCGTCAGCTCAGCCGAGAAGGCCGAGCGGGCCAAGGCGCTGGGCGCGTGGGCAACCATCGACTACAGCCACGAGGATGTGGCCAAGCGGGTGCTGGAACTGACTGACGGCCAGAAATGCGCCGTGGTGTATGACGGCGTCGGTGCCGACACCTGGCTGACCTCGCTGGACTGCGTGCGCCCGCGCGGGTTGATGGTGAGCTTCGGCAACGCCTCTGGCGCGGTTAGCGGGGTCAACTTGGGCATCCTGGCGCAGAAGGGCTCGCTGTACGTGACCCGGCCGACCTTGGCGAGCTACGCCAACAATGCCGAGAACACCCAGGCGATGGCGGATGATCTGTTCGCGATGATTGGGAGTGGGAAGCTGGTGGTGGATATCCAGCAGCGGTATCCGTTGACCGAGGCGGCGAAGGCGCAGGCGGAATTGTCGGCGCGCAGGACTGTGGGGTCTACGGTGTTGGTGCCCTGAAGGGTGGGGCTGGAGGGGTACGCTGGGGATTTGCAGCGGCGCGGATATCGAGCGCCGCGCGGGCGGCGCTCGATCTCACGAGCACTGAAAATCCAAAGACAAGTACCTGCCATCTCTAGCAGCAATATCACCCCGGACGCACGACCTCGCCAGTCACAAGATCCCGAATCACACTCGGGTTCTTGCGCCCCCCCAGCGCCCCACCCAGCACCAGATCCAACTCGCCGTGGAAATACTGCTCGACCCGCAACCGGGTCTTCGCCGCCGGGCGCCCGCCTGGATTGCACGACGTGGAAATCAACGGCCCCACCAGCGCGCACAACTCGCGCACCAACGGGTGATCGCTGACCCGCAAGGCCACGGTGTCATGTTGCCCCGTCACCCACTCCGGCAACAGGTCCTGATGCGGTACCAACCAGGTGTTGGGCCCAGGCCAGGTGCTGCCCATGCGGTCGATCCACTCGGTGGGGAAGTCCTCGAAGAGGAAATCGAACTGACGGATGTTGTCGGCGACCAGGATCAAGCCCTTATCCACAGGCCGCGACTTGAGCGCCAGCAGGCGATACACCGCATCCTCGTTCCAAGGATCGCAGCCCAGGCCCCAGACCGCCTCCGTGGGGTAGGCAATCACTGCGCCCGCCCGAACTTCACGCGCGGCTTGCTGCACACGCCAACTGCTGACCATGTAATGTCTCTCCGCCATTTAAGCTATGGGCGCAGTGTACTTAGCCCAAGCGGGCAAACCAACGTCCAGCTTCATTGCTGACCTGGCCATTGAGCTCGAGTTCGGTCAACTGCGCCAGCACCTTGGCCAGCGGCTGCCGGCTGCGCAGGGCCAGGCTCTCACTGCTCTGCGGTTCGGCATGCAATAAGACGAGCAGGGGATGAGCGGGGTTTTCCACAACGGCTGGTGGCACGTTCTGCCAACCTTGCAGGCTGTCGAGTATCTGCCCGACGTCTTCCACCAGCAGCGCACCATCACGGATCAGCTGGTGGCAACCCTTGGCCCCGGGATGATGGATCGAACCGGGCAAGGCGTACACCTCGCGGCCTTGTTCGGCCGCCAAACGCGCGGTAATCAGCGAGCCGCTGGCCAGACTCGCCTCGATCACCAGAACGCCCAGCGACAGGCCACTGATGATGCGATTGCGCCTGGGGAAGTTGCCCGGTTGTGGCCCGGCGTCCAGTGGGTATTCGGAAACCAGCGCTCCGCCGCTGTCGAGCATTGCCCCGGCCAGCTCAAGATGGCGTTGTGGATAAAGTTTTTGCAAGCCGGTGCCGAGCACCCCAATCGTGCTACCTCCGACCTGCAGGGCCGCCCGATGAGCGGCGCCGTCAATGCCCAGAGCAAGGCCGCTGGTGATGGTGAAACCGGCCTGGGCCAGGCGGCGGGAAAATGCCCTGGCGGTGTCCAGCGCGGTCGGTGAAGCACGTCTGCTGCCCACGATAGCCAACTGCGGACGCTCGAGCAGAGCAGGATCGCCAGCGACGAAGAGCAGCGGTGGAGGATCGTCGATCTCTGCCAGCAAAGCGGGGTACCCAGGGCCGTCCCACATCAGTAAATGCTGGCCGGGACGCTCTATCCAGGCCAGCGCGGCCAGGGCGCCATCACGCACGAGGGGGCAGCGTCGGGCATCGATAGCGGCTTGCGGCACGCCCAACGAGCGCCAGGCACTGGCCGGTGCACTGAGCGCCGAAGAGGCACTGCCGAAGGCTTGAAGCAGAGTGCTGAAGCGACGCAATCCCACTTCCGGAAGGCGGTGCAGACGCAACCGCGCCTCCAGCTCGGCGGGCGGGCAAGGCGACGAATGGTAGGTCGACATGAAGCTCATCCTTGATCGAAAAGGGGCCATCGACGTGGCACAAGCTGTGGATAACTTTGTGGGTAACAGTTTGAAAAGCTGTCCATTGATTGGCAGCTATCGCACCTATAGACACCCTAGTCGAGCTTGCCAGGTGCCGAAATCCTCGATTCCCTTTATTATGTGTGTTCAGTTTTCAACCAAACGCACAGTGACTGCCTGACCCTATGGCCATTTTGAACATTCTCGAATTCCCGGACCCGCGCCTGCGCACCATCGCCAAACCGGTGACGGAGTTCGACGACGCCCTGCGCCAGCTGATCGACGACATGTTTGAAACCATGTACGAAGCCCCCGGCATCGGCCTGGCCGCGACCCAGGTCAACGTGCATAAGCAGGTCGTGGTCATGGACCTCAGCGAAGACCGCAGCGAGCCGCGGGTCTTCATCAATCCCACGGTCGAGGAACTGACCCACGACATGGGCCAGTACCAGGAAGGCTGCCTGTCGGTACCGGGCTTCTACGAGAACGTCGACCGTCCGCTGCGGGTCCGGGTCAAGGCTCAGGACCGCGACGGCAAACCGTACGAACTGGAATGCGAGGGCCTGCTGGCGGTCTGCGTACAGCACGAGTTCGATCACCTCAACGGCAAGCTGTTCGTCGACTATCTGTCGCAGCTCAAGCGCGACCGGATCAAGAAGAAGCTGGAAAAGCAGCACCGCCAGCAAGCCTGATCCCACCTTCCAGAAGGCTTGCTCCGGCAAGCCTTTTTCTTTTTTGAAGCGAGAACTCCATGCGCATCGTCTTTGCAGGCACTCCAGAGTTTGCCGCCGAACACCTCAAGGCCCTGCTCGACAGCCCCTACGAGATCGTGGCCGTCTACACCCAACCCGACCGGCCCGCAGGGCGTGGTCAGAAACTCATGCCGAGCCCGGTAAAACAGTTGGCCGTGGCCCATGACATTCCCGTGCTGCAACCGCCGACCCTGCGCAACGCCGAGGCCCAGGCCGAACTCGCCGCGCTCGCCCCAGACCTCATGGTGGTGGTGGCCTACGGCCTGATCTTGCCCCAGGCGGTGTTGGATATCCCGCGCCTGGGCTGTATCAACAGTCACGCCTCGTTGCTGCCTCGCTGGCGCGGCGCGGCGCCGATCCAGCGTGCCGTCGAAGCGGGCGATGCCGAGAGCGGCGTGACCGTGATGCGCATGGAAGCGGGCCTGGACACCGGCCCCATGTTGCTCAAGGTGGTCACCCCGATCAGTGCCGAGGATACCGGCGGCAGCCTGCACGACCGCCTCGCCGAAATGGGCCCGCCCGCCGTACTGCAGGCCATCGCCGGCCTGGCCGACGGTAGTCTGCAGGGTGAAGTCCAGGACGATGCCCTGGCCACCTATGCACACAAGCTGAACAAGGATGAAGCGCGCATCGACTGGAACCGCCCGGCGAGCGAACTGGAGCGCCTGATTCGCGCCTTCAACCCCTGGCCGGTGTGCCACAGCACCCTGGATGGCGAAAGCGTGAAGGTCCTGGCCGCCAAGTTGTCCACAGGCAAGGGCGCGCCGGGCGAGATTCTCGATGCCAGCAAGGACGGCGTGGTGGTCGCCTGCGCCGACCAGGCCCTGAGCCTGACCCGCCTGCAACTGCCTGGAGGCAAGGCGCTCAACTTCAGCGACCTGTTCAACAGCCGCCGCGAGAAATTCGCCGCTGGCAAGGTATTGGGCCAATGAATCCACGTCTCGCCGCTGCCCGCGCGCTGGCCGCCGTCCTCAGTGGCAAGGCGTCGCTGAACAGCTCGCTACCGGCGCAGCTGGACAAGGTCGATGAGCGCGACCGGGGCCTGACCCAGGACCTGGCGTTCGGCACCGCCCGCTGGCAGCCACGCCTCGACCTGCTGGCCGCACAGCTGCTGCAGAAGCCGTTCAAGGCTGCCGACGCCGATGTGCAGGCGTTGCTGCTGGTCGGCCTGTACCAACTGTTCTATACACGCATTCCGGCCCACGCCGCCATTGGCGAGACGGTCGGCTGCGCCGACAAGCTGAAGAAGCCATGGGCCAAGGGGCTGCTCAATGCCGTGCTGCGCCGGGCCCAGCGTGAAGGCGAGGCTTTGCTCGCCGACATGGAGCGCGACCCGGTGGTACGCACCGCTCACCCGCGCTGGCTGCAAAAGTCCCTGAAGGCTTTCTGGCCGGAGCAGTGGGAGGCCATCTGTGCCGCCAACAATGCCCACCCGCCGATGATCCTGCGCGTCAACCGCCGCCACCACACGCGTGACGCCTATCTGGCCTTGCTGGCCAAGGCGGGGATCGATGCCAGCGCCTGCCAATACGGCAGCGACGCCATCGTCCTGAGCCAAGCCTGCGACGTACGTGGCCTGCCCGGCTTCGCCGAGGGATGGGTGAGCGTACAGGACGAAGCCGCACAACTGGCCGCCGACCTGCTCGAACTGGCCCCCGGCCAGCGTGTGCTCGACGCCTGCTGCGCCCCGGGTGGCAAAACTTGCCACCTGCTCGAAGCTGAAGCCGGCCTGGCCCACGTGGTGGCCATCGACCTCGAAGCCAAGCGCCTGGCCCGCGTACGCGAGAACCTCGACCGTCTCCAGCTCGACGCCGAGCTGATCGCCTGCGATGCCCGA
Organism: Pseudomonas putida; assembly: GCF_004357765.1. Lineage (GTDB taxonomy): Bacteria > Pseudomonadota > Gammaproteobacteria > Pseudomonadales > Pseudomonadaceae > Aquipseudomonas > Aquipseudomonas putida_U. The sequence goes on along the minus strand of NZ_SMTE01000003.1, from coordinate 300,855 downwards.
GATACCGCCAGTTGGTGGGATGGCAAGCCATTCCAGCGCATCCTGCTCGATGCCCCCTGTTCGGCCACCGGGGTGATCCGCCGCCACCCGGACATCAAGCTGACCCGCCAGGCCGATGACATTCCGGCACTGGCGGCGCTGCAAGGCCAGCTGCTCGACGCCTTGTGGCCGACCCTGGAAGTGGGGGGCATGTTGCTGTACGCCACCTGCTCCAGCCTGCCGACGGAAAACACCGAAGTCATCGACGCGTTCCTTGCCCGCACTCCAGGCGCCCGCGAGCTGGACCTGGCCACCGAGGCCGGCCTGCGCCAGCCCCATGGCCGCCAGTTGCTGGCCCAGGAAGGCGGCCACGATGGCTTCTACTATGCCAAGCTGATCAAGATCGCCGCGTCACGCGGGTAAGAACCAAGGTTAGGGAGTAGCGGATGAAGATCATCATCCTCGGCGCAGGACAAGTCGGCGGAACATTGGCCGAGCACCTGGCGAGCGAAGCCAACGACATCACCGTGGTCGACACCGACGGCGACCGCCTGCGCGACCTCGGCGACCGCCTCGACATCCGCACCGTGCAGGGGCGTGGCTCTCTGCCCACGGTGCTGCGCCAGGCCGGTGCCGACGATGCCGACATGCTGGTGGCGGTGACCAACAGCGACGAGACCAACATGGTGGCCTGCCAGGTCGCCTACTCGCTGTTCCACACACCGACCAAGATCGCCCGGGTGCGCGAATCTTCCTATCTGAGCCGTGAGGAGCTGTTCGACAACGACCACATTCCGGTCGACGTGCTGATCAGCCCGGAACAGGTGGTGACCAACTACATCAAGCGCCTGATCGAACACCCAGGCTCGCTGCAGGTGATCGACTTCGCCGAAGGCAAGGCCCAGCTGGTGGCGGTCAAGGCCTACTACGGCGGCCCGCTGGTGGGCCAGCAGCTGCGCCAGATCCGCGCCCACATGCCCAACGTCGACACCCGTGTGGCGGCGATCTTCCGCCGCGACCGGCCGATCACCCCACGCGGCGACACCTTGATCGAAGCCGACGATGAAGTGTTCTTCATTGCCGCGCGCAAGGACATCCGCGCGGTGATGGGCGAGCTGCGGCGTCTGGACGAAACCAACAAGCGCGTGGTCATCGCCGGCGGCGGCCAGATCGGCGAACGCCTGGCCGAGGCTATCGAAAGCCGCTACCAGGTGAAGATCATCGAGATGAGCCCGGCGCGTTGCCGCTACCTCTCCGACACCCTGGAAAGCACCGTGGTGCTGCAGGGCAGCGCCTCGGACAAGGACCTGATGCTCGAAGAGAACATCGCCGACGCCGATATCTTCCTGGCCCTGACCAACGATGACGAGGCCAACATCATGTCCTCGCTGTTGGCCAAGCGCCTGGGCGCACGCAAAGTGATGACCATCATCAACAACCCGGCCTATGTCGACCTGGTGCAAGGCGGCGAGATCGACATCGCCATCAGCCCGCAGCTGGCCACCATCGGCACCTTGCTGGCCCACGTGCGCCGTGGCGACATCGTCAGCGTGCACTCGCTGCGCCGCGGTGCCGCCGAGGCGATCGAAGCGGTGGCCCATGGCGACGCCAAGTCGAGCAAGGTGGTGGGCAAGGCCATCGAAGACATCTCGTTGCCGCCGGGCACCACCATCGGCGCGATCATCCGCGACGAAGAGGTGCTGATCGCCCACGATGACACGGTGATCGAGTCGGGCGACCATGTGATCTTGTTCGTTGTGGATAAAAAGCATATCCGCGACGTGGAAAAGTTGTTCCACGTGGGGCTGAGTTTCTTCTAAAGGAGAGCAGGGCATGCGTGAATCGCTGGAGAAGATGCTCGCCAAGGGTGTGGATAACCCGCTGTTGCGCTTTGGCCTGGGCAAGGCCTGGCTGGACGAGGGCAACGGCGCCGAGGCGGCGCTGCACCTGGCCCGCTGCGTGGAGCAGGACCCCAAGTATTCCGCGGCATGGAAACTGCTGGGCAAGGCCTATCAGTTGCAGGGCGACCTGACGGCGGCGCGCAAGGCTTGGGAAGACGGGATCGTCGCGGCCCAGGCCCATGGCGACAAGCAGGCCGAAAAAGAGATGGCGGTGTTCCTGAAGAAGCTCGATAAAGCCTGAGATGGCTGGGGCTACTTCGTAGCCCATTCGCGGGACAAACCCGCTCCCACAAAGGTCCTGCATACACCGATCGATGTGGGAGCGGCCTTGTGTCGCGAAAGGGGCGCCAAGCGCCCCCAGGATCTCAATACCAGCGCGGCTCGCCAGCCGGGCGCTTCTTGAAGCGCTTCATGCTCCACATGTACTGGCTCGGATACTCGCGCACATAACGCTCGACCACCTTGCTCATGGCCGCCGCCGATTCGGTGACATCTGTGCTGTACATCGCTTCCGGGGCTGCCTCCAGGAATACCTTGAAGCCCGACCCGTCGGGCAGGCGCAGGGCATGCAGGAACACCCCGACGGCCTTGCCACCGGCCAGCATGTTCGGCACGAACTTGCTGGTCAGCGCCTGGGTGCCGAGGAACGGCACGAACACCCCCGCCGATTCGGCAGGCTCCGGGTCGGCAGGAATGCCCACCTGACCGCCACGGCGCACTTCCTTGATCACGCTGAGAATGCCTTCCTTGGTCGAAGGCGCGACGCGGTTGCCCATTTGCACACGCTGCTCGCGCAGCAGGTCATCGACCGCCTTGAGCTTGGGCGGGCGGTAGAAGATGATCGGCTTGCACTGGCTGCAATAGAAGTGGTTGAGCACTTCCCAGTTGCCCAGGTGGCTGGTGATACCGACCACGCCCTTGCCCGAGGCCAGGGCCTGCTCCAGCACTTCCAGGCCATGCACTTCCTTGACCAGCTCCAGCGATCGCTGCGGTGGCCAGATCCAGGCGCAGGCGCTCTCGGTGAACGACTTGCCGATGTCCTTCAATGCACGGCCCACCAACTGCTCACGTTCGACCGGATCCATCTCCGGGAAGCACTTGGCCAGGTTGATGCGAACCACGTTGCGCGAACCGTTGGGGATTTTCCACATCAGCCAGCCGATGCCGGCACCCACGCGCTGCACCGCGCCCCAGGGCAGCTTGGCAAACAGACGCAGCACCCCGACCATCAGGGCGCCTTTGAACTTTTCCACAGGCGGATTCCTTATTTCAGCAAGGCGCGCATTGTACCCTTTCAGCGCGCCAGCGCGGCGTAGCGATCACAGTCGATGGTATGGTCCATGACCATGCCGGTGGCCTGCATGAAGGCGTAGCAGATGGTCGGGCCGACGAAGGTGAAGCCGGCCTTGCGCAACGCCTTGCTCATGGCCTTGGCTTCATCGGTGACTGCCGGCACTTGGTCGCGACTCTTGAAATGGTTGATCCTGGGCACGCCGCCGACGAACGACCAGAGCCACTCGGCGGGGTTATCCACAGCCAGCCAAGCCCGGGCGTTACGCCGTACGGCGTTAAGTTTGAGGCGGTTGCGGATGATCCCGGCGTCGAGCATCAACTCAGCGATCCGTTCGTCGCTCAACTGCGCCAGGGCCACCGGATCGAAGCCGTGCAGCACCTCGCGATAGCGCTCGCGTTTACGCAGCACGGTGATCCAGGAAAGGCCAGCCTGGAACCCTTCGAGCAAAAGCATCTCGAACAGCAACGCCGGGTCACGCTGCGGCGTTCCCCACTCCTGGTCGTGGTAGGCCTGGTACAACGGATCGTCGGTACACCAAAAGCAGCGTGGCATAAGGCTCCAATGAGTAGAGGGCGAAGCGAATCAGGTTATACTCCCGCTCTTTACATCCGCATCCCCAGATACAGGTGAATTTCGTGAGCCAGCCTACGCCAGCCGTGCGTACCTTCCAAGACCTGATCCTCGCCCTGCAGAACTACTGGGCCGAGCAAGGTTGTGTGGTGCTTCAGCCCTACGATATGGAAGTAGGCGCCGGCACTTTCCACACCGCTACATTCCTGCGCGCCGTCGGCCCGGAAACCTGGAACGCCGCCTATGTGCAGCCTAGCCGCCGCCCTGGCGACGGCCGGTATGGCGAGAACCCCAACCGCCTGCAGCACTACTATCAGTTCCAGGTGGTGCTCAAGCCGAACCCGGCCAACTTCCAGGAGCTGTACCTCGGCTCGCTGAAAGCGATTGGCCTGGATCCGCTGGTCCACGACATTCGCTTCGTCGAAGACAATTGGGAGTCGCCGACCCTGGGCGCCTGGGGCCTGGGCTGGGAAATCTGGCTCAACGGCATGGAAGTCACCCAGTTCACCTACTTCCAGCAGGTCGGTGGCATCGAGTGCTACCCGGTCACCGGTGAAATCACCTACGGCCTCGAGCGCCTGGCCATGTACATCCAGGGCGTCGACTCGGTCTACGACCTGGTCTGGGCCGACGGACCGTTCGGCAAGGTCACCTACGGCGACGTGTTCCACCAGAACGAAGTGGAGCAGTCGACCTACAACTTCGAGCACGCCAACGTCGAGAAGCTGTTCGAGCTGTTCGACTTCTACGAAAGCGAAGCCAACCGCCTGATCAAGCTGGAGCTGCCGCTGCCGACCTATGAAATGGTCCTGAAGGCGTCGCACACCTTCAACCTGCTCGATGCGCGCCGCGCCATCTCGGTGACCGAGCGCCAGCGTTACATCCTGCGCGTGCGTACCCTGGCCCGGGACGTGGCGCAAAGCTATCTGCAAGCCCGTGCACGCCTGGGCTTCCCGATGGCCACCCCTGAACTGCGTGACGAAGTGTTGGCGAAGCTGGAGGCTGCACAATGAGTGCTCAAGATTTCCTGGTAGAACTGGGCACCGAAGAGCTGCCACCCAAAGCCCTGGCGAGCCTGGGCGATGCCTTCCTGGCCGGCATCGAGAAAGGTCTGCAGGCCGCCGGCCTGAACTACACCGGCAAGCAGGTATATGCCGCGCCACGCCGCCTGGCGGTGCTGATCCGTCAGCTCGACGTGCAACAGCCCGACCGTAGCATCAACATCGACGGCCCGCCCATGCAGGCGGCCTTCAAGGACGGCGAGCCGACCCAGGCTGCCCTGGGCTTCGCCAAGAAGTGCGGCGTGGAGCTGTCGGAAATCGACCAGAGCGGCGCCAAGCTGCGCTTCTCCCAGCACATCCCGGGCAAAGCCACCGTCAGCCTGCTGCCCACCATCGTCGAGGACTCGCTGAACGACCTGCCGATCCCCAAGCGCATGCGCTGGGCTGCCAGCCGTGAAGAGTTCGTGCGTCCGACCCAGTGGCTGGTGATGCTGCTCGGCGACCAGATCGTCGACTGCACCATCCTCTCGCAGAAGGCCGGTCGCCAATCCCGTGGCCACCGCTTCCACCATCCGGAAAACGTGGTCATCTCCGCGCCGGCCAACTACGTCGAAGACTTGCGCAAAGCCTACGTGCTGGCCGATTTCGCCGAGCGTCGCGAGCTGATCGCCAAGCGTACCGCCGAACTGGCCCTGCAGCAGGAAGGCAGCGCCATCGTGCCGCCGTCGCTGCTCGACGAAGTGACCGCCTTGGTGGAATGGCCGGTGCCGCTGGTGTGCTCGTTCGAGGAGCGTTTCCTCGAAGTGCCGCAGGAAGCCCTGATCACCACCATGCAGGACAACCAGAAGTACTTCTGCCTGCTCGACAGCGAAGGCAAGCTGCTGCCGCGCTTCATCACCGTGGCCAACGTCGAGAGCCGTGATCCCAAGCAGATCGTGCAGGGTAACGAGAAGGTCGTGCGCCCACGCCTGACCGACGCCGAGTTCTTCTTCAAGCAGGACAAGAAGCAGCCGCTGGAAACCTTCAACGAACGTCTCAAGAACGTGGTGTTCCAGGCTCAGCTTGGCACTGTGTACGACAAAGCCGAGCGTGTTTCCAAACTGGCCGCGTTCATCGCTCCGCTGATCGGTGGCAACGCTCAGCGCGCAGGCCGCGCCGGTCTGCTGTCGAAGTGCGACCTGGCCACCGAAATGGTCGGCGAATTCCCGGAAATGCAGGGCGTTGCCGGTTACTACTACGCGATCAACGACGGTGAACCGGAAGACGTCGCCCTGGCTCTGAACGAGCAGTACATGCCGCGCGGTGCCGGTGCCGAACTCCCGCAGACCCTGACCGGTGCCGCCGTGGCCATCGCCGACAAGCTCGACACCCTGGTCGGCATCTTCGGTATCGGCATGCTGCCGACCGGCAGCAAAGACCCCTATGCCCTGCGCCGCGCGGCCCTGGGCGTACTGCGTATCCTCATCGAGAAGCAGCTGGACCTGGACCTGACCACCGCGGTCGAGTTCGCGGTCAAGCAGTTCGGTGCCAAGGTCAAGGCCGCCGGCCTGTCCGACCAGGTGCTGGAATTCATCTTCGACCGCCTGCGTGCGCGTTACGAAGACGAAGGCATCGATGTCGCCACCTACCTGTCGGTGCGAGCCCTGAAGCCGGGTTCGGCCCTGGACTTCGACCAGCGCGTGCAGGCCGTGCAGGCTTTCCGCAAGCTGCCGGAAGCCGAAGCCCTGGCAGCGGTGAACAAGCGCGTGTCGAACTTGCTGAGCAAGGCCGAAGGCGCCATCGCCGACCAGGTCGAGCCGAAGTACTTCGACAACGCCAACGAGTTCTCCTTGTACTCGGCCATCCAGCAGGCCGACCAAGCCGTGCAGCCGATGGCCGCAGCGCGCCAGTACAGCGAATCGCTGGCTCGCCTGGCAGCCCTGCGTGACCCGGTCGATGCCTTCTTCGAAGCGGTGATGGTCAACGCCGAAGACGCCAAGGTCCGCGCCAACCGTTATGCCCTGCTCAGCCGCCTGCGCGGCCTGTTCCTGGGCGTGGCCGATATTTCGCTGCTGGGGTAAGTCTTGAAACTGCTGATTCTCGACCGTGACGGAGTGATCAACTATGACTCCGACGCCTACATCAAGACGCTGGAAGAGTGGATCCCGATCCCTGGCTCGGTCGAGGCTATCGCGCAGTTGAGCAAGGCCGGCTGGACGGTGGCGGTGGCCACCAACCAGTCCGGCATTGCCCGTGGCTACTACCCGCTGGAAACCCTCGAGGCCATGCACACGCGTCTGCGCGCGCTGGTGGCCGAGCAGGGTGGCGAGGTGGGCTACATCGTGTATTGCCCGCACGGCCCAGACGACGGTTGCGAGTGCCGCAAGCCCAAGCCTGGCATGTTGCTGGCGATTGCCGAGCACTACCAGACCGAGCTGCGCGACGTATGGTTCGTCGGCGACAGCAAAGGTGACCTGGAGGCAGCCCTGTCTGTGGGTGCACAGCCGGTGTTGGTCAAAACCGGCAAAGGCGAAAGGACCCTGGAAAAAGGCGTTCCCGACTCTACACTGATTTTCGACGATCTGGCGGCTATCGCCAGAGAACTAATTTAAATAGTGCGCCGATTGGCGCGCTTTCCATCAGGCGGGCGAGCCCGCAACGGTACATGCCACTATGTCGATCCTGCAGGCGATCAGAATCTTTCTTTTTTACCTGCTACTGGGCACCAGTTCATTGCTGTGGTGCTCTCTGAGCTTCTTTATCGCGCCGTTTCTGTCATTCCCCAAGCGCTATCGCTTCATCAACGTCTACTGGTGCCGCTTCGCCGTGTTGCTGGCGCGCGTCGTATTGGGCATCGACTACAAGATCACAGGTGCTGAAAACGTGCCGAGCACGCCGTGCGTGATTCTGTCCAATCACCAGAGCACCTGGGAAACCTTTTTCCTGTCGGCCTACTTCTCGCCCCTGAGCCAGGTGCTCAAGCGCGAACTGCTCTACGTCCCCTTCTTCGGCTGGGCCATGGCCATGTTGCGCCCCATCGCCATTGACCGCGATAACCCCAAGGAGGCCTTGCGCCAAGTCGCCAGCAAAGGCGACGAGTTACTCAAGCAAAGTGTCTGGGTATTGATCTTCCCGGAGGGTACCCGTGTACCGTTCGGCACCGTAGGCAAGTTCTCCCGCGGCGGCACCGCCCTGGCGGTGAATGCCGGGCTGCCAGTGCTGCCGATTGCCCACAACGCCGGTAAGTTCTGGCCCAAGGCAGGATGGGGCAAACGCTCGGGTACCATCGAGGTGGTGATTGGCGAGCCGATGTACGCCAACGGCACCGGGCCACGCGCCATCGCCGAGCTCAACGATCGCGCCGCAGCCTGGAACGAGGCTACCCAACGGGCCATGGGTTCGCTGCCGCCGGTGAACGAGAAACCGGAAGAGCAGATTGCCTGACGATCTGTGGATAACTTGTGTGCAATTTTTGGATGGAATACTTGGATTTAACTCTAACTCTTTGATTTAGCTATTTATTTCCCTGTATGAATTTTTTCCGAGAATCGTGCATAAGTTTTTTCGGGGCATAAGAAAACCGGCTTTTACAGCCGGTTTTTTTATAGGGTCTCGCCGCCGATAGGGCCGCTCCTCAGACCTTGTCGATATCCACATCCTTGGTTTCTTTAAGGCAGAAGATCCCCACCACCAGACTGATGCCGGTGACCAGCACTGGATACCACAGCCCGTAGAAGATATCGCCGGTATACACCACCAGGGCGAACGATACGGTAGGCAGGAAACCACCGAACCAGCCATTGCCGATATGGTAAGGCAGGGACATGGAGGTGTAGCGGATACGGGTCGGGAACAACTCGACCATCACCGCCGCCAGCGGCCCATAGGTCATGGTCGCGATCAGGATCATCGCCACGATCAGCACCACCACCATCAACTCGTTGACCTGCGCCGGATCTGCCTTGGCCGGGTATCCAGCCTGCTCGATGGCTGCCCGCATGGCCGCCTCGTCGAAACCGTTGATGCTGGTCTCGCCTATCTTCACCACCACCTCACTACCGGCCGCGCTCACCGAGCTGTACGGCAAGCCTTGCTTCACCAGGAAGGTCTTGACCTTGTCGCACGGGCTGTCGAAGCGCGCCTTGCCGACCGGATCGAACTGGAAGGTGCAACCTTGCGGGTCGGCGCTGACCACGATAGGAGCCTGGCGGCTGGCCGCGTCGATCTGCGGGTTGGCGTAATGGCTCAGGGCCTTGAACATCGGGAAATAGCACACGGTGGCCAGCAACAATCCAATCATCAGGATCGGCTTGCGACCGATCCGGTCGGACAACCAGCCAAAGAACACGAAGAACGGCGCACCGATCACCACACTGATGATCAACAGGGTATTGGCCTGCGCCGCATCCATCTTGAGCATCTGGGTGAGGAAGAACAGCACGTAGAACTGCGCCGTATAGAAGGTCACGGCTTGGCCTGCGTTGATGCTGAACAGGGCGGTGAGCACCACCTTCAGGTTCGGCCACGAGGTGAACGACTCACGAATCGGCGATTTGCTCACCTTGCCCTGGGCCTTCATTTTCACGAACGCCGGCGATTCGTGCATGCTCATACGGATCCAGGTGGAGATGCCCAGCAGGATGATCGACAGCAGGAAGGGCAGGCGCCAGCCCCAGGTTTCGAACTGGTCGCCAGTGATGTAGCGGCTGGCCAGTACCACCACCAGCGATAGCAGCAGTCCCAAGGTGGCGGTGGACTGGATGAATCCGGTGTGGAAGCCGCGCTTGCCAGGTGGAGCATGCTCGGCCACGTAGGTCGCCGCACCGCCGTACTCGCCGCCCAGGGCCAGGCCCTGAAGCATGCGCAACGCCACGAGGATGATCGGCGCAGCGATGCCGATACTGGCGTAGGTCGGCAGCAGACCGACCGCGAATGTCGACAACCCCATCAGCACGATGGTGATCAGGAAGGTGTACTTACGCCCGATCATGTCACCGAGGCGACCGAATACCAGTGCCCCGAATGGCCTGACCAGGAAGCCAGCGGCAAAGGCCATCAGGGCGAAGATGAAGGCGGTGGTGTCGTTCACACCAGCGAAAAACTGCTTGCTGATGACCGCTGCCAGCGCGCCATAGAGAAAAAAGTCATACCACTCGAAAACCGTCCCGAGGGATGACGCGAAAATGATCTTGCGCTCTTCGCGACGGCTGGAGCTGCTGGCCGTCGCACCCTGCTCTTGGATGTAATCCGACATCGTTGCTGTCCTCGGCCCGCAGGCCACAGTGATTATTCTTGTTGTTCCACTGTCGGCAGCCTCCGACCGCAGGCTGCCGGTGTTGCACGCACCCGGTCAGGGCGTCGGTATTGCGTCTTGATTCAGGTAGGTCTGGGTGGGCGCTCCCTTGAGAATGAGTTCAGCCGCCTTCTCGGCGATCATCAACGTGGGTGAACAGGTATTGCCGGAGGTGATCTGCGGCATGATCGAAGCATCTGCCACGCGCAGGCCGGGAATGCCGTGGACACGCAATTGGTTATCCACAACGTCCAGCGCGCCATTGCCCATGCGACAGGTACCCACCGGGTGGAAGATGGTGGTGCCGATACGGCCTGCGGCCTCGAACAGATCCTGCTCGGTTTGCAGGGCAGGGCCCGGGAGATATTCCTGCGGCGCGAACGCCGCCAGCGCCGGGGCCTGGACGATGCGCCGGGTAAGGCGGATGGCATCGGCAGCGACCCGCAAGTCCTGTGGGTCGCTGAGGTAATTGGGGTCGATCAGCGGCGCACTGTTCATGTCGGCGCTGCTGATGTCGACGCGCCCACGGCTGGCCGGGCGCAGGTTGCACACCGAGGCGGTGAAGGCCGGGAAGCGGTGCAACGGTTCGCCGAAACGCTCCAGTGACAAGGGTTGCACGTGGTATTGCAGGTTCGCCGTCGGCTGATCGGGGCTGGAACGTACGAAGGCTCCCAGCTGGCTGGGTGCCATGGCCAGCGGGCCACTGCGGTCGTAGAGGTAGCGCAGGCCCATACCCATCTTGCCCCAAAGGCTGTTGGCCATTTGGTTGAGGGTGCGGGTGTTGCGAATCTGATAGATCAGGCGCAGTTGCAGGTGGTCCTGCAGGTTGCCACCAACGCCGGGCATTTCATGGCGTACGGCGATCCCGAGGCTGTCCAGCAGTTTGCGCGGCCCGATCCCCGAGCGTTGGAGAATGCCGGGAGAACCGATCGCTCCGGCGCACAGGATGATCTCGCGCCGCGCCCCGAACTCGTGCCAGGCGCCTTGCCAGAAGGCCTTCACAGCACGGGCGCGGGTATTGTTGAGCAAGACCTGATCGACCTGGACACCGGTAAGCACCCTGAGATTGGGACGGTTCTCGATTGGCCGCAGGAAGGCCTTCGACGCGTTCCAGCGCACGCCACTGCGCTGGTTGACCTGAAAGTATCCACAACCCTGGTTGTCGCCGGTGTTGAAGTCGTCAACCTTGGCGATGCCGCTTTGCTCGGCAGCATCGCGAAAGGCATCGAGGATCGGCCAGCTGTAGCGCTGGCGCTCGACCCGCCATTCGCCAGCGCCGCCATGATGCTCGCTGGCACCGGCAAAGTGGTTTTCACTGGTCTTGAACAGCGGGAGCACATCCTTCCAGGCCCAGCCTTCGTTGCCTTGCTTGGCCCAAAGGTCGTAGTCGGCGGCCTGACCGCGCATGTAGATCATGCCGTTGATCGACGAACAGCCGCCCAACACCTTGCCCCGTGGATAACCCAGGCTGCGACCGCCCAGGCCAGGCTGTGCCTCGGTCTTGAAGCACCAATCGGTGCGTGGGTTGCCGATGCAGTAAAGGTATCCGACGGGAATATGGATCCAGGGATAGTTGTCACGGCCACCCGCTTCGAGCAGCAGGACGCGGCAAGAAGGGTCGGCGGACAAACGATTGGCCAGCAGGCAACCGGCGGGACCGGCACCCACGACCACATAGTCGTAGACAGTTTCGGCTGATGGCATGGGCAACCTCGGGCCTGTTTTTTATTCTTGTCCCGGAACAGCTTAGTGAGTAATTTCGCTAAATAAAGACGAGATTTCGCGCAGCCGTTGTGCGTTTTAGCACAGCTATAAGGATCAGTATGTTCGACTGGAACGATCTGCGGTTTTTCCTCGAGTTACAGCGCAGCGGCCGCCTGCTCACTGCCGCCAAGCGCCTCAATACCACCCACAGCACCGTAGCCCGGCATATCGAAAGCATCGAGAAGAGCCTCGGCACCCCGCTGTTTATGCAGCACGCTCAAGGGTACGAACTGACTCCTTCGGGCCAGGCCTTGCTCAAGCACGCTGAAGCCATGGAAAACGTCGCCCTGCTGGCGCAGGAGGAGATCACCCAGGCCATCACGCCACTGGGCAAGATCCGCCTGGGGGTTACCGAGGGTATTGGCATCATGTTCTTCACCCCGCGCATGAGCGAACTGTTCAGCCGCTACCCGGGGCTGGAAGTGGAGCTGGTGGCGGTACCGCGCTTCGTCAGCATCCTCAACCGCGAGGCCGAGATCAGCATCCACCTGGAGCGGCCCAGCGCCGACCTTCTGATCACTCGCAAACTCACCGACTACCGGCTGGCACTGTACGCCAGCCAGGCCTATCTCGACCGGGCACCAGCACTGAACAACCGCGAAGACCTGGCCCGGCATAGTTGGATCGGCTACGTCGACGATCTCCTGTTCAGCCAGGAACTGCTGTTTCTCAACAGTTTCTGCCGAGCCCCCAACGTGGCTTTTCGCAGCACCAGCGTGATAGCCCAACAGCAGGCGGCGCGAGCCGGCCTGGGCATCGCCGTACTGCCCAACTACATGGCCCGCCACGACCCGGCACTGGTGCGGGTGCTGCCCAGCGAGACCATTCAGCGCAGCTACTGGATCTGTACCCGCCGCGAACTGCACAAGTCGGTTCGACTGCGAGTGGTGTGGGATTACCTGCTGGCGCTGTGCGCCGCCGAGCAGGCCGAACTGCTAGCCGAGTAATGCCTTGCCGGCGAGCAGTAGCGCTGCCAGCCAACCGGCCAGGGCGAACGACTGCTGCAGCCGCGGGCCGGCAATCTTGCTCGCCAGTGGCCGTGCCAGCAGCAAACCGAGCACCGCGCCTGCGGCGAACGGCGCCCCAATGCGCCAGTGCATCACACCTGCGAGGCTGGCACTGATCACGCTGCCGATGGACACCAGTGCGATCACGGCCAGCGATGTCGAGACGATGCTCTTCATGCGCAGGTTGGTATAGCGGTTCAACGCCGGGATGATCACGAAACCGCCTCCCACGCCGAGCAGGCCGGACAGCAGCCCGGACAATGCGCCCGTGAATGCCAGGGCTCGTGCGCAGGGCAGTGTCCAGCGCAGGCGGCCCTGCAGTGGATTGAGCACGCAGGGTTCGATGTAGCGATGGGCATCGTTGTGCTCACCGCGCAGTTCCTTGCCTGCCTTGCGCCAGATGCGCAAGCAGGCATAGACCAGCACCCCGGCGAAGACCAGTGCCAACGGTGTATTGGGCACACGGTGCGCGAGCATCAGACCCAAGGGTGCCGCCACGATACCGATCAGCGCGATGAAACACGCGGCGCGATAACGCACCAGACCTTCGCGCAGGCCCAGCCCAGCCCCGACCGCAGCCGCCAGGCCGACAGCGAGCAACCCGATGGGCGCCGCCTCGGCCATCGACAGGCCAAGTCCGAACACCAGCAAGGGTACCGCCAGGATTCCGCCCCCGGCGCCGGTCAAAGCCAGCACCGCGCCGATGATCGCGCCCAAGCCGGCCCCCAGCAATTGATGCTCGATCACTGTGTCGTCTCGACGGCCAACGGCTGTGGCCGCGCCAGCCATTCTCGGCCCTTGAGCATCGCCTGCCAGTACAGCGGTGGCAGCACGCGGGCTTTCAGCAGCCAGGCCAGACGGGTTGGTTGCCGCCCATCGAGCAGCCAGCGCGGAAAACTGGGCGCGACCTTCCCGCCATAGGTGAATTCGGCCAGCACGATCTTGCCGCGTTCGACGGTGAGCGGGCATGAGCCATAGCCGTCGTACTGGGCCAAGGTCGGCAAGCGGCCCAACGCCACCAACACATTATTGGCCACCACCGGGGCCTGCTTGCGGGCAGCGGCGGCGGTCTTGGCATTGCTGGTATTGGCGACGTCGCCCAGACCATGGACGTTATCGAACTGGCGGTGGCGCAGGGTGTAGGGGTCGACGTCGACCCAGCCGGCGGCGTCGGCCAGAGGGCTTTGGCGGATGAAGTCCGGGGCCACCTGGGGCGGTACGACGTGCAGCATGTCGAAGGCCTGGGTGAAGGTCTCGCTGCTGCCATCGGCCAGGGTGCGCACGAAGGTGGCGCGTTGTCCGGGCCCATCCACCGCGACCAGGCGATGGTGGTAGTTGAGGTCGACGCCATACTTGTCGATGTAGCGCATCAAAGCAGGCACGTAATCGGGCACGCCGAACAGCACCGCACCGGCGTTGAAGAATTGCGGCTTGATGGCGCCCAGGTGCCCATTGCGCAGCCAGTGGTCACACGACAGGTACAGGGCCTTCTGCGGCGCGCCAGCGCACTTTATCGGCATCGGCGGTTGGGTGAACAGCGCTTGGCCCTGCTTGAGGGTCTGCACCAATTTCCAGGTGTAGGGTGCCAGGTCATAGCGGTAGTTGGAGGTCACGCCGTGGCGGCCGAGGGTCTCACTCAGCCCATCGATGGCGTCCCAGTCCAGCTTCAGCCCGGGGCAGACCACCAGTTGGTCATAAGCGATGGCACGACCTTCTTCGAGCATCACCTGCCGACCGCTCGGGTCGAAGCTTTGCACACGCGCCTTGATCCAGCGCACGCCTCGAGGGATGGCCGAGGCCATGCTGCGGGCGGTGTCCGATGCGTCGAACACGCCGGCGCCGACCATGGTCCAGCCGGGCTGGTAGTAATGCACGTCGGCAGGGTCGATCAGCGCGATATCCAACGACGGCTCGCGCGCCAAGAGGCTGGAAGCCGTAGCGATACCGGCAGCGCCGGCACCGACGATGAGCACCTGATGGTGCTCGGTAGGGGAAGGGGACAGCAAGGCAGGCATGGCAATGAATCCTGGATTATGGTGAGGGCGGGGCGCTCAGAGCTTGTTCAGCGGGATCTTCAGGTAGCTCACCCCATTGTCTTCCGGGGCGGGGAAGTGGCCGCTGCGCATGTTCACCTGCACCGAAGGCAGGATCAGCACCGGCATGTCGAGGGTCTTGTCACGGGCCTCGCGCATGGCCACGAAGCTGTCCTCGTCGATACCCTGATGGATATGAATGTTGCGGGCGCGCTGCTCAGCCACGGTGGTGACGTACTGCATTTCACGTCCGCCAGGCAGGTAGTCGTGGCACATGAACAGCCGAGTCTGATCGGGAAAGGCCAGCAGGCGGCGGATCGAGCGGTACAAGGTACGGGCATCGGCTCCAGGGAAGTCGCAGCGCGCAGTGCCGTAGTCGGGCATGAACAGGGTATCGCCGACGAATACCGCTTTTTCGCCACTGTCCTCGACGACGAAGCTCATGCACGCCGGGGTATGCCCGGGCGTATGCAAAGCGCGGGCATGCAGGTTGCCGATGCGGAACCCTTCCTCGTCTTCGAGCAGCACATCGAACTGGCTACCATCACGGGCAAACTCCGGTTCGGCGTTGAACAGCGTACCGAATGTCTGCTGAACCTGGGTGATGTGTGCGCCGATGGCAGTATGGCCACCGAGCTTTTCCTTGAGGTAGGCCGCCGCCGAGAGATGGTCGGCGTGCACATGGGTTTCCAGTATCCAATGCACCTTGCCATCGAGTTCGGTCACCCGCTCGATCATGCGGTCCGCACTGGCGGTGCTGGTCCGACCGGATTTGGGGTCGTAGTCGAGCACGCTGTCGATCAGCGCGCACTGGTGGGTTTCAAGGTCCAATACCAGGTAACTGATGGTCGAGGTTGCCTTGTCGTAGAAGGCATCCACGTGAAGGTTGTTGCCGATGATCATCACGCTCTCCAGATTATCCACCAGGGCTTATAGAGGCCTAGGCAGTATCCAGTGGTTTATCAAGATGCATGCCAGGGATTTTGCTCGGCCCGAGCCCGTGAAACGGGGCCGCCACCGACCAGCCCCGCGCACATTGGCAGTCAGGTTGGCAGTCGACTGTCAGCCAATGGCAGTGTTTGGCAGTGGCTGTTACGCTCATCCAGGTTATCCAAGAGTTGTCGCCATGCCTGCGCCCCATTCGATCATCCTCGCCTTGGTCTCCTACCTCGAGCACGATGCCTTACCCACCATCGTGCTGGACACCGACTACAACATCCTCGCGGCAAACGCTGCCTATCGCCGCCAGTTCGGCGATGCCGAGCGCGCACCGCTTGGCGAAAAGTGCCACAGGGTCTCCCATCACTACGCCGTGCCCTGTGACCAAGCCGGCGAGGATTGCCCCATGCGCAAAGCCTGGGACAGCAAGGTGCCGGAGCGCGTCCTGCACATTCACCACACCCCGCGCGGGCCAGAGCATGTGGACGTGGAACTGCGTCCGATCCTCGACGAAGAGGGCAGTGTCATCGCTTTCGTCGAACGTCTGACCAGCATCACCTTGGCTTCGGCACAACCACAGCAGCACGGATTGGTCGGCCGGGCACCAGCCTTCAAGGCGGCATTGGCCAGTCTGCAGCGCGCCGCACCGGCGCAGATTCCGGTACTGCTACAGGGCGAATCGGGTACCGGCAAGGAACTGTTCGCCCGTGCCATCCACCTGGGTAGTCCACGTGCCAATGGTCCCCTTGTGGTGGTCGATTGCACCGGCCTGACCGAATCGCTGTTCGAGAGCGAGCTGTTCGGCTACGAGAAGGGCGCCTTCACCGGCGCCAATCAACGCAAGGTCGGCCTGGCCGAAGCGGCGCATGGCGGGACGTTGTTCCTCGATGAGATCGGCGAAGTGCCATTGGCCATGCAGGTCAAGCTGCTGCGCCTCATCGAGTCCGGCAGCTTCCGCCCAGTGGGCAGCCTTCGCACCGTGCATTCGGACTTCCGACTGGTGTCGGCGACCCACAAACCGCTTAAGCAGATGGTCGCCGCCGGTACCTTCCGCGAAGACTTGTACTACCGCATCAGCGGCTTTCCGATTCGTCTGCCGGCGTTGCGCGAGCGCGTCGAGGATCTGCCGCTGCTGGCCGCAAGCCTGCTGCAGCGCATGCCGGGTCACCCGCCCGCGCAATTGGGTGCAGCGGCGCTGGCGCGGCTGGCACTGCACGCGTTTCCTGGCAACATCCGTGAACTGCGCAACCTACTGGAGAGGGCCCGGTTGTTTGCCGACGATGGGCTGATTCGACCCGAACACTTGCCAGAGGATATTGGGCCACCGGGCACCTCCATCGGGATCCGCCGACGTGGCGGCAAAGACCTGGGCGACCTTGCGCAAGCGCTCGAACAGTTCCAGGGGTCACGCAGTGAACTGGCCCAGCACCTGGGTTTGAGCGAGCGCACGTTATATCGCCGCCTGAAAGCCTTGGGCCTGGGATCGAAGTAAGTTTGCGACCTTACATACCTTTACCGGACCTTTACCTGATGCTGAGGTTGGCGCCTGGGAAACTGTGTTTTCATGACGCCATCGCACCAGGCATAGACGACGTACTTGCCGGTCGTTCACAGGAAGAGGAACACCCGATGAAAAAGACGCTTAAAGTGATCTGCGCCGCGCTGATGATAAGCGCCCCTTTGGCCAGCTTCGCTCAACCCGGTCCGCCCCAAGGCGGCCAACCGGGGCGTCCGCATCAAGCCCAGCATCCAGGTCACCAGCAGGCCCCTAAACCGGGCCACGATCACGGCTATCGCGATCCGAGCTACCGCCCGCAGCCAGGAATGCCAGTGCCGCACACTCAGTGGAAACGGGGCCACGTTGTCGACCGCGGCTATCGCGGCGATCGTTATTGGGTAACCGACTGGCGCGCACGTCACCTGCCAGCACCTCCTCATGACCATCGCTGGTTGCACATCAACGGCGACTATGTCCTGGTCGCCATCACCAGCGGCGTGATCATGAACATTCTGCCGGGTTACTGATCGCCCAAGGAAAAGCCCGCAGAAGCGGGCTTTTTCATTTGGATCGGCCTCAGTCATCAGCCGGCTCAGGTAGAAGCCCTGTGTGCTGCAGGCTGATGGCTAGCCGCCAGAAGATGACGAATTTTCACCGGGACCGCTTCGCTCTGAAACCGCCTTACGCGCGCTTCGATCTTCAGCTCCGCACGTGTCACGCGATGGTGGTGACGCAAGTGCTCGAGCCATGATTCCTCGAAGAAGAACTCCTGCCACAGTGCAGGCTCAGCGCTATCCTGGACCAGCCCCCAGGACAGTGCACCGTTGCGCTTGCGCATGGCTTGCAAAGCAGCGGCAGCCTCCAGAAACGCCTCGGCTTTGCTCGGGTCGATGTGGTAATCGACGGTGACCATGATCGGGCCGCGTTCTTGGTCCATTTCACCGTCGATAACCGGTGCAGGCCAGTGCAGCGAGGGCATGAGCTCCTCGGCAGGTGTTTCCGGCAACGTCACCCGGCAAGAGAGCAGCGTGGCCAAGGCGAGTCCGCCGCCAGCCGACAACAGACTCAATGGGATCGATGCATGGCTGGCGAGCGTCCCCCATAGTAAACCGCCACCGGCCATGGCCCCGAAGAACACCAGGATGTAGACCGACAACGCACGCGCCCGAACCCAGGCGGGTACCGAGGTCTGAGCGGCGACTTGCAGGTTGGAGAGTACCGCGATCCATGCCGCCCCACTGAGCAGCATGGCCGGCAACAACACATAAAAATTGCGCACCGAGGCCAGCAGCACCAGGAACACCGCATACATCAGGCTCGCGATCATCACCAGACGATCACGGCTGAGGCGCTCCCGCAGCCGCGGCAGCAGTGTTGCACCACACACGGCACCAATCCCGATCGCGGCAAGCAATATCCCAAAGTCAGCGGCGCTGCCATGCATCTCCCCACGGACGATCAATGGCAACAGCGACGTGCCGGCGCTCGCGAAGAGAAAGAAGGCGAGGGCACGTACCAGTACCGCCTGCAACGGCTTCGAGCTGCGGGCAAAGCGTACGCCAGTACGCATCGCACCCATGAAGCGCTCTGCCGGAAGCAGCGGCGCCTTGATCTCGCGCTTCCACATGAACAGCACCACGATGACCCCAATGAACGACACAGCATTGAGCGCAAAGGTCAGCCAGGGCCCAACCAGGCTGACCACCACGCCGGCCAATGCTGGACCTATCGCTCGCGATACGTTGATCCCCACGCTGGAGAGGGCCACCGCATTGGGCAGATCCGCCTGACCGACAAGCTCAGGAGTGAGGGCACTCCAGGCAGGCATCATCAACGCCGTGCCGACACCCAGCGCCAGCGTCAGCACGAGCAGCAACGGCACACTCATCACACCGAGCAATGTCAGGCTCGCCAGTGCCACCGCAACTGCAGACATCCAAAGCTGAACCAGCAACAGATAACGACGTTTGTCGATGATGTCCGCTGCGGCACCGGCTGGCAGGGCCAAGAAGAACATGGGCAAAGAGCCGGCGACCTGGATCAGCGCAACGTGCAGCGGGTTGGCCGACAGGGTTGTCATCAACCAACCAGCGCCAACCTCGTGCATCCATGTACCGATGTTGGATGCGATGGTGGCGATCCACAGCATGCGGAATGTGTGGTTGCGTAGAGGGCTCCAGGCGCCTGAAGTCGAAGTGCTCATATCGTTGCGGCCTCGGAAGAGGGGTAGGAATCAGGAGACGTTCTCCCTGAAGGGGAACCCCGCCCGAGCGGTATGAAAGCACTCTACTGACAGTGACGCTTGGCAAAAACCGGGTTGGCCAAGTAGGACTGTCTCGGCTGGATGGACAAATTGACCCTGTGGCCACCAGCCTCATCAAAAGGTTCCACGTGGAACATCAACGGTTCAGTGCGGACCGTCCATGGCTCGTTGCAGAACTTCATACACCCGAGGATCGGCACACTGCGCGACATTAAATCGTAAATAGTCCCCAGCGCACATTGACTGGCTGAATGCATTGCCAGGCGCCAGTACCACACCATGGGCAAGACAAGCCTTGGCGATTCCAGCTGCGTCCTTTGCTTGAGGGAGCTGACACCACGCGTACATACCGGCTTTGGGATGTAACCAAGGTTTCATGCCAATCGCCTCGAGCGCGCTGAGTGTCCTGTCCATTTCACTGGATAGCTTGGTTCGGATCCATTCCATGTGCTTGCGATAGCCGCTGTCGGTAATAGTCCGATAGACGATATCAGCCGCGAGTCTACCTCCCCCAAACGAGGTCGCGATCTTGAGGTCGATCAGCCCTTCGATCCAATCCTCCCTGGAAGCGATGTAGCCGCACCGGGCAGAGGCAGAAACCGTTTTGGAGAAACTTCCAATCTGAATGACGCGGGACAGGCCGTCAAAAGCCGCCAGCCTGGGAGCAGGCGTATGCTCGAAGTCTGCGAAGATGTCATCTTCGACAATGATCAAATTGGTTGAATCAGCCAGCTTCAGCAGTTTATGGGCAGTAACCGGAGACAGAGTTGCACCGGTAGGATTGTGGATCCCGGAATTCGTTATGTACAAACGGGGCGAGTGTGCCTGCAAGGCTGCACCGAAAGATTCCACGCACGGACCCGACTTGGTATAGGGCACCCCAATTACATTCACCCGGTGAGCTTTCAGCAGGGCTTGAAAGTTGAAGTAGCAGGGATCATCGATGAGTACCGTATCCCCAGGTTCGAGGAAGAATCGGCAGATCAGATCGATTGAATGGGTTCCGGACTCGGTGAGCATGATGTTCTGGAATGGCGCGTCGATTCCGAAGTTCGCCAGACGACGGGTCAGGAACTGACGTAAGGGCAGGTGGCCAAGGGGTGACGCGTACTCCGTCAGCGTCGAGGTCTCGGAGCGTGCAGCACTTCGCAGCGCCTTTCGCACCCCCCTTTCGTACATCCACGAAGCAGGAAGCCAACCGCAACCTGGCTTGAGCCTATCGGAACTGGTTTCCAAAGACTGCCGGGAGATCCACAGAGGATCGACAGCCCTGTCGAGCTTGGGCCCAAGTTCGGTCAAGGCCAGGGGAGCTGATGGGCCCGCTACGTAGAACCCAGACCCCGGCCTTGAGGTCAACGCGCCTTCTGCAGCCAAACGCTCATAGGCCTCGAGCACCGTTGAGACAGAGACCTGCTCTGCCTTGGCCATCGCCCGAACCGATGGAATCCTCGCGCCAGGCGAGTACATCCGAGCAGTGATCCGTGAACGAATCTCGTCCATGACCGTTTGGATTCGCGTACCGTCGCGTCTCATAGGACCTCGATTGTATTGGTCTGTTATGTATAACAGTTCGGCCAAACTGTACTGGATTGTACATGGCCTCGATTCGTCCGTCAGTGATCTACTGGTTGCATACAGACGAGGGATTAGCGATGGAAAAAGCAACGAGCGGGTGGATAAACGGCTTCATTGGGGTCGCGATCTTTGCAGGATCGCTGCCGGCGACGCGCGTGGCAGTGGCAGACTTCGATCCTACGTTCCTGACATGTGCCAGGGCGACCATCGCAGCCATGCTGGGTATCGGTTTCTTGATCGCACTCCGTCAGCCGCGACCGAGTCGAGCCGATTTGCTGTCACTGGTCATTACTGCGCTCGGGGTGGTGATTGGGTTCCCATTGCTGACAGCCCTGGCACTTCAGCACATCACCTCCGCCCATTCCATCGTCTTCGTAGGTCTGCTGCCACTCTGTACGGCTATTTTTGCAGTGCTACGCGGTGCAGAGCGGCCCCAGCCATTGTTCTGGCTGTTCTCGATCATCGGTGCAAGCTTGGTAGTTGGATATGCGTTGAGCAACGCCGGTGAGGGGTCGGCAGTCGGTGACCTGCTGATGATGGCTGCAGTTATCGCATGCGGCTTGGGCTACGCAGAGGGTGCGAAGCTTTCCCTGAGATTGGGCGGATGGCAAGTAATCAGTTGGGCCTTGGTAGCAGCGTTACCCCTGATGCTTTTGATGACCATTGTCAGTCTTCCCACAGCTGAGGCGCTAGACCAGGTGAGCGTCCCTGCATGGTTCAGCCTTGGTTATGTGTCGCTGTTCAGCATGCTGATCGGATTCGTCTTCTGGTACCGGGGACTTGCCCAGGGTGGCATTGCAGCTGTTGGTCAACTGCAGCTCCTGCAGCCGTTCATGGGGCTTGGGTTAGCGGCACTGTTACTTCACGAGCACGTGAATTGGATGATGCTCGTGGTCACTTTGGGAGCTGTCCTGTGTGTGGCCGGGGCGAAGAAGTTCGCCCGCTAGCCACGGCGCCGCTGCAGAGTGCACAGGTACAAAAAAGCCCGCTAGTGCGGGCTTGAAGGGGAAACCGTGCAGATTTTCTGTGAACCTACACTCGATCAGAAGTCCAGGTTCGAAACCGACAAGGCATTGCTCTCGATGAAGTCACGACGTGGCTCGACCGCATCACCCATCAGGGTGTTGAAGATCTGGTCAGCGGCGATGGCGTCTTCGATGGTGACCTTGAGCATGCGGCGCACAGTCGGGTCCATGGTGGTTTCCCACAACTGATCCGGGTTCATTTCACCCAGACCTTTGTATCGCTGGATGGTGTGGCGCTTGGTGGTCTCGTTCATCAACCAATCCAGGCCTTCCTTGAACTCGACGATCGCCTTACGACGCTCACCACGCTGCACGTACGCGCCTTCGCCCAGCAAGCTGGCGAGTTTGGCGCCGACGTTGACCACGGTGCGATAGTCGTTGCTGCCGAAGAAGTCGCGGTTGAAAGTCACGTAGCTCGCCAGGCCATGGGAGATGATCTCCACTTCAGGCAGCCAGATATTACGTTCCTTATCCTCACGCAGGCTGGTCTTGTAAGCCAAGCCCGACTTCTGGTTGTTGCTCAGACGCTCTTGGAACTTGGCCAACCACGCCTGCATGACGTCGTGATCACCCAGCTGCTCCAAAGTGACTTCCGGCAGATAGATGAAATGCTCGGTCAACTCTTCCGGATACAGACGCGACAGACGCTTGAGGGTCTTCATCACGCTACGGAACTCATTCACCAGGGCTTCCAGCTGCACGCCGGACACAGCAGGGGCCGATTCGTCCAGGTGCAGGCTAGCATCTTCGAGGGCCGACTGAGTCATGTATTCTTCCATGGCCTCGTCGTCCTTGATGTACTGCTCTTGTTTACCTCTCTTCACCTTGTACAGTGGCGGCTGGGCAATATAGATGTAGCCACGCTCGACCAGCTCTGGCAACTGACGGAAGAAGAAGGTCAGCAGCAGGGTACGAATGTGCGAACCGTCGACGTCAGCATCGGTCATGATGATGATGTTGTGATAGCGCAACTTGTCGATGTTGTACTCTTCGCGGCCAATACCACAGCCCAACGCAGTGATCAGCGTGCCCACTTCCTGAGACGAGATCATCTTGTCGAAACGGGCTTTCTCGACGTTCAGGATCTTGCCCTTGAGCGGCAGGATCGCCTGGGTACGACGGTTACGACCTTGCTTGGCCGAGCCACCTGCGGAGTCACCCTCCACTAGGTACAGTTCGGAAAGAGCAGGGTCCTTCTCCTGACAATCCGCCAGTTTGCCTGGCAGGCCGGCGATATCCAGTGCGCCTTTACGGCGGGTCATCTCGCGGGCTTTACGGGCCGCTTCACGGGCGCGGGCAGCGTCGATCATCTTACCGACGACGGCCTTGGCTTCGTTGGGATTCTCCAGCAGGAAGTCTGCGAAGTACTTGTTCATCTCCTGTTCCACGGCAGTTTTCACTTCCGAGGAGACCAACTTGTCCTTGGTCTGGGAGCTGAACTTCGGATCCGGCACCTTCACAGAAATGATCGCGGTCAGGCCTTCACGTGCGTCGTCACCAGTGGTGGCGACCTTGTTCTTCTTGGCCAGACCCTCCTGCTCGATGTAGCTGTTGAGGCTACGTGTCAGTGAGGAACGGAAGCCCACCAGGTGGGTGCCGCCATCACGCTGCGGAATGTTGTTAGTGAAGCACAACAGGTTCTCGTTGAAGCTATCGTTCCACTGCAGGGCGATTTCGACACCGACGCCATCATCACGCTGAACGCTGAAATGAAACACCTGAGAGTTGATCGGCGTTTTATTGGTATTCAGGTATTCGACGAAAGCACGCAGACCACCTTCGTACTTGAAGAACTCTTCCTTGCCGGAGCGCTCATCTTTCAGCAGGATGCCGACGCCCGAGTTGAGGAACGACAACTCGCGAATACGCTTGGCCAGAATGTCCCAGCTGAAGTGAATGTTCTTGAAGGTTTCAGCCGAAGGCTTGAAATGAATATGGGTACCGGTGGTTTCGCTATCACCTACCACGGCCATCGGCGCCTGTGGCACGCCATGAACGTAGGTCTGCTCCCAGATCTTGCCACTGCGGCGAACGGTGAGGACCAGCTTCTCCGAGAGAGCATTGACGACCGAGACACCTACACCGTGCAATCCGCCGGAAACCTTATAGGAGTTGTCATCGAACTTACCGCCGGCGTGCAGTACGGTCATGATGACCTCGGCGGCGGAAACGCCTTCCTCTTTATGCACATCGACAGGGATGCCGCGACCGTTGTCGCGCACACTAATGGATTCGTCCGGGTGGATGATCACCGTGATGTCATCGCAGTGCCCGGCAAGGGCTTCGTCGATCGAGTTGTCGACCACTTCGAAGACCATGTGGTGCAGGCCGCTACCGTCATCGGTGTCGCCAATGTACATGCCGGGACGCTTGCGCACGGCATCCAAACCTTTCAGCACCTTGATGCTGGAGGAATCGTACGTTTGATTTTCGCTCATGCCTTCACTCCCGATGGTCGTGGGTCTGGGTGATACGGCCCTGTTCCACGTGGAACAAAGCAACTGGCGTTTCCGTCTGCCAGCCTTCCCTCAGTAATTCGTGATCCACACAGGTGATGAACACCTGGCAGCGTAATTCTTCTAGCAAGCGACACAGCGCACGGCGATGCTGGTCGTCCAATTCGGACGGCAAGTCATCCACCAGATAAATACAGTGACCGCGACGAGCCTGGCTGACGAGGTGGCCTTGGGCAATGCGCAGTGCGCACACCACCAACTTCTGCTGACCACGAGACAAAATGTCAGCTGCGTTATTGGCAGCCAGACGCAGGCGTAGATCAGCACGTTGCGGGCCGGCTTGGGTATGGCCCATCTGCTGATCACGCAGGAGAGAGGAGGCGAGTACTTCGTTGAGTTCCCGGTCCTTGTCCCAGCCTCGGTAGTAGCTAAGGGTCAACCCATCCAGCTCGACCAGTTCGCTCAGGGTTTGCTCGAAGACAGGCTTCAAGGCCTTGATATAGTTGCGACGGTATTCATCTATTTCCGCGCTGGCCAGGCATAATTCCCGGTCCCAGGCGGCTTGCGAAGCTGGGTCAAGTGTACCATGCCGCAACCATGAGTTCCGCTGCCGCAGCGCCTTCTGCAAACGCTGCCATGCGGGCATGAACCGGGGTTCCACGTGGAACACTCCCCAGTCGAGGAACTGCCGGCGAATTTTTGGGGCTCCCTCCAGCAGACGGAAGCTGTCGGGGTTGATCAGCTGAAGCGGCAACAATTCTGCCAACTGCGCCGCACTGCGGGCATTCTGCCCGTCGATACGGATGGTGAACTCCCCCTGACGTTCCCGGGAGACGCCCAAGTTACTGGTTCCACCCTCGATCAGCTGCACTTCGCCGAACACCGTGCAAGCCGGCTGTTCGTACTGGATCACCGGATTCAGACGTGTGCTGCGAAAAGAACGGGCTAACCCGAGCAAATGCACAGCTTCTAGCACGCTGGTTTTGCCGCTGCCGTTAGCGCCGTAAAGAATGTTGATGCGGGGGGAGGGAGAGAGAGTCACCGGGTGCAAGTTGCGCACCGCGGTGACCATGATACGTCGAAGAGACATTGTGCCTATTACGGGTTACAGACGCATCGGCATGACAACGTAGGACGAGTCGTCATTGCCAGCCTCCTGCAACAGGGCGCTGCTGTTGGAATCCGACAGAATCAGGCGCACCTGCTCGGTCGTCATCACACCCAGCACGTCCAACAGGTAGCTGACGTTGAAACCGATCTCCAACGAGCTGCCATCGTAATCGACGCTGATTTCTTCTTCTGCCTCTTCCTGCTCGGGGTTGTTGGCCTGAATCTTCAGCTGACCGGCCGCCAGTTGCAGCCGAATACCGCGGTACTTCTCGTTGGACAGAATCGCGGTACGGCTGAATGCCTCACGCAGCGCCTGGCGGTCACCCAGCACCAGCTTGTCACCGCCCTTGGGCAGCACGCGCTCGTAGTCGGGGAACTTGCCATCCACCAATTTGGAAGTGAAGGTAAACTCGCCGGTGGTGGCACGAATGTGGTGCTGGCCGAGGACGATGCTGACCATACCTTCCGGGTCGGTGAGCAGGCGAGCCAGTTCCAGGATGCCCTTGCGTGGAACGATGACCTGGTGGCGATCGGATTGGCCGATCTGCGCCTGCATCGAGCACAGTGCTAGACGGTGACCATCGGTAGCCACGGCGCGGAGGGTGTCGGTCGACACTTCCAGCAACATGCCGTTGAGGTAGTAACGGACGTCCTGCTGCGCCATGGCGAAGCTGGTGCGCTCGATCAGGCGACGCAACTTGCTCTGCTCGAGGTTGCAGGTCAGCGAGCCTGGGCCTTCCTCAACGGTGGGGAAGTCGTTGGCCGGCAGGGTCGACAGGGTGAAGCGGCTGCGGCCAGCTTTGACCAGCAGCTTCTGCTCATCGACCTTGATGTCGATCAGCGCATCGCTGGGCAGGCTCTTGCAGATGTCCATCAGCTTACGCGCCGGGACAGTGATCTCGCCCGGCTCGGCCGGCTCTTCCAGTTGTACCCGACCAACCAGCTCGACTTCCAAGTCGGTACCGGTCAACGACAGCTGCTGGCCTTGCACGACCAGCAGTACGTTGGACAGCACCGGCAAGGTCTGACGGCGCTCGACGACACCGGCGACCAGTTGCAGAGGTTTCAACAGGGCTTCGCGTTGAATGGTGAAATGCATGGTCTAGTCCCTTGCCTTCAATAAGCTGCGCCGACGCCCATCAGGTCGTCAGCGTGCGCAGCAGGTTCTTGTAGTCCTCGCGGATGTCCGCGTCGGATTCCTTCAATTCGTTGATCTTGCGGCAGGCGTGCAACACCGTGGTGTGGTCCCGACCACCGAACATGTCGCCGATCTCCGGCAGACTGTGGTTGGTCAGCTCCTTCGACAGTGCCATGGCTACCTGGCGCGGGCGCGCAACAGAGCGTGAACGGCGCTTGGACAATAGATCGGCGATCTTGATCTTGTAGTACTCGGCTACCGTGCGCTGAATGTTATCCACACTCACCAGCTTGTCCTGCAGGGCGAGCAGGTCTTTCAGCGATTCGCGAATCAGCTCGATGGTGATGTCGCGGCCCATGAAGTGGGAGTGTGCAATGACGCGCTTGAGCGCGCCTTCAAGTTCACGCACGTTGGAACGGATACGCTGGGCGATGAAGAACGCGGCATCGTGAGGCAACTCGACCTTGGCCTGGTCGGCTTTCTTCATCAGGATCGCTACGCGGGTTTCCAACTCGGGCGGCTCTACCGCCACGGTAAGGCCCCAGCCGAAACGAGACTTCAGGCGCTCCTCAAGGCCTTCGATCTCCTTCGGATAACGGTCGCTGGTGAGAATCACCTGTTGACCGCCTTCGAGCAGGGCGTTGAAGGTGTGGAAAAACTCCTCCTGCGAACGCTCCTTGCGTGCGAAGAACTGAATGTCATCGATCAGCAATGCGTCCACCGAACGGTAAAAACGCTTGAATTCATTGATGGCATTGAGCTGCAGCGCCTTCACCATATCGGCAACGAACCGCTCGGAATGCAGGTAAACCACCTTGGCATTCGGATTTTTCTTCAAAAGATGGTTGCCGACCGCGTGCATCAAGTGGGTCTTACCCAGGCCAACGCCGCCATAGAGGAACAGCGGGTTGTAGCCATGCTTGGGATTGTCGGCGACCTGCCAGGCAGCCGCGCGCGCCAGTTGGTTCGACTTACCTTCCACGAAGGTCTCGAAGGTGAAGGTGCGGTTCAGGTAGCTGGTGTGCTTGAGCGCCCCCTCGACCTGCACGGTGCGTTGTTCGGTACGTCCCGTTGCAGACGGCGCAGGAGCGTTGTCGGCCATGGCGTCGAAGCTATCACGAGAAGACGTCTCTGTATCGTCATTGACAGGCGTGGGCTCGGCGACAGGTGCCGCCGCGGGTTCCACAGGCATGGCCACCGCTGCAGCTGGCTTGGCCTGGCTCTGCGCCAGCGAAGCTGCCACTGCGGCGCTGACCGGCGCATTGGGCGCCGCGCGTGGCGCGGAACTGCGACGGCTGCCTATTAATAAGGAAAGGGCAGGCGCCATCCCACTGCCTTGCTCACCCAGCAGCTCGAGCAAACGCCCCAGGTACTTTTCATTGACCCAATCGAGAACGAAACGGTTAGGCGCATAGACGCGCAACTCGTCGCCTTCGGCTTCGACCTGTAGCGGACGGATCCAGGTGTTGAATTGCTGGGCAGGCAGTTCGTCGCGCAGAAGCTCCACGCACTGCTGCCAAAGTTCCACTGACACGGATATCCCCTGAGTTGAAAGCCGGATGAGGCAAAAACAAACCGCCATTGTACCGGTCGAGAGCGCACTTATCCACATGTGGAAACGCTAGGAATCGCGACAAAACAGCCATTTAGCGACCGAAATGTCTTTTCGACTCGGTGAATAAGGTCTGTGGATAACCCACCATGAGGGCTATGCACAACCCTGGTCACCAGCCTGTTGATAACTCGCCTGTGGATAAGCACGCATTCGTTCCACAGGTTCTACCCATGTCCAGCACAAGCGCAGCACCTGTTACCGACAAGGTTTCGATTTTCTGTACAGCCCATGAATAAAGGGCTGCAACTAGTTATCCACAGAAGGTTATCCACTTAAGATCTATAAGTTCTTCAGAAAAGCTTTTTATATGTCTCTTCTTTTTTTAAGTGTTTGTCGATCTGCTTGCCTGCCCCAAGCCGACCGCTGCCTGACATCTCGAGGGTCCACTACTTACCTGTTCAGCAACACCGTCCGGCAAGGAAAGGCTGGTTGGAAATTGACCTATGGGCTTGCTTTCTCTAGAATCGCCGATCTCTTAAAAAGGGGGCCATTCCGGCCCGTAGTCGACAAACCCAGGTAACACGCCATGAAACGTACTTTCCAACCAAGCACCATCAAGCGCGCTCGCACCCACGGCTTCCGTGCCCGTATGGCTACCAAGAACGGCCGTGCTGTTCTGTCGCGTCGTCGTGCCAAAGGCCGTAAGCGTCTGGCCATTTGATTTTTCGGCACAGGTGGTGAGTCAGGACTTCAGTCGGGAAAAGCGACTGCTTACACCCCGGCACTTCAAAGCGGTCTTCGACTCCCCAACCGGCAAGGTTCCAGGGAAAAACCTGCTGATCCTTGCACGCGAGAACGGTCTCGATCATCCACGCCTTGGCCTGGTGATCGGTAAGAAGAGCGTCAAGCTCGCTGTTCAACGCAATCGCCTAAAGCGCCTGATGCGCGATTCCTTTCGTCTGAACCAGCAGATGCTCGCTGGCCTGGACATCGTGATCGTCGCGCGCAAGGGATTGGGTGAGATAGAAAACCCGGAATTGCACCAACACTTTGGCAAGCTCTGGAAACGCCTGGCCCGTAGCCGGCCTAAGCCAGAGGCAAACGCCGATTCCGCAGGGGTAGACAGCCGAAATGCGTAAACTGGCACTCGTTCCGATCCAGTTTTACCGTTATGCCATCAGTCCCCTGATGGCCAGCCACTGTCGTTTCTACCCCAGTTGCTCCTGTTACGCCTATGAAGCCATCGAAAACCATGGCCTCTTGCGTGGTGGGTGGCTAGCCGTTCGTCGCCTGGGGCGTTGTCATCCGTGGAACGACGGCGGTTTCGATCCCGTTCCACCCGCTCCTTCCTCCCGAACTTCTTCGATAGCCGAGTAATCATGGATATTAAACGCACGATCCTGATCGTCGCCCTGGCAATCGTGTCCTACGTCATGGTCCTCAAGTGGAACCAGGACTACGGTCAGGCTGCTCTGCCGACTCAGCATACTGCTGCCAGCACCCAAGCCCCGGCCTTGCCCGATGGCGTGCCGGCCGGTACCGCCGGCGCCAGCGCCGATGTGCCGAGCGCTAATGCCGAATCCAGCCCTGCGGAACTTGCCCCGGTCGCGACCAGCAAGGACCTGATCCGGGTCAAGACCGATGTCCTGGACCTGGCTATCGATCCGGTCGGTGGTGACATCGTCCAACTGACCCTGCCGAAATACCCACGTCGCCAAGACCATCCGGACATTCCGTTCCAGCTGTTCGACAACGGCGGCGAGCGCGTCTACCTGGCACAAAGCGGCCTGACCGGCGCCAACGGCCCGGACGCCCGTCCTTCCGGTCGCCCCCTGTACGCTGCCGAACAACGCAGCTACCAGCTGGCCGATGGTCAGGAACAACTGGTGGTCGACCTCAAGTTCAGTGACAACGGCGTCAACTACATCAAGCGCTTCAGCTTCAAGCGCGGTGAGTACGACCTCAACGTCACCTACCTGATCGACAACCAGAGCACCCAGACCTGGAACGGCAACATGTTTGCCCAGCTCAAGCGTGACGCCAGCTCCGACCCATCGTCGAGCACTGCCACCGGCACCGCCACCTACTTGGGCGCGGCCATGTGGACAGCGTCCGAGCCGTACAAGAAAGTGTCGATGAAAGACATCGACAAGGGTGGCCTGAAAGAAAGCGTTTCTGGTGGCTGGGTTGCCTGGCTGCAGCACTACTTCGTGACCGCCTGGGTACCTGCCAAGTCGGATACCAACACCGTCCAGACCCGCAAGGACAGCCAAGGCAACTACATCATCGGCTATACCGGCCCGACCATCAGCGTTCCGGCTGGCGGCAAGGTCGAGACCAGCGCGATGCTGTACGCCGGTCCCAAGATCCAGTCCAAGCTCAAGGAACTGTCCCCAGGCCTGGAGCTGACTGTCGACTACGGTTTCCTGTGGTTCATCGCCCAGCCGATCTTCTGGCTGCTGCAACATATCCACAGCCTGTTGGGCAACTGGGGCTGGTCGATCATCGTCCTGACCATGCTCATCAAGGGTCTGTTCTTCCCACTGTCGGCTGCCAGCTACCGTTCGATGGCGCGTATGCGTGCCGTTTCGCCGAAACTTGCTGCACTGAAGGAGCGCTTCGGTGACGATCGCCAGAAGATGTCTCAGGCGATGATGGAGCTGTACAAGAAAGAGAAGATCAACCCGCTGGGTGGCTGCTTGCCGATCCTGGTGCAGATGCCAGTGTTCCTGTCGCTGTACTGGGTACTGCTGGAAAGCGTCGAGATGCGTCAGGCTCCGTGGATGCTGTGGATCACCGACCTGTCGATCAAGGATCCGTTCTTCATCCTGCCGATCATCATGGGCGCGACCATGTTCATCCAGCAGCGTCTGAACCCGACTCCGCCCGATCCGATGCAGGCCAAGGTGATGAAAATGATGCCGATCATCTTCACCTTCTTCTTCCTGTGGTTCCCGGCTGGTCTGGTGCTGTACTGGGTTGTGAACAACTGCCTGTCGATCGCACAGCAGTGGTACATCACCCGCAGCATCGAAGCAGCGAGCAAAAAAGCTGCTGCATAACGGGCTACTACGCTAGCCTGTGAATAAAAACGCCCCCTCGGGGGCGTTTTTGCTATCTGTCGTTTTGTCGTAGAGGCTCTCGAGCATGAACACTGTGCGTGAAACCATTGCTGCCATCGCCACCGCCCAGGGCCGCGGCGGGGTCGGTATCGTCAGGCTGTCCGGACCGCTGGCCAGCCAGGCCGGGCAGTTGATCACCGGCCGCACACTGACGCCGCGCCATGCCCACTATGGGCCGTTCCGTGACGAGCAGGGGTTGGTGCTGGATGAAGGCATCGCGCTGTTCTTCCCCGGTCCCAACTCGTTCACCGGTGAGGATGTGCTCGAACTACAGGGCCATGGCGGTCCCGTGGTGCTGGACATGCTGCTACAGCGCTGTGTACAAGTCGGCTGCCGACTGGCGCGCCCAGGCGAATTCAGCGAACGTGCATTTCTCAACGACAAGCTCGACCTGGCTCAGGCCGAAGCGATCGCCGACCTGATCGAAGCCAGTTCCAGCCAGGCTGCCCGCAACGCCTTGCGCTCGCTGCAGGGCGAATTCTCCAAACGTGTGCACAGCCTGACCGAGGCGTTGATTGCGCTGCGTATCTACGTGGAAGCAGCGATCGACTTCCCAGAGGAGGAAATCGACTTCCTTGCCGACGGCCACGTGTTGTCGATGCTCGATGCCGTGCGTGCGGAGTTGTCCACAGTCCAGCGTGAGGCCGGGCAGGGCGCCTTGCTGCGTGACGGGATGACCGTGGTGATTGCTGGCCGGCCCAACGCCGGTAAATCGAGCCTGCTGAACCAGCTGGCCGGGCGCGAGGCCGCGATCGTCACCGATATCGCCGGCACCACCCGGGACATTCTTCGCGAACATATCCACATCGACGGCATGCCCCTGCACGTGGTCGATACTGCCGGCTTACGTACCACCGATGATCATGTGGAAAAAATCGGCGTGGAACGTGCGCTCAAAGCCATCGGCGAGGCGGACCGCGTGTTGTTGGTGGTGGACTCGACCGCGCCCGAGGCCGACGATCCCTTCGCGTTGTGGCCGGAATTTCTCGACCAACGGCCAGACGCCGCCAAGGTCACGCTGATTCGCAACAAGGCTGATCTCAGCGGCGAGCGGGTTGCCCTGGAACAATGTGATGACGGCCATGTCACCATCACCTTGAGCGCCAAGGGCGATGATCAAGGTCTCCAGCTACTGCGCGACCACCTCAAAGCTTGCATGGGTTATGAGCAGACCGCAGAAAGCGGTTTCAGCGCCAGACGGCGTCATCTGGATGCGCTGCGCCAAGCCAGCTCGCACCTGGAGCACGGACGCGCCCAACTGACCCTGGCCGGCGCAGGCGAGCTGCTGGCCGAAGATTTGCGGCAAGCGCAGCAGGCATTGGGTGAAATCACCGGCGCGTTCAGCTCCGATGACTTGCTGGGGCGCATCTTCTCGAGTTTCTGCATCGGTAAATAATCCACAGCCACTGGCTGACCAAAGCCGCTCCTTCGGGGGCGGCTTTTTTTTGCCTGTGAGTTGTGCAGATGGCGAGGATGAGCGGAAAAATGCTTCAAGGTATTTCATGCACAGGCACGATGACGCCCTCAGGAGGTCTGTGGATAACCGACCTTCAGCTCCGTTGATAACCGGGCTTTTTTGTTGAGGACAATCACGCTTGTGGGTAAACAGTCATTTAATCCACAGGCTGAATGACGTTATCCATAGCCCTCAGGGTCGCTAAGCCACAGGGTTTAATTTCTCTGTACAGCACGTCAATAAAGGGATACAGCATCTTATCCACAGAAAAGGCTGTGCATAAGAATAAACATAAAAACAAAGCTTTTATAAATTTCTCTTCTTTGATTTCTGTTGTCTGCCACTCATCCACAGACTGTTCAAATTTTGCTCAGAAGGTTCCTTTGCAGGGGGTTAAGTCCCTATACTTGTCCGCTTATCTTCTCTATTCGCAAAACAGGCACGAGGTGCGTGGTGGATTTCCCTTCCCGTTTTGAAGTGATCGTCATCGGCGGCGGCCATGCCGGTACCGAGGCTGCGCTTGCGTCTGCACGCATGGGTGTGAAAACCCTGCTGCTGACCCACAACGTGGAAACCCTCGGTCACATGAGCTGCAACCCGGCCATCGGTGGCATCGGTAAAAGCCATCTGGTCAAGGAGATCGATGCGCTCGGCGGCGCCATGGCGCTGGCTACCGACAAGAGCGGCATCCAGTTCCGTATCCTGAATAACCGCAAGGGCCCGGCGGTGCGCGCTACTCGCGCCCAGGCCGACCGCGCCATCTACAAATCGGTGGTGCGGGAGATCCTGGAAAACCAACCCAACCTGTGGATATTCCAGCAGTCCTGCGACGACCTGATCGTCGAACAAGACCAGGTCAAAGGTGTGGTCACCCAGATGGGTCTGCGCTTCTTCGCCGAATCCGTGGTCCTCACCACAGGCACCTTCCTCGGTGGTCTTATCCACATCGGGCTACAGAACCATTCCGGTGGCCGCGCCGGCGATCCACCTTCGATCGCCTTGGCTCACCGCATGCGTGAACTGCCGCTGCGCGTCGGTCGCCTGAAAACCGGTACCCCACCGCGGATCGATGGTCGCTCCGTGGACTTCTCGGTCATGACCGAGCAACCCGGCGACACGCCGATCCCAGTGATGTCCTTCATGGGCAACGCGCAGATGCACCCGCGTCAGGTCAGTTGCTGGATTACCCACACCAACGCCCGCACCCACGAGATCATTGCCTCGAACCTCGACCGGTCTCCGATGTACTCTGGTGTGATCGAAGGCGTCGGTCCGCGTTACTGCCCGTCGATCGAAGACAAGATTCATCGCTTCGCCGACAAGGAAAGCCACCAGGTGTTCATCGAGCCGGAAGGCCTGACCACCCACGAGCTGTACCCCAACGGTATTTCCACTTCGCTGCCATTCGATGTGCAGCTGGAGTTGGTGCGCTCGATCCGCGGTATGGAAAACGCCCATATCGTGCGTCCGGGATACGCTATCGAGTACGACTACTTTGACCCGCGTGACCTCAAGTACAGCCTCGAGACCAAGGTCATCGGCGGTCTGTTCTTCGCCGGCCAGATCAACGGCACCACCGGTTACGAAGAAGCCGGCGCTCAGGGCCTGCTGGCCGGGACCAACGCCGCGCTCCGGGCCCAGGGCCGCGAAAGCTGGTGCCCACGTCGCGACGAGGCGTACATCGGCGTATTGGTTGACGACCTGATCACCCTGGGAACTCAAGAGCCGTACCGCATGTTCACTTCGCGCGCCGAGTACCGCTTGATTCTGCGCGAGGACAACGCCGATCTCCGCTTGACCGAAAAAGGCCGCGAGCTGGGTTTGATCGACGATGAGCGCTGGGCCGCCTTCTGCGCCAAGCGCGATGGTATCGAGCGTGAGGAACAACGCCTGAAATCCACCTGGGTGCGGCCGAATACCGACCTGGGCCAGGCCATTGTGGATAAGTTCGGCACGCCGCTGAGCCACGAGTACAGTCTGCTCAACCTGCTGGCCCGTCCGGAAATCGACTACGCTGGCCTGATCGAGGCGACGGGGGGTGAGGTGATCGATCCACAGGTTGCCGAGCAGGTCGAGATCAAGACCAAGTACGCGGGGTATATCGATCGCCAGCAAGACGAGATCGCCCGGCTGCGTGCCAGCGAAGACACCCGCCTGCCTGTGGATATCGACTACACCACCATTTCTGGCCTGTCCAAGGAGATCCAGGGCAAGCTCGGCCAGACCCGCCCGGAAACCTTGGGCCAGGCTTCGCGCATTCCCGGTGTCACCCCGGCGGCGATTTCCCTGTTGTTGATACATCTGAAAAAACGCGGCGCTGGCCGCGAATTGGAGCAAAGCGCTTGAGTTCCCTGGTCACCCCGCAACACGCTGAAGAGTTGTCCACAGGTGCGCGCCAGCTCGGTGTCGAGCTTGGCGCCGAGCAGCACGAGAAGCTGTTGGGTTACCTGGCCCTGTTGATCAAATGGAACAAAGCCTACAACCTGACCGCCGTGCGCGATCCCGATGAAATGGTGTCCCGCCATCTGCTCGACAGCCTGAGTGTCATGCCGTTTATCCACAGCGAGCGTGAGCGGTGGCTGGATGTCGGCAGTGGCGGTGGTATGCCTGGAATCCCTCTGGCGATCCTGCATCCGCACAGGCAGGTGACGGTGCTCGACGCCAACGGCAAGAAAACCCGCTTCCTGACCCAGGTGAAAATGGAGCTCAAGCTGGACAACCTCACGGTTATCCACAGCCGGGTCGAAGCCTTCCAGCCTGCACAACCGTTCGACGGCATCATCTCCCGCGCCTTCAGCAGCATGGAGAATTTCACCAACTGGACCCGCCATCTGGGCGACACCGGGACGCAATGGCTTGCAATGAAGGGGCTGCATCCTGCCGATGAACTGGTAGCATTGCCCGCAGACTTCACAGTGGAAAGCGAGCAGGCCCTGACCGTTCCGGGTTGCCAGGGCCAGCGCCATCTGCTGATACTGCGCCGCAAGGCTTGACTGGGAACACACGCAACAATGGCTAAGGTATTCGCAATCGCGAACCAGAAAGGTGGTGTGGGCAAGACCACCACCTGTATCAATCTCGCTGCATCGCTGGCTGCGACCAAGCGTCGTGTGCTGCTGATCGACCTCGATCCGCAGGGCAACGCGACCATGGGCAGCGGTGTGGACAAGCACGAGCTCGAGCACTCGGTCTACGACCTGCTCATCGGCGAATGCGATCTCACCCAGGCCATGCATTACTCCGAGCACGGCGGCTACCAACTGCTGCCGGCCAACCGCGACCTGACCGCCGCGGAAGTGGTACTGCTGGAGATGCAGGTCAAGGAGAGCCGCCTGCGCAACGCGCTGGCGCCGATCCGCGAGAACTACGACTTCATCCTGATCGACTGCCCGCCGTCGCTGTCGATGCTGACACTGAACGCATTGGTCGCCTCCGACGGGGTAATTATCCCCATGCAGTGCGAGTACTACGCACTGGAAGGTCTCAGCGACCTTGTGGATAACATCAAGCGGATTGCCGCCCGTCTGAACCCTGAGCTGAAAATCGAAGGCCTGCTGCGGACCATGTACGATCCGCGGTTGAGCCTGAACAACGACGTTTCGGCCCAGCTCAAGGAGCATTTCGGCGAGCAGCTGTACGACACGGTGATCCCGCGCAACATTCGTCTGGCCGAGGCGCCGAGTTTCGGCATGCCTGCACTGGCCTACGACAAGCAATCGCGCGGCGCGCTGGCCTACCTGGCCCTGGCCGGGGAAATGGTCCGCCGGCAACGCCGTCAGTCACGCACTGCACTAACAACTTAAGGAATCCGCATGGCCGTTAAGAAACGGGGACTCGGACGTGGGTTGGATGCACTGCTCAGTGGTCCTTCCGTCAGCGCGCTCGAAGAGCAGGCTGTCAAGATCGACCAGAAAGAACTGCAACACTTGCCCGTCGAGTTGATCCAGCGCGGCAAATACCAGCCGCGCCGCGACATGGACCCGCAGGCGCTGGAAGAACTGGCGCACTCGGTTCGCACCCATGGCGTGATGCAGCCGATCGTGGTTCGCCCCATCGGTGACAACCGCTACGAGATCATCGCCGGCGAGCGCCGCTGGCGCGCCACTCAGCAGGCCGGCCTGGATACCGTTCCGGCCATGGTCCGCGAGGTGCCTGACGAAGCCGCCATCGCCATGGCGCTGATCGAGAACATCCAGCGCGAGGACCTCAACCCACTGGAAGAGGCCCTGGCACTGCAGCGCCTGCAGCAGGAATTCGAACTGACCCAGCAACAGGTTGCCGATGCCGTCGGCAAGTCGCGGGTGACCGTGGCCAACTTGCTGCGCCTGATTTCACTGCCCGAGGCGATCAAGACCATGCTCGCCCATGGCGACCTGGAGATGGGCCACGCTCGTGCCTTGCTCGGTCTGGAAGAAGATCGTCAGGAAGAGGGGGCGCGTCATGTTGTCGCACGTGGTCTGACCGTGCGCCAAACTGAGGCACTGGTGCGCCAGTGGCTCAGCGACAAACCTGATCCGGTCGAACCGAGCAAGCCCGATCCGGATATCGCACGCCTTGAACAGCGGCTCGCAGAGCGCCTGGGCTCTGCCGTGCAGATTCGCCACGGCAACAAGGGCAAAGGCCAGTTGGTTATTCGTTATAACTCGCTTGACGAGTTGCAAGGCGTGCTTGCTCACATCCGCTGAAACAATTCCAGTTGTAGCGCGCAGTCGGAAATCACTACCCAATAGTTGAATAGGGGTTAATCCACCCCTATACTCTGCGCGCATTTTGTCGGCACAAATTATGCCAAGTCATAGCTGACTTGTTGGTCGACTTCGAAGGAGCAGTTGTGATGGAAATACGCACGCCAAACCGCTTGCCTTTCCATCGCTGGGCGGTTTTTCCCGTACTGCTGGCCCAATGCATCGTGTTTCTGTCGGCAACCTTGGTGTTGTGGCAGTGGCAAGGGGGAGTCAGTGGTTACTCGGGTCTCTGCGGAGGTCTGATCGCCTGGCTGCCCAACGTGTATTTCGCCTGGAAGGCATTCCGCTTTAGCGGAGCCCGGGCAGCGCAGGCCATCGTCAAGTCGTTTTACGCGGGCGAGGCAGGCAAGATGATTTTGACGGCAGTGCTGTTCGCACTGACCTTTGCAGGAGTGAAGCCATTGGCGCCGTTGGCAGTATTCGGCGTCTTCGTGCTGACCCTTTTGGTCAGCTGGTTCGCGCCCCTGCTGATGAATAAAAGACTTTCGAGACCTTAGGGCGTTTGAGGCAACCATGGCAGCAGAAACCGCTTCGGGCTATATCCAGCACCACTTGCAGAACCTGACCTACGGTCAACTACCAGACGGCAGCTGGGGCTTCGCCCATTCGGCTGCAGAAGCCAAGGCAATGGGCTTCTGGGCGTTCCACCTGGACACCCTGGGTTGGTCCGTCGCGCTGGGTCTGATCTTCCTGTTCATCTTCCGCATGGCGGCCAAGAAGGCGACTTCCGGCCAACCAGGCGGTCTGCAGAACTTCGTGGAAGTCCTGGTGGACTTCGTCAACGGCAGCGTGAAGGACTCCTTCCACGGCCGTAGCCCAGTGATCGCCCCACTGGCACTGACCATCTTCGTCTGGGTGTTCCTGATGAACGCCATCGACCTGGTACCGGTCGACTGGATTCCTCAACTGGCCATCCTGATCTCCGGTGATCCGCACATTCCGTTCCGCGCCGTGTCGACCACCGACCCGAACGCGACCCTGGCCATGGCCTTCTGCGTGTTCGCCCTGATCATCTTCTACAGCATCAAGGTCAAAGGCCTGGGCGGCTTCATCGGTGAGCTGACCCTGCACCCGTTCGGCAGCAAGAACATCTTCGTGCAGATCCTGCTGATCCCGGTGAACTTCCTGCTGGAATTCGTCACCCTGATCGCCAAGCCGATCTCGCTGGCACTGCGTCTGTTCGGCAACATGTACGCCGGCGAACTGGTGTTCATCCTGATCGCCGTGATGTTCGGCGCAGGCATCCTCTGGCTCAGCGGCCTGGGCGTGGTGCTGCAGTGGGCGTGGGCTGTGTTCCACATCCTGATCATCACCCTGCAAGCCTTCATCTTCATGATGCTTACCATCGTCTACCTGTCGATGGCTCACGAAGATAACCATTAAGACCGCCTGGCGTGTCTGAATAGCCTTCCCCGCTCGTTTGGGGGGAAGGCTTTATAAAGTCCGCAAGGGCAGCTGTACCAAACGATTTGTTTTACCGCTTCAAACTAAAAACCTAACCAATACGACGTAAAAGTCGGGAGGAAAGATGGAAACTGTAGTTGGTCTGACCGCTATCGCTGTTGCTCTGCTGATCGGCCTGGGTGCTCTGGGTACCGCCATTGGTTTCGGCCTGCTGGGCGGCAAGTTCCTGGAAGGCGCTGCTCGTCAGCCTGAAATGGTCCCGATGCTGCAGGTCAAAATGTTCATCGTTGCCGGTCTGCTCGACGCCGTAACCATGATCGGTGTTGGTATCGCCCTGTTCTTCACCTTCGCGAACCCCTTCGTAGGTCAGATCGCCGGCTAATCACTCGTTTCCAACGAGTTGATTGATGTGATGGACAAAGACCGAGCGAGGTGTTGGCGTGAACATTAATGCAACCCTGATTGGCCAATCCGTTGCTTTCCTGATTTTTGTACTCTTCTGCATGAAGTACGTATGGCCTCCGGTCATCACTGCTCTGCAAGAGCGCCAAAAGAAGATTGCTGACGGCTTGGACGCTGCCAACCGCGCAGCTCGCGACCTGGAGCTGGCCCAAGAGAAAGCGGGTCAGCAACTGCGTGAAGCTAAAGCACAGGCAGCCGAAATCATTGAGCAAAGCAAGAAACGCGCTGCTCAGCTTGTCGAGGAAGCCCGTGATCAGGCCCGCGTCGAAGCTGACCGTGTGAAGGCTCAGGCTCTGGCCGAGATCGAACAGGAACTGAACAGCGCTAAAGACGCTCTGCGTGCCCAAGTGGGTGCTCTGGCCGTTGGTGGTGCTGAAAAGATCCTTGGCGCCACAATCGATCAAAACGCGCATGCGGAGCTGGTTAACAAACTGGCCGCTGAAATTTAAGCGAGGGCGATCATGGCAGAACTGACCACGTTGGCCCGACCTTACGCTAAGGCTGCCTTTGAGCATGCCCAGGCCCATCAGCAACTGGCCAATTGGTCAGCCATGCTCGGCCTGGCTGCTGCGGTGTCGCAAGACGACACCATGCAGCGCCTGCTCAAGGCCCCGCGACTGACGAGCGCAGAAAAGGCCGCCACGTTCATTGACGTGTGCGGTGACAAGTTCAATGCACAGGCACAGAATTTCATTCATGTTGCCGCGGAAAACGACCGTCTCCTGCTTCTGCCGGAGATTGCCGCCCTGTTCGACCTGTACAAGGCCGAGCAAGAGAAATCCGTGGACGTGGAAGTCACCAGTGCCTTCGCGTTGGACCAAGAACAGCAAGACAAACTCGCCAAGGTTCTCAGTGCACGGTTAGGCCAGGAAGTGCGCCTGCACGCGTCGGAGGATGCCAGCCTGATTGGCGGCGTCGTCATCCGCGCAGGTGACCTGGTAATCGATGGCTCTGTTCGCGGCAAGATCGCGAAACTGGCCGAAGCATTGAAATCTTGAGTTTGAAGGGGCAGCAGAGCAATGCAGCAACTCAATCCTTCCGAAATTAGTGAAATTATCAAGGGCCGCATCGACAACCTCGATGTGAGCTCCCAAGCCCGTAACGAAGGTACCGTTGTTTCGGTATCCGACGGTATCGTGCGAATCCACGGTCTGGCCGACGTCATGTACGGCGAAATGATCGAATTCCCCGGTGGCGTCTACGGCATGGCCCTGAACCTGGAGCAAGACTCCGTAGGTGCAGTGATCCTGGGTGCCTATGACACCCTCGCCGAAGGCATGAGCGCCAAGTGCACCGGCCGCATCCTGGAAGTTCCGGTCGGTAAGGAACTGCTGGGTCGCGTCGTTGACGCACTGGGCAACCCGATCGATGGCAAAGGTCCACTGGGCAACACTCAGACCGACGCGGTCGAGAAAGTCGCTCCGGGCGTGATCTGGCGTAAGTCGGTAGACCAGCCTGTACAGACTGGCTACAAATCCGTCGACGCCATGATTCCTGTCGGCCGTGGCCAGCGCGAGCTGATCATCGGTGACCGTCAGATCGGTAAGACCGCCATGGCCATCGACGCCATCATCAACCAGAAAGACTCCGGTATTTTCTGTGTTTATGTTGCTGTCGGTCAGAAGCGCTCCACCGTCGCCAACATCGTTCGCAAGCTGGAAGAAAACGGCGCCCTGGCCAACACCATCGTGGTCGTTGCCAGTGCTTCGGAATCCGCTGCGCTGCAGTTCCTGGCTCCTTACGCCGGCTGCACCATGGGCGAATTCTTCCGTGACCGCGGTGAAGATGCCCTGATCGTTTACGATGACCTGTCCAAGCAGGCCGTTGCCTACCGTCAGATCTCCCTGCTGCTGCGCCGTCCACCAGGACGTGAAGCGTACCCAGGTGACGTGTTCTATCTCCACTCCCGTCTGCTGGAGCGTGCTTCCCGCGTTTCGGAAGAGTACGTCGAGAAGTTCACCAATGGCGCAGTCACTGGCAAGACCGGTTCCCTGACCGCCCTGCCGATCATCGAAACTCAGGCTGGCGACGTTTCCGCGTTCGTTCCGACCAACGTGATCTCGATCACCGACGGTCAGATCTTCCTG
Organism: Pseudomonas putida; assembly: GCF_004357765.1. Lineage (GTDB taxonomy): Bacteria > Pseudomonadota > Gammaproteobacteria > Pseudomonadales > Pseudomonadaceae > Aquipseudomonas > Aquipseudomonas putida_U. The sequence continues at coordinate 259,199 of NZ_SMTE01000003.1, read as the reverse complement.
GAATCGGCCATGTTCAACTCGGGCATCCGCCCTGCAGTGAACGCCGGTGTTTCGGTATCCCGTGTAGGTGGTGCCGCTCAGACCAAGATCATCAAGAAGCTGTCCGGTGGTATCCGTACCGCTCTGGCTCAGTACCGTGAACTGGCTGCATTCGCCCAGTTCGCTTCCGATCTGGACGAAGCGACCCGCAAGCAGCTGGAGCATGGTCAGCGCGTAACCGAGCTGATGAAGCAGAAGCAGTACGCGCCGATGTCCATCGCAGACATGGCTCTGTCGCTGTACGCCGCTGAGCGTGGTTTCCTGACTGACGTAGAAGTCTCCAAGGTCGGCAGCTTCGAGCAAGCGCTGATCGCCTTCTTCAACCGTGATCACGCTGAACTGATGGCGAAGATCAACGTGAAGGGTGACTTCAACGACGAAATCGACGCAGGCCTGAAAGCCGGTATCGAGAAGTTCAAGGCCACCCAGACCTGGTAAGCCGCAGCGGGGGCCCTGGCCCCCGCTTGCTAACCTGATAGGTGATACATGGCAGGCGCAAAAGAGATTCGCAGTAAGATTGCGAGCATCAAAAGCACGCAAAAAATTACCAGCGCCATGGAGAAAGTGGCGGTCAGCAAGATGCGCAAGGCACAAATGCGCATGGCTGCTAGCCGTCCTTACGCGGAGCGTATCCGCCAGGTAATCGGTCATCTGGCCAACGCCAACCCGGAATACCGCCACCCGTTCATGATCGAGCGCCCTGTAAAGCGCGCCGGTTATATCGTGGTGAGCAGTGACCGTGGTCTGTGCGGTGGCTTGAACACCAACCTGTTCAAGGCCCTGGTCAAGGACATGAACGTAAACCGCGAACAGGGCGTTGAAATCGACCTGTGCGTGATCGGCAGCAAGGGTGCGGCATTCTTCCGTAACTTTGGCGGCAACGTCGTAGCTGCGATCAGCCACTTGGGCGAAGAGCCATCGATCAACGATCTGATCGGCTCCGTCAAAGTGATGCTGGACGCCTACCTGGACGGCCGCATCGATCGCCTCTCGGTGGTTTCGAACAAGTTCATCAACACCATGACCCAACAACCGACGGTCGAGCAATTGGTACCGTTGGTGGCAACCCCGGATCAGGATCTCAAGCATCACTGGGATTACCTGTACGAACCCGACGCAAAAGAGCTGCTGGACGGCTTGATGGTGCGTTACGTGGAGTCGCAGGTCTACCAGGCGGTGGTCGAGAACAACGCTGCTGAACAAGCGGCCCGGATGATCGCCATGAAGAACGCCACAGACAACGCCGGTGATTTGATCAAAGAGCTGCAATTGATCTACAACAAGGCGCGTCAGGCTGCGATCACCCAGGAGATCTCGGAAATCGTCGGCGGCGCTGCCGCGGTTTAACGGTTCACATATTCAGAGGATCCAGCTATGAGTAGCGGACGTATCGTTCAAATCATCGGCGCCGTCATCGACGTGGAATTCCCACGTGACGTCGTGCCGAGTGTATACAACGCGCTGAAAGTACAAGGCGCGGAAACCACCCTCGAAGTTCAGCAGCAGCTGGGCGACGGCGTGGTTCGTACCATTGCGATGGGCTCCACCGAAGGCTTGAAGCGCGGTCTGGATGTCGTCGACACCGGCGCTGCCATCTCCGTTCCTGTTGGTAAGGCCACTCTGGGCCGCATCATGGACGTTCTGGGCAACCCGATCGACGAAGCCGGCCCGATCGGCGAAGAAGAGCGTCGCGGTATCCACCAGCCAGCGCCTTCGTTCGCTGACCAGGCAGGCGGCAACGACCTGCTGGAAACCGGCATCAAGGTTATCGACCTGGTTTGCCCGTTCGCCAAGGGTGGTAAGGTTGGTCTGTTCGGTGGTGCCGGTGTCGGCAAGACCGTTAACATGATGGAACTGATCCGTAACATCGCCATGGAACACAGCGGTTACTCCGTGTTCGCTGGTGTGGGTGAGCGTACTCGTGAGGGTAACGACTTCTACCACGAGATGAAGGACTCCAACGTTCTCGACAAAGTAGCGCTGGTCTACGGTCAGATGAACGAGCCACCAGGAAACCGTCTGCGCGTAGCGCTGACCGGCCTGACCATGGCCGAGAAGTTCCGTGACGAAGGTAACGACGTTCTGCTGTTCGTCGACAACATCTATCGTTACACCCTGGCCGGTACCGAAGTATCCGCACTGCTGGGCCGTATGCCGTCGGCGGTAGGTTACCAGCCGACCCTGGCTGAAGAGATGGGCGTTCTGCAAGAGCGCATCACCTCCACCAAGGAAGGTTCGATCACCTCCGTTCAGGCCGTATACGTACCTGCGGACGACTTGACCGACCCGTCGCCAGCCACCACCTTCGCCCACTTGGACGCCACCGTCGTTCTGTCCCGTGACATCGCCTCCCTGGGTATCTACCCAGCGGTCGACCCACTGGACTCGACTTCGCGCCAGCTGGACCCGAACGTGATCGGCAACGAGCACTACGAGACCGCTCGTGGCGTTCAGTATGTTCTGCAGCGCTACAAAGAGCTGAAGGACATCATCGCGATCCTGGGTATGGACGAACTGTCCGAAAGCGACAAGCAACTGGTTGCCCGTGCTCGTAAGATCCAGCGCTTCCTGTCGCAGCCGTTCTTCGTGGCCGAAGTCTTCACCGGCTCGCCAGGCAAGTACGTGTCCCTGAAAGACACCATCGCTGGCTTCAGCGGCATCCTCAAAGGTGACTACGACCACCTGCCAGAACAAGCGTTCTACATGGTCGGCAGCATCGACGAAGCGATCGAGAAAGCCAAGAAACTGTAATCCCGGCGCCCCGCAAGGGGCGCTAATCAGGTTGAGGCAAGCAGATGGCTATGACAGTCCATTGCGATATCGTCAGCGCGGAAGGAGAAATCTTCTCCGGTCTGGTCGAGATGGTGGTTGCGCACGGCAACCTGGGCGATCTGGGTATCGCTCCGGGCCACGCGCCGCTGATCACCAATCTGAAACCAGGTCCGATCACGTTGACCAAGCAGGGTGGCGATCGCGAGGTGTTCTACATCTCTGGTGGCTTCCTCGAAGTGCAGCCGAACATGGTCAAGGTACTCGCCGATACCGTGCAACGTGCCGCCGACCTGGACGAAGCCTCCGCTCAGGATGCCGTCAAGGCAGCTGAGAAGGCCCTGCATGAGAAAGGCGCGGATTTCGACTACTCAGCCGCATCCGCACGTCTGGCCGAGGCCGCAGCCCAGCTGCGCACCGTCCAGCAGATCCGCAAGAAGTTCGGCGGCTAACACCGCTGGCTTCATGTAGATTGAGAAAAAGGGTAGCCATCGGCTACCCTTTTTCTTTTTCTGTTCCCCCTCAGTCGGTCGTGTCTGACCGCCCCGGATTGGTAGCCAGTCAATGTCACTCGATATCGTTATCCTCGCCGCCGGCCAAGGTACCCGTATGCGCTCGGCGCTGCCCAAGGTGCTCCACCCGGTCGCCGGCAACTCCATGCTCGGCCATGTTATCCACAGCGCTCGCCAGTTGCAGCCGCAGGGCATTCACGTGGTCATCGGCCACGGCGCCGAGCTGGTGCGTGAGCGCCTGGCCGCCGACGACCTGAACTTCGTCATGCAGGACAAGCAGCTGGGTACCGGCCACGCCGTGGCCCAGGCCCTGCCGGCGATCACTGCCGACACCGTGCTGGTGCTCTACGGCGACGTACCGCTGATCGAGGTGGAAACCCTGCAGCGTCTGTTGGCCAAGGTCAGCGACCAGCAGCTCGGCCTGCTGACCGTGACCTTGCAGGACCCTACCGGCTACGGCCGCATCGTGCGCGACGCCCAAGGTCAGGTGACCGCCATCGTCGAGCACAAGGACGCAACCGACGCGCAGAAGGCGATCAAGGAAGGCAATACCGGCATCCTTGCCTTGCCAGCCGCCCGCCTGGCTGACTGGATGAGCCGTCTGTCCAACGACAATGCCCAAGGCGAGTACTACCTGACCGACGTCATCGCCATGGCCGTGGCCGACGGCCTGGTGGTGGCCACCGAACAGCCCCATGACCCGATGGAAGTGCAGGGCGCCAACGACCGTCGCCAGTTGTCCGAGCTCGAGCGCCATTACCAGTTGCGTGAAGCCCGCCGACTGATGGCCCAGGGGGTGACGCTGCGTGATCCGGCACGTTTCGACGTGCGCGGTGAGGTAACGGTTGGGCGTGATGTGCTGATCGACATCAACGTGATTCTCGAAGGCAAGGTCGTCATCGAGGATGACGTGCAGATTGGCCCGAACTGTGTGATCAAGAACAGCACCTTGCGCAAGGGTGTGGTCGTCAAAGCCAACAGCCATCTGGAAGGCGCGATGATGGGCGAGGGCAGCGATGCCGGCCCGTTCGCTCGCCTGCGCCCGGGCAGTGTGCTGGACGCCAAGGCCCATGTGGGTAACTTCGTCGAGTTGAAGAATGCACACCTGGGCGAAGGCGCCAAGGCCGGCCATCTGACCTACCTGGGTGATGCCGAGGTCGGCGCACGCACCAACATTGGTGCCGGTACCATCACTTGCAACTACGATGGCGCCAACAAGTTCAAGACCGTGATGGGGGAGGACGTGTTCATCGGGTCCAACAATTCGTTGGTGGCGCCTGTGGATATCAAGGATGGCGCGACTACCGCAGCCGGTTCGACCGTTACCCAGACCGTGGAAGCAGGTCAGTTGGCCGTGGCGCGGGCGCGTCAGCGCAACATCGATGGGTGGAAGCGTCCCGAGAAGATCAAGAAGAGCTGAGTTATACACAGCTGCTTCGATCGAAAGCCGACTTATGTGCATAAGTCGGCTTTTTTATTGCTTTACCGCTCCTACAGGGGACGAATTCGTCTTTAAACTTATCCACAGCTTGACGAATCGATGATCTTAGGTTTTGATTGCAACCATTATCTTTCGAATCGAAACTTAAGCGCTCATGTCGAAACGCAATACCCCTCAGCGTCGTCACAATATCCTGGCCTTGCTCAACGAGCAGGGCGAGGTGAGCGTGGACGCCTTGGCACGGCGCTTCGAGACCTCGGAAGTGACCATCCGCAAGGACCTCGCCGCCCTGGAGGCCAACGGCCTGCTGCTGCGTCGCTACGGTGGAGCGGTGCCTGTACCACAGGAGATGCTCGGTGAAACCGCGCAACCGGTATCGGCCTACAAGAAGGCCATCGCCCGCGCTGCGGTCGCACGCATTCGCGAACACGCCCGCATCATCATCGACAGCGGCAGCACCACTGCCGCCATGATCCCGGAGCTAGGGCGCCAACCCGGTTTGGTCGTGATGACCAACTCGTTGAACGTCGCCCGCGCCATCAGCGAACTCGAACACGAGCCGGTGCTGTTGATGACCGGCGGCACCTGGGACCCGCATTCCGAGTCGTTCCAGGGCCAGGTCGCCGAGCAGGTACTACGCTCCTACGATTTCGACCAGCTTTTCATCGGCGCGGATGGGATCGACCTTACCCGTGGCACCACCACCTTCAACGAACTGCTCGGCCTGAGCCGGGTCATGGCCGAAGTCGCCCGTGAAGTGATCGTGATGGTCGAGTCCGATAAGGTTGGGCGAAAGATCCCAAACCTCGAGCTGCCCTGGAGCAGCGTGAGCACCCTGATTACAGACGAACGCCTGCCCGCAGCGGCACGCGAACAGATACAAGCCCGCGGCATCAATCTGATCTGTGCCGCGATCAGCCAGGAGCAATGACTATGTGTGGAATCGTCGGAGCAGTAGCCGAGCGCAACATCACCGCCATCCTGATCGAAGGCCTCAAGCGCCTGGAGTACCGCGGGTACGACAGTGCCGGCCTGTCCGTCTACACCCAGCAAGGCGAGCTCCAGCGTCTGCGTCGCATCGGCAAGGTCGCCGAGCTTGAGGCGGCTAATACCGCCGACCCACTGATCGGCCAGTTGGGCATCGCCCATACCCGCTGGGCCACCCACGGTGCGCCGACCGAAGGCAATGCCCACCCTCATTTCTCCGGCAACGAAGTTGCCGTGGTGCACAACGGCATCATCGAAAACCACGAAGAACTGCGTGAAGAGCTCAAGGACCTGGGCTACGTGTTCGCCTCGCAGACCGACACCGAGGTGATCGTCCACCTGATCCACCACACCCTCAAGTCCATTCCGGACCTTGCCGGCGCGCTCAAGGCGGCAATCAAGCGCCTGCACGGTGCGTACGGCCTGGCGTTGATCAGCGTGAAACAACCCGACCGCCTGGTCGCCGCCCGCAGCGGTAGCCCGCTGGTGATCGGCCTGGGCCATGGCGAGAACTTCCTGGCCTCCGACCAGCTTGCGTTGCGTCAGGTCACCGACCGCTTCATGTACCTGGAGGAGGGTGACATCGCCGAGATTCGCCGCGACCAGGTGACCATCTGGAACCAGGCCGATGACCAGGTTCAGCGTGAGGTGGTGCAATACCACGAAGGCGCCGAGGCTGCCGACAAAGGTGCCTATCGTCATTTCATGCTCAAGGAGATCCACGAGCAGCCGGCTGTGGTACAGCGGACTCTGGAAGGGCGCCTGGGCAAGGACCACGTGCTGGTGCAGGCCTTCGGTCCACAGGCGGCCGAGCTGTTCGCCAAGGTGCGCAACGTGCAGATCGTCGCCTGCGGCACCAGTTACCACGCCGGTATGGTCGCCCGTTACTGGCTCGAGAGCCTTGCTGGTATTCCGTGCCAGGTCGAAGTCGCCAGCGAGTTCCGCTACCGCAAGGTGGTGGTCCAGCCTGACACCCTGTTCGTCTCGATCTCCCAGTCCGGCGAAACCGCAGACACCCTGGCCGCCCTGCGCAATGCCAAGGAACTGGGCTTCCTCGGCAGCCTGGCGATCTGCAACGTCGGCATCAGCTCGTTGGTGCGTGAGTCTGACCTGACCTTGCTGACTTTGGCCGGTCCGGAAATCGGCGTAGCCTCTACCAAGGCCTTCACCACCCAGTTGGTATCGCTGATGTTGCTGACCCTGGCCCTCGGCCAGGTACGCGGGACCCTCGAGGCCGGGGTGGAAGCCGAGTTGGTCGAAGAGCTGCGTCGCCTGCCGACCCGCCTGGGCGAAGCCCTGGCCATGGACAGCACTGTGGAAAAGACCGCCGAGCTGTTCGCCGACAAGCACCACACCCTGTTCCTCGGCCGAGGCGCGCAGTACCCGGTGGCGATGGAAGGTGCGCTCAAGCTCAAGGAAATCTCCTACATCCATGCCGAAGCCTACCCGGCCGGTGAGCTCAAGCATGGCCCGCTGGCGCTGGTGGACAGCGACATGCCGGTGGTGACCGTGGCGCCGAACAACGAACTGCTGGAGAAGCTGAAGTCGAACCTGCAGGAAGTCCGTGCGCGGGGTGGTGAGCTGGTGGTGTTCGCCGATGAACAGGCGGGTATGACCAATGGCGAAGGTACCCATGTGATCAAGGTGCCGCATATCGCCGATGCCCTGGCGCCGATTCTGTACACCATCCCGCTGCAGTTGCTGTCGTATTACGTGGCGGTGTTGAAGGGTACGGATGTGGATCAGCCGCGGAACCTGGCGAAGTCGGTGACGGTGGAGTGAGGCGCTGACGGTCGCGTCGTGGTTGCTCGCATCATCCTTTGAATGCCCCGCAGGCTTACGCCTGCGGGGCATTTTCGTCAAACGGCCTTGGCCTTCATCAGCCCGATCTCAGCATCGTCGAGCAGTGCCTTGGCCAGGGCTGTGAGGTAATACGAGGCCCAGATCAGCGTGTGGTTTCGCTCCATCAGGCCATCCAGGGTCATGTCCCGTGCGTAACCCATCAGTTCGGAAGCTTGTTCGCGGGCGAACTGGCAGTCGATGCCGGGCTCGATGCGAAACAGTGGTTGGCTTTGGCCTTCACCTTGGTAGAAGCAGGTTTCGCCGGGTATGACGGCGGTTGTGGTCATTGTCGATCTCCCTTCGAAAATTGTGGTTGTCTGGGCGGGCCTCTTCGCGGGCAAGCCCGCTCCCACAGGATCGACATCGCTTTCGAATGCGAAGGGGTACCTGTGGGAGCGGGCTTGCCCGCGAAGAGGCCCGCCCAGGCAACCCATCACTTAATGCAGCGTTCGCGGCTCGGTCGGCAGATGCGCCCGCATCTGCGCGTGCTCTTCCGCCGACTCCAACAAGGCCTGCACAGTCGCCATCTCATGAATCACGGCCTGCATGATCTTCGAGCTTGGACTGACAGGGTTGAGCAGCACGGATTGGCTGGCGACGGATAAGGCGCAAAGGATGTGCTCGAAGGCCTGCACGAGGGTGTCTTGCAAGGCGATGGACGATTCGAGGGAGGAAGCGGGTGGATCGGGGACTAACTTGCGCATATGCACCTCTGGGATCAGTGGGGCTACCACAAGCTCGCTGTCAAACAAGAGGGTGGCAGCTGTACGCGGGTTGACAGACCGAGGATCCCAGAGTGACTCGGCGCACACGAAGGTGCCCCGCGCACAGCCGCCATAGCGCTTGCGCGTGTCTGAGATAGGGTCGGCCTGTCAAAGCCGGTCGCTGTTTCACCAGCGACTTCCCGAGACTAGGCCCCCATTCCAGCAGTAGCAATGGTTTGGCAGGCGCAAGAGTATGAATCGGAAATGCCCTACAAAAAATAGAATTAGTCTGAAACAGAACTGATGTTTTTTGTTTAATGCGCAATGGTTTTCACATTATGTGGGCCGCATCGGGACCTATCGCAGAACAGCACCTTGACCAGACCGTTGAGATCTCCCTTCGAGTACTTTGGTTGTCTGGGCCGGCCTCTTCGTGGGCAAGCCCGCTCCCACAGGTACCCCTTCGCATTCGAAAGCGATGTTGATCCTTTGGGAGCGGGCTTGCCCGCGAAAAGGCTCGCACGGACTGCACATGACTTAGTGCAGGCCTGCACAGGTAACCATGGCCTTACCTCAACGGAATGGTCAGTTGTTCAATGACCGCTTGCGTGCTTGGCCTCACCCCTCGCCACCAGGCAAAAGCCTCGGCAGCCTGCTCGATTAGCATGCCGACTCCATCGGCAAGGCGTTTCACACCCTTGGCCTGAGCTTGGCCTAGGAAAGGTGTAAGTCCTTTGCCATAGGCCAGTTCATACGCCAGCCGCGTGCTCTCGAACACACTGTCAGGCAGAGGCGGTAGTTCGCCGCTGAGGCTGGCGGAGGTGGCGTTGACCACGATGTCGAAGGTCTGCTCATGCAGTTCCTCGTACCGGCTGATTCGTAGCCGAGGATGATCCACCTCGTTACGCAGGGCTACTGCCTTGGCCATGTCTCGGTTGGCGATCACCAGCTCGCTGGGCCCCGCCTGCAGGAATGGCAATAGCGCTCCGCGCGCTGCTCCGCCGGCACCGAGCAACAACACCCGACGATCGCGTAGCGGCTCGTCGAGGTTCTCTTCGATGTCCCGGAGCAGGCCGATACCATCGAAGTTCTCGGCGTAGAGGCTGCCATCCTCGAACTTCAGCGCATTGGCCGCCCGCGCCAGCTGCGCCCGCTCGCTACGCCGGTCAGCGAGCTCGAAGGCACGCAGCTTGAACGGGGCGGTGATGTTCATCCCCAGCCCGCCCTCACGGTGAAACTGCAGGACTTGGCTCTCGAAGCCCTCGGGTTCTCCTTCGATGGCGTCATACACCAAGGTCTGTCCGCAGGCCTGGGCGAACAAGCCATGGATCAGGGGGGACTTGGTGTGGTTGATCGGCCTGCCGATCACTGCGTAGCGGTCGCTCATCGTGCATCTCCATGGGTAAACAGCACACCGTCAGACTGCATGGCGGTGATTTCATCAGGACTGAAGCCCAGCGCTGCGGCCACCTCGGCATTGTGTTGGCCGAGATCCGGGGCCACCTGATAGAGGGTGGTGTCGCAGTCCGAGAAGCGGAACGGCAGGTTGGGCAGTCGCAAGGTGCCGTAGCGTGGGTGCTGCTGCTCGATGACCATGTTGCGCGCCTGGATCTGCGGGTCGGCCAGTACCTCGTCGATGCGCTGCACCTTGGCGCTGGGGATGTCGATGGTGTCGAGCAACGCGAGGATATCGGCCACCTGGCGCGCGCCGACCCAATCGCGAACTACCGCGAGGATCGCCTGACGATGGGTGTTACGGCCGTTGAGGCTGTGGAAGCGGTGATCGCTGCCGAATCCGGGCGGCCCGCCATTGGCTTCGAGCATGACCGCAAAGCGCTGCCAGGCGTCGTCGACCTGGGCGGCGATGACCAGGTCGCCATCAGCGGCGCGGAACACGCCATACAGCGTCGAGGTCGGCATGTCGTGGCCGGTCTGCTCGGGCAGCACGCTGCCATCGGACAAGGTGTAGCACTGCACTGCGTACTCGTGCATCGACACCAGCGTGTCATACAGGGCCATGTCGATATGCTGCCCGCGGCCGCTGCTGACCCGGCCCAGCAGTGCTGCATTGATCGCGGCCACGGCATGGATGCCGGTATACATGTCGCCCAGGGAAATCCGCAGCAGCGGCGGGGCCTCGCCTGGTACGCCGACCATCTGCATGATGCCGCTCTTGGCCTCGGCGATCAGTCCGAAGCCCGCGCGGTGCGCATCTGGGCCAGTGTGGCCGTAGGCGGAAATCGAGCAGTACACCAGGCGCGGATTGCGTGCGGCCAACTCGGCATAACCCAAGCCAAGCTTGTCCAAGGCACCGGGGCGGTAGTTTTCGATGAAGACGTCGGCCGAGTCGGTGAGGCGCTGCATGAAGGCTTTGCCGCGCGGGTCCTTCATGTTCACACTGACGCCCTGCTTGCCCATGTTCAACTGCAGGAAGTAACCACTCTGCTGGTCATCCAGGGTGAACGCATGCTGGCGGCCGGCATCGCCGCTGCCTGGCCGTTCGACCTTGATCACCTCTGCGCCCAGCGCCGCAAGACAGCGGCCCACATACGGTCCGGCGAGGAAGTGGCTGTAGTCGATGACGCGGATACCCGCCAATGGCAATGCCTGGCTCATCCTTCGATCCTCCTGGGCACCATCAAGCGGTGTTCGCCGCGCTGCACCACTTCGCCGTGCTGGTTGATCAACTCCGAAGGCAACACCACGATGCCCCAGCCCGGCCGGCTTTTGCTCGGGCGCATCGCTCCGACGCGCATGCGTACGTGCAACACATCGTTGACCTTTATCGGCAGCACGAAGTCCCAGGTCCAGCCCAGTGACATGCCCGGCAGGAAACGATACTCGCACCGGGTCTTGAGACCGTCGGCAATGGAGAGGCCGAACAGGCCGTGGGCGACCAGGCAACCGAAGTGGCTGGCGTTGGCATACTCCTCATCGACGTGCACCGGGGTGTGGTCGCCGGTGAGATCGGCGTAGGCCAGGATGCGCTCGCGGGTCACGGTGTAAGTGGGGCTTATGCATTCATCCCCTTCGCGGGCATCGTCCCAGTATTTTTCCATCACGCTCATGACAGCACCTCTGCCCGTGGGTCGATGGACAGGGCCTGGGCAACGCAACGGGCGGGCATCGCCTGGATGAATTCCACTGCCAGGCCGTCGGGCAGGCGCAACCAGTTGCGGCCTTGGGGCATTGCGCTGACGCCGAAACGCTGGGCGGCCGACAAAGCGGCTTCGAGGTCTTCACACATGATGCCCAGGTGTGCCATGCGTCCCTCTGGGCCGGTGAAGTCCGGCTGGTGAATGAACTGCAAACCGCCGAGGGTCCAATACTGTGCGGGCTCCTCGATGTCGCCCTGCACTTCGCGCATGGTCATGCCACACACTTCACTGAAGAATCGGATATGCCACTGGATGTCCTGCACCCAGAACGCGACGTGCTCGAGGTAGGCTTTTGGCTGGCTCATGGGTGCTCCCTTCTCTGATGATCGGCCATGGCGCGTTCGATGCCCTTTATGCAGGCCACCAGGGTCGCGTTGACCGGTGTGGCCACGCCATGGCGCTGGCCCCAGCGCACGACAGAGCCGTTGATGAAGTCGATCTCGGTGATCGAGCCTTTTTCCAGGCTCTGCAGCATCGAAGTGCGGAAGCTCGCCGGCAGACCTTCGGCAGCCAACTGCCAGGCAGCGTCAGGACTGCTCAGGCTCAGGCGGATACCGGCGCGCTCGGCGACGCTGATGGCTTCGGCCACAGCTGCCTTGGCGGTGTTCTCCAGCAGCGGCTCGCTGTACAGCTGGCCGTAGCTGAGCATGGTTATGCCGCTGAGCGCGCCGGTAGCGACGTTGACCAGCAGCTTGTCCCACATGGTGCCGAGGATATTGTCACTGACCACCGTGGTCAGTCCGGCGCTGTTGAAGACCTCGGCGATGGCTTGCACGCGCGGTGTCAGCTGGCCATCGAGCTCGCCGATAAACGTCTGTTTTCCTGCGACGCCGGCGCGGATCGAACCCGGTGCCAGGAGCACACCGCCGACGTAGGTCTTGCCGGCCAGCACGCGCTCGCGCCCCACCGCCTCAGCGAGGATATCCTCGTGACCCAGGCCGTTCTGTAGCGACAGCACCAGCGTCTGTGACCCGATCAGGGGACTGGCGCTGGCCATGGCCTCGGCGGTGTGGAACGACTTGACCAGTACCACCACCAGATCGGCTACGCCGACGTCTTCGGCATTGATCGCGGCATTGACCCGCACATGGCGTTCGCCGCGTTCGTCCTGCACCTGCAGCCCATGCTGGTTCATCGCCTCGACATGTGCTCGGCCTCGGTTCAACAGCCAGGTTTCATGCCCCGCCTCACTCAAGGCCGCGCCGATGGCGCAACCCAGGGCTCCCGCGCCCAGAATGCAGATTTTCACGTCGCAGACCTCCTGTGGTTTGCGACCACCTTATGCAGCGGGACTTATCTGGGCTATACAATGGACCCAATACCACTATTGGGATTTTCAATAATGAATGGCTTGGAGGCGTTACCCGAGCCCAAGCTGCTGCAGCTGTTCGACGTGCTCTATCACTGCCGCAGTGTGACCCGCGCTGCCGAACAGCTGGGTCAGAGTCAACCGACCGTGAGCATCTGGCTGGCACGTCTGCGTGAGCAGCTGAACGATCCGCTGTTTGTCCGCACGCCCGGAGGCATGGCCCCTACGCCCCGTGCCGATCAATTGATCGGGCCATGCCGGGAGGTGCTGGAATCGCTACGCCGGCTCACCGCCTGGGAGCCGCAGTTCGTTCCGGCGACCGCGCAACGGCGCTTCCGCCTCTGTGTCAGCGATGCCAGCCACATCACTCTGCTGCCCAGCATCCTCAATTACCTGCGCACTCACGCGCCTGGGATTCGCCTGGAAGCCGTCCGCATAGACGGCAATACGGAAAGCGCGTTGGAGTCGGGTGAGGCGGATCTGGCTATCGGCTTCGTGCCTTGGCTAGGGGGCGGCATGTATCAGCAGGTGCTGTACGAACAGGATTGGGTCTGCCTGAGCAATCCGCAGCATCCTCGGCTCGGACAAGGGATGAGCCTGGAGCGTTACTGCGCCGAGGGGCATGTGCAAATCAGTTCAGGAACGGGGCAGAAGTTGTTGGAAGCTGGGTTGGCACGCGCGGGGATCGAGCGCAGGATCATGCTGGAACTGCCAGCATTTCTCGGCTTGGGTATGATCATCGGGACGACCGATCTGGTCGCTACGTTACCGCGGCATATAGGGCAGACACTCGCTGACATGCATGAGCTACGGCTCCATGACTGCCCGGTTGTGGTGGAGGGGTTCACCGTCAAACAGCACTGGCATGCGCGGTATCATCAGGACAGCGGCAACCGGTGGATCAGGGGCGTCGTGCGAACGTTGTTCAGAACCGAACAATGAGCCGCTGTGAGTCGCCCCTGTCTTGTTGGATGCGCCTGCCTCCTGACCGGGCTGCACATCATCGTCATGGCTCCGTGTTCAGTGCAATACCTGGCTCAAGAACAATCGACTGCGCTCACTTTGCGGGTTGTCGAAGAACGCCTCCGGCGTGGCCTGCTCGACAATTTCACCCTGGTCCATGAACACCACCCGGTGCGCCACGGTACGGGCGAAACCCATTTCATGGGTCACGCACAGCATGGTCATGCCGTCTTCGGCAAGGCTGACCATGGTGTCGAGCACTTCCTTGACCATTTCCGGGTCCAGCGCCGAGGTCGGTTCATCGAACAGCATGATCTTGGGCTTCATGCACAATGCCCGGGCGATCGCGACCCGCTGCTGCTGGCCACCGGACAGCTGCCCGGGGAATTTGTGGGCCTGCTCGGGAATGCGCACGCGTTCCAGATAATGCATCGCCACTTCTTCAGCGTGGCGACGTGACACCTTGCCTGCCCAGATCGGTGCGAGTGTGCAGTTCTGCAGAATGGTCAGGTGCGGGAACAGGTTGAAATGCTGGAACACCATGCCGACTTCGCGGCGGATGGCCTCGATCTGCCTGACGTCGCTGGTCAGTTCGGTGCCTTGGACCACAATCCGGCCTTCCTGGTGTTCTTCGAGGCGGTTCAGGCAGCGAATAGTGGTCGATTTGCCCGATCCCGACGGGCCGCAGAGCACGATACGCTCGCCCTGATGCACGGTCAGGTTGATGTTCTTCAGTACCTGGAAAGTCCCGTACCACTTGTTGATGTTCTCCATCTGGATCATGGCTTGCCTGGCCATTGAAGCCTGGGGATTGCGGATCGCTTCACTCATTTGAAACTCCTTGCCGGAGCACAGGCCCGCCGTCCCGATGGAGGCGGGCACGCCAGATAGGGGAAAGGGTGCGCAGGTGCCTTTGGATCAGTGCAGGACGCTTTCCAGGAACTGCCGGGTGCGCGGTTCCTTGGGTACGCTGAACACCTCGGACGGCGGCCCGGTTTCGATGATCTTGCCGCCGTCGAAGAACACCACGCGATCGGCCACTTCACGGGCGAAACCCATTTCGTGGGTCACCACGATCATGGTCATGCCTTCGGCAGCCAAGCCCTTCATCACGTTCAGCACATCGCCGACGGTCTCCGGGTCCAGCGCGGAGGTGGGCTCGTCGAACAGCATCAACTTGGGTCTCATCGCCAACGCGCGAACGATGGCCACGCGTTGTTGCTGGCCGCCGGACAACTCTGCCGGATAATGCTCGGCCTTGTGGCGCAGTCCGACCCGGTCCAGCAACGCCAAGGCATGGGCCTGTGCTTGCTGCTTGGTCGCGCGCTTGAGCTTTACCGGCGCGAGGATCATGTTTGCCATCACGGTCATGTGGGGGAACAGCGTGTAGTCCTGGAACACCATGCCCACTTCCTCACGAAGCTTCGCCAGCGCCTTGCGGTCACCGGCGTTGGCAGAGTCGCCATTGCCGATCACCACGGTGCCCTGCGACGGCTCCTCCAAGCTGTTCAGGCAGCGAATGAAGGTGGACTTGCCCGAGCCGCTGGGACCGATGATGACCACCACTTCACCTTGGCGAACGTCCATGTCCACCCCCTTGACCACCTCGTGTTGCCCAAAGCTTTTATGCAGGTCGCGAACCGTCAGGATTGTGCTCATAGGCCCGCCTGTGCCCGGGTCAGGGCTTGCAGGTTGAGGTGAGCCGCGCTCAGTCGCTCGCGGCGCTGTTGATTGGCGGCGCGTTCAGCCGACAGTCGCTCCCTGGCACGGGCCAGGCTGGGCTTCAGCGAACCCAGCGACGGGCCGCCTGCGGAGGTACGCCCTTGCACGTTGCTGACCGGGTCCAGGCATTCGCGCACCTTTTGCTCGGACAGCTTCAGCGCGTGGCCCAGTTGTTCGATGGCGCAGGCATCGATCATCTGGGTGGTGATCTGATTCGCCAACAGGCCTTGATCCATCGCCATGCGCACCACGGCGCCGACCACGTGGTGGGCTTCGCGGAACGACAGATCCACCTCGCGCACCATCAGGTCGGCCAGGCCCGTTGCCGTGGAGAAGTCTTCACCGGCACGGCGCACCGCCAGATCGATGTTCGGGGTCGCGGTGCGCAGCACCAGGTCCAGCAGTTTCAGGCAGCGTAGGCTTTCTTCGGCGGCTTCCCAGAAACCACGGGTGCCTTCGCGGTTGCCATCGCCGGTGTGCGAGAAGTTGGTGCCTTTGATGGTGACGCTTGCCCCCATCAGCAAGCCGACGATGTGTCCGCTGCGGCCCTTGAGATACTCCAGCACGGTCGGGTTCTTCTTTTGCGGCATGATGCTGGACGTCGCCGCGACACTGTCAGGGAAGTCGATGAGGTTGAACTCATTGGTGCTCCACACGAAGTAATCCTGCGCAATGCGGCTCCAGAGCACCGCCAGGTTGCTCAGGTGCGACAGACTTTCGAGCAGGAAGTCCCGCGAGCCGATGGCATCCAGCGCGTTGTCCAGATAACCGTCGAAGCCTAGCAACTCGGCGGTGCGCGAGCGGTCGATGGCGAACGGCGTACCGGCGAACGCCGCTGCGCCAAGTGGGCACTGGTTCATGGAATCCAGGGTCTGGATCAGGCGTTTGCTGTCGCGTTCCAGTGCCTGCTCCACCGCGCTGAGGTAGTACCCATAGGTGATCGGTTGTGCAGGTTGCAGGTGGGTGTAACCGGGCATTACCACTTCAGCGAACATCTCGGCACAGCGAATGGCCGTTGCTCGCACGTTCATCAGCTCGTCGATCAGGTCCATCAACAGGTCGCGACACCGCAGGCGATCGAGCGTGGCAAGAATGTCGTTGCGGCTGCGACCGGTGTGCAGGCGCCCGCCGATGTCGGCGCCGATCTGTTCGATCAGGTGCGCTTCATAGTTGAAGTAGGCATCTTCGCGCGACGGATCCAGCTCGACCGCATCCGGCCCGGCATGCTCCATGTCCAGCACGCCTTTGGCCAGCGCACTGGCGTGTTCGCCACGAATCAGGCCCTGTTCGGCGAGCATCAGGATGTGCGCCTTGTTGACGTTGCCCAGGTTGGCGAAACCACTGGCGAAGCCTTCCAGGCGTGGGCGATAGATGTACTCGTTGACTTCCGGCGCAGTGCTTTCCTTCAGGCGCCGACTGACTTTGGATTCTTGCATTTTGGAACCTCTCCAATAGAAGTACGTACCGCCGGGCGACCCAGACGACGTTCGAGATAGCGACTGAGCCAGGTCAGTGCCGAGCAGATGACGAAGTACACGAGCAACACCACGCCGTAGACCTCGAATGCCGGGCTGACGCCGGTCATGACGGTTTCGCGTTCGATGATGATCTGCCCGACCTTGAGGAATTCGCCCACACCTACCAGCGCGCCCAGGGAAGTGGCTTGCACCAGGATCGTCAGCAACCCGGTGTAGGCCGGCAGAATGGCTTTCATCGACTGTGGCACGACCACGTGCAGGTAGATCTGCCAAGGGCGCAGGCCCAAGGCCCAGGCGCTTTTCCACTGATGTCGGGATACCGACTCCAGACCGCCTCGGACGATCTCGATACCGTTGGCGCTGCCCCACAGGGTCAGGCCCACGGTGACGGCGGCGAACGGGCTCAGATCCACACCGAACATCGGCGCCCCGAAGAAGATGAAGAACACGTTGACGATCAGTGGAATCGAGCGGAACAGCTCCACATAGGCATGAATCGTCCACCCCAGCGCGCGGTTCTTGACCGTGGCCAGCACACCGAGCACTGCCGAGATCAGCGTGGTGAACAGCAGCACCACCAGCGCCAGGCGCAGGGTCATCAACAACCCTTTGGAAACGAAGCTCCAGTTTTCGAGAATGAAGTTCATGGTTGCCTCACTGCCTGAAAGGTCGATGCAGGTGGGCCGACAGCCGCCCGGTCAACAGTGCGAGCACGCCCACCAGCACCAGGTACATGACGCAGATGGCAGTGAACATCTCGATGGCGCGGAAATCCGTGGCAATGCGGTCCACCGCCACGAAGGTCAACTCTGCCAAGCCGATGGCCTGCAAGTACGAGGAGTTCTTAAGCAGCGAGATCGCGGTATTGAGCATCGCCGGCAGGCTCGTGCGAAAAGCGATCGGCAGGGCCACCAGCGCGAAGTACTGCACCGGCTTGAGGCTGAGCGCCAAGCTGGCCTCACGCATACCGTGCTCCACGGTGGCCAGGCCGCCACGGATGTTCTCGATCTGGTAAGCCCCTGCCCAGAGCGACAGGCAAAACACCCCTGACCAGAACAGCGACAGTCCCAGCCCCACGGCTGGCAAGCCGTAGAAGATGAAGAACAGTTGCACCAGGATCGGCGTATTGCGGATCAACTCCACATAGAACGCTACGACCTGCGAGAGGACGGGTACCTTCATGACCCTCACCGCGCCGCCCAGCACACCGATCAACAGCGAGAAGACGATGGCGAGCGCCGTTATCTTCAGCGTCATCAGCACGCCGTCGAGTAACGCCGGCCACTGCGCCATCAGGTAATGGATATCGAAACTCATGATGGCGGCCGATCAGAGCGATTCGGCAGGTTTGGCCTGCTCGAAGACACTGATGTAATAGCTTTGGATGTTCTTGGGAACGAACTGCGCGACCCAGCCACGGAACAGGTGTTCTTCACGCATACGCAGTACCGCTGCGCTCAGGTAGTCGCGCCACTCTTCGTCGTTCTTGCGCACGCCGATGGCGGCATCGGAGATCTGAAAAGGTTCGCCGATCAGACGGGCGTCCTTGTCATTGTCGGCCACCACCACCAGCGTTGCGGCGTCGTGGGTGTAAGCGTCGGCACGGCCCTGGCGGAAAGCCTGCAAGGCGTCGGCGGCGCTGTTCATGCGCAGCGTTTTCACGTCGGGCATGTGATCTTCGAACCACTTGGCCTGCACTGAGCCTTTGAGCGTTGCGAGCGTCTTGCCCTTGAGGTCGGAGATCTTCTGCACAGGGCTGTCTTTCTTGACCACCACGTCACTCGCGCCCCAGCGGTAGGGCGTGGTGAAGTCGATCACGCGTTGACGCTCCGGCGTGACACCGAGCGTGGCGATGAGGAAGTCCACCTTGCGACCAAGTAGTTGCGGCACTCGGTTTTCGGCGGTCACACAGGTGAAGCTGACCTTGTCCTTGGAGCCCAGGGCCCAAAACGACACTTGTTTCGCCATTTCCACTTCGACGCCGGCAAATTCCCCCTTTTCGTCTTGGTAGCCATAGGGCGGCTGGTCGCACCGCACACCAACACGCAGTTGGCCTGCCTCTTTGATAGCTGCCGGAACCGCCGGCAAGTCAGAGGCCCGAGCGGTGGATACCGCAGCCAACGACATGCACGACAAAGCCAGCGCAGCGCTTAGTTTTTTATACGAGAACGACATGATGCCTCCTGATTACCTGGCTGCATCGCCACACCGGCGTGCGACGAAACGATGAGTACAAGAGCAGGGCTGAAAAGTGTGGGGGAGCACCGGTTTTATTCTGGTTCTGCCGGCATGTGCTCGATTGGCATCGCGTTGCATCGGTGCAGACGTCGATGTGGGTCTAGTTATAAGATCTCCGTGTCATGCAATCAAATGACAATACATCAACCCGTCATGCAGAAATGATATGGCTATGAACTTCAAGCAGATCGAAACCTTCCGGGCGGTGATGCTCAGCGGCTCAATGACGGCGGCTGCGCAAGCGCTGCATACCTCGCAGCCAAACGTCAGCCGCCTGATCGCGCAGCTCGAACGGTCCAATGGCTTCAAATTGTTCGAGCGGATGGGCGGGCGATTGGTGCCTACCGATGAGGGCGCACAGTTCTTCGCCGATGTGGAGCGTGCCTTCATCGGGCTGCAAAGCCTGGAAAGCTCCGCCCAGAACCTCAAGCGTGGAGGTACCAGCCGGTTGCGCATCGGAGCCGTGCCATCGCTGACCCATGGCTTGCTGCCGGCGATCATCCAGCGCTTCCGCCAGCAGAATCCGCACGTTCATATCTCCATACACACCAATGACTCGCCGAACGTTGCACACTGGGCCGCTACGCGTTTCTGCGACGTGTGCCTGGTGTCCTACGTCGCGGAAGACATGGCCGGCGTGCAGTCGGAGATCATCTGCGATGTGCCCGGCGTGTGCATTTTCCCCAAGGGACATCGTCTTGGCAGTCTCGAGACAGTGACCCCGGCTGACCTCAAGGGCGAGGAATTCATCTCGTTGTCGCACACCGATGGCTCGCGCACGCGCCTCGACCGCCTCTTCGCCGAAGAGGACCCGCGCGTGCTCAATCTGGATGCCACCCACGCCGCCACCGTCTGCTCGTTGGTCGGCCTGGGCCTTGGCGTCAGCATCGTCAGCCCGCTTGTGGCCTGCGAGTATCTGCATACCGGTATCGATATGCGTCCGTTTACCCCGCAGCTGCGCTTCTATACCTACCTGCTGCTTTCATCCGATCGCCCCGAAAATCTGCTCACCCAGAGGTTCCGGGTACTGGCAGGGGAGATGCTTAGAGGGGCCGCTCAGACGACCTTGCAACCCGGCGGCGCAGTGGGTGGTTGAGCGCTGAACGAGCCGCGCAGCCAACAAAGTGGGGGCGTTCCACGGCAAAGCCATGGCCGTCGCGTCTGTGGATGCCCCATGAGAGGGTCGGATTCAGGTCAGTGAAGGTCGCATCTTGAGCTTCGCCTTGGCACTGTTGTCAGTAGGGTGGTGGCACCTGGCCATTTTTCAGCCATGTGCTGATCAGGTTCACCTCACACCTCCACCTTGCCATGGCCCATAAAAAGAGCAGGTGGAACGCTCCATTTTCACTGCCCTTTCGATAAAAAAAACCATGGGGAGTAAGACAATGCGGCTTAGAAACAGGAGCCTGCTGGCACTGGCCATCACGTCGATGGCGGGAAACGTGGCGATTGCAGGTCAGTCCGACAGTAAAGGATTCATCGAGGACAGCCACCTCGACTTCATGACCCGCAACCTTTACTGGAATCATGATTACCACAGCGGGCATAACAACGCCGATAGCACTGCAGACCGTGACCGGCGCGAATGGGGCCAAACCTTCCGGCTCGATTACACCTCAGGCTTCACCCAGGGCACGGTTGGATTCGGCGTGGATGCGAGTGCCTACACGGTCATCAAGCTCGATGGCGGGGCAGGGCATTCGGGGCAAGCCAACGTTCTGGTTCCGGACGGCAATAGCACTGCGCGCGAAGCCTCTTCGGCCGGTGCCAACGTCAAGCTGCGGGTGTCGGAGACCGAGCTCAAGTACGGTAACAATCTGCGCCCATATAACCCGGTGTTCGCACCTGCCGATGCCCGCTTGACCCCTGGAACGGCCCAAGGGTTCTGGTTGACCAGCGGCGAGATCGAAGGGCTGGCCGCAGAAGCGGGGCACCTGACGGCCGCCAAGGATTTCAACAGCACCAACATGTCGGACGACTTCTACGCCGCATACGCCGGGGTAGGTTCCAGCACGGTCGATTTCGTCGGCGGTACCTATTCGGTGACCGACCAGCTGAGCCTCGGTCTCTATGGCGCTGAGTATGAAGATATCTGGCGTCAGTACTATGGGAACGTCAACTATACCTATCCGTTGAGCGACACCCAGAGCCTGAACTTCGATGCCAATCTGTATCGCACCGTGGACGAAGGCAGTGCCCTGGCGGGGGACATCAACACCACGGCGTACTCTCTGGCCGCGGCGTATACGGTCGGGGCGCACACCTTCAAGCTGACCTACCAGAAGATTCACGGCGATCAGCCGTTCGACTACCTGGGGATGGGGCCCGGTACGTTCCATGACTCCATCTACCTGGCCAACTCCTCGCAGTTGGTCGACTTCAACGGCCCCAATGAGAAATCCTGGGGCGTGTTCTACAACCTCGACATGACCACGTATGGTGTGCCCGGGTTGTCGTTCGGTGCTCGCTACATCGTGGGCCGCGATGTCGATGGCAGCAAGATGGATGCTGACAGCCCCTATAACTTCTATGGCTCGCAGAGCAGTGAGGAGCATTGGGAGCGTGACATCGATGTCAAATACGTCGTACAAGGCGGGCCTGCCAAAGACCTGTCCGTTCGCTTGCGCCAAGCCACCCATCGGATCGGTAACGGCGCTTCGGATGCCTCTGCGGACCAGATTCGTCTGATCGTCGAGTATCCCTGGAGCATCTTCTGATCGCCGTACGACCCGCTTTCGTGGGTGCGTAACCCCTTGAGCACAAGGCACTCTCCAGCCCGTCCCTGGAGAGTGCCTGTGTCGTTCCTCCCCGCTAGTCGCTATTCATTGATCGCTTTCTTGCATCAATCGATGAGAATTCAGCGATTATCCTCAGCCGCAGTTTCGCCGATCATTCCAGCAACAAGCTCTTACAAATCTTAAAAAAAGCTGGAGATCCACCATGAGTCTGCCGTCACATCCGGCGCCCAAGGGCACCTCAAAAGCCGGGATGGTGTTCCGGGTCACGTCCGGGAATTTCCTCGAACAATTCGACTTCTTCCTGTTCGGCTTCTACGCCACCTATATCGCCGCGGCGTTCTTCCCCGCTTCCAACGAATTCGCGTCTTTGATGATGACCTTTGCCGTGTTCGGCGCAGGCTTCCTCATGCGTCCGCTCGGTGCAGTGATCCTGGGTGCTTACATCGACGATGTCGGCCGGCGCAAAGGGCTCATCGTCACGCTTGCAATCATGGCCAGCGGCACCTTGTTGATCGTGCTGGTGCCGAGCTACGCCAGCATCGGCCTGTGGGCGCCGGTCCTGGTGCTGCTAGGACGCCTGCTGCAGGGCTTCTCGGCGGGTGCCGAGCTCGGTGGCGTCTCAGTGTATCTGGCAGAAATGGCCACGCCTGGACGCAAGGGCTTCTACGCCAGTTGGCAATCGGCTAGCCAGCAAGTGGCGATCGTCGTCGCCGCCGGCTTGGGCTTTGGCCTCAATCAGTGGCTGTCGACCAGCGAAATCGGCGCATGGGGCTGGCGCGTGCCGTTCGGCGTCGGCTGCATGATCATCCCGATGATTTTCATCCTGCGTCGCAATCTGCAGGAAACCGAAGAGTTCACCGCGCGCAAGCACCGCCCGAGCATGAAGGCCGTGCTGGCCACCCTGTTCGCCAATGCCAGCGTGGTGTTGCTGGGCATGCTGATGGTGGCCATGACCACCACTGCGTTCTACATGATCACTGTGTATGCGCCGACCTTCGGTAAGACCGTTCTGCAACTGAGCACCAGCGACGCTCTGATCGTGACCCTGCTGGTGGGGGTGTCCAATTTCATCTGGCTGCCGATCGGCGGCGCCCTGAGCGATCGATTCGGCCGCAAGCCGCTGCTCAGCGCCATGTCCCTGCTGACCCTGCTCAGTGCCTATCCGGCCCTGTCGTTCCTGGCCCAGGCGCCGACCTTCGGCCACATGCTCGAAGTGTTGCTATGGTTCTCGTTCCTGTATGGGCTGTACAACGGCGCCATGATTCCAGCGCTGACCGAAATCATGCCAGTGGAAGTGCGGGTTGCCGGCTTCTCGCTGGCCTACAGCCTGGCCACAGCGATTTTCGGCGGTTTCACCCCGGCCATTTCCACCTGGATGATCCACGCTACAGGCGACAAGGCTGCGCCAGCCTATTGGATGATGTTTGCCGCGCTTTGTGCGTTCGTCGCCACCTGGATGCTGTATCGTCGACTCGCCCACCGCGCAGTGGTGGCCGCATGATCCGCGCGATGAAAGGATTGCTGGCCGCCAGCCTGGTTGCCGGTTGTGGCTTGGCCCACGCTGCCGAATTGACCGTGATGACTTCCGGCGGCTTCACTGCCGCCTACCAGCAGCTCGGTCCGCGCTACGCCGAGCAGAGCGGCGATACGCTGGTCAGCGTGTATGGGCCGTCGATGGGCAAGGCTCCCGAGGCGATACCCAACCGTCTGGCGCGTGGCGAGCACGCCGATGTGGTGATCATGGTCGGCTATGCCCTGGACGAGCTGATCCGCCAAGGCAAGGTCGACCCGGCTTCCCGTGTGGAGCTGGCCGATTCGCGCATCGGCATGGTGGTTAAGGCAGGGCAGCCCAAGCCCGCCATCGGCACCCCCGACGAGTTGAAGCAGACCTTGTTGGCGGCCAAGTCGGTGGCCTATTCGGACAGTGCCAGCGGTGTGTACGTCGAGAAACAGCTGTTCAAGAAGCTGGGTATCGCCGACCAGCTCGCGGGCAAGAGCACCATGGTCGAGCGCATTCCGGTTGCCTCGCAAGTCGCCAAAGGCACCTACCAGATCGGCTTCCAGCAGGTGGCCGAACTGTTGCCGGTGGCCGGGGTGACCTATGTGGGCAAAATACCGGAGAGCCTGCAGTCGGTGACCCGCTTCGCGGCGGGTATTCCCAAGACGGCCGAACATCCGGCGCAAGCGCGACACCTGCTCGACTATCTGGCCTCGCCCGCGGTACAGCCGACCGTGCGTGCCACCGGCCTGGACTCAGTCGCCCGGTAGAACACCCGGCAGTTCACGGATCAGGCGCACCATCTCAAGTGCCGCGGGCGTCAGCGTACGCCCGCGGCGTTTTATCAGACCCATCTTGCGGATAACCTCCGGCTCGACCAGTGCAACGCTGGCGAGCACAGGGTGTGGCGATAGGGGCAGAGCGATCGACGGGACTGCAGCAATGCCCACCCCCGCTTCGATCAAGCCCAGCAAAGTGGTCACATGCCGGGCTTCGCACACGCTTTCCCGGGCCACTTGCATCCCGGCGAGGGCGCGATCCAGCACCAGACGGTTGCCAGACGATTTGCCCAGCGTGATGTAGTCATGCTGGTAGGCCTCGGTCCAGCTCACCGACTCACGTTGTGCCAGCGGATGATCCTGGCGGCAGGCGATGACGTAGTGCTCCTCGAGCAAGGTGCTGAATTCGATTTCAGGGGCGAGGTTGCCGGTGAAACTGAGGCCGAAATCCGCTTCGCCCGAAGCCACCGCGGCACTGACCTCGTTGGCCGAGGCATCGATCAGATTGATGCGCACTTTCGGGTACTGTCGGTGAAAGGCGCGGATGGCGTTGGGCATGAAGTAGTAGGCCGCCGAGGGGACGCAGGCGATGGTCAGGGTGCCGGTGCGCAGCGCGCCGCCGTCACCGACACTGAGCAGCGCCAGGTCCAGATCATCCAGCAGGCGTTCGACCTGGGGGAGGAAGGCGCGTCCGACGTTGGTCAGCGAGACCTTGCGCGTGGTGCGCTCCAGCAGTTTGACCCCCAATGCCGATTCGAGCTTCTCAATGCGCCGGCTCAGAGCCGACTGGGTAATGCGAATGGTGTCGGCAGCGCGGCGGAAGCTGCCTTGCTCGACCACGGCGCGGAAGGCTTTGAGGTCGTTCAGGTCGAAATTGATGCTCACCCAAGGGCTCCGCTGGATTGATCGAAGGCGCGCACGAATGGTAGGGATAAATCACCGGTGTAGCCAGCAGTGAAAGACCCCATCATCCGTCGACCGCTCTAGACCAAGGTCTGGTCCGCAGGAAAGTCCGCACGAATGAACTACCCTATTTCGGTGGTGTTCGAAATGTAGTGCGTCGTGCCCCGTAAATGGAAAGGAGGGTCATTCATGCTTGCGCAACTTCCACCTGCGTTGCAGAGCCTGCATCTGCCGCTGCGCCTCAAACTGTGGGACGGTAACCATTTCGACCTGGGGCCGAGCCCGCAGGTGACCATCCTGATCAAGGAGCCTCAGCTGATCTCCCAGCTGACCCATCCCAGCATGGACGAACTCGGTACCGCCTTCGTCGAAGGCAAGATCGAGCTGGAAGGTGACATAGGTGAAGCCATTCGAGTGTGCGATGAGCTCAGCGAAGCCCTGCTGACCGATGAGGAGGATGCTGTACCGACGCGCATGGCCCACGACAAGGACACCGACGCCGAAGCCATCTCGTACCATTACGATGTGTCCAATGAGTTCTACCAACTCTGGCTCGATCAGGACATGGCCTATTCCTGCGCCTATTTCCGAGAGCCGGACAATACCCTGGACCAAGCCCAGCAAGATAAATTCGACCATCTCTGCCGCAAGCTTCGGCTGCAGGCCGGTGACTACTTGCTGGATGTCGGCTGCGGCTGGGGCGGCTTGTCCCGCTTCGCAGCGCGTGAGTATGGCGCCAAGGTGTTCGGCATCACCCTGAGCAAAGAGCAACTCAAGCTCGGCCGCCAGCGCGTGCAGGCCGAAGGGCTGGCCGACAAGGTCGATCTGCAGATCCTCGACTACCGTGACCTGCCGCAGGATGGCCGCTTCGACAAGGTGGTCAGCGTCGGCATGTTCGAGCACGTTGGCCACGCCAACCTGGCGCTGTATTGTCAAAAGCTGTTCGGTGCCGTGCGCGAAGGTGGCTTGGTCATGAACCATGGCATCACGGCCAAGCATGTCGATGGTCGGCCGGTCGGCCGGGGCGCCGGTGACTTCATCGACCGCTATGTGTTCCCCCATGGCGAGCTGCCGCATTTGTCCATGATCAGCGCCAGCATCTGTGAAGCCGGGCTCGAGGTGGTAGACGTGGAAAGTCTGCGCCTGCACTACGCCAAGACCCTGCACCACTGGAGCGAGAACCTCGAGAACCAACTTCACCGCGCTGCGGCGCTGGTGCCTGAGAAGACCTTGCGGATCTGGCGCCTGTACCTGGCCGGCTGTGCTTATGCCTTCGAAAAGGGATGGATCAACCTGCACCAGATCCTCGCGGTCAAACCCTTTGCAGACGGGCACCATGACTTGCCCTGGACGCGCGAAGACCTGTACCGGTGAATGAAAGGGGCTGCAGTGCAGCCCCTTCTTATTTACAGGATGGGTGAAATCAATCGGGCAATGCGCATGCCCAGTTGCTGGATGCGGTGGGTATCCTGGCTGTCCTCGGCGGTGATTTCCCGAGCCTGATCGAAATCCTCGAGCAGCATGGCCTCCACCTGATCGGCGAACGCTCGGTCCACGGTGAGCAAAGTCATCTCGAAATTGAGCCGGAATGAACGGTTGTCCAGATTGGCACTGCCGATCGCGCTCACCTCGTCATCCACCAGTACTACCTTCTGGTGCATGAAGCCCGGCTGATAGCGGAACATGCGCACGCCTGCGCGCACGGCTTCGAAGGCGAACAGGCTGGATGCCGCATAGACGATCTTGTGGTCCGGCCTGGCCGGTATCAGCACCCGTACATCGACCCCGCGCAGCACTGCCAGGCGCAGGGCAGCGAAAACGGCCTCATCGGGAATGAAATAGGGGCTGGTGATCCATACCCTCTGAGTGGCGGAGTGGATCGCTTCGAGGAAGAACAGCGAGCAGGTCTCCTGTGGGTCGGCCGGCCCGCTGGCGAGCGCCTGGCAGAGCACGCCGTCATCCGGGTAGCTATCGGGCAGGATCAGCGGTGGCAACTCCCGGGCCGCCCAGTACCAGTCTTCGGCAAAGGACTCCTGCAGGCAGGCCAGTACCGGGCCGCTGATCTCGACATGGGTATCGCGCCAGGGCGACAGCCGTGGATTACCGCCCAGGTACTCGTCGCCGACGTTCAGCCCTCCCAGGAAGCCGACCATGCCATCGACCACGACGATCTTGCGGTGGTTACGGAAGTTGACCTGGAAGCGGTTGAACCAGCCACGGCGGGTGGCGAACGCATGGATCTGCACGCCACCTTCACGCAGCTGTTGGCTGTAACGCGCCGGCAAGGCATGACTGCCGACCCGGTCATACAGCACGTACACCTTTACGCCCTCGGCTGCCTTGCGTAGCAGTAACTGCTGCAGCGATTGTCCCAGGGCGTCGTCATGGATGATGAAGAACTGCACCAGCACCACTTCGCGGGCATCGGCGATAGCGCTGAAAATGGCGTCGAAAGTCGCCTCGCCGTTGATCAGCAGCTTGACCTGGTTGTTGGCCAGGCACGGCATCCGTCCTAGTTTGGGCATTGCGCGAAGGGCGGCATAGCTGGCGGATTCGCGGGCGGTCAGTGCCTCTTCGACCCAGGGCCGCCAGTTGAGGTTGGCCATGGCCACGTGCATCTCCTGGTTGGCCTGACGTCGCGCCTGGATGTAGGCATAGAACGAACGGGCACCGAAGACCAGGTAGGGAACGAGAGTGAAGTACGGTATGAAGAACAATGACATCGCCCAAGCGATGGCACCTTGAGCGGTGCGCACGGTGAATAACGCGTGCAGGGCAGCGGCGATACCCAGTAGGTGAATCAGGCCGAGTACGTAACCGAAGAAATACGGGCTGTGATAATCCATACGCATCCTGCCTGGCGAATACACTGTGGATAACAGAACACGTTCCACTCGAGGCTTGCAACCCACCTGCAGTATTGGCGTCTAAGACTCAGCCCGGCCGGCTGGCCGGTTCATTTCGAGGAGCGTTCATCCATGAAGAATCGTCTGCCACTGTTGGCGTCACTGTTGGCCTCGGCCCTGGGCCTTGGCAGCCCATTGGTGCAAGCGCAGATGCTGCAACCTGGCTTGTGGGAACTGACCACCAGCAACATGCAGGTCGACGGAAAACCACTACCGGACATGGAATTCATGCTGGGCCAGTTGAAGAATCTGCCGCCCGAGCAGCGCGCAATGTTGGAGGGCACACTGGCCAAGCAGGGGGTCAGCATTGGCGGCAAAGGCGTGCGCTCTTGCCTGACCCCTGAGCAGGTCGCTACCAACGATATTCCCCTACAGGATCCGCAATCTGGTTGCACCCAGAAAATCACCGACCGCACCGGCAATGTCTGGAAGTTTCAGTTCAGCTGCCCCAAGGCGCAGGGTACTGGGCAAGCGACCTTCCTCAGCGACAAGGAGTTCACCACTCAGGTGAGCGGCACCTTCAATGCCTCGGGCGTCCAGCAACAAGGCAGCATGAACACCCGGGCCGTTTGGTTGGGCAACGACTGTGGCACGGTCAAGCCACGGACCTGATTGATCTCACCACTGCCAGCGGCTGACCGCTACTGCGTCGTGGGCATGCAGGCTCTCTGCGTGTTCCACGCGCACGGTGAATGCGGTCGCCCAGGCTTGCTGGCGCAAGGTGTCATGTATTCGTCGCGCCGCATCCTCGCAGAACATCAAGTTCTGTCCGTTGGCCAAGGCGAAAGCTTGCTCGTCGGCGCGCTTCACTGCGGTCTGCACGGCGGTGCCCAGGCTGGCTTCGACCTGATCGATCAACTCGGTCAGCGGTAGTGAGGCCTGATGGTTGCGCAGCCGTACCTGGATCCGGGCCAGACTGCGCTGGCTATGAGGGGTCGCTACGATGCCTTGGCTGCTACCCAGCCAAGCCATCACCCGTTCGTGGTCTGGTTGCTCCCCTGCGAAGTCGGTTTGGAATTGTTGCTGGATCAGTTGTCGGGCGAGCGCCGCTGAGCAGGGACAGGTCGATGAGTAAGAGACGTCCACCGATAGTTCCACGTGGAACATTTCATTTTCTATCCTTGCATCGACCGCTATCGCGTAGCTCTTCCAGCCTGCCAGTGGGCTGATGAGTGCAGGTCGTTTCAGTGGCAACTCGAACGTCAAGCGCACATAGGCGGCATCGGAGAGGTCGTCATGACTGGCAACGAATTCCGCCAACAACTGACGAAGGCTCAAGGGCGTCAGCGTCTGTTGCTCCAGGTATTCAAGGGCAAGGTACAGCCGCGACATGTGAATGCCTCGCGAAGTGCCGTCCACCAAGCTGACGCCAGCGTCGGCTTTGGCCAGAACGCTGCGTCCTTCAACCTGGATCGGCAACGTGATACCGCACATGCCGACCCATGCCAGAGGAGTGGCGTGATCGCGTGATTGGATGGCGACGTCGGGAAGCGTGAGACTGGTCATCTGAAGTACCGGGAGTGAAGGGTCAGCGGCATCCGCCAACCAGGCTGCAGTGCAAATTGAAGCGTTGGCCACTGGAACTGGACACCCGATTCAGCGTGGTCCAGCCAATGCGCCGGCTGTATCCGAACCAGGCTTCGCCATCGCTGGATAGCCCCGTGAACAACGTGAACGTGCCGTAGCGGATGTTGGTCTGCGACCACAGCCGGCGTGTCTCGCTGTCGAAACCCCGCAGGTAAAAGTGGCTGCCTTCGGTGCGCACGCTGTAATAGCTGCCATTAGCGCCCTGACACGCCAGCAGCGTTGCGCTTCGGGTGCATAGCGCCAGACCGTTTGCAGGCGCGATTGCCAGTGCCTGTAAAGGGCACCCGAGCATCAGCACCAACAGGGCGATGGGCAGTTTGGTTTTCATGGGCGAATGACACTGGCGACGAAAGTGGCTTGGCGAAATTGTATTGTTACTTTATAACATTGTGCAATGCATCGTTTCGAATGCGTCTGCCTGACGAGGTCTTGTCCATGTCCAATCGCCTTCCTGTCACCGTCTTGTCCGGCTTCCTGGGAGCCGGCAAAAGCACCTTGCTCAACCATGTCCTGCGTAACCGTGAAGACCTGCGGGTCGCCGTGATCGTCAACGACATGAGTGAAATCAACATCGACGCCAGCGAGGTGCAGCGCGACGTCACCTTGAACCGTGCCGAAGAAAAGCTGGTGGAGATGAGCAACGGTTGCATCTGCTGCACCCTGCGAGAAGACCTGCTCGAAGAGGTGGCGCGCCTGGCGCGCGAAGGGCGGTTCGATTACCTGCTGATTGAGTCCACGGGCATCTCCGAGCCACTGCCGGTGGCCGAAACCTTCACCTTCCGCGACGAACAAGGGCGCAGTCTCTCCGACATGGCGCGCCTCGACACCATGGTCACCGTCGTCGACGGCCTTAACTTCCTGCGCGATTACCAGGCTGCCGATGCTTTGGCCAGCCGAGGAGAAACCCTGGGTGAGGACGACGAGCGCTCGATCAGCGACCTGCTCATCGAGCAAGTAGAGTTCGCCGATGTGCTGTTGCTGAGCAAGATCGACCTGATCGGACAGCATGAGCGCGAAGAGCTCATAGCCATCTTGCGCAGCCTCAACGCCCGGGCGCAGATCGTGCCGATGGTGATGGGCCAGGTGCCGCTGGCGCGGATCCTCGATACTGGCCTGTTCGACTTCGACCAAGCCGCGCAATCGCCGGGCTGGCTGCGCGAGATGCGCGGCGAGCATGTACCGGAAACCGAAGAGTACGGGATTGCGGCGAGCACCTGGGTAGCTCGACGTCCTTTGCATCCGCAGCGCTTCTTCGATTTTATCCACAAGGACTGGAGCAATGGTCGCCTGCTGCGCTCCAAGGGTTTTTTCTGGCTGGCCAGCAAGTTCCAGGAGGCCGGGAGCTGGTCCCAGGCCGGTGGCATGATGCGTCACGGTCTGGCCGGTCGCTGGTGGCGTTTCGTACCGCGTGAACACTGGCCCCAGGATGAGCAAGGCACTGCCGAGATTCTCAAGCACTGGAGCGCCGAAACCGGCGATTGCCGCCAGGAACTGGTGTTCATCGGCCAGAACATCGATTTCGCACGGTTATCCACAGAGCTGGATGCCTGCCTGTTGAGCGATGAAGAGATGGCGCTTGGCCCGATGGCCTGGCTGCGCCTGGAAGACCCCTTCGGTCCATGGCTGGCCGAGGAGGCAGCATGAGTCTGGCCCATCGCGCTGTGGATATCTGCCAAGTGCAGGGCGAATCTCCTAAGGTGCTGGCGGAAATCTTCCAGGATGGCGTCAATTTGGCCGTGTGGCAGCGACGCCTGCCCGCGCAGTTGGAGGATTTCGCGGCCTTGGTCATCAGCCTCGGGCAGCCTCTGGCCGATCAACGGGTGGTGGAGGTGAACGAGAACGAACCTCCGCAACTCGTTGGTTTACTGCGCGAAGCCGCGGATTTACAAGGATACGAGGCGTTCGTCGCTGACGTGACCTGGCTGCTGTCGGCCTACACCTGTCTGCTGGGTGCGCGGCGGGTGGGCTTACGCCTGCGAGTTTTGCACAGCGCCATGTGCCCGCGCTTTCATGTGGATAACGTTCCTGTGCGATTGCTGACGACCTATGTCGGCCCTGGCAGCGATTGGCTGGAAGAAGGCGTGGTAGAGCGGTCCGGCCTGCACCTAGCGCCCGCGCCTGTGGATAAAATTCAGCGCTTGCGCACCGGTGATGTGGCACTGCTCAAGGGCGAGAAATGGCTGGGTAACGAGGGCGCGGGACTTATCCACCGTTCGCCGGCCAGCCAGCAGGGGCGCCTCCTGCTCAGCCTTGACTGGCTGGCATGACGGGGCATAGTGGGGATCCATCCCCAGCGAAATGACCCCATGCTGCAGAACATTCCTACCCACGTGATCGCTGGGCCACTCGGTGCCGGCAAGACCAGCCTGATCCGGCACCTGATGACCCAGCGCCCGCAGGGCGAGCGTTGGGCTGTGCTGGTCAATGAGTTCGGCCAGGTCGGACTCGATGCGGCCCTGCTCAGCCGCGACGAGGACGGTATCGCCATCGGTGAAGTGGCGGGGGGTTGCCTGTGCTGCGTCAATGGCATGCCATTTCAGGTCGGGTTGGGGCGCCTGCTGCGCAAGGCTCGCCCGGATCGCTTGTTCATCGAGCCATCCGGATTGGGGCATCCTCTGCAGTTGCTGCGGCAGCTGGGCGCGGCTCCTTGGCTGGGCGTGTTGAGCGTGCAGCCTTTGGTGGTGGTGCTCGATGCCAAAGCGATGAGCCGTGGCGATCCGCTGCCGGAGGCCCAATCGCAGGCGCTGGCCGCGGCCGGGCTGGTCGTTGTGAACAAGAGCGAGGCTGTGGATGAATCGTCCAGGCTGTTGATAAAGCAGCAGCTAGGCGAGATTCCAGCGCTCTGGACCGAGCAGGGACGAATAGGTCTCGCTCGGCTTCCGATTTTACCCACAGGCAGGCTGGAAGTGTCCGAGGAAGCCGCGTGGCCTGTGGACAGTGTTGCTGCACCGGCAGCTGCCCTGTGGACAGATCCGCGTATGCCGATATGCCTGGCCGAAGCCGGTGAAGGAGGCTGGAGTATCGGCTGGCGCTGGCACCCGAGCCGGCAATTCGATCCACAGCTGCTGCAGGCAGTGCTGCAAGCCCTGCCTTGGAAGCGCGCCAAAGGGGTTATCCACAGTCCCACCGGGTGGCTGTCCTTCAATGGTCTGGACGGGTCGCTGCCGCCTGTGGCGCCCAGCGACTGGCGCAGGGATTCGCGGATCGAGTTGATTTTCGACCAGCCCCAGGTCCGCCAGACCCTCCACGACGCGGTCCAACGCTGCGTGATCGACTAGGTGTGCGAACTTCTCAGTTATGCCAGCGGTTGTGCTCTTGCCGCCACTGCTGCATTTCGATCACATTGCCGGCACGGGGCGGAGTCTTGATCTCGAACGGGTAGGGCGCCAGCTCTATCTGCACGCTATGGGCACCGAACTGAGTCACCGTCCCTGGATGACGCTGCTCACCGGTGACGGTGAACTCGAAGGCATAGATGCGCGCCAGACGCTTGCGGCCTTTGGCATCACGCACGAAAGCGATGCGCTTGAGGGCCACGGCATCGTCGAGCAGCTCGAGGTCGAGCTTGGCGCAATGCTGCTTGACCCGCTCCAGGGCCTTTTCGCGCAGCCCGTGGTTATGCCATAACCATGCACCCGCCGTGGCCACCAGCATCAGGACGAAGAGGTTTTCCAGGGTCAACATTTGCATATGCTCCAAACAGGTTGATCCAGCTTAACTGCGTCCCTGGCCTGTCGTACAGGTGGCGATCGCGTTCATACTGCACCGCGCACAACTCTTGAAACAGCTTTGGAATCTTCCCACATGAAACGTACCCCTCACCTGCTCGCGATTCAGTCCCACGTGGTGTTTGGCCACGCCGGAAACAGCGCCGCGGTGTTCCCCATGCAGCGGATCGGGGTGAACGTGTGGCCGCTCAACACCGTACAGTTCTCCAACCACACTCAGTATGGCCAGTGGGCTGGCGAAGTGCTCGCTCCGGCGCAAATTCCTGCGTTGGTGGAAGGCATTGCCAACATCGGCGAGCTGGGTCATTGCGATGCGGTGCTGTCCGGCTACCTGGGCAGCGCCGAACAAGGACGGGCGATCCTGGCAGGTGTCGAGCGCATCAAGGCGGTCAACCCCAAGGCCCTGTACCTGTGCGACCCGGTCATGGGGCATGCGCAGAAGGGATGCATCGTGCCACAGGAGGTCAGTGACTTCCTGCTCCACGAGGCCCTGGCCAAGGCGGACATCCTCTGCCCCAACCAGCTGGAGCTGGACAGCTTCTGTGGCCGTGAGCCGCAGTCGCTGGAGGATTGCGTGGACATGGCCCGCTCGCTGCTCGAGCGCGGGCCGCAGGTGGTGCTGGTCAAGCACCTTGCCTATCCGGGGCGTGGCGAGGACCAGTTCGAGATGCTGCTGGTAACCCGCGAGGCCAGTTGGCACCTGCGTCGACCGTTGCTGGCGTTCCCGCGCCAGCCGGTCGGTGTGGGTGACCTGACCTCTGGGTTGTTCCTTGGCCGTGTGCTGCTGGGCGACAGCTGGCAGCAGGCGTTCGAGTTCACGGCGGCCGCGGTGCACGAAGTGCTGCTGGAGACCCAGGCCTGCGCCAGCTACGAATTGCAGCTAGTCAGGGCTCACGACCGAATCGCCCATCCGCGGGTGCGTTTCGAAGCACAGCGCCTGGCGGTCTAGATCGCGTCGGTCTTGAGGTTCTGGTAGCGCTGTTCCAGCTCCTGACGGATCTGGCGGCGCTGTTGACCTTGCAGGAAGCGGCGCTTTTCTTCGCTGGTTTGTGGCTGACGCGGCGGCACCGCAACCGGACGGCGGTTGTCGTCGACCGCAACCATGGTGAAGAAACAGCTGTTGGAATGGCGCACAGAGCGTTCGCGGATGTTTTCGGTCACCACCTTGATGCCCACCTCCATGGAGGTGTTGCCGGTGTAGTTGACCGACGCCAGGAAGGTCACCAGCTCGCCGACATGCACGGGCTCGCGGAAGATCACCTGGTCGACCGAGAGGGTGACTACGTAGCTGCCGGCATATCGGCTGGCACAGGCATAGGCCACTTCATCGAGATACTTGAGCAACGTGCCGCCATGCACGTTTCCAGAGAAGTTGGCCATGTCCGGGGTCATCAGGACGGTCATGGTCAGCTGGGCGTTTCCAGGTTCCATAGTGTGCTCACGGTGAGGTTGCGCTGAATCGGGGCGGGTATCTTCGGACACTTCTGTTTCCCCTCTCGAAATCTTTGCCTTCCTGGTACGGGACGTTGGCTGACGCTCCATCGTCACGCTTCGCTGCAGGATAAAAACGTCGCCTCGCTTGGCCGTTTTCCTGCCGATCTGTTTCTACATATTGCATCACCTTTCGCCGGCGAGGTGCGATGTTACCCTGAGTACGCCCATGCAACATGGGCTTCGCTGCACTCAATACACCAAGTACTAGCTGCTCGTACGGGATCGCTCGGCAGAGCAGCGGACTGCCCAGGGCCTCGACACAAGGAGTATCGCGCCATGCATGCCATCAGCTTCATTCAGGATCTGGCCGTGATCATGCTGGTTGCAGGGGTGGTGACGGTGCTTTTCCACAGGCTCAAGCAGCCAGTCGTCCTTGGTTACATCGTGGCAGGCTTCATCATCGGCCCGCACACCCCGCCGTTTGGCCTCATCCATGACGAAGACACCATCAAGATCCTTGCCGAACTGGGGGTGATCTTCCTGATGTTCTGCCTGGGTCTGGAGTTCAGCTTACGCAAGCTCTTCAGGGTTGGCGCTACCGCGTTCATTGCGGCGTTTCTGGAAATCGTCCTGATGATCTGGTTGGGCTTCGAAATAGGCCGCTGGTTCGGATGGACCACCATGGACTCGCTGTTCCTCGGTGCGATCCTGGCAATTTCCTCGACCACCATCATCGTCAAGGCGCTCAATGACCTGAAGATGAAAAACGAGCGTTTCGCCCAGCTCATCTTTGGCGTGCTGATCGTCGAGGACATACTCGGCATCGGCATCATCGCTCTGCTATCGGGCATCGCGGTCAGCGGTACGGTCAGTTCCGGCGAAGTGTTCTCGACCGTGGGCAAGCTTTCGCTGTTCATGATCGTCGCGCTGGTCATCGGCATCCTGCTGGTCCCGCGGCTGTTGGCCTACGTGGCGAAGTTCGAAAGCAACGAGATGCTGCTGATCACCGTCCTGGGCCTGTGCTTCGGTTTCTGCCTGCTGGTGGTCAAGCTCGAATACAGCATGGTCCTGGGCGCCTTCCTGATCGGTGCGATCATGGCCGAGTCGCGTCAGCTGTTGAAAATCGAACGCCTGATCGAGCCGGTGCGTGACCTCTTCAGCGCCATTTTCTTCGTCGCCATCGGTTTGATGATCGACCCTCAGGTGCTGCTCGACTATGCCTGGCCGATCCTGGTCATCACCCTGGCAGTGGTGCTGGGCAAGATGTTGTCCTGCGGCATGGGTGCCTTCATTGCCGGAAACGATGGCCGAACCTCACTGCGCGTGGGCATGGGGCTTTCACAGATTGGCGAGTTTTCCTTCATCATCGCTGCACTGGGCATGACCTTGCAGGTGACCAGCGACTTCCTCTACCCGGTCGCGGTGGCCGTGTCGGCCATCACCACGTTGCTGACGCCATACCTCATCCGTGCCGCCGATCCGCTGTCGATCAAGCTTGGCAAAGTGGTGCCGGGTCGCCTGGCGCGAGTGCTGTCGCTGTACGGCGAATGGTTGCGCAGCATCCAGCCGCAAGGCGAGGGCGCGATGCTGGCGGCGATGATCCGACGAATCTTGCTGCAGGTAGGGGTCAATCTGGCGCTGGTGATCGCCATCTTCTTCGCTGGTGGGTATTTCGCCGGGCGTATCGGCATCTGGCTCAGTGACTGGGTCAGTGATACCAGCCAGCAGAAAGCGCTGATCTGGGGGGCGGCGCTGTTGCTGTCGCTGCCGTTCCTGATCGCCGCGTACCGCAAGCTCAAGGCGCTGTCGATGCTGCTGGCGGAAATGGGCGTCAAGCCGGAGATGGCGGGGCGTCATACCCAGCGGGTACGGCGGGTGGTCGCAGAGGTGATTCCCTTGCTGTCGCTGCTGGTGATTTTCCTGCTGTTGTCGGCGCTGTCGGCCAGCATCCTGCCCACCAGCGAGCTGCTGCTGGTGATCGCCGTGGTCGCGGCTGTGGTGGTGGCGTTGCTGTGGCGCTGGTTCATCCGCGTGCACTCACGCATGCAGATCGCTTTGCTCGAGACGCTGGAAAACAACCGCGATCATTCGCATTGATCCACGGCGGTCCCCCTGTTGCCAGGGGGCCGCTGCAGGCAGACCATCAGCTCTCCAGCCACACATCCCGTGCCCAGTGCCACACCGATTCCCAGCTGTCCTCGCCGACGATTTCGTCGTCGGCGTCCCACAGCACCACGGTGCCATCTTCCTCGACGCAGTAGTAGTTGTCGCCGTCCTGACACAGCGGAATCAGCTCACGGGGCACACCGGCATCCCAGGCATTGGCGGCGACCTCGGGCAGATAGGTATGCGACTGCGGGTCGGTGACGGTTACCGGCTCCAGCGAACCGTACACGACGTCACTGACCGTCAGTAGAAACTCTTTGAATACGAACGGAATGTTGATGAACAGCTGTTCTTCGATCTCGACCAGCAAGTCTTCGTCGGGCAGCTCCAGCGGCACCGGCACCGGTTCGTTGGCTTCCCGGAGTTGTTCGATCACTTCTTCCACGGTTCACATCCTCTGACCTTGATGACAACGCTGCGCGTTATACCCTAGTAGCGCGCTCTGGCAAAAGCAAAAACCCCGGGACAAGCCCGGGGTTCGTTCGACAACGTGCGACGGTTAGCCGTTCTGTCGGATACCGGCGACCAGCCAAGGCTGGTTCTCGCCCTGGGCGCGAACCATGTGCCAGCTTTCGCTGAACACTTCACCCTGGTCGAAGCGCGAGGTCTTCGACACGCCACGGAACGTCAGGGTGGCGTCGGTACGGTCCGGACGATCTTCGACGCCGTCCAGCTGCACTTCGAGGTTGTCGATGTAGGTGGACTGGAAGCCGTCACCCAGGTCGGCACGCTCGCGCTTGAGGAACTCGAGCATCTGCGGGGTGACGAACTCGGCGATCTTATCCATCTCGTTGGCATCCCAGTGCTGCTGCAGCGACTGGAAGTGGCTGCGGGCAGCGGCAAGGAAGCTCTGCTCGTTGAACCAGGCCGGCGCGTTGATGACCGGGGCAGCGCTGGCGGCAGGTGCGGCCGCGCCACCGAAGATCGACGGCTGAGCAGGCTGGCCGTGCGCTTCACGCTGGAACGGTGCGTGGCCTGGAGCGGCCATTTGCGGCTGTTGCTGGCGGCGGCGCGCGGCGATGAAGCGGAACACCAGGAAGGCGATCAGGCCGACGATCAGGAAGTCCATGATCTGCAGGCCTTGGAAGCCGTCACCCATGAACATGGAGGCCAGTAGGCCACCGGCGGCGAGGCCGGCCAGTGGGCCCAGCCAGCGCGAAGCACCGCTGGCGGCGGCCGGGGCACGGCCTGGCGCGGTTGGCGCGGCAGCCGGCGTGGTTGGCGAAGCCTGGCGGGTCTGGTGGATAGGCGCGGAGCCCGAGCTCTTGCCGCCGCCGAAACGCTTGGCGTTGGCGTCCAGGCTCAGCGTCAGGCCGACGCAGAGCGCCAGTGCGATGCTAAGAAAACGTTGCATAAATGGGATTTCCCCTGTTGTGGATTGCACGCGCGTCATGTTGCCCAGGTTCTTGGGCACATGACCAGCGACATAGTGTTTCGAGCTTTTGCCTGAATGTTACAGAGGGTTCAGATGGCCTCGAGCTTGGCGTACCCGAGCATCAGCCACTTGCTGCCTTCGGCGAAGTTCACCTGGACCCGTGCCTGGGCGCCAGAACCCTCGAAATTGAGGATCACGCCCTCGCCGAATACCGCATGCTGCACCCGTTGACCCAGGTTGAACTGGGTCTGCGGAATATTGGCATTGGCGAACAGGTTGCTCGTGGTGGCCTTGGCACCGCCGAAAGGTCGACTGACACTGTTGGAAAGACGTACTTCCTGCACCAGACCAGCCGGAATCTCGCGTACGAAACGAGACACTTTGTTGTAGATTTCGCTGCCATACAGGCGACGGGTTTCGGCGTAGGTCATCACCAGCTGGCGCATGGCGCGGGTGATGCCCACGTAGGCCAGGCGGCGTTCCTCTTCCAGACGGCCGGGCTCCTCCAGGCTCATCTTGTGCGGGAACAGGCCTTCTTCCATGCCCACCAGGAACACATACGGGAACTCCAGGCCCTTGGCGCTGTGCAGCGTCATGAGCTGGATGCTGTCTTCGTGCTCGTCGGCCTGGGCATCGCCCGCTTCCAACGAGGCGTGGCCGAGGAATGCCGAAAGCGGCGAGAGCTCGGCGTCTTCCTCGGTGGTCTCGAAGTTGCGTGCCGCGCTGACCAGTTCCTCGAGGTTTTCTACCCGTGCCTGGCCCTTCTCACCTTTTTCTTCCTGGTGA
Source organism: Pseudomonas putida (assembly GCF_004357765.1). GTDB lineage: Bacteria > Pseudomonadota > Gammaproteobacteria > Pseudomonadales > Pseudomonadaceae > Aquipseudomonas > Aquipseudomonas putida_U. Next base: position 220,137 of record NZ_SMTE01000003.1, on the reverse strand, counting down.
TAGATGATCAGCCCGGACTGCTCGATGGTGGTCTGGGTCATGGTGTGCAGCGGCATGTCGGCGACCTTGGCAGCCAACCCCTCGATCAGCTCGATGAACGCGCCTAGCGCGCTGGCAGCGCGGCCCTTGAGGGCCTTGGCAGCGAGCAGCTGGCACATCGCCTCCCACATCGACACCTGGCTGTGGCGCGCATGTTCACGAATGGTCTCGACGGTTTTCTCGCCGATACCGCGCGGCGGCACGTTGATCACTCGTTCCAGGGCCGCGTCGTTGCCACGGCCTTCGAGCAGGCGCAGGTAAGCCATGGCGTTCTTGATCTCGGCGCGTTCGAAGAAGCGCTGGCCGCCATAGATGCGGTAGGGGATGCGTTCGCGCAGCAGGGCTTCCTCGAGCACCCGCGACTGGGCGTTGGAGCGATAAAGGATGGCGATGTCGCTACGCGAACTACCTTGCTTGATCAGGCTCTCGATGGTCTCGACCACGTAGCGTGCTTCGTCGTGCTCGTTGTAGGCCGCGTACAGGGTCAACGGCTCGCCTTCACCCAGGTCGGTCCACAGTTCCTTGCCCAAGCGCCCGCTGTTGTTGGCGATCAGGGCGTTGGCGGCCTTGAGGATACCGCCGGTGGAGCGGTAGTTCTGCTCCAGGCGAATCATTTCGGCATCGGGGAAGTCAGCGGTGTACTGATGGATATTCTCGATCTTGGCGCCGCGCCAGCCGTAGATCGACTGGTCGTCGTCGCCCACAGCCATCAGGCTGCCGCCATCTCGGCCGGCCAGCAGGCGCAGCCAGGCGTACTGCACCGCGTTGGTATCCTGGAATTCGTCGACCAGCAGGTGGCGGAAACGCCGCTGGTAGTGTTCGAGCAGGCCGGGGTGGTCGCGCCAGAGATCGAGGGCGCGCAGCAGCAGTTCGGAGAAGTCGATGACCCCGGCGCGCTCGCACGCTTGCTCGTAGGCTTCGTAGATGCTGCGCATGGTGGCCAGGAACAGGTCGCCGCCGGCCTGGATATGCTGCGGACGCAGGCCTTCGTCCTTCTGCCCGTTGATGAACCACTGGGCCTGGCGTGCCGGCCAGCGCTGCTCGTCGAGGCCGAGTTCGCGGATCACCCGCTTGACCAGGCGCTGCTGGTCGTCGCTGTCGAGGATCTGGAAGTTCTGGTTGAGCCGCGCCTCCTGCCAGTGCGCCCGCAACAGGCGGTGCGCCAGGCCGTGGAAGGTGCCGACCCACATGCCTGCGGGGTTGATCCCCAGCAGTTGCTCGATACGGTGGCGCATTTCGGCCGCCGCCTTGTTGGTGAACGTCACCGACAGGATCGAGTGCGGCGAGGCCTGCTCCACCTGGATCAGCCAGGCGATGCGGTGCACCAGCACGCGGGTTTTACCGGAACCGGCGCCAGCAAGCACCAGCTGACGCCCGAGCGAGGCCGCGACGGCCTGGCGTTGGGCATCGTTTAGGGAGTTCAGCAGGAGGGAGAGGTCATCTGTGTGCATCGCGCCATTCTAGGGCGAGGCGGGTGAAGGGGCAAACATCCACTGTATAAATGTTCACCCCATCGCTGCCTTCCGTCGCCTGGACGCCTACCGCGGGTCAGCTGTGCCAGTGGCGACCGTCGCGGGTCAGCAGGCCATTGGCCTGTTCCGGGCCGTTGCTGCCGGCGGCATAGGGGCGCGGTGGCTGGAAGTGTTCTTCCCAGCCGCGGATGATCGGATCGATCCAGGCCCAGGCCGCTTCCACTTCGTCGCGGCGCATGAACAGCGTCGAATCGCCGGCCAGCACGTCGAGCAGCAGGCGCTCGTAGGCATCCCAGCGGCGCGTCTGGCTGAACACCTGGGCCAGGTTCAGGTCCAGGTCGACCGGCTCCAGGCGCATACCCTTGCCGGGGCTCTTGGTCATCATACGCAGGCTGATGCGCTCGTCCGGCTGCAGTTGGATGAGCAGCTGGTTGACCTGGCCGCCGCTGAACAGCTCGTGCGGCACGGGCTTGAACTGGATGACGATTTGCGACGAGCGTCGCGCCATACGCTTGCCGGTGCGCAGGAAGAACGGCACGCCGGCCCAGCGCCAGTTGTCGATGTGAGCGTGTACCGCGACGAAGGTCTCGGTGTCGCTGTCGTTGTCCACGTCCTTCTCGAAGTAGTAAGCCGGGACTTCCTGGCCGCCGATGTGGCCGGCACCGTACTGACCGCGGACAGTCTTGTCCTGCACGTCCTGGCCGCTGATCGGCTTGAGCGCGCGCAGCACCTTGACCTTTTCATCGCGCACCGCTTCGGCCTCGAACTGTGCGGGCGGCTCCATGGCCACCAGGCACAGCAACTGCAGCAGGTGGTTCTGCAGCATGTCACGGGTAGCACCGGCTCGATCGTAATAGCCACCGCGGTTTTCCACGCCGAGGGTTTCGCAGACGCTGATCTGCACGTGGTCGACTTGGCCGTTGCGCCACACCGGTTCGAGCAGGGCATTGGCGAAGCGCAGGGCCATCAGGTTCTGCACGGTCTCCTTGCCCAGGTAATGGTCGATGCGGAACACCTGGGGTTCGTCGAACGCCAGGCCGATCGCTTCGTTGATGGCGGTTGCCGACTCCAGCGAATGGCCGATCGGTTTCTCCAGCACGATGCGCGCTTCGTGATCGGCCAGCCCGGCGATGCGCAGGTGATTGGCGATGGGCACGAAGAGCTTGGGCGCGGTGGCCAGGTAGTAGATGCGGGTCAGCCCGCCGGGCTCGCCGAGGTAGCGCGCCAGACGACCGAAGTCCGCGCTTTGCGTGGCGTCCATGGGGAAGTAGTCGAGCCGTGCACAGAAGCGCCGCCAGACGTCTTCTTCGAAGTCGTTGCGGGCGATCTGTGCCCGGCAATGTCGTTCGGCGAGCTTGAGGTAGTCGTCACGCGAAAGGTTGCGCCGGGCCAGAGCGATGATGCGTACGGCAGTGTTCAGGCGCGCCTCGCGATACAGGTGATAGAGCGCCGGCAGAAGCTTGTGCAGGGCCAGGGTGCCCGTGCCGCCGAAGACCACAATGTCGCAAGGAATAGTCAAACCACCACTCTCCACGTTCGTTTAACTGGGCGGGTTGGCGTCCATGTAGTATAACTACAAGAAAGCTACATCCCGGCTAGCCGATCATAACCGAGTCCAGACCGTGAATCTGTTGCAACATATCGCTCAATCGCGCCACCTGCTGCGCAAATCGGAACTGAAAGTCGCCGACCACGTGCTGCTGGACCCGGCTGCGGTCATGCACAGTTCGATGGCCGATCTGGCGCACAGCGTGGGCATCAGTGAACCTACCATCGTGCGCTTCTGCCGTGCGATCGGTTGCTCGGGGTTCCAGGACCTCAAGCTCAAACTGGCGCAGAGCCTGGCGGCCGGTGCCAGTTTTGGACAGTTCGCGATCCACGAGGACGACTCGGTCGCCGACTACAGCCTGAAGATCTTCGACACCACGCTGCATACGCTGATGGAGGTGCGCGAGCATCTCGACCCCCAGGCGTTGCAGCAGGCGGTCAGTGCAATGGCCCAGGCCCAGCGCGTGGAGTTCTATGGGTTCGGTGCCTCTGGCGCGGTGGCCGCTGACGCCCAGCACAAGTTCTTCCGCCTGCTGCTCAGCGCGGCGGCGTATTCCGATCCGCACATGCAGGCGATGTCGGCTGTCACCCTGAAGCCTGGCGACGTGGCCGTGTGCATTTCTCAGTCGGGGCGCTCCAAGGACCTACTGATCACCGCCAACCTGGTGCGCGAAAGCGGTGCCAACCTGATCACCCTGTGCCCGAGCCAGACCCCACTGGCCGAGCTGTCGACCGTCAACCTGGCGATCGATGTGCACGAGGACACCGAGATCTATACCCCACTGACCTCGCGTATCGCCCACCTGGTGGTGATCGACGTGCTGGCAATGGGGGTGGCCATGGCCCGCGGGCCGAGCCTGGTCAACCACCTCAAGAGCGTCAAGCGCAGCTTGCGCAGCCTGCGTTTGTCGCCCAAGTCGATCAAGGCTACAGACGACTGATTTGCGTCTGGGCCGGAGTTAGCAGCGCAAATTCATCGATTTGTCACCCTTTCACAGCCAAATCGTAACCCCACGGCGCCAGCCTGAAATTCCCCGCATCCTCTCTGGGAGACAGGCAATGGCTCGTGACTTCGACGGTTCGTACCAACCCAGCGCCAAGGCTCGCAAGCAACAGGAAAAAGACCAGCGTCGCATGGAATATCGCCGCGCGATCGAATGCTATTGCGACCAGCGCCAGCTGCTTCGCGATCTCGCCGACTACCCAGAGCTGCAGGAGCTCACAGCGTGGCGGGCAGCGTCGGCAGTTTCCCAGAGAAACGCTCAACAAGCCCACTGATCATCGCACGTTCGCTGCGGATGAACGCAAGAAACGCCAAGGCCACCGGCGACTGCCGCTTGGCCTTGGATTGCACCACGCACCAACTGCGATACAGGGGCAGCTCCTCCACCGGCAGCTCCTTGAGCACCCCGGTGGCCAGCTCAAGGTTCAGCGCATGGCGCGTCAGCAGGGCGATGCCCAGCCCCGCGATCACGCATTCACGCTGGGCATCGGCCGAGGCCACTTCCAAGGTCTGGGTGAAGTGCACGCGCTTGTCCTTGAAGTATTCCTCGCAGGCCTTGCGGGTTCCCGAGCCCTGTTCGCGCACGAGTAGCGTATGAGGCTCCAGGTCCTGCAAGCGCAGGTGTTCGAGCTTGCTCAGCGGATGATCGGGCGGGGCCACCGCGACGATCGGGTTGTTGAGGAACGGCAAGAACTCCAGGCCCATGTCCTGGGGCACCATGGACATGATGATGAGGTCATCGCGGTTGTCGGAGAGGCGGCGGATGGCCTGGGCGCGGTTGACCACCGTCAAGGTGAGGTTGACCTCCGGGTGACGTTGCTTGAAGGCGGCGAACAGGTGTGGCACGAAGTACTTGGCACTGGACTCGACCGCCAGTTTCAACTGGCCCTGCAGTGAGCCCTGCATATCCGACAACTGCATGTCCAGGCTCTCCAGGCGCCCGAAGATGTCGCGGCTGGCTCTCTGCAGGGCCTCGGCGGCCTCGGTCAGATAGAGCTTCTTGCCCACGTACTCGAACAGCGGCTGACCAATCAGCTCTTCGAGCTGGCGAATCTGTAGACTTACGGCGGGTTGCGTGAGCGACATTTCCTCCGCTGCACGGCTGTACGAGCGCAGATCGCACACCTCGTTGAAGATCTGCAACTGACGTAAAGTCATACGCATCAAGGACTTACGCATTTTATCCCGCCCTCCGGCAACAGCTTGTAACCAGACTATAAGCTTTTGCTAATACAGCCCCTAACAAATATTGATTTTTGTTTATCATCCATCGGCGCTAGCTTGAATGGGCGACTGGCCGACAACGTCTGGTCACGCGCCGACCGGTAGAACCGGCTCGTCTGTTCCTACGGCTTTGGGAAGACTCCAGTGATAAAAAAAATCCTGATCGCCAACCGGGGTGAAATCGCAGTTCGGATCGTGCGTGCTTGCGCCGAGATGGGCATTCGCTCTGTCGCGATCCACTCCGACGCCGACCGTCACGCCTTGCACGTCAAGCGTGCCGACGAGGCCTACAGCATCGGTGCCGAGCCCCTGGCCGGCTACCTGAACCCGCGCAAGCTGGTGAACCTCGCTGTGGAAACCGGCTGTGATGCCTTGCACCCAGGCTACGGTTTCCTGTCGGAAAACGCCGAACTGGCGGAAATCTGCGCCGAGCGCGGGATCAAGTTCATCGGCCCGGCCGCCGACGTCATTCGCCGCATGGGCGACAAGACCGAAGCTCGCCGCACCATGATCCAGGCCGGCGTGCCGGTGACCCCAGGCACCGAAGGCAACGTGGCCGACATTCATGAAGCCCTGAGCGAAGGCGACCGCATCGGTTACCCGGTGATGCTCAAGGCCACCTCCGGTGGCGGCGGCCGTGGCATTCGCCGCTGCAATAGCCGTGAAGAGCTGGAACAGAACTTCCCTCGCGTGATCTCCGAAGCTACCAAGGCCTTCGGCTCGGCGGAAGTGTTCCTCGAGAAGTGCATCGTCAACCCCAAGCACATCGAGGCGCAGATCCTTGGCGACAGCTTTGGCAACGTCGTACACCTGTTCGAACGCGACTGCTCGATTCAGCGCCGTAACCAGAAACTCATCGAAATCGCCCCGAGCCCACAGCTCACCCCCGAACAGCGTGCCTACATCGGCGACCTGGCGGTGCGTGCGGCCAAGGCGGTGAATTACGAAAACGCCGGTACCGTGGAGTTCCTGCTCGCCGATGGCGAGGTGTACTTCATGGAGATGAACACCCGGGTGCAGGTGGAACACACCATCACCGAGGAAATCACCGGCATCGACATCGTCCGCGAGCAGATCCGCATCGCTTCGGGGCTGCCGCTTTCGGTCAAGCAGGAAGACATCCAGCACCGCGGCTATGCGTTGCAGTTCCGTATCAACGCCGAAGACCCGAAGAACAACTTCCTGCCCAGCTTCGGCAAGATCACCCGTTACTACGCCCCCGGCGGCCCGGGCGTGCGTACCGACACGGCGATCTACACCGGCTACACCATTCCGCCGTTCTACGACTCCATGTGCCTGAAACTGGTGGTCTGGGCGTTGACCTGGGAAGAAGCCATGGACCGCGGCCTGCGGGCTCTGGACGACATGCGCGTGCAAGGGGTGAAGACCACCGCCGCTTATTACCAGGAAATCCTGCGCAACCCGGAATTCCGTAGCGGCCAGTTCAATACCAGCTTCGTCGAAAGCCACCCTGAACTGACCAACTACTCGATCAAGCGCAAACCCGAAGAGCTGGCCCTGGCCATCGCCGCCGCCATCGCCGCCCACGCAGGCCTGTGAGGAACCCTATAATGTCCAAGAAAATTCACGTAACCGACACGATCCTGCGCGACGCCCACCAGTCCCTGCTGGCTACCCGCATGCGCACCGAAGACATGCTGCCGATCTGCGACAAGCTCGACAAGGTCGGCTACTGGTCGCTGGAAGTCTGGGGTGGCGCGACCTTCGATGCCTGTGTGCGCTTCCTCAAGGAAGACCCGTGGGAGCGCCTGCGCAAGCTGCGCGCGGCACTGCCCAACACCCGCCTGCAGATGCTCCTGCGCGGCCAGAACCTGCTGGGCTACCGCCACTACAGCGACGACGTGGTCAAGGCGTTCGTCGCCAAGGCTGCGGTCAACGGCATCGACGTGTTCCGCATCTTCGATGCCATGAACGATGTGCGTAACCTGCGCGTGGCCATCGAGGCGGTGAAGGCCGCCGGCAAGCACGCCCAGGGCACCATCGCCTACACCACCAGCCCGGTCCACACCATCGAAGCCTTCGTCAACCAGGCCAAGCAGATGGAAGCCATGGGTTGCGATTCGGTGGCGATCAAGGACATGGCCGGCCTGCTCACCCCGTATGCCACCGGTGAGCTGGTCAAGGCGCTGAAGGCCGAGCAATCGCTGCCGGTGTTCATCCACTCCCACGACACCGCCGGCCTGGCCGCGATGTGCCAGCTCAAGGCTGTGGAAAACGGCGCCGATCATATCGACACCGCGATCTCCAGCTTTGCCTGGGGCACCAGCCATCCGGGCACCGAGTCGATGGTCGCAGCGCTCAAGGGCAGCGAGTTCGACACCGGCCTGGACCTGGAACTGCTGCAGGAAATCGGTCTGTACTTCTACGCCGTGCGCAAGAAATACCACCAGTTCGAGAGCGAGTTCACCGCCGTGGATACCCGCGTGCAGGTCAACCAGGTGCCGGGCGGGATGATTTCCAACCTGGCCAACCAGCTCAAGGAGCAAGGTGCCCTCAACCGCATGAACGAAGTGCTGGCGGAGATCCCGCGGGTGCGTGAAGACCTCGGCTTCCCGCCGCTGGTGACCCCGACTTCGCAGATCGTCGGTACCCAGGCGTTCTTCAACGTGCTGGCCGGCGAGCGCTACAAGACCATCACCAACGAGGTGAAGCTGTACCTGCAAGGCGGTTACGGCAAGGCTCCAGGCGTGGTCAACGAGCAACTGCGCCGTCAGGCGATCGGCAGCGAAGATGTGATCGACGTGCGTCCAGCCGACCTGCTCAAGCCGGAGATGACCAAGCTGCGTGCTGACATCGGTGCCCTGGCCCGTTGCGAAGAAGACGTGTTGACCTTCGCGATGTTCCCGGACATCGGGCGCAAGTTCCTCGAAGAGCGTGAGGCCGGCACCCTGACCCCCGAAGCCCTGCTGCCGATCCCGGAAGCCGGCGCTGTTGCCGCCCCAGGCGGCGAAGGCGTACCGACCGAGTTCGTCATCGACGTGCACGGCGAAACCTACCGCGTCGATATCACCGGCGTGGGTGTGAAAGCCGAAGGCAAGCGTCACTTCTACCTGTCGATCGACGGCATGCCGGAAGAAGTGGTGTTCGAGCCGCTCAACGAGTTCGTCGGCGGTGGCGGCAGCAAGCGTAAGCAGGCCAGCGCCCCAGGCCACGTCAGCACCACCATGCCAGGCAACATCGTCGATGTGCTGGTCAAGGAAGGCGACATGGTCAAGGCCGGTCAGGCTGTACTGATCACCGAAGCCATGAAGATGGAGACCGAAGTCCAGGCGGCCATCGCCGGCAAGGTCGTGGCCATCCACGTGGCCAAGGGCGATCGCGTGACGCCGGGTGAGATCCTGATCGAGATCGAGGGCTGATCGAAGCCCTCATCTACAAGCGGTTTACCTCGGGGGAGCGGATGCTCCCCTTTTTTTGTGGTGGATTAACTGGCCACTCAACCCTGGCGGCATGTCTCCAGCGTCTCCACTTGCCCCCCAGGCCGCTGGTTCTCCTCACTCAACCACCGCTCGAACCCCGCCGCCACCTGTGGCCACTCCTCATCGGTAATCGAGTACCACGCCGTATCGCGGTTATGGTCCTTGACCACCATGTGCTTGCGAAACACCCCTTCGTAGACGAAGCCGAAGCGCTCGGCCGCGCGCTTGGAGCGGGCGTTGTCGTTGTTGCACTTCCATTCCAGGCGCCGGTTGCCCAGTGCGAAGCCCAGCTTGCCGAGGAGGTAGATGGCTTCAGTGCCCTTGGGGGTGCGCTGCATGATGGCGCCGAAGGCGATATGGCCGATTTCGATGCGACCATGCTCAGGCACGATCGACAACAGGCTGAGGATGCCCTGGGCCTGGCCGTTGCCGCGATCGATGACGGTGTAGAACAGCGGATCGCGGCTGGCGGCGTTACCTTCCAGCCAACGGTCGAACGTACTGCGCTCGGCAAACGGGCCGTAAGGCAGGTAGTCCCACAGGCGCGGGTCGCTACCTGGGCCCTGAAGTACCTGCCAGAGGTCATCGCCATGGCCTGTAGGGTCGAGTTTTTCCAGGCGTATGAAACGGCCTTCGAGGGTTTCCGCCAGTGGTGGCGTGGCGGGCTTCCAGTGCAATGCGTCAGTCATGATCTGCCTACAACCCTTTGCGGAATTGGATGAAGCCAGGGCGCTCGGCAACCTGCTGGTACAGGCTGATGGCGGTGGCGTTGGTTTCGTGGGTCAGCCAGTGCACCTTGATGCACCCGGCTGCCTTGGACGTGGCGTAGACATGCTCGATCAGCTGGCGACCGATGCCCAGGCCGCGTTGGCTGCTGTCCACGTACAAGTCCTGCAGGTAGCAGGCGTTCTCGATGCTCCAGTTGGAACGATGATAGATCCAGTTGACCATGCCGACCGCCTTGCCATCCACCCAGGCCAAGGCCGAATGGGTGGGCTCGTTCGGGTCCAGCAGGCGTTGCCAAGTGCTGGCGCTGACCTCATCGGCCAGTTCGGTTTCGTAGAAACGCAGGTAGTCCTGCCAAAGGCCGAACCAGGCGGCGTGGTCTTGGGCGGAGACGGGGCGCAGGGTAACGCTGGGCATGGGCTTTTCCTTCAGAGTTGGCGCATTTGCGCCGCAAGTTGGTTATCCAGGTGATCGGAGCTGGCCTCCAGCCCTTCGCGCACGCCAGCGATGTCCTCGGCCGAGCGGTTCTGGCTGAGTTTGCGCGCCCCTTGCAAGCGGGCTATCGGCAGGCGAATGCCGACGATGGCGCGAAGCATGCCGTCCAGGTAGTCGCGGGGCGCGTCGGAAACCTTCCACGGCGTCTGGCGAGCCCGTTCATGGCGATCGGTCAAGCGGCTGACGATCTCCAGCAGCGACTCCGGGCTGTGGATAACTTCCGCTGAGCCATAGGCGTGTACCGCCAGATAGTTCCAGGTGGGTACTACCTTGGGATTGTCGGCCTTGCTTGGGTAGTAACTGGGACTGACATAGGCGTCGGCGCCTGGGAACACCAGCAGCGCTTCGGCGCCTCGCTCGAGGTCCTGCCATTGGCGATTGGCCCTGGCCAGGTGGGCGTAGACGGTCCCGAACTCGCCCTCGTGGGTGTCCACCAACACGGGCAAGTGCGTGGCCAGCAGGCCGTGTTCGCCGTGGCTGACCAGCATGGCCAGGCGGGTGCCCTGCATGTGCTGGTGCAACCGGTCGAGGTCGTGCTCCTGATGGGGTTTGCTGTTGTACATGCGCAGTTCCTTGTCGAATAGCGTCATCGTAGGCAGGCTATTGGTCTAGGTTAAGAGCCATTGCTGACTGTTTTGATAGGTCCAATTCCATGAGCGAGCGCCCCCTCGTATTGCCATTCGACCCTGCGGGGATCGTCCTCGACCGCCGACGCGGTCTCAGCCAGCAGCTGTATCAGGCTTTGCGCACGCGAGTGCTGGATGGGCGCTTGAGCAGCGGCACGCGGCTGCCGGCCACCCGTGATCTGGCGAGCATGCTGGCGTTATCGCGCAACAGCGTGGTACGCGCCTACGACCAGTTGTATGCCGAGGGTTACATTGAAAGCCGGGTCGGGGATGGCACCTACGTGACAAAACTATCCACACAACTGTCCACAGGGTTATCCCTGGGGTTATCAACAGGTTTATCCACATTTGAGCAAGAGAATACTGGTGATTTGTCCAGCGGCGCGCGTACTAGCGAGCCGCTGCTGCGGCTGAAAAAACACCATTTGGCGCCTCCAAAAAGCGGGGCCCCACGCGCTTTTCGTGTCGGAATTCCCGCGTTCGATTTGTTCCCGTTCGACGTTTGGGCCAAGCTGCAGGCGGGTTTCTGGCGCGATCCCGATCCTGCGCAACTCGGTTACGGCGATCCGGCGGGTGAGGCAGTATTGCGTGAACTGATCGCCGCTTACTTGCGTCGTTCGCGAGGCTTGTCGTGCGTGGCTGAACAAATTGTGATCACCAGTGGCGCGCAGCAGGCAATCAGTCTTTGTGCACAGTTGCTGTTGCAGCCTGGTGACGCGGTGGCTGTGGAAAACCCAGGTTACCGAGCCGCCGGCCACGCCTTCGCGGTGGCCGGGGCCAAGGTGGTGGGCGTAGCGGTAGACCACGACGGCATGGATTGCAGCCGCCTGGCGCAGGTGGCCGACTGTCGGCTGGCCTATGTCACGCCGGCGCACCAATACCCTACCGGGGTGACCATGAGCCTGGCGCGGCGCCTGGAGTTGCTGGCCTGGGCCGAGCGCGGCGATGGCTGGATCATCGAGGACGACTACGATGGCGAGTACCGCTATAGCGGTGCGCCGCTGTCACCCCTGGCGGCGTTGGACCGGGGAGGGCGGGTGTTGTACGTCGGTACCTTCGGCAAGATCGCCTTTCCGGCGCTGCGCCTGGGCTACCTGGTGCTGCCGCCGCGGCTGGTGGAGGCGTTCAGCCAGGGCAGGGCACTGGCGGTGCGACATTCGGAGGTCGGCAGCCAGTGCGTGATGGCCGAGTTCATGGCCCAGGGGCACTTCCAGCGGCATATCCGTCGTATGCGCAAGGCGGCGTTGAGCCGGCGCAACGTGCTCAAAGCGGGTTGGCCGGAGGATGTCGCAGGGTTGGGACCCATGCCGGAGGTAGCGGCCGGACTGCATGTGAAGGTGGATGTGGATAACCTTGCGCGAGAGCAGGAACTGCTGGCCAGGGCAGCGGAGGTGGGCGTCGAGATTTCGCCATTGAGTGGGTACTGGTTGCCGGACAGCGAGGTGCCTGTGGATAAGCGTGCTGGATTGGTGCTGGGGTTTGCAGCGGTGCCTGAAGGGGAGATCGCCGAGGCGTTGATGCGCTTGCGCAAGGCTTGGCGGCGATGAGGGGCGCTTCCCGGCGGTTCGGCGCCCCGACAAACCCGCTCTCATAGAACAAAACATAACTCATTGATTTAGCGGAGATCTGTGGGAGCGGGCTTGTCCCGCGAACACCGGCGAAGCCGGTGCCATCCACCGCGTCGCCCCATTCGCGGGACAAGTCGGGGCGCCGAACCGCCGCGAAGGGCGCGACTCAGGTTCCGGACTTGATCCGCGTCCAGGCTCGCGTGCGTGCCCGCTCCGCGTCACGCGGTAACGGCTTGAGGGTATACAGCTTGGTCATCGCCTCTGCTGTCGGGTACAGGTTCGGGTTGCTGCGAATCGCCGGGCTGACCTTGTCAGTGGCGTCCTTGTTCGGGTTGGGGTAACCGACGAAGTCGCTGATCGGCGCGATCACCTCCGGTCGCAGCAGATAGTTGATGAATGCATGGGCATCCTCGGGGTTGGCGGCGTTCTTCGGGATCGCCAACATGTCGAACCAGATCGGTGCACCTTCCTTGGGCAGACGCATGTCCACCACCACGCCATTCTTGGCATCCCGTGCGCGGTTGGCGGCCTGCGAGAAGCTGCCGCTGTAGCCCACTGCCACGCAGATGTCGCCGTTGGCGATGTCGGCCATGTACTTCGAGGAATGGAAGTAGGTGATGTAGGGGCGGATCTTGAGCATCAACTGCTCGGCCTTCTTGTAGTCAGCCGGCTTGTCGCTGTTCGGCGGCAGGCCCAGGTACTGCAAGGCCAGCGGCAGGATCTCCGATGGCGAGTCGAGCAGCGCCACACCGCATTGCTTGAGCTTGGCGATGTTCTCTTCCTTGAAGATCAGATCCCAGCTGTCCACCGGCGCTTGGTCACCCAGTGCCGCCTTGACCTTGTCTGGGTTGAAGCCTATCAGCACGGTGCCATACATGTAGGGCACGGCGAACTTGTTGCCGGGGTCGTTGGCCTCGATCAGCTTCATCAGGGCCGGATCCAGGTGCTGCCAGTTAGGCAGCTTGCTGCGGTCCAGTGGCTGGAACACCCCGGCCTCGATCTGCTTGGCGAGGAAGACGTTGGACGGCACCACCACGTCATAGCCGGAATTGCCGGTCAGCAACTTGGCTTCGAGCGCCTCATTGGTGTCGAAAATGTCGTAGATCAGCTTCACCCCGCTGTCGGCCTGGAAGCCGGTCAGGGTCTGCGGGGTGATGTAGTCGAACCAGTTATAGACCCGCAAGGTACGCTGTTCGGCCTGGGCAGGCAGGGCGCCTGCGACCAGGGCAGTGGCGATGAGCGGGGCGAGCAGGCGCTTGAGTCGGACCATTACCGGGCTCCTGGTTGGGCGAGTTGGAAACCTTCCAGCACATTGACTGCATTGATGCCGATTTCCTCGACAGCGTAGCCGCCTTCCATCACGAACAGGGTCGGCTTGCCGAGCTGGCCGATGCGCTTGCCCATCTCCAGGTAGTCAGGGCTGTCCAGCTTGAACTGCGAAATCGGGTCGTCCTTGAAGGTGTCCACGCCCAGCGAGATCACCAGCACCTCGGCATCGTAGTCGGCGATGCGTTGGCAGGCGTCCTCCAGGGCGGCGCTCCAGGCGTGCCAGTCGCTACCGGCGGGCAGTGGATAGTTGACGTTGCAGCCTTCGCCCGCGCCTTCGCCGGTTTCATCGGCGTAGCCGAGGAAGAACGGGAATTCTGCCTGGGGATCGCCGTGGATGGAGGCGAAGAACACGTCGTTGCGGCGGTAGAAGATATCCTGGGTGCCGTTGCCGTGGTGGTAGTCGACATCGAGGATGGCGACCTTTGCCCGACCCTGGTCGAGGAAGGCCTGGGCGGCGATGGCGGCGTTGTTCAGGTAGCAGTAACCGCCCATGACCTCGGCGGCGGCGTGATGCCCTGGTGGTCGGCATAGCGCGAAGGCCGAGTGGGCGCCTTGCTGGATCGCGGCCTGGGCGGTGAGGGCGACTTGCGCGGCGCTGTAGGCGGCCTGCCAGGTGCCGGCGGTGATCGGAGCACCGGCATCGAAGCTGTAGTAGCCCAGCTCGCCGTGCAGGCCGGTCGGTTTGACCTGGCGCAGGGTGCGCGCCGGCCAGGTGAAGGGCAGCAGGTCGCCTTCCTGGCCCATGGCAGCCCAACGCGCCCAGGCGCCTTCGAAGAAGTCCAGGTAGTCAGCGCTGTGGATGCGCTGCAGCGGCGCGCGACCGAAGTCGGTCGGGCCTTGAACCGGGCCAAGGTCGCGCTTCTTGACCCGCTCGAGCACATGGTCGGCGCGCGACGGCATCTCGAAACAGGGCATCAGCTTGCCGTCGATCAGCTCACAGCGACCGTGGTGCAGGCGATGATCATCGGAATAGATCGTCAGCATTTTGTTGTTCTCCGGTGGGACTGGCGTAGGGCCATTTTCACGGGTGGGGTGGGGACGGAGAACGACGCGAACGGCCAAAAGGGGATCGATGTGGCCAAGATCGGTGGCCGGACAGTACCGGCCTCTTCGCGGGCCAGTACTGATCAGCCTCGAAAATGACTCGGTGCGACACCACTCCAACGCTGAAACGCATGCCGAAAACTGGCCGTCTCGCTGAATCCCAGCGTCTCGGCGATCCGGTAGATCGGCATCTGTTCATCGGCCAGCAATTGCTTGGCCCGCTCGAAGCGCAGTTCATCGAGCAGCTGTTGATAACTGCTGCCCAGCGCCTGTAGATGCCTTCGCAAGGTGCGCGACGAGCAGTTCATCTGCCGTGCCAGCCCTTCGAGACCCGGGGCTGAATCCAGCTGTTGCAGCAACAATTGACGAATTCGCTCCAGCCACGCCTGCCGCCCTGTGAACTCCAGATTCAGGCGCCGGCAGCGTTCGCTCATGGCCTGGTGGGTGATGGGGTCGGCCAGCGGCAGTGGCATGTCCAGCCAGCGTCGCTCGAAGGCGAAGGCATTGTCTTCGGCGGCGAAGCGCAGCGGGCACTGGAAGGTTTCTGGGTACAGCGCGTGGTAGGCGGGCCGCGAGTGCTCGAAGCGTGCGCCGAGCAACGGCAGGGTGCGGCCCAGCAGGTCGTCGCAGATGACCTTGAGCGAGACCAGGCAGAACTCGGCGTTGAAGGCGGCCAGCGCCGGGGCTTCGTGCGAGTCGCTGGCGCTCAGCCAGACCCGCTGGCCTTCTTCGACCAGGCGCAAGCGGAAGACTGTTCCCAGCAGTGCCGGGTAGCGCAATGCCAGGCGCAGGGCGTCACCCAAAGTGGCACTGGAGAGCAGCGCGTAACCGAGCATGCCATAGCAGGACACGTGCATGCGCCGGCCCAGTTCCAGGCCAATGTCCTCACGCCGGGCCACGGCGTTGGCGCAGACCTGCAGTTCCTGCTGGGTAGTGATCCGCGCATCGGCATGGTCGAGGTCCGCTGGGCCTATGCCGCTGCCGGCGAGCAGCGTCGAAGCCTCGCAGCCTTCCTCGCGGAATACGTTGAGAATCAATGAAACCGCGTTGAGGGTGGTCAGGTGGCTGTGCAGCATGCTCGATCGTCCCGTTGGGCTGGGAACATTATGGAGCAAGTTGTGTGCCGATAGCTGCGGGGCGCAGCTCGTGCTGGTTTGTCAGGCAAAAAAAAGGCCCGGCGCTTCGGCGCGGGCCTTGGAAAGGTTGAGAGGTGTCTAGTCCCTCGACCTGGTGAGACGGTTGCAGCGGTCTGGGTTACGCCTTCAACGGAACCAGACGTGGAGCGATCATGTTTTCCGGACGCAGGATGTCGTTGAGCATCGCTTCGTCCAGCAGGCCTTCTTCGCGCACCAGTTCCAGCACGCCACGGCCTGTTTCCAGAGCGACGCGGGCGATACGGGTGGCGTTTTCGTAGCCGATGTACGGGTTCAGGGCAGTGACCAGGCCGATCGAGTGTTCGACCAGTTCACGGCAGCGCTGTTCGTTGGCGGTGATGCCGACGATGCAGTGCTCGCGCAGCATGTCCATGGCGCGCTGGAGCAGGCGGATCGAGTCGAAGATCTTGTAGGCGATGAGCGGCTCCATCACGTTCAGCTGCAGCTGGCCGCCTTCGGCAGCGACGGTCAGGGCCAGGTCGTTGCCCATGATGGCGAAAGCCACCTGGTTGACGGCCTCCGGAATCACCGGGTTGACCTTGCCTGGCATGATCGAGCTGCCCGGCTGGCGTGCTGGCAGGTTGATCTCGTTGATGCCGGTGCGTGGGCCGCTGGACAGCAGGCGCAGGTCGTTGCAGATCTTCGACAGCTTGACCGCGGTGCGCTTGAGCATGCCGGAGAACAGCACGAAGGCACCCATGTCGGACGTGGCTTCGATCAGGTCGGCGGCCGGTACCAGCGGCTGGCCGCTGATGGTGGCCAGGCGTTGTACGGCCAGGGCCTGATAGCCCGGGTCGGCGTTGATCCCGGTGCCGATGGCGGTGCCGCCCAGGTTGATTTCGGTCAGCAGTTCCGGAGCCAGCGAGCGCAGGCGCTGCAGGTCTTCGGTCATGGTGGTGGCGAAGGCGCGGAATTCTTGCCCCAGGGTCATCGGCACGGCGTCTTGCAGCTGGGTACGGCCCATCTTCAGGACGTGGTCGAATTCCTTGCCCTTGGCGGCGAAGGCTTGGATCAGGCTGTCGAGGCTGGCCAGCAGGGCGTCATGGCCGAGCAGCAGGCCCAGGCGAATAGCGGTCGGATAAGCATCGTTGGTCGACTGCGCCATGTTCACGTCGTTGTTCGGGTGCAGGTACTGGTACTCACCCTTCTGGTGGCCCATGACCTCCAGCGCGACGTTGGCAATGACTTCGTTGGCGTTCATGTTGGTAGAAGTACCAGCACCGCCCTGGATCATGTCCACCACGAACTGATCGTGGAAGTCACCCTTGATCAGACGAGCGCAGGCTTCGCTGATGGCGGCGTGCTTGGCATCGCTCAGGTGACCCAGCTCACGGTTGGCGTCGGCAGCGGCCTGCTTGACCATGGCCAGGGCCACGACCAGCTTGGGGTAGTGCGACAGCGGGACACCGGAGAGATGGAAGTTGTTGGCAGCGCGCAGGGTCTGGATGCCGTAGTAGGCATCGGCAGGAACTTCAAGGGTACCAAGGAGATCTTTTTCGACGCGGAACGATGCAGCGGAGGACATGATGGATATCATCTCGATTTTGACCCGGCACATGCCGGAATGGCGCCAATCCTAGGCCTTTTCAGGATTTTGCGGCCAATGCTGTTGCACGCTAACCTATGCATAAACGGCATAATGATCGATGTGACGTCAATTGATATTCGAGCGTGTCCCATTTTGGTGCATGCCGGGAGACCCGCTTCATGAACCTCGAAAGCAAGTGGCTCGAAGATTTCAGCGCCCTCGCCGCCACGCGCAGTTTTTCCCAGGCCGCTGAGCGCCGTTTCGTCACCCAACCCGCCTTCAGCCGGCGTATTCGCAGCCTTGAGGCGGCTCTCGGCCTGCAGTTGGTGAACCGCGCGCGCACGCCGATCGAACTGACTGAGGCAGGTCAACTGTTTCTCGTGACGGCGCGTACAGTTGTCGACCAGTTGAGCGAAGTTCTCCGCCATTTGCATCACCTTGAGGGCGGGCAGGGCGAGGTGATCCAAGTGGCCGCCGCGCACTCCCTGGCTTCGGGGTTTTTCCCGCGTTGGGTGGCCCAGTTGCGCAACGATGGCCTGAACATCGCCACCCGCCTGGTTGCGACTAACGTAGGGGATGCCGTGCACGCATTGCGCGAGGGGGGCTGTGACTTGATGCTGGCGTTCTACGACCCCGACGCGGCCCTGCAGATGGACGCCGAGATCTTTCCGTCGTTGCACATGGGCACCACCGAGATGCTCCCGGTATGCGCCGTGGACAGCGATGGCAAGCCGATGTTCGACCTTGAGAGCGAGGCCAGCGTGCCGTTGCTGGCCTACAGTGCCGGGGCCTTCCTCGGTCGATCGGTGAGCCTGCTGCTGCGTCAGCGCAACCTGCGCTACACCACGGTGTACGAAACCGCCATGGCCGACAGTCTCAAGAGCATGGCACTGGAGGGCATGGGCATCGCTTGGGTGCCGCGCTTGTCCATGCGCGGCGAGCTGGAGCGCGGCGAGTTGGTGATCTGTGGCGGCAGCCAATGGCACGTGCCGCTGGAAATCCGCCTGTACCGCTGCGCCCTGGTACGCAAGGCCAACGTACGGCTGTTGTGGCGCAAGCTCGAGGGCGCGACGACGGTTGACCCAAAAGTCAGTCAAAGCCCCGAAAAATAAGGGGCGACAGTTGGTCGCCGGGGTGCCTTAAACGCACCGCCTTACGGTATACTGCGCGGCCTTTCGACCGGATGCGTCCGGTCCTGATCAGCAAACAAGCCACGCCGGTCGTCCCGCGTGGCTTGTTGTTTTTTGACGCGCCCGCGGGCGCACAAGCGAAGAGGCTCGACGATGAGTGCACTGGTTGGCGTGATCATGGGCTCCAAGTCCGATTGGTCCACCCTTAGCCACACCGCCGATATGCTGGAAAAACTCGGCATTCCCTACGAGGTGAAGGTGGTTTCCGCCCACCGTACCCCGGATCTGCTGTTCCAGTATGCCGAGGAGGCCGAGGGTCGTGGCATCGAGGTGATCATCGCCGGTGCCGGTGGCGCAGCCCACCTGCCGGGCATGTGCGCCGCCAAGACCCATCTGCCGGTGCTGGGCGTGCCGGTGCAGTCGTCGATGCTGTCGGGCGTCGATTCGCTGCTGTCGATCGTGCAGATGCCCGCCGGCGTGCCGGTTGCGACCTTGGCCATCGGCCGTGCCGGCGCGGTCAACGCCGCACTGCTGTCGGCCAGCATCCTGGGCGCCAAGCACCCGCAGTTCCACGCCGCGCTCAAGCAGTTCCGCACGGAGCAGACCGACACCGTGCTGGACAATCCTGATCCACGCCAGGCCTGAGGCTGACGACCATGAAGATCGGTGTAATCGGTGGCGGCCAACTGGGCCGCATGCTGGCTCTGGCGGGCACCCCGCTGGGCATGAACTTCGCCTTCCTCGATCCGGCGCCGGATGCCTGCGCCGCGCCTCTGGGCGAGCACCTGCGGGCCGACTACGGCGACCAGGACCACCTGCGCCAGTTGGCCGACGAAGTCGACCTGGTGACCTTCGAGTTCGAAAGCGTCCCGGCCGAGACCGTTGCCTTCCTCTCGCAGTTCGTGCCGGTGTATCCCAGCGCGGAGGCCCTGCGCATCGCCCGCGATCGCCTCTTCGAAAAGAGCATGTTCCGCGACCTGGGGATTCCGACCCCGGCCTTCGCCGACATCCTGTCCCAGGCGGACTTGGACGCGGCAGTGGCCAGCATCGGTCTGCCGGCGGTGCTCAAGACCCGTACCCTGGGCTACGACGGCAAGGGCCAGAAGGTCCTGCGCACCCCCGAGGACGTGGTCGACACCTTCGCCGAGCTGGGCAGCGTGCCCTGCCTGCTGGAAGGTTTCGTACCGTTCACCGGTGAAGTATCGCTGGTGGCGGTGCGCGCTCGTGATGGCGAGACACGCTTCTACCCACTGGTGCACAACACCCACGAAAGCGGCATCCTGCGCCTGTCGGTAGCCAGCGACGCGCATCCGCTGCAGGCCCTGGCCGAAGACTACGTCGGCCGTGTGCTCAAGCAGCTGGACTATGTTGGCGTGATGGCGTTCGAGTTCTTCGAAGTCGATGGCGGCCTGAAGGCCAACGAGATCGCACCGCGCGTGCATAACTCCGGGCACTGGACCATCGAGGGCGCCGAGTGCAGCCAGTTCGAGAACCACCTGCGTGCGGTGGCAGGTCTGCCGCTGGGCTCGACCGCCAAGGTCGGCGAGAGTGCCATGCTCAACTTCATCGGCGAAGTCCCGGCCGTGGACAAGGTCGTGGCCATCGACGATTGCCACCTGCACCACTACGGCAAGGCGTTCAAGACTGGCCGCAAGGTCGGCCATGCCACCCTGCGGTGCAAGGATATGCCTACGCTCCGCAGCAAGATCGCCGAAGTTGAAGCCCTGATCGCCAACTGATCGAACTTCTACCCGCCGTTTGCCCTCTGAAATGGCAACAAGCCAAAGCGCTGACTAGGCTTTGGCTTGTTCCATCTTCCACTGCAGAGGGACTGCACATGGGTATCATCGGAACCATCTTCATCGGCCTCATCGTCGGCCTGCTGGCCCGCTTCATCAAACCGGGCGACGACAGCATGGGCTGGATCATGACCATTCTGCTGGGCATCGCCGGCTCCCTGCTCGCCACCTACGGCGGCCAGGCTCTGGGTATCTACCAGGCTGGTCAGGCTGCTGGGTTCCTGGGGGCTCTGGTGGGTGCGGTGATCCTGCTGGTGATCTACGGATTCATCAAGAAACGCTGATTACTGGTTAGAATGCCCGGCAATTCATTCCGAGTTGCCGAGCATTGCCATGCGTGCGTTTTTCATTTTTCCCCTGCTCCTTGCCAGTGCCCTGGCCCATGCCGAGCTGCCCGAAACCGACTGGTTGGAGTTGATGCCCAAGTCGGACCAGAAAGCCTTGGAGCAAATGCCCGAAATCGACCACAACTCCCCCGAGGCACAGGGCACCTTCACGACCAAGGGTGGCTTGAAACAGAGCAAGGGTCTGCCGGCGGTGATGTATTCGACCAAGACCGTTGCGGCCATGAACGGCAAGGACATTCGCCTCGGCGGTTATCCGGTGCCGCTGGAAAGCGACGCCAAGGGCAATAGCACCCTGTTCTTCCTGGTGCCATATCCGGGCGCCTGCATCCACGTGCCGCCGCCACCACCGAACCAGTTGGTGCTGGTGCGCTATCCGAAGGGCCTGAAGATCGACGACATCTACACACCGCTGTGGGTCAGTGGCACCTTGAAGGTGGAGAAGGTCAGCAATGACCTGGCCGACGCAGCGTATGCGCTGGATGCCGGGCAGGTGAGGGTGGTGGAAGAGGCTGATCTCTGAAGATTCTGTTGTCATCACTGGCCTCTTCGCGGGTAAACCAGCACAAGATTCAGATCCTTTCGCTCGCAACCCTGACCGCCAGGGCACTGCTCGCTCCCGGCGCGATCGTCACCACATCGTCCCAGACATTGGCCGTCTCGATGCACAGCATCCGCTGCCAGCCATCGTCGGCCATGTCCGCCAGCTCCCGGGCCCGCTCGGTCCACGGGTTCCAGATCACCGCCGAGCGCGAACCCGAAGCAGTCAGGTTGATACGCCGGCCCCATTGCGGGTCGACGATGCTCAACGTCGCAGGCGTGGCCAGATAGATGCGGTCGGTCTCTCCAGCGAACTCCAGCGGGCCCTGCTGTCGGCGCAACTCCCATTCGGCCAGGGTCTCGATATAGCCAAGCCCCTCGACACCTTCGACATGTGCCTGGCGAACATCGCTCACCGCAAAATAGCTGTGCAGCGCCTGGCTGATGGTGACCGGGGCATCACCCAGGTTGCGGCTGGTCAGGGTCAGTTCGAGGTCGTCGCCTACTACCATCAGCAGCTTCAATTCGACACTGTTAGGCCATCCCGGCAGTGCGCCTTGAGCGTCGGGCAGCTCGAACTCGATGCGCAGCGTGGCACCCGCTTCCTCGATGCTCAGCAACTGCCAGTCGCGGGTGCGCGCCAGACCATGGGCTGGCGCCTGTTCGCCCTGGTACATGGCTTGGACGCTTGCCGGATTGCGCTGCAGATTGCCGAACCACGGCCAGCACACCGGCACACCCGCACGCACCGACTTGCCCTGGCGGAAGATGGCCTGATCGCTCAGCCACAGCAACGGCGGTTCGCCGATGCGCTGGTAGCTGAGGATCTGGGCACCCTGTTGGGCGATCAGGAGGTCGACGCATTCGCTGCTGATACGCCAGCAGTTGAGTTCGCCGTGTTGCTCGGTTATGACCTGAAAGGTAGCCATTGCAATGGTCTCATTGATTGCTGTGGGCCTTGGACCCGCTCTCCGTCAATGAGTTTACCGCCGGGCAGGCTCAGCGGCGAGGCACCGAACGGGTACGGCCACTGCCATCGATGGCGACGAACACGAAGACCGCCTCGGTGACCTTGCGCCATTCGCTGGATAGCGGATCGTCGCTCCATACCTCGACCATCATCTTGATCGAGCTACGGCCGACATCCAGGGTCTGGGTATAGAACGACAACTGCGCGCCCACGGCGACCGGCACCAGGAAGGTCATGCGGTCGATAGCGACCGTGGCCACCCGGCCACCGGCGACACGGCTGGCCATGGCGGTGCCGGCGAGGTCCATCTGGGCCACCAGCCAGCCGCCAAAGATATCGCCGAACCCGTTGGTTTCACGGGGCAGCGCGGTGATCTGCAAGGCCAGGTCACCCTGCGGGATAGGATCTTCTTGTTCGAGCTCAATCATGCGATGGGGCCTCTGACCCGTGACGTGGGGAAACTCTGCGAAACCGCCTGACGATAGAGACCGGCGTTTTCGCACAACATCCCATATCTAGAGCAACCTTTTCCTACGATTGGGCAGTATATAGAGGCCAACCGCCAGCGACGACCGTACATTAATGAATATCTGTAGGGATTTTGTACCGCTATCGTCAGATATCGGCTATTTGCTATCTTCGCCGCTCTCCGCAATTCAGAAGCCGCACGCCAAGCGGCCTGCATGACCTACAAAGAGAACAACAGCATGACTTCCGTGCCCAGCAGTATCGACCAGCCGTCGCGGCCACTGACCCGCAGTGACTACAAGACCCTTTCTTTGTCTGCCTTGGGCGGTGCACTGGAATTCTACGACTTCATCATCTTCGTGTTCTTCGCCACGGTGGTCGGCAAATTGTTCTTCCCCGCCGACATGCCCGAATGGCTGCGCCTGATGCAGACCTTCGGCATCTTCGCCGCCGGCTACCTGGCGCGGCCGCTGGGCGGCATCATCATGGCGCATTTCGGCGACCTGCTCGGGCGCAAGAAGATGTTCACCCTGAGCATCTTCATGATGGCGCTGCCGACGCTGATCATGGGCCTGCTGCCGACCTACGCGCAGATTGGCTTGTGGGCGCCGCTGTTGCTGTTGCTGATGCGCGTCATCCAGGGGGCGGCGATCGGTGGCGAGGTGCCGGGGGCCTGGGTGTTCGTTTCCGAGCACGTACCGGCGCGCAACACTGGCTATGCCTGTGGCACGCTGACCTCGGGGCTGACCGCCGGCATCCTGCTCGGTTCGTTGGTGGCCACGCTGATCAACAGCGTCTATAGCGCCGACGAGGTCGCTGACTACGCCTGGCGAATCCCGTTCCTGCTGGGCGGGGTGTTCGGTCTGTTCTCGGTGTACCTGCGGCGCTGGCTGCACGAGACCCCGGTGTTCGCCGAGATGCAGCAGCGCAAGGCCCTGGCCGAAGAGCTGCCGCTGCGTGCGGTGCTGCGTGACCACCGCGGTGCGATCATCCTGTCGATGCTGCTGACCTGGATGCTGTCGGCGGGTATCGTGGTGGTCATCCTCATGACCCCGGCGCTGCTGCAGAGCGTTTATCACATCAGCCCGACCGACTCGCTCAAGGCCAACAGCCTGGCGATCGTACTGCTCAGCGTGGGTTGCATCGTCTCGGGCCGTCTGGCCGACCGGTTCGGCGCCGGCCGGGTGTTCATCATCGGTAGCCTGGCGTTGCTGGCCACATCCTGGGCGTTCTACCACAGCCTGGCGAGCCACCCCCAACTGTTGTTCCCGCTGTACGCGGTGACCGGCCTGTGCGTGGGTGTGATCGGCGCGGTGCCTTATGTGATGGTCAAGGCGTTTCCGCCGGTGGTGCGCTTCAGCGGACTGTCGTTCTCCTACAACGTGGCCTACGCGATCTTCGGCGGCCTGACGCCGATGGTGGTGACCGCGCTGCTCAAGTTCAGCCCGATGGCGCCTGCGTACTACGTCGCTGGGTTGTGCGTGCTTGGTCTGTTCGTGGGGCTGTACCTGCTGGCCAACAAGCGCTGATCGGTCGGTTTCAGCGCAGAGGACGCCGCGCTGAACGCGATCGCCGCCCTGCAAGGCCATCTTCGTCTCCCGATGATGGCCTTTCATCCAATTGTCACATTGCCGACATATCGTATTCATGCGGCCTGCAGATACTGGGCCCCGTTCCATCCAACCCCAATATTCCTGCTAGGAGCAAGGCATGAAACTGAAGCGTTTGATGGCGGCCCTCACCTTTGCCGCCGTGGGCGTTGCGACCGCCAACGCGGTAGCCGCCGTCGACCCTGCGATCCCGACCTACACCAAGACCACCGGTGTATCGGGCAACCTCTCCAGCGTCGGTTCCGACACGCTCGCGAACCTGATGACCTTGTGGGCCGAGGCCTACAAGAAGGAATATCCGAACGTAAACATCCAGATCCAGGCGGCCGGCTCTTCCACCGCGCCACCCGCGCTGACCGAAGGCACCGCTAACCTCGGCCCGATGAGCCGCAAGATGAAGGACGTCGAGCTGCAGGCCTTCGAGCAGAAGTACGGCTACAAGCCGACCGCCATTCCGGTCGCTGTCGACGCCCTGGCCGTGTTCGTGCACAAGGACAACCCGATCAAGGGTCTGACCATGGCCCAGGTCGATGCCATCTTCTCCTCGACCCGTCTGTGCGGCGCCAAGGCCGAAGTCAAGACCTGGGGCGACCTGGGCGTGACCGGTGACCTGGCCAACAAGCCGGTGCAGTTGTTCGGTCGTAACTCGGTATCGGGCACCTACGGCTACTTCAAGGAAGAAGCCTTGTGCAAAGGCGACTTCAAGGCCAACGTCAACGAGCAGCCTGGCTCGGCATCGGTGGTGCAGTCGATCAGCTCCTCGCTGAACGGCATCGGCTACTCAGGCATCGGCTACAAGACCGCCAGCGTCAAGACCGTGGCCCTGGCCAAGAAAGAGGGCGGCGAGTTCGTCGAAGACAATGAAACCAACGCCCTGAACGGGACCTACCCGCTGTCGCGCTTCCTGTACGTCTATGTCAACAAGGCGCCGAACAAGCCTCTGGCCCCGCTGGAAGCCGAGTTCGTCAAGCTGGTGCTGTCCCAGGCTGGTCAGCAGGTGGTGGTGAAGGATGGCTACATCCCGCTGCCGGCCAAGGTGGTCGACAAGACCCTGGCTGACCTGGGCCTGTCCCACGCTGGTAACGTTGCAAAGAAGTAAGTAATTGAAGGAGAAGGCCGGCACTGCCAGCCTTCTCCCGGTATTTTCCGGCCCGAGGCCAGGCTTCCTGCGCGTCGGGCTTTGTCGCGTCACTGCATTGTCATGTTTCTGTCATACGGGACCGCTAGGGTGTGCGCATGAATGATCTGGCCAATTCAACAATGACCCAAAGTTCACCGCCCGAGCGGATCGATTTCAACACCCCTGAGCTGCAACGCAAGCGCCGCATGCGTGCCCTCAAGGATCGCCTGACCCGCTGGTATGTCCTGGTGGGCGGGCTGGCCGTGCTGGCTGCGATCACCCTGATCTTCTTCTACCTGGCCTATGTGGTATTGCCGCTGTTCCAGGGCGCTGAGCTGACCCGCAAGGCGGCCCTCGAGCCGACCTGGCTGAAGCAGGATGCAGGCAAGCCGCTGCTGATCTCGCTCGAAGAGCAGAATCTGGTCGGCATGCGGATCTCGGACAAGGGCCAGGCGTTGTTCTTCGATACCAAGAGCGGTGCCGAACTCAAGCGCGTCGATCTGCCGCTGCCAGCAGGGGCGCAGGTCAATTCGATCGGCACCGACCAGCCGGGCAGTTCGCTGGTGGTCCTGGGCCTGAGCAATGGCCAGGCGCTGGTATTCCACCACAGCTACAAGATCACCTACCCGGACAACAAGAAGACCATCACGCCGGACATCGACTACCCGTATGGCCAGCAACCATTCGCCCTCGACGCACAGGGCCGGGCGCTCGACCATGTCAGCGTCAACCTCAATGGCGAGACGCTGGTGCTCGCTGGTTCCACCGGTGCCCAGTTGCAGGTCCTGGAACTGACGAGCAGCGAGAACATGCTGACCGGCGAGGTCAGCACCGAGCAGAATCGCATCGAACTGCCGCAGATGACCGAGACGGTGAAGAACATCTTCATCGATCCACGCCAGCATTGGTTGTATGTGATCAACGGGCGCGCCACTGCCGACGTGTTCAGCTTGCGCGACAAGAGCCTCAATGGCCGTTACAAGCTTGCCGACAGCGCCGATACCGAGATCACTGCCACTGGCCAGCTGGTAGGCGGAATCTCGTTGATCATGGGTGACTCCAAGGGTGGATTGGCCCAGTGGTTCATGGCCCGCGACCCGGATGGCGAATCGCGCTTCAAGCAGATCCGCACCTTCCAGTTGGGCAAGGCGCCGATCGTGCAGATCGACGCTGAAGAGCGTCGCAAGGGCTTCGTCGCACTCGACAGCGCTGGCGAGCTGGGCGTGTTCCACAGCACCGCGCATCGTACCCTACTGGTCGAGCCGGTCGCCGAAGGCGCCGGCGTGCTGGCGTTGTCGCCACGCGCCAACCGCATCGTCATCGAGCAGGGCGGCAAGCTGCTGCCGCTGAGCCTGCGCAATCCGCACCCGGAGATCTCCTTCAGCGCGCTGTGGGGCAAGGTCTGGTACGAGAACTATGACGAGCCCAAGTACGTCTGGCAGTCGACCGCTTCGAACACCGACTTCGAACCCAAGCTGAGCCTGTCGCCGCTGACCTTCGGTACCCTCAAGGCAGCGTTCTACGCGATGATCCTGGCGGCCCCGCTGGCCATCGCTGCAGCTATCTACACCGCTTATTTCATGGCTCCGGGCATGCGCCGCAAGGTCAAGCCGGTGATCGAACTGATGGAGGCGATGCCGACGGTGATCCTCGGCTTCTTCGCCGGCCTGTTCCTGGCGCCGTACCTCGAAGGCCATCTGCCGGGTGTATTCAGCCTGTTCGTGCTGCTGCCGCTGGGCATCCTCCTGGCCGGCTTTGTCTGGAGCCGTCTGCCGGAGTCGATCCGCCTGCGCGTACCGGACGGCTGGGAGGCCGCGATCCTCATTCCGGTGATCCTGTTCACGGGTTGGTTGGCACTGACCCTCAGCCCGCACATGGAAAACTGGTTCTTCGGCGGCGACATGCGCCTGTGGATCACCAACGACCTGGGCATCACCTACGACCAGCGCAACGCCTTGGTGGTCGGTATCGCCATGGGCTTCGCGGTCATCCCGAACATCTACTCCATCGCCGAAGACGCCGTGTTCAGCGTGCCACGCAGTCTGACCTTGGGATCCCTGGCCCTGGGTGCCACACCCTGGCAGACGCTGACCCGCGTGGTCATCCTCACTGCCAGCCCAGGTATCTTCTCGGCATTGATGATCGGTATGGGTCGCGCCGTGGGCGAGACCATGATCGTGCTGATGGCCACCGGCAACACCCCGGTGATGGAAATGAACCTGTTCGAGGGCATGCGCACCCTGGCCGCCAACGTGGCGGTGGAAATGCCCGAGTCTGAAGTCGGCGGCAGCCACTACCGTGTGCTGTTCCTCGCCGCCCTCGTGCTGCTGATGTTCACCTTCGTCATGAACACCTTGGCCGAGCTGATTCGCCAGCGTCTGCGCAAGAAATACTCGTCGCTTTGATAGAAAGGTAGCGATCCGTGAAAAAGGTTTCCCTCAGAGGCTGGTTCAAGAGCGGCGCCCCAGGCGTCTGGGTCAGCGGTGGCGCGGTGGCCATGGCGGTCATCATGACCGTGGGCCTGCTTGCCGTGATCGCCGTACGTGGCCTGGCGCACTTCTGGCCTGCAGATCTGGTCCAGGCCACCTACAAGGTGCCGGGCCAGAGCGACCACGTGATCATCGGTGAAGTGGTGCAGAAGGAAGAAGTCCCGCGTGCCCGCCTCAAGGGCGCGGGGCTGCCTGTGCCTGACGAAGGCCCGGAGTTCATGACCCGCGAGCTGATCAAGGTCGGCAACCGCGACCTCAACGGCAGCGACTTTACCTGGGTGGTCGGCGACTGGCTGGTCGATGAGCAGCGCCCGGTCGAGCTGATGGCCCTGGAGCGCCGCGAGTGGGGCAATTTCTATGGCTACCTGGTCAGCGTCAAGGAAAACGGCAAGGTGGTCGCCGAAGGCACCGCGGCCTGGACTGAACTGCAAGCCCGTCTCAAGCGTGCCAGCCAGCTCAACGATCAACTGCAGCGGCTGGAGAAAAAGGACATCGGCGCCATCAACCATGGCCTCGAGCGCTTGCGCCTGCATGCCCGCAAGCTGGAGCTGGACGGCAAGCTGGACGCTGCCGCCCAGGCCGACATGGACGCCGATCGCGCTGAGCTGAACAGCCGCTACCAGGCTGTGGAAGACCGCCTTCTCGGCCTGCATAAGGATTTCGCCCGCGACAGCCTGGTAGCCCGTGACGCCAATGGCCGCGAAGTGGAGATCAATCTGAGCAAAGTGGTGCACGCCATTCAGCCCAACGGCATGACGGTGTTCGCCAAGTTGGGTACCTACTTCGCCAAGGTCTGGGAATTCCTCAGCGACGACCCCCGTGAAGCCAACACCGAGGGTGGGATCTTCCCGGCCATTTTCGGCACCGTGATGATGACCCTGATCATGGCCGTGATCGTCACGCCGTTCGGTGTGCTGGCGGCGGTCTACCTGCGCGAGTACGCAAGGCAAGGTACGGTGACCCGCCTGATCCGTATTGCGGTGAACAACCTGGCGGGCGTTCCGGCGATCGTCTATGGCGTGTTCGGCCTGGGCTTTTTCGTCTACGTACTGGGCGGCTCGATCGACCGGCTGTTCTTCCCTGAGGCGCTCCCGGCGCCGACCCTGGGCACCCCGGGCCTGCTGTGGGCATCGCTGACCCTGGCGCTGCTGGCCGTGCCGGTGGTGATCGTGGCCACCGAGGAAGGCCTGGCGCGTATCCCGCGCACGCTCCGGGAAGGCTCCCTGGCACTGGGCGCAACCAAGGCCGAGACCTTGTGGAAAGTCGTCCTGCCGATGGCCAGTCCGGCGATGATGACCGGCATGATCCTCGCCGTGGCCCGCGCCGCGGGTGAAGTGGCGCCGCTGATGCTGGTGGGCGTGGTGAAGCTGGCGCCGTCGTTGCCGCTCGATGGCAACTACCCGTACCTGCACCTGGACCAGAAGATCATGCACCTGGGCTTCCACATCTACGATGTCGGCTTCCAGAGCCCCAACGTCGAGGCCGCGCGTCCATTGGTCTACGCCACCGCGCTGTTGCTGGTACTGGTGATCGCTACCCTCAACCTCTCGGCGGTGTGGATCCGTAACCACCTGCGCGAGAAGTACAAGGCCCTCGACAGCTGATTGAAGCTTCAAGCCACAAGCGGCAAGCTTCAAGCAGATTGCCGCTTTGCCCTAACTTGCAGCTTGCAGCTTCAAGCTCGCAGCTACAAACGGAGTAAGACCATGCAGCAAGATTCCCACACCCGCGGCATCGACATGTCTGCCCTGGGTCGCGACAAGCAGGGCCTGCGTCTGGCCGAGGAAGCCGTGGCCATCGAAGTACCTGGCCTGTCCTTGTACTACGGCGACAAGCAAGCGTTGTTCGACGTGCAGATGAACATCCCCAAGCAACGTGTGACCGCGTTCATCGGCCCGTCGGGATGTGGCAAGTCGACCCTGCTGCGTACCTTCAACCGCATGAACGACCTGGTCGATGGTTGCCGCGTGGAAGGCGCCATCAACCTGTATGGCAACAACATCTACCGCAAGGGCGAGGACGTGGCCGAGCTGCGCCGTCGGGTCGGCATGGTGTTCCAGAAGCCCAACCCGTTCCCCAAGACCATCTACGAGAACGTGGTGTACGGCTTGCGCATCCAGGGCATCAACAAGAAGCGAGTGCTGGATGAGGCGGTGGAGTGGGCGCTCAAGGGCGCGGCCCTGTGGGATGAGGTCAAGGATCGCCTGCACGAGTCGGCCCTGGGTCTGTCCGGCGGCC
Organism: Pseudomonas putida; assembly: GCF_004357765.1. Taxonomy (GTDB): domain Bacteria; phylum Pseudomonadota; class Gammaproteobacteria; order Pseudomonadales; family Pseudomonadaceae; genus Aquipseudomonas; species Aquipseudomonas putida_U. The sequence goes on along the minus strand of NZ_SMTE01000003.1, from coordinate 190,233 downwards.
AGCAGCAGCGCCTGGTGATCGCCCGTACCATTGCCGTCGAGCCCGAAGTGTTGTTGCTCGATGAACCCTGCTCGGCCCTGGACCCGATTTCGACGCTGAAGGTCGAGGAGCTGATCTACGAACTGAAATCCAAGTTCACCATCGTCATCGTCACCCACAACATGCAACAGGCGGCCCGCGTATCGGACTACACCGCGTTCATGTACATGGGCAAACTGGTCGAATTCGGTGACACCGACACTCTGTTCACCAACCCGGCGAAGAAGCAGACCGAAGACTACATCACCGGTCGTTACGGCTAAGAGCGCCTTTGGCGCAGCTGCAAGCTTTGAGCTGCAAGCTGCAAGATAAAGCGGTTAGCGCGGAGCCAGGGAACGACACGAACCACATGAAGCTTGCAGCTTGAAGCTAGCAACTTCGCGGAGCGACAGCATGATCAACAAAGAAAGTCTTACGCACCACATTTCCCAGCAGTTCAACGCCGAGCTCGAGGAAGTGCGCAGTCACCTCCTGGCCATGGGCGGCCTGGTCGAGAAGCAGGTCAACGATGCGGTCACCGCACTGATCGAAGCCGACTCGGGTCTGGCTCAGCAGGTGCGCGAGGTCGACGAGCAGATCAACCAGATGGAACGCAACATCGACGAGGAATGCCTGCGCATTCTGGCGCGTCGCCAGCCGGCCGCTTCCGACCTGCGGCTGATCATCAGCATTTCCAAGTCGGTCATCGACCTCGAGCGCATCGGCGACGAGTCGACCAAGATCGCTCGCCGCGCCATCCAACTGTGCGAGGAAGGCGAGTCGCCACGCGGTTACGTCGAGGTGCGCCACATCGGTGATCAGGTACGCAACATGGTGCGTGACGCGCTGGATGCCTTCGCCCGCTTCGACGCCGACCTGGCGCTTTCGGTGGCCCAGTACGACAAGACCATCGACCGCGAATACAAGACCGCCCTGCGCGAGCTGGTGACCTACATGATGGAGGACCCACGCTCGATATCGCGGGTGCTCAGCGTGATCTGGGTGCTGCGTTCGCTGGAGCGCATCGGCGACCACGCGCGCAACATCTCGGAGCTGGTGATCTATCTGGTGCGGGGCACCGACGTTCGCCACATGGGCCTCAAGCGCATGAAGGCCGAGGTCGAAGGCACTACTGGCCAGGCAGGCGAAAGCGCTAATGTTCCGGGCCAAGCTGACGATAAATAAGGTTGCTCCCGAGCATCAACGCCCGGCTTTGGCCGGGCGTTTTCGTTTGCGGTCGAGCACTGAGCAGGCACCCGCGAACGATCAAAGAGGTCCCGGCCTGACCAGGGGTTTGGCAAATGGCCATCAGTCGGCGGTATGCTAGTCGGGATCAAGAGGAGTATCGATGAGTAAAGTGAATGTACTGGTTGTGGATGATGCCCCGTTCATCCGCGACTTGGTCCGCAAGTGCCTGCGCAATGCCTTCCCAGGCATCGTGATCGAAGATGCGGTCAATGGCCGCAAGGCCATGACGCTGCTGAACAAGGAGCGCTTCGACCTGGTCCTGTGCGACTGGGAGATGCCGGAGATGTCCGGCCTCGAGCTGCTCAGCTGGTGCCGCCAGCAGGAAGAAATGAAGACCATGCAGTTCATCATGGTGACCAGCCGCGGCGACAAGGAAAACGTGATTCAGGCCATTCAGGCCGGCGTCTCCGACTTCGTCGGCAAGCCCTTCACCAACGAGCAGCTGCTGACCAAGGTGAAGAAGGCCCTGACCAAGATCGGCAAGCTGGAGGGCCTGATTGCCGGTGCCCCGGCACGGGTCAACTCGGCTTTCGCCAATGATTCGCTGAGCGCCCTGACGGGCGGCAAACCGGAAGCGGCCAAGGTCGCCGCACCCGTCGCCGCCGCCAAGCCGTTGATCAACGCACCGACACCCAAGACCGCTGCGGCCCAGGCCCAGGCCGGCCGTGGCCAGGGTCAATTGCGCCTGGCCAGTGGCACGCAGCCGTGCGTGATCAAGGCCCTGAGCCTCAAGGAAGCCTTGCTGGTAGTGCGCCGTAGCGCAGCGTTGCCGCAAGTGCTTGAAAGCGCGGTGCTGGACCTGGAGCAAGGCGAGAATGCTGAAGTGGCGCGCTTGAACGGCTATTTGCATGCGATCGCCGCCCTCGAGCCAAAGCCGGAAAGCGACTGGTTGCAGCTGACGTTCAAGTTCGTCGACCAGGACGCGCAGAAGCTCGACTACTTGTCGCGCCTGATCGCCCGGGGCACTTCGCAGAAGCATTTCACCCCCGGCGCCTGAAGGCCGACCCGCGACGCGATGGATGGTACGGGCTACGCCAGACACCCGCTGCTAGGCTTCGACAGATAATAACTGTCAAAAAGCCACTATCATGCCCGTACGCCCGTTGCTGTTCTGTGCCTTGCTCATGGCCTCGGCGTCGAGCCTGGGCATGACCGTGTACACCACGACCGACACCTTCGGCGTGATGTCCTATTCCTACCGGCCCAGCCCCGGCGCCAGGGCTGCGGTGTTGGCGGATCCGGAACTCGCGCCGTTCAACCAGGCCTACCGTTACCCGTTCCCCTGGCGCGGTGGGCCGTTTCGCCTGACCCAGGGTCCTAACGGTCGCTTCAGTCACACCGGGCCCAAGGGCCGCTATGCGATGGACATCGCCATGCCCGAAGGCACGCCGATCGTCGCGGCGCGCGAGGGTGTGGTGGTGGATGTGGAAAACCGGCAGTGGGGCAGGCGGGGCGGCCCGGCAGGCAATTTCGTGCGCATACGCCACCCGGACGGCACCTTTGGCGGTTACATGCACCTGCAGCGAGGCTCGGTACTGGTACGCAAAGGCCAGCGCGTGGCGCGTGGCCAGCCGCTGGCGAGATCGGGCAATACCGGCAACAGCAGCGGGCCGCATCTGCATTTCGTGGTTCAGCGCAGCGCGGGGGAGGACTATGTGTCCATCCCCTATCAGTTCGAACGGCCGCTGGGAGGCTTGCCGGACTTCACTGCCGGCAATCCGTGATGTCGCTCAATCGAGCTTGAGCACCTTGGCCAGGACGATCTTCGGCCCTTTCATCTTCTTGATGATGATGCGCAAGCCTTCGACCTCCAGCACTTCCTCTTCCTCGGGGACTCGCTTGAGGGTCTCATAGACCAGCCCGGCCAGTGTCTCCGCCTCGATGTGATCGAGGTCGATGCCCAGCAGGCGCTCGACCTTGAACAGCGGCGTATCGCCTCGTACCAGCAGTTTGCCGGGCTGATAGGCGAGGATGCCGCGTTCGGTCTTGCGGTGTTCGTCCTGGATATCGCCGACCAGGACTTCCAGCACGTCTTCCATGGTCAGGTAGCCAATGACCTTGCCGTCAGCTTCCTCGACCAGCACGAAGTGCGCACCACCCTTGCGGAACTGCTCCAGCAGCTGCGCCAGTGGCATGTGTCGGGACACGCGTTCCATGGGGCGGGCCAAGTCTTCGAGGTCGATGGTTTCGGGCAGGTGTTCGAGTTCGGCCAGCTCCAGCAGCAGGTCCTTGATGTGCAGCAGACCGGTGAACTCCTCGCGTTCGGCGTCATAGACCGGGTAGCGGCTGAATTTGTGGCGGCGCACCAGGGCAAGGATTTCCTTGAGCGGGGCATGGGCGTCGAGGGTGACCATGTCTTCGCGGGAGTTGGCCCAGTCGACCACCTCCAGCTCGCCCATCTCCACCGCCGAAGCCAGCACGCGCATACCCTGATCGCTCGGGTCTTGGCCACGGCTGGAGTGCAGGATCAGCTTGAGCTCTTCGCGGCTGTAGTGGTGCTCATGGTGCGGGCCGGGCTCACCCTGACCGGCGATGCGCAGGATGGCATTGGCGCTGGCGTTGAGCAGGTAGATGGCCGGGTACATCAGCCAGTAGAACAGGTACAGCGGCACCGCCGTCCACAGCGACAGCAACTCGGGTTTGCGGATCGCCCACGACTTGGGCGCCAGCTCGCCGACCACGATGTGCAGGTAGGAGATGACGAAGAAGGCGACGAAGAACGACACCGCCTTGATCAGCTCGGGCGTGTCCACGCCCAGGTAGGCCAGCAGCGGCTCGAGCAGGTGGGCGAAGGCTGGCTCGCCCACCCAGCCCAGGCCCAGGGAAGCCAGGGTGATGCCGAGCTGGCAGGCGGAGAGGTAGGCGTCGAGCTGGTTGTGCACCTTGCGCAGGATGCTGCCACGCCAGCCATGCAGTTCGGCGATGGACTCGACGCGGGTGGCGCGCAGCTTGACCATGGCGAACTCGGCGGCAACGAAGAAGCCGTTGAGCAGCACCAGGAACAAGGCAAACAGGATCATGCCGAAATCGGCGAACAGAGAGGTGAGGCTAATACCAGGGGAAGGGTCCATGATGGAGTTTTTACGGCGTCCGTCTTCGATAAAGGGAGAAAAAAAGTGCCAGCTTTTGCTGGCACAGGGGACTCAATGTAGCGGCTGGGATCGCAAATGCAAAGAGCAGCGCGCATGATCCCTCAGCGCAAGGCCTCGGTTCAGACCTGGCCGCTCACAACCTGAGCCGCTGCGAAGTGGCAGGTGAAGGTGCTGCCCTGGCCTGGCACGCTGCTGATCTCCAGGCTTCCCCGGTGGCGCAGTAGCACATGCTTGACGATCGCCAAGCCCAGCCCGGTGCCGCCAGTATTCGACGCACGGCTGGAGTCGACCCGGTAGAAGCGCTCGGTGAGACGCGGCAGGTGCTTGGCATCGATGCCGATTCCCGAATCCTGCACGCTCAGGTGCGCACCCTGTGCGTCCTGCCACCAGCGGATACGGATACTGCCTTCATCAGGGGTGTACTTGACGGCGTTGAACACCAGGTTGGAAAACGCGCTGCGCAGCTCTGTTTCGCTCCCTTTGAGGCGCACGCCCGGCGCGACTTCCAGGGTGATGCGCTGGTTGCGTGCACCGGACAGCGCCTGGGCATCGCCCCTGATCGACTGCAACAGGGCATCGACCGCTACGGGCTGGTTGTCCGAGGGGTAGTCGGTAGCCTCCAGCTTGGCCAGCAACAGCAAGTCGTTGAGCAGTGTCTGCATGCGCGAGCCTTGCTGGCTCATCTGCTGCAAGGCACGGACCCAGCGCGGGTTCACTTCCTCGACGTTGTCCAGCAGGGTTTCCAGGTAGCCGGTGATCACCGTCAGTGGCGTACGCAGCTCATGGGACACGTTGGCGACGAAGTCCTTGCGCATCTGTTCGAGCTGGTGGATGCGGGTGACATCGCGCACCAGCATCAGGTGCTCGCTGTTGCCGTAGCGGGTGATGTGCAGCTGTACGCGCAGGCGGTCGTTGATCGGCGAGGGGATTTCCAACGGCTCGGCATAGTTCCCGGCCTCGAAGTATTCCTTGAAGCGTGGGTGGCGTACCAGGTTGGTGACCGGCTGGCCGCCGTCCTGTGGGGTCTTGAAGCCGAGCAGGGTTTCCGCCGCGCGGTTCCACCACTCCAGGTTGCCGTCGCTGTCGAGCATGATCACCGCGTCACGCAGCGCCGCGGTGGACTCCTGTACGCGGTCGATCACCGCCTGCAGGCGACCGCGCACGCGCTGGTCCCGGCGTTGCAAGTGGTAGATGCTGTCGAACACCTCGCCCCACAGGCCGTAACCATCCGGAGGCGCTTCGTCGGGTTGATGGTTGCGCAGCCAGTGGTGCAGGCGCAGCAACTGCTTTAGGGTCCAGCCCAGGTAAAGCGCCAGGCCGATGGCCAGGCTCCAGCCGTAATAGCCACTGACCAGGCCGCCGATCAGGCAGACGGTGATCAGCAGCAGCAGGTGGCGAATCAATGTCGCGTGCCAGTTCTGGTTCAATTGACGGGATCCTTCGGATCCAGCTGCAAGTTGCAAGCTTCAAGCTGCAAGAAGAAGTGGATCGGTGATGCTGATAGTCCTTTACTAGCCTTCACGCTGCCCGCTTTTACTTGCAGCTTGAAGCTTGTCGCTTGCAGCTAGCTCTTGGTCGAGAAGCGGTAGCCGGTGCCCCGGACGGTTTGTACCAGATTTTCGTAGACTTCTCCCAACGCCTTGCGCAGGCGACGGATGTGCACATCGACCGTGCGCTCCTCGACGTACACGTTACCTCCCCAGACCTGGTCGAGCAGTTGGCCGCGGGTGTAGGCGCGCTCCTGGTGAGTCATGAAGAACTGCAAGAGGCGATATTCGGTAGGGCCCATCTCGGCGGGCTTGCCGTCGATGGTCACGCGGTGGCTGATCGGGTCGAGCAGCAGGCCGCCGACCTCGATCGGCGCTTCGCTGTCGTTCGGGCCGGTGCGGCGCAGCACGGCCTTCAAGCGCGCCACCAACTCGCGTGGCGAGAATGGCTTGGTGATGTAGTCGTCGGCACCGACCTCCAGGCCCTGGATCTTGTTGTCCTCTTCGCCCTTGGCGGTGAGCATGATGATCGGGATATCGCCGGTCAGTTCGTCGCGCTTGAGGCGACGGGCCAATTCGATGCCCGAGGTGCCCGGGAGCATCCAGTCGAGCAGGATCAGGTCGGGCTTGCGGTCTACGATGATCGCATGGGCCTGCTGTGAATTCTCGGCCTCCAGGCAGTCATAGCCGGCCATTTCCAACGCAACGGCGATCATCTCGCGAATAGGCGCTTCGTCGTCGACGATCAGAATGTTTCTGCCAACCATGCTCAAAACCTCTCCTGGGATATCGTGTCTTGGCCCGCATTAGATAACGGAATTATTGCAGCTGTGTGACAGGGTCTTGGCCAATTTGGCGACATTCCGTGACTGAACTAGGCTTCCAAAAGCCACCATCGTGGTGAGCAGAACCCTAATACCCCCGACTTCACGGTGATTCCAATGACACGACACACGCTGAGCTGGATGGCCCTTCTCGCTGCATTCGCGCTACCGGGGGTGGCTTCGGCCCACCATGCCATGGAAAAGGACGGCATGTGGGTCGATCACATGGGCATGACGCTTTATACCTTCGACAAGGACTCAGGGGGCAAGTCGATGTGTAACGGCGATTGTGCCAAGAACTGGCCGCCGCTGATGGTCAAGGCCGACGACGAAGCGCCGAAGGACAAGTGGACGACGGTGATGCGCGACGATGGCTCCAAGCAATGGGCGTATGACGGTAAACCGCTATACACCTTCGTCAAGGACAAGAAACCCGGCGATACCACCGGTGACGGCGTGAAGGATGTCTGGCACGTCGCCAAGCCCTGAAGCACACCCTATGACTCCTGTAGGAGCGGGTTCACCCGCGAAAGCGTCGGTATGTTCACCACCGCTTCGCGGGTAAACCCGATCCTACATGGACGAAGCAAAATTCAGCGCAGGGCGTAATCCAGCACCACCCCGATGAACACCAGCAGACCTGCCCAGTGGTTATGCAGGAACGCCTTGAAGCACGACTCGCGGTCCAGCTTGCGTGTCGACCAGAACTCCCAGGCAAAGCACAGCGCTGCCCCCAGCACCCCGAGGTGGAACAAGCCACCCAGCTCGAAGCGGCTCCCGGCCAGCAGCAGGCAACCCAACGACAGCATCTGCAGGGTCAGGATGATCACCCGGTCGGCCTCGCCGAACAGAATCGCGGTGGACTTCACGCCGATCTTGAGGTCGTCATCACGGTCGACCATGGCGTAGTAGGTGTCATAACCCACTGTCCACAGCAGGTTGGCGATGTACAACAACCAGGCGCTGGCGGGCAGCTCGCCGCCGGCGGCGGTGAAGGCCATGGGGATGCCCCACGAGTACGCCGCGCCCAATACCACCTGTGGGTAATAGGTGTAACGCTTCATGAACGGGTAGCAGGCCGCCAAAGCCACCGCGCCGAAGGAAAGCCACACGGTACGGCTGTTGGTGCAGAGCACCAGCAGGAAGCTCACGCCAACCAGAAGCGCGAACAGCGCCAAGGCCTCGCGTGGTCGCACCCGGCCGCTGGCCAGGGGGCGGTCGGCGGTGCGTTTGACGTGGCCATCGACCTTGCGGTCGGCAAAATCGTTGATGCAGCAGCCGGCGGCCCGCATCAGCACCACGCCAAGTCCGAAGATCAGCACATTGGCCAGGGTCGGCGAGCCCTGCCCGGCGATCCAGACCGCCGTCAGGGTCGGCCAGAGCAGCAGGTAGATGCCGATCGGTCGATCCATGCGGCTGAGTTGGATGAAGTCCCAGGCGCGTGGATGCAAGCGGTTGAACGACTTGAGCAATTGCATGTACATCAGCGGGACTCCTCCTTGGCCGCTTGCCACATCGTGGGCAGGAACACTTCGGCCACCAGCAGTTCCAGACCTGCACGTTCGAAGCGCGAGCGCCGTGCCCAAAGGTCAGCATAGGCGGTTTCGGCAGGGAGCCAGGCCTGTGGATAACTGCATACTTCGATGGGATGGCGAACGAAAGCCTGGTCGCAAAACAGCAACTCGCCGAGCGAGCGGTTGCCCAGCGTTTCCAGATCGAGACCGCCGCGTTCCAAGGCCTGGCGACTGGCCACGCTGCGGGCGAAAACCCAGGGCTGACCATGGCCACGCAAGAATACCTCGCGCACCCAGCCTTCGGCTCCCGGACTGATGCCCAGGGCCTGGCATTCGTCCTCGCGCAAGGGCTGCCAGCCTTCGAACAGGGGCGTGACGCTGAAGTGATCATGGGAGAGGCGGGTGAGGCGCCGTGTCAGCGAGCCCTCGTCGAACAGCCAGTCCAGGGTGGGCGGGTCCAGTTCGGCCGCCAGCTGTGAATACGCCAGCCACGCGACAGCGGCTGCTTGCGGGGTTTCGTACGACACGTCGGTATGCTTGTGACAGCCAGAGAGGCGCCGAGCTTAGCATGATTGCCCCGTTCGCTTGCATACTGGAGGTGGGGCCGTTACAAAGCCCACACAGATTGCGCGGTGCCCTGGTTGCAGGGCTATAAGCGACGACACAAAGCCGGTTCCGAGGATAACCCCATGAAAAAATGGCAGTGCATCGTATGCGGCCTGATCTACGACGAAGCAGAAGGCTGGCCTGACGACGGCATCGCCCCTGGCACCCGCTGGGAAGATGTCCCTGAAGACTGGCTATGCCCCGATTGCGGCGTAGGCAAGATCGACTTCGAAATGATCGCCATCGGCTGATAGAGGGAATGCGCCCCTGATGGCCTAAACAGCGGGCTTTCTGTCGGAAATGTCCTGATATTGCCTGCACAATGGCCGCCCAGATACTGGCGCGACCCCCGATGGCGTGCCATTCTCACTCGCGTCTGCCGCAGTTTAGAGCCTGCGGCGCCTTGAACGCTGCCCCTGGGGTAGCACGGCAATAACAACAAGAATTTCCGTCAAAGAGGCTTCACTATGCGTAAACCAGAACTCGCCGCCGTCATCGCCGAAAAGGCCGATCTGACCAAGGACAAGGCCAACCAGGTCCTGAACGCGATTCTCGACAGCATCACCGGTGCGCTGGACAAGGACACCGTGACCCTGGTCGGCTTCGGCACCTTCGAAAAACGTCATCGTGGTGCCCGCACTGGCAAGAATCCGCAAACGGGCCAGCCGGTGAAGATCAAGGCCAGCAACACCGTCGCCTTCAAACCGGGCAAGAACCTGCGCGACAGCGTCAACGCCCCCGTCAAGCCGACCAAGAAAGGCAAGTGATCGCCTAGCCGGCCATCCTCAAGCGGACGGGCGCCTCCTGGCGCCTGTTGCAGCTTATTGCAGCTAGTTCGTTCGAAAAAAGGCTAAACTGCGCGCTTCAGTCATTTTTCAACCGAGGCGTGTTGATGAAGTTTCGTTTTCTGCTCTGGGCCATGGGGCTGTTGATGGCCAGGGCCAGTCGTAACAACCCTGCATTCCAGCAGCAGCTCAAGGACAAGGATCTGGTGTTCCAGATGCAGACGCTGGACGGCAAGGTCGCACGGCATTTCATCGTCAGTGGCGAGCGCATCAGCAGCAAGGGTGGCTCTCACCCGCAGCCAGCTTTCGCCATTGCCTTCAAGGACGCTGCCTACGGTTTCGCCACGATGCAGGCCAGCAACAAGCAGCTGGCATTCATGCAGGGCATTCAGGACAAGCACATCCAGATCAAGGGCAATCCGGCGCTGGTGATGTGGTTCCAAGGCCTGATGAAGTACCTGAAACCGAAAAAGAACCGTTGAGATCGCTGGGGCCGCGTGGCGGCCCCATGGCTTCACTGAGGCGTGTTGAACTGCGATGCCAGTTCGCGCAGCAGCGCTTCGGCTTCCAGGACCTTGCTCACCACTTCCTCGGCTTTGTCCCGGGTGATTCCCAGGCGATCGAGCAGCTCGTCCGGAATCGTCGCCTGCGGGCCGGAACCGATGCCCCGGGCGCGCAGCAATCGGGTGGCCAGGCACACCAGGTTGGGGAACGCCGCATATTCGCCGTCGTAGCTCGGATCATGCTGAAAGCGCAGCGCCTTGCCGAGCTCCTCGGGCATGTCCCAGAGGTTCATCAGCCAGGCGCCGATCTGTTCGCGGCTGATGCCTAGCAGATGTTGCTCGACGAATGTGTGGCACAGGTGCGGATTGACCTCCAGATGGCGGCAGATCAGCGAAAAGTGCGGCGGGAACACGTGAGCCAACAGCAGATAGCCGAAGTTGTGCAGCAACCCGGCAAGGTAGGTCAGGCCGGCTTCCGGGCGCTCAGCACGTGGCATGGCACGGGTCAGGCCTTCGATCACCGCGGCGGTGTAGATCGACTGTTGCCAGTACGGCGTCGTCTGTTGCGGGTGATCCTTGGGCAGCGCCAAGGTCTTGTCCAGGGCCAGGCCGAGCGCCAGGTTGATCACCAGGTCGAAACCCAGCACACGTACGATGGCGTCCTCCACCGAACGGATCTTGCCGGGCGAGGCGTAGTAGGGCGAGGCTGCCCAGCTGACTACCTGGGCAGCCAGCGCCGGGTCTGTCTCGACCACACCGGTGATGTCGTCGATGCTGGCATTGGGGTCGACGCGCAGCTTGATGATCTTTTGCGCAGTATCGGCCAGCGGCGGGATCTCGATGGTTTCTTCCAGGCGCTTCTGTATGCGTCGGGCGGTGAATGCCTGCACGGCCTGGGTGATCTCGCGTGGGTCGTCGTTGGGGCGGTCGAGGTTGGGGCGGATATCGCGGATCGATTGGCCGAAGCTGCCGGCGCTGGCCTTGCTGAGCATCCGCTGGAAGGCGCCACGTTCGATCTCGAGCAACAGGCCGGTTTCGCCCGAGTCGATCAATAGCGTCTCTTCGTCGAGCAGCCGGGCTTCGTACAGGCATGGGGAACTGGTCAGTGCTGGAATGGCCGGCAGGGCTTTGAGGTGGTGTTTGTCCAGCATCTGCTTCAGACGCGCCAGCGGCACCGCCGTGAGTTTGCGCCCGGTCAGTTCCTCCAGTCGCTGCAGGTCGAGCAGCTTGCTGCGCGGGAACAGCACCAACAGGGCGCCGACCTCGTCGTCGAGCAGGACGGCCTGGACCCGCGACGCCGCCGGCAAGCCCGGCTGCTCAGGTACCTCGCGATAGGCGACCTTGAGCTTGTCGAGCAACAAGCGGATGACAGACGGGGCGTGTGGGGTTGCGGTTTCCAGGGCAACTTCAGTCATGGTCTGTATCCATTGATCTTTTCAAACGCGAAGTATAACCAGCCCGTCCGGCAAGCTGGATCCAATATGCGACCATCCTCACACTTGGCCATATTGCTGTCCGTGGCGCAGCCAGCGGTCGAGCAACGGGCTGACGTGGTCGGGCCAGTGGGCCAGCAACGCCTGGGCGGCATCGCGCACGGCGGGCAGCAAGTCGGCATCGCGCATCAGGTCGGCGACCTTGAATTGCAGCAGACCGGTCTGGCGGGTACCGAGCATCTCGCCCGGACCGCGCAGTTCGAGGTCTTTCTCGGCAATGACGAAACCGTCGTTGGTTTCCCGCATGATTCCCAGGCGCTCGCGGCCGATCTGTGACAGCGGAGGATGATAGAGCAGCACGCAGTGGCTGACCGCGCTGCCCCGTCCTACCCGACCGCGCAGCTGGTGCAACTGAGCCAGGCCCAGGCGCTCGGGGTTCTCGATGATCATCAAGCTGGCGTTGGGCACGTCCACGCCGACTTCGATCACCGTGGTGGCGACCAGCAGTTGCAGGTCACCTTGCTTGAATTCGGCCATGACCGCAGCCTTTTCTGCCGGCTTCATACGCCCGTGTATCAGGCCCACCCGCAGTTCGCCCAAGGCGCTGCCCAGCTCCTCATAGGTGCTTTCGGCGGCCTGGCAGGTGAGTTCTTCGGATTCCTCGATCAGGGTGCACACCCAATAGGCTTGGCGTCCTTCGGCGCAGGCGGCGCGCACCCGCTCGACCACTTCGAAGCGGCGGCTGTCGGCGACCAGCACGGTGTTGACCGGTGTGCGCCCGGGCGGCAGTTCGTCGAGCACCGAGGTGTCGAGGTCGGCGTAGGCGCTCATGGCCAGGGTCCGTGGAATCGGTGTGGCGGTCATGATCAGCTGGTGCGGGCACAGCTGGCCGGCTACGCCTTTCTTGCGCAATGCCAGGCGTTGCTGGACGCCGAATCGGTGCTGTTCGTCGATGATCGCCAGCGCCAGGTGCTTGAACTGCACCTCTTCCTGGAACAAGGCGTGGGTACCCACCACCATCGGTGCGCCGCCGGCGATCTGTTCCAGGGCGCTGGCGCGGGCCTTGCCCTTGAGCTTGCCGGCCAGCCAGGCGACTTCCAGGCCCAGCGGCTCCAGCCAGCGCTTGAAGGTGATGTAGTGCTGTTCGGCGAGGATCTCGGTGGGTGCCATCAGCGCCACCTGATAGCCGGCTTCCAGTGCCTGCAATGCGGCAAGGGCGGCGACCACGGTCTTGCCGGCGCCGACATCGCCCTGCACCAGGCGCATCATCGGCTCGGCCTGGCTCAGGTCGTAGGCGATCTCGCTGGCTACCCGCTGCTGCGCGCCGGTGGGCTTGAAGCCCAGATTGGCCAGGTACTGCGCCTGCAGGCGGTTGCCCTTGGGCAGCACGGGGGCACGCAGGCTGCGCAGGCTTTCACGCAAACGTTGCTGCGACAGCTGGTGGGTCAGCAACTCTTCGAAGGCCAGGCGATGCTGGGCCCAATGATGGCCTTCGGCGAGTTCGTCGAGGTCGGCGTCGGCCGGTGGGTTGTGTAGGTAACGAATGGCATCGTCCAGCGGCGCCAGCTGATAGTCGCGGGCCAATTGGTCGGGCAGCCAATCCGGCAGGCTGCGCGGGCCGAGCATGCTCAGGCTCTGCTGGCACAACATGCGCAGACGCTGCTGAGTGAGCCCTTCGGTGGTCGGGTAGATCGGCGTCAGGGTCTGCTCGACCGGTGGCGCGGGTTCGTCGCCATTCAGAGCACGGTATTCAGGGTGGTAGATTTCCAGGCCCGAGGCACCCGGGCGTGCCTCGCCATAGCAGCGCAGGTGGGTGCCGCGCTTGAGGCCTTCCTTCTGCGCATTGCTGAAGTGGTAGAAGCGCAGGCTCAGCGTGCCGGTGCCATCACCCAGGCGCACCACCAGGCTACGGCGCTTGCCCATGGTCACGTCGGCGCCGCTGACCACGCCTTCGATCACAGCATCCTGCCCGGGACGCAGCGCGCCGATCGGCACCACGCGGGTGCGGTCCTGGTAGCGTAGCGGCAGGTGGAACAACATGTCCTGCAGGTTTTCCAGGCCGACCTTGGCGAGTTTCTCGGCCATGGCGTCGCCAACACCCTTGAGGGCCGTTACCGAGACCTTCGACAGCTCACTCATGGGTCAGGCCGATTGTTCCACGGGCGTTTTGGCCACCGAGCAGAGGCGGATCGAGTCGGCGAGGATCTCGATGGCCTTCGGCCGCGGGAAGCTGGCGCGCCAGGCGATGGCCACGGTGCGGAAGGGTGCGGGCGCGGTGAGCGGACGCACTTCGATCACGCCGGGAGCATAGTGATGGCTGTGCACCGCCGACAGTGGCAGGATCGATACGCCCAGGCCGGAGGCGACCATGTGGCGGATGGTTTCCAGCGAGCTGGACTCCACCGTGGTGTGCTTGGCGCCTTCGCCGCCCTTGTTCAGCGTCGGGCAGGCCTCGAGCACCTGGTCGCGGAAGCAGTGACCCTCGCCCAGCAACAGCAGGCTCTTGTCGTTGAGCATGGCGGTGTCGATGGTCTTCTTCGCGGTCCATGGGTGGTCGGCGGGCATCAGCGCGCAGAAGGGCTCATCGTACAGCGGCAGGGTGAGTACGTCGGCCTCGTTGAACGGCAGGGCGATGATCACCGCATCCAGTTCGCCGTTGCGCAGTTTTTCGCGCAGCACGTGGGTGAAGTTCTCTTCGATGTACAGCGGCATCTGTGGCGCCACCCGGTGCAGCTGCGGGATCAGGTGCGGGAACAGATAGGGGCCGACGGTGTAGATGGCACCGACCTTGAGCGGTGCGGTGAGCTGGTTCTTGCCAGCCTGGGCCAGTTCGCGAATGCCCTGCGCCTGCTCCAGGACCTTCTGGGCCTGGGCGACGATGCTTTCACCGACAGGGGTCAGGCGCACGGCGCTCTTGCTGCGCTCGAAGATCAGCACGCCAAGCTCGTCCTCGAGCTTCTTCACACCGACCGACAAGGTGGGCTGGCTGACATGGCAACGCTCGGCGGCGTGGCCGAAATGCTGCTCCTGGGCGAGTGTGACGATGTAGCGTAATTCTGTGAGGGTCATAACGTGCGTCCATGAAGTTGCGGCCCCAGCATAGCGGCTGCAATCGATAGACGCACGTTATCAGACTTGCCGTTGTGTTACAGAAGCAAAAGCCTCAGCGGCGGTCCAGTGAGTAGACGAACGGCGCGACCACCTCGATCGTGCCATTGGTCAACAGCTCGGGCGGCGGCTTGGGCACCTTGCCCGCTCGGCGAATCATCTCCATGGTGGCGCGATCCAGCGAGGCGCTGCCGGACCCGCCAGCCATCGAGTAAGACAAGACCTTACCCTCGGCATCGACCACGAAACGCAACCGGTTGATGCCTTGCAGGCCACGGCGGCGGGCGTCTTCCGGGTAGCGCTTGTACTTCCCGAGGTGGCGCAGCAGGTCGCTCTGCCAGGTCGGAAGGGCCTTGCTATTGGCTGCGATGCTGGGTGCCGGCGCTGCCGATTTCTGCGGTGGTTCGTTACTCGGCGGTGTGTCCACAACCTGTTCGGTCGGCGGCGCTTCCTTGGGCGGCTCAGGCTTTTTCTCAGGCTTGGGCGGCTGGGGCTTGGCCTTCGGCTTGGGCGGCTTGGGGATGGCGATCTTGGGTTTCGGTGCCTCCGCCACTTTGGGCAGCGGAGGCTCCTCGACCGGGGCCGGTGGCTTGGGGGCTGCTTTCGGGGGGGGCGGTGGCGCCGGCTCCGGCAGTGGTGCCAGCTCGACCATCATGGCTGCCGGAGGCAGCTCGATGGCCTGGGGCACCGACCAGTTGAGCGTCAGCAGCACAGCGACGGCATGGACACCCAGCACGAGCGCCAGGCTGCCGCTGTAACGCGCCAGATTGTGCCGCGTCTTCGTCATTTCTTGGCTGCCGTCTCGAGACCTACCAGACCGACTTTGAGATAGCCGGCCGCGCGCATGTTGTTCATCACTTCCATCAGGTCACCGTAATCCACGCCCTTGTCGGCCTGGAAGAAGATGGTGGTTTCCTTGTCGCCCTTGGTCTTGGCGTCGAGCATCGGGCCAAGCTGTTCGGGAGTCGCTACCTGATCGTCGCCGACGTACAGCTTCTGGTCGGCCTTGACGCTGACGAACACCGGTTTCTCGGGCCTCGGCGCCGGCTTGGCGGTCGAGGCCGGCAGGTCGACCTTGATGTCGACCGTGGCCAGTGGCGCGGCGACCATGAAGATGATCAGCAGCACGAGCATCACGTCGATGAACGGCGTGACGTTGATTTCGTGGTTCTCGGCGAGGTCGTCGCCACCTTCGTTGAGATGCAGGCCCATGGTTTACCCCACTTTCACCATGTGCGGGGCGGCGCGCTCGCTGCCCTGGTGGTCGAGGTCACGGCTGACCAGCAGCAGTACCTGCGCCGAAGCGTCGGAGACCTGAGCCTTGTAGCCGGCGATGGAGCGGGCGAAGACGTTGTAGATGACCACGGCCGGGATTGCCGCGACCAGGCCCAGGGCAGTGGCCAGCAGGGCCTCGGCGATGCCCGGCGCAACCACTGCGAGGTTGGTGGTCTGGGTCTTGGCGATGCCGATGAAGCTGTTCATGATGCCCCACACGGTCCCGAACAGGCCGACGAACGGCGCGGTGGAACCGATGGTGGCCAGGACGCCGGTACCGCTGCTCATGGTGCGGCCGCTGGCAGCCACCAGGCGCTCCAGACGGAAGCTGACACGCTCCTTGATGCCTTCTTTCTCACGGGCATTGGCCGACAGGCGCATTTCTTCCAAGGCGTCATGGACCAGGGTGTGGGCCAGGGTGCCTTCCTTGTTGGACGCGTCGCTGGCGTCCTTGAGGGTGGCGGACTTCTTGAGGAGCGCGATTTCACTGCGCAGGCGGCGCTTGGCGCCCATCAGCTCGAAGCCCTTGGCGATCCAGATGGTCCAGGTGATGATCGAGGCAATCGCCAGGCCGATCATCACTGCCTTCACCACCACGTCGGCGTTCTTGTACATGCCCCAAGGGGACAGATCGTGGGCCATGCCCAGGGAGGTATCCTCGACCAGAGCCTGGGTGTTGTCGGCGGCGGCTGGCGCTGGACCCTCGGCAGTGGCCTGAGCATCGTTGCCCGCTGCCGGTGCACCGGCGCCTGATGCGGTCGCATCGGCAGGTGCTGCTGGGGCGGTGGCAGCGGACGGGGTGGCGGCATTGGCGTTTGGTTCATCCGCCATGGCGACCGGGGCCAGTACCAGGCTGAGCGTCAGCGCGGCAATGGCGCGCCAGGCGCGCGACGTGGTTGGCGAAGCGGAAGGTTGAGTACGTGTCATGCTGGCCGGACCTGATGAAGAAGTAAGAAAGTGGCGTTCTTCAAGGCCTCGATTCAGGCCGAGAACAGATAGGGGTGCCATTATTGCAAGTAATTCTTGTTAACAAAAGTAATGATGTTGCTTTTTTCAATCTGGTCCTAGCCGCCCATCGTCTAATCCGGCTAGCCTGAACCTTTGGTCTAGGGAGTTTTGTGATGTCAGACCTTTCGGCAATGATCGTAGGTTGTGGTGATGTGGGTGGCCGTCTGGCTCAGCAATTACTGGCGCGGGGCTGGCAGGTGAGTGGCCTGCGACGCTCCGTCTCGCATCTGCCCGAAGGCGTCGACCCGGTGGCGGCCGACTTGGGCCAGGCGCAGATTCCCGCGGCCTGGCCGCAGCGTGCGCCGGACTATCTGGTGTATTGCGTGGCGGCCAGCCAGCACGACGAGGCTGGTTATCAGGCGGCCTACGTCGAGGGCCTGCGGCATGTGCTGAGTTGGTTGGCCGAGCGTGGTCAGCGCCCGCGTCGCTTGCTGTTCGTGTCCAGCAGTAGCGTGTTCGCGCAAAAGAACGGCGAGTGGATCGACGAAACGGCGGCTACCGAGCCGGAGGGTTACTCCGGCCGGGTGATGCTCGAAGCTGAAAAGCTGGCGCTGGCCAGCGGTATCCCTGCCAGCGTGGTGCGTCTGACCGGTATCTACGGGCCGGGGCGCGAGTGGCTGTTGAGCCAGGTGCGCCAAGGCTACCGAGTGGCCGAAGAGCCGCCTTTATATGGCAACCGAATCCACGCCGAGGATGCGGCGAGCCTGTTGGCCTTCCTGCTGCAGGCCGATGACGATGGGGTGGCGCTGGAGGACTGCTACATCGGAGTGGATGACGACCCGGCGCCGCTGGCCGATGTGGTCGCCTGGCTGCGAGGCTACATGGGCGTCAGCCAGTGGTCCGATGAGCAACGCGTGCGGCGCACCGGCAGCAAGCGCTGCAGCAATGCCCGGGCGCGCAAGTTGGGTTGGGCGCCGGTGTATCCGAGTTACAAAGAAGGGTATGCGGCGATTCTGGCGGGCGCTCAGAGCTGACATGCGCTCGCCGCAGAACCACCGCTCAGCCGATCAATCCCGCTCCAGCACCCACTGCTTGGCACCCGCGACCAGCTGCGGAATGTCGTTGGCCTGCGCGGTATTGACGGCCCGGTAGATCTCCAGCGTGTCGCCATCGCGCTTGAAGATGAAGGGTGCGCCGCGTTGGTTGCGCTCCAGCCAAAGGCTGTCGTTGCTGCCGCCCATGCTGGCGCAGTCGCCTGCCAGGCACAGGGCATAACGGTCCGGACCCGGCAGGCCGGTCACGCCGCCATTGTCGGCGAAACGCACCACGCCCCCTTTGCCTTGGCCTTCGACGATCTTCCAATCACCGCCCAGGTACGCCTGGTACAGCGCTTTCTCGAAGCTGCTGCCCAGCGGGGCATTGGCCGCGGGCTGTTGCTTGACGCGGACGAAGGTCCGTTTGGCTCCGGCAGGATCGGTCGCGATCAGTTCATCGCCATCGAGTGCCAACTGCTCGGTCTGACCGCCATCGAAGCTGGCTTGCCATTGCTTCTGGTTCGCGGTCAGTTGGCCGTCGGCGGCTTCGAAGCCGTTGCTGTAGCTGGCGCGTTGGTCGGCCACGTTGAGTTGCCATTCGAACACCGGGCCGTTTTCGTCCAACGCCTGGCGCAGGCTTTCACCTTTGACGGCTGCAGTGATGGCGTCCTGGTTGATCCAGGTGCCGTTGTAGTCTTCGGGTTTGTGGCTGGCGCAACCGCTCAGGAACAGGGCTGCCAGCGCGAGGGGCAGTGCTTGACGCATGACGGGATAACCTTGCTGAGGAGGTGACGGGCAGAGCGCCCGTCACCAGGGGCATCATTCGATGACCAGGATGGCGTCCATTTCGACCTGGGCGCCCTTGGGCAGTGCGGCAACGCCAATGGCGGCGCGAGCAGGGTAGGGCTGTTCGAAGTAACGGCCCATGATTTCGTTGACCTTGGCGAAGTGGCTCAGGTCAGTGAGGAAGATGTTCAGCTTGACGATGTCCTTGAACGAGCCGCCGGCGGCCTCGGCGACGGCCTTGAGGTTCTCGAACACCTGCACGGTCTGGGCTTCGAAGCCTTCGACCAGTTCCATGGTTTTCGGATCCAGTGGAATCTGTCCGGACATGTACACGGTGTTGCCGGCCTTGATCGCCTGGGAGTAGGTACCGATGGCGGCAGGGGCCTTGTCGCTGTTGATGACGGTCTTGCTCATGATGACTCCTTGCGGTTGGCGGACTACGCACGCATCCGGGTGATACGGACCACGCCGGTCAGCGTGCGCAGTTTCTTGATCACACGAGCCAGGTGCACGCGGTCATGCACGCTGACCACCAGCTGGACCACGCTGATACGGCCGTCGCGTTCGTCCATGCTGATCTTCTCGATGTTGCCGTCGGCGGCGTTCACGCTGCTGGCGAGCAGGGCGATCAGGCCGCGCTGGTGTTCGAGTTCGACGCGCAGTTCGACGTTGAACTCGCCGGTGATGTCCTTGGCCCAGGACAGCTGCACGCACTTCTCCGGGTTATGGCGGATTTCACTGATGTTGCGGCAGTTTTCCAGGTGCACGACCATGCCTTTGCCTGCCGACAGATGGCCGACGATCGGGTCGCCCGGGATCGGCGTGCAGCACTTGGCGTAGCTCAGTACCAGACCTTCGGTGCCGCGGATGGCCAGTGGGCCTTCCGGGGCCGGCAGTTGCTCGCCCTCGGCCGACAGCAGGCGCCGCGCCACCACGTAGGCCATGCGGTTACCCAGGCCGATGTCCTCGAGCAGGTCTTCGATCAGCTCGACGCGGTATTCGGCGAGTACGGCCTGGATGCGCTCCTGCGGGATTTTCTCCAGGCTGCTGTCGAAGCCGGTGAGTACCTTGTTCAGCAGGCGTTCGCCGAGGCTGATCGATTCGGAACGGCGCTGCTGCTTGAGGGCATGGCGAATGTGCGTGCGCGCCTTGCCAGTGACCACGAAGTTGAGCCACGCCGGGTTTGGCCTTGCCCCCGGGGCGCTGACGATTTCCACCGTGGAACCGCTTTGCAGCGGTTCGGACAGGGGCGCCAGGCGGCGGTTGATGCGGCAGGCGATGCAGCTGTTCCCGACATCGGTGTGGACCGCATAGGCGAAGTCGACGGCGGTGGAGCCTTTGGGCAGCTCCATGATCCGGCCTTTGGGCGTGAATACGTAGACCTCGTCCGGGAACAGGTCGATCTTCACGCTCTCGATGAATTCCAGCGAGTTGCCGGCGCGCTGCTGCAGCTCGAGGATGCCTTTGACCCACTGGCGAGCACGGGCATGGTTGCCCTTGGGTTGTTCGTCATCGTTGGACTTGTACAGCCAGTGCGCGGCGATGCCGTTGTTGGCCATCTCTTCCATTTCGCGGGTGCGGATCTGGATCTCGATGGGCACGCCATGCATGCCGAACAGCGTGGTGTGCAACGACTGGTAGCCGTTGGCCTTGGGAATCGCGATGTAGTCCTTGAAGCGACCGGGTAGCGGCTTGTACAGGTTGTGCACGGCGCCGAGCACGCGGTAGCAGGTGTCGACCTTGTCGACGATGATGCGGAAGGCGTACACGTCCATGATCTCGTTGAAGGCACGACGCTTGCCGCGCATCTTCTTGTAGATGCCATAGAGGTGTTTCTGCCGGCCGCTGACCTCGCCCTCGATACCGTCGGCGGCCAGGCAGTTGGCCAGCGACTGCTCGATCTTGGCGACGATTTCCTTGCGGTTGCCGCGTGCGCTCTTCACCGCACGATGGATCAGCGCCGAGCGCATCGGGTGCATGGCCTTGAAGCCGAGGTCCTCGAACTCCACACGCACGGTGTGCATGCCCAGGCGGTTGGCGATGGGGGCGTAAATCTCGAGGGTTTCCTTGGCGATGCGCCGGCGTTTCTCGCCGGACAGCACTTCCAGGGTGCGCATGTTGTGCAGACGGTCGGCGAGCTTGACCAGGATCACGCGGATATCGCGCGCCATGGCCATGGCCATCTTCTGGAAGTTCTCGGCCTGGGCCTCGGCCTTGGTTTCGAAGTTCATCTGGGTCAGCTTGCTGACCCCATCGACCAGTTCGGCCACGGTCTCGCCGAATTGCTGGCAGAGGGCTTCTTTGGCGATGCCGGTGTCTTCGATCACGTCGTGCAGCATGGCGGCCATCAGGCTCTGATGGTCCATGTGCATGTCGGCGAGGATGCTGGCCACGGCCAGCGGATGGGTCACGTAGGGCTCGCCACTGCGGCGGCGTTGCCCATCGTGCGCCTGTTCGGCGTAGAAATAGGCCCGGCGAACCAGGTTGACCTGTTCGGGGCCCAGGTAGGTCGACAGCCGTTCGGCTAAGGCTTCTATGCCCGGCATGATTTCACCTCTTGCCGAGGAAGAGGGCCTTGTGCCGCGCGACGTCGACCAGGCATCAATCAGACTGCCTCGTTGGACTCGTCCTCGAACGCGGCGAAGACCGGATCCTCGGTGACGATCTCTTCGGCGGCGATGAACTCAGGGGTAACGATGCCTTCGGCGATCTCGCGCAGGGCGACGACGGTCGGCTTGTCGTTTTCCCACGCTACGCGTGGCTCCTTGCCGCCGGTAGCCAGCTGGCGGGCGCGCTTGGTCGAGAGCATGACCAGCTCAAAGCGGTTATCCACGTGTTCCAGGCAGTCTTCAACAGTTACGCGGGCCATGGTCTTCCTCAGTAGCAAATGCGGTAGGCGTGCAACCCAATATGGGCAGGCGGACTCGATAGTTTAAAAAATCACCAGCCAATAGGGAAGCGCTGTTTTGTCGAGTGATCAGACACGATGCCCTGCTGTGGGAGCGGGTTCACCCGCGAAAGGGCCGTAGCAGACACCCTGAACGCCTGGTTCCGACGATAACGCCAGCAGCCCCTGAAACACAACACCCTCAGAGCATCGCGCCACGCAACCGTGGGGTCAGCTCCTCGAATAGCGTCTGCACCGAACGCAACGCCCGGCAATCGGGGCGGGTCAGTAGCCACAGCTGGGTGTCGCAGCCGGGCAACGGGCCGCTGAGCGCATCCACCCCGGGCAGGGCGTCGACCATGTAGTCGGGCAAGGCCGCCACCCCCAGGCCGGTACTGACCAGTTGGGCGATGGTCGACATGCCGCTGCACTGGTAGCGCGGGCTGAGCCCTGGGTACTGTTGGTTACGCCAGACTACCGTGGGGTGGTCCTGCATCGAGTCGTCCGGCGCGATCCACGGCACATTGGCGGCGCTTTCGGCCAGGCGCTCGCGCCACTGGGGTTGGCCGCAGATCACATAGGACGTTGAGCCCAGGCAACGGCCCACCAAATGCTCGGGAGGGGTGTTGGTCAGGCGCAGCGCGATGTCGGCATCGCGGCGGCTGAGGTTGGCGAAGGTGTTGGAGGTACCCATTTCCAGCGACAGCGCCGGATAGTTGGGCATGAAGTCCGCCAGCGCCGGCAGCAGCAGGCTATGCATTACCGCTTCGGTACAGGTCAGGCGCACCGTGCCGCTGACCACCTGCTCGCCGCTGCTCATGGCGATGCGCGCGGCTTCCAGCGCCTGTTCGGCGCGCTCGGCCTGCTCGGCCAGGGCTTGGGCGGTGTCGGTCGGCAGGTAGCCTTTGCGGCTCTTGACGAACAGCGCGGTGCCGAGCGCCGATTCGAGGCGGCGGATCGAGCGGAACACCGTCGAGACGTCGACCTTGAGCAGTTCGGCGGCCTTGGCCAGTGACCGACCGCGCTCCAGGGCCAGGACCAGGGAGAGGTCGGCATGGGTGATCTGATATTGCATTGGTGCACGCTCTGCTTGCCGAATTGCCAATGTCTGTTGCGTTAGGGCCATTTTATAGTGGAACGGCCCCCGGGAATCAATGCGCTCGGTCGGGCGATCAATCCCCACGATGGGAAAGTGAAAACAACAACAGCTGCAACCATCGTCGCCCGTGAGGCGCCAGCCGTATCCCCCCACATCGCCGCAGCACATCAAAGGATGTACATCATGACGTCGGTCACCCCGTGCGCCAGTTCTTCCAGCGAGATGAATGACTTCCTCCAGGCCCATCCGGATACCCAGTATGTCGATCTGCTGATCTCCGACATGAACGGCGTGGTACGTGGCAAGCGCATCGAGCGGGCCAGTCTGCACAAGGTGTTCGAGAAAGGCATCAACCTGCCGGCGTCGTTGTTCGCCCTGGATATCAACGGCTCGACCGTGGAAAGCACTGGCCTGGGCCTGGACATCGGCGATGCCGATCGCATCTGCTTCCCGATCCCTGGAACGTTGTCGGACGAACCCTGGCAGAAGCGCCCCACCGCCCAGTTGCTGATGACCATGCACGAACTGGACGGCGCACCGTTCTTCGCCGATCCGCGCGAAGTGCTGCGCCAGGTGGTGAGCAAGTTCGACGACCTGGGCCTGGACATCTGCGCGGCGTTCGAGCTGGAGTTCTATCTGATCGACCAGGACAACCTCAACGGGCGTCCGCAGCCGCCGCGCTCGCCGATTTCCGGCAAGCGCCCGCAGTCGACCCAGGTCTACCTGATCGACGATCTCGACGAATATGCCGACTGCCTTCAGGACATGCTCGAAGCGGCCAAGGAGCAAGGCCTGCCAGCCGACGCCATCGTCAAGGAAAGCGCCCCGGCGCAGTTCGAAGTGAACCTTCATCACGTGGCCGACCCGCTGAAGGCCTGCGACTACGCGATCCTGCTCAAGCGGCTGATCAAGAACGTCGCCTACGACCATGAGATGGACACCACCTTCATGGCCAAACCCTATCCGGGCCAAGCTGGCAACGGCCTGCACGTGCACATCTCGCTGCTCGACAAGAAAACCGGCAAGAACATCTTCGCCAGTGCCGACCCGCTGCAGAGCGATGCACTGCGCCACGCTATCGGCGGCGTGCTGGAAACCATGCCGGCGTCGATGGCGTTCCTCTGCCCGAACATCAATTCGTACCGTCGTTTTGGCGCGCAGTTCTATGTCCCCAATGCGCCGAGCTGGGGCCTGGACAACCGCACCGTGGCCGTACGTGTGCCGACCGACAGCAGCGACAACGTGCGCATCGAGCACCGCGTGGCCGGTGCCGACGCCAACCCGTACCTGATGCTCGCCTCGATCCTCGCCGGTATCCATCACGGTCTTACCAGCAAGATCGAGCCGGGTGCGCCGATCGAAGGCAATTCCTACGAGCAATTGGAGCAGAGCCTGCCGAACAACCTGCGCGACGCCCTGCGTGCATTGGACGACAGCGAAGTGCTCAACCAATACATCAGCCCGGACTACATCGACATCTTCGTGGCCTGCAAGGAGAGTGAGCTGGCCGAGTTCGAAGTGTCTATCTCCGACCTCGAGTACAACTGGTACCTGCACACGGTGTAAGCCCATGAGCGCAATTGCGGTCCCCTTGATCGGTGTCAGCGCCTGCCGTCAGCAGGTCGGCAAGAACCCGTCGCACACGGTGGGCGACAAGTATGTGGAAGCGGCGGCGTTCGCCGGATTGCCGGTGATCCTGCCGGCCCGCGATGGCGGCAGCGATACCCAGGCGTTGCTGGCGCGGCTCGATGGCATTCTTTTCACCGGTTCGCCTTCCAATGTCGAACCGCATCACTACAATGGCGCCCCTAGCGCGCAAGGCACCCGGCACGATCAGGCGCGTGACCTGCTGACCCTGCCGCTGCTGCGTGCCGCCATTGCCGCCGGCGTGCCGGTGATGTGTATCTGCCGTGGTTTCCAGGAACTCAATGTGGCCCTTGGCGGCAGTTTGCACCAACGCGTGCAGGCGCTACCGGACTTCTTGGACCATCGCGAACCTGAGGATGCACCCCTGGAGGTGCAATATGGCCCTCGTCATGCCGTCAGCGTCGAAGCTGGCGGCCTGTTCGAGAGCCTTGGCCTGTCTGAGCGGTTCGAGGTCAACTCGCTGCACAGCCAGGGCATCGACCGTTTGGCCCCAGGCCTGCGCGTCGAGGCGAGGGCCCCGGATGGCCTGATCGAAGCGGTGTCGATGCCGGATGCGCCGGGCCTGGTGCTCGGCGTGCAGTGGCACCCGGAATGGCGTTTTGCCGACAACCCGGTCTCGTTGCGCCTGTTCCAGGCGTTTCGCGAGGCCTGCATTGCCCATGCTGCGCGGGTCGACCGGGCAGCGAGCCATCAATGAGTGGAAGCGGGTCTCCTCGTCGAGGTCCGTGAAAACAATTCTAATAGTTACGGTTTACTCATGAGCGATTACACAGAAGCCGGCCGCCCACCCGATGCGGCCGACTCGGGCACTGTCCCGCGCAGCAAAGGCCTGGCCAAAGGACGTCTCGGCCTGCTGGCCAGCGTGGTGCTGGGCATTTCCACGATTGCCCCGGTCTATACCCTGACCGGCGCCCTTGGCCCCACCGTGCGCGAGGTCGGAGCGCACCTGCCGGCGGTATTCATCGTCGGCTTCCTGCCCATGCTGTTGGTCGCCCTCGGCTACCGCGAGCTGAACGCGGCGGAGCCTGACAGCGGCACCTCCTTCACGTGGTCGGCGCGGGCCTTTGGCCCAATGATCGGCTGGATCGGCGGCTGGGGTTTGGTGGTCGCCACCACCATCGTGCTATCCAATTTGGCGGGCGTCGCCGTCGACTTCTTCTACCTCTTCATTGCCCAGATCACGGGGCAACACGAACTGGCGGCGCTGGCCGATAACCTGTTGATCAACATCATCACCTGTTGCGTGTTCATCGCCATGGCGGTGTGGATCTGTTGCCGCGGCATGGCCACCACCATGACCGTGCAATATGGTCTGGTCGCCTTGCAGTTGCTGGTGCTGATCGGCTTCTCCTTTGCCGCTTTCAGCGAAACCACCGCGCCGCCGCCGTTGGCCTTCGACCTGGCCTGGTTCAACCCATTTGGCGTCGAGTCGTTCTCGGCCTTCGCTGCTGGACTGTCCTTGTCGATCTTCATTTTCTGGGGTTGGGATGTGTGCCTGACGGTCAGCGAAGAGTCGATCGGTAGCGACGAGGTACCAGGCAAGGCAGCCACCTGGACGGTGCTGCTGATCCTCGGCCTGTACCTGGTGACCGCTATTGCCACCTTGCAATTCGCAGGTATCAGCGAGGACGGCCTGGGCTTGAACAACCCACGTATCCAGGAAAACGTCTTTGCCCATCTGGCCGGCCCGGTCATGGGGCCGTTGGCGATCCTGATGTCCATCGCGGTGCTGGCCAGCACCGCAGCCTCGCTGCAGTCGACCTTCGTCTCGCCGGCCCGTACCCTGCTGGCGATGGGTTACTACGGCGCCGTGCCTCAGCGTTTCGCCGAGGTTTGCCCGCGCTCGCAGACGCCACGCTACGCGACGATCTGCGCCGGTGTGGCAGCAGGCCTGTTCTACGTGACCATGCGTACCCTCAGCGAAAACGTGCTGGCTGACACCATCACCGCATTGGGCATGATGATCTGCTTCTACTATTCGCTGACGGCGTTCGCCTGCGTCTGGTATTTCCGTCACAGCCTGTTCGACAGCGTGCGCCATTTCTTCATGCGCGGATTGTGTCCGCTGCTGGGTGGGGTGATCCTGTCGGTGATCTTCGTGCGTACGGCGATCGACAGCGCCTCGCCGGAGTTCGGCAGCGGTTCGCACGTGGCGGGCGTGGGGCTGGTGTTCGTGATCGCGGCGATCATCTCGGCGCTGGGGATCGTGCTGATGATGCTTTCGCGGATGCGGGCGCCGGCGTATTTCCTCGGGGCTACCTTGCGCCAGCAGGCGACCTTGCAGTTGCAGGAGTGAAGCTTGGGGCTGCGTTGCCGCCCTTCGCGGGACAAGCCCGCTCCCACAGGTACAGCGCCGGTTTCGGATTCAGCGCTGTACCTGTAGGAGCGGGCTTGTCCCGCGAAGGGCCGCAACACGGCCTCATACGATGCCTCAGGAAAGCAGTTCCTTGAGCAGCGCCCCATGGCGCTGCTGCTGCTTCTTCAGCAGCAACCGATTGGCCACGAAAACCGCCTTCAACTCCTCAAGCGCTGTGCCGAAGTCGTCGTTGACGATGACGTAGTCATATTCGTCGTAGTGCACCATCTCGCTGACCGCTTCCTTCATGCGCCCGGCAATGATCTCGTCACTGTCCTGGCCGCGGTTGTCCAGGCGCTCGCGCAGGGCCTGCTGGCTCGGCGGCAGGATGAACACCGACAGTGCCTCGGGCATCAGCTCGCGCACCTGCTGGGCGCCTTGCCAGTCGATTTCCAGGATCAGGTCATAGCCCTGGTCGAGGGTCTGCTGCATCGCGCTGCGCGAGGTGCCGTAGAAATTGCCGAAGACCTCGGCATGCTCGAGGAAATCGCCTTGCTGGATCAGGCTCTTGAATTCCTCGTGCACGACGAAGTGGTAATTCACCCCGTGCTGTTCGCCTGGGCGCATGGCGCGCGTGGTGTGCGAGACCGACACGCGGATCTGCGGGTCGGCCTTGGTCAGTGCCGTCACCAGGCTGGTCTTGCCGGCGCCAGAGGGGGCCGAAACGATGTAGAGGGTGCCGCTGCTGTGGTTCATGGTAGGGGTGGCCTTACTCGATGTTCTGTACTTGTTCACGCATCTGTTCGATCAACACCTTGAGGTTGACCGCCGCTTGCGTGCTGCGCGGGTCGAATGCCTTGGAGCCCAGGGTGTTGGCTTCGCGGTTGAGTTCCTGCATCAGGAAGTCCAGGCGCCGGCCGGCGGCGCCACCGGACTTGAGCACCCGGCGGACCTCGGTGACATGGGTGCTCAGGCGGTCGAGCTCCTCGGCCACATCGCTCTTCTGCGCCAGTAGGACCATCTCCTGCTCCAGGCGTTGCGGGTCGAGCTCGGCCTGCATGTCGCCGAAGCGGTCGAGGATCTTCTGCCGATGGGCGGCGAGCATCTGCGGCACCAGGGCGCGCAGGGTGGTGACCTCGGTGGCCATCGCGTCGAGGCGTTCGTTGATCAGTCGAGCCAGCTCCTGACCTTCGCGCAGACGGCCAGCCTTGAGCTCGGCCAGAGCCTCGTCGAACAGCGCCATGGCTTCGGCATTGAGGGCCTGCGGGTCGCTGGCGTCGGCCACCAGCACGCCGGGCCAGGACAGCACCTCCAGCGGGTTCAGCGGCGCCGGCTGCTTGATCAGGCCAGCGACTTCCTCGGCAGCGGCCACCAATTGCGCGGCGCGCTCGCGGTCGACCTTGAGCGGCTTGCCGTTGCTGTCCTCGTGCAGGCGCAGGGTGCATTCCACCTTGCCGCGCGACAGGCCCTGGCGCAGCCCTTCGCGCACCGGCCCTTCGAGGTCGCGCAGGGCATCGTGCAGGCGCAGGTGCGGCTCAAGGTAGCGATGGTTGACCGAACGCAGCTCCCAGACCAGGGTGCCTTGGCTGCCGGCGCGCTCGACTCGAGCAAAAGCGGTCATGCTGTGCACCATGGGGAGTACCTCGCGTTGGATGATGTGAACGGGGGCAGCCTCAAGGCTGCGAGGCGCAGGATTGTAGCGCAGTGGCTGCGTCACGCCCAATCCGCCCATGTTACAGATACGTCCGAAGGTGTAGGGAAAAGTCGACAGGCGTGGCCGGCTACGACGATAGGCATGTCTTCATGAAGCCACGGGCTTTATAATGCTCGGCAGATTCGAAATCCCGGTACAGGTATCCCAGATGAAACGTCCAAGTGGTCGCGCCGCCGATCAGCTCCGCTCGATCCGCATCACCCGCAACTACACCAAGCACGCCGAAGGGTCGGTACTGGTCGAGTTCGGTGACACCAAGGTCATCTGCACGGTCAGTGTGGAAAACGGCGTCCCGCGCTTCCTCAAGGGTCAGGGCCAAGGCTGGTTGACCGCCGAATACGGCATGCTGCCGCGCTCCACTGGCGAGCGTAACCAGCGTGAAGCCAGCCGTGGCAAGCAAGGGGGGCGCACCCTCGAAATCCAACGTCTGATCGGCCGTTCGTTGCGCGCCGCGTTGGACATGAGCAAGCTCGGCGACATCACCCTGTACGTCGACTGCGACGTGATCCAGGCCGATGGCGGCACCCGCACTGCCTCGATCACCGGCGCCATGGTCGCCCTGTGCGATGCCCTGGCGGTGATCAAGAAGCGCGGCGGCCTGAAGGGCGGCAACCCGCTCAAGCACATGATCGCCGCTGTGTCGGTGGGCATGTACCAGGCCGAGGCGGTGCTCGACCTCGACTACCTGGAAGACTCCGCGGCAGAGACCGACCTCAACGTGGTCATGACCAGCGCTGGCGGTTTCATCGAAGTGCAGGGCACTGCCGAAGGTGCGCCTTTCCAGCCGGAAGACTTCAACGCCATGCTGGCCTTGGCGCAAAAAGGCATGAACGAAATCTTCGAGCTGCAACAGGCGGCACTCGCCGACTGACCCAATCAAGGAGGTGCGGGGCATGAGCGATTCGAACCTGTCGATCACCCCGCCCAACGCCGACGTGCGGCAATGGGCGATGTTCTGTCACCTTGCCGCGCTGCTCGGCCTGGTAGTGCCCCTAGGGCACCTGCTGGGCCCGCTGGTGCTGTGGCACCTCAAGCGTGAGCAAGATCCCTTCATCGATGTCCAGGGCAAGGAGGCGCTGAACTTTCAGATCAGCGTGACCCTCGCCGGGTTCGTCTGCTTTCTGCTGATGTTCGTGTTCATCGGGCTGGTGCTATTCGCCATGCTGATGGTGGCGGTGCTGGTCCTGATCATCATCGCAGCGGTGCGCGTCAATGAAGGCAAGCCATATCGGTATCCGCTGATCTGGCGGCCCATCAAATAGCATTGGGGCCGCTGGGTGCCCATTCGCGGGACAAGCCCGCTCCCACAAGATGTATGCATGGCTGGAAAGGTGCACAAATCTTGTGGGAGCGGGCTTGTCCCGCGAATGGGCTGCGCAGCGCCCCAATGCTTTAGATGGTCAACGTCCAGTCATAGTCGACAATCAGCGGCGCATGCTGCGAGAAGCGCGGCTGACGCGGCAGACGGGCGTTGCGCACGAAGCGACGCAGGCCCGGGGTGAGGATCTGGTAGTCGAAGCGATAGCCAAGGTTGAGCATCTCGGCCTGCTCGTTGTCCGGCCACCAGCTGTACTGGTCGCCCTCGCGGCTGACTTCGCGCAAGGCATCCACGTAGCCCATGTCGCCGGTGATCGCATCCATCCAGGCACGCTCTGGAGGCAGGAAGCCCGGGGACTGCTGGCTGTCACGCCAGTTCTTGATGTCGAGTTTCTGCTGCGCCACGTAGAACGAGCCGCAGTAGATGTATTCGCGACGCTTGCGACGCTGTTTGTCCAGGTACTTGGCGAAGTCGTCCATCAACTTGAATTTCTGATTCAAGTCTTCGTCGCCGTTCATGCCCGAAGGCAGCAGCAGGCTGGCAATACTGACTTTGTCGAAATCTGCTTGCAGATAACGCCCGTAGCGATCGGCTGTCTCGAAACCCAGGCCGGTGATGACTGCCTTGGGCTGCATGCGCGAATAGAGGGCCACGCCACCTTGGGCGGGAACCTCCGCGTCGCAGGCATAAAGGAAATAGCCATCGAGCTGGAAAGCTGGGTCGTCGAGTTCAAAGGCCGAGGCGCGGGTGTCCTGAAGACAGATGACGTCGGCATTCTGGGCTTGCAACCAGCTGAGCAAACCACGCTCGGCCGCAGCCTGAATGCCATTTACGTTCACACTGATGATCCGCATAAATGGCCCCATAAATCTCGTGCGTGTATGATACCCGAGCTCAACCCATTTAGCTAAATCCGTGGTGTCCGGGACTTTCCATGCAGCCGTATCAGCGCGACTTTATCCGTTTTGCCATCGATCGCGGGGTCCTGCGTTTCGGTGAATTCACCCTGAAATCGGGGCGTACCAGCCCGTATTTCTTCAATGCCGGCCTGTTCAACACCGGTTCCGCCCTGGCCCAGCTGGGGCGTTGCTACGCGGCAGCCATCGTCGACAGCAAGATCCCGTTCGACGTGCTGTTCGGCCCCGCCTACAAGGGCATTCCCCTGGCGGCGGCGACAGCGGTGGCGCTGGCCGAGCAGCATCAGCTCGACGTGCCATGGTGCTTCAACCGCAAGGAAGCCAAGGATCACGGCGAAGGCGGCAGCCTGGTCGGCGCTCCGCTGGCCGGTGACGTGTTGATCATCGACGACGTGATCACCGCTGGCACCGCCATCCGTGAGGTCATGCAGATCATCGATGCCCAGCAGGCCAAGGCCGCTGGCGTGCTGATCGCGCTGAACCGCGAGGAACGCGGTAACGGCGAGCTGTCGGCGATCCAGGAAGTGGAGCGCGACTTCGGCATTCCGGTGGTCAGCATCGTCTCGCTGACCCAGGTGTTGGAGTTCCTCGCCGACGATCCGCAGCTCAAGCAGCACCTGCCGGCCGTTGAGGCCTATCGGGCGCAGTACGGGATCTGATCCTGGCCCGGTAATGAAAAAGGCGACCTCTGCAGGTCGCCTTTTTCGTATCGTCTGTCCTGGCCTCTTCGCGGGCAAGCCCGCTCCCACAGGGTCATCCCTGCCCTTGAGTGCGGCGATGTCTCTGTGGAAGAGGTCTTGCTCAGTCGGTGCCGTACTTCGGCGATCGTGGGCCATACAGCAGCCCGCCGTTGGCATGGGGCGTCAGCAGTCGGGCGCTGGTCACGCCCGCGATCGGGTAGCCCGCGTCATCCTGCACGCTGCTGATGATCTGGTTCACCGCCGCAGTGATCAGCATGCCGATGATGCCGCCCTGGTTCTGCTGGTTCTCCTGGCTGGAGGCCGTGGCACTGCCGGTCCACAGGGTGGTGCCGGTCTTGAGGTCGATCAGCTTGGCGTTGGCAGTAACGATCGTGGCGCTGCTCAGCACCATGTAGCGCGTGCCATAGTCCGATACCGTCACGTACAGCCCGGCGTCGGCACCGAAGATCTCGCGCAGCTTGGCCGTTGGCAGCTGGTGGATGTCAGCCGGGGTGGTCATGCCGTTCTGGCGGAAGGTTTCATCCACCAGCGCCACGGGCATCACGTAATAGCCCGCTTCGGCCAGTGGGTAGGTGACCTGCGACAGCATGCTGTAGGTCGCCTTGACGTCCGGCGACTCGTTGAGCGGTGGCAGGATCAGGATCGATTTGGGGCGGGCCTGCTTGTAGGCCGAATAATCGATGGTCTTGCGCTCGGCGCAGCCCGCGAACAGAGCCAGCACGCAGGCGCCGACCAGCAATTGGGTGAGGCGTTTGATCATTGCTTGGCCCCTTTGCTGGCGTTGCTCATCAGAAAGTCCATGTACGCCGCCGATTCCGGGAACAGGGCTTTTTCGGTGCGAAACTGCTGCATCATCTGGTCATCCTTGCCCAAGCTGGAATACAGCAGGCCCAGTTGTGCGTGGTAGCCCGGCGGTACGGCGCCATTCTTGGCCTTGATCTTCTCCAGATCGCGCTCCAGCGCTGTGACCTGTTCCTCTTTCGACTCGCCCTTGAGGTAGCCATAGACCTGGGGCTGATAGCTTTCCCACTGGTACAGGGGTTTGGGCGCGTTGCAGCCGGCCAGCAGCAGGCTGCCCAGCAGGAGGCCGGCGCAGGCGCGCTTGGCCGGGAGGGTAATGCTCATGGGATGTCTTCCTTGAACAGGTGACTTAGTGCAGTTGCGGTTTCCATTGGCCGCTTTCCACGGCGCCGACCAGCTTGTTCACCGCCTCGCGCATGGCCAGGTCGAGGACCTTGCCATTGAGGGTCGAGTCATAGCTGGCGGTACCGCCGAAGCCGATGATCTCGCGGTTGGAGAGGGCATACTCGCCAGCACCCTGACTCGAATAGACGACCTCGGAGGTGCTGATGTTGACGATGTTCAGTGCCACCTTGGCATAGGCGATCTGGGTCTTGCCGCGGCCGAGGATACCGAACAGCTGATGGTCGCCGACTTCCTTGCGACCGAATTCGGTGACATCGCCGGTGACCACGAAGTCGGCGCCTTTGAGGCGTTGAGCCTGACCTTTGATGGCGGCTTCCTGCTGGATCTCGCTCATGTTGTCGCGGTCGAGCACGTTGAAGCGGTTGGTCTGCTGCAGGTGGGTGATCAGGATGGTCTTGGCCTGGCCGCCGAGGCGGTCGACGCCATCGGAGAAGATCCCACGCATGTAGCTGGAACGGTTGTCGAACTTGCCCACGGCGATGGGGGCACGCACGCCGCTGTAAGGGCGGTTGACGCTTTCGACCTGTTGCACCGCGACGGCAGTGGAGGTTTCGGTAGCACAGCCGGCGATCGACCCGAACGCAACGGCAGCTGCCAGCACGAGTCCTTGTGAAGCGTATTTCACGCGATATCTCCAATTAGGTAGATCTGGGTGTTGCGGGCAGGCATTTTGCCATGTTTGGAGCAAAAAAAACGCCGACAAGCCAACTCCGGTTTGTAGGAGTCGTCTTGCCGGCGATTGGGAATGGTGTCAGCTCGAGGGGTCAGCGCGGCTTGCGGTTGGTGATCAGAGTGCCCACGCCGCTGTCGGTGAAGATCTCCAGCAGCACCGCGTTGGGGACGCGACCGTCGATGATGTGCGAGCTGTTCACGCCGCCCTGGACGGCTTCCAGTGCGCACTTGATCTTCGGCAGCATGCCGCCGTAGATGGTGCCGTCGGCGATCAACTCGTTGACCTGCTCGGTGGTCAGGCCGGTCAGGACCTGGCCCTGCTTGTCCATCAGGCCGGCGATGTTGGTCAGCAGCATCAGTTTTTCGGCCTTCAGTGCCTCGGCCACCTTGCCCGCTACCAGGTCGGCGTTGATGTTGTACGACTCGCCGTCGGCACCCACGCCAATCGGCGCGATCACCGGGATGAAGTCGCCCTTGACCAGCATGTTGATCAGGTCGGTGTTGACGCTGACGACCTCGCCGACGTGACCGATATCGATGATTTCCGGTTGGGTCATCTCCGGGGTCTGACGGCTGACGGTGAGCTTGCGCGCACGGATCAGCTCGGCGTCCTTGCCGGTCAGGCCGATGGCGCTGCCGCCGTGGCGATTGATCAGGTTGACGATGTCCTTGTTGACCTGGCCGCCGAGGACCATCTCCACCACGTCCATGGTCGCGGCGTCGGTGACGCGCATGCCATCGATGAAGTGGCTCTCGATCGACAGACGGTTGAGCAGGTCACCGATCTGTGGGCCGCCGCCATGCACCACCACCGGGTTGATGCCCACGGCCTTCATCAGCACGATGTCGCGGGCGAAGCCGGTCTTGAGCTCCTCGCTCTCCATCGCGTTGCCGCCATACTTGATCACCAAGGTCTTGCCGACAAAGCGGCGAATGTAAGGCAGTGCTTCGGACAATACCTCGGCTACATGGGAGGCGGCATCGCGATCGAGGGTCATGCAGGGGCTCCTGTAAGGAACAGATAGTCGGTCAGAACGGCAGTTGCAGATCAGGGGCGACCCGCAGCAGCTGTGCGCGGAAAACATCCTGGATACGTTGCAATTCGGCGTCGCTGTCGGCCTCGAAGCGCAGCACCAGCACCGGCGTGGTGTTGGAGGCGCGTACCAGACCCCAGCCATGGGCATAGTCGACCCGCACACCGTCGATGGTGGTCAGGTTGGCATCGCCCCAGTCGGCGTCGCGTTGCAGTGCATCAATGATGCTGAATTTACCCTCGTCGGTCACATCAATGTTGATTTCCGGCGTGGAAATGTCGTTCGGGAACGCGGCGAACAGGCTTTCGGCGTCCTGGCTGGCCTTGCTGAGGATCTCCAGCAGGCGTGCGGCGCTGTAGATGCCGTCGTCGAAACCGTACCAGCGTTCCTTGATGAAGATATGGCCGCTCATCTCGCCGGCCAGCAGCGAGCCGGTCTGCTTCATCTTCTTCTTGATCAGCGAGTGACCTGTCTTCCACATCAGCGCGCGGCCGCCATGCTGCTCGATCAGCGGCGTGAGGCGACGGGTGCATTTGACGTCGAAGATGATTTCCGCGCCTGGGTTGCGAGCCAGCACGTCCTGGGCGAACAGCATCAGCAGGCGATCGGGGTAGACGATGCTGCCGGTGTTGGTCACGACGCCGACGCGGTCACCGTCGCCATCGAAGGCCAGGCCGATATCGGCGCTGGTTTCCTTGACCTTGGCGATCAGGTCTTCGAGGTTTTCCGGCTTGCCCGGGTCCGGGTGGTGGTTGGGGAAGTTGCCGTCCACCTCGCAGAACAGCGGGATGACTTCGCAACCCAGAGCCTCGATCAGCTGCGGGGCGATGACGCCAGCGGCGCCGTTGCCGCAGTCGACCACGACCTTGAGCTTCCTGGCCAGCTTGACGTCACCGACGATCTGCTGGAAGTAGCGGTCGAGGATCTCGACCTTTTCCACGCGGCCTTCGCCACGCGGCACGTCGTTGGTCTTGAGCCGGGTCAGCAGTGCCTGGATCTGCTCGTTGGCCAGGGTGTCGCCGGCGATGACGATCTTGAAGCCGTTGTAGTCCGACGGGTTGTGACTACCGGTGAGCATCACCCCGGACTTGCCGGCCAGCACGTTGGCTGCGTAGTACAGCGCGGGAGTCGGTACCAGGCCGACATCGCTGACCTGGCAACCGGCATCGGCCAGGCCCTTGATCAGTTGTTCGACCAGCATCGGGCCGGACAGGCGGCCGTCTCGGCCTACAGACACCTGAGGCTCACCCTGGGCCAGGCTTTGCGCGCCGATGGCGCGGCCGATCCAGTAGGCGGTTTCGCCATGCAGCGTCTTGCCGACCACGCCGCGGATGTCATATGCGCGGAAAATGCTGTCAGGCAGTGCGGGTACCAGCTGGGCCATGTCGTTCATCTCTTGGGGAGCTCCATTAGTCAAGGGCTGTCTGGGCAGGCGCAAACTGCACGCTTGGACGATGGTTTCGCCAGAGAGTTCGCCATCCATGACCCGAACGGTCGCTCGATCGGCTCAGTGGCTGCCGGAGTGACCGAAGCCGCCGGTGCCGCGTTGGCTCTCGTCGAACTGCTCGACGATGTCGAAGTGCGCTTGTACCACCGGTACCAGCACCAGCTGGGCGATGCGCTCGCCGACGGCGATGGTGAACGGCGTGGTCCCACGGTTCCAGCACGACACCATCAGTTCGCCCTGGTAGTCCGAGTCGATCAGGCCGACCAGGTTGCCGAGCACGATGCCGTGCTTGTGGCCCAGTCCCGAGCGCGGCAGGATCATGGCGGCCAGGCCCGGGTCGCCGATGTAGATCGACAGGCCGGTGGGGATCAGCAGGGTCTGGCCTGGCTCGAGAACGGTGTCTTCCTTGAGCAGGGCGCGCAGGTCTAGGCCTGCCGAGCCTGGCGTGGCGTACTGCGGCAGGGGGAATTCGGTACCCAGGCGCGGGTCGAGGATCTTGGCTTGAAGAGCGTGCATGTAACTATTGAACCTGGTTGAGCCGTTCGGCGATGAAGGCAACCAGCTGGCGGGCGATCTTGCCCTTGCTGGTCTGCGCAAAGAGGGTCTGGTGTTGCTCGCGGTCGATCACGGTCAGGGCGTTTTCCTCGCTGTTGAAGCCGATGCTGGGGTTGGCCACATCGTTGGCGACGATCAGGTCGAGGTTCTTGTCCTTGAGCTTGCGCGTAGCGTAATCGAGCAAGTGTTCGGTCTCGGCGGCGAAGCCGACGCTGAACGGGCGATCGGCACGGCCGGCAATGGTGGCAAGGATATCGGGATTGCGCACCATCTGCAGCAACATACCGTCACCGGTCGTAGGGTCTTTCTTGAGCTTTTGCGGGGCGACTACCTCGGGTCGGTAGTCCGCGACCGCCGCCGAAGCGATGAACAGGTCGCACGGCATGGCGGCTTCGCAGGCCGCGAGCATGTCCCGCGCGCTGACCACGTCGATACGGTTGACCCGATCGGGTGTCGGCAGGTGCACCGGGCCGGTGACCAGGGTCACCCGAGCACCGGCCTCGGCGGCCGCCTCGGCCAGGGCGAAGCCCATCTTTCCGGAGCTATGATTGGTGATGTAGCGCACCGGGTCGATGTTTTCCTGGGTCGGCCCGGCAGTGATCAGCACGTGCTTGCCGGTGAGTGCCTGGCGCTTGAAGCTTTCCGCAGCGCACCAGGCCAGGTCGGTGGCTTCGAGCATACGCCCCAGGCCGACGTCGCCACAGGCTTGGCTGCCGGACGCCGGGCCGAACACCTCAATACCACGGCTTTTCAGCAGATCGAGGTTGGCCTGGGTGGCCGGGTCGCGCCACATCGCCTGGTTCATCGCCGGGGCTATGGCCACGGTGGCGTCGGTCGCCAGCACCAGGGTGGTCAGCAGGTCATCGGCCATGCCTTGGGCAAGGCGCGCCATAAGGTCGGCGGTGGCGGGGGCGATGAGCACCAGGTCGGCCCACTTGGCCAGTTCGATGTGACCCATGGCCGCCTCGGCGGCAGGGTCGAGCAGGTCCATGTGCACCGGGTGACCGGACAACGCCTGCAGGGTCAGCGGGGTGATGAACTCGGCACCACCGCGGGTCATGACGACGCGCACCTGCGCGCCGTGCTCCAGGAGTCGGCGGATCAGCTCGGCGCTCTTGTAGGCGGCAATGCCACCCCCTACGCCGAGAACGATGCGCTTGCGATACAGCCGCTGCATAGGCTTGCCTTTTTCCAGTGAGAGCGGGCGGCGACGAAAGAACTGCCTGCGGCAGAACGTCGCATGTACGAGGCGAAATAGATTAACACAGGGCCCAAACGTGCCGCAGCAGGACCAGGGAGCAGGGGATGAATATCAGAGAATGGCCGGTTGAAGAGCGGCCGAGGGAGAAGTTGTTGCAGCGTGGGGTGGCGAGTCTTTCGGACGCGGAGTTGTTGGCGGTGTTTCTTGGCTCAGGAGTGCGCGGTCGCAATGTGGTGGAGCTGGCGCGAGGGCTGCTGGTGAAGTTCGGTGGCCTGCGCCAGCTGCTCGAGGCCGATCGGCAAGCCTTTCTCGGCGAGCTTGGCCTGGGGCCGGTGAGGTACGGCCAATTGCAGGCATTGCTTGAGATCGGGCGCAGGCACCTTGCGACCACCATCGAGCGCGAGTCGGTCATGGACAGTCCCGAGGCCGTGCGGCGGTATCTGAAGGCGATGTTGCGACACGAGGCCAGCGAGGTATTCGGCTGCCTGTTTCTCGACACCAAGCACAGGCCGCTGACGTTCGAAATCCTGTTCAGAGGCACCATAGACCGGGCCAGCGTCTATCCACGGGAGGTGGTGCGGCGTGCGCTGCTGCATAACGCGGCGGCACTGATCCTGTGTCACAACCATCCCTCGGGCAATAGCGAGCCGAGCCAGGATGACGTGCAACTGACACTGTCGTTGAAACGGGGGTTGGGGTTGATCGATGTGCGGGTGCTCGATCACATCATCATTGGGGATGGGGAGCCGTTGTCGATGGTCGAGCAAGGGTGGGTGGTGGCCTAGGATCTTACGCGATCTGAGCCGGCCTCTTCGCGGGCAAGCCCGCTCCCACAGGGACAGCAAGGCGGGTGCGGTACCTGGGGGAGCGGGCTTGCCCGCGAAGAGGCCGGTGCAGGTTTCAGCGGGTTGTCGAAACCTTGCTCAAATCCAACCGCCCGAACGGACTCACCTGATACCCCTCGACCCCCTTGCGCAGCAACGTCGCGGCAGTCGGGTGCGCCAGCGGCACCCACAGCGCCTGCTGCTGGATCAGCGTCTGGGCTTGCTGGTACAGCCGGCTGCGCACGCTCTGGTCATTGGTCGTACGCCCGGCGCTGATCAACTGATCCAGGCGACTGTCGCAGAACCGTGCGAAGTTGGTCCCCGACTTCACCGCTGCGCAGGAAAACTGCGGGCTGAGGAAGTTGTCCGGGTCGCCGTTGTCACCGGCCCAGCCCATGAACAGCAGGTCATGCTCGCCGGCCTTGGCGCGGCGGATCAGCTCGCCCCATTCGATCACACGGATTTCAGCCTTGATACCGATCTTGTCCAGGTCCGCCTGAAGCATCTGCGCGCCCAGGCTAGGGTTGGGGTTGAGCAGGCTACCCGATGGGCGGGTCCAGATCGTGGTACTGAAGCCATCGGGCAGACCGGCCTTGGCCAGCAAGGCCTTGGCCTTGGTCAGATTCAGCGGGTAACCAGGCAGGTCCTTGGCGTAACTCCAGGTGTTGGGCGGATAGGGGCCGTTGGCTGCAATGGCCTTGCCCTGAAACACGGCCTTGAGGTAGGCGTCCTTGTCGAAGGCGAGGTTGATCGCCTGGCGTACCTCGGGCTTGTCCAAGGGTGGATGTTCGCTGTTGATGGCGACGAAGGCCGTCATGAAGGCCGGGGTCTGGGCGACCTTCAGGTCGCTGTCCTTGGCGGCCTCCGCGATGTCCAGCGGCTTGGGCGAAAGGGCCAGGTCGCATTCGCCGCGCTTGAGCTTCTGCAGGCGTACATTGGCGTCGGTGGTGATGGCGAAGATCAGGGGGTCGACCGCCGGCTTGCCGGCGAAATAGTCCGGGTTGGCGCGGTAGCGCACTACCGCGTCCTTCTGGAAGCGCTGGAAGACGAACGGCCCGGTGCCCACTGGCTGGCTGTTGAGCTTTTCCGGAGTGCCGGCCTTGAGCAACTTGTCGGCGTACTCGGCCGAGTAGATCGAGGCGAAGCCCATGCTCAGGGTGGCGAGGAAGGTGGCGTCGGCATGGTTCAGGGTGAATCGCACGGTCTGCGGGTCCGGCGCTTCGATCGCCTTGATCAGGCTGCCGAGTTGCAGCGACTGGGCATGGGGATAGCCACCGGGTGCGGTCTTGTGCCAGGCGTGGGCCGGGTAGAGCATGCGCTGGAAGCTGAACAGCACGTCGTCGGCGTTCAGTTCACGGGTCGGCTTGAAATAGCCGGTGGTGTGGAATTTCACCCCGTCGCGTAGCTTGAAATCATAGGTCAGGCCGTCGGCGGAGACGCTCCAGCTCTGTGCCAGGCTCGGCACCACCTTGCCTTGGGCGGCATCGAACTCGACCAGGCGGTTCATCAAGACGTCCGCCGAGGCGTTGGTGGTGGTCAGCGAGTTGTACTGGACCACGTCGAAGCCCTCGGGGCTGGCTTCGCTGCACACTTTCAGGGGGGCGGCCTGGGCGATGCCTGCGGCGAGCAACGAGGTGAACAATAAGGAAAGGGCGGCGGCGCGCATCGGAGCTCCTTGGTGGGTCAGTGACCTATCTGACCGGTGCAGTCGGTAAACGTCCTACCCTAGTGTGGGATAAGGCAAATGACCACATCCTTTTTTACGAAACTGGCGACGAGTGGTCGACTCTTGGGGAGGCCTGCCGCTATGCTGGGCGGCGCGTTCGACCTGCGGGCCGGGATGCCGGAAATGGCAACGGGCAATATCACGACATGTTGTTGTGGCGTAGTCTTTCTGGTATAAAGCAGCGCTCTTTTCTAGGGGCTCGGCCTGTCGCATCAGCGGATCCGGTCGGTAAGACCTCCAGAATCACGGCGCCTGGCGCCAAAGACTGAGAGATTAAGCGGCCAACCCATGCCGGGTTGGGCATGTGGTTTTAGAGGGCTGAGTCATGTCGAGAGTCTGTCAAGTTACTGGTAAGGGTCCAGTAACCGGGAACAACATTTCCCACGCAAACAACAAAACCCGTCGTCGTTTCCTGCCGAACCTGCAGCACCACCGTTTCTGGGTTGAGTCCGAGAAGCGTTTCGTGCGTCTGCGCGTTTCTGCCAAAGGCATGCGCGTCATTGACAAGCGTGGTATCGACGTAGTGCTGGCCGAGCTGCGTGCTCGCGGCGAAAAGTTCTAAGGAGAACGTCATGCGTGAATTGATCCGTCTGGTTTCGAGTGCTGGCACTGGCCACTTCTACACCACCGACAAGAACAAGCGCACCACTCCGGACAAAATCGAGATCAAGAAATACGATCCCGTTGTTCGTAAGCACGTGGTGTACAAGGAAGCCAAGATCAAGTAATTGATCGGCGACCTAAAAAAAGCCCGCATCCGCAAGGACGCGGGTTTTTTTTTGCGCATGAAAAAGGCGCCTCGAAAGGCGCCTCTTCGTCCCGGCGGGGACTTATTGGATTTTCAGGCCGGTGATGATGCCATTGTCATCGACGATGATCATCACGCGATCCCCGCGGATGTCACGGGTGGTGATGTCGTTCGGGCCTGCAGCCGTGGCCAGCCCGGTCAGCTCGAGAATGTAAGGCTTGACGGTTTCGACGTAGCAGCTGGCAATGACGTGACGGGCTGGGGCGAGGATATCGGTGGTCATGGTGTTTCTCCTTGAGTGGTGTCCGAGATGGACGCCACGATGATCCAGTGACTGCCTCGCTGCCTGGCGTTAACCGGATACCGCCCCGCCGATCGATCATTTGCTCTCGAACATCACATAGATCTTGCGGCAAGGCTCCAGCACCTCCCAGGTGCCCTTGAAGCCGGCCGGGATGACAAATCGATCGCCCGCGCGCAAGGTCTTGGCGTTGTCCTGCTCGTCGCGCAGCACGGAGACGCCCTGGACGATCTCGCAATACTCATGCTCGGTGTAGTTCACCGTCCATTGGCCCACCTCGCCTTCCCACACGCCTGCAGCAAACTGACCGCAGGGGCTCGAGTAGTGGTTGTAGACGGCCTGGTCAGGTTCGCCCTTGAGGATTTTTTCTGCCGCCGGCCGGTAGCGTTCGGCTTGTGTCAGGACCTGGGCGAAGTCGATGATGCTGTCGATACTCATGGTGCGGCTCCTGTTGATTGTTTAATAAAATGCACATCAGTAGGCTTTTGAGCCGTTCGTGTCAAATATATTGATAGTTTACACAGGCTGGTTTAGGGTATCGCGTGCCAGTGTGCGCTCGTCGCCCGGCCAGAATTCTGACAACGCCTGTGAGTCCTCAGTGCGGCGTTGCACCTAAACAAGAGGAGGAGTTTCGTATGACCACCCTGACTCGTGCAGACTGGGAACAGCGTGCCCAGCAACTGAAGATCGAAGGCCGTGCCTTCATCAACGGCGAATACACCGATGCCGTCTCCGGTGAAACCTTCGACTGCCTGAGCCCGGTCGACGGACGCTTCCTGGCCAAGGTCGCCAGCTGCGACCTGGCCGATGCCAACCGGGCCGTGGAAAACGCCCGTGCCACCTTCGACTCC
Organism: Pseudomonas putida; assembly: GCF_004357765.1. Taxonomy (GTDB): domain Bacteria; phylum Pseudomonadota; class Gammaproteobacteria; order Pseudomonadales; family Pseudomonadaceae; genus Aquipseudomonas; species Aquipseudomonas putida_U. The sequence goes on along the minus strand of NZ_SMTE01000003.1, from coordinate 148,428 downwards.
GGCGTCTGGTCGCAACTGGCACCCGCTAAACGCAAGGCCAAGCTGATTCGTTTCGCCGACCTGCTGCGCAAGAACGTCGAAGAGCTGGCGCTGCTCGAGACCCTGGACATGGGCAAGCCGATCAGCGACTCCTCCAGCATCGACGTTCCGGGCGCGGCCAACGCCATTCACTGGACCGCCGAAGCCATCGACAAAGTCTACGACGAAGTCGCCCCGACCCCACACGACCAGCTGGGCCTGGTCACCCGTGAAGCGGTCGGCGTGGTCGGTGCCATCGTACCGTGGAACTTCCCACTGCTGATGGCCTGCTGGAAACTCGGCCCGGCCCTGGCCACGGGTAACTCCGTGGTGCTCAAACCGTCCGAGAAATCCCCGCTGACCGCCATTCGCATCGCCCAGCTGGCCATCGAAGCCGGCATCCCGGCGGGCGTGCTGAACGTGCTGCCAGGCTACGGCCACACTGTCGGCAAGGCCCTGGCCCTGCACATGGACGTCGATACCCTGGTGTTCACCGGCTCGACCAAGATCGCCAAGCAACTGATGGTCTACGCCGGCGAATCGAACATGAAGCGCATCTGGCTGGAAGCCGGCGGCAAGAGCCCGAACATCGTCTTCGCCGACGCGCCGGACCTGCAGGCCGCTGCCGAAGCCGCTGCCAGCGCCATCGCCTTCAACCAGGGCGAAGTGTGCACCGCCGGTTCCCGCCTGCTGGTCGAGCGCTCGATCAAGGACAAGTTCCTGCCCATGGTGGTCGAGGCCCTGAAAGGCTGGAAGCCAGGCAACCCGCTGGATCCACAGACCACCGTCGGTGCTCTGGTCGACACCCAGCAGATGAACACCGTGCTGTCGTACATCGACGCCGGCCACAAGGATGGCGCCAAACTGCTGGCCGGTGGCAAGCGCACCCTGGAAGAAACCGGTGGCACCTACGTCGAACCGACCATCTTCGACGGTGTGACCAACGCCATGAAGATCGCCCAGGAAGAAATCTTCGGCCCAGTGCTGTCGGTGATCGCCTTCGACACCGCCGAAGAAGCCATCGCCATTGCCAACGATACCCCGTATGGTCTGGCCGCAGGCATCTGGACTTCGGACATCTCCAAAGCCCACAAGACTGCGCGTGCCGTGCGCGCGGGCAGCGTCTGGGTCAACCAGTACGACGGCGGCGACATGACCGCGCCGTTCGGCGGCTTCAAGCAGTCGGGCAACGGCCGTGACAAGTCGCTGCACGCCCTGGAGAAGTACACCGAGCTGAAGGCGACCTGGATCAAGCTGTAAGTCGCTGGGGCCGCTTTGCGGCCCATTCGCGGGACAAGCCCGCTCCCACAGGTTCTCCACGACTTTCGATGCCGGTGGTAAATCTGTGGGAGCGGGCTTGTCCCGCGAATGGACCTGGAAAAATCTGCCTGGGAGGCCGCTATGCGTTGGGGAACCTACTTTGCCGTGCTGGCGTCGGTGCTCAGTGTCGGGCTCGCGCTCGGCGTGAGCATGCCGCTGGTGTCCTTGCGCCTGGAGGGGTGGGGCTACGGCGGGTTCGCCATTGGCGTGATGGCGGCGATGCCGGCCATCGGCGTGCTGGTCGGTGCCAGCCTGGCCAGCCGCCTGGCAGGTTGGGTCGGCGTGCCTGCCGCGATGCGCCTGTGCCTGTGGGGCGGGGCGCTGTCGATCGGCCTGCTGGCGTTGCTGCCGAGCTACCCGCTGTGGTTGGCGCTGCGCCTGCTGATCGGTATGTCGCTGACCGTCGTGTTCATCCTCGGCGAGAGCTGGATCAACCAGCTGGTGGTCGAGCAATGGCGCGGGCGCCTGGTGGCGCTCTACGGCAGCAGTTACGCCCTGAGCCAACTGGCCGGACCTTTGGTGCTGGGCTTTCTCGGCTCCGACGATGACTTCGGCTTCTGGGCAGCGACCGGCCTGCTGATGCTGGCCCCCTTGCTGTTGCTGGGCCGCGGCGGGGCACCGAGCACGGAAGCGTGCAGCGTGACCTTCGGCGACCTGTTCGGCTTCTGCCGACGGCTGCCGGTGATCGCCTGGGCCATCGCCCTGTTCGCCGCGTTCGAGGCGATGATCCTCACCCTGCTGCCGGTGTACTGCCTGCAACAGGGCTTCAGCACGGAAATCGCGCTGTTCATGGTCAGTACCGTGGTGGTCGGCGATGCGGTACTGCAGTTACCGATCGGTGCCCTGGCCGACCGCATGTCGCGGCGCACCTTGTTCACAGGCTGCGCGGTAGCGTTGCTGGGCTCCAGTCTGGCGATCCCGTTGTTACTGCACACGCTGGTGATCTGGCCGCTATGGGTGCTGTTCGGGGCCAGTGCCGGCGGCCTGTTCACCTTGTCGCTGGTGTTGATCGGCGAGCGTTACCGGGATGATGCGCTGGTGCGCGCCAACGCCCATGTGGCGCAGCTGTGGGGCATCGGTTGCCTGCTCGGGCCGCTGCTGGCCGGGGCTGGCAGCCAGTGGATCAGCGGCCATGCGCTGCTGTGGCTGATGGCGGCTGGGGCTGCGGGATTGGTGGTTTTGACCCAGCGGCGCGGAGCGTTCGAGCCAGTATCAGCCTGACGGCCCATGGGGCCGCTATGCGTACCCCCGGCTACAGCATCTTCTCCAGGCCGACCGCCTTGCTCACCCAGGCGTTGAACCGACGCCACAGCCCGCCCGGTTCGGACGTCAGCATGTGACGGTGGCCATCGTCCTCGGTGACCCAGACCAACTTGCCTTCCACCAGCTTCACTTGGTAGCTACGCGCCGGGGCCATGCCCTGCAGTGCCAGCTCGCGGGTGTATTCGGCCAGCTCCGGGCTGTCTACCATCACCCCCACCTCGGTGTTCCACAGTACCGAACGCGGGTCGAAGTTGAAGGAGCCGATGAAGGTCTTGCGTCGATCCAGCACGATGGCCTTGCTGTGCAGGCTCGAATCGGAGCTTCCGTGCCAGCTCAGTCGCCCTGCGCTGGGGTCACCGGGTTGGCGGCGCAGCTCGAACAACTGCACGCCATGTTTGAGCAGTGCCCGCCGATACGGCGCGTAGCCACCGTGTACGGCCGGCACGTCGGTCGCTTCCAGCGAGTTGGTCAGCAGCTTCACCGAGGTGCCCCGGTCGGCGCGGCCGGTGAGATACAGCAACCCCGATTCACCAGGAACGAAATAAGCGGAGACCATGATCAGTTCCCGGTTGACGCTGTTCAGGTCCGGCGCCAATTGTCGGGTCATCAGCAGCGCAGGGTCCGGCTCATCCTCGGCCAGGACCTTGCTGGGCGCATCCCACAAGGCCTGGCTGTGCGCCCAGATCAGTTCGTTGCGCCAGACATCCAGATGGGGTCGCGACTGGTAAGCCATCAACCGATCGTACAGGGCCTTGCGCTGGGTACGCGCCTCGGCCAGGGAGACCTCCAGTCGACGACGACTGTCGTGCAGGTCGGCAAGGGTGGGTTTGTGCCAGAGAAATTCACCGATCGGACGGCTCAGGGCGCTGTTCCAGTACTGATCGAAGCTGTGTCCGAGCTGCTCGGCCACCGGGCCTACACCCAGCAGGTCGATGTCGGTGAAGTTGAGGTTGGGTTCTGCGTCGAAATACTCGTCACCGAGGTTGCGTCCGCCGACGATGGCCATGGCGCTGTCCACCAGGAACAACTTGTTGTGCATGCGCCGATGCTGGCGCGAGAGGTTGAACAACCGGCCCATGGCCCGTGTGGCGCCGGTGCTGCGGCCCAGATGCAGCGGGTTGAACAGGCGGATATGGATGTTGGGGTGGGCATCGAGGGTGCCGATCAGGGTGTCCAGGCCGTCGCTGGTGGTGTCGTCGAGCAGGATACGGATGCGCACGCCACGGTCGGCGGCGCGCAGCAGCTCATGGACCAGGGCCCGGGTACTGAGGCCGTCGTGGACGATGTAGTACTGCAGGTCGATGCTCGACTGGGCGTTGCGGATCAGCTCGGCCCTTGCGCGGAATGCTTCGTTGCTGTTGGGCAGCAGGCGAAACCCCGATTGCCCTTGGTAAGGGGCGGCCTGGCGCAATACCGAGCGACCAAGGGACGAGTCACTGGCGGCCAGGGCCTGGCTGACCGTGCGCGGGCCGTCGGTGCTGGCGCAGCCGCCCAGGGCAAGCAGCAGTGCCAGCAGAAGAGGCAGAGCTCGCTGGAATCTCAAGGTTTCATGGTCCTGTGCGGCACGGTCTTGGGAGGTTGGACTGTCGGGAGGGGCGCAAAGTTACGCCTGGTTTGCATCTTGCTCCAGTAGACGAAGGGCGGTTTCGCCGACCTTGCGCACCGCATCCTCGATCTGCGCGCTGGGCCGTGCCGCGAAATTCATGCGCAGGCAATGGCGGAACTTGCCCGAAGCCGAGAAGATGCTGCCCACGGCGACCTGCACACCTTGCTCAAGTAAAGCGCGGTTCAGGCGCAGCGTGTCGAAATGTTCAGGTAGTTCCACCCACAGCATGAACCCGCCCTGGGGCCGACTCATGCGGGTACCGGCAGGAAAGTAACGTGTCACCCAGTCGCTCATCAGGTCACGGCTGCGTTGGTATTGGCTGCGCATGCGGCGCACGTGCGGTTGGTAGTGCCCGCCCTGGATGAAGTCGGCGATCGCCAGTTGTGGCTGGCTGGCAGTGCTGCCGGTGCTGATGTACTTCATGTGCAGCACTCGCTCCAGGTAGCGACCGGGGGCGACCCAGCCGATGCGCAAACCGGGAGCCAAGGTCTTGGAGAACGAACTGCAGAGCAGCACGCGGCCGTCTTCGTCGAACGACTTCAGGGTACGTGGGCGCGGGTAGGTATAGGCCAGGTCGCCATACACATCGTCCTCTAGAATCGCCACGTCGTAGCGTTGCGCCAGGTTGAGCAGGGCCTTCTTGCGAGCCTCGGGCATGATGTAGCCCAGGGGGTTGTTGCAGCTCGGAGTGATCTGGATGAGCTTGATCGGCCACTGCTCGAGCGCCAGTTCCAAGGCCTCGAGACTGACCCCGGTGACCGGGTCGGTGGGGATCTCCAGGGCCTTCATGCCCAGTCCCTTGAGGGTCTGCATGGCACCGTGGAAGCTGGGCGAATCCACCGCGACGATATCGCCTGGCTCGCACACCGCGCGGATGCTGCACGACAGCGCTTCGTGGCAGCCGGTGGTCACCACCAGATCGGCCGCACCCAGGCGGCAGCCGGAGTCGAGCATCAAGCGGGCGATCTGTTCGCGCAGGGCCAGGTTGCCGTGGATGTTGTCGTAGTACAGGCCAGGCATGTCCTGACGCCGGCTGAGTTGGGCCAGGCTGCGCAGCAGCGGCTTGAGGGTAGGGCTGTCGATATCGGGCATGCCGCGGCCGAGCTGGATCACGTCCTGGCGCGGGGTGCTGCGTACCAGGTCCAGCACCTGTTCCCACTGGGAGATGTCCACCGGGCGCTGGACCGGGCGGCTGACCGCGGGCAGGGCGGGCAGGTGTCGATGCTCGCAGACGAAGTAGCCGGACTTCGGCCGGGGCGCGACCATGCCGCTGTCCTCGAGCATGCGGTAGGCCTGCTGCACGGTGCTCAGGCTGACGCCGTGCTCGACGCTCAGGGCACGTACCGATGGCAGGCGCTGGCCGGGGCGGTAGAGACCTTGCTCGATACGGGCGCCGAGCAGCTCGGCGAGGTTGAGATAGAGCGTCACGGCAGACTCCTGCGCGGTATGTGGGTGTCGACCAGTACAGATACGCTGAAAATCCGCCATTCAGCTGTTAGATAGCCCGTTCTGTATGGGAATAATAGGCTGATTTTGGATCTGTATTGAAGCATCTGTCGGCGGCATGCTTTCCCCACGGTATCAACTGAACGTGAGGATGCAGTGATGGGTGGCATGAGTGATGTGCGCTTGCAGCTGTTGGCCAAGGAACTGGAGGCCGGACAGCGGAATCAGGTCTTCGACGCGCCGGCCGGGTTCGGACGCTGGGCCCTCATGCTGCACCGCTGGCACACCCGCAGGGCATTGTTGGAGCTCACGGAAGACCAACTGCGTGATATCGGAATCACCCGTGAGCGTGCCTGGGAGGAGGGGCGTAAGCCGTTCTGGAAAGAATGAGGGCCAAGAGGCCCTAGGCCAGTTCCTTGAGCCGGTGCCAGAGCATGCCCAGCGCCAGCAGCGGCGAGCGCAGGTGCTTGCCGCCGGGGAAGGTGATGTGCGGCACCTTGGCGAACAGGTCGAAGCGCCCGCTTTCCTGGCCGCTGATCGCCTCGCCGAGCAGCCGTGCGGCCAGGTGCGTGGCGTTCAGTCCGTGGCCCGCGTAGGCCTGGGCGTAATAGACGTTGGGCTGGCTGGCCAGGCGGCCGATCTGCGGCAGGCGATTGGCGCCGATGCCGATCATGCCGCCCCACTGGTAGTCGATGCGCACGTCGGCCAGTTGCGGGAACACCTTGAGCATCTTCGGTCGCATGTAGCTGGCGATGTCCTTCGGGTCACGGCCCGAATAATGGCAGGCACCGCCGAACAGCAATCGGTGGTCGGCAGACAGGCGATAGTAGTCCAGGGCCACGCGCTGGTCACACACTGCCATGTTCTGCGGCAGCAGTTGGCGTGCACGTTCCTCGCCCAGTGGCTCGGTGGCGATGATGTAGCTGCCGGCTGGCAGCACCTTGCCGCCCAGTTCGCGGTCGAGGCCATTGAGGTAGGCGTTGCAGCACAGCACCAGGGTCTGGGCCCGCACCCGGCCCTGGGCGGTATGCACCTGCACTTGCGGGCCGTGGTCGATACGCGTGACCTCGGACTGCTCGAACAGCTTCACGCCCAGGCGGCTGGCCAGGGCCGCTTCGCCCAGGGCCAGGTTGAGCGGGTGCAGGTGGCCCGAGCCCATGTCGATCAGGCCGCCGACATAACGGTCAGAGCCGACCACGCTGTGAATGTCGTCCTGGCCGACCAGCCGCACTTCGTGGCGATAGCCCAGGCTGCGCAGTTCCTCTGCATCCTCGGCGAAGCCTTTCAGTTCGGCGGGCTTGTTGGCAAGGTCGCAGTAGCCCCAGGTCAGGTCGCAGGCGATGGCGTGGCGTTCGACGCGCTCACGCACGATGTCCACGGCTTCCAGGCCCATCCGCTTCAGGCTGTGCACGCCTTGCTCGCCGATCACCGGCAGGAACTGCTCAAGGCCGTGGCCTACGCCACGGATCAGTTGCCCGCCATTGCGCCCGCTGGCACCCCAGCCGAGCTTGCGGGCTTCCAGCAGCACGACCGAGAAGCCGCGCTCGGCCAGTTCGATGGCGGTGTTCAGGCCGGAATAGCCGCCGCCGACGATGCACACGTCGGCGACGTGTTCGCCTTGCAGGAAGGAATGGTCCGGGTGTGGCGCGCTGCTGGCGGCGTAGTAGGAGGCGGCGTGCTGCGCGCTGTGGGTCATGGGGCGGACCTGCTGGCTGTGGGCTGAGGGAGGGAGGATAAGCCGGGGTTGGGAGAGCGGCAACCGGCGAGCGCTGCGTCCTCGTTCGCGGGCTCATCGGGGCGCCGGACCACCGCGAATGGGCCTATAATCCAGGCAAATTCCCAGCGCTGTACCTGCCATGCCCTGCAACCGCCACAAGATCCACTTCCTGCGCGAGCTCATTCCCTCCTTCGAGTGCGAGCCCGGCTGCCACGACTGCTGCGGCCCGGTCACCACTTCTGCCGAGGAAATGGCCCGATTGCCGCGCAAATCGCAGGCCGAACAGGACGCGGCCCTGGAACGTCTGGACTGCGTACACCTGGGGGCCAACGGCTGCACGGTGTACGAAGAGCGCCCGATGATCTGCCGTCTGTTCGGCACCACCCCGCGCCTGGCCTGCCCACGTGGCCGTGGCCCGGAGCAGCCGATCGAGCCCGAGGCCGAACAGCTGGTGCACCAGTTCATCGCCAGCACTCGCCAAGTGCTGGTCTGAATCAGTCCGGAATCGGCAGGCAGAGGCTTTCCTTGACCTCTTCCATGACGATGTAGCTCTTCGATTCGCGCACGTGCGGCAGCTTCAGCAGGATGTCGCCGAGCAGCTTGCGGTACGACGCCATCTCCGAAATGCGCGCTTTCACCAGGTAGTCGAAGTCGCCCGACACCAGGTGGCATTCCAGTACATGGGGCAGCTTGAGCACCGCGCGGCGGAATTCCTCGAAGGTATCGCCCGACTTGTAGTCCAGGCTGATTTCCACGAACACCAACAGGCTGCCCTTGAGGTGCTGGGGGTTCAGCCGGGCGTTGTAGCCCATGATGATGCCCTCGCGTTCCAGGCGGCGGACGCGCTCGGTGCAGGGGGTGGTGGACAGCCCAACTTTCTCGCCCAGTTCGGTGAAGGAAATACGCCCGTCGTTCTGCAGGATGCGCAGGATGTTGCGGTCGATCTTGTCCAGTTCACGCTTGCTCTGGTGCTGGGTTCTCATAGGGGATGCCCCTCCGTGAAAGGCGATTTTGCCGAGAATTCTCGCCAATAATAGGCTTTTATATAGTGAATTGCACTGGGCCTGTCTTTTTATACTGCGCCCATCCATGCCATTTCAATAAACAGGCCGTGTAGCCGGTGCGAGGATTAGACGATGCGAGTTCTGGTATTAGGTAGCGGTGTCATCGGGACCGCCAGTGCCTATTATCTGGCGCGACAAGGTTTCGAAGTCACGGTGGTCGACCGTCAGCCAGCGGTCGCCATGGAAACCAGCTTTGCCAACGCCGGCCAGATCTCGCCCGGCTACGCCTCGCCCTGGGCTGCACCGGGTGTGCCGCTCAAGGCCATCAAGTGGCTGCTCGAGCGCCATGCGCCACTGGCCATCAAGCTCACCGGCGACGTCGACCAGTACCTGTGGATGGCGCAGATGCTGCGCAACTGCACCGCCAGCCGCTACGCGGTGAACAAGGAGCGCATGGTGCGCCTGTCCGAGTACAGCCGCGACTGCCTCGACGAACTGCGCCGCGAAACCGGTATCGCCTACGAAAGCCGCACCCTGGGCACCACCCAGCTGTTCCGTACCCAGGCGCAAGTGGATGCCGCGGCCAAGGACATCGCCGTGCTCGAACAGTCCGGCGTGCCCTACGAACTGCTCGACCGTGACGGCATCGCCCGCGTCGAACCGGCCTTGGCCGGGGTCAAGGATATCCTCGCCGGCGCTCTGCGGCTGCCCAACGACCAGACCGGCGACTGCCAGATGTTCACCACAAAGCTGGCTGAAATGGCCATCAAGCTGGGTGTCGAGTTCCGTTTCGGCCAGGACATCCAACGCCTGGACTTCGCCGGTGATCGCATCAATGGCGTCTGGATCGACGGCAAGCTGGAAACCGCCGACCGCTACGTGCTGGCGTTGGGCAGCTACTCGCCGCAGATGCTCAAGCCCCTGGGCATCCGTGCGCCGGTGTACCCGCTCAAGGGCTACTCGCTGACCGTGCCGATCACCAATGCCGACATGGCACCGACCTCGACCATTCTCGACGAGACCTACAAGGTTGCCATCACCCGTTTCGACAACCGCATCCGCGTCGGCGGCATGGCCGAGATCGCGGGCTTCGACCTTTCGCTGAACCCGCGTCGGCGCGAAACGCTGGAGATGATCGTCAACGACCTTTATCCTCGCGGCGGCGATCTGAGTCAGGCCAGTTTCTGGACCGGCTTGCGTCCCGCCACCCCGGACGGCACGCCGATCGTGGGCGCAACCGCGTTCCGCAACCTGTTCCTCAACACCGGTCACGGCACGTTGGGTTGGACCATGGCGTGCGGTTCCGGTCGCCTGCTGGCGGACCTGATTGCGCGCAAGAAGCCGCAGATCAGTGCCCAAGGGCTGGACATCTCGCGGTATGGCAATGAGCGGGAAGTGGCCAAGCACGGTCGGACCGAGCCTGCCCACCAGCAGTAAGGTCGTCTGTACCGGCCTCTTCGCGGGCAAGCCCGCTCCCACAGGTACCGCGCAACCTGTGGGTCTGCGCAAACCCTGTGGGAGCGGGCTTGCCCGCGAAGAGGCCAATACCGTTTTCAACTTGTGAACCAGCATAAGGCAGCCCCCATGCGCCCCGCCCGCGCCCTGATCGACTTGCAAGCCCTCCGCCACAACTACCGCCTGGCCCGAGAACTGTCCGGTGCCAAGGCCCTTGCCGTGGTCAAGGCCGACGCCTATGGCCACGGCGCCGTGCGTTGCGCCCTGGCCCTGGAGCCCGAAGCCGACGGCTTCGCCGTGGCGTGCATCGAGGAGGCGCTGGAGCTGCGTGCCGCAGGCATCAAGGCACCGGTCTTGCTGCTGGAGGGCTTCTTCGAGTCCAGCGAGCTGGCACTGATCGCCGAACACGACCTGTGGTGCGTGGTGCATTCGCTGTGGCAGCTCGAGGCCATCGAAGCGACCGCCGTGCGCAAGCCGCTGACCATTTGGCTCAAGCTCGACAGCGGCATGCACCGCGTCGGCCTGCACCCCAAGGACTATCACGAGGCCTATCAGCGTCTGCTCGCCAGCGGCAAGGTCGCTCGCATCGTGTTGATGAGCCACTTCGCCCGGGCCGATGAGCCGGACGTCGATGCCACCGAGCAACAGATCGCATTGTTCCAGGCCGCCCGCCAAGGCCTCAGCGCCGAATGCAGCCTGCGTAATTCCCCTGGCGTGCTGGCCTGGCCGCAGGCCCCCAGCGACTGGGTCCGCCCTGGCATCATGCTGTATGGCGCCTCACCGTTCGAGACACCCCAGGCCCAGGCCGAGCGCCTGCAGCCGGTGATGACCCTGCAATCGCGGGTGATCAGCGTGCGTGAGCTGCCCGCCGGCGAGCCTGTGGGCTACGGCGGCAAATTCATCGGCCAGCGTCCGACCCGGGTGGGTGTGGTCGCCATGGGCTACGCCGACGGCTATCCACGTCATGCTCCCACGGGCACGCCAGTGGTGGTGGCCGGCAAGCGCGCATCGTTGATTGGCCGGGTCTCGATGGACATGCTGTGCATCGACCTTACCGACGTGCCTGAAGCCACTGTCGGCAGCCCGGTCGAGCTGTGGGGCAAGCAGGTGCTGGCCAGCGATGTGGCCCAGCGCGCCGGGACGATTCCCTACCAGATCTTCTGCAATCTCAAGCGGGTGCCGCTGGACTATTTCGGCGAATGAGCCGCTGAAGCGGTCAGGTTGAGGCGTGGTGTGTTGTAAATACTGAACGGCGTTGCCATGATATCGTTCACATCCACCCCGCCCATCCCTACCGATTCAGGAGGCTCCAGCTTTGGACGTCGGCGAACGACTGCAAGCCATCCGCAAGCTCAAGGGCCTGTCCCAGCGTGAGCTGGCCAAGCGTGCGGGTGTCACCAACAGCACCATCTCGATGATCGAGAAGAACAGCGTGAGCCCGTCGATCAGCTCATTGCGCAAGGTGCTGAGCGGCATTCCCATGTCCATGGTCGAGTTCTTCTCCGTAGAGCTGCAGGCCGAAAGCCCCGCGCAGATCGTCTACAAGGCCCACGAGCTGATCGACATCTCCGACGGTGCCGTGACCATGAAACTGGTCGGTAAATCGCACCCCAATCGCGCCATCGCCTTTCTCAACGAGGTCTATCCACCCGGCGCGGATACTGGCGAGGAGATGCTCACCCACGACGGCGAAGAAACCGGCATTCTGCTCGAAGGCCGTCTTGAACTGGTGGTCGGTACCGAAACCTTCATCCTCGAAGAGGGTGACAGCTACTACTTCGAAAGCACCCGACCGCACCGATTCCGCAATCCTTTCGATGAGCCGGCACGGTTGATCAGCGCGGCCACCCCCTCGAACTTTTGATCCAGCGCAGTGCATTGATTCGGCAATACCCCTTTCCGGTGTAGGGTCGTATCCACGGGTTCCGGGTTCCCGCTATACTTTTCAACGCTCGCATTACCGTGGCCGCGGGCGTGATTAGCCACCATGAGGGTGTACGCGTGAACCAAATCAAGAAGATGCTGGCCGTACCAGCAGCCGTTTTCGCCCTCTGGGCACTGGGCGCATCCGCCGCCACCAACGATGACCTCGCCAAGCGCCTCGAGCCGGTTGGGCAGGTGTGTGTGCAGGGCCAGGAGTGCAAGGGGATGGAAGTGGCCGCCGCCGCAGGTGGTGGCGGTGCCAAGACCCCCGATGAAATCATTGCCAAGCACTGCAACGCCTGCCATGGCAGCGGGCTGCTGGGTGCACCGAAGATCGGTGACACCGCCGCGTGGAAAGAACGCGCCGATCATCAAGGTGGCCTCGATGGGATTCTCGCCAAGGCCATCACCGGGCTGAACGCCATGCCGCCGAAAGGGACCTGTGCGGATTGCACGGACGAAGAACTCAAAGGGGCGATCCAGAAGATGTCGGGGTTGTGAGTCAAAGCTGAATTGCACCAAGCCCGCCATCGATGGCGGGCTTTTGTTTTTGGGTTGCCAATACCGGCCATTTCGCGGGCAACCAACCGCCCAACCTCGTGTCCAACCCCTGAACCCACGGATGTTTCAGGAGGCCCGGATGCACCTCTGCTCCCTCGACCAGGCCGTCGAGCAGGTCCTGGCACGATTGCCGGCCCATATTCACATGGGCCTGCCGCTGGGCCTGGGCAAACCCAATGCCTTCGTCAACGCCCTCTTTGCCCGTGTGCGCGAACTGCCCGAGCGCCGTCTGACCCTCTACACCGCGCTATCCCTCGGCCGTCCATCCTTGGGCGATGGTCTGCAACGACGCTTTCTCGAACCCTTCGTGGAGCGGGTGTTCGCCGATTACGAAGAACTCACCTACCTCACCGACCTGCGCAACGACAACCTGCCGCCCAATATCCGCGTCGAGCAGTTCTTCATGCAGCCCGGCAGCCTGCTGCACAGCGAAACCGCGCAGCAGGACTACGTCAGTAGCAATTACAGCCACGCCGCTCGTGACATCAATGCCAAGGGCCTCAACCTGATCGCCCAACTGGTGGCCGCTACCCCGGAGAAACCCATTCACCTGAGCCTGGCCTGCAACCCCGATATCACCCTCGACCTCTTGCCGATGATCGCCAAGCGCCGCGCCGCCGGGGAAACCATCCTGATGCTCGGCCAAGTGCATAGCGAGCTGCCTTACATGCCAGGTGATGCTGAGTTGCCCATCGATGCCTTCGACCTGCTGATCGACGAGGCCGAGCAACGCCGGCTGTTCTCCACGCCGAACATGCCGGTGACCCTTCAGGATCATTGCATCGGCCTGCATGCCAGCGCCTTGGTACGTGATGGCGGCACCCTGCAGATCGGAATAGGCGCCATGGGCGATGCACTGGCTGCGGCGCTGCTGGCGCGTGAACGCGACAACGCCGCCTACCAGGCGCTGCTCTCGACACTGGGCATCGCAGCCTGGCAGACCCTGATCGAGCGTGAGGGTGGCCTGGACGGCTTTGCCGAAGGCCTTTATGGCTGCAGCGAGATGTTCGTCAACGGCCTGTTGGCTTTGGTCGAGGCCGGGGTGGTGCGGCGTCCGGCCGATGAGCACGGTGCTCTGGTGCATGGCGGGTTCTTCCTGGGGCCTCAGGCGTTCTACCAGCACCTGCGCGATATGCCGCTGGAGCAGCGGGCGCGCTTCGCCATGACCCGCATCAGCTTCATCAACGAGTTGTACGGCGACGAGCAACTCAAGCGCCGCCAGCGCCGCGACGCACGCTTCGTCAATACCGTGTTCGGCATGACCCTGCTCGGTGCCGGGGTGGCAGATCAGCTCGAAGACGGCCGGGTACTCAGCGGGGTGGGCGGGCAGTACAACTTCGTTGCCCAAGGCCACGCTCTGGAAGGCGGGCGCTCGATCCTGCTATTGCGCAGTTGGCGCGAGGCGGGAGGCGAGGTGACTTCCAATCTGTTCTGGCAGTACGGCCACTGCACCATTCCCCGGCACCTGCGCGACATCGTGGTGACCGAATACGGCATCGCCGACCTGCGTGGGCAGACCGATAGCGAAGTGATCGCGCGGTTGTTGGCGATCAGCGATTCGCGCTTCCAGGGCGAGCTGATGGCGCAGGCCAAGGACGCGGGCAAGCTGGCCAGGGATTTCCAGCTCGATTCACGGTTCACCGACAACACACCGCAGCGTCTGGAGGCGCTGCGTGCTGAGCACGGACGGATGTTCCCCGAGTATCCACTGGGGACCGATTTCACGACGCAGGAGCAGGATCTGTTGCGCGCGCTGAACTGGTTGAAGAGCAAGCTCAAGCTGAGCGAGGTGCTGGAGTTGGGCAAGGCCACGCTGGAGGCGCCGGGGCCGCAAGGGTACGAAGCCCATCTGCTGCGGATGGGGCTGGAAAATCCGCAGGGGCTCAAGGAGGAACTGTATCAGCGGTTGCTGCTGGCGGGGTTGGCTGCGAGCAGGCATTCGTAAACGCCGGGCCCGCTCCCACAGGTGCTGCAGAGAGCCCTGTGGGAGCGGGCTTGCCCGCGAAGCAGACGACTCGATCAGTCGATGAAGCTGACCACACCGCCTTCCAGCGATTTCACCCGGGCCAGCGATTCGACGCGATAGCCCTGGCTGTCCAGCTCGGCGCGGCCGCCCTGGAACGACTTCTCGATGACGATCCCCAGGCCGGCCACGGTGGCGCCGGCTTGCTTGATGATCGAGATCAGCGCCTGGGACGCCTTGCCGTTGGCCAGGAAGTCGTCGATCACCAGGACGCGGTCGCTGCTGTTGAGGTGACGCGGCGAGATGGCCACGGTGTTCTCGGTCTGCTTGGTGAAGGAATACACCGTGGCAGTCAGCAGGTTCTCGGTCAGGGTCAGCGACTGGTGCTTGCGTGCGAAGATCACCGGTACGCCCAGTTTCAGGCCGGTCATCACTGCCGGGGCGATGCCCGAGGCTTCGATGGTGACGATCTTGGTCACGCCGGCATCGGCGAACAGACGGGCGAATTCGTCACCGATCTTTTGCATCAGCGCCGGGTCGATCTGATGGTTGAGAAACGCGTCGACTTTGAGAACCTGATCGGAAAGCACGATGCCTTCTTCGCGAATCTTCTGCTGCAGTGCTTCCACTGTGTATCTCCGATGTAGCTAGGTGGCCGCACGAAGCGGCAAAGTTAAAGAGTAATGGTTGATCAGCGTTTGAGCATTGCCCGGATATCGGCCAGGGCGTTGTTGCCGCGTGCGGCTTTGACTTCCACTGGCGCATCGTCCAAGCCTTCCCAGGCCAGGTCTTCCGGCGGTAGTTCATCGAGGAAGCGGCTGGGCGTGCAGTCGATGATCTCGCCGTACTGCTTGCGCTTGGCGGCGAAGGTGAACGCCAGGGTCTGGCGTGCGCGGGTGATGCCCACGTAGGCCAGGCGGCGCTCTTCCTCGATGGTGTCGGCCTCGATGCTGGAGCGGTGGGGGAGGATTTCCTCCTCCATGCCCATGATGAACACGTAAGGGAATTCCAGGCCCTTGGAGGCATGCAGGGTCATCATCTGCACACCTTCGGCGTTCTCTTCCTCTTCCTGCTGGCGCTCGAGCATGTCGCGCAACACCAGCTTGCCGATGGCGTCCTCGATGGTCATGTCACCCTCTTCGTCCTTCTCGAGGGTGTTCTTCAGCGCTTCGACCAGGAACCAGACGTTGCTGATGCGGAACTCGGCAGCCTTGTCGCTGGCGGTCTGCTGGCGAATCCAGTTCTCGTAGTCGATGTCGCGGATCATCTCGTGCAGCGCGGCGATCGGGTCTTCCAGGGCGACCTTGTGGCGTACCCCATCGAGCCAGTGCTTGAAGCGCTGCAGACGTTCGGTGTAGCGGGCATCGAGGTGCTCGCCCAAACCCAGCTCCTCGCTGGCGGCGTACATCGAGATGCGTCGCTCGGTGGCGTAGTTGCCGAGTTTTTCCAGGGTGGTCGAGCCGATTTCCCGGCGGGGCACGTTGATCACCCGCAGGTAGGCGTTGTCATCGTCCGGGTTCACCAACAGGCGCAAGTAGGCCATCAGGTCCTTGACCTCCTGGCGACCGAAGAAGCTGTTGCCGCCCGACAGGCGATACGGCACCTGGTGGTGCTGCAGCTTCAGTTCGATCAGCTTGGCCTGGTAGTTGCCGCGGTAGAGGATGGCGAAGTCGCTGTACGGTCGGTTGGTGCGCAGGTGCAGGGTGAGGATTTCCATCGCCACGCGTTCGGCCTCGGCTTCCTCGTTCTTGCAGCGGATCACGCGGATCTCGTCGCCTACGCCCATTTCGCTCCACAGCTGCTTTTCGAAGGCGTGCGGGTTGTTGGCGATGAGCACGTTGGCGCAACGCAGGATGCGGCTGGTCGAGCGGTAGTTCTGCTCCAGCATCACCACCTTAAGGGAGGGATAGTCCTCCTTGAGCAGCATCAGGTTCTCGGGCCGCGCGCCGCGCCAGGCGTAGATCGACTGGTCGTCGTCGCCGACCACGGTGAACTGGTTGCGCATGCCGATCAGCATTTTCACCAGCAGGTACTGGCTGGCGTTGGTGTCCTGGTATTCGTCGACCAACAGGTAGCGCACGCGGTTCTGCCAGCGTTCGAGCACGTCGGGGTGCTCCTGGAACAGCTTGACCGGCAGTAGGATCAGGTCGTCGAAGTCCACCGCGTTGAACGCCTTGAGCGTACGCTGGTAGTGGGTGTAGACGATGGCGGCGGTCTGCTCGCGCGGGTTGCGTGCATTCTCCAGCGCCTGGGCGGGCAGGATCAGGTCGTTCTTCCAGGCACCGATCATGTTCTTGATCTCGTCGATGCCGTCGTCGCCGGAATATTCCTTCTGCATGATGTCCGACAGCAGCGCCTTGATGTCGGATTCGTCGAAGATCGAGAAGCCCGGCTTGTAGCCCAGGCGCTCGTGCTCCTTGCGGATGATGTTCAGGCCCAGGTTGTGGAAGGTGCATACGGTCAGGCCACGGCCTTCCCCGGGACGCAGCAGGGTGCCGACCCGTTCCTTCATCTCGCGCGCGGCCTTGTTGGTGAAGGTCATTGCGACGATGTACTGGGCACGAATACCGCAGTTCTGGATCAGGTGGGCAATCTTGCGCGTGATCACGCTGGTCTTGCCCGAGCCGGCACCGGCGAGCACCAAAAGAGGGCCGCCGACGTAGTCACGGGCTTCCTGCTGCCGGGGATTGAGTCGGGACATGCTAGAAACCGGGGGTCGCCAGAAAATAGCCGCGCATTCTAACAGGCATGGGGCGGTTATGGCGCGACCGTCTGACGCGTGAGTCAGACTTTTGCAAGCCAAGGGCTATTACTGACGCTTCGCAGAAGTGGCAAAATCGCATTGCCGGTTGGCCCCGATTCGCGCAGGATGCACGACAGAATGCGTCGGGAGCCATTGTTGCGCTAGCATGCCCCCGGCTAGAACGTTTCCGTCCACGCCCCTAAGGAGCCCGCTTGTCCACGCCTGTCGAACCTGTGCGTTTGCTGCTGTTGGCTGATGAGCCGGAATGGGCTGCCCTGTTGCGCCAATGCCTGTTGCCCCTGGAGGGCAGCGCGGTGCTGTTGACCGCGCCGAACTGGGAGGCGGTGGACAGCATCTTCAGCCATGACCGCCAAGCGGTGATTCTTGCCACCCCGGCTTTGCAGCCGGCACCTGGCCGTTGCGAGCTGCCGACCATCCTGTTGCTCGAACACGAGCCGGAAAAATCACCGACCGCAGTCAGCGACTGGCTGGTGCGCGAGCAACTGACGGCCGACTCCTTGCGCCGCTCGCTGCGCCATGTGCGTGAGCGCGGCGTGCTGGTGGCCACCCTGCAGCGTCTGGCCGAACAGGACCCTCTCACCGGCATCGCCAATCGCCAGGGCTTCCAGGCCCTGCTCAGCGCACGTTTGGCCGAACACGATGGCCGCGGCGTTGCGCTCGGCCACCTGGACCTGGACAACTTTCGCCACGTCAACGATGCCCTCGGCCATCAGGGCGGCGACCGCCTGATCCTGCAGGTGGTGGCGCGTCTGAAACAGCAGTTGGAACCCGGCGACCAGCTGGCGCGCCTGGGCAGCGATGAGTTCGCCCTGCTGATCGACACCCGCCGCGATGTCAACCGCGCCGAGTCCGTGGCCGAGCGCATCGTCGAGGTGCTCACCGAGCCCTACTGGATCGATGGCGAGAGCCTGCTGCTCGGCTGCAGTCTGGGCCTGGCCCATGCTCGCGCTCAGGCCGGCCCCGACCCGTTGATGTGGCATGCGCACATTGCCATGCGCCAGGCCAAGGCCAATCAGGGCTGTACCTTCCATGTCTACGACGAGCGCATCAACCGCAACGCCCGCAGCCTGGCCGATCTCGAAGGTGAGTTGCGCCGCGCATTGCGTCGCGATGAACTGGAACTGCACTATCAACCGAGACTGAACCTGGCCGACGGCGCCATCGTTGGCCTCGAGGCGCTGGTGCGCTGGCGCCATGCCGAGCGCGGCCTGTTGCCGCCCAGCGAGTTCGTGCCCTTGGCCGAGCAGAGCGGGTTGATCGTGCCACTGGGCTACTGGGTGATCTCCCGTGCCCTGCGCGATATGCAGGCGCTGCGCGAAAGCGGCCTGGAACCGCTGCACATGGCGGTGAACCTGAGCTTCCGCCAGTTCCAGGATAGCCAGCTGCTGGCGACCCTGAGCCGACTGATCATCGAACATGGGGTGGATGCCCGCTGGCTGGAGTTCGAACTGACCGAAACCGCCGTGATGCGTCGCAACGAGCTGGTGCGCCAGACCATGGACGCGCTAGGGCGGCTCGGCGTGCGATTCTCGCTCGACGATTTCGGCACCGGGTTCTCGTCGTTCGTGCACCTGAACAGCCTGCCGATCGCCTTGCTCAAGGTCGACCGCAGCTTCGTCGCCGAGATGGAGATGCGCGAGGAGAACCGCAAGCTGGTTCACGCCATGATCAACCTGGCCCACAACCTCAACCTGGAGGTGGTGGCCGAAGGCGTCGAGAGCCCCGAGCAGATGGCCTTGCTGCGCGAGTTCGGCTGTGACCAGGTGCAGGGCTTCCTGGTTAGCAAACCGCTGCCGGTGGAGGAACTGGTGGAGTATTTGCGGCAGGTGCCCGAGCGGGATTTGGTGGCTGCGCTCTAGGGCCCTTTCGCGGGCAAGTCGGGGCGCCGAACCGCCGCTCCCACAGGTACTCCACGGTTTTCAAGCACTGTGGAGTACCTGTGGGAGCGGGCTTGTCCCGCGAAGAGGCCATGACGTCAGGCCGAAACCGCAGCTCCGGCACGGTTCTGTGCCTTGCGCATCATCCGCTTCACCCGCCACTCGAAGCCAAACGTCAGCGCCACGGCCGCGCACGCCAGGCCCAGCGCCAAACCCCACCAAACGCCCAGCGCGCCGCCGCCGAGGGTGAAGGTGAACAGCCAGGCACTCGGGGCGCCCACCAGCCAGTAGCAGACCAAGCCGATCAGGAAGGTGGTCCTGGCGTCCTTGAGCCCGCGAATCGAGCCCATGGCGATGGTCTGCATACCGTCGAACAGCTCGAACCAGGCGGCCACCATCAGCAATTGCACCGCCAGCTGGAAGATCGCCGCGAAAGCCGGGTCATTGCGGTCGATGAACAGCCCCACGAGCGCTTCCGGAAGCAGCCAGAACAGCGCGGCGAAGCCGAACATGATCGTCGCGCCGAACGCGATTCCCACCCGCCCGGCGCTGCGCGCCGCCAGCAGGTTGCCGCCGCCGTAGTAGAGGCCTACGCGCATGGTCACCGCGTAGGAAAGGCCGGTTGGTACCATGAATGCGGTCGAAACGATCTGCAAGGCGATCTGGTGCGCTGCCAATTGCGTGCTACCGAGCACACCCATGCACAGTGCCGCGAAAGCGAACAGGCCGACCTCCACCATGTAGGTGCCGCCGATCGGCAGGCCCAGCCGCCACAACTCACGCAGCGCCGTGAGCGAAGGGCGCCACAGCCCCTGGCGCAATGGATAGGCGTCGTAGGTGGGGTGCCAGCGGATGTACAGTGCCAGGGCAATGGCCATGCCCAGCGAGACGATCGCGGTCACCAGGCCGATGCCCATCAGGCCGAGCTTGGGCAGCCCGAACATGCCTTCGATCAGGGCATGGTTGAACAGGTAGTTGAGCACCGTGCCGACCAGGCTGATGACCATCACCGGGGTCGAGTGACCCAGCGCACTGGTGAAACCGCGCAGGGCCATGAAGGTCAGGTAGCTGGGCAATGCCAGCGGCAACAGGGTGAGAAACTCTGCCGCCGCGGCGACGTTGTCCGGTTGCTGGCCGAACAGCAACAGCACCGGTTCGAGGTTCCACAGCACCAGCGCCGCCATCAGTGCCAGGCCCCAGGCCAGCCACACACCGTTCTGCGCAAGACGGGTCGCTCCGGCGATGTCGTTGGCGCCCTTGCGGATGGCCACCAGGGTGCCGACGGCGGCGATCACGCCGAGGCAGAAGATCGACACGAACGAATAGCTCGCCGCACCCAGCCCCCCGCCGGCCAGCGCCTGCGGACTGATGCGTGCCATCATCAAGGTGTCGGTGAGCACCATCAGCATGTGCGCCAGCTGCGAGGCGACCAGTGGCCCGGCCAGGCGCAGCAGGGCCTTGAGTTCCGTGGTGGGCGCGACATGCATGGGGCGATCCTTGTTCCAAAGGTGAGCGAGGCGACGATTCTGAGGCTTCGGTCAACATTGCACAAAAGGATAAAAGCGATGATTGGCATGAGTTGAACTCATGCATATATGATTCTCGGCATTGCTCCCACCTCCCGCTGTTCAGGTGCCACATGTCCAGACAGTTACCTCCGTTGTATGCGTTGCGCGCATTCGAAGCTGCCGCACGGCTAAGCTCGTTCACCCGCGCCGGGGAAGAGCTGTCGATCACCCAGAGCGCGGTCAGCCGGCACATCCGCACACTCGAGGATCACTTCGCTTGCCGCTTGTTCGTGCGCAGCGGTCGTAGCCTGCAACTGACCGAAGCGGCGCGGACACTGTTGCCAGGCGTGCGCGAAGGCTTCGCCGCTCTGGAGCGGGCCTGCGACACATTGCGCGGCGAAGACGACATCCTGCGCATGAAGGCGCCTTCGACCCTGACCATGCGCTGGCTGCTGGCGCGCCTGAGCCGCTTTCGTCACTTGCAACCGGGCAACGAAGTGCAATTGACCAGCGCCTGGATGGACGTCGACCACGTCGATTTCAACCAAGAGCCGTTCGACTGCGCGGTACTGCTCAGCGATGGCGTGTTCCCGTCGGACTGGGAAGTGCGGCGGTTGTTTGCCGAACTGCTGATCCCGGTCGGTGCACCGGACCTGCTCGACCATGGCCCATGGGACGAGCGCCGGCTGGCCGGTATCGAGTTGCTGCACCCGACCCCGGACAAGCGCGACTGGCGCGAATGGCTGGAACGCATGGGCCTTACCGACAAGGTCTCGCTCAAGGGCGGGCAGGTGTTCGATACCCTGGAGTTGGGCATGATCGCGGCGGCACGGGGATACGGCATTTCCATGGGTGACTTGTTGATGGTGGCCGAGGATGTGGCCCAGGGACGGTTGAGCTTGCCGTGGCCCACGGCGGTACCCAGCGGCATGGACTACTACATGGTGTGGCCCCGGACTCGACCCGGTGGTGAGCGCCTGCGGCGACTGAGCCTGTTTCTGCAGGAAGAGGCCGCAGCCGTGGCACTGCCGGACGTGAGCATCCTGTCTCGGGCTTGAGTGTCTTTCGCAAAGGTTTGCGAATACCCACATTCAGCACTCAAGTATTGGTCTGCGGCGCCGATCTAATGGCACCAGCGTCCCGAAAGAGGACGTGATTTTCCCGTCCAAGAAAAGTGGGTGGTCAGCGTGATCAGGACGATCCCGGCCTCTTGCCAGGAGCTTCTAAATGTCTAAACCGCGTGCCCGAATCGCCTCCCAGCTCGGTGTCGCCCTTGCCATCGTGCTGGCGCTGGTGATCACCGGCAGTACCCTGTTCGCCCTGCGTGCGCTGGACGACGCCAACTTCGCCACGCGCCAGCAACACCTGGGCAGCGAGGCACGGCTGCTGGCCGACCAGTTAGCGACCTTCCACAGCTCGCTCAAGGACAACACCCAGCGCCTGAGCGGGCTTTTCGAGCGCCGTTTCGCCTCGGGTCTGGCGTTGCATGCCGATGAGCTGATCGATGTGGCGGGAGTGGCGACACCGGCGCTGTACCAGGGCGATCACCTGCTCAACAACGACTTCCACCAGGTCGACGAATTCCAACAGATGACGGCCGGTATCGCGACGCTGTTCGTCCGCAAGGGCGATGACTTCGTGCGCATCAGCACCAACCTGAAGAAACAGGATGGTACCCGCGCCATCGGCACCCAGCTCGACCGCCAGCATCCAGCTTATGCCAAGCTGATGGCCGGGCAGATGTACGTGGGCCGCGCGGTCCTGTTCGAGCGCAACTACATGACCCGCTATGTGCCGGTCAGCGACGCTGCCGGGCGGGTGATTGCCGTGCTGTTCGTCGGCTTCGACTACACCGATGCTCAGAATGCGCAGTTCACCAATCTCAAGCGCTTCCGCATCGGCCAGACCGGCTCGTTGGCCTTGCGCGACGAGCAGGGTCAGTGGCTGGTGCCGCCGGCCAACGCCGAGCAGGACCTCTTCAGTGTCTCCGCGCCGTTCGCCGAAGGCCCCTGGACCGTGGTGGCGAGCATGCCCAAGGCCGAGATCCGCGAGGTGACCTGGAGCGTCGGCGTGCGCCTGGCCATCGGCAGCCTGCTGGCGATGCTCCTGGCGGTGGCCGCCACGCTGTGGCTGCTACGGCGCAAGTTGCGTCCGCTGGACGATCTGGTGCGCCAGGCCGAGGCCCTGGGCGCCGGCGACTTGAATGCACGCCTGGTGGTGACCAGTCATGACGAGATCGGCCAGCTGGCAGGCAGCTTCAACAAGATGGGTGAAGCCCTGGCGACCATGGTCGAGCACATTCGCAGTGCCTCCGAGCAGGTCAGTGGCCGCGCCCGCTCTCTGTCCGGGCTGTCGGCCGGCGCCTGCGAGGGCATGGATCAGCAATCCGGTGAGATCACCAGCATGGCGGGTGCCGTGGAGGAGTTCAGCGCCACCTCGATGAACATCGCCGACAACATGGCCGGCACCGAGCGCATGGCCCGCGACAATGCCCAGCAGACCCGTATTGGCCGCAGCGCCATGGACGAGGCGTCGCGTTCGCTGCACCAGATCGCCGAGGCGCTGGGCGGCACGGCGACAGTGATGGACAGCCTGGGTGCACGTTCCCAGGAGATCGGTGGGATCATCAGCGTGATCACGGCGATTGCCGAGCAGACCAATCTGCTGGCGCTCAACGCGGCTATCGAGGCAGCGCGGGCAGGTGAGCAGGGCCGAGGGTTCGCCGTGGTCGCCGATGAAGTGCGTGGTCTGGCAGCGCGCACCCGCCAAGCGACGGATGAGATTTCCGGAATGATCACCAGCATTCAGCAGCAGACCGGGCATGCGATCACCACCTTGGAGCAAGGTAACCAGTTGATGCGTGAAGGGCTGGAGCGCAACGACAAAGTGGCCGAGGCGCTGGCGCGCATCGATGAGCAGAGCCGGGCGGCGGGGGAGCAGTTCGCCGTGATCAGTACCGCGACCCAGGAGCAGAGCAGTACCGCCACGGTGCTCAGCCGCAACCTGCAGAGCATCGCCCAGGCCAACAGCGAACAACGCGACGTGGCCAATGAGCTGGCCTTTACTGCGCGGGAGTTGGAAGGGTTGGCGGCGCAGTTGCGTCAGGAAGTGGATCGGTTCCGGGTGTAGCAGGTTGCAGCCTGTACTGGCCCTTTCGCGGGGCGAGCCCGCTCCCACAGGATCTCCACCGTTTTTCAGCCGGTGGTGTTCCTGTGGGAGCGGGCTCGCCCCGCGAAGAGGGCAGCGTGGTAGTCCTGGTTAAATACCTGGCAGCCCCAGCGCCTGCGCACAGGCTTGCACCGACCGCTGCTCGCTCTGCGCATACAATGTCAGCTCATCCTGCACCTGCAGTCCCAATGCCGCCTCGAAGGCCTCGCGGTTGGCATTGCTGCCGTATTCGGCCTGGGCGTCATCGCCCAGATTGGACTGGAAGATCCCCGCTGCACTGACCGGCAGGAAGTCTTCGTACACCAACGCTTCGAAATGCACGTGGCCGGCTTCGATCAGGCCTTCCAGGGTTGCCGGACGGTCTTGCTGACCACGGGCCGCCAGGCCTTTGTCGGTGGGGAAGTAGCGGAAGTACGCCAGGCCCTGTTCACGCATCTGCGCGAGGTCGTCGGGGAAGGTGGCGAAGCTTTCCTGCAGCAGTGCCATGTAGCGCTCGGCATTGGCCTCGGCGGGTGCGCCACCGAGGGCGGCGCGGGTAGCGTCCAGCAGCTGGTCGTAGAGCTGACGGCCCTTGGGCGTCAGCGCTGCGCCGCGTTGCTCGATCTCGCCGAAGCGTGCTGTGTGGCTGCCTTCGTTACCGTGCTGGCCGCTGAAGGCGACCTTTTCCTGCAGGGCCTTGAAGCTGGTCTGGCGTAACAGGATCGGGTGACGGCGGGTGGGGGGGCCTTCGACTACCGCTTTGGGTGGAATGCCCTTGGCCGGCATGCCGCGCTGAATGGCGTCGATGTCCAGGGTGCGCGGGGTCAGATGGTTGATGTGCGGGCCTTTGAAGGCTACCACGTCGGCGATCAGGCGGTGCTGGTCGTGCAATTGCTGGTACTGCTCGGCGGTGACCGTGGCGTCCTGGTGCCAGCGGAAGGTGTGCAGGGCCTCCTGCACGAATGCGTCGGCATCTTCGGCGTTCAGGCCACCGTCACGTTCGGCTTGGACGATCAGCTCGAGCGCACGGGGGGTGAAGATCTTGCGTTTGGCCAGAATGTCCTCGGCCAGGGCCCGCAATTGCGGGCTGTCGATCAGTTCCAGGCGCAACAACGAGGTGAACACGCGGAACGGGCTGACATGCAGCGATTGCTCGTGCACGGCGCGGAAGGCGGTGGAGTGCACTGGCACGCCGGCCGAGCTCAAGTCGTAGTAGCCGACCGGCTGCATGCCCATGACCGCGAACAGACGGGCGATGGTCGCCAGTTCTTCGGGTGTGCCGACGCGGATGGCGCCGTGGCGTTCCTGGTCGAGGCGTTCTATTTCGCCGGTCCAGCGCAGGGCCTGGGCAACCTGGGGTTGCTCGGCCATGACCTGCTGGTTGATTTCGCTCACCAACTCCAGCAGCGTGCCGTACAGCGGCACTTCCTGTTTGTACATGAGCGACATGGCGGCAGAGAACTGCGCGCGGATGCTGTCGGGGCTGACGAAATCGTGGGCGGGCATCGCTAGCTTCCTGGTTGGGTTCGGACACTTACATGAAAGCTGGGAATGCACTCTGGCCACAAGCGAAAAAAAGTGCGTGAGTCATTCCTTTTATGATCGACCTTGATGCCTCTTCGCGGGACAAGCCCGCTCCTACAGGTACCCCACAGTCTTTGAAAACCATGGGGTACCTGTGGGAGCGGGCTTGTCCCGCGAAGAGGCCATCAAGCCGGGAACTGCTCGCGAATCCACTCCACCAATGCCCGAACCTTCGGCACCTCGGCCGCATGCTCGGCATACGCCAGGTAATGAGCCCCCGCGCTGCGCATCGGATGATTCCAGGGAATGACCAGGCTGCCTTCTGCCAGCTCCTTGGCTGCCAGATAGCGCGGCACCAAGGCCACCCCGCAGCCGGACTGCGCCGCGCTCAAGGCCATGTAGAAGGTGTCGAAGCGCGGCCCGTGGTAAGCGCTGACGCTGTGCAGCTCCAGCTCCAGAAACCACTCGTGCCAGGCCTCGGGCCGTGAGGTGCTCTGCAGCAGCACCAGCTCGGCCAGCTCTGCGGCGCTGCCAAGCTCACGCCCGGCCAGCAGTTCCGGCGCGCACACCGGCACCACTTCTTCACCGAACAGTTCCACGCAGGTGGCGCCCGGCCAGGTGCCCTGGCCATAGAAGAACACCACGTCCGCCGAGCCCTGCAACAACGCGAACGGCTCCATCTCGTTGCGGATGTCCAGATGAATGTTCGGGTGGCGCTTGCCGAAGCCCTTCAGGTGCGGGATCAACCAGCGCACGCCGAAACTCGGCTGGGTGGCTACCTTCAATATCTCGGTCTGCTCGCCATACGTCAGCACATAGCGACTGGACATGTCGACCTGGGTGAGGATCTTGTTGACCTCGGCCAGGTACAGGCTGCCGGCCGGGGTCAGTTGCAGGCGCCGACGGATGCGCAGGAACAGGTGATGGCGCAGCATCTCTTCAAGCTGCGCCACCTGTTTGCTGACTGCGCTCTGGGTCAGGTGCAGTTCTTCGGCGGCACGGGTAAAACTCAGGTGGCGGGCTGCGGCCTCGAAGCATTGCAGCGCGGTCATGGAGGGCACCAGGCGTTTGGACATAGCGGTCTCTGTGGCTCGAATCATTACCTGACGGAATGATATGCGGAATAAAGGTCGTTTGTTGCACCAGAGTGATCGGATTAATACTGATCCCCATCAATTTTCCACCCCATCACCCGATGTAGGAGATGCACAAATGGTTGCTGGATTGCTCGAGCGCCTTGGCGTTGCCGCCGAGGCTTACACCCAGGGCGACTACCCTGTTCACACGCCGATCGACGGCAGCCAGATCGCCTCGGTGAAACTGCTTGGCAAGGCCGAGACCACTGCTTGCATCGATCAGGCCCACAGCGCTTTCGAAGCCTGGCGCAGCGTGCCGGCTCCACGCCGGGGCGAACTGGTGCGCCTGTTCGGTGAAGTGCTGCGCGCCCACAAGGCCGATCTTGGCGAGCTGGTCTCGATCGAAGCCGGCAAGATCACCCAGGAAGGCCTGGGTGAAGTGCAGGAAATGATCGACATCTGCGACTTCGCCGTCGGCCTGTCACGTCAGCTCTATGGTCTGACGATCGCCTCCGAGCGCCCGGGCCACCACATGCGTGAAACCTGGCACCCGCTGGGCGTGGTCGGTGTGATCAGCGCGTTCAACTTCCCGGTGGCCGTATGGGCCTGGAACACCGCCCTGGCGCTGGTGGCCGGCAACGCGGTGGTGTGGAAACCGTCGGAAAAGACGCCATTGACCGCGTTGGCTTGCCAGGCGCTGTTCGAAAAGGCCCTGAAGGCCTTCGGCGATGCTCCTGCAGGCTTGGCGCAGTTGGTGATCGGTGGCCGTGAGGCCGGCGAAGCCCTGGTCGACGACCCGCGTGTTCCGCTGGTCAGCGCCACCGGCAGCACCCGCATGGGCCGTGAAGTCGGCCCACGGGTGGCAGCACGCTTCGGCCGCAGCATCCTCGAATTGGGCGGCAACAACGCCATGATCCTGGCGCCGAGCGCCGACCTTGACCTGGCCGTGCGTGGCATCCTGTTCTCCGCCGTCGGCACCGCCGGTCAGCGCTGTACCACCCTGCGTCGTCTCATCGTGCACCGCTCGATCAAAGACGAGGTAGTGGCTCGGGTCAAAGCCGCCTACGGCAAGGTACGCATCGGCGACCCACGCAAGGACAACTTGGTCGGCCCGCTGATCGACAAGCAGTCGTTCGACGCCATGCAAGGCGCACTGGCCAAGGCCCGTGACGAAGGTGGCCAGGTGTTCGGCGGCGAGCGCCAACTGGCCGAGCAATACCCGAACGCCTATTACGTGTCGCCGGCCATCGCCGAGATGCCCGGGCAGAGCGACGTGGTACGCCACGAGACGTTTGCGCCGATCCTCTACGTGCTGGCCTACGACGATTTCGAAGAGGCCCTGCGCCTGAACAACGAGGTGCCCCAAGGCCTGTCGTCGTGCATCTTCACCACCGACATTCGCGAGGCCGAGCGCTTCCAGAGCGCCTCGGGCAGTGACTGCGGTATCGCCAACGTCAACATCGGCACCAGCGGTGCCGAGATCGGTGGTGCGTTCGGTGGCGAGAAGGAAACCGGCGGTGGGCGTGAGTCCGGCTCCGATGCCTGGAAAGGTTACATGCGTCGTCAGACCAACACCGTGAACTACTCGCGTGAGTTGCCGCTGGCGCAGGGGATCGTGTTCGACTGATGCTGCATGGCCGGGGGCATTGCCCCCGGTTCGCGGGTAAGCCCGCTCCCACAGGCGCCACACAGGCCTCAAGGGCAGTGGAGGTCCTGTGGGAGCGGGCTTGCCCGCGAATGGGCTGCAAAGCAGCCCCAACAAGAACAAATTGCTGGAGCCGGGCCATGGCCGAACTGCGTCAACAATGCTTGTGGGAATTCGTCAGTAAACCTGCCGTCGCCGTTCAGGCCCTGGCCGGTGAACACAAAACCGACGTATGCGTCATCGGCGGGGGCATCACTGGCCTGTCGGCGGCCATCCACCTGCTCGAACAGGGCAAGTCGGTGATCCTGCTGGAGGCCTGGCAGATTGGCCATGGCGGCTCCGGGCGCAACGTCGGGCTGGTCAATGCCGGTACCTGGATCCGTCCCGACGATGTCGAGGCGACCCTGGGCCACAAGCAAGGCGGTCGTCTGAACAAGGTGCTTGGCGAAGCCCCTGGTGAAGTGTTCGCCATGATCGAGCGTCTTGGCATCGACTGCCAGGCGCAGAACAAGGGCACCCTGCACATGGCGCACAACGCCACTGGCATCGCCGACCTCGAGGCGCGTCACACCCAGTGGAGCCGTCGCGGTGCCGACGTCGAGCTGCTGACTGGCGCCCAGTGCCAGGAATACTGCGGCACCGACAAGATCTCCGCCGCGCTGCTCGACCGCCGCGCCGGTACCATCAACCCCATGGGTTATACCCAAGGCCTGGCGGCTGCCGTGGTACGCCTGGGCGGTAAGCTGTTCCAGCAGTCCTCGGTCGAAGGCCTTTCACGTGAAGGCGATGCCTGGCGAGTGAAGACCGCTCACGGCTCGGTGCGTGCCGAGAAGGTGGTGATTTCCACGGGGGCCTACACCGAAGGCGACTGGAGCAACCTGCAAAAGCAGTTCTTCCGAGGTTACTACTACCAAGTGGCCTCCAAGCCGCTGCAAGGCGCCGCCGCCGACAAGGTCCTGCCCCATGGGCAAGGTTCGTGGGACACGCGCACGGTGCTCAGCAGCATCCGCCGCGATGACCAAGGGCGCTTGCTGCTCGGCAGCCTCGGCCGGGTCGACAACAAGCCGGCGTGGTTCGTGCGTAGCTGGGCTGACCGGATCCAGCGCCATTACTATCCTGAATTGGGCAAGGTCGAGTGGGAAATGCACTGGACCGGCTGCATCGACTTCACGCCGGATCACCTGATGCGCTTGTTCGAGCCGGCGCCGGGGCTGGTGGCGGTGACTGGCTACAATGGTCGCGGCAATACCACCGGGACCGTGATCGGGCGAGCATTCGCGGAGTTTCTGCTCAAGGATCAGCCGGACAGTCTGCCGATCCCGTTCTCGCCGATGAAGGGTGTGAGTGCGCCTTCGCTGCGCACTGCGTTCTATGAATCGGGGTTCTCGCTGTATCACGCGGGGCAGTGTTTGCGGGTGGTGTTGTAGCGGCGGGCGTCATCGCCGGCAAGCCGGCTTCTGCAGATCCGCGTTGGCCGGTCCAGGCTATCTATGCAACCAGCTGAGAAAGCCGCCTTTCTTGATTGAAGGCGGCTTCTGCAACAGCAACGACTCCCGGCTCTGTCGGCGAAACCGTTGCAGCTTGGTCAGCGCCACCTGCACCTCGCCTCGCTGCTCCAGGCAGCTCTTTACCTGGGCCTTGTCGATGCGGTACAGCACGCAGCTGGTCAGTGTCCTGAATTCGGCCAGCGAGTCGTCCTCGTCGACGATGCCCTCGATCCCCAGCACCTCCCCCGGCCCCATGCGCCCCGCTTCGAGCAGTTTGTCGCCATCGCGCACCGAGGCTGATACCACGCCGCTACCGATCACCAGCAGATAGTCGGAGTGCGCTCCCACTTCGAGGATCACCTGGTCGGCCAGGTATTCCACGGTGGTCATGCGCTGGCTCAAGGCATCGCGCTCGTCCTCGCTCAGCGAGCGGAACACCCGCACCTCGTCCAGCACGTCGCGTTGGCGGCTGCGCGGCGGCATCGCCAGGTCGGCGTTCCACACCACGCCGCTGGCCTCCAGGTGGCGGTGCGCCAGGTCGAACAGCTGATTGCGTGCCTCGCCCTTGCCGGCCATGTCGGCGATGAAACCGCTGGCCTCGTATTCCACCGCGCCGAGGGATGACGTCTTCACCGAGACTCTGGGCGGCGGAGAGGGGAGGATCGCCCGGGTGCCCTGCAGAGCCTTTTCCAGGGCATCGAACACCCGCCGGGGGCGTACCTTGGCCGGCACCACCACGCTGATCGACACCCCGTGCACATCCGGCGGGCGGCTGTGGTTGAGCAACCGCGCCTTGGCCGCCACCGAGTTGGGGATCACCGCCAGACTGCCGGTGCCGGTGAGCAGGCGCGTGGCGCGCCAGTCGATGTCCAGCACCTTGCCCTCGGTGCCGTCGATGGCGATCGAGTCACCGATCTGGTAGGGCCGCGTGGTGTTCAGCACGATGCCGCTGAACACATCGGCCAGGGTGCTCTGCAACGCCAGACCGATGACGATGGCCATCACTCCGGAGGTGGCCAACAGGCCCTTGACCGGCAGCTGCATCACGTAGCCAGCGGCGGCGACCACCGCCGCCAGGAATATCAATGCCCCCAGGACGTCCTGCAGCAAGCGCCCGCCATGGCTGCCGCGGGCCCCGAGCAACAGTCCGAACACCACCGTCACCGTGCGCGCGCCGAACAACCACCAGCCGATGGCCAGCACCGTGGCCATGAGATTGCGCGCCAGGTCGTCTGGCCAGGGGGGTGGCTGCAGCGGGCTCATCCCGGCAGCCAGCAGCACCGCGCTGAACAGCAGGAAGATCGCCAGCCGTGCGCCGATGCGCCAGAGCCTTCGGTGGATGGGGATCAGCTGCCAGAGGATGAGGTCGAGCAGGATCAAGGTAGCGCCGAGCAACAACGGGGAAGACTGGATGAACGCCAGCATGATCGTCTCGGTACAGGGGAGGGCTGTGGGTAGTAATAGAGCAGGTTCGTGCGCCAGGCAATGGGCTTGGTCGCGAAAAAACCGCCGCCGATCTATCGTTCACAAAATAGAACGCTAAAGCCAAAAAAAGCAGTCTACCGCTCCAAAGGTCCTGGTTTTAATCTTCTCCCATCAACGCGAAACACCCAACTACTGAAAATCGACACCTTAGGAGCTACGACCATGAGCAACTTCAAATACAACCGCCTGAACAAAGACGACGCCGCTGTTCTGCTGGTCGACCACCAGGCTGGCCTGCTGTCGCTGGTCCGTGACATCGAGCCGGATGCATTCAAGAACAACGTGCTGGCCCTGGCCGATCTTGCCAAGTTCTTCAACCTGCCGACCATCCTCACCACCAGCTTCGAGCAAGGCCCCAACGGCCCGCTGGTGCCCGAACTGAAAGCGCTGTTCCCGGATGCCCCGTACATCGCCCGCCCAGGCCAGATCAACGCCTGGGACAACGAAGACTTCGTCAAGGCGGTGAAGGCCACCGGCAAGAAGCAACTGATCATCGCTGGTGTAGTGACCGAAGTGTGCGTGGCCTTCCCGGCCCTGGCAGCCCTGGAAGAAGAGTTCGATGTGTTCGTGGTCACCGATGCTTCCGGCACCTTCAACGAAATGACCCGCGACGCCGCGCACAACCGCATGAGCCAGGCCGGTGCGCAACTGATGACCTGGTTCGGCGTGGCCTGTGAGCTGCACCGCGACTGGCGCAACGACATCGAAGGTCTGGCAACGCTGTGCTCGAATCACATCCCGGATTACCGGAATCTGATGACCAGCTACAACGCCTTCAACGCCGGCAAGTGAGCCGACCCTGCCCCGGGCTCGTCCGGGGCAGCATTCTCCATTGATCACTACGCCCGTCTGCCGTTGCACAGTGGATGCGGGCACGCTCATCCAAGGAACGCCGATGAACACCGCACTCCAGAACAACCGCGAAGTGGTAACCGTCTGTCTGCAACAGCAGATCCTTGAAAGCCCGCCCGGCACCACGGCCACGCAGCCCCCACGCTGGAAGCAGGCGCTGCTGACCTACCTGGTGATCTGCCCGATGACCATGATCATCCCGCAACTGCTGGCGCCGTTGTTCGCCCGCTTTCCACAGCTCGGGGGCCTGATTGTCGGCAACCTGATCGTCAACTTGTTCGTCATCTTGCCCGTGGTCTTCTACATCATGCCCTGGGTGACCCGACGCAGCGCCAAGTGGTTGCAGGGCTAAGCTTCCTCCACCTGCACCGCACATCCATTCAATCCATGGCTGCACCGCAACCGGCATGATCCGCGGATGCAGCAGCCGCCGGCGCCACACGGAGATGACCATGACCCAGGACCCCAACGACAAGAGCCGTCGCCAGTTCCTCGCCACCAGCACCGTGCTCGGTGCCGCCGGCGCGCTCTGGTCCGCTTTGCCCTTCGCCGGCGCTGCCGGTTCCGCCCATGCATCCACCCAAGGAGGCTCCATGACCGCCGACCTCATCCTGTTCAACGGTAAACTGCACACCGTCGACCGCGAAAAGCCCACCGCCACCGCCGCTGCCATCAAGGACGGGCGTTTCATCGCCGTGGGCAACGATGCCGAGGCCATGGCCCACAAGGGTGCGGCTACGCAGATCATCGATCTCAAGCAGCGCACGGTCATTCCTGGCCTCAACGATTCGCACCTGCACTTGATCCGCGGCGGCCTCAACTACAACCTGGAGCTGCGCTGGGAAGGCGTGCCATCGGTGGCCGATGCCCTGCGCATGCTCAAGGACCAGGCGGCACGTACGCCAACCCCGCAGTGGGTCCGTGTGGTGGGTGGCTGGAACGAGTTCCAGTTCGCCGAAAAGCGCATGCCGACCCTGGAAGAAATCAACCAGGCCGCCCCCGACACCCCGGTGTTTCTGCTGCACCTGTATGACCGCGCGTTGCTCAATCGCGCCGCTCTCAAGGCCGTGGGCTATGACAAGAGCACCCCGAACCCACCGGGGGGCGAGATCCAGCGTGACAAGTTCGGCAATCCGACCGGCATGCTGATCGCCCGTCCCAACGCGATGATCCTCTACGCCACCTTGGCCAAAGGGCCGAAACTGCCGCTGGAATATCAGGTCAACTCCACCCGCCAGTTCATGCGTGAACTCAATCGTCTGGGTTTGACCAGCGCCATCGATGCTGGCGGCGGCTACCAGAACTTCCCTGACGATTACTCGGTGATCCAGGAACTGGCCGACAAGGACCAGCTGACCGTGCGCATCGCTTACAACCTGTTCACCCAGAAGCCAAAGGAAGAGCTGGACGATTTCCGCAAGTGGACCGCCAGCGTCAAGCTGCACAGCGGTACCGACTTCCTGCGCCACAATGGCGCTGGCGAGATGCTGGTGTTCTCTGCCGCTGACTTCGAAGACTTCCTCGAACCGCGTCCGGACCTGCCGCAGACCATGGAGCAGGAACTGGAGCCGGTAGTGCGCCACTTGGTCGAGCAGCGCTGGCCGTTCCGCCTGCATGCCACCTACAACGAATCGATCACGCGCATGCTCGACGTGTTCGAGAAGGTCAACCGTGACATTCCGTTCAATGGCCTGCCGTGGTTCTTCGATCACGCCGAAACCATCAGCCCGGAGAACATCGAGCGCGTACGTGCCTTGGGCGGCGGTATCGCCATCCAGGACCGTATGGCCTTCCAGGGTGAATACTTCGTCGACCGTTACGGCGCCAAGGCTGCCGAGCAAACGCCGCCGATCAAGCGCATGCTCGAGATGGGCGTACCGGTGGGCGCCGGTACCGATGCTACCCGCGTGTCGAGCTACAACCCCTGGACTTCGCTGTACTGGTTGGTCAGCGGCAAGACCGTGGGTGGCATGGAGCTGTACCCGGAAGGCTTGGACCGTGCTACCGCGCTGCAGTTGTTCACCCAGGGCAGTGCCTGGTTCTCCAGCGAGCAGGGCAAGAAAGGCCAGATCAAGGTAGGTCAGTTGGCCGACCTGGCGGCGCTGTCGCTGGACTTCTTCAGCGTCGAGGAAGAAGCGATCAAGGGCATCGAGTCGGTGCTGACCATCGTCGATGGCAAGGTGGTGTATGCAGCAGCCGAGTTCGACCGCCTCGGCCCACCCCAGGTGCCGGTGCTGCCCGAGTGGTCGCCGGTGACCAAGGTGCCAGGGCACTGGCGTGTGGGCACGCCGTCGCTGGCGGCAGTGGCGCACCAGTGCGTCGGGCCTTGCGGGGTGCATGCACACAGCCATGAGAAGGCGCGGCATTCGAGCGTGCCGGTGAACGACTTCCAGGGCTTCTGGGGCGCGTTGGGTTGTTCGTGCTTCGCCTTCTGACCTGAGCTGTCAGTCGTCTGTGCGGGTCTCTTCGCGGCGGTTCGGCGCGAAGAGGCCAGCATAGCCACCCCAAGCCTTCTGGAAACACCTCTAAAACCGGACGCCCGCCATGACCCCCACCCTACAAGGCCCAGGTCGTGCCCTGTTAGCCACCGTGGCCCTATGTCCGGTGCTTGGCCATGCACAGGATGCCGAATGGTCTCTGCTCAGCCGTAACTACTTCCTGCACAGCGACTTCCGTTCCCCGGCGGGTGCCCGGCAGAACTACCGCCAGGAATGGGCCCAGGGCTTCATCGGCGAAATCCGCTCCGGCTTCACCCAAGGCAGCGTGGGCCTGGGGCTGGATGCCCATGGCTTCATCGGCATCAAGCTCGATGGTGGCCGCGGCCATGCAGGCGCTGGTCTGCTGCCGCGTGACAGCGAGGGGCGGGCCGAGTCGAATTATTCAAGTGCAGGCGCTGCGCTGAAGCTGCGCTTGGGTGAGACCCAGTTGCGCTTGGGCGAAATGACCGTGGAAACACCCGTGTTCGACACTGGTGACAAGCGCCTGCATCCCGAATACGCCACCGGCTGGCTGCTGGAGAACACCAGCCTGCCTGGCTGGCGCTTGCAGGCCGGGCGATTCACTGCCTTCAACAACCAGGACAACAGCGCCACCCACGGCGATTTCAGCGGCTACGGCGCCACCACCGAAGGTCGCGC
Source organism: Pseudomonas putida (assembly GCF_004357765.1). GTDB lineage: Bacteria > Pseudomonadota > Gammaproteobacteria > Pseudomonadales > Pseudomonadaceae > Aquipseudomonas > Aquipseudomonas putida_U. Next base: position 113,650 of record NZ_SMTE01000003.1, on the reverse strand, counting down.
CATGAGCCTGGTCGGAGCCACCTTCGCACCTGGGGGCCGGTTCGGCGGGGCGCTGTACGCCGGGCAGTTGCAGGACACCTGGCGCCAGGCCTATCTCAACTTGAACTGGACCCAGGGGCCCTGGCGTCTCGATGGCAACCTGTACCAGACCCGCGACACCGGCGCCGCCCGCGCTGGTGCCATCGACACCTTGGCCTACAGCGTCGCCGCCAAATACCTGGCCGGTGCTCAGGCATTTACCCTGGCCTACCAGAAGATCGAAGGCGATACGCCGTTCGACTTCGTCGGTGGCGACTCCATCTACCTGGCCAACTCCATCAAGTATGCCGACTTCAACGGCCCCGGCGAGCGCTCGTGGCAACTGCGCTATGACCTCGACTTCGCCACTCTGGGCGTGCCCGGCCTCAGTCTGATGGGGCGTTACGTCAGCGGCAGTGGCATCGACGGCACCCATGCCCCGGCCAGTGGGGCGTACGTAGGGCAGCAAGGGCAGGGTGGGCGGCATTGGGAGCGTGATATCGACCTCAAGTACGTGGTCCAGGCTGGTGCCGCCAAGGACCTCAGCCTGTCGTTCTCCCACGTCAGCCACCGTGCCAACCAGGCTCAGGCGGGTGACGATATCGACCGTATCTACCTGATCGTCGAATACCCGCTCAAGGGGCGCTTTTGAGCAGCGCCCGGGCCTGGTCAGGCCATGTCGCTGACGACGAACTCCTCGGCGAGATGGTCGATCAGCGAACGTACCGAGGGCAACAAGCCGCGGCGCGACGGGAAGATCGCATGGACGATGCCACAGCGCGGATGCCAGTCGGGCAGCAATTCGACCAACCGGCCTGCCGCCAGGTCGTCGCGTACCGCGACCCGCGGCAAGTGGGCGATGCCCAGGCCGGCGACCACGAAGTGGCGCAGCGCGAACAGATCGTCGGTCACCACGCGCGGCGTGTGCGCGATGACGATGCTGCGGCTGGTGTCCTCGCCTTGGAACAGCTCCCACTGATACTCACGCTGAGCGCCGCCCCAATGCAGGCTGGGCAGTTGGCCGAGCTGCTGCGGGTCGAAGCCCTCGGGCAACTGCTCCAGGTACTGCGGGTGGCCGACCAGGCACTGGGTACTGTTGCTCAGCACCTTCATCACCATGTCGGTGTTTTCCAAGGGTGGAAAGCGCACACGCAAGGCCACGTCGAAGCCTTCATGGAGCAAGTCGACGCGGCGGTTGGTACTTTCGATGAACAGCTCGACCTGAGGGTACTTGGCCATGTAACGCGCCAGCATGGGGCCGACCCAGGCATTGAGCAGCGTGGTCGGGCAACTGATGCGCACCAACCCACGCGGTTCGCTGCGATTGCGTTCGATGATTTCCGCGGCGCCTTCGGCCTCGACGCGCATGGCCAGGCAGCGGTTGTAGTAGGCCTGACCGATCTCGGTGAGCGAACACAGCCGACTGGTGCGGTGCAGCAAGCGGACGCCGAGACGTTCCTCGAGGTCGGCGATACGCCGACTAAGCTTCGACTTGGGCATGTTCAGGGCCCGACCCGCAGGGGCGAAGCCCCCGTGTTCTACCACTTGGGTGAAGTAGTACAGGGAGTTGAGGTCTTCCAATGATCGCTCTCCGGATCGTTCACGAAATAGAACGCTAAGGACAAATTCTGCCGTCTACCGCCCAAATGTTCCAGGTTTTAATCTTCTCCCATCAACGCGAAACACCAACTTACTGAAAATCGACACCTGAGGAGCTACGACCATGAGCAACTTCAAATACAACCGCCTGAACAAAGACGACGCCGCTGTTCTGCTGGTTGACCACCAGGCTGGCCTGCTGTCGCTGGTCCGTGACATCGAGCCGGATGCATTCAAGAACAACGTGCTGGCCCTGGCCGATCTTGCCAAGTTCTTCAACCTGCCGACCATCCTCACCACCAGCTTCGAGCAAGGCCCCAACGGCCCGCTGGTGCCTGAACTGAAAGCACTGTTCCCGGATGCCCCGTACATCGCCCGCCCAGGCCAGATCAACGCCTGGGACAACGAAGACTTCGTCAAGGCGGTGAAGGCCACCGGCAAGAAGCAGCTGATCATCGCTGGTGTAGTGACCGAAGTGTGCGTGGCCTTCCCGGCCCTGGCAGCCCTGGAAGAAGAGTTCGATGTGTTCGTGGTCACCGATGCTTCCGGCACCTTCAACGAAATGACCCGCGACGCCGCGCACAACCGCATGAGCCAGGCCGGTGCGCAACTGATGACCTGGTTCGGCGTGGCCTGTGAGCTGCACCGCGACTGGCGCAACGACATCGAAGGGCTGGCAACGCTGTGCTCGAATCACATCCCGGATTACCGGAATCTGATGACCAGCTACAACGCGCTGACGGCTGGGAAGTAACACTCTGTAAAGCGATGGGTGGCTTCGACCGGGGGCCACCGTTGACTTGGCCGGGGAGTGTTGTTAGCGTTTCAACTGAGCGCGAAACCAGCAGCCATTCAGCGGCGATTGCTGGTGGAGGAACCCCGTCGATGGCTGAATCATCAGCGTAGGGTGAGACCTCCACACCCCGGCTTGAGGGTGTGTATACGAATATCAAGCGTGCTTTCGGGGCCACTGGTGACAGTGGCCTTTTTCTTTGCTTGGCAAAAATGTGTAGCGTTTGTAGAGCAGCTCCCCGTGCCGATGCTTGTTGAGTGTTTTTGCTTCGCACTGCATGAAATTCCAAAGCATCCTGCCTTTTTCGAGCGTGACGATCACCAGCATCTGCCGCTTGGTTTCGTAGACGCCTATGAACGCCAATCTGTAGGTCTCGTTGTTGTAGGCAACTTTCATCGAGCGCCGCGTGCGCTGGAGATTTGCAGTGCCGCACAAATCGAGCGCCGCCCGCGCGGCGCATCGCGGCACAAGGCCGCTCCTACATTTGTTGCAACGTGCCTATGTCTGTCAGGCCATGGTTGCTCGCCTTTGGTGGCACCACGGAATAGCGTGGTGCGCCCTGCGCCAACACGAACATCGCGCCGGGCCAACAAGGCTGACAACGATGGTCTACCAGACATGATTGGCCCGAAACAAATGTAGGAGCGGCCTTGTGCCGCGATGCGCCGCGCGGGCGGCGCTCGATCTTGAGGGCGCCGTAGGCCTCCCGGCATGCGCCTGGAGGCCTCAAATAGGATTCACGTCATACATCAAACCGAGCAGGCCGGTCTGCACGCCCTGCCCAGCGAACCTGTGTCACAACCTCACGTTACGGGTTGTGACTCAATGCCATCCAACAGCACCTCGACCCATACATCTGCCAATTCCACTGCGTGCGGATTGACCTGCATCGCAGCGGTCGAGGGCGTTTTGGGTGGTTGGGGGAAGCGGTGGATCTGGAACGATTTTTTTCAAGGTCAAACTCCGATAGATGATGTTGACCGGCAACTTTCGTTTCCACACGAAGGGTGGCGGCTGTACGCGGAGTGGAAAGCCGGGCTATCGGAACCCCGGCAGGCCATTTGGCCTCCCGCATACAGCTGCCATAGCGACAACCGTTCCGATTAGTACTCGGGTTTCCACACCCAATCGCTGAACCGACAGCGACCGGGTCAGCCTAGAGATCAGGCTTCCCCTGGACAATCAGACGGGCGTCGACACGGTTTGTAGGGTAAATCGCGGGGCAAATCGATTCCGTAAGAAAGTGTGCGTGGTTATGTAGGATGCTGCTGAACGAGTGGCGAACTGGGCCGATGCAGATGGGCCTGACCGGAAATCGGGCTGGGCGGGCATGTGCATGGCTCAGGTGATGTGGACAGGCAGACATCGAGCGCCGCCCGCGCAGCGCATCGCGGCACAAGGCCGCTCCTACATTTTTTGCAACGTGCCTATGTCTGTCAGGCCACGGTTGTTCGCCATTGGGCGCACCACGGAATATCGTGGTGCGCCCTGCGCCAACACAAATATCGCGCCGGGGCCACCAGGCTGACAACCATGGCCTACCAGACATGATTGGCCCGAAACAGATGTAGGAGCGGCCTTGTGCCGCGATGCGCCGCGCGGGCGGTGCTCGATCTTGAGGCCGCTAAAAATCTACCGCCATGCCCCCTCAATCCACATCCGCCTCGAACAACCGCTCCAACTCCACCCGCGCCTCCTTGGCCGTCTGCATCACCTTGGCGCGGTCATCGCGCACCTGCCCCTGGGCCGCCAGCACTTCTTCATCGTGCTGGGTGAAGCGCGCGATGCGGTCAGCCGCCTGCTCATCGCTCAAGCCCAATCCAACCAAGGCACGGCGGGTCAGCTCCAGGCTGGAATAGAACGTCTCGCGAATCGGCTCGGCGCCGACGTCCACCAGCTTGTGCACATGCTGGCGGTTACGCGCACGGGCCAGTACCTTCAGGTGCGGGTACTGGCGCTTGACCTGCTCGGCGGTGCGCGTGGTCAGCTCGGGGTCGTCGGTGGTGATGACGAAATACTCCGCCTCGCCGACCTTGGCCGCATGCAGCACCTCCGGACGTAGCGGGTCGCCGTAGAACACCGGTACCTGTTCGAACATGCGCGTCATTTCAATGTTGTCGACCGAGGTTTCCAGGGCAATGAACGGAATTTTTTGCGCCCGCAGGATCCGTGCGACGATCTGGCCCATGCGGCCCATGCCGACGATCACCACCCGCGGCGTATCGGTCTGGATCTGCTTGTACTGCTCGGGTACTTCACGCGGCGCCGGCTGCGGGCGTTTGAGGGCGCGGGCGCAACCGAGCATCAGCAACGGCGTGATGGCCATCGACAAGGTGATGGTCATCAGCAGCAGGTCATAGGTCTCGGTGTCGAACAGCCCCTGGTCCTTGCCCAGCTTGAACACCACGAAGGCAAACTCACCTCCTGCCGCCAACACCATGCCCAGGCGCAGCGCGCTGGCCTTGTTCAGGCCTCCGGCCAGGCGCCCCACCAGAATCAGCAGGGTCAGCTTGACCAGGATCAGCAGCAGCGTCAGGCCCAGCAATACCAGTGGCATTTCCAGCAGCAGACGCAGGTTGGCGCCCATGCCGACACTGATGAAGAACAACCCCAGCAGCAGCCCCTTGAATGGCTCGATCTGCGATTCGAGCTCGTGGCGGTACTCCGAATCGGCCAACAGCAAACCAGCCAGAAACGCCCCCAGCGCCATGGAAATACCAGCCTCTTCCATCAGCCAGGCCGTGCCGATCACCACCAGCAGCGCGGTGGCGGTGGACACCTCCGGCAGGCCAGTGCGGGCCACGGTGCGGAATACCGGACGCAGCAGATAACGACCGCCGACGATCACCACGGCGATGCTGGCGAAGACCTTCAGGCCATGTTGCAGGCCGTCGCCATGGCTGGTGTCCGGACCGTTCGCCGCCAACAGAGGCACCAGGGCGATCAGCGGAATCGCGGCGATGTCCTGAAACAACAGGATGGCGAAGGCCAGGCGGCCATGGGGCGCATTGAGCTGCTTGCCTTCGGCCAGGCTCTGCAAGCCCAGGGCGGTGGACGATAGCGCCAGGCCCAGGCCCAGCACGAGGGCTGCTGGTAGGGACTGGGCGAAGCCGAATAAAGCGATGGCGCCGATGACCGCACCGGTCAGCAACACCTGCGCGCTACCGACGCCGAACACCGACTTGCGCATCAGCCACAGGCGCTTGGGCGACAACTCCAGGCCGATGATGAACAGCAGCAGGACCACCCCCAGCTCGGAGATATGCGCGACGCTTTCGGTATCGCGAATCAGGCCCAGGGCCTGGGGGCCGATGGCGACGCCCGCCAACAGGTAGCCGATCACGGCACCCAACTGAAGGCGCTTGGCCAGAGGGACGGCAAGGACCGCGGCGACCAGAAAGATCACCGCGGTTTGCAGAAGGCTGCCTTCGTGTGGCATTGGCTCTTACTCCATGAGCTGCCGGGGCAGCGGTTGAACAATGGGGAGGACCATTCTGGGGATGGCGGCAGTCTTAGACAATCTGTTGGTCGGTAGACACATTGTCCTAGCAGAGGTGACAGTCAGTGCCGACCTGCTCGCCAACGTCGATCAGCTGGTTCCACCGAATTGAGCTCGGTATTGGGCAGGCGTCATACCGATCCGCTCACAGAATACCTTGCGCATGTGCCGGTCACTGCCGAATCCACATTGCGCCGCCACCACCTTCAAGGGCAAGTCACTGCTCTCGAGTAGTTTGCGTGCCTGGTCTATGCGTGCGTTCTGCAAGTACTGCAACGGTGTGATGCCAACCTCACGTTGGAAGATCCGTGCAAAGTTGCGGCTGCTCATCGCCACCAGCCCGGCCATTTTCTGCACGGTGAAGGCCTGGTCGATGTGATCGACGATGTAGGCCTGGACCCGCGCCACCGGCGAGCCATCGCGTGGCACCGCGGCCAGCAGCGGGCCGTACGGCGTCTGGCCACCCTGGCGGTGGCGGGCGACCAGCAATACCTTGGCGACTTCCAGGGCGAGGGACTTGCCGTGATCTTCGGCAATCACCGCCAAGGCCAAGTCGATGCCTGCAGTGATGCCGCCGGAGGTGATCAGATTGCGGTCGATCACGTAGATGTGCTCGGTCTCGACCTTCGCTTGCGGAAAGCTGCTCGCCAGGCGCTGCACGTAATTCCAGTGGGTGGTGCAACGGTAACCGTCCAACAGCCCGGCCCGACCCAGCAGGAACACCCCGGTACAAATGGCTCCGAACCGTTTCGCCGAGCGCGCCGCCGGGCCGAGCCAGCTTTCCAGTGCGGGCAGGGCGACGTTATAGGCCCCTGGCCCGCCCGGTACCAGCAGCAGGTCGACAGCCGCAGGCAAGTTGTCCAGGCATTGGTCGGCCAAGACTCTCAGCCCGCATGAACTGCGGATCGCCTTGGCTTCTTCGGCGAAAGTCAGCAGCTGGTACTGCCGTTCGGGGGGCAAAAAGCGGTTGGCGATGGTGAAGGCGTCCATCGGCCCGGTCACATCCAGCAACAGCACATCGTTGAACAGCACCATGGCCACGGTGCGGTGTGCGCGACTCATATTTCTCTCGCCTTGGCGTTGGCCGTTTCAGCGGCACGAAGCGGAACACGTCGGACATCTTACGGCACAGCGCGTCGCAATTAAGAACTTTTCAGCTTTCGCTCAGGACTTCGTCACTGCCCGCGCGGCAGACTGCGGGCATTCGACAGGAGGACCGCGATGACTACAGGTATGGCCCTGGAGCGCTCGCCCGTACCTGGTGGGCTTACCTCTGTGCGACTGCGGCGGGCCAAGGCATTGATGCTTCATGGCAGCTTTTCGATCATCGAAATCGCCGCCATGTGCAACCTCACACGCAGTCATTTCTCGCGCGCGTTCAAGGTCGCGACGGGTTTGTCGCCGCAAGCGTGGCGACTATTGGCGCGCATGGAAAAGGCCAAGCGGTTGCTGACAACCGATACGCCGCTCACCGACATCGGACTCGAATGTGGGTTCTGCGACCAGGCCCACTTCACCCGGGCTTTCAGCCGACTGGTCGGCCAGCCACCCAAGGCTTGGCGTCTGGCAGCACGCGCCAGCGCTTGAGCGCTTGCGGGATCGGCGCCAGGGCCAGGTGTCGAGAACGGTCAAGATGGTTCCCGTTTCTGCCAAGCCGCCGGTGCCTGGGCCGGGTATGGAGTGTCGCTGCTTATACTGACAGGCCATGAAGCCCGCGGCAGAGCAGCCCGACGCTGCGGGGTGCCAACCTGGAAGGTGTGAGAAGCATGATCGAATCAGGCAATGTCCGGGTGTCGCTGGAGCGCCGAGAAGCCTTTCTCGATGGCCGGCCGGTGGCGTTGGGGGGAAGGGCATTCGAAGTGTTGGCGGCGTTGATTCGGGCCAACGGCCAGGTTGTCGGTAAGGAGCAGTTGTTGCGCGAAGTCTGGGCCGGCACGGTGGTGGAGGACAACAACCTGCAGGTGCAGGTGTCGTCGCTGCGCAAGGCCTTCGGTGATCGTGGCTTCATCCAGACCGTGGCGCGGCGCGGTTATCGACTGGCAGGCGCGGTATCGCTGGAGCCCCCTGGCCATGGCCTGGCAGTTGAAAGTGAGGCCAAGGTGGAAGTCACGATCAAGGTACGCGATCGGGAGCTCGTCACCACGTTGCAGGCGCGCGTGCTGCTGGAGCTGCTGGCTCACTGTCAGGTCGAGTAACCGTCGTTCAGCTCCCGGGCCGATACTGCAGGGCCTCAGCCAGATGCGCCCGGGTGATCGATTCAGTGCGCTCCAGGTCAGCAAGCGTGCGCGCTACCTTGAGTAGCCTGTGGGCAGCACGCAGGGACAGGGTCAGGCGCTCGCAGGCGTTTTCCAGCCAGGTTTGGTCCGCTTGCGTGAGTGCGCAATGCTTGCGCAGCCCGTGCAGGTCGAGAAAGGCATTGGCGCAGCCCTGGCGGCGCTGCTGCAGCTCCCGTGCCTCGGCTACACGGGCACCGACGGCGGCGCTGGTATCGCCGCTGGGATCGCTGGTCAAGGTGGTGCTTTCGCGGGCGACGGTCAGGTGCAGGTCGATGCGGTCGAGCAGCGGACCAGACAGCTTGTTGCGGTAGCGCTGGATCTGTTCGGTGCTGCAGCGGCAACGCCCGGAGGGATCGCCCAGGTAGCCACAGGGGCAGGGGTTCATCGCTGCTACCAGTTGGAAGCGGGCCGGGAAGCGCACCTTGTCACGAGCCCTCGCGATAACGATCTCACCCGATTCCATGGGTTCGCGCAGCACCTCAAGCACCCGCCTCTCGAACTCGGGCAGTTCGTCGAGAAACAGTACGCCATGGTGGGCGAGGGTGATTTCGCCGGGTTGCGGTCGGCTGCTGCCGCCCACCAGTGCAGGCCCCGAAGCCGAATGATGCGGGTGACGAAACGGTCGCTGGGGCCAGCTGCGCAATGGCGCGCCACCGCACACCGAGCGGATGGCCGCTACTTCCAACGCCTCGTTCTCGTCCAGCGGCGGCAACAGCCCTGGCAACCGGCTGGCCAGCAAGGTCTTGCCGGTGCCCGGTGGTCCGGTGAACAACAGGTTATGTGCTCCAGCTGCCGCCAGCAGCAGCGCACGCTTGGCGGCTACCTGGCCCTGGACCTCGCTGAGATCGGGATAGGGCCGTTGTTGCAGCAGCAGGCCGTTGGCCGCATAAGGTGCCAACGGCACCTGGCCGTTGAGGTGGGCCACCAGTTCCAGCAAGTGGCCCACGGCGTAGACCACCAGCCCTCCGGCCAGACTCGCTTCCTCGGCGTTTTCTGTGGGCACCACCAAGGCGCGTCCGGCCTCCCGTGCTGCCAGTGCCGCCGGAAGCACGCCCTGCACGGGTCGTAACTTCCCGGACAGCGCCAGTTCACCGAGGCATTCGAGGTCGTTCAGCCCGGCCACCGGGACTTGTCCGCTGGCAGCGAGAATGCCCAGGGCAATGGCCAGGTCGTAGCGTCCGCCGTCTTTCGGCAGGTCGGCGGGGGCGAGGTTCTGGGTGATGCGCCGGGCAGGGTAGTCCAGCTTCGAGTTGACGATGGCACTGCGTACCCGGTCCTTGCTTTCTTTGACCGTGGTTTCCGGCAAGCCGACCAGGGTGAGATTGGGCAGGCCGTTGGCTAGGTGAGTTTCGACGCTGACAGCCGGCGCCTGCACGCCTACCTGGGCGCGGCTGTGGACGAGGGCGAGGGACATGGACGCTCCGTTGTCGCTGTTGGGGGACCGCTTCCTGCGGCTTGCTCCCAAGCTTAGTTGCCGGCTGCTGGAGGGCCGGCAGAAGAGTGCGTCAACGTTTTGCAGACTGCTGGCAAGCTGTTGTCGTCACTCGATCGGAGCGACCCAGTCCTCGATTCGCAAACCCGGCACACGGTCGAATTCGCGCCGGTTGTTGGTTACGACTATCAATCCATGGAAGTGGGCATGGCCGCCAATCATCTGGTCATAAGGGCCAGTTTGTTTGGTAGTCGGAGCTCATGAACGGCTTGAGGCCGGTGAGCAACGGGTTGGTCTTGATCAGGTACTTTTGTACATGCAGCAGCAGGCGCTCGGATTTTTCCGATTTCAAAATGTCGTAGGGTTGATTGAAGTGGTTTTCATCGAGATTTATTCGGTAGATAATCGGCCGGTCTAATGCCTTTAATAATTACATGCAGCCAGTCATGCAACACCCTTGGAATATCACGCCAACCGAAGCTTTAAATTTGCAGTTGCGACTTTCCAGCCTGGTAGTTAAAGAAGACCAGCTTGGGCCGATTGTTCGTATCGCGGGAATCGATGTTGCCTATCACAAAGACAGTGACACTCTAGTCGCTTCCGCCGTCGTAGTTGATGCTGAGAGTCTGGAAGTCATTGAAGAGCAGGCATTGGCAGGGAAGGCGTCGTTTCCTTACGTGCCAGGGCTTTTTTCGTTTCGCGAACTGCCCTCGATTTCAACGCTTTTAGCGAACTTGAAGTGCCGCCCCGACCTGATCATCTGCGATGGGCAAGGGATCGCCCATCCTCGCCGGTTCGGCCTGGCATCGCACCTGGGGGTACTTTATGACATACCTACCATTGGCTGTGGGAAAAGTCGCTACATCGGTGAATATGATATGCCGCTCGAAGCAAGAGGATGCCAAACAGGGCTTTACGATGGTGTCGAGCAGATAGGCGCAGTACTCAGGACTCAGCAAAATATTAAACCAGTATTCGTTTCAATTGGTCATCGGATATCCTTAAAAACTGCTTGCCAGTGGATATTGAAAACCACACGAAAATATCGATTACCGGAAACCACTCGTCTAGCCGACCGATATGGAAGGCAACTCTATGAAAACAGGCCGTCTATCGAGAGGCTTGGCTAATTTCGCGGCCATTTAGATGGACATTACATCCTGCATGAAAAAGCTTAAATTCGGCACACCATTTACTCCAATCACCATAATTCCCTTTATCTGCATCAACTTTCAGCTCAGTTATTTGATGAAGAGCACTCAAATACTCGAATAATTGAGGGGAGCCGGGAACGCGATCCAAATGGAGCGACCTAACAAGCCTCCCACTATCGCCAATGAGTAAATATTTGACCACCTCCGCATCAACACCACTACCACCCAGTGAAAATTGCGCACTGCACAAAAAGGTCGAGAGTTCTTGCTTCGCTTGCAAGATAGGGAATATTATGGGTTCAGCGACAGCAGGCACTCGCCCGAAGTAATCGCGCATTAATGTCAGCCGTTCCAACAGTCCTCTTGAAAATAGTAAAGAAAGCATGAAAGCATCGTTTTGACACAACATGACCCTCCGTAAGTCACCATTCTCAAACCACTCATAATTTTGCGTGACATCTTCTCCAATCTCTACAGTGCGAAGCTTCCCGCTTGGATAATAGGTAACTTCTGCAACAATCCACCCATATTCAAACAACCTTTCACTGACACAAATGTCGCCTGAAAACTCATAGGCAAAACCATTATAAGCTTCACCTCGCCAAAAAAATTGCTCCCCAGTGTAATCACGCTCCGACTCAACACCGCCAACTCCGCCTCCGGAAATAAATTCACTGCGATAAGCATCTATATAGCGTCCACAGTCGAATCGTTCGCCCGACACAAGCGTTCCATTGAGGAATTCTAATGCGGCACCAGAGTAGAGCGCATTCCGAAAAGTCCATGTCCCATCCCGCTCTACTAATGCCATTTTTTTGACAATCATCAGTTTTTCCTCCCGGTGATAACATCCACATTCTCCATGACACCACTGCAATTCGAACACGCTTCGAACTTATCGCCCTGACCATTTTTAGGCGCCAGCTTATATGTTGCAACTTTCACATCATCGATCAGCACACCTGGATAACGGGTCAGCACACTGTTCACGGCCCTAACCTCCGCGTGCAATCCTGGAATACCGTTTTGCACGTCAAACCGCTTTCCTCCGCCAACAAGCCCCTCGATCATCTGTCTAACACTGAGGTGTCAGTGGCGTTCCTGCCTTAGCATACAGCTCACTGACCTCTGTCATGAACAAGTCCGTGTTAGTCACTGTGAAGTATTCCTTGGCCTCACCGAATCGTTCGATGCCCGGAAAATTCGGTACTCTCGCGTTGATGTTGGTGAACGCGTCACTTATGTAATCCCGGCCCGGCACCCCTGCCCTTGACAACGCCACCCAGTAATGTTCCCAGCCTTGATGAGAGCGTCTGCTTCGGCCCCCACCTTTTCAAATAGCAAGCGATCAAACTCGGTACTGTTCAACGGATCAAGGTGGCCAAACTCCCCATCCACCCAAGGCCCCTTGCCTGATCCGCCAGCCGCTCCACTTTTCCCAGTTAAGGGCTCAGCCGTATCAATCACCTTACCGCCACCACCTGCCTCAGCCATGGCAGCGCTGACCCGCTTGGCCAGCAACTCTCGTAACACAGCTGGCGCGCCTGTCATCGCCAATGCGACATCGAGGTCCCACGTCACATCCTTCCGGCCTCCCGTGCTGCCAGTGCCGCCGGAAGCACGCCCTGCACGGGTCGTAACTTCCCGGACAGCGCCAGTTCACCGAGGCATTCGAGGTCGTTCAGCCCGGCCACCGGGACTTGTCCGCTGGCAGCGAGAATGCCCAGGGCAATGGCCAGGTCGTAGCGTCCGCCGTCTTTCGGCAGGTCGGCGGGGGCGAGGTTCTGGGTGATGCGCCGGGCAGGGTAGTCCAGCTTCGAGTTGACGATGGCACTGCGCACCCGGTCTTTGCTTTCTTTGACCGTGGTTTCCGGCAAGCCGACCAGGGTGAGATTGGGCAGGCCGTTGGCCAGGTGAGTTTCGACGCTGACAGCCGGCGCCTGCACGCCTACCTGGGCGCGGCTGTGGACGAGGGCGAGGGACATGGACGCTCCGTTGTCGCTGTTGGGGGACCGCTTCCTGCGGCTTGCTCCCAAGCTTAGTTGCCGGCTGCTGGAGGGCCGGCAGAAGAGTGCGTCAACGTTTTGCAGGCATACGGGGGATGCTTGTCGTAAGGTGTTTGGCGCCTGTGAGATCGAGCGCCGCACGCGTGGTTGTGGTTATTCCTCGGTGCTCGGCCGCAACCGGGCTTCCAGCTCGGCGACCTGCTTTTCCAGCGCTTCGAGGCGTGCCCGGGTACGGGCCAGTACGACCATCTGGCTGTCGAATTCTTCCCGGCTGACCAGGTCCAGCTTGCTGAAGGCCCCTTGCATCAGCACCTTGAACTGGCTCTCCAGTTCGGCGCGAGGCTGGGCGGTATCGTTGCTGAACAGGCGCGAGGCCTGGTCGCTGAGGGCGTCGAGTAGGGCTTTTGGCGCGAGCATGTTCGGCGGTCCAGGGCAAATGAGAAATGGCCCGCAGTGTAGCACGGACGCCCTTTGGCTTCGTGGCGCCCGGGTCGGACCACCGTTGCACGTTTTTCGAGCAGTGCAGCGGCTGGGTACGCACCGAAATCGTGCATCTTTTCAATGCTGGCGACTGGCCAATGCCGACAAATGCGCTCAACTAGTTGTTTTTTCGGGGCTTCACCAACCTGGCAAGGTTTCTGCAATGACCTTCGCGAGCCATGCACTGATGCAGTTCCTTGTGACCAGGCAGTGCGCACGCGGAGCCGGATGCCGACGACGCGTTACAAAGCCAACCGCTGCGCTTAGACTTGAGACGGGTTTGTTTTCCTGGGGCAAGTCCACCAAATCGGGAGAGAGTTTCATGAAGCTAGTCACAGCCATCATCAAGCCGTTCAAGCTGGACGACGTGCGCGAGTCGCTGTCGGAAATCGGCGTGCAGGGCATCACCGTTACCGAAGTCAAAGGCTTCGGCCGGCAGAAGGGCCATACCGAGCTGTATCGCGGCGCGGAATACGTGGTCGACTTCCTGCCAAAGGTCAAGATCGATGTCGCCATCGATGACAAGGACCTCGATCGGGTGATCGAAGCCATTACCAAAGCGGCCAACACCGGCAAGATCGGTGACGGCAAGATCTTCGTGGTGAATCTGGAGCAGGCGATCCGCATCCGTACCGGCGAGACCGATACCGACGCGATCTAAGCGACAACCAAAGCCTCACCAAACCCAACGCCCCAGGAGAAAACAACATGACTCTGCGTCAGATCGCAGGGCTAGGAGCCCTATTGTCCCTCGTAACGCCTGGGCTCGCCCTGGCAGAGGAAGCTGCCCCAGCGCTGAACTCCGGCGACACCGCCTGGATGCTGACTTCTACGGCGCTCGTGCTGTTCATGACCATCCCCGGTCTTGCCTTGTTCTACGGCGGCATGGTGCGTTCCAAGAACGTACTGTCGGTGATGATGCAATGCTTCGCCATTACCGGCCTGATGAGCATCCTGTGGATGGTCTACGGCTACAGCATGGCCTTCGATACCACCGGTATGGAAAAAGGCGTGCTGAACTTCAATTCCTTCGTCGGTGGCTTCTCCAAAGCCTTCCTCAGCGGTGTCACGCCTGACAGCCTGACCTCGGCCGCCGCGCTGTTCCCCGAGGCGGTGTTCATCACCTTCCAGATGACCTTCGCCATCATCACGCCGGCGCTGATCGTCGGTGCTTTCGCCGAGCGCATGAAGTTCTCCGCGATGCTGGTGTTCATGGGCATCTGGTTCACTCTGGTCTACGCGCCGATCGCACACATGGTCTGGAGCGGTGACGGTGCTCTGATGTGGGACTGGGGCGTGCTGGACTTCGCTGGCGGCACCGTGGTGCACATCAACGCCGGTATCGCGGGTCTGGTCTGCTGCCTGGTGCTGGGCAAGCGCAAGGGCTACCCGACCACCCCGATGGCGCCGCACAACCTGGGCTACACCCTGATGGGCGCCGCCATGCTGTGGGTCGGCTGGTTCGGCTTCAACGCCGGTTCCGCCGCCGCGGCCAACGGCACTGCCGGCATGGCCATGCTGGTCACCCAGATCGCCACCGCTGCCGCCGCCCTGGGTTGGATGTTCGCCGAGTGGATCGGTCACGGTAAGCCGAGCGCTCTGGGCATCGCCTCCGGAGTGGTCGCCGGCCTGGTCGCCATCACCCCGGCAGCCGGCACCGTCGGCCCGATGGGCGCGCTGGTGATCGGCCTGGTCTCGGGTGTGGTCTGCTACTTCTGCGCCACTACCCTCAAGCGCAAGCTCGGCTATGACGACTCGCTGGACGCCTTCGGCGTGCACGGCATCGGCGGCATCATCGGTGCGATCCTCACCGGCGTGTTCGCAGCCCCGGCCCTGGGTGGCTTCGGCGCAGTCACCGACATCGGTGCACAGGTCTGGATCCAGGCCAAGGGCGTGATCTTCACCGTGGTCTACACCGCCATCGTCACCTACGTGATCCTCAAGGTGCTGGACGTGGTGATGGGCCTGCGGGTCAACGAAGAAGAAGAGTCGGTCGGCCTCGACCTGGCTCAACACAACGAACGCGGCTACAACCTGTAACTGCGACGCTGGAAAAACTTGCCCGGTTCGCCGGGCATTTTTTTGCCTGAAATTCGCCTTTTGCCGACGCGCAAACGGTTGATCACATCTGTTCGTGACGTAGGTTGAAAACTTACAACTATTGGCGCGTTTATGGAGCTTTGCTTTTTCTGCAAGCGCGCTAGAATGCGCGCCGAAGGTGTTTTAGAAGCAGTCCACACGCTTCGCCAGCCTTTGCTAGGCTTGCCAATGGCGCGTGGCCAGCAAGGTATCAAGGATTTCGTCAGGCTCTGCCAGGAGCAGGGCCTGCAGGGCGGCAGCTCCCACCAGGAGCGCGGCTCAAGGGCAGTGGCCTAACCCACGGCCAGTTGAATTTTCACTGGTGGTCGCCGGTCTACGGCACCACTGGTCTATAACTAACCTGCTTTTCGCAAGTCATGAGGTAGAACATGAGCGACGACGATCTGGAAAATGATGACCTCGAAGTAGGCGACGAAGACGAGGGTGATGAAGGCCTCGAAGCCGCCGCTGACGACAGCGTCGAAGACGCCGGCGATGACGACAGCAGTCCTGCTCCGGCTGCCAAGGGCAAATCCAAGGCGGCAGTCTCGGTAGACGAGATGCCGAGCATGGAAGCCAAGCAGAAGGAGCGTGACGCCCTGGCCAAGGCCATGGAAGAGTTCCTGGCCCGTGGCGGCAAGGTTCAGGAAGTCGAGGCCAACGTGGTCGCCGACCCGCCCAAGAAACCGGACAACAAGTACGGTAGCCGCCCTATCTGAGGGGTGGCATGCAAAGAAGCCCGCCGTCGCTGCGGGCTTTTTTGTGGGTGTTCGAGGTGAGTGTTGTGGGGGTGCATAGATCGAGCGCCGCCCCACCGCAAACCCCCAGCCAGCCCCCTGTCAGCGCCAGCGCGCAATCACCTCGGGCAATTGCGACAGCCTTTGGATCTCGGCATCCGGGGCCTGCTCGCCGTTCCAGTCCTTGCCCTGGGGGTTGAACCACACTGCGCGCAGGCCAGCGCGCTGCGCCCCGGCGATGTCGTCGCCGGGGTGGTCGCCAATGTGCACGGCCGCGCTGGCCTCGGCCTCGCCGCGCTTGAGCGCTTCCATGAACGGCGCCGGGTCTGGCTTGCCGATGCCGAGGTCTTCGGCGCACAGGGCGAACTTGAAATAGTCCGCCAGTCCCAGGCGACTCACATCTGCGTTGCCATTGGTGACCACGCCCAAGGTGTAGCGATGGCGCAAGATCTCCAATACTGGCTGCACCTCAGGGAACACCTCGACCTGATGTCGGGCATGGAGAAACACTTCGAAGCCCTCGTTGGCCAGCTCCTGCGCGTGTTTCTCGCTGTAGCCGACCTCTTCCAGGGCGTGGAACAACACCCGTCGGCGCAGGGCGCTGATGCGATGCTTGAGGCCAGGCTCGTCCTGTACCAGACGCTCGCGGATGGCGAACAGGTGCTCGACCGGTACGCCGCCGAGTAGGGGGGCGTTGGCCTCGAGCCAGTCGCGCAGGACGACCTCGGCACTGGCGATGACCGGCGCGGTATCCCACAGGGTGTCGTCGAGGTCGAAGGTGATCAGCTTGATGCTCATGATTCTGTGCCTTTGCTGCGTTTGGCCCGAGGATGGGCGCTGTCGTACACCTTGGCCAGGTGCTGGAAGTCCAGGTGGGTGTAGATCTGCGTGGTGCCGATGTCGGCATGGCCGAGCATCTCCTGCACGGCGCGCAGGTCCTGGGATGATTCCAGCACATGGCTGGCGAAGGAGTGGCGAAGCATGTGCGGGTGCAGGTGTTGTCCCAGCTCCCGCTCGCCGGCGGTCTTGACCCGCAGTTGGATGGCCCGTGGGCTCATGCGCTTGCCCTGGCGGGTGATGAACACCGCGCCATCACGCGGGCTACCGATGCCGCGGAGCTTGAACCACGCCTGCAGTGCCTCGCGGGCCTTGCGTCCGACCGGCAGCACCCGAGCCTTGCCGCCTTTGCCGAGCACCTGGACCAGGCCGGCAGTGAGGTCGAGCTGCTCGATGTCGAGGTTGTTCAGCTCGGAAAGGCGCAGGCCGGAGGAATAGAACAGCTCGAGGATGGCCTGGTCGCGACGGGCGATGAAGTCGTCGTCGACGCCGCCATCGAGCAGTTGCAAGGCGCGGTCGGTGTCCAGCACCTTGGGCAGCCTGCGTTCGCCCCGTGGAGCGCTCAGGCCGGTAGCGGGGTCGTGCTGACAGAGACCTTCACGATTGAGGTAGCGGTACAGGCCGCGCACCGCCGACAGCAGGCGGGCCAGGCTGCGTGGCGATTGGCCGTGGTGATGCTGCCGGGCGACCAACTGGCGCAGTTGCTGGATTTGCAGCTCGCTCCAGCCGGCGATGCCCTGGCTGTCACAGTATTCGATGACTTTGGTCAGGTCGCGTCGGTACGCCAGCAGGGTGTGTTCGGACACCTGGCGCTCGTTGCGCAGGTGCGCGCAATAAGCGTCCAGTTGGCGCTCCATCAGCGGACCGGGCGCAGGGTCTGGGTCACCCGCGGGACGACACGCCCGAGCACTTCGGCAATGTAGCCGAGGAACAACGTACCGACGCTGCTCTTATAGTGCTGCGGGTCGCGGCTGCCGATCGCCAGCACACCGTGCAGTCCCTGGTGTTCCAGGGCGGCAACGGCGCTGGAGCCGACCTCGTGGCGCTCCTGCTCGCCGAACAGGAAGGCCAGCTCGTGCTCGCGCAGGTTGCCACTGACCGTCTTGCCGCCACCGAGCAACCCGCCGATGGCTTGTTGCGCCTCGGCGCCGCTGACCCAGCGACCCACTGGCGCCGCGTTGTCGCCAAACAGGATCAGGCTGACGAAAGGCACCTGGAACTCCTGGCGCAGGCTGTCTTCGACGGCCATCACCACTTCTTCCAAGGTAGCGGCATCGAGCAGGTCGAGGATCAGCCGGCGGGTCTTGTCGAATAGCCGGTCATTGTCCCGGGCCACGTCCATCAGCTGCGACAGACGATGGCGCATCTCGATATTTCGCTCACGCAGCAGCGTGAGCTGGCGCTCCACCAGCGACACACTGTCGCCGCGCTGGTGGGGGATGCGTTGTTCGACGAGCAGTTCGTCGTGCTCGGCGAAGAAGGTCGGGTGGGCGCGCAGGTAGGCGACCACCGCCTCGTCATCGAGGGCATCGGTCTGCGGTACAACCTTTGGCTGATCGGTCATGGCGGATACTCGCTTAGAGACGAACCTGTCCTTCGTAGACGCGCACGGCTGGGCCGGTCATCAGCACGGGCTTGCCGGGGCCGGCCCATTCGATGTTCAGGCGCCCGCCAGGCAGGTCGAGGGAAACCGGGGAATCCATCCAGCCCTGGCTGATTGCCGCCACGGCCGCGGCGCAGGCACCGGTGCCGCAAGCCTGGGTCTCACCCGCGCCGCGCTCCCACACCCGCAGGTTGGCGCGGTGGCGGTCGATGACCTGAAGGAAACCGGCGTTCACCCGCTGTGGGAAGCGTGGGTGGTTTTCGATTTTCGGGCCGAGGGTGTGTACCGGAGCGCTGTGCACGTCATCGACGCGCAGCACCGCATGGGGGTTGCCCATGGACAAGGCGGCGATCGGGTAGACCTGGCCGTCGACCTCCAGCGGATAACTGGTGGCCTGGGCGTCGGCGACGAACGGGATGTCGGCCGGGACGAAGCGCGGCGGGCCCATGTCGACACACACCTGGCCGTCGTTCTGCACGTCCAGCTCGATGATGCCGCCCTTGGTTTCGACGCGGATACGCTTCTTCGCGGTCAGGCGCTTGTCGAGCACGAACCGGGCGAAGCAGCGTGCGCCATTGCCGCACTGTTCCACTTCGGATCCGTCAGCGTTGAAGATCCGGTAGCGGAAGTCCACCTCCGGATTGCTCGGTGCCTCGACGATCAGCAGTTGGTCGAAACCGATGCCGGTATGCCGGTCGCCCCATTGCTTGGCGTGCTTGGGCTGGATATGCGCGTGCTGGCTGACCAGGTCGAGGACCATGAAGTCGTTGCCCAGCCCATGCATCTTGGTAAAGCGCAGCAGCATGGGTTCACTCCGGCAGCAGGCTTTCGCCGGCGAACAGTTCGGCAATGGTCTCGCGGCGGCGTACTTCGAAGGCCTGGTCGCCGTCGACCAGCACCTCGGCGCAGCGGCCACGGGTGTTGTAGTTCGAGCTCATGACGAAACCATAGGCGCCAGCGGACTGCACGGCCAGCAGATCGCCTTCGGCCAGGTTCAGTTGACGGTCCTTGGCCAGGAAGTCGCCGGTCTCGCAGATCGGCCCGACCAGGTCGTAGGGACGGCCTTCACCTTCGCGCGGGGTAACGGCGCTGACGCCCATCCAGGCTTGGTACAGGGCCGGGCGGATCAGGTCGTTCATCGCTGCATCGACGATGGCGAAGTCCTTGTGTTCGGTGTGCTTGAGGTATTCCACGCGGGTCAGCAGCACGCCGCCGTTGGCCACGATGTAACGGCCTGGCTCGAACACCAGGGCCAGGTCGCGCTCGCCGACGCGCTCACGAATGGCCTGAATGTAGTCGGCCACCAGGGGCGGTTCTTCGTCGCGGTAGCGCACGCCGACTCCGCCGCCCAGGTCCAGGTGGCGCAGGTGGATGCCGCATTCGGCGAGGCGGTCGACCAGGGCCAGCAGGCGGTCGAGGGCATCGAGGAACGGCGCGACGGTGGTCAGCTGCGAACCGATGTGGCAGTCGACGCCGACCACGTCCAGGTTAGGCAGTTGCGCGGCACGCACGTAGATGGCCTCGGCGTCGGCGATGGCGATGCCGAACTTGTTTTCCTTGAGGCCGGTGGAGATGTACGGGTGGGTACCTGCATCGACGTCCGGGTTGACCCGCAGCGAGACCGGCGCGACCTTGCCCATCTCGGCAGCCACGACTTGCAGGCGCTCCAGCTCGTCGGTGGACTCGACGTTGAAGCAGTGCACGCCCACTTCCAGAGCACGGCGCATGTCTTCGCGGGTCTTGCCGACGCCGGAGAAGACCACGCGATCGGCACGCCCGCCGGCGGCCAGCACACGCTCCAGCTCACCGCCGGAGACGATGTCGAAGCCCGCCCCCAGGCGTGCCAGCAGGTTCAGCACGCCGAGGTTGGAGTTGGCCTTGACCGCGAAGCATACCAGGTGCTCGGTGCCTTGCAGGGCGTCGGTGTAGCTGCGGTACTGGGCTTCGATGTGTGCGCGCGAGTACACGTAGGTCGGGGTGCCGAAGCGTTCGGCGATGGCCGACAGGGCCACGCCTTCCGCGAACAGTTGGCCGTCGCGGTAGTTGAAAGCGTTCATCTGATTTCCTTACTGCGCTGGCGACTGCTCGGGCTCGGCATCGAGCTCAGGCTGCTGGTCTTGCGGCTCGGCCTGTTGTACAGGTTGGGCGTGCTGATGCTGGTGCGACGAATGGCTGCCTTTGCCGTCCTTGCCGTCTTCAGGCAGGTACAGCGGGCCTTTCTGGCCGCAGGCCGAGACGAGGCAGGCAACAGCGACCAGCGCCGCGAAGGAGGAAATCAGGCGCTTCATTGGTGAAATCCTTTGAAATAAGCAGTATTGCGCCCGAGTATACCGAGCGACCGGCGGATTGCCTACGCAAGAGCCGGTCCGTCGGGCGGGGTAGCCGGGAGCGCAAGTTGCAAGCTACAAGCGGCAAGCAAAAGCTGAGCGGTGTACGCTGGGCTTTTTCTAGCCGCTTGTAGCTCGCGGCTTGCGGCGGGTGCCTTGCGCCCGTATCTTGCCCGGCTTGCCAGTCACGCAGTCAATATCGAGGTTCTTGCAATGAGTTTGAGCGAAGCGCGTTTTCATGACTTGGTCGACGCTACCCAGCAGGCACTGGAAGACCTGTTCGACGAAAGCGACCTGGACCTGGACATGGAGAACTCCGCCGGTGTCCTGACCGTCAAGTTCGATAACGGCGCTCAGCTGATCTTCAGCCGCCAGGAACCCCTGCGTCAGCTGTGGTTGGCCGACCGCTCCGGTGGCTTCCACTTCGATTACGACGAAGAAAGCGGCAAGTGGGTCTGCGAGAAAAGCGAGGAACTGCTCGGCGAGATGCTCGAGCGGATCGTCTGGGAGCGGGCCGGCGAGAAGCTGGACTTCGACGAGATCTGACATGAGCACCCAGGCGCGGCCACCCAAGCCGCTTTACAGCAACGTCAGCCCGGCAGTGCCGTCGCCGTGCATCAGTGTCTGCCGGCTGGACGAGCAGCGGGTCTGCACCGGTTGCCACCGCCACGTCGAGCACATTCGCGAGTGGCGCTCGGCGGACGACCAGCGCCGCCGGCAGATCTGCGCCGAGGCTCGGGCATTGCGCGACAAGGCATCTGGTTGACGGCACAGGCTTGAGTATTTGCCTGGCTGTGTTAGTGTCGGGTTATGCGTCGGTGACGCCAAAAGCATTCACAAACCCCGCCCTTGGGCGGGGTTTTGCTTTATCTGCCCATAGAAAACCTTTCGAAGGAGCCTGACAGGATCATGAGCACCAAGCCTTCCCTCATCCTCACCCGCTTGGACGTGCAGCGTCTGGAGCGCCTGATCGACAGTCTCGACGAATCGACGCCGGGCGTGCTCGCCTTGCAGGAGGAGCTGGACCGCGCCGAGCAGGTGGTCGGCCATGAGGAAGTACCGGCGGGTGTGGTGACCATGAACTCCCGGGTGCACTGCCGCGAAGAAGCCAGTGGCAAGGACTACCACCTGACCCTGGTGTATCCGAAGGATGCCGGCGGCGACGGCAAGGTCTCGATCCTGGCGCCGATCGGCTGCGCGCTGCTAGGCCTGTCGGTGGGCGAGCAGATCGACTGGCCGGCGCCTGGGGGCAAGACCTTGAAGCTGAAGTTGCTCGAGGTGGAGTACCAGCCAGAAGCGGCGGGCGATTTCGATCTCTGACCGCCCGCACGGTGCTCAAGGAATGCTCAGCGACCTGACGTGGCAGGCGTGGATGCAATTGTCGACGATCCGGCTGCGCAGCGACCAGTCGGTATTGATGATGTGAAAGCCCTGGATGTAGCTCTGCAGATCCACTGATGCGAACCACTCATCGATCTTGTCGGAGAAATCGTCCGGGGTGAAGACGATCCTGTTGTACTTGGCGCACTGGATGGACCGCAGGACGTAGTCTGGTTTGTAGCTGCCGGCCAGCGTGTCCATGAAGGCCTTCAGCGCCTCGGTGGACGGCGTGTCCTCTCCGATCCAGTTTTGTCTCACCCCATCCCAGTGTTGGCCCCGCGCTGCGTTGTTGTACGCCACCACCACGGTTTTGCCGGGGTGGTCATGCCACAGTTGGTCCAAGGTCAGGCGGCGCAGCGCCCAGGGGATGATGCGCTGCCCCAGATGCCTTTCCACCAACTCAAGCAACCAGTGATGTTCCTGGGGGCTGAAATTGTCGAATTGATGGAAGTCGAGAATGACGATTTCCCGCGCATGGTCAGGTTCGTCATAGAAGCGCTGCAGCTCCAGTAGCACGTCACCCAGGACGGTGCGGCCGGATGTGCTCATGTGGTAGAGCTTGTATCTGTAGGGCGAGGCGGGTGGGTATTCGCGGTTGGCCCGCACGCGCAGATCGAGCACGCGGATGCCACCGCGGATCTGCTCGATGCAGGAGACGTCCTGGGTGACTTCCTGCGGCGGGACGATATTGTCTGCCTGTTTATCCATGCCGGAGTCGTGGCTGCCCGGAAGGACCAACTGATCGATGCGTAGGCGACCCAGTGCAGGCAGGGCGCCCATCCAGTTCTGCTTGTTCATGATGCGCTCCAAGGGTGGGTGGAGTGCAGAGCATGTTCGCGCGTCGACCGGAGGGGCAGGGGGAAGCGCCGGCCTGGGTCAGTGGGGGCGTAGGGCCTGCAGCCGCTCCAGCCCCAGGTTCAGGGCATGTTCGAGCTCGCGCTTGTAGCGCAGGTAGAGCAGGGTCGACCCCTGTTCGTCATCGAGCAGTTCGGACAGGTCCAGGTCGGTGATGTAGCAGCGGTAGTGACCGGCGCTGCGCCGCCGACCGAGGATCTGCCGGGCAACCGCTTCGTATAGCTGGTCGCCATGGTCCAGCTCGGAAAACTCCTGCTGGTCGCAGTACAGCGTGACGTGCACCTCGCCCTGCGCTCCGGCCTGCAGGATTGCCTGCACTTCGTAGTAGGGCTGATCGACGCCAGCGTTGGGGACCACCCGTGGCTCGATGCTGCGCGCCTTGCCTGGCCCCGAGGGGAGCAACTGGGCGTAGTGGATTTCCAATGACGCCTGCGGACTGTCCAGCGCCAGCCTGGCGTCGTGGCGCATCACCACCGAGCGCAGGAAGCGCTGCAGCGGCAGCAGCAGGTGGTTCTCGTCGTGCAGCGGCAGGCGTTGTTGCCACAGGGCATTGTGCTCGTCCAGCACGTACAGGTCGGCCCAGCCATCGAGCAGGCGATAGAACACCTGGATGCACTCGGGCAGCCCCTGCTCCAGCAGCAGCGGCAGGTCGTGGTCCTGCAGCGCCTGAGGGTCCAGGTGCAGGGGGCTGTAGCAGGTGCGCGGTAGACCCAGATGATCGAGCAGGGCATCGTGGTCGCCCAGGGTGGTCAGCGTGACCTGGCCGGGCAGCAGTTCCAGCACATGGGTATGCTGCGCGACCTGTACCAGGTATCGGTGGCCGGCCCCCTGGTCGAGCAACTGCCGGGCGGTGACGAACAGCTCCTCGACCCGCTGGCTGATGGCCTGTGCACGGTTATGGCAGAAGCAGCGAACCCGCAGCCGAGGTCGATGGCTGCGCTGGCCGAGGCTGTTGAGGTAGTCGCGCAGGCAACGCAACAACGCGTGCTCGCCGTCGAACCGCTGTACCAGGACCTCGTTCCAGCTGTTGAGGGTGACCTGGTCCACGGTCAGCACCAGGTTTTCCCGGACCCCGGCGTAGCTGAGCGAGTCGGTGCGCTCAGTGGTCATCAGGATGTTCAGGTCGCGGTGGTGGTGCAGAGGGTCGACCCCGACGTTGACCAGCAGCAGGATCTCGTCAGCCGCGCTCGGTTGCAGCAGGCGCGCCTCGCTGACCGGCTGCAAGGGCAGTGGGATACCTTGCTGCAGGCAGCCGAGCAGGCTGAACAACTCGAACTCGCTCAGATCGCTGGTGCCTGGGTGCAGGGCCAGTCGGGTGCTGCTGTCGATCACGCCGTTGCGGTGGGCCCAGGTCAGCAATTCGAGCAGCTCACGGCAGCGCTTGATCGGGCTGAAGTGCTCCCATTCGTGCACGCCCAGATTGCCGTGGTACAGGCCCCAGTGATGGCTGCCCGGCTCCTTGCGATTGGGCGACTGGACCAGGGTCAGGGTGTCTTCAGCGAGGTCGGGGGCGATGCCGGGATTGATCACTTCTATCTTGCCGGCGCGCCGCTCGAATGCGGCATACAAGCGCCGGCCCAGCACGTTGAGGTCGCGCTGGTCGGCGCAACTGCTGGCGCCCTGGTGCTGGGCGAACTGACCGAGAAAACGGTAGCTGTGGTTGAGTTCGGCAACCAACTCGCGGCGCTCGGCTGCCACCTGGGCGACCTTCCACTGGCTGCGGCTGTCGAGCAGGGCCAGTTGCCGTTCGTCCCAGCCCCACTCATCGGCCAGGCGCTGCAGCAACTGGCGCTGCCAACCGCTGGCGCGGGCATTGCCCCGCTCGCTGAGCTTCTTGTTGACCTTCAGGTACAGGCTGCGCCGCACCAGCTCCAGTCGTGCGGTCTCGCCGCGTTGCTGCAGGTAGCGCTCGATGCGTCGGTACACCATCACGTAGGGGTCCAGCTCGTCGAGGTCGAGCCGGTTGGCGAACACTGCCTGCTTGTAGTCCAGGCTCAGGCAGCGCACCCCAGGATGCTCGCTGGCGTAGACCTCGGTCAGCAACAACTTGAGCAGCGACTTGTAGGGCGAATCGATACCCTTGAACAATTGCCACAACCCCGCGCCCACATATTCGCCAGGCGGAATGTGCGCCAAGTGGCCCAGGTCCAGGTCGTCCTGGCTGCGGATGAAGCGCTTGGACAACAAGGTCTGGGTGTAAGCCTGGTAGTTGTGCTCCTGGTAGTCCGGCACCAGCCACCACAGCGGCGTGCGTCCGGCGAGCCAGATGGCGGTGCGGTAGAACTCGTCCAGCAGCAGGTAATGCTGGGTGGTGCCGCAGTCGTCGGAGCTGAGCTGGCTGTCGCGTTCGCCCTGGGCGAAGCCCTCGGTGTCGATCAGGAAGAAGTGCGCTTCGGCGCCCATGCTGTCGGCCCAGGCCTCGAGCAGTTGGCACTTGCGTCGTAGCTCGGCGAGCGGGCCTTCGCCCAGGCCTGGGCTGTGGCAGACCCACAGGTCCATGTCGCTTTGTTCGGCTTGGGCCAGCGAGCCCAGGCTGCCCATCAGAAATAGGCCATGGATCGGCCTTGGCGGGTTGCCCAGGCGGGTCTTGCAGGTAAACGAGCGGGCCAGTCGCTGGCCTTCAGCGATCAGCGCAGCGTCTGGCTCGAAGTTCGAAACCCCGGCTGGCGTGCTGCCCGAAACATAGCCGGGCAGCAGCGGGTGATTGACGTGGAACAGTAGCGGCAACAGGGTCAGTACCTGCTGCTGGCGTGTCGAAAGCCCTTCCATCGCCCGCTGCCGACGGCCTTGGTTGAGCTGCATGAAGCGCGCCCGCAGCTTGGTCAGCTCCTTGCGGTCGATGCCTTGGTCCAGGTCGGGGCGGATTTCATGGGGGTGGTTCATTACGCGCTCAGGTTGGCCACGGGGGAGCTGCGGCGAGTTTAGCCTGAGTGGGGCAGTCGGATAAGCACTATATGGCTTTTTGACGTCATTTTTTTAGCGCTGCGGACGGCCCTTTCGCGGGGCAAGCCCGCTCCCACAGGACATGCATTGTCATCAGAACCTGTGGGAGCGGGCTTGTCCCGCGAAACGGACCGTGCAAACTCACGCCGGCTGCGGCTCGCGCAGAATGCTCAGCAACAGCTGCACGCTTTCCACCGCATCATGGCCGAGGCTGGTCAGATAACCCCCGTCGGGCTGGTCGGTAAGCTGTTTGTCGTACAGGCGTTGTGCGGCGGCAACGAGGGCGGGCGAGGCGTTTTTGTGGATCTTGATGCCTTCCTGGCTGCTGTCCAGGTTGAACAGGGCAAGCACTTCAAGTTCGGCGATCAACTCGGGGGTGAAGGACATGGCGACTCCTGACGTCTGGACAAGGATGGCGGCACCGCCAAGGGTGCCTGATCCTGGAGTGTAGTCAGGCTTATTCGTTGTCGCCTTGATCTGCCTCAGGCGGCAGCTCGGGCAGGGCGCGCAGGGCCGCCTCGTACCACGCGCCGTCGAATGGGCGGTCCTCGTCGAGCATGTTGTCGATCTCGATGGCCAGCACGTGGGCCATCAGGTTAAGGATGTCCTCGCGCTCGTAGCCGACCAGCGTCAGCTTGTTGAACACGGCTTTGGCCGCAGCGGGCTCGCCGCTCTCGATCTGGTTCTCGATGGCTTGGGTCAGCGTTGCCTCGGCGAAGGCTTCGTCGTCGTTGTCGATGTCGGTGGGCTCGCTCATGGCGGTGCTCCTGAAAGGGGGCTCACAGTGTGCCACGCTGGCAATGGCGGGTCATCGACCGGGTGCATGAAGCTGGTCAGGGGCCTGGGATCGGTCTATAAAAGGGCGGCCATTCCTACACGGCCTGGAGGCTGTAACCCCATGCTCAAGCTTCACGGTTTTTCGGTCAGTAACTACTACAACATGGTCAAGCTGGCGCTGCTGGAAAAGGGCCTGCCGTTCGAGGAAGTGACTTTCTATGGCGGCCAGACGCCGAACGCACTGGAAGTCAGCCCGCGGGGCAAGGTGCCGGTGCTGGAGACCGAGCAGGGCTTTCTCAGCGAGACCAGCGTGATCCTCGACTACATCGAGCAGACCCAGGGCGGCAAGGCGTTGCTGCCGCCTGATGCCTTCGGCCAGGCCAAGGTCCGCGAGCTACTCAAGGAAATCGAGCTGTACATCGAACTGCCGGCGCGCACCTGCTACGCCGAGTCGTTCTTTGGCGCTGCGGTGGAGCCGCTGATCAAGGAACGTGCCCGCGCCGAATTGCTGGCCGGTTTCGCCACGCTCAAGCGCAACGGCCGATTCGCGCCGTATGTGGCCGGCGAGGAATTGACCCTGGCTGACCTGATGTTCTGCTTCTTGGTCGACCTGGCCCGTGCGGTAGGCAAGAAGGTGCTGAACATCGACTTCCTGGCGGACTTCCCCCAGGCCAAGGCCTTGCTCGACCTGATGGCGGAAAATCCGCACATGGCGCGCATCCGGGCAGACAGGGAGGCCGCGATGCCGGTGTTCATGGAGCTGATTCGCAGCGGCAAGCGCTGACACTGTGGGAGCGGGCTTGCCCGCGAACACCGGCGAAGCCGGTGCCATGCGCCGAGGTGTCTGCTTCGCGGGCAAGCCCGCACACAGGGGATCTTTGCGGGGTCGGGAACCCATAGGGTTCTGAAATCGTGGGGCTTTTCTGATCTTGAGACCAAATGCTTCAGCTCAGATTAGCAATCGAATTATCCTACGGCCCCTGTCGAATGCTGCTGACTATCTAGGCCAGTGCCTCGGGACTACTGTCGTCGGGTCGCCTTGAAAGGCGATCGGGCGTGAGACACCCGCTGGTACAGGAAGAGCATCGCTTCATGGCGGTCGTGCGCGGGCAGGCTTCGGTCTGGCCGGGTTCCTGTACCCCGGGTCTCACCCCGCGTATGACTGCCACCCAATTCCGTGAGACGAGAAGGATGGCGGGCCACCCTCAGTACAGGACCCCATCATGAAAAAGATAGTCCCCGATCCACCCGACCTTCTCCTGACCGACGCCCCCACGGTCACCCTCGCATTCCCCGACTCCATCACCGATGGCCCAGTTCTGCAAGACGCCCTGCTTCTGACCATCACCCAGACCGGCGAGGTGCTTCGCGAAACCGGGCCAGGCTTACGTCATGACGCCCTCTGCATGGCCATCCGCGTGATGTGCGCGGTGCTCGATGCCGTGACCGACCACTGCACCGCGATGCGCAGGAAGGAGCTGGCACCATGAGAGAGCCCAACCACGGCGTCACCGCCGGCAAGGAAACCTTCGACCTGTTCCGCCTGCAATCAGGCGTCCCCTTCGATCACGCCTTCTCGCAGCTATCGACGTTGCTCGGCTGCATCCGCCACCTGACCACCGAAGCGGAAATGGAAAACGACCGCATGGCCGGCAGCGCGGCGCGGATCCTCAGCGAGATGGCCAAGGCGCTGATCGATGACATGGAGCGGGGGATGGGTGTTGAAATCGAGTGCCGCCTGCGACCGTGAGGCGTGCGCTCGATATATGCGGCACCACAATCCTCCAGCGCACACTTCCCGCCGCACTGCATTCCCCCGGTCACCTCCTGCAAATTCATTTCAAAATTTTTCATGAAACCATCCCGCCCCCCTTGAGGGAAAGCAAGTGGAAGTGAACAATGTTCTCTTTCGCATTCCCTCCGAGACCGGCCATGAACTCCCATCCCCGTCCGTTCGCCTGGTTGCCGGCATTGTTGCTGGCCCAGGTACTGGCGCTGTGCAGCACCTTCGCCCAGGCCGAAGCACCCGCTGAGGCCGCCAAGGCCCTGCATCTGCTCGACTACATCGGCGCTGACTACCCACCGACCGTCCAGGGCGGCAAGGTCATCGACGAGGGTGAATACCGCGAGCAACTGGAGTTCAGCGCGGTCTTGGCCGACCTGGTCAAGCACCTGCCGGCGCACGCCGAGCAGGGCGCTCTGAGCCGGGGCGTCGAAGCCCTGCGTCAAGCCATCGATCAGCGCCAGGACGGTGCCAGCGTGGCCAAGCAGGCGCGCCAGCTGGGCGCTCGCCTGGCCGTGGCCTACGAGGTCAGCCAGGCTCCGGTGATTACCCCCGACCCTGCGCGCGGCGCCTCGCTGTATGCCCAGAACTGCGCCATCTGCCACGGCGACAGCGGTGCTGGCGATGGCCCGGCAGGTGTCGGCCTGGAGCCTGCGCCTGCCAACCTGCGCAACACCGAGCGCCTCGATCAGTTGAGTCTGTTCGACCTCTACAACACCTTGGGCCTGGGCATCGATGGCACCGAGATGCCGTCGTTCGCCGACCAGCTCGACGAACGCCAGCGCTGGGACGTGGCTGCCTACGTGGCGAGTTTCACCGCCAAGCCTGAAGCGGCCAAGGGCGAAAAGACCTGGAACATCGCCGACTTGGCCCGGCAGACGCCGGCCGAGGTGAGCGCCAGCGAGGGCGAGGCAGCGGTCGAGGCCTTCCGGGCCCAGCGTGCCCAACCGCCGCAGGTCAAGCGTGGCCCTGCGCAGTTGCTCGAATACACCGCAACTACCCTCGACAAGAGCCTGGCGGCCTACCGCCAGGGCGACCACGATCAGGCCTATGACCTGTCGGTTGCGGCCTATCTGGAAGGCTTCGAGCTGGTAGAAAGTTCGCTGGACAACATCGACACCGTGACCCGCAAGGACACCGAGAAAGCCCTCATGGCCTACCGCCAAGCGCTGCAGGATGGCCTGCCGACAGCGCAGGCCGAACAGCGTCTGGCTGATGCCAAGGCCAAGCTGGACCAGGCCGCCAAGCTGCTGGGCAGCGACGGCCTGAGCTGGTCGCTGAGCTATATCTCCGGGCTGTTGATCCTGCTCCGCGAAGGCCTCGAGGCGATCCTGGTGCTGGCAGCGATCCTCGCCTTCCTGCGCAACACTGGCCAGAAGTCGGCAGTGCGCAGCGTCAACATCGGTTGGGGCCTGGCCCTGGTCGCCGGTTTCGCCACCTGGGCGCTGGCGGCCTATGTGGTCGATGTCGGCGGTGCCCAGCGTGAACTGCTAGAGGGCTGCACCGCACTGTTCGCTGCGGTGATGGTGCTGTGGCTGGGGGTGTGGATGCACGATCGCCGCCATGCTGCGGCCTGGCAGGACTACATCAAGAGCAGCCTGGTCAGCGGCGGTGGGCGCTTTGGCTTTGCCGTGCTGGCGTTCTTCTCGGTGTACCGCGAGCTGTTCGAGGTAATCCTGTTCTACGAGACCCTGTGGCTGCAGGCCGGCCCAGCCGGGCACCAGGCTGTGCTGGCCGGCGGCGCCACCGCACTGGTGCTGCTGGTGGGCCTGGCCTGGGTGATCCTGCGCGGCTCGGCGAAACTGCCGTTGGCGTTGTTCTTCAGTATCAACGCGGGCTTACTGTGTGCCCTGTCGGTGGTGTTCGCCGGACATGGCGTCAAGGCGCTGCAGGAGGCTGGAGTGCTGGGTACGCGGCCGCTGGCGTTCTTCGAGTTCGACTGGCTGGGGATTCATGCCGATGCCTACTCGCTCGGCGCGCAAGCGGTGGCATTGTTGGCGATTGTGGTGTTGTATGGGCGCAGTCGCCTGGCCGAAAGACGCCGGGCCGCGATTTAAAGATTGAGGCTACCGGCCTCTTCGCGGGTAAACCCGCTCCTACAGAGACACCGCTAGATCCCAAACCAGCGTAAATCCTGTGGGAGCGGGCTTGCCCGCGAAAGGGCCGGTGCAGAAAAAAGAGAGAATTGCGACATGCGCATCTGGATCGACGCCGACGCCTGCCCCAAGGCCGCCAAGGATCTGATCGTCAAGTTCGCCCTCAAGCGCAAGCTGGAGGTGGTGATGGTCGCCGGTCAGGCCGTGGCCAAGCCGGCGTTCGCCATCGTACGCCTGATCGTGGTGCCTAGCGGCATGGACGCGGCTGACGATTACCTGGTCGAGCACGCCGAACCCGGCGAATTGGTGATCTGCAGCGATGTGCCATTGGCCGACCGTCTGATCAAAAAAGGTGTGGCTGCCCTCGACCCGCGTGGCAGAGAGTTCGATGAACGCAACATGGGCGAGCGGCTGGCGGTGCGCAACCTGTTCACCGAATTGCGCGAACAGGGTCAGGTCGGGGGAGGGCAGGCGCCTTATGGCGAACGCGAGAAGCAGGCATTCGCCAATGCGCTGGACCGGATCCTGACGCGCTTGTCGAAAGGATGACGGGCCTGGGTTACAGGCCCTGAAGCTTACTGTTCGCCTTCGTGGGTCAGTTCGAGCACACGGTCCACCAGCTTGTAGATACCGCTGGCTGCTTCGCTGATCGACTTGGCTTCCATGTAGGCCGGGGTGGTCACCAGCTTGCGCTGGGTATCCTCGACGATGTCGTGCACGTCGCAGTCTTCATGCTTGCCACCCATTTCGGTCACTGCCGCTGCGGTCGCGGCGTCGGTGCCGATGGTGCAGACCACTTCCGGGCCATAGATCTTGGCCGCCAATGCGGGCGAAATGCAGATCAGGCCGACCGGTTTGCAGGCCTCCGCGAAGGCTTCGGCCAAGGCCAGGACATCGGCTTGCACACTGCACTTGGCGCCTTCGGTGGCAAAGTTGGACAGGTTCTTGGCCGCGCCGAAGCCACCGGGAACGATCAGGGCGTCGAAATCCTCGACCTTGGCTTCCCGGATATCCTTGACCTCGCCGCGGGCGATGCGGGCCGACTCGACCAGCACGTTGCGCGACTCGGGCATTTCCTGGCCGGTCAGGTGGTCGATCACATGCATCTGGGCGATGTTCGGTGCAAAGCATTGCACCTGCGCACCGCGCTGATCGAGGCGCAGGAGGGTGATCACGCTTTCATGAATTTCCGCGCCGTCGTAAACGCCGCAGCCCGAAAGAATCACCGCTACTTTTTTGCTCATGCTCGTTACTCCTGTGTCGAGGCGCTAAAGCTTGGAACACAGCCAGGGCGGGGTGTTCACTTATCGGCCGTCTGGTCTGCCGCGGAAGCGGCCTTTCGTTCGGCGCGCAGGGCACGGAAGCGGCGGCGCAACCAGAGCAGGCCGCCCAGCACCAACAGGCCCCCTAGTACCCATAGCTCATAGCGCTTCACGTTGCCCAACAAGCCTTCGAGGATGGCGCCGAAATGGTAGGCCGCAGCACCCAGGGCAATCGCCCAGATAGCCGCGCCGATGCCGTTGAGCAGCAGATAGCGGCGCGGCGGGTAGCCGGACAGGCCGATCGCGACCGGCATCACGGTGCGCAGACCATAGACGAAACGGAAGCTCAGCACCCAGATGTCGGGGTGGCGTCGAAT
Source organism: Pseudomonas putida (assembly GCF_004357765.1). Taxonomy (GTDB): domain Bacteria; phylum Pseudomonadota; class Gammaproteobacteria; order Pseudomonadales; family Pseudomonadaceae; genus Aquipseudomonas; species Aquipseudomonas putida_U. The sequence continues at coordinate 81,337 of NZ_SMTE01000003.1, read as the reverse complement.
GTGCCCCAGGGCCTTGTCGCCCATGGCCTGCCAGCGCGGTTTGCGGGCGAGGATACGGCGTCCGTGACGACGACCCATGAAATACCACAACTGATCACCCGCGTAGCTACCGAAAAAGGCCACCAAACACACCAGGTTGATGTCCATATAGCCGCGAAACGCGAGGAAGCCTGCAAGCACCAGGATGGTCTCGCCTTCAAAAAAGGTGCCTAGAAAAAGGGCGAAGTAGCCGAAATCCTGCAGGAATTGTTGGAGCATTTTCTGAGATGCTGGCGAAATGAACGCGCAGCCTACCCCTTCGCGCGCATTCGTGAAAGTGTCCAAATGTGTCTCAGCATGAACAACGGCAGTCATGACAATAGCAACGGCTGTCAGACGCAGGCTTGCCACGGGGTGTAACACAGTCGTCATAATGGCCGCTTATCGTGCCGCTCAATTGTACAGAGAGCGTATCCGCCCTCCAGGAACGTCAGATGAATAATGAAGTGCTAACCCCTGTCGCGATCAAGGAAGCCCAGGCCATCCCCGAAGAAATGGTGCAGACTCCGCCGGATCTGCCGCCAGAGCCCGAGCCGGTAGCCGAGACACCTGCTCCCGCTCCGGCGCCGGCCATCGCCGTGCCGAGCCTGGACGACAGCAGCCTGTACATTCATCGCGAGCTTTCGCAGCTGCAGTTCAACATCCGCGTGCTGGAACAGGCGTTGGACGAATCCTATCCGCTGCTGGAGCGTTTGAAGTTCCTGCTGATCTTCTCCAGCAACCTCGACGAGTTCTTCGAGATCCGCGTCGCGGGGCTGAAGAAACAGATCAACTTCGCCCGCGAACAGGCCGGTGCCGACGGCCTGCAGCCGCATCAGGCGCTTGCACGCATCAGCGAGCTGGTGCACATCGAGGTGGAGCGTCAGTACGCCATCCTCAACGACGTGCTGCTGCCGGAGCTGGAAAAGCACGCCATCCGCTTCATCCGTCGGCGCTACTGGACGCCCAAGCTCAAGACCTGGGTACGCCGCTACTTCCGTGACGAGATCGCCCCGATCATCACCCCGATCGGTCTCGACCCGACCCACCCGTTCCCCTTGCTGGTGAACAAGAGCCTCAACTTCATCGTCGAGCTCGAGGGTGTCGATGCCTTCGGCCGCGACTCGGGTCTGGCGATCATTCCGGCGCCGCGTCTTTTGCCAAGGGTGATTCGCGTGCCGGAGGAGGTGGGGGGGGCCGGTGACAACTACGTCTTCCTGTCTTCGATGATCCATGCCCATGCCGACGATCTGTTCCAAGGCATGAAGGTCAAGGGTTGCTACCAGTTCCGGCTGACCCGCAACGCCGACCTGGCGCTGGACTCCGAGGAGGTCGACGACCTTGCCCGCGCTCTGCGTGGCGAGCTGTTCTCGCGTCGCTACGGCGATGCCGTACGTCTGGAAGTCGCCGATACCTGTCCCAAGCACCTTTCGGATTACCTGCTCAAGCAGTTCAGCCTGAGCGAGAGCGAGCTCTACCAGGTCAATGGCCCGGTCAACCTGACCCGTCTGTTCAGCATCACCGGCTTGGACAGTCATCCGGAGCTGCAGTACACGCCATTCACCCCGGCGATTCCCAAGCTGCTGCAGAATGCCGATAACATCTTCAGTGTGGTCAGCAAGCAGGATGTGCTGCTGATGCACCCGTTCGAATCCTTCACCCCGGTCGTCGACCTGTTGCGTCAGGCCGCCAAGGATCCGCACGTGCTCGCCGTGCGTCAGACGCTGTACCGCTCCGGGGCCAACTCGGAGATCGTCGACGCCTTGGTGGACGCTGCGCGTAACGGCAAGGAGGTCACCGCGGTGATCGAACTGCGTGCGCGTTTCGACGAAGAGTCCAACCTGCAGATGGCCAGCCGCTTGCAGGCAGCCGGTGCGGTTGTGATCTATGGCGTGGTCGGCTTCAAGACCCACGCCAAGATGATGCTGATCCTGCGCCGCGAGCAGGGCGAGATCGTCCGTTACGCACACCTGGGTACCGGCAACTACCACGCCGGCAACGCACGTTTGTACACCGACTACAGCCTGCTGACCTCCGACGATGCCCTCACCGAGGATGTCGGCAAGCTGTTCAGCCAGTTGATCGGCATGGGCAAGACGCTGCGCATGAAGAAGTTGCTGCATGCGCCATTCACTCTGAAGAAAGGCATGCTCGACATGATTGCCCGCGAGACCCAGTTCGCCCTGGAGGGCAAGCCGGCGCACATCATTGCCAAGTTCAACTCGCTGACCGATGCCAAGGTGATCAAGGCGCTGTACAAGGCCAGCCAATCGGGCGTGAAGATCGATCTGGTGGTGCGTGGCATGTGCTGCCTGCGTCCAGGCATCCCGGGGGTCTCGCACAACATCCAGGTGCGCTCGATCATCGGCCGCTTCCTGGAGCACACCCGGGTGTTCTACTTCCTCAATGGCGGTGAAGAACAGATCTACCTGTCCAGCGCTGACTGGATGGAGCGCAACCTCGACAAGCGCGTCGAGACCTGCTTCCCGGTAGAAGGCAAGAAGCTGCTGCTGCGGGTGAAGAAAGAGCTCGAAAGCTACCTGACCGACAATACCCACGCCTGGACCCTGCAGCCGGACGGGCGCTACGTGCGCAGCACGCCGACCGGCAACCAGAACCCTCGCAGTGCCCAGGCGACCCTGCTGGAGCGCCTGAGCAACCCGGTCCTCAACGTACGCTGAGGACGAAGCCGACCCGGGTCAGCCACTCCGCCTCGTTGGCGAAGTCGGCCTGGGTCAGCTGGTTCTGCTCCAACCACCCGTCAGGAAACACGACGTGCAGGCTGTCTTCGCCGGCCTGCAGTTCCACCTTGGGCATCTGCTGAGTGCCGCGGATGTGATGGAACAGGATGGCGAAGCGCAGCAATACGCACAGACGGATCAGCTGGCGACCCTCTGCACCGAACTCGGCAAAGCGGTCCTTGGGAATATTGCGGCGATGGCCGCGCACCAGTAGGGCCAGCATCTGCTGGTCTTCGCGGGAGAAGCCGGACAGATCGGAGTGTTCGACCAGGTAGGCGCCATGCTTGTGGTAGTGGTAATGCGCGATATCCAGGCCGATTTCATGAATTTTCGCTGCCCATCCTAGAAGGTCGCGCCAGTTGCCTTCGTTCAGTCCCCACGCATCGGCCACTTGGTCGAAGGCGTGCAGGGCCTTGCGTTCGACCCGTGCCGCCTGGCCCTGATCGACGTGGTAGCGCTCCATCAACGAGTTCAGGGTGCGCTCACGTACGTCCTCATGGTGGTGGCGACCGAGCAGGTCGAACAGCACGCCTTCGCGCAGGGCGCCGTCGCAGTGGTCCATGCGCTGCAGCTCGAGGGCATCGAAAATCGCTTCGAGGATCGCCAGGCCGGCTGGGAAGATGGTGCGGCGGTCGGCTTTGACGCCTTCGAAATCGATCTTGTCGACTTCACCCAGCTTGAACAGCTTGCGCTTGATCGTGGCCAGACCTTCGGCGTTGACCTCGCCATTGCCCAGGCCACAGGCCTTGATGGCGGCACCGATGGCGCGGATGGTGCCCGACGAGCCGATGGCTTCGTCCCAGGTCAGGCGGTGCAGGGCATGCTCGATGCTCATCAGTTCCAGACGTGCGGCGGTATAGGCCTGGGCGTAGCGCGCCGGGGTGATCTTGCCGTCGCGGAAATACCGCTGAGTGAAGCTCACGCAGCCCATCTGCAGGCTTTCGCGCAGTAGCGGCTCGAAGCGTTGGCCGATGATGAACTCGGTGCTGCCGCCGCCGATGTCGGCGACCAGGCGCTTGCCGGGGTTGTCGGCCAGGGTGTGCGAGACGCCGAGGTAGATCAGACGTGCTTCTTCACGGCCAGAGATGACCTCGACCGGGTGACCGAGGATGGCTTCGGCACGCTGGATGAATTCGTTACGGTTGCGCGCTTCACGCAAGGCGTTGGTGCCGACGATGCGCACGGCGCCTGCGGGCATGCCGTTGATCAGCTGGGCAAAGCGCTTGAGGCACTCCAGGCCCCGTTCCATGGCCTCTTCGCTGAGCATGCGGGCTTCGTCGATGCCGGCTGCCAGCTGCACCTTTTCCCCCAGTCGTTCGAGAATGCGGATCTCGGTATGATGGGCTTTGGCGACGACCATGTGGAAGCTGTTGGAGCCAAGGTCGATGGCAGCGATCAGAGACAGGTTCTTCGCGGTGGTTTGCGGCATGATCTGAGTGTTCTCGGTCGTTAACCCGGCAATCGTGCCACGATCCATGGCTGCCGCCAACGCGTGGCACTCCGGGGCTTGATGCAGGGCAATGTGCCATTCGATGCTATGACACTCGTGTGACACTTTCGATTCGCGGCGTCTTGCACAACTATAGTTACACTCAATCGTTCGTGACTTCCTGTAGGACGTAGGTGCGGCTATCATGGGCCACGTTTTTTTGCTTACGACCCTGGAGATATCCATGAGCAGCGATCTGATCAAACACGTCACCGACGCCACCTTCGACGCCGAAGTTCTTCAGGCTCAAGGCCCGGTGCTGGTCGACTACTGGGCTGAATGGTGCGGTCCATGCAAGATGATCGCTCCGGTTCTGGACGACATCGCTTCCACCTACGAAGGCAAACTGACCGTCGCCAAGCTGAACATCGACGAGAACCAGGAAACTCCGGCCAAGCACGGCGTGCGTGGTATCCCGACCCTCATGCTGTTCAAGAATGGCAACGTCGAAGCCACCAAGGTCGGCGCCCTGTCCAAATCGCAGTTGGCCGCCTTCCTCGACGCCAACCTGTGATGTGAAAAAGCCCCGCAAATGCGGGGCTTTTCTTTTTCAGAGCACTAGACGCAGAAAAAAGCAAGTGTTACATTCGGCCTCGCACTGCTTCTCCAGTGCCCTCTACACGCCGTCGCCGAAGCATCCCCAATTCGAATCAGTACGCGATCCTGTCGCCATCTAGCGGCGCGGCCTCATTAAGCCAGATGCTTAATTCTCCCTTCTTACATGATTACGTCACTCCCCTTATGAACCTGACTGAACTCAAGCAAAAGCCGATTACCGATCTGCTGGAAATGGCCGAACAGATGGGCATCGAAAACATGGCCCGTTCGCGCAAGCAGGACGTGATTTTCGCCCTGTTGAAGAAGCACGCGAAAAGCGGCGAAGAGATCTCGGGTGACGGCGTGCTGGAGATTCTCCAGGATGGATTCGGTTTCCTGCGTTCGGCTGATGCGTCCTACCTGGCCGGCCCCGACGACATCTACGTCTCGCCCAGCCAGATCCGCCGTTTCAACCTGCGTACCGGCGACACCATCGTCGGCAAGATTCGCCCGCCGAAGGAAGGGGAGCGTTACTTTGCCCTGCTGAAGGTCGATACCATCAACTTCGACCGTCCGGAAAACGCCAAGAACAAGATTCTGTTCGAGAACCTGACGCCGCTGTTCCCCAACGAGCGCCTGAAGATGGAAGCCGGTAACGGCTCCACCGAAGACCTCACCGGTCGCGTCATCGACCTGTGCGCTCCGATCGGCAAGGGCCAGCGTGGCCTGATCGTCGCTCCGCCGAAAGCGGGCAAGACCATCATGCTGCAGAACATCGCGGCCAACATCACCCGCAACAATCCCGAGTGCCACCTGATCGTCCTGCTGATCGACGAGCGCCCGGAAGAAGTGACCGAGATGCAGCGCACCGTGCGCGGCGAAGTGGTCGCCTCGACCTTCGACGAGCCGCCGACCCGTCACGTACAGGTTGCCGAGATGGTCATCGAAAAGGCCAAACGCCTGGTCGAGCACAAGAAGGACGTCGTCATCCTGCTCGACTCCATCACTCGTCTGGCCCGTGCCTACAACACCGTGATCCCCAGCTCCGGCAAGGTGCTGACCGGTGGTGTCGACGCCCATGCCCTGGAGAAGCCGAAGCGTTTCTTCGGTGCTGCGCGTAACATCGAGGAAGGCGGTTCGCTGACCATCATCGCTACCGCGCTGGTCGAAACCGGCTCGAAGATGGATGAAGTGATCTACGAAGAGTTCAAGGGCACCGGCAACATGGAGCTGCCCCTGGACCGTCGCATCGCCGAGAAACGTGTGTTCCCGGCCATCAACATCAACCGTTCCGGTACTCGCCGCGAAGAGCTGCTGACCGCCGATGACGAACTGCAGCGCATGTGGATCCTGCGCAAGTTGCTGCACCCGATGGATGAAGTCGCGGCCATCGAGTTCCTGGTCGACAAGCTCAAGCAGACCAAGACCAACGACGAGTTCTTCCTGTCGATGAAGCGTAAGTAAGCTTTCGGACAGGTCGTAATTGGGGCCGCTTCGCGTCCCTTCGCGGGCAAGCCCGCTCCCACAGGGATCACGCTGAACCTGTGGGAGCGGGCTTGCCCGCGAAGGGGTGCGAAGCGGCCCCAACGCATTTTTGCCCCCAACGACGCCCTGAACGGCGCTACACTCTGCATCCCGACCGATACGGCCAACACGAGGCTTTTGCATGCAGTATCGCGATTTGCGCGACTTCATCCGTGGCCTGGAGCAGCGCGGCGAACTCAAGCGCATCCAGGTTCCGATCTCCCCCATTCTGGAAATGACCGAGGTCTGCGACCGCACTCTGCGCGCCAAGGGCCCTGCGCTGCTGTTCGAAAAGCCCACGGGCTTCGACATCCCGGTGCTGGGCAACCTCTTCGGCACCCCGGAGCGGGTGGCCATGGGCATGGGCGCCGAGTCGGTCGATGAGCTGCGTGAAATCGGCAAGCTGCTGGCCTTCCTCAAGGAGCCCGAGCCTCCGAAAGGTCTGAAGGATGCCTGGTCGAAGCTGCCGATCTTCAAGAAGGTCGTGTCGATGGCGCCCAAGATGGTCAAGGACGCGGTGTGTCAAGAAGTCGTGGTCGAGGGTGAGGATGTCGACCTCAGCCAACTGCCGATCCAGCACTGCTGGCCGGGTGACGTCGCTCCGCTGATCACCTGGGGCCTGACCGTCACCCGTGGTCCGAACAAGGACCGCCAGAATCTGGGGATCTATCGCCAACAGGTGATTGGCCGCAACAAGGTCATCATGCGTTGGCTCAGCCACCGCGGCGGCGCGCTGGACTATCGCGAATGGTGCGAAAAGCATCCTGGCCAACCGTTCCCGGTCGCCGTGGCGCTCGGCGCCGATCCTGCGACCATCCTCGGAGCCGTGACCCCGGTGCCCGACACCCTGTCCGAATATGCCTTCGCCGGCCTGCTGCGCGGCAACCGCACCGAGCTGGTCAAGTGCCGTGGCAGCGACCTGCAGGTGCCGGCTACCGCCGAAATCATCCTCGAGGGCGTCATCCATCCGGGCGAGATGGCGCCGGAAGGGCCGTATGGCGACCACACCGGCTACTACAACGAGGTGGACAGTTTCCCGGTGTTCACCATCGAGCGCATCACCCACCGGCAAAAGCCGATCTACCACAGCACCTACACCGGCCGTCCGCCGGATGAGCCGGCGATTCTGGGCGTTGCGCTGAACGAGGTGTTCGTACCCATCCTGCAAAAGCAGTTCCCCGAGATCGTCGACTTCTACCTGCCGCCGGAAGGTTGCTCCTACCGCATGGCGGTAGTGACCATGAAGAAGCAGTATCCAGGCCACGCCAAGCGCGTAATGCTTGGGGTGTGGTCGTTCCTGCGACAGTTCATGTACACCAAGTTCGTTATCGTCACCGACGACGATATCAACGCCCGTGACTGGAACGACGTGATCTGGGCCATCACCACGCGCATGGACCCCAAGCGTGATACCGTGATGATCGACAACACGCCGATCGATTACCTGGATTTCGCTTCTCCAGTATCGGGCCTGGGGTCGAAGATGGGCCTGGATGCCACGCACAAGTGGCCGGGCGAGACTACACGCGAATGGGGTCGTGCCATCGTCAAGGACGAGGCCGTCACCCGCCGTATCGATGAGTTGTGGGATCAGTTGGGAATAGATTGATGCAGGTAACGTTGCAGCCGTCCGGGTCAGTGCTGACGCTTCAACCCGGGGAACGGATCCTCGATGGCGCCCGGCGCCTGGGTTATGACTGTCCCAACAGCTGCCGCAATGGCAACTGCCATGTTTGCGCCGCCTTGCTGGTCGAGGGGCGCGTGCGCCAGGATGGCGAGGTGCGGGACCATGGTGAACTGTTCACCTGCATCGCCGAACCGCTGGAGGACTGCGTGTTGCTCTGGGACGGTGTGCTGGCGCTCGGCGAACTGCCGGTGCGCAAGCTGACGTGCACGGTAAGCGAGTGCGTCGAGGTCGGTGGCGATGTCTGGCGCGTGCGCTTGTGCGCGCCGGCCGGCAAGCCCCTGCGGTATCACGCAGGGCAGTACCTGATGATCGAGCGCGAAGGCGGCAAGCCGGCGGCATTTTCGCTGGCGTCGGCGCCGCACAGCGGGCGTGACCTGGAACTGCACGTACTGGCCCGCGAACCCAGCGCACTGCAACTGATCGAGCAGTTGCGCCGGGATGGTCTGGCGCGTATCGAAATGCCTTTTGGCGATACCCATCTGGCTGAGCTGCCCGACGGCCCGCTGGTGCTGATCGCCGCAGGCACCGGCATGGGGCAGATGCACAGCCTGGTCGAGCACTGCCGTGCCCAGGGGTTCAAGCATCCGGTGCACCTCTACTGGGGCGTGCGGCGTCCGGAAGACTTCTACGCCATCGAGCATTGGGATCAATGGCAGCGTCTGCCGAATCTGTTCCTGCACCAGGTGGTCAGTGACCTGTGTGGCTGGGAAGGGCGTTGCGGTCTGCTGCACGAAGCGGTCTGCGAGGATGTGGCCAATCTCAATGCGGTACACGTCTATGCCAGCGGCTCGCCGAACATGGTCTACGCCACACTCGATGCGCTGGTCGAAGCGGGTATGGACGCGCACCGGATGCGCGCCGATGTATTCGCGTATGCGCCGCGAGGCTAATTACGCAAGTTGTCGGAAGTGGTGTTAGGGCGGTCATTGTTACCGCCTCGACTAATAACTTTATCCGTCCCTGACATAATCACTTCCAATCGTCGGAAGGCATTGTCCGATTCTGCGCATATACTTGTGATAAGTGTGCCGCTTGGCTTACGGTAGGCACCCATAGCCGCCTGCTGATGGCGGCACAGACAGCCTGGCACGGTTGTCTCTGGCGGTTTGAGCCACGTTCGTAGTTCATGGGAATAATGGCGGCAGCGTATGTCGGCAGTTGAAAATCTTTCCTTCGAAGTTTGCTATCCCCCCACGCTGGACTTCGGTCAGCAGCACACGCGTGAACAATTGTTGAGTTCGATGCAGATGACCATGTCGCGCCATCGAGGCGGGCCTGTGTGGTTGTTTGCTTATGGTTCGTTGATCTGGCGGCCTGAGTGCAACTCGGTCGAGCGCCAGCGGGCCCGTGTGCACGGTTATCACCGGGGGTTGTACCTGTGGTCGCACGAGCATCGCGGCACGCCGGAGACCCCTGGCCTGGTATTCGGCCTCGACCGCGGTGGTTCCTGCAGCGGCTTTGCCTACCGGCTCGATGACAGCGACCTCGAAGGGTCGTTGCTGGCATTGTGGCAGCGTGAGATGCCGTACCCGGCCTATCGGCCGCATTGGCTGAGTTGCAAGCTGGACGATGGCAGCCGTGTGCAGGCGCTGGGCTTCGTGCTGGAGCGCCACCTGCCGTGCTATGCCGGCAATCTGCCGGACCGGCTGCTCAGTCAGATCCTGGCCAGTGCCAAGGGCCGCTATGGCACTACACGCGATTACGTGGAACAGACCCTCAATGCCTTGCGCAGCCACCAGATGCCGGATCGCAACCTGGAGGCGCGCTTCAAACGCTGCCATAACCTGCGCGAGGTCTGAGCCATCGGTTGTGGCCTCTTCGCGGGCAAGCCCGCTCCCACAGGGTTTCTGCACCTCTTGATGACCGCAGAGTGCCCGCGAAGAGGTCGGAACAGCCGCGTTTATTTCACCAGCACCACCAACTTACCCACAGCCCGCCGTTGCCCCAGCGCCTCGATCGCCGCTCCGGCCTCGGCCAGTGGATACGTCTGCGATACCAATGGCTTGAGTTTCCCTTCGGCATGCCAGGCGAACAGTTGCTGGAAATTGGCCGCATTTTCCTGTGGCTGGCGCTGGGCAAATGCGCCCCAGAACACGCCCATCACTGCGGCGCCCTTGAGCAACACCAGGTTCGCTGCCATTTGCGGTATGTTGCCGCTGGCGAAGCCTACTACCAACAACCGGCCGTTCCAGGCCAGCCCGCGCACCGCCTGATCGAACAGTTCGCCACCGACCGGATCGAAGATCACGTCCACGCCTTGGCCATCGGTCAGGCGCTTGATCTCATCCTTGAGGCTCGCCTGACTGTAGTCGATCAGTTCGTCGGCCCCGGCGGCCTTGGCCACCGCCAGTTTGTCGGCATTGCTGGCCGCAGCGATCACCCGTGCGCCCATCGCCTTGCCGATTTCCACTGCCGCCAGGCCCACGCCACCAGAGGCGCCCAGTACCAGCAAGGTTTCCCCTGGCTGCAACTGGGCGCGTTGGTGCAGCGCATGCATTGAAGTGCCGTAGGTCATGGAGAAGGCGGCGGCGGTGGTGAAGTCCATGGTCGCGGGTATGGGCAGCACGTTGTAGCCAGGCACTGCCACCTGCTCGGCGAAAGCCCCCCAGCCGGTCAGGGCCATGACCCGGTCACCTACCTTGAATGACCCCGCCTTGTCGCCGACGGCAGCCACCACGCCGGCTGCCTCGCCGCCGGGCGAGAACGGCATGGGCGGCTTGAACTGGTACTTGCCTTCGATGATCAGGGTGTCGGGGAAGTTGACCCCTGCGGCGTGCACGTCGAGCAACAGCTCATTGATCTTCGGTACCGGACGGGGGACTTCGTCCAGCACCAGGTCGTGGGCCGGACCGAGGGTTTTGCACAACACAGCTTTCATCGGGGCTATTCCTTTGCGTGTAGTGGCCGATAAGTGTAGGAGGGTGGCCTGCCGGGTCAATCAGCATGGCCTGCCCTGATGGGGCGGCATAAGCCTGGGCTTGGGTTTGCACTACGCGCTGGTTAAGCTGGCGCCAATTCGTGTTGAGGAGTGAGTTCGTGAAAGCGTGGATCTTGATGGTGCTGGCCCTGATGTTGCCAGGCGTGGCGGCGGCCGAGGAAGGCAAGGAAGGCGAGCCGAAGGTGGCCTACATCAGCCTGAGCCCACCCTTCGTTGGCAACTACGCCCTCGACGGCAGCCCCAAGCTGCGCGTTTACAAGGCCGATGTGGCCCTGCGCGTGACCGGTGATGCTGCTGCCGCTGCGGTGAAGCACCACGAGCCGTTGATCCGCAACCAACTGGTGGCGCTGTTCGCTCAGCAGGGTGTGGATAACCTCAGCAACGTCGAGGCCAAGGAAAAGCTGCGCCAGGAAGCGTTGAAGCAGGTACAGCAGGTGCTGGAAGCCGAAGAGGGAAAGCCGATTGTCGAGGATCTGCTGTTTAACAATCTGATTGTGCAGTGAGTCGAGCCCTTTCTACAGGCACGCATCGAGTCTGTACGTGAATACTTGACGCTCACCATGGAGCCTCAACACTTTGCTGCGGTAAAGGGCGCAGTAGGTAGCTCTTTGGGCTTCAAACATCCTGCAACATAGCAGGAGGTTGCCACACGGAGGACCGATGTTAGATACTGACCCAGTTCCCGAAAGGGGCTTGTGAGACTCTGCAGATCCTGGTGCAACCAGCAATCACAGAGCTGGGCGGGTCGATAGCGATGACAAGCTGACCTGTCTGTGAGTGGGCGCCGCAAGGCGCCCTTTGTCATTATTGCGATAATTCCCCTGGATTTCTTGCCTCAGCGCACCAGCGCCACGATCGCCGTCCATTGCTCCGGCGTCACCGGCATCACCGACAACCGGCTGCCTTTCTGAACCAGCGGCAATTCCTCCAGGGCACTCTGCTGTTTCAACAAACCCAACCCCAGCACCTGGCCAAAGGTCTTCACATGGGCCACGTCCACCGCGCTCCAGGGATTTTTTTCGGTGCTGGCCTTGGCGTCGAAGTAATGGCTCTGCGGGTCCAGCGCAGTCGGGTCCGGATAGGCTGCTCGAATGATCTTCGCGACACCGGCAATCCCCGGTTGTGGGCAACTGGAGTGGTAGAAAAAGAATTCATCGCCTACGCTCATAGCCCTTAGGAAGTTACGCGCCTGATAATTGCGTACGCCATCCCAGCGGGCTTCGCCCAGCCGGTCCAATCCTTCGATCGAAAGCTCGTCTGGCTCGGATTTCATCAGCCAATAGGCCATGGAAAGGTGCTCCTGACAAAGTCTGAAATAACTAGTTGCATGAAACCGACATACGGCTGACGTCAACGTTTGCGTGTCGTCTCAGGTTGTCGGAAAATGCGCGCGTTTTGAAGCTTGATGCTCCGGCGACACCCTAAGAAGGTCACCGAGCCTGAACAATTGCCTAGGGGGGCAATCTTCGATGAATCAACGCAAACCGGACCTGCTTTGGGTCCTGGTCTTCATCTTTGGTCTTGGCGTGGTCACCACCGGTTACGCCCAGGGTTTCTGGGAACGCAAGCTCGACACCGCTGCCTACCAGGCGCCGGTCGAGGCGAGCGCACAGCAGCGCTGATCCGTCTTCATCTCGGCGCCAGGTACCACCCGCGGTCCGAGACCGTACCTTGCAAGGGTACGTCCCAACTCGCCTGCGCCAGCCGCTCTACCTTCTGGCATTCATGGGCCAGTCCCAGCAGCAAAGGCTTCTTCCAGGCCTTGCGCCGCGCCTGATAGGCCAGGCTGCGATCATAGAAGCCGCCGCCCATGCCCAGCCGGCCACCGACTTCGTCGAACCCCACCAGCGGCAGCAGGATCAGGTCCAGGGCCCAGATCGGCCGTTGGCGCTTGCGTTCGATCAGCGGTTCAGGGATGCGAAAGCGATTGCGGCGCAGTTTTTCGCCTTGCTCGAAACGCTGGAACACCATGCGCGTGCGCGGCCACGCGTGCAGGACCGGCAGGTAAGTGCGTTTACCCCGGCGCTGGGCCTCGCGCAGCAGCAGGCGGGGATCTATCTCGCCATCATTGGGCAGGTAGAGGGCTATGTGCCGGGCGCGACGGAACAGCGGATGCTGCGCCAGTTGCCGATACAGCCCCTGGGCGGCCCGGCGTTGCTGGGCAGGCGTGAGGGCGCGGCGGGCGTTGCGGAGCAGGCGGCGAAGCTGAGGGCGGGTGAGCGGCGCGGTGTCGGTCATGGCACGGGCGATCCCAGGTGTGCTGGCCGGTACTGCCGGCCAAACGAAATTGCCCGCCGGAAAGGCGGGCAAGAGCAATCAGGCTCCCCGATAAGACCGCTATCGGTGTAGCCCTTGAACCCGAAAGTTCAAGGTGGAGATTGCAGGGGGCGTTAAGGCTTTCCGTCGGGCGGACATGCACACCGGCCCCAGCGTGCAACCCCCGTGGTTGTGCGTATCGGCTCAGGGACATAACCGACTGGCGCATCCCCCAGGGAGTGGCGCCAGTATAACAACCTCAGCTGTTTTTGGTACCCGGATCGTCGGCCAATGCGCTATCGACTCTTTCCAGCAGGTCGCGGACCTGCTCACGGGTGGTGCCGGTGGCCGCAGTGGCCGGGGTTTCCTGGCGGTGCAGCATCTCGTGGGTGATGTTCAGCGCTGCCATCACGGCAATGCGGTCCGCGCCGATCACCTTGCCGCTGCTACGGATCTCGCGCATCTTGCCATCGAGGTAGCGCGCGGCGCTGACCAGGTTGTTGCGCTCTTCCGGCGGGCAGATGATCGAATACTCCTTGTCGAGGATCTGCACGGTGACGCTATTGCTTGAACTCATGAGTCTTGCTCCAGGGCCTTGAGGCGTAAAATCATCGACTCGACCTTGCGCCTCGCGATCTCGTTCTTTTCGATGAGGTGGGCGCGCTCCTCGCGCCAGGATTTTTCCTGAGCTACTAGGAGTGCATTTTGCCGTTTAAGTTGCTCGACGCGTTCGATCAGCAACTCGAATCGGCTCATCAGCGCTTGCAGGTCGTTCTCTTGCGTGGGTTGCACTCGATTCGCTCCGTCGTTGACTCACCCGGCAATGATGCCTGTCCCTGAACGGCAACGGCCAGTGCAGATGGTCTTGGCGCGCCTGCCGATGCTAGGATACAAGGTCTTCATTCTAGTCAAATGCGCCGTCTGGCGCCTAGCCGCCCATGCCCAATACCCAATCGCCTTACACCGCCTTCGCTGCGTTGCTCTCGAGCAATGGCCACCCTGTTTCCCCCGCCGAGCTGCATGGCCTGTTGATCGGCCGTAGCTGCGCCGGTGCCGGCTTCGATGCCGACGCCTGGCTGGCCGATGCCGCCGGGGTGCTGGAAAACGAGCCGCAGGACAACGTCCGCGCCGCCTTGGTCGGCCTGCAGGAAATGGTCAAGACCGAACTCACCGGTGAAGACATCGCCATCGTGCTGCTGCTGCCAAGCGACGACGCCCCGTTGGGCGAGCGCGCCACCGCCCTTGGCCAGTGGTGCCAGGGCTTCATCACCGGCTTCGGGCTGAACGCCGGGGGCAAGGACCTGTCCACCGAAGCGAAGGAAGTGCTGCAGGATCTGGTCGCCATCTCCCAGGTGCAAGACGCACTGGAAGAGTCCGAGGACGGCGAGAGCGACTACATGGAAGTCATGGAGTACCTGCGCGTCGCGCCGCTGTTGCTGTACACGGAGCTGGCCGCGCCGGTCGCGCCCGCGCCAAAACCATCGCTGCACTGATCAATCGGGGGTAAGTTCTGCCCATGAGCCACATACCCAAGGCCGAGTATGCCCGTCGGCGCAAGGCGCTGATGGCGCAGATGGTCCCCAACAGCATTGCCATCCTGCCGGCTGCCGCGGTTGCGATCCGCAACCGTGACGTCGAGCATGTCTATCGCCAGGACAGCGATTTCCAGTACCTCAGTGGCTTCCCCGAGCCTGAGGCTGTCATCGCGCTGATCCCGGGCCGTGAGCACGGCGAGTACGTACTGTTCTGCCGCGAACGCAATGCCGAACGCGAGCAGTGGGATGGCCTGCGTGCCGGTCAGGAAGGCGCGATCCGTGACTTCGGCGCCGACGATGCTTTTCCGATCACCGACATCGACGAGATACTGCCGGGTCTGATCGAAGGCCGCGAACGGGTCTACAGCGCCATGGGCAGCAATCCTGAGTTCGACCGGCGGCTGATGGACTGGATCAACCTGATCCGCTCCAAGGCGCGCCTGGGTGCCCAGCCGCCGAACGAATTCGTTGCCCTGGATCATCTGCTGCACGACATGCGGCTGTATAAATCGGCGGCAGAGGTCAAGGTGATGCGGGTGGCCGCGGAGATTTCCGCTCAGGCCCATGTGCGTGCCATGCAAGCCTGTCGAGCGGGGCTGCACGAGTACAGCCTGGAAGCCGAGTTGGACTATGTGTTTCGCAAAGGTGGGGCGAAGATGCCGGCCTACGGCTCGATCGTCGCGGCCGGGCGCAACGGCTGCATCCTGCACTACCAGCAGAACGACGCAGTGCTCAAGGACGGCGATCTGGTGCTGATCGACGCAGGCTGCGAGATCGACTGCTACGCCAGCGATATCACCCGCACCTTCCCGGTCAGCGGGCGTTTCTCGCCAGAGCAGAAGGCCATCTACGAACTGGTGCTCAAAGCCCAGGCCGCGGCCTTTGCCGAGATCGCGCCGGGCAAGCACTGGAACCACGCCCACGAAGCGACCGTTCGGGTCATCACCGAGGGCCTGGTGGAGTTGGGGCTGCTCAAGGGCGAGGTGCAGGCGCTGATCGACAGCGAAGCCTATCGCGCTTTCTACATGCACCGTGCCGGGCACTGGCTGGGCATGGATGTGCACGATGTCGGCGAGTACAAGGTCGGCGGCCAGTGGCGGGTGCTTGAGCCGGGCATGGCGTTGACCGTGGAACCCGGCATCTACATTGCCGCCGACAACCAAACCGTGGCCAAGAAGTGGCGCGGTATCGGCATCAGGATCGAGGACGATGTGGTGGTGACCAGGCAAGGCTGTGAAATTCTCACCTCGGGTGTGCCGCGGACCGTGGCCGAGATCGAGGCATTGATGCAGGCTGCGCGCCAGGACGCCGCATGAGTCGGGTCAACCTGGCGATCATCGGCGGCGGGCTGGTCGGTGCGAGCCTTGCCCTGGCCCTGCAGGCTGGCGCCAAGGCGCGCGGCTGGAAGATCCTGCTGATCGAACCGTTCGCACCCGGCGACAGCTTCCAGCCCAGCTACGATGCGCGTTCTTCGGCGTTGTCCTTCGGCACCCAGCAGATCTACCAGCAACTGGGTCTGTGGCAGGCCATTGGCCGCCGCGCCGAGCCTATTCGGCAGATCCACGTATCCGATCGCGGTCGTTTCGGCGCCACGCGCCTGGATGCTCTTGAAGAGGGCGTGCCGGCGCTCGGCTATGTGGTCGAGAACGCCTGGCTTGGCCAGTGCCTGTGGCAGGGTCTGGACAGCGAAGTGGTCAGCTGGCGCTGCCCGGCCGAAGTCGTGGCGATGCAGGCGATCGAAGGTGGCTACCGGCTGCAACTGGATGACGATACCCATGTGGAATGCGACCTGGCGGTGCTGGCCGACGGTGGTCGCTCGGGCCTGCGTGAGCAACTGGGCATTCACGTGCGCCGCACGCCGTACGAGCAAAGCGCGCTGATCGCCAACATCACTCCCGGCGAAGCCCACTGCGGGCAGGCCTTCGAGCGATTCACCGAACAGGGGCCGATGGCCTTGCTGCCGCTGCCTGACAATCGCTGCGCGCTGGTCTGGACCCGCCAGGGGATGGACGCCCAGCGCTTGGCGGAGATCGACGAGCGGGCCTTCCTGCGTGAGCTGCAAGCGGCCTTTGGCTATCGCCTCGGTGCGTTGCGCCAGGTCGGTGCGCGTCACCTGTACCCGCTGGCGCTGGTCGAGGCCGAAGAACAGATACGTCCGCACCTGGTGGTGCTGGGCAACGCGGCGCATAGCCTGCATCCGATCGCCGGCCAGGGTTTCAACCTGTCACTGCGGGACGTGCAGGTGCTGGCCGATGCCTTGCTTGCCGGCCCTCGGCATCCGGGCGACCTTGCGACCTTGCAGGCCTATCACCAGCGCCAGCGCCTGGACCAGGCCCTGACCATCGGCTTTTCCGACCAGGTCACCCGCCTGTTCGGTAGCGCCCAACCGGTGCTGGCCGCGGGTCGCAACATCGGCCTGCTCGGGCTTGACCTGTTGCCGCCGGCAAAAAGCTGGTTCGCCCGCCAGGCCATGGGCCTGGGTACTCGCCCCGATGCGCGGGGCAGGGTATGAGCAACCCACGTCGGCTGGCACGCCGGGCCCGCATGCTGCGGTGGCTGCTGAACCTCTATCCGCCCTACCTCGGTGCCGGTATCCGCATCCAGCATATCGGCGCGGACATGCGCACTGCCCGGGTGCGGATGAAACTGACACGCTGGAACCGCAACTACGTTGGCACCCAGTTCGGTGGCAGCTTGTACTCGATGGTCGACCCGTTCTACATGCTGTTGCTGATGGAGCAGTTGGGCCGCGACTACATCGTCTGGGACAAGGCTGCGAGCATCGACTTCATCGCCCCGGGCAAGGGCCCGGTGTACGCCGAGTTCCAACTCGACGACGCCTTGCTGGACGACATCCGCCAGCAGACCGCCCATGGCAAGAAGCACTTGCCGCGATTGCAGGTCGATATCCGCGACGGCGCCGGCGAGCTGGTGGCGCGGGTCGACAAAACCCTATACGTGCGGCTCAAGCCGCAAGCGAGGCAGGCGTAAGGCATGGAAATGCGCGCAGATCTGTTGATTGTCGGTGCCGGTATGGTCGGCAGCGCCCTGGCCCTGGCCTTGCGCCACAGCGGCCTGGAAGTCCTCCTGCTCGACGGCGGCCCGCTGGCGGTCAAGCCGTTCGATGCCCAGGCACCTTTCGAGCCGCGGGTCAGCGCCTTGTCGGCGGCCAGCCAGCGCATCCTCGAGCGCCTCGGTGCCTGGGACGGCATCGCCCAGCGGCGTTGCACGCCCTATTCGGACATGCAGGTCTGGGATGGCAGCGGCACTGGGCAGATTCACTTCTCCGCCGCCAGCGTGCACGCTCAAGTGCTGGGGCATATCGTCGAAAACCGTGTGGTGCAGGACGGCTTGCTCGAGCGCTTGCACGACAGTGATGTCGGCTTGCTGGCCAATGCCCGCGTCGAGCACCTGCGTCGTTCGGGGGACGAGTGGCTGCTGACCTTGGCGGATGGCCGGCGCCTGCGTGCGCCGCTGGTGGTGGCTGCCGACGGCGCCAATTCGGCGATACGGCGCCTGGCCGGGTGCGCGACCCGCGAATGGGATTACCTGCACCACGCCATCGTCACCAGCGTGCGCTGCAGTGCGCCGCACCAGGGCACTGCCTGGCAGCGCTTCACCGACGAGGGGCCGCTGGCTTTCCTGCCGCTGTCGCGAGATGGCCGGCAGGATTGGTGCTCGATCGTCTGGTCGACCACACCGGAACACGCCGAACAGCTCATGGGCTTGGACGATGTGGCCTTCTGCACGGCCCTGGAGCGTGCCTTCGAGGGCCGCCTGGGGCAGGTACTGCAAGCCGATCCGCGGCTCAGCGTGCCGTTGCGCCAACGCCATGCCAAGCGCTACGTGGACGAAGGCCTGGCGCTGATCGGCGACGCAGCGCACACCATTCACCCATTGGCCGGGCAGGGCGTCAACCTGGGCTTTCTCGATGCCGCGGTGCTGGCCGAGGTGCTGGTCAATGCCTGCGAGCGGGGAGAGCGTCTGGCCGATGTGAAGGTGCTCAGCCGATATGAGCGCAGGCGCATGCCGCATAACCTGGCATTGATGGCGGCGATGGAAGGCTTCGAGCGGTTGTTCCAGGCCAATCCGCTGCCGCTGCGTTGGTTGCGCAACAGTGGATTGAAGCTGGTGCAGCAGATGCCTGAGGCCAAGGCGTTGTTTGTACGTCAGGCGCTGGGGCTTTCCGGGGATCTGCCGGAGTTGGCCAAGGCTTGAGCTCGACGGGGCCGGTTTGCGGTCCGATCGCCGGATAAGCCGGCTCACACAGGTTCAGCGCGCGGCGTTGCAACATCCGGTAACGGCTCCGTGGGTGAGCCGGAAAATGGGATTCACTACCATTCGCACCTCTCTACGATCCCGAGGAGCGTTTCCGATGTTGCCACGCAAGCCCCTACTGGCCGCTTTGGCCCTGTCCCTGTTCGGCGGCGCTGCCCAGGCCGCTGACGAAGTGGTGGTGTATTCCTCGCGCATCGACGAGCTGATCAAGCCGGTGTTCGACGCCTACACGGCCAAGACTGGCGTCCAGATCAAGTTCATCACCGACAAAGAAGCGCCGCTGATGCAACGCATCAAGGCCGAGGGTGAAAACGGTGTGGCCGACCTGCTGCTCACCGTCGATGCCGGCAACCTCTGGCAGGCGGAGCAGATGGGCATCCTGCAACCGTTCCAGTCGAGTGTGATCGACCAGAACATTCCGCCACAGTATCGCGCCTCGTCCCACGCATGGACTGGCCTGAGCCTGCGCGCACGGACCATCATCTACGCCACCGACCGGGTCAAGCCAGAAGAACTGAGCACTTACGAAGCCCTGGCTGACAAGCAATGGGAAGGTCGTCTGTGCCTACGCACGGCGAAGAAGGTCTACAACCAGTCGCTGACCGCTACCCTGATCGAGACCCACGGCGAGGCCAAGGCCGAGCAGATCGTCAAGGGCTGGGTCAACAACCTGTCCACTGACGTGTTCTCTGACGACAACGCCGTGATCCAGGCGGTCGAGGCCGGCCAGTGCGACGTCGGGGTGGTCAACACCTATTACTATGGGCGCATGCACAAGGCCAACCCTGAACTCGCGGTGAAGCTCTTCTGGCCTAACCAGAACGACCGTGGCGTGCACGTCAATCTGTCGGGTATCGGCCTGACCAAGCATGCCCCGCACCCGGAGGCGGCCAAGGCTCTGGTCGAGTGGATGACTGGCGAGCAGGCGCAGAAGCTGTTCGCCGACATCAACCAGGAATTCCCGGCCAATCCGAAGGTAAAGCCCTCGGACGAGGTCGCGGCCTGGGGTAGCTTCAAGGCCGACAGCATCCCGGTGGAAATTGCCGGCAAGCGCCAGGCCGAGGCTATTCGCCTGATGGACCGGGCTGGCTGGAACTGAGTTAATCTTCGGGGCCTGTAAAGGCCCCATCGCCGGCGGTCGCATCCCATTACCGAGACCAAAGCATTGCCCCATACCCGCCAACGCCGCTGGTACCTCCCGGTCGGCTTGATCGCCGCCCTGGTGCTGCTACCGCTGAGCGTATTGCTGCTGGCCTGGCAGTCGATCGATACGCAGATCTGGTCGCACCTGCTCGACACCCAGATGAGCCGTCTACTGGGCAACACCCTGACCCTGGTGCTGGGCGTCGGCGTCGGCGTCACCGCGCTCGGAGTGAGCCTGGCTTGGCTCACCAGCCTCTGCCAGTTCCCTGGCCGGCGCTGGCTCGACTGGGCGCTCATGCTGCCGTTCGCCATCCCCGCCTATGTGCTGGCGTTCGTCTTCGTCGGGCTGCTGGATTTCGCCGGTCCCGTGCAGAGTGCCTTGCGCGAGGTGTTCGGCCCCATGCGCCTGCCGCGGGTGCGCTCCACGGGGGGCGTCATCGTGGTGCTGGTGCTGGTGTTCTACCCGTACGTCTACCTGTTGGCGCGTACCGCTTTCCTGGCCCAGGGCAAGGGTTTGATGGAAGCGGCGAGGGTGCTCGGTCTGTCACCGCTTCAGGCCTTCTGGCGGGTAGCCTTGCCCATGGCGCGCCCGGCCATCGGTGCCGGCATCGCCTTGGCGCTGATGGAAACCCTGGCCGACTTCGGCGCGGTAGCGGTGTTCAATTTCGATACCTTCACCACTGCCATCTACAAGACCTGGTATGGCTTCTTCAGCCTGTCCAGCGCGGCGCAGTTGGCGAGCCTGCTGCTGCTGGCCGTGATGCTGGTGCTGTATGGCGAGCGTCGCGCCCGTGGCGCCAGCCACAGCGGCAATGAACGCCCACGTGTCCAGGCGCTGTATCACCTGCGTGGCTACAAGGCCGTGCTGGCGAGCGGTTGGTGCTTGCTGGTGTTCGCCTGTGCGTTCGTCATCCCGCTGCTGCAACTGCTGGTGTGGTGTTGGCAGCGCGGTCGCCACGATCTGGACGAGCGCTACTTCGGATTGGTCATGCATACCCTGTATCTGGGCTGCCTGGCTGCACTGTTGACGGTGGGCGTGGCCCTGTTGCTGGCCTTTGCCAGGCGCCAGGCTCCCAGCGGGGCGATCCGCGCCGGTGTGGGCATCGCCAACCTGGGCTACGCCTTGCCCGGCTCGGTGCTGGCGGTGGCGATCATGCTGGCTTTCAGTTACCTCGACAATCATTGGGTAATCCCGCTGTCGAGCTGGCTGGGTGGTGCCGGCAAGCCGCTGTTGCTGGGCAGTATCGGCGCTTTGCTGTTGGCTTATCTGGTGCGTTTCATCGCCGTGGCCTACGGGCCGTTGGAAAGCAGCCTGGCGCGTATCCGCCCGTCACTGCCCGAGGCCTCGCGCAGCCTCGGCGTGGGCGGGACGAAGTTGTTCTTCAAGGTCTATCTGCCACTGCTGGTGCCCGGTGCGCTGAGCGCCGGGCTGCTGGTATTCGTCGATGTGCTCAAGGAAATGCCGGCCACCTTGCTGATGCGTCCGTTCGGCTGGGATACCCTGGCAGTGCGGGTGTTCGAGATGACCAGCGAGGGCGAATGGGCTCGCGCGTCGCTGCCGGCTCTGACCCTGGTGCTGGTAGGGCTGTTGCCGGTCATCGGCTTGATTCGCCGTTCCGCCAAGCAGCCCGGTCACAGTCACTAGAGGTGCCAGCCCGCGTCCTTGCGGCTACAATGCGCGGCATTCTCGCGGCGACACCTAACAACAACAGCTGATGACCACGGGTCATCACCCGCCGCCGCTTCGCCACGCCCGGAAGGAGAAACCCATGGGACAGCGCACGCTATTGTATGATCTGCACCTGGCACTTGGCGCCAAGACCGTCGATTTTGGCGGCTGGGACATGCCCTTGCACTATGGTTCGCAGGTCGAGGAGCACCACCAGGTGCGCAGCGATTGTGGCGTCTTCGATGTCTCCCACATGACCGTCATCGATATCACCGGCAGCGATGCGCGGCCCTGGCTGCAGTATCTGCTGGCCAACGATGTCGGCCGGCTCGACGACGTCGGTCAGGCGCTGTACAGCCCCTTGTTGAACGAACAAGGCGGAGTCATCGACGATCTCATCGCCTACAGTACTGAAACCGGCTATCGCCTGGTGACCAATGCCGCCACCCGGGCGAAAGTCCTGGCTTGGCTGGAGCAACAGCGCGCAGGTTTTGCCGTGGACGTCGAGGTGCGCCCGGACCTTGCCATCCTTGCCATCCAGGGCCCTCAAGCGCGTGACAAGGTGGCAGCATTGCTCAGTGCCTCGCGCGCTGCGCTGATTCGCGAGCTGCGCCCGTTCGAAGGTGTGCGCGAAGGTGACTGGTTCATCGCCCGCACCGGCTACACCGGTGAGGACGGTCTGGAGATCATCCTTCCTGGCGACGAGGCAGTGGGCTTCTTCAACGACCTGGTGGGCGCCGGTATCGCTCCCAGCGGCCTTGGCGCGCGCGACACGCTGCGCCTGGAGGCCGGTATGAATCTCTACGGCCAGGATATCGACGAGACCCACACCCCGCTCACCTCCAACCTGGGTTGGTGCATCGCCTGGGAACCCGCCGAGCGCGAGTTCATCGGTCGCGCTGCGCTGCTGGCGGAAATCGAGCAGGGAGTGCAGAGCAAACTGGTCGGTCTGGTGCTCGAAGAGCGTGGCGTGTTGCGTGCCCACCAGGTGGTGCGTGTCGCCGGGATTGGCGAAGGAGAGATCACCAGTGGTAGTTTCTCGCCTACGCTGAGCAAATCCATCGCCCTGGCGCGTGTGCCGATGGCCACCGGTGACCGTGCCGAGGTCGAAATACGCGGCAAGTGGTACCCGGTGCGGGTGGTCAAGCCGACCTTCGTGCGCCACGGCAAGATTTTGATCTGAACAACTAATCATTGGCGGGCCGACCGCTGACCCTATCGAGGAATTCAAGACATGAGCAATATCCCCGCCGATCTGCGTTTCGCCGAAAGCCACGAGTGGGCGCGCCTGGAGGCCGATGGCACGGTGACCGTGGGCATCAGCGACCACGCCCAGCAGGCTCTGGGTGACGTGGTGTTCGTCGAACTGGCAGAGGTTGGCAAGGTCTTCGCCGCTGGCGATGCCGCAGGTGTGGTCGAGTCGGTCAAGGCCGCTTCGGACATCTACGCGCCGGTTTCCGGTGAAGTGATCGCCGTCAACGATGAGCTGGCCGACAGCCCGGAGCTGCTCAACGACGAGCCCTACGATTCGTGGATCTTCAAACTGAAGCCGAGCGACAAGACTGAGCTGGAAAAACTGCTGGATGCCGCTGGCTACAAGGCTGCCATCGGCGAGTGAGACGGTGTCGCACTCTTCGCGGGCAAGCCCGCTCCCACAGGTACGGCGCAGGTTTTTGGCCTGTCGTTGATCTGTAGGAGCCGGCTTGCCGGCGATGGCATCGGGCCGGCAACAGCAAGTTTCCCCGCAGAATCGGCAATCCTTCCTAGACTTAAGAGTCTCCATGAGAGCTGGTCCAGGAAGAGATCGTCGCCATGTCCCAGTCGCCATCCCTGCATCAACTGCAAGAGCCCACCCCATTTCTGCGCCGCCACCTGGGGCCCGACGCCCAGGAGCAGCAGGCCATGCTCGGTACGCTGGGTCTGTCCAGCCGCGATGAGCTGATCGAGCAAACCGTCCCTCCTGGCATTCGTTTCAATCGCGCCCTCGATCTGCCGCCGGCCCTGGACGAACAGGCTGCCCTGGCCAAGCTGGCTGGCTACGCCGAGCAGAACCAGGTGTGGACCAGCCTGATCGGCATGGGTTACCACGGTACCATCACCCCTACGGTCATCCTGCGCAACGTGTTGGAAAACCCAGGCTGGTACACCGCCTATACGCCCTATCAACCGGAAATCGCCCAAGGCCGCCTGGAGGCGTTGCTGAATTTCCAGCAAATGGTCATCGACCTGACTGGCCTGGCCCTGGCCAATGCCTCGTTGCTCGATGAAGCCACCGCCGCCGCCGAGGCCATGGCTCTGGCCAAGCGGGTGGCGCGCAACAAGAGCAACGCCTTCTTCGCCGATGAGCACTGCCATCCGCAGACCCTTTCCGTGCTCAAGACCCGCGCCGAGGGCTTTGGCTTCGAGCTGATCGTCGACAGTGTCGACAACCTGGCCAAGCATTCGGTCTTCGGCGCTTTGCTGCAGTATCCGGATACCCACGGCGAGGTACGCGACCTGAGGCCGCTGATCGACCAGCTGCACGCCCAGCAGGCCTTGGCCTGCGTCGCCGCCGATCTGCTCAGCCTGGTGGTTCTGGCGCCTCCGGGCGAGCTGGGGGCGGACGTGGTGCTGGGTTCATCCCAACGCTTCGGGGTGCCGATGGGCTATGGCGGGCCCCATGCGGCTTATTTCGCCTGTCGAGACGACTACAAGCGGGCGATGCCCGGACGGATCATCGGCGTGTCCCGTGATGCGCGCGGCAATACCGCCCTGCGCATGGCCCTGCAGACCCGCGAGCAACACATTCGCCGCGAGAAAGCCAACTCCAATATCTGCACAGCCCAGGTACTGCTTGCCAATATCGCCGGTTTCTACGCGGTCTATCACGGTCCCGAGGGGCTACGGCGCATCGCCCAGCGTGTCCATCGGCTCACCTTCATCCTCGCCGCTGGCCTGCAAGCCAAGGGCATCAAAAGGCTCAACCAGCACTTCTTCGACACGCTCACCCTCGAGGTCGGCGGTGCTCAGGCGGCGATCATCGAGAGCGCCTCGGCAGCGCGGATCAACCTGCGGATTCTCGGCCGTGGCCACCTGGGCGTGAGCCTGGACGAAACCTGCACCGAACAGACCGTGCTGCGCTTGTTCGATATTTTCCTCGGCGTCGATCATGGACTGGACATCGCCGCTCTCGATCAGCAGGCCTTGCCAGAGGGCATACCGGCGGCGTTGGTCAGGCGCTCGGCGTTTCTCAGCCACCCTGTGTTCAACCTGCACCACAGCGAAACCGAGATGCTGCGCTACCTCAAGCAGCTGGAGAACAAGGACCTGGCGCTGAATCAGTCGATGATCCCGCTCGGCTCCTGCACCATGAAGCTCAACGCCACCAGCGAAATGATCCCCATCACCTGGCCCGGCTTCGCTTCATTGCATCCTTTCGCCCCGGCGTCCCAGGCGGTGGGGTACAGGGCGATGATCGACGAACTGGAGAGCTGGTTGTGCGCCATTACCGGATTCGACGCCATCTGCATGCAGCCCAACTCCGGTGCGCAGGGCGAGTATGCCGGGCTCATGGCGATCACCCGTTACCACCGTAGCCGGCATCAGTCCAAGCGCACGGTGTGCCTGATTCCAGCTTCGGCGCATGGCACCAATCCGGCCTCGGCGCAGATGGCCGGCATGGAGGTGGTCATCGTTGAATGCGATGAGGACGGCAACGTCGACCTCGACGATCTCAAGGCCAAGGCTCAGGCCGCCGGCGAGCGGCTGTCGTGCCTGATGGTGACCTATCCTTCGACCCATGGCGTGTATGAAGAGGGTATCCGGGAAATTTGCGAGGTGGTGCACCAGCACGGCGGGCAGGTGTACATGGACGGTGCCAACCTCAATGCCCAGGTCGGTCTGGCACGACCGGCGGACATCGGTGCCGATGTTTCGCACATGAATCTGCACAAGACCTTCTGCATTCCCCATGGCGGCGGCGGGCCGGGCATGGGGCCGATTGGCGTGCGCGCCCACCTCACGGCCTTCGTCGCCAGCCATCCGGTGGTTCCAGTGCCTGGTCTGGACCCGAACAACAGCGCGGTCAGCGCTGCGCCCTGGGGCAGTGCGAGCATTCTGCCGATCAGTTGGATGTACATCGCCATGATGGGACCGCAACTGGCCGATGCCAGCGAGGTGGCGATTCTCTCGGCGAACTACCTGGCCGGACAACTGGGCGGTGCCTTCCCGGTGTTGTACCGCGGGCGCAACCAACGCGTGGCCCATGAATGCATCCTCGATCTGCGCCCGCTCAAGGCGCAGACCGGGATCAGCGAAGAGGACGTGGCCAAGCGCCTGATGGACTATGGCTTCCATGCACCGACCATGTCGTTTCCGGTCCCCGGCACTTTGATGGTAGAGCCCACCGAAAGCGAGTCGAAAGCCGAGTTGGACCGTTTCATCGAGGCGATGCTGGCCATTCGCGAAGAGATCGGTCTGGTCCAGGACGGCACGTGGCCGGCAGAGGACAATCCGCTCAAGCACGCGCCACATACCTTGGCCGATGTGCTGGCGCCGTGGGACCGCCCGTATGGCCTGGAGCGCGGTATCGCGCCCAGTGCTCACGTGCGCCAGCATAAGTATTGGCCAGCGGTGAACCGGGTCGACAATGTCTATGGCGATCGTAATCTGTTCTGCGCGTGCGTGCCGCTGGAGGCGTATCGCTGAAGGCGATGGGGGCTTAGTCGGCCACCGCGTTCCTGGCCAGGATGGCGTTCGCCAGTTCCATGTCGGTGGCTTGCAGATCAGGTTGCTCGGCGCGCACCTGGCGCATTGCCGCCTCGAGGAACGGGCCGCGGATCTGACCGTCGCTGGCGACGAAGCTGCCGGCATCGTCCTGGGCGGCCATGACCAGCTTGTGATCACGGGAGGTGATGTAGGACGTGGCGGTGGTCGCGCCGGACGTCATGACATTGCGCCAGAAGGTGTCGGCCACGGCGGAGCCGAGAGGCAGGGAGACCAGGGCAGCGGCGGCGACGAGGGTGTTGAGACGCATGGTGAATTACCTCTGATGATGAGGGCGATTGGGTGCCGGTTAGTCATGTTGGTCCGGGCCAAGTTCCTCGTTCACAAGGATATTTTGTTCAGCCACAGACCCGCATGATTTCGCTTTCGCAGGTTGTCCCGCAGGCCACCTTGAGCTCCCCGCAGGCGCGCAGGTCCAGCATTCCCTCGGCCCGTGCCTGCTGGCGCAATCTGGTCAGGTCGGTGCCTGGCCCGATCAGGGTGCGTAGCCCGTCGCTCATCACCAATACCTCGTACAACCCGGTACGCCCCTGGAACCCCGTACCACGGCAATCGCGGCAGGCCTGGCCGTCGGTGGTGGCCCCGCAGCCCAGGCAATGGTTGCACAGTCTGCGCACCAGGCGCTGGGCCATGACGCCGATCAGCGTGGCCTTGATCAGGTAGTCGGCCACACCCAGTTCCTGCAGGCGGATGACCGCGGCACAAGCATCCTGGGTATGCAGCGTGGACAGCACCAGGTGCCCGGTCAGTGCCGCCTGTACCGCCACTTGGGCGGTTTCGCGGTCGCGGATCTCGCCGATCATGATGATGTCCGGGTCCTGGCGCAGCAGGGCGCGCACGCCGTTGGCGAAGCCAAGGTCAAGGCTCGGCTGGACCTGCATCTGGTTGAAGGCCGGCTCCAGGCGTTCGATGGGATCCTCGATGGTGCACAGGTTGACCTGCGGCGTGGCCAGTTGCCGGAGGCTGGTGTACAGCGTACTGGTCTTGCCAGAGCCGGTGGGCCCGGTGACCAGAACGATGCCTTGGCGCCGGGCCAGCAGGGCTTGCCACTGCGCCCGTTGCTCGCCTTCGAGCCCGAGTTGTGCAAAGCCTTGCTCAGGCTGTTGGCAGTCGAACAGGCGCAGCACCAGCTTTTCGCCAAAGGGGGTGGGCAGGCTGGACAGGCGCAGCTCGACCTCGCTACCGCCCGACAGCCGACGCTTGACGCGGCCATCCTGCGGCCTACGCTTTTCCGCCACGTCCATGCGTGCCAGGTGCTTGAGGCGGCTGACCAGCGCCACGGTCACGCTCGGTGGGAACCGGTACACGGTGTGCAGCAGTCCGTCGATGCGGTAGCGCAGGTGGCCCTGGTCGCGGCGGGGCTCGAGGTGGATATCGCTGGCGCGTTGATCGAGGGCGTACTGCACTAACCAGTCGACGATGTGCACGATATGCGCATCGTCGGCGCTGGCATCGGTCTGGCGCCTGCCCAGTTCCAGCAGTTGCTCCAGCTCGCCCAGGCTGGCGGCTTGTTGGTGCTGGGCGCCCTGCACCGAGTGGGCCAGGCGCAGCAGGGACTGCGCCAGTTCGCGCAATTGCAGCGGGCTGGCCAGTACGCGGCGAATCGGTTTGCCGAGGCTACGCGACAGGTCGGCCTGCCAGTCGTCCTGATAAGGCTGGGCGCTGGCGATGGTCACGGCGTCCGCATCGGCGGCCACGGCAAGAATGCCGTGGCGTTGGGCGAAGGCGGGCGACATCAGGCCGCCGACCTGGGCCAGGTCGATGCGTAGCGGATCGATGCGCAGGTAAGGCTGGCCGACCTTCTCGGCCAACCATCGACACAGGCGCTCGAGATCCAGCGGCTGGCCGGGTCGCTGGCGGTCCGCCAGGCGGGCGGCGGCAATGGCTTCCAGGGGGTGGGCGGCGGGGCGGTTGTTGGCCTGTTGCAACACGTGCAGGATGTCGTTGGCATCGAGATGCTGGTCGGCCAGCAGGGCATCGAGCACGCGGTGTAGATCGAGGGCGTGGTTGTGGGGATCGTGCATATCGGCGTCCGTGCCAGGTAGCGGGTGACTGAAGGCTAGTCGGCGATGCTGGACGCGAGGTGTTGAAACCGTTTCTGGGCGTTGCCGGGCCTTCAGACAGCGGCCAGTTCCACACGGGCCAGGTTGTCCAGGCTGACCTCGCAGACGCAGATCAGGTTGCGCATTTTTTGCGCGATCACCTGTGCCCGATGCCAGCTCAGGCCCGCAACGCCAACCTCGATGTCGAGCAGGTCCTCTCGCTGGCTGACCTGCACCCTGTGGGGCGTCAGGAACTGCAGGGCGAACAGGTTGAGCACGCGGCACAGGGTGTCGGGCTCGGCTTCGGCCTGCAGCCTGTAGTTGACTGTGCCGTGGTGGGCTGAGGCGGCCCAGACGTCGGTACGGGGCGAGGGGCGTTCGAGTGCGTTCATGCTGGTCTCCGCGAATGTGCGAGAAATTCTTGCACGCAGATCGGGGTATTTCTTCGCTATGATTCGATGAAAGTCCCTACTACGCGAATTGAACTAGTCGCCGAACATGATCCTGGAGAAAGAACGATGCAAAGCGTGTTGGATGCCTACGACCGGCGTATTCTCGAGCTGCTGCAGGAGGATGCTTCGCTGTCCAGCGCACAGATTGCCGAGCGAGTAGGACTTTCCCAGTCACCGTGCTGGCGGCGCATCCAGCGGTTGAAGGAGGAGGGAGTGATTCGGGGTCAGGTGACCTTGCTCGACCGCAAGAAGGTTGGGCTGAACACGCAGATTTTCGCTGAAGTGAAGCTCAACGCCCATGGGCGCTCCAACTTTACCGAGTTCACCGAGGCGATCCGTGGCTTTCCCGAGGTATTGGAGTGCTATGTGCTGATGGGATCGGTGGATTTCCTGTTGCGTATCGTCACGTCGGATATCGAAGCGTATGAAAGGTTCTTCTTCGAAAAATTGTCGAACGTGCCGGGAATACAGGAGGTGAACTCGATCGTGGCATTATCCGAGATCAAGTCCACCACCACTTTGCCGCTATCGCGCTGAACCCATCAGCCTTTGAGCAGGTGCTTCCAGCCGCGGCTCTGGTCGACTGCTCGAGCCTGCTCGACACGCGCTTCCAGCAGCTCGTCGCTCAGCGGTTGCTCGGCCAGTTCGTGCAGTTTTTTCAGGTCGCCATACAGGCGGTCCATCTGCGGCGCGTCGAGCACCTGGCGGGCATGGTGCAGCCAGGCCAGCAGCTGTTCGATGCGTGGCAGTTGCTCGGCCAGGTCTTCGGGGCGCTGGGTGTACAGCGGCAGTTTCAGTGCACGGCCTTCCTCGCCCAGCAGGTGCGCCAGCCAGCCGGCCAGTTGCGCCTTGCCCTGGCGTTCGCCACGGCCCTTGCGCTCGGCGGTCCAGGCGCGGGCCAGCAGCCAGCGCGAGGTGTTCAGGGAGAACTGGCCCCAGCGCACGTCTTCGAGCTCTTCGCTGAACTGCTCGGGCGCGACGCGGCGGACATCTTCGTCGTCATTGCCGGCCTGGACCAACGGACGCCAGTCTTCGAGCAAGGCATCCAGGCTGCTGCGCAGCTCGCGGGTGGTCGCCCGCGGCGCCGCCTGGCCCAGGCTGGTGACCAGCGCGCGCAGTTCGCTCAGGCACTGCACCCAGTCCTGCAGCAGGCGCCAGTGGCCGTTGTGGCGATACTGCTCGGCCAGGCGCTGGCTGCTGCCCAGCAACTGCCAGGCGAGCGCGGCAAAAGCATCGTCCAGGGCCATTTCCGCGTCCAGTTCGGTAGTGGGCAGGCTCAGGTCGTAGCTGTTGGGCTCGAGCAGGCGGTAGCCGCGTTCGGCCTTGCTGATATCGCAAGGCATCAGCGGCAGGCTGGCAGCAAGCTCCGAAGCCAGCTCCAGCAGGGCCTCCGGTGCGCCTTCACGGAGCTCCAGTTCCAGCTCGCAGATTTCTTCCTTGCGCTTGCCGGCAATCACGAAACCTTGGTCCAGCGCGGCTTCGATCACGACTTTGCTCTTGCCACGGCCCCAGGCGATCTCGGCGTATTCGCGGGTGAAGTCGGTGGTGAACAGTGGCTTGATGGTTTTCTTGTCGAGGCCGGCCAGTTGTTCTGGCCAGCAGGTGGCATCGAGCTTTTTCAGGTCCAGCTTGACTTTATCCAGCTGCCATTCGAATTCGTTGCGCTCGGACAGGCCGGCGACGCTCTGGCCGCGACACTTGAGGGTCTGGATGATGACTTCGCCGTCGCGGCGCAGGCGCAGGGCGACACGGGCGGCGCTGAGGTCGCGCGCGGGAGTGTCGAAGTACTGGTTGAGCAGTTCGCGGGTCTGCCAGCCTGACTTGTTGCGCTTCTTCAGCAGGGGGTGCTCGCGCAAGGCGGCGAGGGTCTCGCGGCTGGCGCGGAGCTTGAGTTCGGTTTCTTTGTGCATCGCAGGCTCGAAGGAGGGGCGTGATGCTGCAGAGTCTACAGGAGTCGGCAGTGGGCTGCCGGATTGCGCTGCTTTCTTCATCGGCTTGCCCTGCCAGAGCACGGCATTGTTATGATGGGCAACGCATCAGAGGAGTACGCGCATGCCGTTGCCGACACTGAAAGAGCAGTTCGCCGCACTGATCGCCGCGCCCTCGGTCAGTTGCACGCAGCCTTCGCTGGACCAGTCCAACCGCCAGGTGATCGACCTGCTGGCCGGCTGGCTGGAGGACCTGGGCTTCAGCTGCGACATCCAGCAGGTCAGCCCAGGCAAGTTCAACCTGCTCGCCAGCCGTGGTACCGGCCCTGGCGGTCTGGTACTGGCCGGCCATAGCGATACCGTGCCCTATGATGAGCAACTGTGGAGCAGCGACCCGCTGAAGCTGACCGAGACCGATGGTCGCTGGGTTGGTCTGGGAAGCTGCGACATGAAAGGCTTCTTCCCGCTGATCATCGAGGCCGTGCTGCCGTTGCTGGCGCAGGATTTCAAGCAGCCGCTTTTGATTCTCGCGACCTGCGATGAAGAAAGCTCCATGTCCGGCGCCCGTGCCCTGGCGGCGGCCGGCCAGCCACTCGGCCGGGCGGCGGTGATCGGTGAGCCCACTGGCCTGCGGCCGATCCGCATGCACAAGGGCATCCTCATGGACCGCATCGATATCCTTGGGCGCAGCGGTCATTCCTCCGACCCGAGTCTGGGCCACAGTGCCCTCGAGGCCATGCACGCGGTGATGGGCGAGCTGATGGGTCTGCGTCGCCAGTGGCAGGAAACCTACCGCAATCCGCAATTCACCGTCCCCACGCCGACCATGAATTTCGGTTGCATCCACGGCGGCGACAACCCCAACCGCATCTGTGGCCAGTGCGCCCTGGAGTTCGATCTCCGCCCGCTGCCGGGCATGGATGTCGAGCAACTGCGCGCCGCCATCGGTGAGAAGCTCCGACCAGTGGCCGAGCGCCATGAAGTGCGCATCGACTATGCGCCGCTGTTCCCCGCGGTACCGCCGTTCGAGCAGGTGGCCGACGCCGAGCTGGTGCGCGTGGCCGAGCGGCTGACCGGACATCGCGCCGAGGCGGTGGCATTCGGCACCGAAGCGCCTTATCTTCAGCAACTGGGTTGCGAGACCATCGTGCTCGGCCCCGGCGACATCGCCTGCGCCCACCAACCGGGCGAATACCTTGAAATGTCACGTATCGAGCCTACCGTGCGTCTATTGCGTGACCTGATCAGGCACTATTGCCTGCAGTAAACGTCCATCGAGTTGTTTCGTATTTGCCTAGAGGAGACCACGCGTGACCGCAAGCCTGTTCCGACGATGATCCTGAACGCCGTGTGACTCACCGTTCTCCGTCCACTTTATCCACAGGCCCTGTCATGCCCGAATACGTCAACTGGTTGCGTCATGCCTCCCCCTACATCAATGCCCATCGCGACTGCACCTTCGTGGTCATGCTTCCTGGCGATGGGGTGGAACATCCCAATTTCGGCAATATCGTCCACGATCTGGTACTGCTGCACAGCCTCGGTGTGCGGCTGGTACTGGTGCATGGCTCGCGCCCACAGATCGAAAGCCGCCTGGCTGCCCGTGGCTTGACCCCGCACTACCACCGGGGGCTGCGCATCACCGACGCGTCCACGCTGGACTGCGTGATCGACGCGGTCGGTGCGCTGCGCCTGGCCATCGAGGCGCGACTGTCGATGGACATCGCCGCCTCGCCGATGCAGGGCTCGCGCCTGCGCGTGGCCTGCGGCAACCTCGTCACCGCGCGGCCGATCGGCGTGGTCGAGGGAGTCGATTACCACCACACCGGCGAAGTCCGTCGGATCGACCGCAAGGGCATCGGCCGTCTGCTCGATGAGCGTTCGATCGTGCTGCTTTCGCCGCTGGGCTATTCGCCGACCGGCGAGATCTTCAACCTGGCCTGCGAAGATGTCGCCACCCGCGCGGCGATCGAGCTGGGGGCCGACAAGCTGCTGCTGTTCGGTGCCGAGTCGGGGCTGCTCGACGATAAAGGCAATCTGGTCCGCGAGCTGCGCCCGCAACAGGTGCCTCAGCATCTGGCGCGTCTGGGCAGCGATTACCAGGGCGAGCTGCTCGATGCCGCCGCCGAGGCGTGCAAGGGTGGGGTGCCGCGTAGCCATATCGTCAGCTACGCCGAAGATGGTGCGCTGCTGACCGAGCTGTTCACCCGGGGCGGTGGCGGTACCCTGGTGTCCCAGGAGCAATTCGAAGTGGTGCGCGAGGCGACCATCGACGATGTCGGCGGCCTGCTGGAGCTGATCAGCCCGCTGGAAGAGCAGGGCATCCTGGTTCGCCGCTCACGGGAGGTGCTGGAGCGTGAGATCGAACAGTTCAGCGTGGTCGAGCGCGAGGGGATGATCATCGCCTGTGCGGCGCTGTATCCGATCGCCGATTCCGAAGCCGGCGAGCTGGCCTGCCTGGCGGTGAATCCGGAGTACCGTCATGGCGGGCGCGGCGATGAGTTGCTCGAGCGCATCGAGAGCCGGGCGCGGCAGTTGGGCCTCACGACCCTGTTCGTGCTCACCACGCGCACCGCTCATTGGTTCCGCGAACGCGGCTTCGTGCCCAGCGGTGTCGAGCGGCTGCCGTCGGCACGGGCCTCGCTGTACAACTATCAGCGTAATTCGAAGATTTTCGAGAAGTCTCTGTAAGCCTGTACCGACCTCTTCGCGGGGCAAGCCCGCTCCCACTGAGAACTCACCGGATTGAAATCCCGTGCAGTGACTGTGTGAGCGGGCTTGTCCCGCGAAAAGGCCGGTGCGGTCGCGAACGAAAAACGCCGCCCTTGTGGGCGGCGTTCTTGCTTACACGGTGTGCAGGTACCAGTTGTACTCGAGGTCGGAGATCGAGTGTTCGAACTCCTCCAGCTCGCTCTCCTTGCACGCGACGAAGATGTCGATGTACTTCGGATCGATGTACTTGTTGAGGATCTCGCTGTCGTCCAGCTCGCGCAGGGCATCGCGCAGGTTGTTCGGCAGACTCTGCTCCAACTGCTCGTACGAGTTGCCTTCGATCGGTTCGCCCGGTTCGATCTTGTTGGTCAAACCGTGGTGCACGCCCGCAAGCACCGCTGCCATCATCAGGTACGGGTTGGCGTCGGCACCGGCCACGCGGTGTTCGATGCGCACGGCGTCCGGCGAGCCGGTCGGCACGCGCAGGGCCACGGTGCGGTTGTCCAGACCCCAGCTCGGTGCGTTCGGCACGTAGAACTGGGCGCCGAAGCGGCGATACGAGTTGACGTTCGGGCAGAGGAACGCCATGGACGCGGGCAGGGTCTCGAGCACACCGCCGACAGCGTGACGTAGCGCGGCGTTCTGCTCGGGATCCTCGCTGGTGAAGATGTTGTTGCCATCTTTGTCCAGCACGGAGATGTGAACGTGCAGGCCGTTGCCTGCTTGCCCTGGGTAGGGCTTGGCCATGAACGTGGTGTCCATTTCATGGTCGTAGGCGATGTTCTTGATCAGGCGCTTGAGCAGCACTGCGTAGTCACAGGCCTTGAGCGGGTCGGCGACGTGGTGCAGGTTGACTTCGAATTGGGCCGGGGCGCTTTCCTTGACGATGGCGTCTGCCGGAATGCCCTGCTCCTTGGCACCTTCGAGGATGTCCTGGAGGCAGTCGGCGTATTCGTCGAGGTCGTCGATCAGGTAGACCTGGGTCGATTGCGGACGCTTGCCGGAAATCGGCGAGCGTGGCGGCTGCGGGCGACCATTCACGTTCTCCTGGTCGATCAGGTAGAACTCCAGTTCGAATGCGGCGCAGATGGTCAGGCCCATGTCGGTGAACTTGCTCACCACCTGACGCAGCACTTCGCGCGGGTCGGCGAAGAACGGCTCGCCTTCGAGCTCGTGCATGGTCATCAGCAGCTGAGCGGTGGGGCGCTTCTGCCAGGGCTCGTTGGAGAGTGTGTCGGGGATCGGATAGCAGATGCGGTCGGCATCGCCGATATCCAGGCCCAACCCGGTACTTTCGACGGTGGAACCGTTGATGTCCAGGGCAAACAGGGAGGCAGGCAGGTTGATGCCTTTCTCGTAAACCTTGTGGAGGCTGGTGCGCTCTATGCGCTTGCCACGCACCACACCATTCATATCTGCAATCAGAAGGTCAACGTAGAGAACCTCAGGATGTTCCTTAAGGAACGCGTTCGCTTCGTTAAGCTGAACGGCACGCGGGGGTACCGACATGATGCAACACCTTTGTTGTTAAAAATATCAATCAAGGGGGGCTTGCAGGTCCAGTCAATCGAAAAGACATACTGATGTCAAGCCAACCCCATGATGCCCTGAAATGGCACATCGACGGCAGATTTGCTGCATATCGGGGCGTACCATTATCCGCTATTTCGCCTGTGTAGGGCTATCTCCGACAGTCCGTGTTTTATTTTTTACGGAGGTGTTGTGTAAAAAAATGAACAAGGCTAAGCTCGGTCACAACCCAGAACACAATAATACGAGGGTCACATGGTCCGCTTCTCGCGACCTGAAAGCGCTGCCTGCGCAGTGCAGTCGGGTGAATTCGCCGTACTTGCCCGCCTTCGAGGCGCGCTACCTACGCTGGCCGCAATAATTGACGGAAATGGCCATCAGGCCTCACGTCGACGTGACCCTTCGCACGCTCCAACCTCTTTCTGCCCAATCTGCTCATCCGAGGTACTCTGTTTTTCAGTGTATCCACTGTGCTCCTGCGCGGGGGTTTTTGCTTTAGCAATGTACTCCATCCAGAATCAACGCGCGGACAACCTTACCTCCTGAGGTATTTATGAGTAACAACCTCGACCAGCTCACCGATTGGTTGAAAGAGCACAAGATCACCGAAGTCGAATGCCTGATCAGCGACCTGACCGGCATCACCCGCGGCAAGATCTCGCCCACCAACAAGTTCATCGCCGAAAAAGGCATGCGCTTGCCTGAGAGCGTGCTGCTGCAGACCGTGACCGGCGACTATGTCGACGACGACATCTACTACGAACTGCTCGATCCGGCCGACATCGACATGATCTGCCGGCCCGACGAGGATGCGGTGTTCCTGGTGCCTTGGGCCATCGAGCCGACCGCCCAGGTGATCCACGACACCTACGACAAGAAGGGCAACCCGGTCGAACTGTCGCCGCGCAACGTCCTGAAGAAGGTGCTCAAGCTGTATGCCGACAAAGGCTGGCAGCCCATCGTCGCGCCGGAGATGGAGTTCTACCTGACCAAGCGCAGCGAAGACCCGGACTTCCCTCTGCAGCCGCCGGTAGGCCGCTCCGGACGCCCGGAAACCGGTCGTCAGTCGTTCTCGATCGAGGCGGCCAACGAATTCGATCCGCTCTTCGAAGATGTCTACGACTGGTGCGAACTGCAGCAGTTGGACCTCGACACGTTGATCCATGAGGACGGCACCGCGCAGATGGAAATCAACTTCCGTCACGGCGACGCCCTGCACCTGGCCGACCAGATCCTGGTGTTCAAACGCACCATGCGCGAGGCCGCGCTCAAGCACAACGTGGCCGCGACCTTCATGGCCAAGCCCATGACCGGCGAGCCCGGCAGCGCCATGCACCTGCACCAGAGCGTGGTCGACGTGGCCACCGGCAAGAACATCTTCTCCAATGAAGATGGCAGCATGAGCGAGCTGTTCCTGCACCACATCGGCGGCCTGCAGAAGTTCATCCCCGAGGCGCTGCCGCTGTTCGCGCCCAACGTCAACTCATTCCGCCGCTTCCTGCCCGACACCTCGGCACCGGTGAACGTCGAGTGGGGCGAGGAAAACCGCACCGTCGGCCTGCGTGTGCCGGATGCCGGGCCGCAGAGCCGCCGGGTCGAGAACCGTCTGCCGGGTGCCGACGCAAACCCCTACCTGGCCATCGCCGCCAGCCTGTTGTGTGGCTACATCGGCATGGTCGAAGGCATTGCCGCCAGCGCGCCGGTACAGGGTCGGGGCTACGAGCGACGCAACCTGCGCTTGCCGTTGACCATCGAGGACGCCCTCGAGCGCATGGAAAACAGCCGTGCGCTGGTGCAGTACCTGGGCAAGAAATTCATCACCGGCTACGTCGCCACCAAGCGCGCCGAGCATGAGAACTTCAAACGCGTCATCAGCTCCTGGGAGCGAGAGTTCCTGCTGTTCGCCGTCTGATCAACCCTGAGGCCGCCTGGCGGTGGCCGCTGGAAACTGGAGAGGCACATGAGCGTCAACAACCCGCAAACCCGTGAATGGCAAACCCTGAGCGGCGAGCATCACCTTGCACCTTTCTCTGACTACAAGCAGTTGAAGGAGAAGGGCCCGCGCATCATCACCAAGGCGCAGGGTGTGCATTTGTGGGACAGCGAAGGGCACAAGATCCTCGATGGCATGGCTGGCCTGTGGTGCGTGGCGGTGGGCTATGGTCGTGAAGAGCTGGTGCAGGCGGCCGAGAAGCAGATGCGCGAATTGCCGTACTACAACCTGTTCTTCCAGACCGCCCACCCGCCAGCGTTGGAGCTGGCCAAGGCGATCACCGAGGTGGCGCCCGAAGGCATGACCCATGTGTTCTTCACCGGCTCCGGCTCCGAAGGCAACGACACCGTGCTGCGCATGGTCCGCCATTACTGGGCGCTCAAGGGCAAGCCGCACAAGCAGACGATCATCGGCCGCATCAACGGCTATCACGGCTCGACCGTCGCCGGCGCCAGCCTGGGCGGGATGAGTGGCATGCATGAACAGGGCGGCCTGCCGATCCCGGGCATCGTGCACATCCCGCAACCTTACTGGTTCGGCGAAGGTGGCGACATGACCCCGGACGCGTTCGGCATCTGGGCGGCCGAGCAGTTGGAGAGGAAGATTCTCGAAGTGGGCGAAGACAACGTCGCCGCCTTCATTGCCGAACCGATCCAAGGCGCCGGTGGCGTGATCATTCCGCCCGATAGCTACTGGCCGAAGATCAAGGAAATCCTCGCCAAGTACGACATCCTGTTCGTCGCCGACGAGGTGATCTGTGGATTCGGTCGCACCGGCGAGTGGTTTGGCTCGGACTACTACGATCTCAAGCCCGACCTGATGACCATCGCCAAGGGTCTTACCTCCGGTTACATCCCCATGGGCGGTGTGATCGTGCGTGACAAGGTGGCCCAGGTACTCAGCGAAGGCGGCGACTTCAATCACGGCTTCACCTATTCCGGCCATCCGGTTGCAGCTGCGGTGGGCCTGGAAAACCTGCGCATCCTGCGCGATGAAGGAATCGTCGAGCGCGCTCGCACGGAAGTGGCACCCTACTTGCAAAAACGACTGCGTGAGCTGCAGGACCACCCACTGGTGGGCGAGGTACGCGGCCTGGGCCTGCTCGGTGCGATCGAACTGGTCAAGGACAAGGCGACTCGAAGCCGTTACGAAGGCAAAGGCGTGGGCATGGTCTGCCGCAACTTCTGCTTCGACAACGGCCTGATCATGCGCGCGGTAGGCGACACCATGATCATCGCTCCGCCTCTGGTGATCAGCCGCGAGGAAGTCGATGAGCTGGTGGAAAAGGCACGCAAGTGCCTGGATCTGACGCTAGAAGCGATCAAATGATCAGCTGCTAGGCTAGCAAAGTGACATTAAGTCGTTACAGGGGGCTGCTTTCCTTGAAACAGCGCCTTGTAACTTGCCAGACTAACGGCTGTTTCAGTCGCCCAGCGCTTGCACCATGGGACCTGGCTGCTGAACAGATGGCTAAATAAAAATTCTGGAGCATTACGCATGAAGAAAATGGGCAAGACGTTGCTGGCCGCCGCCCTGATGGGTGCCATGGCGACCGCTGTGCAGGCTGAGGACAAAGTGCTGAACGTCTACAACTGGTCGGACTACATCGCACCGGACACCATCGCCAAGTTCGAGAAGCAGACCGGTATCAAGGTCAAGTACGACGTTTTCGACAGCAACGAAACCCTGGAAGCCAAGCTGCTGGCCGGCAAGTCCGGTTACGACATCGTGGTGCCGTCCAACAACTTCCTGGCCAAGCAGATCAAGGCCGGTGTGTATCAGGAACTGGACCGTACCAAGCTGCCGAACTGGAAGAACCTGGACGAGGACCTGCTCAAGGCCGTGGGTGATGCCAGCGACCCAGGCAACAAGCACGCCTTCCCGTACATGTGGGGCTCCATCGGCATCGGCTACAACCCTGAGAAGGTCAAGGCCGCGCTGGGCGTGGACAAGATCGACTCGTGGGATGTCGTGTTCAAGCCGGAGAACATCGCCAAGCTCAAGAGCTGCGGCGTGAGCTTCCTCGATGCCCCGACCGAGATGCTGCCCGCTGCGCTGCATTACCTGGGCCTGCCGACCGACAGCACCAAGAAGGCAGACCTGAAGGCCGCCGAGGACCTGTTCCTGAAAATTCGTCCTTCGATCACCTACTTCCACTCGTCCAAGTACATCGGCGACATGGCCAACGGCAACATCTGCGTAGCGGTGGGCTACTCGGGTGACCTGGAGCAGTCCAAGGCCCGTGCCCACGAAGCTGGCGACAAGGTCAAGGTCGACTACGTCATTCCGAAAGAAGGCGCCGGTACCTTCTACGACATGGTCGCCATGCCCAAGGATGCCGAGCACAAGGAAGCCGCCTACAAGTTCATGGACTTCCTGATGCAGCCGGAAATCATGGCCGAAATCACCAACGCCGTGCGCTTCCCTAACGGTAACAAGGCCGCTACCGAGTTCGTCGACAAGGAAATCACCAGCGACCCAAGCATCTATCCGCCAGCTGACGTGAAGAAACAGCTGTATGCGATCGCTGCCCCTGAAGCAGCGGCCCAGCGTCTGATCACCCGCAGCTGGACCAAGATCAAATCGGGCAAGTAAGCCCGATGCGGTGCCCTCTGGGCCGGGGTTTTCCCGCCCAGAGGCAGTTAAAGGCAATTCATGATTGCGGCATCGAAGCTGCGAAGGTAAGTTGCGCGCCGGTTTTGCGTGAGCGGTCGCGCCCAGGCCTGTAAACATGCCGCCACCGAAGGCACTGATTGTGAGGACCACCCACTTGTCTATTTCTGTATTTCGCAAGGCCTTGATGGCTGGAGCGGGCCTGACGCTGGCATGCAGCGTCCAAGCGGCGCCTACGGTGCACCTGTACAACTGGTCCGACTACATCGGGCCGAACACCCTCGAAGACTTCCAGAAGGCCACTGGCATCACGCCCGTGCAGGATGTGTTCGACTCCAACGAGACGCTCGAAGGCAAACTGCTGGCCGGCAACACCGGCTACGACGTGGTCGTGCCGTCCAACCATTTCCTCGGCAAGCAGATCAAGGCGGGCGCGTTCCAGAAGCTCGACAAGAACCTGCTGCCCAATTATTCCAACCTGGATCCGGCGTTGATGAAGCGCCTCGAGAAGAACGATCCGGGCAACCAGTATGCCGTTCCCTATCTGTGGGGCACCAACGGCATCGGTTACAACGTCGACAAGGTCAAGGCCGTGCTGGGCGTCGATCACATCGACTCCTGGGCGGTGCTGTTCGAGCCTGAGAACATGAAGAAGCTGTCCACCTGTGGCGTGGCCTTCCTCGACTCGGCCGATGAAATGCTTCCCGCGGTGCTGCAGTACATGGGTCTGGATCCCAACAGCCGCGATCCCAAGGACTACAAGAAGGCTGAGAAGAAGCTGCTGGCGGTCCGTCCCTACGTGACCTACTTCCACTCATCCAAGTACATCTCCGACCTGGCCAACGGCGATATCTGCGTCGCGGCAGGTTTCTCCGGCGATGTGTTCCAGGCCAAGTCCCGCGCTGAAGAGGCGAACAAGGGCGTGAACCTGGCCTACGCGATTCCCAAGGAAGGCGGCAACCTCTGGTTCGACGTACTGGCGATCCCCAAGGATGCCAAGAACGTCAAGGAAGCCCATGCACTGATCGACTAC
Organism: Pseudomonas putida; assembly: GCF_004357765.1. Classification (GTDB taxonomy): domain Bacteria; phylum Pseudomonadota; class Gammaproteobacteria; order Pseudomonadales; family Pseudomonadaceae; genus Aquipseudomonas; species Aquipseudomonas putida_U. The sequence goes on along the minus strand of NZ_SMTE01000003.1, from coordinate 40,455 downwards.
CTGCTCAAACCTGAGGTTATCGCCCAGGTCAGCGACTATGTCGGTTATGCCAACCCCAACCCCAAGGCTGGCGACCTGATGGATCAGGATGTGAGAACCGACCCTGCGGTCTATCCACCGAAGGAAGTGCTGGACAGGATGTTCGTCAATGCTGAGTTGCCCCCCAAGGTGCAACGTCTGATGACCCGTAGCTGGACCCGAATCAAGTCGGGCAAGTAACAACTATCCAGGCCCGCCGCCTGCCTTGCGAAACAGGCGCGGGCACACAAATCTTGTTGGGAGTTTCACTCATGGCAGTTGCCTCCGGTGCCTATAAGAAAGCCCTCGAGGGTGACCAGCAACCCAAGCAGGTGCTGGTCAAGATCGATCGGGTCACGAAAAAGTTCGACGAAACGGTCGCCGTGGACGATGTTTCCCTGGAAATCCGCAAGGGCGAGATCTTCGCCCTGCTGGGCGGTTCCGGTTCCGGTAAGTCGACCCTGCTGCGCATGCTGGCCGGCTTCGAGCGCCCGACCGACGGGCGGATCTTCCTCGATGGCGTAGACATCACCGACATGCCGCCTTACGAGCGGCCGATCAACATGATGTTCCAGTCCTACGCGCTGTTCCCGCACATGACCGTGGCGCAAAACATCGCCTTCGGCCTGCAGCAGGACAGGATGCCCAAGGCCGAGATCGACGCGCGCGTCGCCGAGATGCTCAAGCTGGTTCACATGACCCAGTATGCCAAGCGCAAGCCGCACCAGCTGTCCGGTGGCCAGCGCCAGCGGGTGGCCCTGGCGCGCTCGCTGGCCAAGCGGCCCAAGTTGCTGCTGCTCGATGAGCCGATGGGCGCGCTGGACAAGAAGCTGCGCTCGCAGATGCAACTGGAGCTGGTGGAGATCATCGAGCGCGTCGGCGTGACCTGCGTGATGGTGACCCACGACCAGGAAGAGGCCATGACCATGGCCCAGCGCATCGCCATCATGCATCTGGGCTGGATTGCCCAGATCGGCTCGCCGGTGGACATCTACGAGACCCCCACCAGCCGTCTGGTGTGCGAGTTCATCGGCAACGTCAACCTGTTCGAGGCCGAAGTCATCGACGATGCCGAGGGGCACGCGATCATCGCCTCGCCCGAGCTCGAGCGTAAGATCTACGTCGGTCACGGCGTCTCGACCTCGGTCGAGGACAAGCACATCACCTATGCACTGCGCCCGGAGAAGATGCTGGTGACCACCCAGCAACCGGACTTCGAGTACAACTGGTCGCGCGGCAAGGTTCACGACATCGCCTACCTGGGTGGCCACTCGGTGTTCTACGTCGAGCTGCCGAGCGGCAAGATCGTCCAATCCTTCGTCGCCAACGCCGAACGCCAGGGCGCCCGCCCGACCTGGGGCGATGAAGTGTACGTGTGGTGGGAAGACGACAGCGGCGTGGTACTGCGGTCATGAAACTGCGCAAGCTCAAGCGAGCCTTCCAGCGCATTACCCCGCAGGGGCGGCACCTGGTGATCGGTGTGCCGTTCATCTGGCTGTTCCTGTTCTTCATGCTGCCGTTCTTCATCGTGCTGAAGATCAGCTTCGCCGAAGCCGACGTGGCCATCCCGCCATATACCGAGATTTACAGCTACGTCGAGGACAAGGTCCAGTTGGTGCTGAACCTGGCCAACTACGGGTTGCTGACCGACGATGAGCTGTACATCTCGGCCTACCTCGGTTCGTTGAAGATGGCGTTCTTCAGCACCTTGCTGTGTCTGCTGATCGGCTACCCGATGGCCTATGCCATCGCCAATGCCAAGAAGGAGACCCAGACGGTCCTGCTGTTGCTGATCATGATGCCGACCTGGACCGCGATCCTGATCCGCGTCTATGCCTGGATGGGTATTCTCAGCAACAACGGCTTGCTCAACGGCTTCTTGATGTGGCTCGGATTGATCGACCAGCCGCTGCAGATCCTCAACACCAACCTGGCGGTGTACATCGGCGTGGTCTATTCGTACCTGCCGTTCATGATCCTGCCGCTGTTCGCCAACCTGGTTAAGCACGACCCGAGCTTGCTCGAGGCTGCGTCCGACCTGGGCTCGAGCACCTTCAACAGCTTCTGGAAAATCACCGTACCGCTGTCGAAGAACGGCATCATCGCCGGCTGCATGCTGGTGTTCATCCCGGTGGTGGGCGAGTTCGTGATTCCTGAGCTGCTGGGCGGCCCGGAAACCCTGATGATCGGTAAAGTGCTGTGGCAGGAATTCTTCAATAACCGTGACTGGCCGGTGGCCTCGGCCTTGGCAGTGGTGATGCTGTTGATCCTGATCGTGCCGATCCTGCTGTTCAACCGTAGCCAGGCCAAAGAGATGGAGGGCAGGGCATGAAGCGCTTCAGTTTCTCCAAGCTGATGCTGGTGCTCGGCTTGCTGTTCATTTACCTGCCGATGCTGATCCTGGTGATCTACTCGTTCAACGCCTCGAAGCTTGTGACGGTGTGGGGTGGCTGGTCGGTGAAGTGGTACGTCGGCCTGCTCGACAACACCCAGCTGATGGGTTCGGTGATGCGTTCGCTGGAAATCGCCTGCTACACCGCGGTAGCTGCGGTGGCGTTGGGCACCCTGGCGGCGTTCGTGCTGACAAGGGTCACCCGCTTCAAGGGACGCACGCTGTTCGGTGGCTTGGTCACCGCGCCGCTGGTGATGCCCGAGGTGATCACCGGCCTGTCGCTGTTGCTGCTGTTCGTGGCCATGGCGCAGATGATCGGCTGGCCCGAGGAGCGTGGCATCGTCACCATCTGGATCGCCCACACCACGTTCTGCGCGGCCTATGTGGCGGTGGTGGTGTCGGCACGCCTGCGAGAGCTGGACCTGTCGATCGAGGAAGCGGCCATGGACCTGGGTGCCAAGCCGTGGAAGGTATTCTTCCTGATCACCATCCCGATGATCGCGCCGTCCCTGGCGGCTGGTGGGATGATGTCCTTCGCCCTGTCGTTGGACGACCTGGTACTGGCAAGCTTCGTGTCCGGGCCGGGCTCGACCACGCTGCCGATGGAGGTGTTCTCGGCTGTGCGTCTGGGCGTGAAGCCGGAGATCAACGCCGTGGCCAGTCTGATCCTGCTGTCGGTATCGATAGTGACCTTCCTGGTCTGGTACTTCAGCCGCCAGGCCGAGGAACGCCGTCGTAAAGCCATTCAGCAAGCCATCGAGGAGGGCGCTGCGGCCAACGCTTCGCAGCCGCAGGTCAAGCGCCCGGTCCAGGCAGCAGCTTCGGCCTGATCGGCCTGTTCGCGGGTAAACCCGCTCCTACAGGGTCATGTGCAGTTTTCAAGACCTGCGCAGTACCTGTGGGAGCGGGTTCACCCGCGAAGGCCCCACCACCGATTCAGAGCCATACAGCATCCCAGTGTGGATAGTCCCTGACATTTCTGACGAGCCCAGCCCGCAATGGGTTGGCAACGATGTACCTGGCTACGTGCCGGATACTCTCCTCGCGCCGCAGAGCGCGGTCCTGGTAGCCGGGTTGCCAGATGGGATTGTGCTTCACACCTGCCCGGCGTAATGCGATGCCGGTACGAGACTTGAACCTGCGCATCAAGGTAGCCAAAGTCACCTCCTTCAACTCAATCAACCAATGCAGATGGTCTGGCATGAGTACCCATGCTAGCGTCAGGCAATCCTGGGTTTGATGGGACAGGCGTAGCTGATTGATGACCAGACGAGCATGGTGCAAGTCATGGAACAGAGGCTCGCGCTGATGGGTCACGGTCGTGAGTAGGTAGAGTCTGCCGGGCTCCGAAAAGCGACCTTGGCGTAGCAGGTAGGATTCAGCTAGCGACATCGCGTTCGTCCTTGAAAGCAAATGGTTTGCGAACACTAGCGCTTCTGACAAGGGACTACAGGGGCTGATGGTTACTGGATATGGCTGGAGTGCGGCATGGGCCCCTTCGCGGGCAAGCCCGCTCCCACACGCGCTGCACTGGCCTTGAGACAGCGCGGTACCTGTGGGAGCGGGCTTGCCCGCGAAGGGGCCGGCAGCGCCAACCCATTCTTAGCCTGCGCCACACCACTGCTTCGCGCCCCGGCAATGATGTTTATCGAACCCTGATCTACGCTAAGAGTCGCATCTCACAAATCATTTGTGCGCAAGCTAGGAGCCTGCATGACGGTGACTCGTCCGCTGTTGGTCGTTGCCCTGGGGCTGTTGTCTGTGCTCGTCGGGTGTAGCAAGGAAGAGACTCCCGAGGTGTTGCCCCGGGTTGGAGTGCTGCAAGTCAAACCCACCGATTTCGCCGCGCGGGTGACGCTCACCGGTGACGTGCAGGCTCGCGTACAGACCGACTTGTCGTTCCGCGTCGGCGGCAAGATCATTTCGCGTAGCGTCGATGTCGGCGACCACGTCAAGGCCAATCAGGTGCTGGCGCGGCTCGACCCCAAGGACCTGCAGAACAATGTCGATTCGGCCAAGGCCGAGGTGTTCGCTGCCCAGGCCCGCGTGACCCAAACCAGCGCCGCCTTCGTCCGTCAGCAAAAACTGCTGCCCAAGGGCTATACCAGCCAGAGCGAGTACGACGCAGCCGAAGCCTCGTTGCGCAGCAACCAGAGCGCGCTCAAGGCCGCCCAGGCACAACTGGCCAACGCCAAGGAGCAACTGGGCTACACCGCACTGGTGTCGGAAGCCGATGGGGTGATCACCGAACGCCAGGCCGAGGTCGGCCAAGTGGTGCAGGCGACCATGCCGATCTTCAGCCTGGCCCGCGATGGCGAACGCGACGCCGTGTTCAACGTCTACGAGTCGCTGCTGGTGGCGCCGCCCAGCGATGCCGGGGTGATCGTGAGCCTGCTCGACGATCCCAAGGTCAAGGCCCATGGCTATGTCCGTGAAGTCACCCCGACCGTATCGGCACAGAGCGGTACGGTCGAGGTCAAGGTGGCGCTCAAGGATGTACCACCGCAGATGCAACTGGGCGCGCCGGTGACTGCCAGCACCAACGCCCAGGGCCGGCCGAGCATCGAACTGCCCTGGTCGGCGCTGACCAAGGCCTTGCATGAACCGGCGGTGTGGGTGGTCGGGGAGGGCGACAAGGTCGAACTGCGCAAGGTCGAGGTCACCCGCTACCTCACGGGCAAGATCGTCGTCGCCAGCGGGCTCAAGAGCGGCGAGACCGTGGTGGTCAACGGCGGCCAGTTGCTGCACCCGGGCATGCAGGTGGAAAAAGTCGACGGCAACGCCCCGGGAGGTGAGCTATGAGGCATTTGCCGTTGATGCTGGCCGCCAGCCTGCTGGCTGCCTGCGGTAGCGAAGAGCAAGCGCCGGAGCCGATCCGTCCGGTGCTGTCGATCAAGGTCGAGCCCCAGGTGCAGACGCAACTGGGCCGTTTCGCCGGCACCATCCAGGCCCGTTTCGAGAGCACCCTGGGCTTTCGCGTGTCCGGACGCATCGCCCGGCGGTGGCTGGATGTCGGCGCCCAGGTCAAGGCAGGGGATACCCTGGCCACCCTCGACCCGACCGATCAGCAGAACCAGTTGCGCGCTGCCGAAGGCGACCTGGCGCGGGTCCAGGCGCAATGGATCAACGCCCAGGCCGATGCGCGCCGCCAGCAACAGCTCTACGACCGGGGCGTAGGCGCCCAGGCCCAACTGGACATCGCCCAGACCAACCTCAAGACCACCGCTGCGTCGCTGGAGCAAGCTCGCTCGGCGCTCAGCCAGGCCCGCGATCAGCTCGACTACACCACCTTGCGCAGCGACCATGCCGCAGTGATCACCGACTGGAAGGCCGAAGCCGGGCAGACGGTCAGCGCCGGCGAGGCAGTGGTCACCCTGGCCCGCCCGGATGTGAAAGAGGCGGTGATCGATCTGCCCATCGGCCTCGCCGAGCAGTTGAGCAAGGGGCTGACTTTCACCGTCGCCTCGCAGCTGGAACCAAGCATCAACACCACCGCCAGCCTGCGTGAACTGGAGCCCCAGGCGGATGCCACCACCCGCACCCGACGGGCCCGGCTGACCCTGGCCAGCACCCCGGCGGCCTTCCACCTCGGCACCGCGATCAGCGTGACGCTCACGTCGCAGGTCACGCCGCGCAGCGAACTGCCTCTCAGCGCCTTGCTCGAGCGCGACGGCAAGCAGCAAGTGTGGGTAATCGACCCCGCCAGCAAGACCGTGACCACTCGCGATGTCGCCGTGATCGATCGTACCGATCAGACCTTCATCCTCGACGCTGGGGTTCAACCCGGGGAGCGAGTGGTGACGGCCGGAGTGAACAGCCTCAAGCCTGGCCAGAAGGTCGCCTTCGAAGAGGATGCACAATGAAAGGAAGCTTCAACCTCTCCGATTGGGCGCTCAAGCACCAGTCCTTCGTCTGGTACCTGATGTTCGTCGGCCTGTTGATGGGGATCTTTTCGTACTTCAACCTGGGCCGCGAGGAAGACCCTTCCTTCACCATCAAGACCATGGTCATCCAGACCCGCTGGCCGGGCGCGACCCAGGACGAAACCCTCTACCAGGTCACCGATCGCATCGAGAAGAAGCTCGAGGAGCTCGATTCGCTGGACTACACCAAGAGCTACACCCGACCTGGCGAGTCCACGGTTTACGTCTACCTGCGCGACACCACCAAGGCCGCCGACATCCCGCAGATCTGGTATCAGGTCCGCAAGAAGATCAACGATATCCGTGGGCAGTTCCCCGAAGGCATCCAGGGTCCAGGCTTCAACGATGAGTTCGGCGACGTGTTCGGCTCGATCTACGCCTTCACCGCCGACGGCCTGACGTTCCGTCAGTTGCGCGACTACGTGGAGCAGGCTCGGGCGGAGGTGCGCGATGTGCCCAACATCGGCAAGATAGAGCTGGTCGGCACCCAGGACGAGGTGCTCTATCTGAACTTCTCGACCCGCAAGCTGGCGGCCCTCGGCATCGATCAACGTCAGGTGATGCAGGCCTTGCAGGCGCAGAACGCGGTGACCCCGGCAGGGGTGATCGAGGCCGGGCCGGAGCGTATCTCGGTGCGTACCACCGGTCAGTTCGCCTCGGAAAAAGACCTGCAGAACGTCAACCTGAGGATCAACGACCGCTTCTTCCGTCTGGCAGATATCGCCGACATCGAACGCGGCTACGTCGACCCACCCTCGCCGATGTTCCGCTACAACGGCCAGCCCGCCATCGGACTTGCCATTGGCATGAAGGCTGGCGGTAATATCCAGGTGTTCGGTGCCGCGCTGAAGAAGAAAATGGACAGCGTGGTGGAGGACTTGCCGGTGGGCGTGGGCGTGCACACCGTGTCCGACCAGGCCGTGGTGGTCAAGCAAGCCGTAGGCGGTTTCACCAGCGCGTTGTTCGAGGCGGTGGTGATCGTGTTGGCGGTGAGTTTCGTCAGCCTGGGCATGCGTGCCGGGCTGGTGGTGGCCTGCTCGATTCCATTGGTGCTGGCCATGGTGTTCGTGTTCATGGAGTACAGCGGCATCACTATGCAGCGGATCTCGCTGGGGGCGCTGATCATTGCCCTGGGCCTGCTGGTGGACGATGCGATGATCACCGTGGAGGTCATGGTCACGCGCCTGGAAATGGGCGAGAGCAAAGAACAGGCGGCGACCTTCGCCTACACGTCCACGGCGTTTCCCATGCTCACCGGAACCCTGGTGACCGTGGCCGGTTTCGTGCCCATCGGGCTCAACGCGAGTTCGGCCGGCGAATATACCTATACGTTGTTCGCGGTGATCGCCGTGGCCTTGCTGGTGTCATGGGTGGTGGCCGTGTTCTTCGCCCCAGTGCTTGGCGTGCACATCCTCAGCGCCAGCAAGATCAAGTCTCACGAGGCCGAGCCAGGGCGCGTGGGCCGGGCCTTCGAGCACGGTCTGCTGTGGTGCATGCGCCATCGCTGGTTGACCATCATCGGTACGGTGCTGCTGTTCGTGCTGGCGATTTTCTGCGAACGCTTCGTGCAGAACCAGTTCTTCCCCTCATCCGACCGCCCGGAGATCCTGGTCGACCTCAACCTGCCGCAGAACGCTTCCATCGAGGAAACCCGCAAGGTGGTCGATCGGCTGGAGGCCAGGATCAAGGACGATCCGGACATGTTGCATTGGAGCACCTACATCGGACAGGGCGCGATTCGTTTCTACCTGCCTCTGGATCAGCAACTGCAAAACCCTTACTACGCCCAGTTGGTCATCGTCAGCAAGGGCTTGGAGGAGCGCGCGGGCATGATGGAGCGCCTGCAGAAGCTGCTGCGCGAGGAGTTCGTCGGCATCGGCACCAATGTCCAGTCGCTGGAGATGGGACCGCCGGTTGGCCGGCCGATCCAGTACCGGGTCAGTGGCAAGGACATCGACCAGGTGCGCAAGCACGCCATCGAGCTGGCCACCTTGCTCGACCATAACGAACATATCGGCGAGATGATCTACGACTGGAACGAGCCGGGAAAAGTGCTGCGCGTGGAGATCGCCCAGGACAAGGCCCGTCAGCTCGGGCTATCGTCCGAGGACGTGGCCAATGTGATGAACAGCATCGTCAGCGGTGTACCGATCACCCAGGTCAACGACAACATCTACCTGATCGACGTGGTCGCCCGCGCCGAGGACAGCGAACGTGGCTCGCCCGATACCTTGCAGAACCTGCAGATCCTCACCCCCAACGGCACCTCGATTCCGCTGCTTTCATTCGCCACCGTACGCTACGAACTGGAGCAACCGCTGGTGTGGCGGCGTGATCGCAAGCCCACCATCACCATCAAGTCGTCGGTGACCGGCGATATCCAGCCCACCGACCTGGTGGCCCAGCTCAAGCCGGAGATCGACAAGTTCGCAAGCGAACTGCCGCCCGGATACGAAGTGGCCACCGGCGGTACGGTGGAGGAAAGCGCCAAGGCTCAGGGGCCGATCCGCAAGGTCATCCCGCTGATGCTATTCCTCATGGCGACGTTCCTGATGATCCAGCTGCACAGCGTGCAGAAGCTGTTCCTGGTGATCAGCGTGGCGCCGCTGGGTCTGATCGGCGTGGTGCTGGCGCTGGTGCCCACGGGCACGCCGATGGGCTTCGTGGCGATCCTCGGGATCCTGGCGCTGGCAGGCATCATCATTCGAAACTCGGTGATCCTGGTGACCCAGATCGACGAGTTCGAGGCTCAGGGCCTGGCGCCCTGGGATGCCGTTGTCGAAGCCACCAATCACCGCCGCCGTCCCATCCTGCTGACGGCTGCAGCGGCGAGCCTGGGCATGATTCCGATTGCCAGGGAGGTGTTCTGGGGGCCGATGGCCTACGCCATGATCGGCGGGATCATCGTCGCCACGTTGCTGACGCTGTTGTTCCTGCCGGCGTTGTATGTGGCCTGGTACAAGATCCGTGAGCCGCAAAAACAGGGCTGAAGCCCGGCGCAATCCCCTGTAGGAGCGGGTAAACCCGCTCCTACAGAGTCCGGTTTATTTTTGGTTATATAAAAATTCTTAATCAGTATTTTTAAGAATAACTCAGCCTCACTACTATCGCCCTCAAGCCAGGCGCAAATCCTCCTTCGAACCTCTGCCCGGCCCCCTTATTCACAGGAGAACGAGCATGAGCGCATCGCTGCGTAGCATCGACGGCCAGGACGAAGCCACCATTCTGCGAGAGATCCAGAGCGCACTGCGCGATCTGCGTTTCGGTGCGGTGGAGATCACCGTGCACAACGCTCAGGTGGTTCAGATCGAGCGCAAGGAGAAGTTCCGCCTGCAACAGCCCGGCAACAAGTCCGGCTGATTTCGCGCTACCTCCAAAACTAGAAAAATGCCAATCGGGAGCTTCACCATGTCCATCCGCCGTTATGCGCTCGCTGCCCTGGCCAGCGCTGTTTTTGCCGGTTCCGCCATCGCCAAGGACTACGAACTGCTCAACGTGTCCTATGATCCGACCCGTGAGCTGTATCAGCAGTACAACGCAGAGTTCATCAAGCATTGGCAGCAGTCTCATCCCGACGACAAGGTCAAGATCCAGCAATCCCATGGCGGTTCCGGCAAGCAGGCGCGTGCCGTGATCGATGGCCTGCGGGCCGACGTGGTGACTTTGGCCCTGGCCGGCGACATCGACGAGATCGCCAAGCTCGGCAAGACCCTGCCGCAGGATTGGCAGACCCGGCTGCCGGACGCGAGCACGCCCTATACCTCGACCATCGTGTTCCTGGTGCGTAAAGGCAACCCCAAGGGCATCAAGGACTGGGGCGACCTGATCAAGAAAGACGTTTCGGTCATCACTCCCAACCCGAAGACCTCCGGTGGTGCCCGCTGGAACTTCCTCGCCGCCTGGGCCTACGGCCTGAAAGCCGGTGGCAGTGAGGCCAAGGCCAAGGAATACGTGCAGGAACTGTTCAAGCACGTGCCGGTGCTCGACACTGGCGCCCGTGGCTCGACCATCACCTTCGTCAACAATGGCCAGGGCGACGTGTTGCTGGCCTGGGAAAACGAAGCCTTCCTGGCATTGAAGGAAGAGGGCGGCGCCGACAAGTTCGACATCGTCGTACCGTCGTTGTCGATCCTCGCCGAGCCGCCAGTGGCCGTGGTCGACAAGAACGCCGAGCGCAAGGGCAACACCGAGATCGCCACCGAGTACCTCAAGCATTTGTACAGCCCGGCTGGCCAGAAGATCGCTGCCGAGAACTTCTATCGACCACGGGACGAGAAGGTCGCTGCCGAGTTCGGCAAGCAATTCCCGAAACTGGACCTGGTGACCATCGACAAGGACTTCGGAGGCTGGAAAACCGCGCAACCCAAGTTCTTCAATGATGGTGGTGTGTTCGACCAGATCTATCAGGCACAGTAAGGGCTGCCAAGCAGCGCCAGGATTTGAAAGCCTGCACCGGCCCGGGATTGCCTCCGGGCTTCGTGCGTTCAACCAGGGATACTTATGTCACGTCGCATTTCCCCCGTCATACCCGGCTTCGGGCTGACGCTGGGCTACACCTTGGTGTACCTCAGCCTGATCGTGCTGATACCGCTGGCCGCCATGTTCGTGCATGCCGCCCAGCTGACCTGGGAGCAGTTCTGGAACATTGTCAGTGCGCCGCGTGTAATCGCGGCGCTCAAGCTGAGTTTCGGCACCGCTCTGTTTGCCGCCCTCATCAATGGTGTGATCGGCACCCTGCTGGCTTGGGTGCTGGTGCGCTACACCTTTCCTGGGCGCAAGATCATCGATGCGATGATCGACCTGCCGTTTGCCTTGCCCACTGCCGTGGCCGGTATCGCGCTGACTGCCCTGTACGCGCCGGCTGGCTGGGTCGGGCAGTTCGCCACCGACCTGGGCTTCAAGATCGCCTATACCCCGCTGGGTATCACCCTGGCGCTGACCTTCGTCACCCTGCCGTTCGTGGTCCGCACGGTGCAGCCGGTGCTGGCGGACATCCCGCGTGAAGTGGAAGAGGCCGCCGCCTGTCTGGGCGCCAAACCCTGGCAGGTATTCCGCCACGTGTTGGCGCCGGCATTGCTGCCAGCCTGGCTGACCGGCTTCGCCTTGGCCTTCGCCCGGGGTGTCGGCGAGTACGGGTCGGTGATCTTCATCGCCGGCAACATGCCGATGAAGACCGAGATCCTGCCGCTGCTGATCATGGTCAAGCTCGACCAGTACGACTACACCGGCGCCACTGCCATCGGCGTCCTGATGCTGGTGGTTTCCTTCATCCTGCTGCTGCTGATCAACCTGCTGCAGCGCCGCATCGAAACCCCTTGAAGGAGGCCGGCATGTCCAGTTCGTCCCTGAGCGTAAGCGCCGCCGCCAATGCCGCCCGCCGCGGCAGCGCCACGTCCCGGCGGATCCTGATCGGCCTTGGCTGGCTGGTGTTCGCGCTGTTCCTGTTGCTGCCGCTGGTGATCGTGGTGTCGCAGGCGTTGAAGAACGGTTTCGGTACCTTCTTCGAGGCCATTCTCGAGCCCGATGCCTTGGCCGCCCTCAGGTTGACCCTGCTCGCCGTGGTCATCTCGGTGCCGCTGAACCTGGTATTCGGCGTCAGTGCGGCGTGGTGCGTGAGCAAGTACACCTTCCGAGGCAAGAGTGTGCTGGTCACGCTGATCGACCTGCCGTTCTCGGTATCGCCGGTGATCGCCGGTCTGGTCTATGTGCTGATGTTCGGTGCCCAGGGCCTGTTGGGGCCTTGGTTGCAGGACCGCGACATACAGATCGTGTTCGCCCTGCCCGGCATTGTCCTGGCGACCATCTTCGTCACCGTGCCCTTCGTGGCCCGCGAGCTGATCCCGCTGATGCAGGAGCAGGGTACCCAGGAGGAAGAGGCCGCTCGCCTGCTGGGTGCCAATGGCTGGCAGATGTTCTGGCATGTGACCCTGCCGAACATCAAGTGGGGCCTGATCTACGGCGTGGTGCTGTGCACTGCGCGGGCCATGGGTGAGTTCGGCGCGGTGTCGGTGGTTTCGGGCCACATCCGCGGTGTGACCAACACCCTGCCGCTGCATGTGGAGATCCTCTACAACGAGTACAACCATGTCGCGGCCTTCAGTGTGGCCAGCCTGTTGCTGATCCTGGCGCTCTTCATCCTGCTGCTCAAGCAGTGGAGCGAGAACCGTATTAACCGCCTGCGCCACAGCGCAGCGGAGGAATAATTCATGTCGATCGAAGTTCGTAACGTCAGCAAGCGATTCAACAGCTTCCAGGCCCTGGACAACATCAACCTGGATATCAACAGCGGTGAGCTGGTGGCCCTGCTGGGTCCGTCCGGTTGCGGCAAGACCACCTTGCTGCGCATCATCGCCGGCCTGGAGACCCCCGATACCGGCAATATCGTCTTCCATGGTGAGGATGTATCCGGCCACGACGTGCGAGATCGCAACGTCGGATTCGTGTTCCAGCACTATGCGTTGTTCCGCCACATGAGCGTGTTCGACAACGTCGCCTTCGGCCTGCGCATGAAGCCTAAAGGCGAGCGCCCGAGTGAGAGCAAGATCGCTGAAAAGGTGCACGAGCTGCTGAACATGGTTCAGCTCGACTGGCTGTCGGATCGCTACCCCGAGCAGCTGTCCGGTGGCCAGCGCCAGCGCATCGCCTTGGCCCGGGCCCTGGCGGTGGAGCCCAAAGTGCTGTTGCTCGACGAGCCGTTCGGTGCCCTCGACGCCAAAGTGCGCAAAGAGCTGCGCCGTTGGCTGGCGCGCCTGCACGAAGACATCAACCTGACCTCGGTATTCGTTACCCATGACCAGGAAGAAGCCATGGAAGTGGCCGACCGCATCGTGGTGATGAACAAGGGTGTGATCGAGCAGATCGGCTCACCGGGCGAGGTCTACGAGCAGCCTGCCAACGACTTCGTCTATCACTTCCTCGGCGATTCCAACCGCCTGGCCTTGAGCGAGGGACATCATGTGCTGTTCCGTCCGCACGAGGTGTCGCTGTCGCGTCACGAAACCGAAGGGCACCACGCTGCGCAGGTGCGTGACATCCGACCGCTGGGCGCGACCACGCGGGTCACCCTGAAGGTGGAAGGGCAGAGCGAGCTGATCGAGGCCGAAGTGGTCAAGGACCATGACAGCCTGGCCGGTCTGGCCCGTGGCGAGACACTGTTCTTCCGACCCAAGGTTTGGCAGAAAGTGGCGGATATCTGAGGCGAAGTCGTTGCATGAGAACCCAGGGGCCGCTTTGCGGCCCTTCGCGGGCAAGCCCGCTCCCACAGGTTTGGCGCAAAGTTCAGTAACTGCGCCATCCTGTAGGAGCTAACCGGGGCCGTTCTGTTTCTGCGGTTAAAACATAAGGTTATTAATAAATAGCTTCTTATTCCTTTACTGATATATCCGCCGCCGTGATACTGGAGGCCAAGCACGCAAACTTCACGGAGGCGTCCCCATGCGCAATGAGTCGATACGCTACCTGATCGTGCCGGGCTGGCAAGGGTCCCCAGACAACCATTGGCAAAGTCACTGGCAGCGCACCCTGCCCAACAGCTTCCGGGTCGAGCAGGAGGATTGGCTGACCCCACAGCGTGGCGACTGGGTGCAAGCGCTGGAGCAGGCGATTGTCGCCGACCGCTCGCCGGTGATCTTGATCGCCCATAGCTTGGGCTGCATCACCGTCGCCCACTGGGCCGCACGCGCCAATTCGGCTCTCCTGCGGCGGGTTCGTGGTGCTTTGCTGGTGGCCCCTGCGGATGTAGAGCGGCCCACTTGCGCACCGGCCCTGCGCAATTTCGCGCCGATCCCACAGCAGCCGCTACCCTTCCCCAGCCAGGTGGTCAGTTCGGACAACGACCCGGCGGTAAGCGTGCCTCGGGCACTGCACTTGGCCCAAGCTTGGGGGGCGGAGGCGGGCTTGTTGACCAATGCCGGGCACATCAACGTCAAGTCAGGTCACGAGCGTTGGGAGCAGGGCTTCGCCTACCTCTATCGCCTGCAAAGCCGCATCGAGCAGCGGGCGCTGCGTCGCGCCTGATCGTCCCTACCGCTCACCGATTGCCTGACACCCGGCCCCGCAAGGTCTGGGGTGGGAGTTTTTCATGTCGCTGCATAATCCATTCGGCCAGCCCCTGCTGACCTTTCCTGAGCTGGACAAGAGCCCATTGAGCATCCGTGCCAAGGCGCTGGTGTTCATCGACCCGCGCTCACGGCAGTTGCGCCAAGCCCTCGAACGCCTTGCACCCCAATCGCTGCCTGTACTGGTGCGGGGTGAAACCGGCACCGGCAAGGAATTGCTGGCCCGGCAGATCCACCGGGCCAGCGATCGCGGCGGACTGTTCGTATCGGTCAATTGCGCCGCCATCAGCCCCACCTATGCCGACGCCGAGCTGTTCGGTTACACCGCAGGCGCTCACGGAGGTACGGCGGGTAGCCGCGCCGGCTGGTTCGGCTCGGCCAACGGTGGCACGTTGTACCTCGACGAAATTGCCGACTTGCCGCTGGCGATCCAAGGCAAGTTGCTGGCTGCCCTGGAAAACCGCGAGGTGACCCGCGTCGGTGCGCACCAACCGCAGCCGGTGGACGTGCGTCTGGTAGCGGCGACCAGCATCGACCTGGCGCGAGTTGTTCGCGCCGGGCGTTTCAATGAGCGCCTGTACCTCTACCTGCGCGAAGGCACCTTGGAGCTGCCGCCGCTGCGCGAGCGTCAAGGGGACATTCTGGCGCTGGCCGAGTACTTCGTGGGTATCTACAGCGCACGTCTGCAACGTGAGGTGCCTTTGATCAGCGAGGCGGCCCAGCACGCGCTGGAGGCCCACGCCTGGCCCGGCAATACCCGTGAGCTGGAGAACGTCGTGCATTTCGCCTTGCTGGTCAGCGATGGCCCGGAGCTCCTGCCGGAACACCTCGACCTGCCGAATGCCGCGAGTTAGACGCAGCCGCAGCGGTTCATAAGCAATTGTCAGGATGGCAGGTTGTTTTTGTTATAAGAGCTTAAAAAAAAGATATTGTTGCGGAATAAAAAATCTCGGTATCGTCCGCTTCACGCCCGCAGGCCTGGCCGCGGGCACCCAGACATCGCCATTGAACATGGCGCCTCGCTCGAATAAGGAAGACCATGAAGAAGACCCTGTTGACCACGGCCCTGGCCGCCGCCCTGTCGTTCGCCGGCCTGGCCAGCGCTGCCGAGAAACTGGTGGTTGCCGCGACCCCGGTACCGCACGCCGAGATCCTCGAACTGATCAAGCCGACCCTGGCCAAGGAAGGCGTGGACCTGGAGATCAAGGTCTTCACCGACTACGTGCAACCGAACGTGCAGGTCGACCAGAAACGCCTGGACGCCAACTACTTCCAGACCCTGCCATACCTGCAGAACTTCAACGAAGGCAAAGGCACTCACCTGGAAACCGTGATCGGTGTGCATGTCGAGCCGTTCGGTGGCTACTCGAAGAAGGTCAAGAGCCTGGACGAGCTCAAGGAAGGCGCCACCGTCGCCATCCCTAACGAGGGCAGCAACAGCGGCCGTGCCTTGCTGCTGCTACAGAAGGCCGGGATCATCACCCTGAAAGATCCGAAGAACGCCCTGGCGACCCCCAAGGACATCGCCGAGAACCCGAAGAAGCTGAAGTTCCGCGAGCTGGAGTCGGCCATGCTGCCGCGCGTGCTGGACCAGGTCGATCTGGACATGATCAACACCAACTACGCGCTTGAAGCCGGCCTGAACCCGGCCAAGGATGCCTTGGTCATCGAAGGTAGCGACTCGCCTTACGTGAACTTCCTGGTTGCCCGTCCGGACAACAAGAACAGCGAAGCCATCCAGAAGCTGGCCAAGGCACTGACCAGCCCGGAAGTGAAGGCCTTCATCGACCAGAAGTACCACGGTGCGGTGCTGCCTGCGTTCTGATCGGCTGCTGGACCCTAACGAAAACGCCGACGCATTTGCGTCGGCGTTTTCGTTTGTGGCTGGCCTAGCGCGACCCGCCCAGGGCCCGGCGTAACGCGATCAGCCACAGCAGTTGTTCGTTCGGATCATCCAGGCAGGCGTTGTTCATCAATTATCGTCCTTGTTGGTTTGATGGGCGTGCGACGACGTGGAGCGCAATCTTTTGAGACGAGACGGGAACGAAAGTTTCAATCGAGGCCGCCGCGTGCGCTCTTTTCCTTACCGAGCGCAGCGACTTCAGCCGGGGAGCGTCACGCAGACCGTTGCGGTAGCCAGTTCAGCAGAAAATCATTCACCACCTTGGGATTCTCCAGGCTCGAGATATGACCTGCATACGGAATCTGCGCAGCCAGGCAGCCGATGATGCGTGCCATCTCGTTGGATTCCTCGGGGGGACGCGGAATGTCCTGGTCGCCACACAGCACGATCGTTCGTTCGCCGTGCAGCTCGCCCAACCGTGCCAGGAAGTCGGGCCGTCCAAAGATCACCCGGCCCATCGGGTCGAGGCTTTGCCGGATCACTTCTGCACTGCTCGACTTGAGCGCTGCGCGGAACGCCTCGCGCACGTGCGGCACCGTCTCGCCACCGGCGTGGAAGAAGATCGGCACGATGATGTCCAGCAACGGATCGGAGAAGCAGCCAGCGGCGCTGGCCGCATCCAGCAGCCCGAAGTACTTGAGCCGGGTAGCTTCGGGCTCGGCGCCGAGGAAGGTGTCCATCAGGACCAGGCGATCGACCCTGTGCGGATGTTCGATGGCCAGTTGTGCGCCCCACATGCCGCCTACCGAGAGGCCGACCAGGTGGCACTGGTCGATGTCCAGCGCATCGAGCAGGGCCAGATGCTGGCGAGTCAGAGCGCTCATGTCGGTGGTGCTCGCGGGCGGGGCATCGGAGTCGCCATGGCCCCAGAGTTCGGGCACGATCACCCGAAAGTGTCGGGACAGCGCGTCGATCTGCGGCTGCCACATCGCTGCCGACCAGAGGTAGCTGTGGCCGAGCAACACTGGGAAGCCCTGGCCTTGGTCGACATAGCTCATGCGTGCGCCGTCGATCTCGATGAAGTGTTTTTGCATGCGAAAGCCTCGATCTGCAAGGGTTAGCGACTGGGAACCAGGCGCAGAGTACTCTCGGCAGGGATCACCGCCATCAGCGCCTTCTGATACTTGCCTTGTATATAGCCTTCGGCCTGGTCGGAATAGTGCTTGTCGAACGGTACGCCGCTTTGCCCGACCGGATTGGCGGTCAGTGCCTGGCTGGCATCGGCGAAGTCGATCAGGCGCCGGGTGGAAGGGCCGTAATTCACTGCCCATGGCGCCGGACCGATTTTCGCCGACAGGTTGTTCGGCACCTCGTGAGTGCCGGGGGCGGCGAACGGGCCGACGTTGAACAACAGGTTCAATGGCTTTTGGCTACCCAGCGGGTGGTTATGGGTCAAGGTGTGCGCCTTGCCCCACTGCCAACTGGCGGGGTCCCTGCCCAGGGCGGTGCGTAGGTGCTCCAGGCTGTTGCGCCAAGCCATGCGCACGATGGCGGTGCGATCGGTACGCTCGCTGGCGCCCCGCAGATTCCACCAGGGCGACTGGGCATCGGCGGCCAGGCGCGGCAGGGCCGTATCGATGGCGCGGGTGCTGATCAGCACCGGGAACCAGGTGTCGCCGAGTTCGTCATGCAGGGCCGCGTAGGCGAGCTCATAAAGGAACTGGTTGAACAGCGTGGCGCTGGTGGAGTCCAGCGGGTAGTCGCCGCGCCAGGCTGCCAATTGCTCGACCAGTTCCTTTTCCTCGTCGCCTTCGGCGATGCCGCGCAGGGTCGACAGCAAGGGTGCCAGAGTGCGCGGGCCATAGTCGTTGCTGGTGTCCAACTGCAGCGCCTGACTGTTCTGGGTATCCCATTTGACGTCGGGGTTGGCCAGTTGCCGGTCCAGTTGGCGACCCCGGTCCGGCAGGTTGTAGTAGCCCGGGATCGGCACCACCGCAGGTGGTTGGAAGTTGGCCGAAACGATGTAGCCGCTGGTGGGATTTTCCTGCTGTGGATTGACGCTGAAGGGGTAGAAGCCGAGTTTGTCGGCTTGCGCGCTGCTGCCGTCGAGGATGAACATCGGCTCGGCCCCTTCGGCGCGAATCGGCAGTTTCGCCGCCGCCCACCAACCTATATCGCCACGGGCGTTGGCCCAGACCAGGTTGAGCCCCGGGGCCTGAATCTTCTCGGCAGCCTCGCGCATCTTCGCCAGGGTGTCGGCGCGGTTAATCTGATAGAAGCCTTCGAGCAACGGATTCTCGGTTTCCAGGAATGCCCACCACATGGCGATCGGGACGCTGCCGGCGGTAGCGCCCAGCACCGAGTTGACGATCGGGCCGTGGGGCGAGCGGCTCAGGGTGAGGGTAACCGGCGCTTCGCCTTTGACGGCGATGGTCTGCTCGGTCTTTTGCAGGTTTTGCCACTGGCCGTGGACCAGCACCTGGTCGGGGTTGTCGGGGTTGGCCTTCTCTGCGATCAGATCGACGTCGTCATTCTGGAACATCGTCAAGCTCCAGCCGAAGTCACGGTTGTGGCCGAGCAAGGCGAACGGATTGAGCGCCTGAAAATAGCCGTACAGGTTGAAGTCCGGCGCCGACAGTTCGGCTTCGTACCACACCGCCGGTACGGCGAAACCGATATGAGGGTCGCCAGCCAGCAGCGGCTTGCCGCTGCGTGTGCGGCTGCCGGCAACGGCCCAGGCATTACTGCCCTCGAATGCCGGGATGCCGGCGGCCTGCAGCGCGTCATGGCTGACCCGCGCCAGGGCCTCGAGGCTGCGCCAGTCGGCAGCGGCCAGAGGGGCGGCGAGCTGGCCTTGTGGCTGCCAGGCCAGGTCGAAGATCTTCAGGTAATCGGGGCCGAGTTGGTCGCGCACATAGGTCAGTGCAGGCTCGGTACGGAAAGCGGCAGCGAAGCTATAGGCCAGGTAGCCGGCAACGCTCAAGGTGTCCTCGGCGGTGAATGGCCGGGGAGGGATGCCGATCAGGTCGAACTCGACGGGACTGGGGTGGCTGTCCTGCCACGCGTTGATCCCCTCCAGGTAGGCCTGCAGGGCTTGCCAGGCGGGGCTCTGATGATCCAGGCGGGCGACCATGGCGGCGGCCTGTTCGCGGATGCGCAGGCTGCGGAACAAGGTATCGCTGGGCACCAGTTTGCTCCCCAGCACCTCGGCCAGTTCGCCGCGGGCCAGGCGACGCACGATCTCCATCTGGAACAGACGGTCTTGGGCATGCACGTAGCCGAGGGCGCGGTACAGGTCCTGCTGGTTGCGCGCCTGCAGGTGCGGCACGCCGCGGGCGTCGTAGCGCACGCTGACCGGGGCTTGCAAGCCGGCGATGGCGACCTCGCCCTGGCGTTGCGGCAACTTGCCCTGCATGTACCAGTAACCGCCCGCGCCGACGGCGACCGCCACCAGCACGGCCAATAGGATGAAGCTGCGTTTCATCGGATCTCCTTGGATACGCGAGGGTAAGGCCGGAACCAGTCTTCGCCTGGCCCGCGCACAGAGCTTAGTCGTTCCAGGGGCAGTAGCAGCCTACGGCCAACGTGTTGGAGGCGTTGACCGGACGGCCCTCCTGCAATGCCTGGATGATCGGTTCGACGAAGCTGTTGCTGGCATTGCACACCGCACCTTCGCTGTAGGGGCCGAAGTAGGCGAGTTTGCCTTGGCGGTCCCAGATCGCCACGGCGGGCGAGGCGGGCAGGTGTTCGCTGCCGGGTAAGCTGGCGATGGCCTGCAGGCGTTCCAGGTTGGCGGGTAGTTGGCCATGGCTGCCGGGCTTTTGCAGCACGTGGAAGCTCACCCCCCGATCGGCGAAATGCTCGATCAGTTCGCCCAGGTGCTGCTGGTTGCCGACATTGCACGGGCAGGCCGGGTCCCAGAAGTGCACTACGCGGATCGGTCCAGGGCCGGCCAGTTCTGCGGGCAGGCGCAGTTGGCTACCGTCGAACAGGGTGGCCTGTGTTGCGAACGGGCGCAGGTAGCGAGCTTGAAAGCTGCTGTACGCCAGCCAGAGGACGACGGCACAGAGCACGAGCACGAGGGCCACGCTTAGTTGTCTGATTCGAGTGGGCATGGGATCCCTGATGCGGGTGGAAAGCGCCCAAGCTTGCCACGATGCCGGCCAGAGCTGAATATCGCAGGTCAATACTTGCTGCGTTGTGGATGTACCCGATGCCCGCTGCTTTTCACCCTGACCTTCTGCGTGCCAGCCTGGCTCCCCTTGTCGAGCGACGACCGTTGACCGAACAGTCCCGCGACTACCAGCGCTTCTATGGCCTCGATCTGCCCGCGCAGAGCTGGTTGGGCCGCTTTCAGGTGGCCGGGTTCGATGTGGTCGGGCAGGCCTGGTTGCCCGAGCGCCCGAGCGCGACGCTGGTCTTGCTGCATGGCTATTACGACCACATGGGGCTCTATCGGCATGTGATCGCGTGGGCGCTGGCGCGCGGCTTTGCGGTGATCAGCTGCGATCTGCCAGGCCACGGCCTGTCCAGTGGCGAGCGCGCCAGCATCGGTGACTTCGGCCAGTACCAGCAGGTGCTCGATGCCTTGTTCGAACAGGCCCAGGCCTTGAACTTGCCGCGCCCGTGGCATCTCTGCGGGCAGAGCACCGGTGGCGCCATCGCGGTGGACCATCTGCTGCACAAGGGTGCCCAGAGTCCGATCGATGGCCAGGTGATTTTGCTTGCGCCGCTGGTCCGCCCGCGCGCCTGGAGGTGGTCGAAGTTCAGTTACCGGGTGCTTCGCCACTTCGTCAACGGCATCGAGCGCCGCTTCAGCGAGAACACCAACGATCCTGCCTTTCTGCCGTTTCTCGAAGCCGACCCGCTGCAACCACGACGTCTGCCTACTGCCTGGGTCGGTGCGCTGATCGCCTGGGTCAAACGTATCCAGGCGGCGCCGCACAGCACGCGGCAGCCGTTGATCGTGCAGGGGGAGGCCGATGGTACGGTGGACTGGCCGTACAACCTGCAGGTGCTCAGGGCCAAGTTCAGCGAGCCGCAGATTCTCATGCTGCCCGAGGCACGCCATCACCTGGCCAACGAGCTGCCGGGGATTCGCCAGCGCTACTTCGACTTTCTCGACCAGCGGCTGGGCTGACCTACTTCAGGTCCGCCGCGCTCTGACCCACGGCAAGGCCGGCACGTACCGCAGCCACTGCCGCCTGGTAGTAGGCCTTGCCTTCCGGCGATTCGGCGAAGGTGGCGAACTCTTCGAGCTCGGCGTCGGACAGGTCGCGGTAAACGTACAGCAGGGTGTTATTGAGGTCTTCGCCGATCTGCTGCATCAGGCGCTGGCGCTGGCCGTCGAGCAGCCCCTGGGCCTGGCCGCCACCGAACAGCCCGGGGAGCATCGAACTGAGGCTGTCGGCGGCCACGCCGGCAATGGCCAGGCTGACCTCGGCACCGGCCTCGCGCGCGGGCAGGGCTTGGGCCAGATGGCCGATGATCAGCAGGCGATCGTCGCTGGCCTGGATCTTGGGCAGGCCCTTGGCGTTCTTGGCCAGTTGGTCCTTGCGCGTGGCCAGCAGCTCGGCGGCGACCACCTTGCGGCCCAGCGGCGACTGGAAGAAGGCCAGGGCCGGCGCAGGATTGGCCAGGGTGGCGCGCAACTGGGCCTGGGCGCGGCGGTCCATGGCCTGGGCCTGGAAGCGCTGGTTGCTGTTGTTGACCAGTGCCTGGTAGACCGCTGGCGGCAAGCTGTTGCGATAGCGCTGCTGGGCCGCGCTCAGCGCATCGCTGAAGTGGGCGCGCTGATCGGGCCAGCCGGCGGCCTTGTACAGCTGATCGAGGCTATCTGCCCAGACAGGCATGGTGCAGATCATCAGCAGAAGCAGGGAAAACAGACGGCGCATTCAGGACTCCTGTCGGCAGGAGGCTATTGTCCTTGGCTCGGCGCAGGTTTGTCGAGATACCGTAACGCTTCTCGGCCAAGTGGCGCTGTGCGAGTGCAGGGCGAATGGATATGATGCGCGCCATGCAAACCTCCCTCGAATATCCGATGCTATCGGCCGTCGTCGATGACCTGGCCACCCGTGGCTGGTC
The DNA here is from genome assembly GCF_004357765.1 of Pseudomonas putida. Classification (GTDB taxonomy): domain Bacteria; phylum Pseudomonadota; class Gammaproteobacteria; order Pseudomonadales; family Pseudomonadaceae; genus Aquipseudomonas; species Aquipseudomonas putida_U. The sequence continues at coordinate 18,138 of NZ_SMTE01000003.1, read as the reverse complement.
CCAGCAGGCCCTCTTTCTGCCTGCGGCCCTGGCGCGCGCGCTGGCGGCCGAATGCCGCCGGCGTTATGCCGATGGCGAGCTCAACCCCGCCGGGGTCGGGCGCGGTGCCGCCCAGGAGGTCCGTGAAACGATCCGCGGCGACCAGATCCAGTGGATCGACCCTGGTCAGGCCGAAGCCTGTGACCAGTATCTGGCGGCGATGGATGAGCTGCGCCAGGCCATCAACCAAGGACTGTTTCTGGGACTCGAGGATTTCGAGTGCCATTTCGCCTTGTATCCGCCAGGGGCCTTCTATCGTCGCCATCTGGACCGTTTCCGCGACGACGACCGGCGTATGGTTTCGGCGGTGTTCTACCTCAATGAAGACTGGCAGCCCGAGGACGGCGGCCAGTTGCGTATGTTCCTTGCCGGTGATGTCGTCCATGACGTGCAGCCACAGGCCGGTTGCCTGGCGGTGTTCTTGTCCGGCGATGTGCCCCACGAGGTACTGCCCGCCGGTCGTGAGCGTCTGTCGTTGACCGGTTGGTTCCGGCGCCGTGGCAATGACCCGTTCTGAGCTGCCCAAGGTGCTGGTCAGCGCCTGTCTGCTGGGCCAACCGGTGCGCTATGACGGGCGCAGCAGTGGACACCCCGATCTGTTGCAACGCTGGCAGGGCGAAGGCCGGGTGGTGCCGTTGTGCCCCGAGGTGGCCGGCGGCTTGCCGACGCCGCGCCCGCCTGCGGAGATTCCCGGCGGGCAGGGCGGTGAGGTGCTCGATGGAACAGCGGTCGTGGTGACGGTGATCGGTGAAGATGTCAGCGCCGCCTTTCTTGCCGGGGCGCGGCAGGCCCTGGCGCTGGCGCGCAAGCATGGGATCCGCGTGGCGGTGCTCAAGGCGGGTAGCCCTTCGTGTGGCAACCGCTTGACCTATGACGGCACGTTCAGTGGTGTGAAGGTGCCGGGGGAGGGTGTGACCGCCGCATTGTTGCGGCGCGAGGGGGTGCTGGTGTTCAGCGAGTTGGAGCTAGAACAGGCGGAGGTGGCGCTGGCTGGCCTCACGGAGTAGGTCTGTGCCGGCCTCCTCGCGGCACAGACCTACACCGAAGTTACTGCCCAGCCGCCGACTGCTGCGCGCCCTTCAACCACTTCTGCTCCAACGCCGCCATGCGCCCGTCGTCCTGTATCCGCTGCAGAGCATTGTTGACCGCACTTTCGAACGCCGGGTTATCCTTCTGGAACGGAATCACCAATTGCTGGCTGCTGTAGGGTTGGCTCACGTCCAACTGCTCGCCTTGCTTACTCTTGGCTTGGTTCAGGCTGATGTCGTACTTGCCGTTCTCGACGCCTGCGATGGCTTCGTCCGCGGGCGCTTCGATGAACTCGGCGCGCAAGTCCAGCTCCTGGGCCAGCGCTTGGCCAACCTCTATTTCGAACCCAGTCAGGCGGTCGTTCTCCCTGAAGGCATACGGCGCGTTGTCGGCTTGCACGACGATGCGCAGCTCCCCTCGGTCGGCGATTTCGTCTATCAGCTCGGCGTGCGCCAGCGGCGTGATCAATGCTGCCAGCAGTATGCCTAAGGTCGAGCGCATGGATGCCCCTTGTCTTGTGAAAATGAATACTGTTCGCCCCGACTTTCTTCCTCGTCGCGGTCGAGCGCAGCCTATGACTGCGAAGCTTGGACGTTGTTTAACCCTAACTGAAATATTTGTCTTTGTGGGCTATGGTGAACTACCGCTGTCGTTCGTCCATAGATGGCGGTCAATGTATGAATCACAGGAGAAGTGAATGAACAGCCTATTTTCGCGTGCTGCCGTCGCCGGTCTGCTCATGGGGGCCTCGGTATTGGCCAGCGCCGCGGACGCCCTGAAGAGCCAGGAGCCGCCCAAGGATGCCAAGGTCGTCATCGTTTCCCCCGCCGATGGCGCCACGGTCGACAAGACCTTCACGGTCAAGTTCGGCATCGAGGGCATGGAGCTCAAGCCCGCCGGCGATCAGACCCCGCATACCGGCCACCATCACCTGCTGGTGGATGTGGACAAAGAACCGGTGGTCGACATGCCACTGCCCGCCAGCCTGATGCCGGAGAGCGGCACCCCATTGCCAGCCGGTCCGCAGGTCCTGCACTTCGGCAAGGCACAGACCGAGGCGACTATCACCCTCACGCCAGGCAAGCACACCCTGCAACTGGTGCTGGGCGATCAGTACCACGTGCCGTTCAAACCGAGCGTCGAGTCGAAGAAGATCACCGTCGAGGTGAAATAGTCCCAGGCGCATGAACGAAGAAGGGAGGCCACCAGGGCCTCCCTTCTTCATGCCGCGATCAAGCTCAGAACAGTACGCGCGAGCGGATGGTGCCCTTGACGTGCTGCAGCTTCTCTTGCGCCAAATCCGAATACTCGGCGTCGACGTCGATCACCACGTAGCCGACTTTCTCGTTGGTCTGCAGGAACTGACCGGAGATGTTGATGCCGTTCTCGGCGAAGACCTGGTTGATCTCGCTGAGCACGCCCGGAATGTTCTCGTGGATGTGCAGCAGGCGGTGCTTGCCAGGGTGTGCTGGCAGAGCCACTTCAGGGAAGTTGACCGACGACACCGAGGTACCGTTGTCGCTGTACTTGACCAGTTTTTCAGCCACTTCCAGGCCGATGTTGGCCTGGGCCTCGGCGGTGGAGCCGCCGATGTGTGGGGTCAGGATCACGTTATCCAGGCCACGCAGCGGGCTTTCGAACTCTTCGTCGTTCGAGCGCGGCTCGACCGGGAAGACGTCGATGGCAGCGCCGATCAGGTGCTTGTCCTTGATGGCTGCCGCCAGGTGATCGAGCTCGACCACGGTACCGCGGGCGGCGTTGATCAGGATCGCGCCCTTCTTCATGGCGCGGATTTCCTTCTCGCCGATCATCCACTGGGTGGATGGCAGCTCAGGTACGTGCAGCGAGACGATGTCGGCCAGGCCCAGCAGCTCGTTGAGGCTGGTGACCTGTACGGCGTTGCCCAGCGGCAGCTTGGTCAGCGGGTCGTAGAAGTACACCTGCATGCCCAGGTTTTCGGCCAGGACCGACAGCTGGGTACCGATCGAGCCGTAGCCGACGATGCCCAGCTTCTTGCCACGGATCTCGAAGGAGTTGGCCGCGCTCTTGATCCAGCCACCGCGGTGGCAGGAGGCGTTTTTCTCGGGGATACCGCGCAGCAGCAGGATGGCTTCGGCCAGCACCAGTTCGGCCACCGAGCGGGTGTTCGAGTAGGGAGCGTTGAACACGGCGATGCCGCGCTCGCGGGCCGCTTCCAGGTCGACCTGGTTGGTGCCGATGCAGAAGCAACCGACGGCGACCAGTTTCTTCGCACAATCGAAGATCTCTTCGGTCAGCTGGGTGCGCGAGCGGATACCGATGAAGTGGGCATCGGCGATCTTTTCCTTGAGCTCGGCTTCGGGCAACGAACCAGTGAGGTACTCGATGTTGGTGTACCCGGCGGCCTTGAGGGTATCCACTGCGTTCTGGTGGACACCTTCAAGAAGAAGGAACCTGATCTTGCTCTTGTCGAGAGAAGTCTTGCTCATCTGCGTAAACCTGTATCCCGGAGAAAAAATGGCGAGGGGTGAAACGGCGTCGGCCTTAGCACGAACAGCGGGAGCGCTATGCTAGCATACGCGACACAATCTGAGCTTATCCCGACAGGTGAAGTGTGCTCAGGGTGACTATGAATAAGTCGAGAGTTCCTGCGATGACCCACCCTGCGGTAATTGACGAGCTGATGACCCTTGTAGACCCTGGCAAGGTCCTGACCGACGCCGCGTCCCTGGAGGCCTACGGCAAGGATTGGACCAAGCACTTTCCGCCAGCGCCGTCGGCCATCGTCCTGCCGCGCAGCATCGAACAGGTGCAGGCGATTGTCGCCTGGGCCAATCGCCATCAAGTGGCCCTGGTGCCCTCGGGGGGGCGTACCGGCCTCTCGGCTGGCGCCGTAGCGGCCAATGGCGAGGTGGTGGTGGCCTTCGACCTGATGAACCGCATCCTCGACTTCGATGCCTTCGACCGCACCGTGGTCTGCCAGCCGGGCGTCGTCACCCGCCAGTTGCAGGCATTCGCCGAAGAGCAGGGCCTGTATTACCCGGTTGACTTCGCCTCGAGTGGTTCCAGCCAGATCGGCGGAAACATCGGCACCAATGCCGGCGGGATCAAGGTGATCCGCTATGGCATGACCCGTAATTGGGTAGCCGGCCTGAAGGTGGTCACCGGCAAGGGCGAGTTGCTGGAATTGAACAAGGACCTGATCAAGAACGCCACTGGCTATGACCTGCGCCAGCTGTTTATCGGCGCCGAAGGCACCCTGGGCTTCGTCGTCGAGGCGACCATGCGCCTGGATCGGGCCCCGCGCAACCTGACTGCGATGGTCCTCGGTACGCCGGATTTCGACTCGATCATGCCGGTGCTGCACGCGTTTCAGGGGCGTCTGGACCTGACCGCTTTCGAGTTCTTTTCCGACAAGGGGCTGGCCAAGATCATGGCGCGCGGCGATGTGCCCGCGCCGTTCGCAACCGATTGCCCGTTCTATGCCCTGCTCGAGTTCGAGGCCAGCAACGAAGATGTGGCGAATCAGGCCCTGGCCACTTTCGAGCACTGCGTCGAGCACGGTTGGGTACTCGATGGGGTGATGAGCCAGAGCGAGACCCAACTGAGGAACCTGTGGAAGCTGCGCGAGTATCTGTCCGAGACCATCTCCCACTGGACCCCGTACAAGAACGACATCTCTGTCACCGTTTCCAAGGTGCCGGCGTTCCTGCGCGACATCGACGCCATCGTCAGCGAGCATTACCCGGACTACGAAGTGGTCTGGTACGGCCATATCGGTGACGGCAACCTGCACCTGAACATCCTCAAGCCCGAGCACATGAGCAAGGACGCGTTCTTTGCCTCCTGCACCAAGGTCAACAAGTGGGTGTTCGAGATCGTCGAGCGCTACAACGGCTCCATTTCTGCCGAGCACGGCGTGGGCATGACCAAGCGCGACTACCTGCACTACAGCCGTTCGGCCGAGGAAATCGCCTGCATGAAGGCAATAAAGGCCGTGTTCGACCCTAACGGCATCATGAATCCGGGTAAGATCTTCGCTCCCGTATAAAAGCAGTAGCAAAGGAGTCGGCCATGAGTTACCAGCACCAGTACGTAGACGGCACGCGCATCCACTTCCCGCTGGGCAAGGTGGTGTGCATCGGCCGCAACTATGCCGAGCATGCCAAGGAGCTGAACAACCCCATCCCCAGCGAGCCGCTGCTGTTTATCAAACCCGGCAGTTGCGTGGTGCCGCTGGAAGGCGGATTCAAGATCCCGACCGACCGTGGGTCGGTACACTACGAGGCGGAAATCGCCGTGCTGCTGGGCAAGCCGCTGTCTTCCAAGGCCACCGAGGAAGAAGTGCTGGACGCCATTTCCGGCTATGCCCCGGCCCTGGACCTGACCCTGCGCGACCTGCAGTCCAAGCTCAAGGAAAAGGGCCTGCCGTGGGAGCTGGCCAAGAGCTTCGACGGTGCCTGCGTACTGCCGCCATTCGTCAGCGCCGCGAGCTTCGAAGATGTCACCGACATTCCGGTGCGCCTGACCATCAACGGTGAGGTTCGCCAGGATGGCAACAGCGCCATGATGCTCAACCCCATCGTGCCGATCATCCAGTACATGGCTGCGCACTTCTCGCTGCAGGCCGGCGATGTGATCCTCACCGGCACCCCGGCCGGTGTCGGTGCATTCAACGTCGGCGACAAGCTGGTGCTGGAGTTGCCAGGGGTTTCGCGCTTCGAAAGCCAGGTGCTCTGAAGCGTTACCTTTTCGAGAGTGTTCTTGCCGTGGCTCCGGCAAGGGCGCTCGCGACCAAAAGCCCATTGCTGATGTTTGCGTTTTTTTCACAACCTATCCGGATAATGCGCGGATCTACGCACATTTCTCCAGGAACTCCGCATGCCCACACCCTCCAGCGCTCAGCCAACCCCCAAGCGCCGTTTCTTTCTGCGTTGGCCGTTTGCCCTGGTGGTCTTGGCTGTCATCGCCTATGGCGTGGCAGCCGCGATGCACTGGGACGACCGTGGCGTGTTGTGGATCAAGGAGGGTTTCGAGAGCAAGGTCGAACAGCGCGAAAGCGTCTGGTTGCCGGCCTATCGTGTGGATATCGACGGCAAGGCCTTCGGCGATGAAGACGATGAGGCCTCTGACCTGGCCTTCAATCCCAAGACCCGCACGCTGTTTGCCGTGATGGGCAAGAACCCGTTCCTGATCGAGCTCAGCCTTGAAGGCGATGTGCTGCGCAAGATGCCCCTTCAGGGTTGGGAAAACCCCGAGGGGGTGGCGGTGCTGGAGGACGGGCAGTTGGCCATTGTCGATGAGCGGCGCCACGACCTGACCCTGGTCCAGATCGACGCCAGCACCACTGCGTTGAACCGCACCGACTTCCAGAGCTATGACCTGGGCAAGTCGGTCAAGAGCAACAAAGGTTTCGAGGCCGTAGCCTGGGATGCCGTGCGCAAGCGTCTGGTGATCGGCGAGGAGCGACCGCCGCGCCTGTTCACCTGGAACACCGATGGCCGCAGCGCGCTTGCTGGCGATAAAAAGCCCCTGGCCAACGACGAGCTCGACCTGCGCAACCTTTCGGCGTTGAACGTCGACCCCCGCACCGGCCACCTGCTGCTGCTGTCGGCCGACTCGAACATGCTGCTGGAGCTGGACGAGCAAGGCCAGCAGGTCAGTTTCATGACCCTTCTCGGTGGCTTCAACGGCTTGGCCGATACCGTTCCGCGCGCCGAAGGCGTGGCCCTGGATGACCAGGGCAACCTGTACATGGTCAGCGAACCCAATCTGTTCTATCGGTTCAAGAAAACCCAATAGGCCCTTCGGATTTTTCCGACGCGGTTATTAAGATTGTTTTCAGTTGCGCATGGTTGAATGGGCCTTCCCTACGTTGAGCCTTCTACCATGCGTCGTCCCGTTCGTTTGTTGTTCGTTTCTGGCCTGGCCGTGCTGCTGTTGCTCGGCGGTGTGGTCGCCCAGGAGTTTCGCCTGTTCGAACGGGGCTGGTTCAACATCAAGACCTGGTGGCAGCCTGCGGAGCAGGGCATCAGGCTGGACCGCTACCAGGTGGTGGTCGAGGCACGCCCCATCGAGGGGCTGGACGCCGACATTTCGGCGCTCACCTATGACCCCGACCGAAAGACGCTTTTCACCGTCACCAACAAGCGGCCCGAGCTGATCGAGTTATCACTCGATGGGCACATTCTGCGACGTGTGCCGCTGATCGGTTTCGGTGACCCCGAGGCAGTGGAATACGTTGGTACCGACAGCTACGTGATCACCGACGAGCGCCAGCAGCGATTGATCCGGGTGCGGTTGGAGGAAGACACCGGATATCTCGATGCCGCTGACGGCGAGCAACTGACCTTGGGCATCGGCCTCAATGGCAACAAGGGTTTCGAGGGCCTGGCCTACGACTCGCAGGGCAAGCGCCTGTTCGTGGCCAAGGAGCGTGATCCGATGCTGATCTACGAAGTGCATGGTTTCCCCCACGACAATCCCGAACAGCCCTACGCGGTGCATGTGGTGCAGGACCGCAAGCGTGATGCGCGGCTGTTCGTGCGGGACCTGTCGAGCCTGCAGTTCGACGAGCGCAGTGGTCACCTGGTGGCGCTATCGGATGAGTCTCGGTTGGTCCTGGAGCTGGATGTGAAAGGCACGCCCTTGAGCACCCTGTCGCTGCGCAAGGGGTCTCAGGGCTTGAAGCGGACGGTGCCGCAGGCGGAAGGGATCGCGATGGACGAGGCGGGGACCATCTATCTGGTCAGTGAGCCAAACCTTTTCTATGTCTTCAGGTTGCCGGCCGATTGATGGGTCGTGGGCGTCTTCTTCGCGGGGCAAGCCCGCTCCCACAGAAACCCGCTGCCGGAGTACCTGTGGGAGCGGGCTTGTCCCGCGAAGGGCATCACTCGGCCTTGAGGCTCTTGACGCCTTCGGCAGTGCCCAGCAACAGCAGGTCAGCCGGCCGCGCGGCGAACAGGCCGTTGGTGACCACACCGACGATGGCGTTGATCTGTGCCTCGAGCTCCACCGGGTTGGTGATTTGCAGGTTGTGCACGTCGAGGATGACGTTGCCGTTGTCGGTCACCACGCCTTCGCGGTAGACCGGGTCGCCGCCCAGCTTGACCAGCTGGCGCGCCACATGGCTGCGGGCCATCGGAATCACCTCGACCGGCAGGGGGAAGGCGCCCAGAACCGGGACCAGCTTGCTGCCGTCGGCGATGCAGATGAAGGTCTTGGCCACGGCCGCGACAATCTTCTCGCGGGTCAGCGCCGCGCCACCGCCTTTGATCAGGTTCAGATGGGCGTCGCTCTCGTCGGCGCCGTCGACGTAGAACTCCAGTTCGCTCACGCTGTTCAGCTCATAGACCGGGATGCCATGGCCCTTCAGGCGCGCAGCGGTGGCTTCGGAGCTGGCGACCGCGCCGTCGAAGGCGGTCTTGTGCTGGGCCAGGGCGTCGATGAAGAAGTTGGCGGTCGAACCGGTGCCGACGCCTACGACGCTCTTTTCATCCAGCTTGGGCAGAATGAAGTCGACAGCGGCCTGGGCGACGGCCTGTTTGAGTTGGTCCTGGGTCATGCGGGCTCCGAAAGGGGCGGGGGAGGTTTTCGAGGGGGCTAGTATAACGGCTCGCGCGGCTTTGCTGTGGTCGCCCGACGTAGCGCTGGGGTAGACTCCCAGGCCTTGTCCCGCGGCCCAGTGATGCTTTCCCGATGCTCGAACAGTACGTCAAGAAGATCCTCACCTCGCGCGTTTACGACGTCGCGGTAGAAACCCCGTTGCACAGCGCCGGGCAACTGAGCAAGCGGCTGGGCAACCAGGTGCTGCTCAAGCGCGAGGACCTGCAGCCGGTGTTCTCGTTCAAGATCCGCGGCGCGTACAACAAGCTCGCTCAGTTGAGCCCCGAGGAGCTGGCCCGTGGCGTGGTCACGGCGTCCGCTGGTAACCATGCCCAAGGCGTGGCCTTGGCAGCCCGTGAGATGGGAATCAAGGCCACCATCGTGATGCCCAGGACCACCCCTGAGATCAAGGTCGAGGGTGTGCGTTCGCGGGGTGGCAAGGTGGTGCTGCATGGTGATTCGTTCCCAGAGGCACTGGCCTATTCGCTGAAGCTGGTGGACGAAAAAGGCTACGTCTACATCCACCCCTACGACGATCCGCATACCATCGCCGGGCAAGGCACGGTGGCCATGGAAATCCTTCGCCAGCACCCCGGGCAGCTGGACGCGATTTTCGTGCCGGTCGGCGGTGGTGGCCTGATTGCCGGTATTGCGGCGTACGTGAAGTACCTGCGCCCCGAAGTGAAGGTGATCGGCGTCGAGCCGGACGACTCCAACTGCCTGCAGGCAGCGATGGCCGCCGGCGAGCGGGTGATCCTGCCGCAGGTCGGGCTGTTCGCCGATGGGGTGGCGGTGGCGCAGATCGGCCAGCACACCTTCGACATCTGCCGTCGCTACGTGGACGAGGTGATCACCGTCAGTACTGATGAGATCTGTGCGGCAATCAAGGATATCTACGACGATACCCGCTCGATCACCGAACCTGCCGGCGCGTTGGGGGTTGCGGGCATCAAGAAGTACGTCGAGCTCAAAGGCGTCAGCGGACAGACCCTGGTCGCCATCGATTCGGGCGCCAACGTGAACTTCGATCGCCTGCGCCATGTGGCAGAGCGTGCCGAACTGGGCGAAAAGCGCGAAGCGATCATCGCCGTGACCATTCCCGAACGCCCGGGCAGCTTCAAAGCATTCTGCGAGGCCATCGGCAAGCGACAGATCACTGAGTTCAACTACCGCAAGCACACCTCCGACGAGGCGCACATCTTCGTCGGCGTGCAGACCCATCCGGAGAACGACCCGCGTGCGGCTCTGGTCCAGCAATTGATCGACCAAGGCTTCCCGGTCACCGACCTGACCGACAACGAACTGGCCAAGCTGCACATCCGCCACATGGTCGGCGGTCATTCGGCCGGGGCCAGCGATGAGATCGTACTGCGCTTCGAGTTCCCCGAGCGGCCTGGTGCGCTGTTCAACTTCCTGGCCAAGCTGGGCGGGCGCTGGAACATCTCGATGTTCCACTACCGTAACCACGGCGCCGCCGACGGGCGTGTGGTGGCTGGCCTGCAAGTGCCGGAGGACGAGCGCCACCTGGTGCCCGCAGCCCTGGCCAAGATCGGCTACCCCTACTGGGACGAGACGGAAAACCCGGCTTACCGGCTGTTCCTGGGTTAAGCGGCTAAGCTTGGCCTGACGATCGCCTGTACAAGGACATGCTGACATGGAACACCTGACGACCCTGAAAGCCTTGCACATCGCCGCCACCGCAGTCTTGCTGCTGGGCGCGCTGGGGCTGGTGGTGTGGACCGTGCTCGCCCGCCGCCGGGGCGACGCCGAGGCTTATGCCAAACTGCTGCGCAGGCCGCTGGTGTTCGTCTGGCTGGTGATGGGGCTGTGCCTGCTGAGCATGCCGTTCAGCGGCTGGTGGCTGGTGCATCTGGTCGGTTGGCCGCTGGGGCAGACCTGGGTGCTGGCTTCCAGCGTCATCTATACCGTTGGCGCGCTTGCCGTGTGGTGGCTGCTGGTGCGCTTGAACCGGCTGCGCAAGGCCGAGGTGGTGGGATTGCGTTTCACCTTGGCATTGGCGGTATTCAGCGGGGTGTGTTTCCTGTCCATTGCCGGGTTGATGGGCGCCAAGCCGGTCTAACGGATCGTTGCTGTGCATAAGCTTGGCCGGCGCGTTGCTGCGCTCGCAGGCTTTGTGGAACAATGCGGTGACATGCGTTTGCGAGGTTGCTGCCGTGATCGACCCGGATGGTTTTCGCCCCAATGTAGGGATCATTCTCACGAATGATGCCGGGCAGGTGCTATGGGCTCGACGGATCAACCAGGATGCCTGGCAATTCCCTCAGGGTGGCATAAACCCTGACGAGACGCCGGAAGATGCCCTGTACCGTGAGCTGAACGAAGAAGTCGGCCTTGAACGCGACGATGTGGAAATTCTTGCCTGCACCCGAGGCTGGTTGCGTTATCGTTTACCCCAGCGCCTGGTGCGTACCCACAGCCAACCGCTGTGCATCGGGCAGAAGCAGAAGTGGTTCCTGTTGCGCCTGGTGAGCAACGAGCAGCGGGTGCGGATGGACCTGACCGGCAAGCCCGAGTTCGACGGCTGGCGCTGGGTCAGTTATTGGTACCCGCTGGGCCAGGTGGTGACATTCAAGCGTGAAGTCTACCGCCGTGCCTTGAAAGAGCTTGCACCGCGTCTGCTGACGCGCGACTGACGACGGAGTTCGACCCCGAGCCATGCTCAATACGCTGCGCAAGATCGTCCAGGAAGTGAACTCCGCCAAAGATCTCAAGACGGCGTTGGGGATCATCGTCTTGCGTGTGAAAGAGGCCATGGGCAGCCAGGTCTGCTCGGTCTATCTGCTCGATCCGGAGTCCAACCGCTTCGTGCTGATGGCCACCGAAGGCCTGAACAAGCGTTCCATCGGCAAGGTCAGCATGGCCCCCAACGAAGGCCTGGTCGGCCTGGTCGGCACCCGGGAAGAGCCGCTGAACCTGGAAAACGCCGCGGCCCACCCGCGTTACCGCTACTTCGCCGAAACCGGTGAAGAACGCTTCGCCTCCTTCCTCGGGGCGCCGATCATCCACCACCGACGAGTGGTCGGAGTTCTGGTCATCCAGCAGAAAGAGCGCCGCCAGTTCGACGAAGGCGAGGAAGCCTTCCTCGTCACCATGAGCGCTCAGCTCGCCGGGGTCATCGCCCACGCCGAGGCCACCGGTTCCATCCGTGGCCTGGGGCGCCAGGGCAAGGGTATCCAGGAAGCGCGTTTCGTCGGTGTACCGGGATCGCCCGGTGCCGCAGTGGGTCGCGCGGTGGTCATGCTGCCGCCGGCTGACCTTGAAGTGGTACCGGACAAGACCGTCGAAGACATCGACGCCGAACTTGCACTGTTCCAGAACGCCCTCGAAGGCGTGCGTGCCGACATGCGCAAACTGTCGGCCAAGCTCGCCACCCAGTTGCGACCCGAAGAGCGTGCGCTGTTCGACGTGTACCTGATGATGCTCGAGGACGCCGCCCTCGGCGGTGAGGTGACCGAGGTCATCAAGACCGGCCAGTGGGCCCAGGGCGCCCTGCGCCAGGTGGTCGGCGAGCACGTCAACCGCTTCGAGCTGATGGACGACGACTACCTGCGCGAGCGTGCCTCCGACGTCAAGGACCTCGGTCGGCGCCTGCTCGCCTACCTGCAGGAAGCCCGTTCGCAGTCGCTGGTGTACGCCGACAACACCATTCTGGTCAGCGAGGAGCTGACCCCGGCCATGCTCGGCGAAGTGCCCGAGGGCAAACTTGCCGGCTTGGTGTCGGTATTGGGGTCGGGCAACTCCCACGTTGCCATTCTCGCCCGGGCCATGGGTATTCCCACGGTGATGGGCCTGGTCGACCTGCCGTATTCCAAGGTCGACGGCATCGAGCTGATCGTCGATGGTTACAAGGGCGAGGTCTTCACCAACCCCAGCGAGGTGCTGCGCAAACAGTACAGCGATGTGGTCGAGGAAGAGCGCCAGCTGGCCCAGGGTCTGGATGCATTGCGCGAGCTGCCCTGCGTGACGCCCGATGGCCAGCGCATGCCGCTATGGGTCAACACCGGCCTGCTGGCCGACGTCGCCCGCGCCCAGCAGCGTGGCGCCGAAGGGGTGGGTCTGTACCGCACCGAAGTGCCGTTCATGATCAACCAGCGCTTCCCCAGCGAGAAGGAACAGCTGGCGATCTACCGCGAACAGCTGGCAGCGTTCCACCCGTTGCCGGTGACCATGCGCACCCTCGACATCGGCGGTGACAAGGCGCTGTCGTATTTCCCGATCAAGGAAGACAATCCGTTCCTGGGCTGGCGCGGCATTCGCGTCACCCTCGACCACCCGGAAATCTTCCTGGTGCAGACCCGCGCCATGCTCAAGGCCAGCGAGGGCCTGAACAACCTGCGCATCCTGTTGCCGATGATCTCCGGCATCCACGAGCTCGAGGAAGCGCTGCACCTGATTCACCGTGCCTGGGGCGAGGTGCGGGACGAAGGGACCGATGTACCGATGCCTCCGGTGGGGGTGATGGTGGAGATCCCGGCGGCCGTTTATCAGACCAAGGAACTCGCCCGTCAGGTGGACTTCCTCTCGGTCGGATCCAACGACCTGACCCAATACCTGCTGGCCGTCGATCGCAACAACCCGCGGGTCGCCGACCTTTACGACTACCTGCATCCGGCCGTCCTGCAAGCGCTCTACACCGTGGTGCGCGATGCCCACGGCGAAGGCAAGCCGGTGAGTATCTGCGGCGAGATGGCTGGTGATCCGGCGGCGGCGATCCTGTTGATGGCGATGGGTTTCGACAGCCTGTCGATGAACGCCACCAACCTGCCGAAGGTGAAATGGATGCTGCGCCAGATCAACATGAGCAAGGCCAAGGAGCTGCTGGCCGAGGCCATGAGCCATGACAACCCGCAGGTTATCCACAGCTCCCTGCAGCTGGCATTGAAGAATCTCGGCCTGGCACGAATGATAGGGCCGGGGGCCGACAAGCCGCTCTGAGGTCTGCGCCGGCCCTTTCGCGGGACAAGCCCGCTCCCACAGGCACCGCACTGTTCTCAAGGGCAGCGCGGCAGCTGTGGGAGCGGGCTTGTCCCGCGAAGACGGCATCAGACCTCCAGGCAAACCTCTCCCAGATGCCCCCCGAACGGCCCGAAGCTACGCTCCACCAGCCGCCGTCTACCCCGATCATCCACGATCAGCACCGTACTCGCCCGAGTGCCATAGGTCTGGCTGGCAATGAACACGCTCGACAACAGCTTCTCCGTGGCCAGACCCACGCCCGTTTGCGGCAGATCGGCATCCGCCGCGGTTTCCCCATCGGCCAGCAATGCCAGCAACTGCTGCGGGTCCGCCTTCTCCAGCAACCCCTCCAGCCCCCTGCGCGCTTTCACCAGCTTCGGCCAAGGCGTATCCAGCCCGGCATTGGACAGGCCATACACCCCAGGTTCGAGCAGTCGCGGCGCCGCCTCGCGCGCATGCAGATAGCCCAGTTGCCGGCCATCGCCCACCAACAAGTTGAACCCCGAATATTGCCCGCTGCGGCTGGCCGCTTGGTCAAGGTAGGCCTCGACCCCAAGCTCGCCCTGTAGATACGCCGCCACCAGCTCGCCACGCGAGCGCGGCCCCAGCGGTTGCCCGGGGTCGCGAATATTGGTCAATGCAGCGAAGCGCCCTTGCGGGCCGACGCCGAGCCAGGTGCCTCCGGCTTCCAGGTCACGCCCGGCGTGCACCCCAGGCGCGTCTTCCCAAGCGCCCAGCGCCTGGGTCGGGCGGGCATAGAACTCGTCGCGGTTGGCCGCGACGATCAGCGGCAGGGCATGCCCGGGCCGCCAGGCGAATACGATCAGACACATAGGTGTAACCCCCGTATTTTCCTCCACTCTACCGAGCGTGGCCTTGGCGATCCATCCTGACACAGAGTTCACTAGAGCCGCGGGGCCGGCTTCCGTTACCATGCCGCATCGATTTCTCGGGGACGACGAATGGAGTTCGTACTCTATCTGCTGTTGGGCGCCTGTGCTGGCGTGCTGGCCGGGCTGTTCGGCGTGGGCGGCGGTATCATCATCGTGCCGGTCCTGGTGTTCAGTTTCACCCTTCAGGGCTTCGACACTTCGGTACTGACCCACCTGGCGGTCGGCACCTCGCTGGCGACCATCGTTTTCACCTCGATCAACGCCGTGTTGGAGCATCACCGCAAGGGCGCGGTGCAGTGGCCGATCTTCGCCTGGATGACGCTCGGTATCCTGCTCGGCGCCGGCGTCGGCGCCAAGACCGCTTCGTTGATTCAAGGACCGCAATTGCAGAAGATCATCGGTGTGTTCGCCCTGGTGATCGCCGCCCAGATGGCCCTGGACTTCAAGCCCAAGGCCAGCCGCGGCACGCCCGGCAAACCGGCGCTGGTCGGCATGGGCGCGGTGATCGGCTGGGCCTCGGCGATCTTTGGCATCGGCGGCGGCTCGTTGACCGTGCCGTTCCTGACCTGGCGCAGCCTGCCGATGCAGCAGGCGGTGGCCACCTCATCGGCCTGCGGTCTGCCGATCGCTCTCGCCAGTGCCTTGAGTTTCATGCTGCTGGGTTGGCACGAAGAGCATCTGCCGCCGCATAGTCTGGGGTTCGTGTACCTGCCGGCATTGATCGGCATTGCCGTGACCAGCATGTTTTTCGCCCGTTTTGGCGCGCGTCTGGCGCACAAGTTATCGCCACGCCTGCTCAAGCGTCTGTTCGCTGCGTTGTTGTTCTGCGTAGGTCTGAGCTTTCTGATTTGAACCAAGAGGAATACCCATGCTGCCTTACCCGCAGATAGATCCCGTGGCCGTGGCCATCGGGCCGCTGAAAATCCACTGGTACGGCTTGATGTACCTGATCGGCATCGGCGGCGCCTGGCTGTTGGCCTCACGCCGGCTGAACCGCTTCTACCCGACCTGGAGTCGAGAGAAGCTCTCCGACCTGGTGTTCTGGTTGTCGATGGGGGTGATCGTCGGTGGTCGCCTGGGCTATGTGCTGTTCTACGACCTGCACGCCTACCTGGCCAACCCGACGCTGATCTTCGAGGTCTGGAAGGGCGGCATGTCGTTCCATGGCGGCTTCATCGGCGTGATGCTGGCGGCGCTGTGGTTCGGCAAACGCAACAACAAGTCGTTCTTCGAGCTGATGGACTTCGTCGCGCCACTGGTGCCGATTGGCCTGGGTGCCGGACGCATCGGCAACTTCATCAATGCCGAACTGTGGGGCAAACCCACCGACGTGCCTTGGGCGATGATCTTCCCGCCGTTCAGCGACCCGGCCCAACTGCCGCGTCACCCCTCGCAGCTCTACCAGTTCGCCCTGGAAGGCGTTGCGCTGTTCGTCATCCTCTGGCTGTTCTCGCGCAAGCCACGGCCCACCATGGCGGTTTCCGGCATGTTCGCGCTGTTCTACGGCATCTTCCGTTTCATCGTCGAATTCGTCCGCGTGCCGGATGCCCAGCTCGGTTACCTGGCCTGGGGTTGGCTGACCATGGGTCAGATTCTTTGCGTGCCGATGATCCTGGCTGGCCTTGGCCTGATCTGGTGGGCTTATAATCGCAAGCCCACGGCGAAACCCGCCTGATTATTCCCACGGCAGGGGTGATCCCCCTGCCGTTTTTGCTACAGGTAAGCCATGAAACAGTATCTGGACCTGGTCCGCGACGTCATCGACAACGGCACGCTGCAGGAAAACCGCACCGGTGTCCGCACCATCAGCCTGCCGGGCGCCATGCTGCGTTTCGACCTGCAGAAGGGCTTCCCGGCCATCACCACCCGCAAGCTGGCGTTCAAGTCGGCGATCGGCGAGATGGTCGGTTTCCTGCGCGGCGTGAAGAACGCCGGCGAATTCCGTGAGCTGGGCTGCAAGGTCTGGGATCAGAACGCCAACGAGAATGCCCAGTGGCTGGCCAACCCGTTCCGCCAGGGGCATGACGACCTCGGCGAGATCTACGGCGTGCAATGGCGTCAGTGGCCCGGCTACAAGCGCATCGCGCTGAGCAACCCGGCCGCCATCGAGATGGCCGAGAAGGCGGGCTTTCGCAAGATCGCCCAGGACGAGGAGGATGGTCAGGCGTTCGTGATCCTGTACAAGGCCATCGATCAGGTGCGCCAGTGTCTGGACACCATCGCCAACGATCCCGGTAGCCGGCGCATCCTGTTCCACGGTTGGAACTGCGCGCAGTTGGACGAAATGGCCCTGCCGCCGTGTCATCTGCTCTACCAGTTCCACCCGAATGTCGAGACCCGGGAAATTTCCCTGACCCTCTACATCCGCTCCAATGACTTGGGCCTGGGCACGCCGTTCAACCTCACCGAGGGTGCTGCGCTGCTGTCGCTGTTCGGCCGGCTGACTGGTTACACCCCGCGCTGGTTCACGTACTTCATTGGCGATGCCCATGTATATGAGAACCACCTGGAAATGCTCAACGAGCAGCTCAAGCGCGAGCCGCTGGAAGCGCCGAAGCTGGTGATCAGCGACCGTGTGCCGGATTTCGCCAAGACCGGGAAGTACGAGCCTGAGTGGTTGGAGATGATCGAGCCGAGCGATTTCAGCCTGGAAGGTTATGAGCACCATGCGCCGATGACGGCGCCGATGGCGGTCTGACGTAATCGCCGGCAAGCCGGCGATTGGCCCGCAGGCTCTTCAATGTCCGTGGCTGCGCCCGACGTGCGAATGCTCGGTGTCCGGCACCGAGACTGCGCCGTTCTCTTCCAGTCGCTGCAGGATCGCGCACTCATCCCCTTGCGCGGGACAGCGCTGGCGCAGCTCCACCAGTTGCGAGCGTAACGCCAGCAACCCATCGATCCGCGCCTGCACGTGCTCGATATGTTCATCGATCAGCGCGTTGACGCTGCCACATGAGTCATCCGGGCTGTCGCGCAGGCGCAGCAGACTGCGAATTTCGTCGAGGGTCATGTCCAAGGTGCGGCAGTTGCGGATGAAGGTCAGCCGTTCGACGTGGGCCTGGGTGTACTGCCGATAGTTGCCCTCGGTGCGCGCCGGCGCCGGCAGCAACTGCTCGCGTTCGTAATAGCGAATGGTCTCGACGGGGCAGTCAGTGGCCTTGGCCAGTTCTCCGATTTTCATAGGTTTTCTCCGCGAGATACCCCGTACTTTAGTGCGGGGAGGGATAGCGAGGCGTGCGAACTGCGCGCCCTTACGCCGGTCTGTCTTGCTCCTCGATGTAGCGCCGAACCCCGTCCAATGGCGCACCGCCTACGCTGCCGACGAAATACGACGCCGACCACAACGCATCCCCCCACCAGGCTGGTTGCATCAATTCCGGGAAATAACACGCAATGAATTCTCCACTAGACCAACCTTGAAAAAACCAGGGTAAACGCGCTATTTTGCTGAATAATATGGATAAAGGCCAATCCAGAATGAAAACCACCAAAACCCTCCAGTTGCGCATCAAGGACAGGCATGCGCCGGTTCTGCGCGCGTGGGCGCGGTCGGTTAACACTGTCTGGAATTACCTGAACGAATTGAGCTATCGCAACATCCGTGACCATGGGCGAT
>NZ_SMTE01000029.1 GCF_004357765.1 Pseudomonas putida | reverse complement strand
GCGATGCATCGTTTCACTGCTGAGTTCGGGATGGGATCAGGTGGTTCCAATGCTCTATGGTCGTCAAGAAATTCTGTTGCCAGAATGTCCAGATGGACAGCCCAGCGAATTCGGATATGTGAATTTGTGGTCTTACGAATTTTCGGTTCTTTCGTCTTCACCACCACAATCTGCTCGGCAGATTGCTTGGGTGTTATATGGTCAAGCCTCACGGGCAATTAGTATTGGTTAGCTCAACGCCTCACAGCGCTTACACACCCAACCTATCAACGTCGTAGTCTTCGACGGCCCTTTAGGGGATTCAAGATCCCAGTGAGATCTCATCTTGAGGCAAGTTTCCCGCTTAGATGCTTTCAGCGGTTATCTCTTCCGAACATAGCTACCCGGCAATGCCACTGGCGTGACAACCGGAACACCAGAGGTTCGTCCACTCCGGTCCTCTCGTACTAGGAGCAGCCCCTCTCAAATCTCAAACGTCCACGGCAGATAGGGACCGAACTGTCTCACGACGTTCTAAACCCAGCTCGCGTACCACTTTAAATGGCGAACAGCCATACCCTTGGGACCGGCTTCAGCCCCAGGATGTGATGAGCCGACATCGAGGTGCCAAACACCGCCGTCGATATGAACTCTTGGGCGGTATCAGCCTGTTATCCCCGGAGTACCTTTTATCCGTTGAGCGATGGCCCTTCCATACAGAACCACCGGATCACTAAGACCTACTTTCGTACCTGCTCGACGTGTTTGTCTCGCAGTCAAGCGCGCTTTTGCCTTTATACTCTGCGACCGATTTCCGACCGGTCTGAGCGCACCTTCGTACTCCTCCGTTACTCTTTGGGAGGAGACCGCCCCAGTCAAACTACCCACCATACACTGTCCTCGATCCGGATAACGGACCTGAGTTAGAACCTCAAAGTTGCCAGGGTGGTATTTCAAGGATGGCTCCATGAGAACTGGCGTCCCCACTTCAAAGCCTCCCACCTATCCTACACAAGCAAATTCAAAGTCCAGTGCAAAGCTATAGTAAAGGTTCACGGGGTCTTTCCGTCTAGCCGCGGATACACTGCATCTTCACAGCGATTTCAATTTCACTGAGTCTCGGGTGGAGACAGCGCCGCCATCGTTACGCCATTCGTGCAGGTCGGAACTTACCCGACAAGGAATTTCGCTACCTTAGGACCGTTATAGTTACGGCCGCCGTTTACCGGGGCTTCGATCAAGAGCTTCGCTTGCGCTAACCCCATCAATTAACCTTCCGGCACCGGGCAGGCGTCACACCCTATACGTCCACTTTCGTGTTTGCAGAGTGCTGTGTTTTTAATAAACAGTCGCAGCGGCCTGGTATCTTCGACCGACATGGGCTTACGGAGCAAGTCCTTCACCCTCGCCGGCGCACCTTCTCCCGAAGTTACGGTGCCATTTTGCCTAGTTCCTTCACCCGAGTTCTCTCAAGCGCCTTGGTATTCTCTACCCGACCACCTGTGTCGGTTTGGGGTACGGTTCCCAGTTATCTGAAGCTTAGGAGCTTTTCTTGGAAGCATGGCATCAACCACTTCGTCGCCTAAAGGCAACTCGTCATCAGCTCTCGGCCTTGAGATCCCGGATTTGCCTAAGATCTCAGCCTACCACCTTAAACTTGGACAACCAACGCCAAGCTGGCCTAGCCTTCTCCGTCCCTCCATCGCAATAACTGGAAGTACAGGAATATTAACCTGTTTTCCATCGACTACGCTTTTCAGCCTCGCCTTAGGGACCGACTAACCCTGCGTCGATTAACGTTGCGCAGGAAACCTTGGTCTTTCGGCGTGGGAGTTTTTCACTCCCATTGTCGTTACTCATGTCAGCATTCGCACTTCTGATACCTCCAGCAAGCTTCTCAACTCACCTTCACAGGCTTACAGAACGCTCCTCTACCGCATCATCAAAGATGATACCCGTAGCTTCGGTGCATGGTTTGAGCCCCGTTACATCTTCCGCGCAGGCCGACTCGACTAGTGAGCTATTACGCTTTCTTTAAAGGATGGCTGCTTCTAAGCCAACCTCCTAGCTGTCTAAGCCTTCCCACATCGTTTCCCACTTAACCATGACTTTGGGACCTTAGCTGACGGTCTGGGTTGTTTCCCTTTTCACGACGGACGTTAGCACCCGCCGTGTGTCTCCCATGCTCGGCACTTCCAGGTATTCGGAGTTTGCATCGGTTTGGTAAGTCGGGATGACCCCCTAGCCGAAACAGTGCTCTACCCCCTGGAGTGATACATGAGGCGCTACCTAAATAGCTTTCGAGGAGAACCAGCTATCTCCGAGCTTGATTAGCCTTTCACTCCGATCCACAGGTCATCCGCTAACTTTTCAACGGTAGTCGGTTCGGTCCTCCAGTCAGTGTTACCTAACCTTCAACCTGCCCATGGATAGATCGCCCGGTTTCGGGTCTATACCCAGCGACTAAACGCCCTATTAAGACTCGCTTTCGCTACGCCTCCCCTATTCGGTTAAGCTCGCCACTGAATATAAGTCGCTGACCCATTATACAAAAGGTACGCAGTCACCTAACAAAGTAGGCTCCCACTGCTTGTACGCATACGGTTTCAGGTTCTATTTCACTCCCCTCTCCGGGGTTCTTTTCGCCTTTCCCTCACGGTACTGGTTCACTATCGGTCAGTCAGTAGTATTTAGCCTTGGAGGATGGTCCCCCCATATTCAGACAAAGTTTCTCGTGCTCCGTCCTACTCGATTTCATTGATAAGAGATTTTCGTGTACGGGGCTATCACCCACTATGGCCGCACTTTCCAGAGCGTTCCACTAATCTCAAACCAACTTAAGGGCTGGTCCCCGTTCGCTCGCCACTACTAAGGGAATCTCGGTTGATTTCTATTCCTCAGGGTACTTAGATGTTTCAGTTCCCCTGGTTCGCCTCTTGCACCTATGTATTCAGTACAAGATACTCAGCTTATGCTGAGTGGGTTCCCCCATTCAGAGATCTCTGGATCACAGTCTGTTTGCCGACTCCCCAAAGCTTATCGCAGGCTACCACGTCTTTCATCGCCTCTGACTGCCAAGGCATCCACCGTATGCGCTTCTTCACTTGACCATATAACCCCAAGCAATCTGGTTATACTGTGAAGACGACATTCGCCGAAAATTCGCATGTTGCGCTTTCGCGCAGAACTCACAAATTTTACCTTAGCCTGATCACCACCAGTGAAAGTGGTCATCAGTCTATCTATCACATATCCGAATTTTTAAAGAACGATCTGACAAAAGTCAGAAATCAACATTCATCACCGAATGTTCATTTCTAAGTTCTGATCAAGTTCAACACTTCACAACAGCAGAAAGTGGTGGAGCCAAGCGGGATCGAACCGCTGACCTCCTGCGTGCAAGGCAGGCGCTCTCCCAGCTGAGCTATGGCCCCGCATATTTGGTAGGTCTGGGCAGATTTGAACTGCCGACCTCACCCTTATCAGGGGTGCGCTCTAACCAACTGAGCTACAGACCTATATAGGGTCTTGATCGTCTTCAACTTCTTGAATCAAGCAATTCGTGTGGGAGCTCATCAGCAGGCTGATGTCGTCGATTAAGGAGGTGATCCAGCCGCAGGTTCCCCTACGGCTACCTTGTTACGACTTCACCCCAGTCATGAATCACACCGTGGTAACCGTCCTCCCGAAGGTTAGACTAGCTACTTCTGGTGCAACCCACTCCCATGGTGTGACGGGCGGTGTGTACAAGGCCCGGGAACGTATTCACCGCGACATTCTGATTCGCGATTACTAGCGATTCCGACTTCACGCAGTCGAGTTGCAGACTGCGATCCGGACTACGATCGGTTTTGTGAGATTAGCTCCACCTCGCGGCTTGGCAACCCTCTGTACCGACCATTGTAGCACGTGTGTAGCCCAGGCCGTAAGGGCCATGATGACTTGACGTCATCCCCACCTTCCTCCGGTTTGTCACCGGCAGTCTCCTTAGAGTGCCCACCATAACGTGCTGGTAACTAAGGACAAGGGTTGCGCTCGTTACGGGACTTAACCCAACATCTCACGACACGAGCTGACGACAGCCATGCAGCACCTGTGTCAGAGTTCCCGAAGGCACCAATCCATCTCTGGAAAGTTCTCTGCATGTCAAGGCCTGGTAAGGTTCTTCGCGTTGCTTCGAATTAAACCACATGCTCCACCGCTTGTGCGGGCCCCCGTCAATTCATTTGAGTTTTAACCTTGCGGCCGTACTCCCCAGGCGGTCAACTTAATGCGTTAGCTGCGCCACTAAAATCTCAAGGATTCCAACGGCTAGTTGACATCGTTTACGGCGTGGACTACCAGGGTATCTAATCCTGTTTGCTCCCCACGCTTTCGCACCTCAGTGTCAGTATCAGTCCAGGTGGTCGCCTTCGCCACTGGTGTTCCTTCCTATATCTACGCATTTCACCGCTACACAGGAAATTCCACCACCCTCTACCGTACTCTAGCTTGCCAGTTTTGGATGCAGTTCCCAGGTTGAGCCCGGGGCTTTCACATCCAACTTAACAAACCACCTACGCGCGCTTTACGCCCAGTAATTCCGATTAACGCTTGCACCCTCTGTATTACCGCGGCTGCTGGCACAGAGTTAGCCGGTGCTTATTCTGTCGGTAACGTCAAAACAGCAAGGTATTAGCTTACTGCCCTTCCTCCCAACTTAAAGTGCTTTACAATCCGAAGACCTTCTTCACACACGCGGCATGGCTGGATCAGGCTTTCGCCCATTGTCCAATATTCCCCACTGCTGCCTCCCGTAGGAGTCTGGACCGTGTCTCAGTTCCAGTGTGACTGATCATCCTCTCAGACCAGTTACGGATCGTCGCCTTGGTGAGCCATTACCCCACCAACTAGCTAATCCGACCTAGGCTCATCTGATAGCGCAAGGCCCGAAGGTCCCCTGCTTTCTCCCGTAGGACGTATGCGGTATTAGCGTTCCTTTCGAAACGTTGTCCCCCACTACCAGGCAGATTCCTAGGCATTACTCACCCGTCCGCCGCTGAATCAAGGAGCAAGCTCCCGTCATCCGCTCGACTTGCATGTGTTAGGCCTGCCGCCAGCGTTCAATCTGAGCCATGATCAAACTCTTCAGTTCAATACTGCTTGGGTTTTTAAGAAACCCTAAACTTGGCTCAGCAATCTCAAATGACTATGTGATTTCTCGCATGGTCACTTGTGATGCTGATAATCTTTGTGACTATCAGTCCGTACTCACAAGCACCCACACGAATTGCTTGATTCAATTTGTTAAAGAGCGTTTGGTTAAGAGCGTTTCGTCTCAACCGAGGCGCGCATTCTACGCTTTCCTCATTTCGTGTCAAGCGTTTATTTTGAAGTTTTTTCCGAGAAACTCGTTTAGCTTCAAACACTTGACTCGCTGCGATCTCTCGTAGCGGGAGGCGAATAATACAGCGTTTAAAACCGCTGTCAACTGCCTATTTTCACCGCTGCGATCGTGAGACCGAAGCACTTCCAATACTACCTGGAACTTGCAACTCATTGAATCTCAAGGAGTTTTTCGTTCCGACTGCGTTGGAAGTGGTGCGCATTATAAGGGGATTCGAAACGGCGTCAACACCTATTTT
>NZ_SMTE01000028.1 GCF_004357765.1 Pseudomonas putida | reverse complement strand
GGCTAACGCCGAAGGGTGCTACGCACCTGGCCCTCCAGCCACCTCCACTCGGCCTCCTGAGGTCGCGGGTAGATCAAGAGCAAAAGCAAGATCAAAAGCCAGGGCAACGGCGGGCGAATCGCTGCGCTCTCGCTTTTTCCTTTACCTATGGTTTTGTGTTGTTGCGGATAGTGCGGTCTGTCTTTCGAAGATAACGCCAGCGTAGGCTCCGCCGCTAACTTTGCGACGTCAGGAGGCCGAGCGTAGGCGCCTGTAGGGCCAGGTGCGCAGCACCCTTCGGCGTTAGCCGAAGGCGCGAGATGTAGACTTGCGCAGCAAGTCGTAGGCCGCGCGGGCCCGGAAGGCGCCGTAGCGAGGGGACCCGTAGCGAAGCGGAGGGCCGGATGCAGGAGCAAGCGGTTTTGCGTCCCTTTTGCCAAGACAAAAGGGACCCGCCGTAAAGGCGGAAGGGGCCGGTAGCGCCGCTACACAAAATGGATCGTTCCCGCTCCCAATGCCAACCCAACCCAACCCCCGACAATCCGTGAAGAACCATTTTCTTGCCCGTCGTCATGCCTCGAAGCAGCCCACGGCAGGCGAAACACTGTAGATGATTAGCTAGCTAATTAATTGGCTTCGCAGTATCCTTTGCTCATTGACTATCGTTAGCTAACACCCCGCGCAAGGTACGGTTCGTGCCCATCACTTTTCAGGCTCTGTTCGCGCCCACCCATCTCGCCCTCAAGTTCGCCATCAAGACCCTGCTCGGTGGCGGCCTGGCGCTATGGTTGGCCATGCGCTGGGGGCTTGAGCAACCTTCCTGGGCGCTGATGACGGCGTTCATCGTGGCCCAGCCACTCTCTGGCATGGTGGTGCAGAAAGGCCTGGCGCGCCTGGCCGGGACGCTTGTGGGTACGGTGATGTCGGTGGTGTTCATGGGCGCGTTCGCCCAGACCCCCGAGCTGTTCCTGGTGGTGCTGGCGTTGTGGTTGGGCCTTTGTACCGCGGCCTCCACTCAGTTGCGCAGTGCCTGGGCCTACGCTTTCGTGCTGGCCGGCTACACCGCCGCGATCATCACCTTGCCCTCGGTCGATCATCCCTTGCGGGTCTTCGATCAGGCCGTGGCGCGCTGTACCGAGATCTCCCTGGGGATCGTTTGCGCCACCGTGACCAGTGCCTTGCTCTGGCCGCTGCGGGTCGAGCAGCAGTTGTCCGGTCAAGCCCGCCAGGCGTGGCAGAGTGGTCTGCAGGCGGCCAGCGCCATGCTCGGCGGCGAGGATCACGCGCGCAGGGGATTGCTGGAAATACTGGGCCGGGTAGTGGCGATCGATACCCAACGGGAAAATGCCTGGTTCGAAGGACGTCGTGGCCGTCAGCGGGCCAAGGCCATCCGCGGCCTGAGCCAGAAACTGATGGTGTTGCTGCGTATTTCCCGCTCGGTCCGCCGCCAGTGGCGGCAACTCGACGACAACGAGGCGCAACGTCTGGCGCCCTGGCTCGAAGAAGTGCGTGGACTGCTGGCCGAGCCCGACCAGCCGAGTCTTCTGCTGTTGCGTCAGCGCATCTGGGATGCTGCGCAGGACGAGCGGATCAGTTCCGTCGAACATTACTGCCTGGCACGCACAGCGCTGCTGCTGGATTACGCCATGGCGGCCACCCGCGCGCTGGACGATGTCGAAGCGGGTAGGGCGCCCACCGACGTCGCCCAAGGCCTGGCGGTGCACCGTGATCTGCCCCTGGCCCTGCTGTTCGGTTCGCGCAGCGCCCTGGCCTTTCTGGTGATGAGTGCGTTCTGGCTGGCCACTGCCTGGCCTTCCGCGCCGGGTGGCTTGGTGTTGACCTGCGTGGTCTGCAGCCTTTTCGCCAGTCGCGAGAACGGTGCGCAGATCGGCCTGAGTTTCTTGCGTGGGATCCTGCTGGCGATTCCGGCCGCTTTTCTGGTCGGGCAGATATTGCTGCCACAGTGGAGCAGCTTCGCCATGCTCTGCCTGGGCATGGGCGTGCCACTGTTTTTCGGCGCGTTGGGCATGGCCCATCCGCGTACCGGCGCCACGGCGACTTCCTATTGCCTGCATTTCATCGTATTGGTTTCGCCACTGAACACCATGCAGTTCGATGTGGCCAATATGCTCAACAGCGCCCAAGCCATGCTGCTGGGGGTCGGCGCTGCGGTGATGGCGTTCCGCTTGGTGGTGATCCGTCATCCGAAGTGGCTCAGTCAGCGCCTGCGCGCTGCCACCCAGAGCGACTTGGTGCGCCTGACCCGGCGCGATCTGCGCGGCGCCGACAGCTGGTTTGGCGGGCGCATGGCCGACCGCCTGATGCAATTGGCCCGGCATGCCGGCGAGCTTCCGGAGAGCGAACGCAAACGCTGGGACGATGGTCTGCACGGCCTGGACATCGGTGACGAACTGGTACACCTGCGTATGTGTCTGGCCGTCGCCCAGGCGCCACTGGGCAACGCTGAGCGTGAATACCTGCGTCAGGTCGAGGAGGCATTGGCGCAAGGTCCGGGCCCCGGTCGCGGCGAGCGTCTGGATGCCGCCAGTGAGCGATTCATGGAGGTATTGCGTCTTCAGCCCGGCAGCGATCCG
Organism: Pseudomonas putida; assembly: GCF_004357765.1. Classification (GTDB taxonomy): domain Bacteria; phylum Pseudomonadota; class Gammaproteobacteria; order Pseudomonadales; family Pseudomonadaceae; genus Aquipseudomonas; species Aquipseudomonas putida_U. The sequence goes on along the minus strand of NZ_SMTE01000028.1, from coordinate 6,301 downwards.
TTGCGCCTGGCCATAGGCGCTGTGCTGCAGCTGCAGAAAAGTTGGCGCAAGTGGTGCCGTTGGCAGGAGGAAGCCCATGGGGTTACGTGAGTGGGCGCTGGGCGGGGTGCTGCTCAGCCCCTTCCTGGTGTATGTGTTGATGGCCCTGGTGCTCACCGGGGTGTTGCGCCTGGTGGTCCATGCGACACCGCTGGGACGCTGGATATGGCATGAAGCATTGTTCGATGCGGCGTTGTTCGTTTGTATTCTGTTCCTGGTAGTCCGACTGCTAGGTCCTTTGTAAGGAGTAAGTCGATGCGTGCAGTCGTACGTACCTTGGTCACCCTGTGTGTGGTCGCCCTTGCCGTGTTCGCCGGCTACCAGCTCTGGCAGTACTACATGTTGACCCCGTGGACGCGCGATGCCCGGGTGCGTGCCGACGTGGTGGTGATCGCCCCCGACGTGTCGGGCTGGGTCCGAGAGTTGAAGGTGCATGACAACCAGCGGGTCAAGGCTGGCGACCTGCTGATGAGCATCGACCGCGAGCGCTTCCAGGCAGCCTTCGACCAGGCCAAGGCAGTGGCCGAGACCCGCTCGCAACAATTGCGTCTGCGTGAACGCGAGGCCGCGCGGCGGACAGCGCTCGGGCCGGAGGCAATCAGCGCCGAGCTGCGCGAGAACGCGCAGATCAACGCGGCCATTGCCCGCGGCGAACTGGACGAGGCCAAGGCGCTGCTCCAGGTGGCGCAGATCAACCTGCAGCGCAGCGAGGTCCGGGCGCCACGCGACGGCCACATCACCAACTTGCGTCTGGCCCAAGGCAACTACGTCAATACCGGCGAATCGGTGATGGCATTGGTCGATGATGCAACGTTCTACATCCAGGCCTACTTCGAGGAAACCAAGCTGCCCAGGATTCGCGAGGGCGATAGCGTGAAGATCTGGCTGATGGGCGCCGGCGAGGCGATCCCCGGGCACGTCGAGAGCATCGGCCGCGGGATCACCGACAGCAACAGTAACCCGGATAGCCAATTGCTCCCGGAGGTCGAGCCAACCTTCAACTGGGTGCGTCTGGCCCAACGCATACCGGTGCGGATCAGTCTCGACGAGATCCCCGCCGGGGTAACCCTGAGTGCCGGAATGACCGCCAGTGTGCAGGTGCACGACGACCAGGTCGGGCGTTGACCTCGGCCCCGGCTGTCACACGATGCCTGACGCAGAGCGATCGACCGGCAGGTGAAAGCTGAACAGCGTGCCGTCCGATTCGCTGGACTGCACTTCCATGCGCCCGCCGTGGGAAAGAGCGATTTGATTGGCGATGTACAAGCCCAGTCCGAGGCCTTGACGCGGCGTTTCCGATACTGGACGGGAGAAAGGCTGAAACAGCAGGTCGAGGGTCGCTGCGGCAATCGGCTCGCCGTGATTGTGCACACTGAGCACGAATTCCTCTTCGCGAACGTCGGCACGGACCGTCACAGGACCCGCCGGGTCGCCATGGGTCAAGGCATTGGCGATGAGGTTGGAAAGCAACTGCCCAATGCGTTCCCGGTCGCATAACAACCCACCGATCTCGCCGAGGTCGAGGATGATCTGCCGCTGTGGGTGCACCCGTTGCAGTTCCGAAGCGACGTGCCTGAGCCCCTCTGCCAGGTCTGGGCAGGGCCTTAGGTTGAGCGGGATGCCATCGCCTAGCCGCCCTCGGGCGAAGTCCAGCATGTCACGGACCAACTGCGAGCCTCGGCGTCCGCAGGTGTGGATATGACGTGCGATGGCGCGGTTCTTGTCGTCCGGTAGACGCTGGGCCAGCAGTTCGGCACCGGCGGTGATGGCGAACAGCGGGTTGCGCAGGTCGTGGCCAAGCACGGCGATGAACTGCTCGCGAACCTCGGCCATGGCCCGTTCCTCACGCAAGGCCCGCTCGGTGCGCTGGGCGTTCTCCTCGCTTTCGATCTGCAGCGAGAGCAAGCGGGCGAAGGCCTCCATCATCGGTTGTATCGGGCTGCCCTTGAGCGGCGCAGGGTTGGGGTCGAGCGCGCAGATGGTGCCGAAGAAGCGGCCATCGGTCCGCAGGACCGGCACCGAAATGTAGCTTTCGAAGCGATAGATGCGTGGCGTGTGATGCTGGCAGTAGGTTTCATCCTCGCTGGCCTTGTCGATCACGATGGTGCGGCGTGTGCCGTAAATCTCATGGCACAGCGTGCTGGTGACATCCAGTTCACCGCCCACGGCGAGGCCGAAGCCCAGGGTGTCGAGCACCGCGCAGGCGGTCCAACTGACGTCGGTGACCCTGGCCACGGCAGCGAAGCGCATCCCGGTGGTTTCGCAAATGACCTGCAGAAGGGCGGGCACTGCATTGATTCGACCGATGGTGGCGATATCGGTAGTGATGGCGTCGGTCATGAACGGTCCCGGTGTTGACGACGAACAAGGTAGACATTTCAGTCTAGCGGCCCTGCGGGCCGATGAACGAAAACCTTGGCGGTTGGTTTGGTAGTTACGTTAGGCTTGTCCGGCGCGTTGTCCGTCAGAGGCGACCGCTCATTGCCTGGCGTGCGTCACTTCCGAATTCATTGCGAGGTTACGCCATGGCCATCACATCCCAGGATATCTGCAGCGCAGCCGACCAGCTTCAGGGCTTCGTCGGTTTTCATGGCAAGCGCGGCGAGCATATCGTGCGATTTTCCGAGGACGCGTTCGGCATGGACGTGGCCGACGACAGCATTACCCCGTGTAGCGAATTCGTCTGGCGGCCCGTTGTCGGGGCGCGCATGAGCCTGTGTCGCCAGCGCTTGGGGCTGCTGCTGCAGCAGCGGGTAGACGACCGCCTGCAGATCACCGAACCGCTGCGCATCTATCTGCAACGTACTGACCTGCCTGAGATCGTTGCCGAGCGTTGCCTGCGCTGACGGCCCGAACGGGAATTCAGTCGGGGTAGGCCAGCTTCAGCGTAGCGGCTCCCCCTTGGGTGAAGGTGACCTGGTCTCGGCCTTGATGCTTGGCGGCATACAGCGCCAGGTCTGCCTGCTGGAGCCAATGCTCCGGTGTCTCGAGGTCGGCATGGAACGCCGCGAGGCCGATGCTGAGGCTGATGCGCAGGTGCGGCAGTTGGGGGTGGCGGTAGGCAGCCACTTGCTCGCGCAAGCGTTCCATGGCTTGGCACGCCTGGGATTCATCGGTGCCGGGCAGGATCACGCAGAACTCATCGCCGCCGTAGCGCCCGGCCTGATCTCCTTCACGCAAGTGTCGTCTGAGTTCCTCGCTCATTTGGCGCAGCACGCCATCGCCGACCACATGGCCGAAAGTGTCATTGATGGACTTGAAGTGGTCGATGTCGATAAGCGCGATCACCGCCGACAGCTGCTGTTGTCTGCAGATCTGGAATCTGACCAGCAGCAGGTCCTTCCAGGCGCCATGGTTGAGCAGCCTGGTCAGGCTGTCGGTGAGGCTCAGCTCGCGCAGCTTGCGTTTGTGCTCAGCCAGCTTGATGGCCAGTTTGTAGCAGACCAGCCCCAGGGCCAGGGGATACAGCGTCAACATCGGCAGGCACGCATACACCTGCAAAGGCGTGGCATCGAGTTGCAGGTGGAATCCGAACAGCGCTATCGACAGCAGCATGCCCGCCAGTTGGGCCAATGCGCCGCGCAAGACCAGGCGTTTGCCGCCAGCGGCGACATTGTTCATGGTCATCATCGATAAAACGGTGACGCTTGGCAGCAAATTGAACTGCATGGTCGCGGTCCAGAATCCACCCAGCAGAGAATCGAGAACCAGGTTGCGTTGCTCTGCCTGGTAGGGGCTGCGCGAGCGCAGCGCCCAGTGATAGGCAACATGCGGCCACACCAAGCCATTGAACAACATCAGTGCCCATACCCAAGCCGGGGGGGCCAAGGGCTGTACCGCCGCGATGACGCTGAACAGACCGATGCCCAAGCCGATGATGCGGGGCAGGTAGATCCGCTTGACGAAGGAAAGCCCTTTTCCGGTGCGGTTGTCCATCATGTTCGTCGTTCTTCCGTAGAGGCGCCGTTCATCGCATAAATCAGGTGAATATTGTCGAACAGTCAGAACTGAACGAAAACTGGCCTTGCAGGCCATTTCACGGTTGGAGCGATCACTGTGGGGTAACATGAAGGCTTTCTTGCTGATTGGAGTGTGGCTGCTCATGACCCCCATGGCTAACCTCGCTGGCGAGCCGGCACCGCAGCGCGACGGACGGTTCCACAATCAGGTGGTGCAACCCCGTGATGGGATGCTGAAGAAACTGCGGATCGGGCTCAAGTACTTGCTGCTGCGCAAACCGCCCGAGACCCGACCTGCCGCGCCGATCCGCGTCCATGCCATGACGCCCCAGCAGGTGCTTGATGCGCCTGACCGCAGCCTGTGGCGCCTGGGACATTCGACGATGTTGCTGAAGCTGCGCGGGCGCTTCTACATGACCGATCCGGTGTTCGCCGAACGTGCTTCGCCTGTCCAGTGGGCGGGTCCGTTGCGCTTCCATGCGCCGCCCCTGGATCTGGACGATGTGCCGCCCCTGGCGGCGGTGATTCTGTCCCATGACCACTACGATCATCTGGACGAATCGGCGATTCGGCAGTTGGCTGACAGAACCGAGCGCTTTCTGACCCCATTGGGCGTAGGAGACGTGCTCACCGGCTGGGGAGTGCCGCGCGACAAGGTCACTCAGCTGGATTGGTGGCAGGAAGCAGAGGTGGGAGGCATACGCTTCATCGCTACGCCGGCCCAGCACTTTTCAGGCCGTGGACTGTTCGACAGCAATCGAACACTGTGGGCATCGTGGGTCATGATCGACGACCAGATGCGATTGTTCTTCAGTGGTGACACCGGTTATTTCGACGGTTTCCGTCAGATCGGCGAGCGTTTCGGCCCGTTCGACCTCACCTTGATCGAGACGGGCGCTTACAACGTGGCATGGCCCAGCGTGCACATGCAGCCCGAGCAAAGCCTCCAGGCTCACCTCGACTTGCGCGGGCGCTGGCTGTTACCCATCCACAACGGCACCTTCGATTTGTCCATCCATGGCTGGCAGGAGCCGTTCGAACGTATCCTCGCCTTGAGTCAGGAAGCCCGGGTGCACCTTTGCACCCCACAGATGGGCGAGCGGGTGAGCCTGGACTCGCCGCACGCCGGACAGAACTGGTGGCAGCCTGCGCCCCTGCGCCAGCGCGACCAGGAGCGCGAACGCCAGGTGGTCATGCGCTGACGGGTCACGGCTGGGAACGTTTGTCTTCCTTTAATAGTTGCGACGGCGGTTTGCCGCTGTCGCCGCGGACCTGTGCATGGCTGATCAACGCGAAGATGCAACTGCCGCCGATGATATTACCGACCAGGGTGGGTAGGGCGAACGTCATCCAGAAACGCGACCAGGTCTCTTCTCCGGCCCAGACCAGATAGGAGACTTCAACCGAGCCCACGATGATGTGGGTGAACTCGCCGAGGGCCATCAGATAGGTGATCATCAGGATGATCCAGATCTTGGCCTCCTCCATGGACGGAATCATCCAGACCATGGTCGCGATCATCCAGCCCGAGACGATGCCCTTGGCGAGCATCTGCGTCATGTCGTTGGTCATGACCTTGCGCCCTATCTCGAGGAAGGCGACGTCGGTCTTGCTGTCGAAAATCGGCAGTTCAAGCATGACCCATGCGACCAGTAAGGTGCCGACCAGGTTACCGACTAGCACGATGCCCCATAGCCGCAGCAAACGTCCGAGATTGTGCAGGGTGGGGGAGGTCATCACAGGCAGTACGGCGGTCAGGGTATTTTCGGTGAACAGCTGCTGACGAGCCAGGATCACAGCCAGGAAACCTGCGCTGTAGCCGAGGCTGGCGATGACGTGGGCACTTTCTGCATCCGGCAGGCGTGAGTAGAACAGGCCCATCGCCATGAAGGACAGGCCCATGGTCAGGCCCGCGGCGATTGCCGAAAGCGCCAGGGCGGCGACCGTACGCTCCAGTTCATGGTCGCCCTGGGTGCGAATGATCTCGTGCAACAGGGCGGCGCGAGGGGGCTGATTGTGGTCGACTTCCAATTCTTCGTCCGGCGATAGGCCGGGGGTCTTCTCGTTTTGCGTATCGCTCATGGTCGTCACGCTCTGGTGGGGTGGTTTCTCTACAGATCGACTGTGGCGGGAATAGTTGCGGGGGAGGAGTAGTCGCTGGAAAGGTCGTGACACGCCTGGGGTGGGCTCAATACGGTCCATTTCCTTAAATATCTGATTTTCTTGAAAATAGGTGTTGACGCCGTTTCGAATCCCCTTATAATGCGCACCACTTCCAACGCAGTCGGAACGAAAAACTCCTT
>NZ_SMTE01000027.1 GCF_004357765.1 Pseudomonas putida | reverse complement strand
CTTTAGCGAAGATGCTCGTGGCCGTTGGTACTTCAACGTGTGTGTTGAGGTCGAACGTACTTGCCCAGCCGGGCAGGATGAAATCGGTATCGACCTTGGGTTGAAAACCACGGCCACCTGTAGCGATGGCAGCGCCCTCGAGGCTGGGCGGTTCTACCGCGACCTTGAAGGCAAGTTGGCCATTGCCCAGCGTGCCGGCAAGAAAACCCGCGCGCGAGCCATCCACGCCAAGATCGCCAACCGTCGCAAGGATGCACTTCACAAATTCAGCACCGCACTTGTGCAGCGGTGCGGGCTGATCGTTGTTGGCAACGTCAAGCCCAAAGCGTTGGCTAAGACCAGAATGGCCAAGTCGGTGCACGACGCCGGGTGGGGCATGTTGAAAACGATGCTGTCTTACAAGTGCGATAGCGCAGGCATCGTTTTTCGTGAAGTCAACGAAGCGTACACCACCCAAGTCTGTTCGCATTGCGGCGCACTCCCGCCCAGTAGTCCGAAAGGTAGGACCGGCCTTGGAATAAGAGAATGGACTTGTGAGTGTGGTGTCACTCATGACCGCGACATTAACGCGGCGAGGAACATTCTCGCGGTCGGGCATGGCCGTCTACCTGTAGGAATTCCCGTTCTTTAGGGCGGGGAGGATGTCAAGCGTTCTCGTCCACCCAGCGTTGTTCCACCCGGGTGCGTGGGCCCTGGGGAGGAGTGCCGGGGTGGCACTCCAGGTCGCCCACGTCCAGGCCGCGGTCCAGCAGGCGCTCGCGCAGACTGCCAAGATGACGGTCGATCAGGCGGGCAGTGGGCTCGCGTTCGGCCCATAACTGGCCCGACAGTCGGCCCTGATTGAGTTGCGCCTGAACCTGCAACGGCCCCAGTGGTGCCAGGTCGATGGCCAGTTCGATGCGCCACAGCGCCTGCATCGGGTCCTTCGCTCCGGACTCGCGGTCGGCCTGTTGCTGCGGGGTTTCTTCGCGTTGCAGTTTCACCTGCAGAGGGATGAAGTCCTGGCCATGGCGCACGGGGATCTCGGTCTGCCAGGTGGTCTGCAGGTTGCCGCTCTCCAGCGTGCCGGACTGTTGCAGGCTGCTCAGGGCGTGGCTCTGCAGTCGCGAAATGGCTGCGCTGGCCAGGCGCAGCAACTGCTGCAGATCGCCTTCGTCTTCCAGGGCCTGGAGCAGCCGGGTCGGTAACGGAAAGGTACCCGGCTGTTGCCGGGGGCTGACCCGGTCGAGCAGCCCCAGGGCGCTGCGAGTCATGGCAGGCAGGGCCTGGGCCAGGGTGCTCGCGGCCACGGCGGGGCTGCCCGGGGCGTTGGCTGAAGCCAGGGCCACCAGACGCACCAACTGTGCCTTGAAGTCGGTGGCCACGCCGGCGCCCAGGCCGCCGAGCAACTTGGCTTCGAGAAACGCGCCGCTGTTGTTCAAGGCCTGCACGAGTGTCTTGGCATCGCCAAGCTGCCGCGCATTGGGCAGGTTGTCCAGCAGGTTGGCGGCGGCGCCACGCAGCTCGCCGTTGGCCTGAGGGCTGTTGGCAATCTGCTGGAGGCCGCCGAGCAGGCTGGGTAACGACGCCTGGCGTCCCTGCTGGGTCAGCAGTTGCTGAGCGATGTCGAGTTGCTCCTGGCGCCCGCTCAGTGGCACGAAGCGCAGCGACTGGTCGCCCTGCACCAGCGCGCTGAGCAAGCTGCCCAAGGGCAATGGCCGTGGGCTGTCGATGGTCAGGGTAGCGCCGGCCTGGGCCGTATTGAGCAGGGTCACCAGCGAGCGGAAACCGGTGGCTTCGCCAGTTGCCTGGGACAATGGCTGGCTGGTCAGGACCTTGCCCTGCAGCAGGGTGCCGAGGGGGACCTTGGCGGTGTCCAGTTGGGTGAGGGTCGCGACATTGCTGCCGTGGGCCTGTTGTACCAGCACCGCCAGGCGGTTGCTGTCAGGTTGGCTGACGGTGACCAGGCTGCCCTGGGCAAACGGCTGGCTGGAGGTGGCCTGTAGCTGGGTCAGGGTGCCGTTGGCTTGGGCCAGGCGCAATACCAGGAGGAACTCGCTGCCGTTCTGCCGCAGGGTCAGGACCTCGGCCTGGGCGGTTTCCCCTGGCTTGAGCAAGCCCGGCTGCGCCTGGGTCAGGCTGAGCAGTTCACTGGTCAGCGCCGCCTTGATCACCTGCGGGTTGAGGGCGGTTTGTGCGCCGACACTATTGATTTCAGTCATGTATTGTATACAACCTGTCGAACCCGCCTCTTGGCAGCGTGGCCGCACATGTAATAATGCCCGGCCGCCAGCCATTGCCAGTATAACGGCAGGGCGCTGGGCGACTTGAGACACACACTGCATAAGGCGAATCCGTGACCCTTCACCTTCAAGCCGTGGGCCTGGCCTGCGAGCGCGACTGGCGTCTGCTGTTCGAGCATCTGGATTTCGAACTGCGCCCCGGCGACATGCTGCAGATCAGTGGCCCCAACGGCAGCGGCAAGACCAGCCTGCTGCGACTGCTGGCCGGGCTGATGCAACCGACCGCCGGGCAGATCCTGTTGGGCGGTCGGCCATTGGCCGAGCAGCGCCATGTCCTGGCCAGCATCCTGCTGTGGATCGGCCACGCCGCTGGCATCAAGGACCTGCTCACCGCCGAGGAGAACCTCACCTGGCTGTGCGCCCTGCATCAGCCTGCCGATCGCGACGCGATCTGGGCGGCGTTGGCGGCGGTCGGCCTGCGTGGATTCGAGGACGTACCCTGCCATACCCTGTCCGCTGGCCAGCAGCGTCGGGTGGCGCTGGCGCGCCTGTACCTGGACAGCCCGCCACTGTGGATTCTCGACGAACCTTTCACTGCCCTCGACAAGCAAGGCGTGGCCCAGCTCGAGGCACACCTGGCAGCCCATTGCGAGCGGGGCGGTACAGTGGTCCTGACCACCCACCATACCCTCGAGCGCAAAGCCTTGGGCTACCGCGAACTCAACCTGGGACAGTGGGCGGCATGAGCGTATTCATCCTGTTGCTGCGGCGCGAGGCGCGCCTGCTGTTCCGCCGTCCTGCGGAGCTTGCCAATCCGCTGGTGTTCTTTGCCATCGTCGTCGCGTTGTTCCCGTTGGCGGTGGGACCGGAAAGCCAATTGTTGCAAACATTGTCGCCGGGCCTGGTGTGGGTCGCCGCATTGCTGGCGGTGCTCCTGTCCCTCGATGGCCTGTTCCGCAGCGATTTCGAGGATGGCTCGCTCGAGCAGTGGGTGCTGTCGCCGCACCCGTTGGCCATGCTGGTACTGGCCAAGGTGTTGGCGCACTGGATCTTTTCCGGGCTGGCGCTGGTATTGTTGGCGCCACTGCTGGCCTTGATGCTGGGTCTGCCGAGTCATTGTCTGCCGGTGTTGCTCGGTTCCCTGTTGCTGGGCACGCCGGTGTTGAGCCTGCTGGGGGCGGTCGGTGCGGCGTTGACGGTCGGTCTGAAGCGAGGCGGCTTGCTGCTGGCGTTGTTGATCCTGCCGTTGTATATCCCTGTATTGATCCTGGGCAGTGGCGCGTTGCAAGCGGCACTGCAGAATATGCCGGCAACCGGCCATTTGCTGTGGCTGGCCAGCCTGACTGCCCTGGCGGTGACCCTGGCGCCATTTGCGATAGCGGCCGGGCTGAAGATCAGCGTTGGCGAATAACGAGTCCCGGGCTTCCAAGCCCGGCTAATACCCTGGATGTACCTGATGAAAATAAGCTGGACGTGGTTCCACAAACTGGGCTCGCCGAAATGGTTCTATGCCATCAGTGGTCGCCTGCTGCCTTGGCTGGCGGTTTCCGCCTTGCTCCTGCTGGTGACCGGAGTGGTCTGGGGCTTGGCCTTCGCCCCGCAGGATTACCAGCAGGGCAATAGTTTCCGCATCATCTACATCCATGTGCCGGCGGCGATGCTGGCGCAGTCCTGCTATGTGCTGCTGGCGGTGGCCGGGGCGGTGGGGCTGGTGTGGAAGATGAAGCTGGCCGACGTCGCCTTGCAATGCGCGGCCCCCATCGGCGCCTGGATGACCACCGTGGCGCTGGTCACCGGGGCCATCTGGGGCAAGCCGACCTGGGGGAGCTGGTGGGTCTGGGATGCACGCCTGACCTCCATGCTGATCCTGCTGTTCCTGTACTTCGGCATCATCGCCCTCGGCCAGGCCATCAGTAACCGCGACAGCGCGGCCAAGGCCTGTGCCGTGCTGGCGATCGTCGGTGTGGTGAACATTCCGATCATCAAGTACTCGGTGGAGTGGTGGAACACCCTGCACCAGGGGGCCACTTTCACCCTTACCGAGAAGCCTGCGATGCCGGCCGAGATGTGGTTGCCGCTGCTGTGCACGGCGCTGGGCTTCTATTGCTTCTTCGGCGCGGTACTGTTGTTGCGCATGCGTCTGGAAGTGCTCAAGCGCGAAGCACGCGCCAGCTGGGTCAGGGAAGAAGTCTTGAACAGCCTGGGGCGGAGGGCCGCACGATGAAATTTGCTTCATTCGCCGACTTCGTTGCCATGGGTCACCATGGCCTGTATGTCTGGACCGCCTATGGCATCTGCCTGGCGGTCCTGGCGATCAATGTCGCTGCGCCGCTGTTGGCCCGCCGCCGCTACTTGCAAGAAGAGGCGCGTCGCCTGCGCCGGGAGAACAACCAGTGAATCCGCAGCGCAAGAAACGCCTGTTGCTGATCCTCGGCCTGCTGGTCGGGGTCGCGATCGCCGTCGGTTTTGCCTTGAGCGCCCTGCAACAGAACATCAACCTGTTCTATACCCCCACCCAGATCGCCAATGGCGAGGCGCCGCTGGACACGCGCATTCGCGCTGGCGGCATGGTCGAGAAGGGCTCGGTGCAGCGCTCGGGCGACTCGCTCGACGTCCGTTTCGTGGTCACCGATTTCAACAAGTCGGTGCCGATCACCTACCGCGGTATTCTCCCCGACCTGTTCCGCGAAGGGCAGGGCATCGTCGCCCTGGGCAAGCTCAACGCCGAGGGCGTGGTGGTGGCTGACGAGGTGCTGGCCAAGCACGACGAGAAGTACATGCCGCCGGAAGTCAGCAAGGCGCTCAAGGAAAGTGGCCAGGCTGCTACCACTGGGGAGGTCAAGCCATGAACGCAGCGTTGATGGTGCCCGAACTCGGCCAACTGGCAATGATTCTGGCGATCTGCTTCGCTGCCGTGCAGGCCACCGTGCCACTGCTCGGCGCCTGGCGCGGCGATAGCTTGTGGATGAGCCTGGCCCGGCCTGCGGCCTGGGGGCAATTCGCCTTTCTGGCGTTTGCCTTCGCCTGTCTGACCCATGCCTTCATGACCGACAATTTCTCGGTCGCCTATGTAGCCAGCAACTCCAACAGCGCCTTGCCCTGGTACTACAAGTTCAGCGCCGTGTGGGGCGCGCATGAGGGTTCGCTGCTGCTCTGGGCGTTGATCCTCGGTGGCTGGACCTTCGCCGTGTCGGTCTTTTCCCGGCAGTTGCCGCAAGTGATGCTGGCGCGGGTACTGGCGGTGATGGGCATGATCAGCGTGGGCTTCCTGAGCTTCCTGATCATCACTTCCAACCCCTTCCAGCGCCTGCTGCCGCAGGTACCGGGCGATGGCCGTGACCTCAACCCGTTGCTGCAGGACTTCGGCCTGATCGTCCACCCACCGATGCTGTACATGGGCTATGTGGGCTTTTCGGTGGCGTTCGCCTTTGCCATCGCCGCATTGCTCGGCGGACGCCTCGACGCAGCCTGGGCCCGTTGGTCGCGGCCTTGGACTATCGTCGCCTGGGCGTTTCTCGGGGTGGGGATCACCTTGGGTTCCTGGTGGGCCTACTACGAACTGGGCTGGGGCGGCTGGTGGTTCTGGGACCCGGTGGAAAACGCCTCGTTCATGCCCTGGCTGGTGGGCACTGCGCTGATTCATTCGCTGGCAGTGACCGAGAAGCGCGGCGTGTTCAAGAGCTGGACCGTGCTGCTGGCGATCGCCGCCTTCTCCCTGAGCCTGCTCGGCACCTTCCTGGTCCGTTCCGGGGTGCTGACCTCGGTGCACGCCTTCGCCGCCGATCCGTCGCGTGGGGTGTTCATCCTGATCTTCCTGCTGTTCGTGGTCGGTGGCTCGCTGACCCTGTTCGCCCTGCGCGCGCCGGTGGTCAAGAGCCAGGTCGGCTTTGCCCTGTGGTCGCGCGAAACGCTGCTGCTGGCCAACAACCTGGTGCTGGTGGTAGCGGCTTCGATGATCCTGCTCGGTACTCTCTACCCGCTGGTACTCGATGCGCTGACCGGGGCCAAGCTATCGGTCGGCCCGCCTTATTTCGATGCGTTGTTCCTGCCGCTGATGGCGCTGCTGATGGTGGTGCTGGGCATCGGCGTGGTGGTGCGCTGGAAGGACACCCCAGGCAAGTGGCTGGCGAGCATGCTGACCCCGGTACTGGTCGCCAGTGTGGTGCTGGCGCCGGTGGCGGGCTTCATCGTCGACGACTTCGACTGGCCGACCCTGAGCGTCTTCGCCTTGGCCGCCTGGGTAGTGCTCGGTGGCGTGCGCGATATCCTCGACAAGACCCGTCACAAGGGTCTGGCCAAAGGCGCGCGCGGTCTGACCCGCAGTTACTGGGGCATGCAGCTGGCGCACCTGGGACTGGCGGTGTGCGCCCTGGGCGTGGTGCTGTCGAGCAATAACAGCGCCGAGCGCGACCTGCGCATGGCGCCGGGCGAGAGCGTCGAACTGGGCGGCTATCAGTTCCAGTTCCAGGGCGCCAAGCACTTCGAGGGGCCGAACTTCATTTCCGACAAGGGCACCATCGTGGTGACCCGCGACGGCCGCGAAGTGACCATCCTGCACCCGGAGAAGCGCCTGTATACCGTGCAGCAGTCGATGATGACCGAGGCCGGTATCGACGCAGGCTTCACCCGTGACCTGTACGTGGCCCTCGGCGAGCCGCTGGAGAATGGCGCCTGGGCCGTGCGTGTGCACATCAAGCCGTATGTCCGCTGGATCTGGCTGGGCGGTCTGCTGACCGGCCTGGGTGGATTGCTGGCGGCCCTCGACCGACGCTACCGCGTCAAGGTCAAGACCCGGGTGCGTGAGGCCCTGGGCGTGTCTGGAGCAGCTGCATGAAGCGTTGGATCATGGTGTTGCCACTGGCGGTGTTCCTGCTGGTGGCGGTGTTTCTCTACAAAGGGTTGTTCCTCAAGCCCGACGAGCTGCCGTCGGCAATGATCGGCAAGCCGTTCCCGGCCTTTTCCCTGGCTTCGGTCGAGGGCGATCGGACCCTGACCCAGGCCGATCTGCTCGGTCGCCCGGCGCTGGTCAACGTGTGGGGCACCTGGTGCCCGTCGTGCAAGGTCGAGCACCCGTACCTGAATCGACTGGCCGAGCAGGGCGTGGTGATCCACGGCGTGAGCTACAAGGATGACAATGCCGCTGCCCTCAAGTGGCTGGCCGAGTTTCACAATCCTTACCAGTTGAACATCCGTGACGAGCAAGGATCCCTCGGCCTGGACCTCGGGGTCTACGGCGCGCCGGAAACTTTCCTCATCGATGCCAAGGGCATCATTCGCTACAAGCACGTCGGCGTGGTCGATGCGACCGTCTGGCGCGAACAATTGGCGCCGCTGTACCAAGGGCTGGTCGATGAGGCTCAGCCATGAAGCGCTGGTTGGCAGCGGTGCTGCTCGGCCTGAGTCTGGTCGGCGTGGCCCAGGCCGCTATCGACACCTATCAATTTCGCGACGAGGCCGAGCGCGAGCGCTACCAGGCGCTGACCAAGGAACTGCGCTGCCCCAAGTGCCAGAACCAGGACATCGCCGACTCCAATGCGCCCATCGCCGCCGACCTGCGCCGGGAGATCTTCCGCATGCTCGGCGAGGGCCAGAGCAATCAGCAGATCGTCGATTTCATGGTCGATCGCTATGGCGACTTCGTCCGTTACAAACCGGCACTCAGCAGCCGTACCTGGTTGCTCTGGTTCGGTCCCGGCCTGCTTCTGGCCGCGGGCTTCGTGGTACTGGCGGTGATCGTGCGGCGCCGCCGTGGGGCGGCCATGCCAGGTCGCCAGGCCCTCTCCGACGACGAACGCGAGCGTCTCGCCAAACTGCTGGAAAAAGAACAGACCCATGATTGAATTCTGGCTTAGTGCGGGCCTGCTGCTGCTCGCTGCTCTCGGCTTTCTGTTGATCCCGATCCTGCGTGGGCGCAACCGCCAGCAGGAAGAAGACCGCACCGCCCTGAACGTTGCCTTGTATCAGGAGCGTGTCGGCGAACTGGCGGCCCAGCAGGCCGCTGGCGTGCTCGACGAGGCGCAATTGGCCAAAGGCCGCGACGAAGCCGCCCGTGAACTGCTGGCCGACACCGAGGGTGCCGAGCCACTGCGCCAGGGGCACCTGGGCAAGGCCCTGCCGCTCCTGGCGGCAGGGTTGGTGCCGTTGCTGGCGCTGGGGTTGTACCTGCACTTCGGTGCAGCCGACAAGGTCGAGCTGACCCAGGAATTCGCCGCCGCACCGAAAACCATGGAAGAAATGACCTCGCGCCTGGAGCGTGTCGTCAAGGCCCAGCCGGACTCCGCCGAAGCCGTGTACTTCCTCGGACGTGCCTACATGGCCGAGCAGCGTCCCGCCGATGCCGCGCGTACTTTCGAGCGCGCCGTGGCCATGGCCGGTCGCCAGCCCGAACTGCTGGGGCAATGGGCGCAGGCTTTGTATTTCGCGGCTGACAAGCAGTGGAGCGAGCAGATACAGGGGCTGACCGATGAAGCATTGAAGGCCGATCCGAAGGAAGTCACCAGCCTCGGTCTGCGTGGCATCGCCGCTTTCGAGGGGGAGCGCTACCAGGAGGCGATCGACTACTGGAACCGCCTGCTGGTGCTGTTGCCCGAGGGCGACGCCTCGCGGGCGGCCTTGCAGGGAGGAATCGACCGCGCCGCCGAGCGCCTGGGCGGCAAAGTCGCCAAGCCTGCTGCCCCGGTCGCCGCGCGTCTGAAGGTGCGGGTGGAGCTGGCGGCGGCGCTCAAGGACAAGGTCAAGCCTGACGACACCGTGTTCATCTTCGCCCGCGCCAGCAATGGCCCGCCGATGCCCCTGGCGGCCAAGCGGGTGACCGTGGCGCAACTGCCGATCGAAGTCGAGTTGTCCGATGCCGATGCGATGATGCCGCAGATGAAACTGTCGGACTTCGCACAAGTCCAACTGGTTGCCCGTGTCTCGCGCGCAGGCCAGCCGACCCAGGGTGAGTGGATTGGCCAGGGCGCGCCGCTGGCAACGTCCACCCAGGCCCAGCAACAGCTGATCATCGACAGTCCCGACCGGTAAGAGAAAACGATCATGCACACCACCCTACGCTTGACCCTGATTGCCGTGGCTATGGGATTGTCCGCATGTACCACCTATGAGCCTTACGAGCGGCCGGCACCGCCGATCGAGACGGTGCCGCCACACAAGGGGCCGGTGGTCAAACCGTTGCCAGGTGGCCAGCCATCGACCCAGCCGAGCAAGCCAGCGGCGATTCCCAAACCGATGCCGCGGACCTCGGCCAGCTTTGCCCCGCCACCGGGGGGCGCCAGCCATTGGGATCCGAAGCTTGGGGTGTATGTGTTGGAGAAGAAGAACAACGTCTTCTACCGTCAGCGCACGTATTACCGTTATGACAATGGCTGGAGTTGGTCGCTGAGTCCGGATGGGCCTTGGGAAGAGACCGACAGCAGTGGTGTGCCCGGAGGATTGGGGCGGGCGTTTGCGCAGTGAGTGTGGTGCTTGCTGGGGGCGCTTGGTAATTGCAGTGGCGCATAAATCGAGCGCCGCGCGGGCGGCGCTCGATTTCGAATCCAACATCACCCTCTCGCCACCCTCCAAACAACCCATACAGTACAGTTAATCCCCAATTTATCGTTTGACTGTACTGGCCACCCATTGCGCATAATGTCCCCTCGAATTGACTCGGAGGTGGCATGAGCAAGACAGTCCTGGTGTTGGTGGAAACGGTCGACGACTACCTGCCGATGCTTGAGCAGGCCGGTTATCGGTTGATCCGTGCGCCATCCCCTGCGCTGCGCGCCGACGCCATCCAGCGCCATGCCGGCGAGATCGACGCCGTGCTGACCCGCGGCCCGCTGGGCCTGACTGCTGGCGAGATCGACGCGCTGCCGCAGCTGCGGATCATCTGTGTGATCGGAGCAGGCTACGAGCAGGTCGACCTGGCCGCCGCTGCAGCCCGTGGCATCGTCGTCACTAATGGCGCGGGCGCCAACGCCGCCACGGTCGCCGATCATACCCTGGCCATCCTCCTGGCCTTGCTGCGTGATATCCCGCGGGCCGATGCCAGCACCCGTCGTGGCGAATGGAACCGTGTCATCAGCCCCTCGGTCAGTGGCAAGCGTCTGGGCCTGCTCGGCTTGGGCGCAGTCGGCCAGGCGATCGCCAAGCGCGCCAGCCTGGGATTCGACATGAACATCAGTTATCACAGCCGCACCCCACGTCAGGAGCTGCCCTACACCTGGTATGACAGCCCGCTGCACCTGGCCGATGCCGTCGATATCCTGGTCGTCGCTACCCCTGGCGGCGCCGCTACCCATCACCTGGTCGACGCCAAGGTGCTCGAGGCCCTTGGGGCCGAGGGCTACCTGGTGAATATCGCCCGGGCCAGCGTGGTCGACACTCAGGCCTTGGTGGCCGCGTTGGAGCGAGGCCTGATCGCCGGCGCAGCGCTGGATGTGTTCGATGACGAACCCGCCGTGCCCGACAACCTCAAGGTCCTCGGCAATACCGTCCTCACCCCGCATGTCGCCGGCCAATCGCCAGAGGCCGCCCGTGACACCGTAGCCCTGGTATTGCGCAACCTGCAGGCATTCTTCGCCGGCGAGCCTGTGCTCACGCCCGTGCGCGCCTGACCTTCGCTTTCGTTCTCGCCCGGTAATGACCGGGCTTTCAGGAGTGTTTCCATGCAACTCGAAATCTTCCAGGTCGATGCCTTCTCTGCCGAACCCTTCGGTGGCAACCCGGCGGCGGTGATCCCGCTCGAAAGCTGGCTGCCGGACGATCTGTTGCAGCGCATCGCCGAAGAGAACAACCTGTCCGAGACGGCGTATTTCGTGCGTAATGGTGAAACCTTCGACCTGCGCTGGTTCACGCCGGCGGTGGAAGTCGATCTGTGCGGCCATGCCACCCTGGCCTCGGCCTATGTGCTGTTCGAACAGTTGGGTGAGCAGGCCGAGGTGCTGCGTTTCAATACCCGCAGTGGCGAACTGCGCGTCAGCCGAGATGCAAATGGCCTGCTGGCCATGGACTTTCCGGCCAAGCAGCCCGAGGTCGTGGAGGTCCCACAAGGATTGCTGGAGGCACTGGGTCTGAATGCTGCGCTCGCCGTGTACCGGTCTGACGATTATGTCGTGGTCATCGACGATGCTGCGCAGTTGGATACACTCACCCCCGATTTCGTCGCGCTGTCGACCTTCGATGTGCGCGGCATCGCAGTGACCGCTGCCGGTCGTGGTTACGACTTCGTGACCCGTTGGTTCGGCCCTAACGTGGGAGTCAACGAAGACCCGGTCACCGGCTCCGCGCACACCTCGCTGGCCCCGGTGTGGGCGCAGCGGCTGGGCAAGACCGAACTCAGCTGCGAGCAGGGTGGGGCACGCAAGGGGCAGTTGCTGTGCCAGGTGCCAGGCAATGGTCGGGTCGTCATCAGCGGGCGCGCCGCGCTGTATCTGCGCGGTAGCGTGTTCATCTGATCGGCGCGCTTGCCAAGATCGTCCATTCCTGAGAAAACGGCGCCCTTTGTTATCAGCGTTGGAGAGGCCCATGAGCGGCGAACTGCAGATCATCGATGTGCTCGAAGGCGACGGCAAGAGCGTCGTCAAGGGCGCGCTTATCACCACCCAGTACACCGGCTGGCTTGCCGACGGCAGCGAGTTCGACTCGTCTTGGTCACGCGGCAAGCCATTCCAGTGTGTGATCGGTACCGGTCGGGTGATCAAGGGGTGGGATCAAGGGCTGATGGGCATGCGTGTCGGCGGCAAGCGCAAACTGCTGGTACCGGCGCACTTGGGGTACGGCGAGCGCAGCGTGGGAGCGATTCCGCCGAATTCGGAACTGACCTTCGAGATTGAGCTGCTCGAAGTGCTCACCCGTGACGACTGATCGGTCGCATAGCAAAGAGCCGGAACGCCCTCCGTCCATGACCTGGCCCGAAGGCCAGGTCATCCTGCGCCAGCTACACCTGCCCAGTCTGCCGCCTCAGCGACCCAGGCGCATCGGCCAGCCCAGCACTTTCTTCGTGCGCGGCGTGGCGTAAGTGCGCACTTTCGAGGTGCTCAGGCCCAGGCGTACCAGCGATTCGGCAATGGTCACCGCCGCGCTGACACCATCGACCACCGGCACCCCGGTACGCTGGCGAATCTGCTCGTCGAGCCCGGCCATGCCGCCACAGCCCAGGCAGATGACTTCGGCCTTGTCGTCGCGCACCGCCCGCTCGGCCTGCTCGACGATGGCCTGTACGGCCCGTTGCGGGTCTTCCTCCAGTTCCAGCACCGCCAGGCCACTGGCACGCACCGAAGCGCAGCGGTCGTACAGGCCGGAAAGCTTCAGGCGATCCTCGATCAGCGGCACGGTGCGGTCCAGGGTGGTCACCACCGAGTAGGCGTGGCCCAGGTACATGGCGGTGCTGGCGGCAGCGTCGGTGATGTCCACCACCGGCACGTCGAGCAGTTCCTGCAGGCCTTCGCGGCCGTGCTCGCCATAGCCGGCCTGGATCACCGCGTCATAGGGGCCTTCGTAGGCCAGCACGCGGTCCATGACCGCGATGGCGGCCAGGTAGCTTTCGAAGTTGCCCTCCACCGATTCGGCGCCGAACCAAGGGGTCAGGCCGACGATCTCGGTGCCGGGCGAGGCAACGCTGCGCGCCTGCTCGGCGATGGCCTCGGTGATGGCTTCGGTGGTGTTGACGTTGGCAATCAGAATACGCATGGGCAGTTGAATCCTTGATCAGTGACTGTGGTGATCGACAGCGATGCATTCGCCGCTGACATCGTGGTATTCACGGTTACGCGGCGCGATCAGCAGGTACAGCGCGGCAGCGATGCCGGCACCGATCAGCCAGGAGAACGGCGCGATGCCGTGGAAGTTGGGCACCAGGGCCAGGACGATGGCCAGCAGAGCGGCGGGGGCGAATGCGGCCATGGCGCGCAGGTTGATGCCCTTGCTGTAGTGGTAGGCGCCGTCCGGGTGCTCGCTGTAGAGTTCCGGCACGTTGATGCGGCCTTTGCGCAGCAACCAGTAGTCAGCCATGATCACCCCATACAGCGGGCCGAGCAGGGCGCCCAGGCCGGATAGGAAATACACGATCACCAGCGGGCTGTTGTACAGGTTCCAGGGCAGGATCAACACCGCCACGGTGGCGCTGATCAACCCGGCGCGGCGGAAGTTGAGGTGGCGTGGCGCGAGGTTGCTGAGAACGAAGGCCGGGGCGACGAAGTTGGCCATGATGTTCACCGCCACGGTGACGATCAGGAAGGCCAGGCAGCCCAGCACCAGGAACAGGGTATTGGGAATGCTGGCGACGATTTCGGTCGGGCTGCTGATGACCTTGCCGTCGATCTGGAACTGCGCGCCACACAGCACCACGGTGATCATCGCGAACGCCAGGATGTTCACCGGCAGGCCCCAGAAATTGCCCACGCGAATAGTCTTGCGGCATGGCGAAGAGCGAGCGAAGTCGCAGAAGTTGAGCACCAGGGTGCCGTAGATCGCCAACCACAGTGCACCGCCGGCAAAGATGTTGCGCCACATCTCGTAACCGCGCAGTGGTTCGGCCACCGACCAGGCGATGCGCGCGCCGGCCTGGAAGTACATGAACACTGCAAGGCTGGCGACGGTGAGCAGAATCACCGGACCGGCGAAGGCTTCGTAGCGGCGGACCATTTCCATGCCATAGGCGAGGATTACCAACTGCACTAGCCAGATGGCCACGAAGCACACCCAGCCCAGGCTCGACAGGCCAAGGATGGCGTTATGGTCGTAGTGGGCCAGCTGCGGCCAGACGGCGGTCAGTAGCACGCGCAACACCACCGAGGCCAGGTAGGTCTGGATGCCGAACCACGCGATGGCGATGATCGCGCGGATCAGAGCCGGCAATTGCGCGCCGTGGATACCGAAGGCGATACGGCTGATCACCGGGAACGGCACGCCGGTCTTCTGGCCCATGTAGCCGGACAGGTTCATGAAAAAGTACACCAGCGCCGCGCCGATCGCCAATGACAACAAGATCTGCCAGCCGCCCAGGCCCAAGGCGAACAGACCCATGGCGAAGGAGTAGTTGGCGATGTTGTGCACATCGTTGGTCCACAGCGCGAAAATACTGTAGCGCCCCCAGCGACGCCCTTCGATGCGGGTCGGGGCGAGGTCGCGGTTGTGCAGGCGTGGGCTCAGTTCGAGCGCTGGGTTCAGGGTGACGGTGGGATCGCTACTGGCAACGGACAGTTCAGGGGCAAGGTCGACACTGGTACTCATTCCGGCAGGCTCCTGATGCGTGTGACTGCGATGAGCGGGCGCTGGCGCACGGGCTCGCCATCTCGTCGGTGCAGGCGTTGCATCACTGGGTTCTGGGCGCGGCGGCCGGTATTGGACCGACGCCGCGGGTTCTTGTGTATTTATGTTTTGCGCAACTTGTATACAAAACACGGCGACAAGAAAGCGAGTTCCATGCCAGTTGTAACGGTTGGAGGGCGGAAGTTGATCTGGATCTTCTGTGTTATAAATTTAATGCTTTGATTTATATAGAAAAAATATTGATATTGGTGACGCTTACTTCGGCAGTCTTGATTGATTAGTTGATCGTTAGGTCAACTTTAGAGGCGGGGTATGTGTAACCTATTGGGGCGTCGATTCAAGTAGTGCACACAAAGATGGCACTTACGGTGACATTCTTGTGTACATTTTATAGGCGTATATGTCTGCACGCGAACGGCCGGTGCAGACATACGCTCACCCCATCGGCGGCAGCCGCCGCCTTACCGGCGTCTTCTTGATGATCGCCGTATTGGTGTCAGCGAGCACATTGATACGATCGAGCAAAGCGTCGAGCTGCTCCATCGAGCGCACATGCAAGCGGGCGATGAAGCAGTCCTCACCGGTCACCTTGTCGCACTCGGTGAACTCGGGAATCGCGATGATCTGGCGCTCCACTTCCTGCAATTGGCCCGGCAACGGGCGGATGCGCACGATGGCCTGCAGCTGGTAGCCGAAGCTGCGCGGGTCCACCTCCACCGTGTAACCGCGCAACACGCCGCGCTCCTCCAGGCGGCGCAGGCGTTCGCTGACGCTGGGGGCGGAGAGGCCACTGATCTGCGCCAGCGCCTTGAGCGAGCGGCGTGAGTCTTCCATCAGGGCATTGATCAGCAGTTGATCGATAGCGTCGGTCATAGGTGCCTCGTTAGGTAATCGGTGGATCTGGCCTTGATAGTAAAGGCAAGTCGGACATTTCGCCTTGCTTATCCACTGGAGCGTGCGCGGCGACCCTTTGCATACTATGTCCATCGACAATGGAGGTGTGATATGGACAGTGCGTTGCGTCGGGGGTCGCTTGAAATGGTGGGCGCCATGTTGATTTCCGGGACCATCGGCTGGTTCGTGCTGGTGTCGGGCCAGCCGGTGCTGGAGGTGGTGTTCTGGCGCTGCGTATTCGGCACCGCCACCTTGCTGGTGATCTGCGCGGCGTTCGGTTTGCTCAAGGTCGGCGTGATCGGCCGCACTGCCTTGCTCTGGGCGGTGGTCAGCGGGGCGGCCATCGTCGGCAACTGGGTGCTGCTGTTCGCATCTTATTCGCGGGCGTCGATCGCCATTGGTACCGCGGTATACAACGTCCAGCCGTTCATATTGGTGGGTCTGGCTGCGTTGTTTCTCGGCGAGAAGATCACCGTGGCCAAGGTCACCTGGCTGAGCGTGGCGTTTCTCGGCATGCTGGCGATCGTCAGCGCCCATGGCGCTGGCCAGGCCAGTGGCGAGGATTATCTGTTGGGCATCGCCATGGCGCTGGGTGCGGCATTTCTGTATGCGCTGGCGGCATTGATCATCAAGCGCCTGCAAGGCACACCGCCACACCTGATCGCCCTGATCCAGGTCGCCACCGGCGTGGTGCTGCTCGCGCCCTGGGTCAAGTCAGGCGGCCTCCCGGGCGAACCCTCGGCGCTAGCCAGCCTGGTGACCCTGGGAATGGTGCACACCGGGTTGATGTACGTGCTGTTGTACAGCGCCATCCAGCGCCTGCCCACGGCGCTGACCGGGGCGCTGTCATTCATCTATCCGATCGCGGCGATCCTGGTCGACTGGGTGGCTTTCGGACACCGCCTGGCGCCCTTGCAATGGTTGGGGGTGGGGTTGATCCTGCTGGCGGCGGCAGGAATGCAGCAGGGGTGGTGGTGGCGACCTGCTCGGGTTGTGGTGAAGGGGTGAGTCGACCTTGCCCGCGGAAGGACCGCTGCAGGTAGAATGCGCTCTTTCATCTGCCTGCGACCCCCCATGACTTCGCCGATCCACACCCTCGAGCAGCACCTGCTCGCCGCCCTCGATCCCGCTCCGACTGAAACCCGCCGTCTGTTCCATGGCCGTGGCCGCTGCTGGCCTGGCCTCGAGCAGATCACCGTCGATTGGTTGCAAGGCGTGTTGTCGGTCGCCCTGTTCCGCGAGCCCGAGGAGGGTCTGCTGGCCGAGTTGGAAACCATGCTGCGCCAGCTGGCTGAGCGTGCGCAGTGGACCGGTCAGGCCATTCTCCTCCAGCATCGCTACCTGCCGGACAGCCCGGGCCAGTGGCTGTTGGGCGAGCCCTGCCAGCAGCGTGAGGTGGTCGAGGACGGCTTGACCTACCTGCTCGATCTGGGCGTGCGGCAGAACAATGGCCTGTTCCTCGACATGCGTTATGGCCGGCGCTGGGTGCGTGAGCAGGCCGCAGGCAAGCGTGTGCTCAACCTGTTCGCCTATACCTGTGGTTTTTCCGTGGCGGCGGTTGCCGGCGGTGCCGAGCAGGTAGTCAACCTGGACATGGCGAAGTCGGCCTTGTCGCGCGGGCGCGACAACCACCGTCTCAATGGCCACGATGCCTCGCGGGTAGCCTATCTAGGTCATGAGCTGTTCAAGTCCTGGGGCAAGGTCCGCAAGTACGGCCCCTACGACCTGATCATCATCGACCCCCCGACCTTCCAGCGCGGCAGCTTCGTGCTGACCCAGGACTACGCCAAGATCCTGCGGCGTCTGCCCGAGTTGCTGAGCGAGGGCGGGACGGTGCTGGCTTGTGTCAACGATCCCGGCATCGGTCCGGAATTTCTCATCGAGGGCATGGCGGAGCAGGCGCCGTCACTGGTCTTCGTCGAACGGTTGGAGAACCCGCCGGAGTTTCCCGATGCCGACCCGGCGGGTGGGCTCAAGGCCCTTGTGTTTCGCCAGTCATGATGCTGCCTGTGCTGGCCTCTTCATCAATTACTGATTGCTGTAGATCTGGTCGAACACGCCACCGTCATTGAAGTGGGTCTTCTGTACGGTGCGCCAGTCACCGAAGGTTTTTTCCACTGAGAGGAAATCGACTTTCGGGAAGCGGTCGGTGTACTTGGCCAGCACCGTCGCATCGCGCGGGCGCAGGTAGTTCTGTGCGGCGATTTCCTGGGCTGCGGGCGACCACAGGTACTTCAGGTACTCTTCGGCCAACGCCTGGGTGCCTTTTTTCGCCACTACCTTGTCGACCACACTCACCGGCGGTTCGGCCTCTGCCGATACGCTCGGGTAGACCACTTCGAACTGATCGCGGCCGAACTCGCGGGCGATCATCTCGGCCTCGTTCTCGAAGGTTACCAGCACATCGCCGATCTGGTTGGTCATGAAGGTGGTGGTGGCGGCGCGGCCACCGGTATCGAGCACCGGCGCCTGCTTGAACAGCTTGCCGACGAAGTCGCGGGCCTTGGCCTCATCGCCGCCTTGCTTGAGCACGTAGCCCCATGCCGACAGGTAGGTATAGCGACCATTACCCGAGGTCTTGGGGTTGGGCACGATCACCTGCACGCCTTCCTTGAGCAGATCTGGCCAGTCCTTCAGGGCCTTGGGGTTACCCTTGCGCACGATGAACACCGTGGCCGAGGTGAAGGGTGCGCTGTTGTTCGGCAGGCGGGTCACCCAGTTGTCCGGCACCAGCTTGCCGTGGTCGGCAAGGGCGTTGATGTCGGTGGCCATGTTCATGGTGATGACATCGGCCGGCAGGCCATCGATCACCGCGCGCGCCTGCTTGCTCGAGCCGCCGAAGGACATCTGCAGATTGACCTTCTCGTTGTGCTCGGCTTCCCAGTGCTTCTGGAAGGCCGGATTGTAGTCCTTGTAGAAGTCGCGCATCACGTCATAGGAGACGTTGAGCAAGGTCGGGGCGGCGTGGGCGAAGTTGCCGAGGGCCAGGCCTGCGGCGAGCAGCGAAGCGGTGAGGAGTCTTTTCACGTGGCGTCCTTGTTCGGGGTGAGTAGGCAGAGTGCCAGCGACTATAGCGGCTGTGATCGCAGGGGTTAAAGAACAAAAAATGCTTTGGTTATGCGGTCTCGACAGGGGGGCTTCAGCTATCCGGGAAATAGCGCGCTGCCACAGCGTGAGCAGAATGCCGCGCTGTGCTCATGGCTTTGTTTGCTGCATCGCGGACACTCATGTCTCAACTGTTCGCCACGCATCGCATTGGCCAATTCGGCGGTGAAGATTCCGGTCGGCACGGCGATGATCGAATAACCGGTGATCATCACCAGTGACGACAGCACTTGCCCCAGCGCCGTCTTCGGCACGATATCGCCGAAGCCGACCGTGGTGAGGGTGACGATGGCCCAGTAGATGCCAGTGGGTATGCTGGTGAAGCCATTTGCCGGCCCTTCGATCACGTACATCAGGGTGCCGAACACGGTCACCAGGGTGGAGACGCTGACCAGGAACACGATGATCTTCTGCTTGCTGCCGCGCAGCGCGTCGAGCAAGTAGTTGGCCTGCTTCAGGTAATGGCTGAGCTTGAGCACGCGGAAGATCCGCAGCATGCGAATCACGCGGATGATCAGCAGGTACTGGGCGTCGCTGTAGTACAGGGCGAGGATTCCCGGCACGATGGCCAGCAGGTCGACCAGCCCGTAGAAACTGAATGCGTAGCGCAGGGGCTTGGGCGAGCAGTACAGGCGGGTCAGGTACTCGGCCAGGAAGATCGCGGTGAACCCCCATTCGATCGCTGCGAGCACCCCGGCATAGCCTTGGTGCACCGCGTCGATGCTGTCGAGGACCACCGTCACCAGGCTCGCCAGGATGATCAGCAGGAGAGTCTTGTCGAAGCGTCTTCCGGCCACGGTGTCGGTCTGGAAGACGATGATGTAGAGCCGCTCGCGCAGGCTGGTCGGGTTGTCCATGGGCTCGTTCCACTGTGCAATGGCCTGAGCCTAGGGGCTGCGTTTCAGCTGTGCAAGCGGGCTCCGTCACCCTTGTGGCTGTGGCGTGCCAGATGACTGCCCAGGTGCATCAGCCAGCAGGCCACCACGAACGGTGCGGTGAGTGCCGGGAGCGGCAGCTGGTTGAACAGGGCTTGCAGCAGAAGCGCCAGGGCGATGGCCAGCAGCGACACCCAGGGTTTCTCACCCTGGCGGCTGAAGGCCAGCGCCGCCAAGGCAGCATTGAAGCCGTACAGACCCAGCCAAGCCGCCTGAGCTTCGCCGGCGAACAGCGCTGCGCCGCCGCCGATGGCTGAACCGATGAGCGCCCACAGGGCGGCGTAGGGATTGGCGATGAGTACGCCGAGGATGATCAGAACGCCTGCCAGCGGCTGGTCGAGCAAGAAAATCTGGCCCACGCCGCGCGCCAGGGCATGCAGCGGTTCGGCTTCGACGTAGCCGCCGGGAGAAGGCGAGGCGAGCTGCAGGGTGGCCCAGCCGAGCAGCACGAACGGTGCGGTATAGGCAGTCAGCAGTTTGCCGCCGCGCTTGCGCCACTGGTGGGTCAGGATACTGGACACCCCGCCGGCGGCGATGATCAGTGGTGGCAGGATTGCCGACCATGGCAGCACAGCGCTGATCAGGATGCCGATCAGCACAGCGTTGTAGCAGTACAGGCCAGCCTGGCGGTCGCTACGATCATAGCCGCGGCGCTGGGCCGTGAGCAGCCCGGCGAGGGCGCCGAGCAGGGCGCCGCCGACCAGCGCCGGGGCGGTCAGTAGCATGGCCAGTAGGCAGCACAGGCCGCACAGGGGGTTGCGCAGCAGCAGCACCTGGCTGAAACCGTTGAGCAGTGCCGTGGCCCAGTCGGGGCACGACACGAGGGAATGTTTGGCGTACATGGGGCAGTCGGTAAGGTTGAAGGGGAAGCGGTGGGCCTCTGTGGGCCTCGGTTTTCCGCGCTTGAATGGCACATCGCCTACCGCTGTAGGAGCGGGTTTACCCGCGAATGCGTCTGTCTGGACACTGTGTCGCCAGGTCTATCGCATTCGCGGGTAAACCCGCTCCTACAAGGTCGGTGTGATGGCTTAGACCAAGGTTTCGATCCGCAGCGTATTGGTCGTGCCGGGCTTACCGAAGGGCACCCCCGCGGTGATCAGCAGCGTGTCGCCACGGCTGGCCATGCCTTGGGCCTGGGCGATTTCCAACGCAGTCGAGCAGATTTCGTCGACCTGGCGCAGGCGATCATTGACCACCGAGTGCACGCCCCAGGCCACGCTCAGGCGGCGGGCGGTCTTGAGGTTTGGCGTCAGGTTGAGGATCGGTGCCCGTGGCCGCTCGCGCGCTGCACGCAGCGTCGAAGTGCCGGATTCGCTGTAGTTGACCAGCACCGCCACCGGTAGGATGCCGCTGATGCGGCGGATCGCGCAGCTGATGGCATCCGATACGGTTGCCTCGGCTCTCGGCCGGCCGACGTCGAGCTGGGCCTGGTAGTCCGGGCCGTTCTCCACCTGGCGGATAATCTTGCTCATCATTTGCACCGCTTCCAATGGGTAGTCGCCCGAGGCGGTCTCGGCCGAGAGCATCACCGCATCGGCACCTTCGGCCACGGCGTTGGCCACGTCGGTGACTTCGGCGCGGGTCGGGGCGGGCGAGAAGCGCATCGATTCGAGCATCTGCGTAGCCACCACCACCGGCTTGCCGAGCTGGCGGCAGGTGCCGATGATGCGCTTCTGAATCTGCGGCACGCTCTCGGCGGGTACTTCCACGCCCAGGTCGCCACGGGCCACCATGATCGCATCGGCCAGCTCAGCGATGGCTTGCAGCTGTTCGACGGCAGAGGGCTTCTCGATCTTGGCCATCAGGTAGGCACGGTCACCGATCAGCTGACGCGCTTCGATGATGTCCTCGGGGCGCTGCACGAACGACAGGGCCACCCAGTCCACGCCCAGGTCCAGGCCGAAGGCCAGGTCGCGGCGATCTTTTTCGGTGAGCGGCGAGAGCTCCAGGACAGCCTGGGGCACGTTGACGCCCTTGCGGTCGGACAGCTCGCCGCCGGCCAACACTTCGGTGTCGATGGCATCGTCGTGCTTGGCGGTGACGCGCAGGCGCAGCTTGCCGTCATCGAGCAGCAGGTCCATGCCAGGTTCGAGGGCGGCGATGATTTCCGGATGCGGCAGGTTGACCCGGCGGCTGTCGCCAGGCGTGGCGTCCAGGTCCAGACGCAGGGCCTGGCCACGCTGCAACTGGACTTTGCCTTGGGCGAAACGGCCGACCCGCAGCTTGGGGCCCTGCAGGTCCATGAGGATGCCCAGCGGGTAATTCAGCTGCTGCTCGACTTCACGGATCCACTGATAGCGCAGGGCATGATCGGCATGTTCGCCGTGGCTGAAATTGAGGCGGAAGATGTTCACCCCGGCTTCCACCAGTTGGCGGATGTCGTCGATGCCGTTGATCGCAGGGCCGAGGGTGGCGAGGATCTTTACTTTTTTATCAGGCGTCATGATTGGGCAGTCTCAAGGATCAGGATGGCGCGGAAGTCGTTGACGTTGGTGCGGGTCGGCTCGGTGACGATCAGCGCATCGAGCGCGGCGAAATAGCCGTAGCCGTTGTTGTTGTCCAGCTCGTCGCTGGCCGACAGGCCCAGGGCCTCGGCGCGGGCATAGCTGCTTGGGGTCATGAACGCGCCGGCGTTCTCTTCCGAACCGTCGATGCCGTCGGTGTCACCGGCCAGGGCATAGACGCCCGGCAGGCCCTTGAGGCTTTCGGTGAGGCTCAGGAGAAACTCGGCATTGCGCCCGCCGCGGCCATTGCCACGCACGGTGACGGTGGTCTCGCCGCCGGAAAGGATCACGCACGGCGCCTTGAGCGGCTGGCCATGTTGCACGATCTGTCGGGTGATACCGGCATGCACCTTGGCCACCTCGCGCGACTCGCCTTCCAGGTCGCCGAGGATCAGCGGACTGAAACCGGCTTGGCGGGCTTTTACCGCGGCGGCTTCGAGCGACTGCTGAGGTTTGGCGATCAGTTGGAAGTGGCTGCGCGCCAGGCAGGGGTCGCCGCTCTTGACGGTCTCGGAGGCCGGGTTGCTGAGCCAATCGATGACGGCTTGCGGTGCTTCGATGTTGTAGCGCTTGAGGATCGCCAAGGCATCGGCCGAAGTGCTCGGGTCGGCCACGGTCGGGCCGGAGGCGATGACGGTGGCCAGGTCGCCAGGCACGTCGGAAATGGCATAGGTGTAGACAGTGGCGGGCCAGCAGGCCTTGGCCAGGCGGCCGCCCTTGATCGCCGAGAGGTGCTTGCGCACGCAGTTCATCTCGCCGATGGTCGCGCCGGACTTGAGCAGCGCTTTGTTGATCTGTTGCTTGTCGGCCAGGGTCAGACCCTCGGCAGGCAGGGCCAGCAATGCCGAACCACCACCGGAGAGCAGGAAGATGACCCGGTCGTCTTCGTTGAGGTCGCTGACCAGCTCCAGCACCCGCTTGGCTACTGCCAGGCCGGCCGCGTCGGGGACGGGGTGGGCGGCTTCGACCACTTCGATTTTCTGGCAGTTGGCGCCATGGCCGTAGCGGGTCACGACCAGCCCGCTGACTTCGCCTTGCCAGTGCTTCTCGACCACTTCGGCCATGGCGGCCGCGGCCTTGCCGGCACCGATGACGATGACCCGGCCGCTGCGGTCGGCGGGCAGGTAGGGTTCGAGGACATGGCGTGGGTGGGCGGCGGCGATGGCTGTGTCGAACAGCTCGCGGAGAATTTTTTGCGGATCGACCGACATGGCAGGCTCCCAATTATTGTTGTTCTGCAGAATCCAAAACGCCCCTGGAACTGCCTCCGTGCAGGCCGAACCAGGGGCGGTCCCCACAGCTGCAAGCTTCAAGCTACAAGCCGCAAGCAAAAGCAGATCTGCTTTTACTTGCCGCTTGAGGCTTACAGCCTGAAGCTCATTTCTCGTCGCGGATCGAGAAGTTGGCCATGTGCTCCAGGCCTTTGATCAGCGCCGAATGGTCCCAGTTACCGCCACCCAGGG
>NZ_SMTE01000026.1 GCF_004357765.1 Pseudomonas putida | reverse complement strand
AAGGAGTTTTACGTTCCGACTGCGTTGGAAGTGGTGCGCATTATAAGGGGATTCGAAACGGCGTCAACACCTATTTTCAAGAAAATCAGATATTTAGGAAATACCCCCTATCAAGGCCGGCGAGACCGCACCTAAGGCACCGCCCTCCCCCGCCGTCGGCCCAGCCGGGACAACCATCGCGCCAACAGCGGAATACGCACTACCATCAACAATCCACCCAACACCGCATAGATCGCCCACTCCCGCAGATCAGAGCGAACGATCCACAAGAAGTGCAGCAACCCCAACCCAAGAATCACATACACCAGCTTGTGCAGCTTCTTCCACCGTGCACCCAACCGCCGCTGGCTGTATCGGTTGGAGGTGACGGCCAATGCCAACAATCCAAGAAACGCCAACGCCCCGACGATGATGTAAGGCCGCTTGCGCAACTCAACCGCCAACTGCCCCCAATCCAGACCGAGGATGAAGAACAGATACGCCAGGATGTGCAGGACTATATAAGCGAAACACCACAGCCCCAACTGCCGCCGCACCACGATCCAACCCGACCACCCCGTCAGCCGCTGCAGCGGGGTCATCGACAGGCTCACCAGCAGAAAGGTCAGCGCCCCAAGACCGAGGCGATCCATGAGGATCTTTCCCGGATCGGGCCCAAGCATGCCCATCGCCGCTTCATACAACCACCACAGCGGGAACAGACAGCCAACCACGAAGATACCCAGGCGCAACCATGGATAGCGCATCAATAGTTTTTCCGCAGATCGAGGCCGGTATACAGCGATGCAACTTCGTCGGCATAGCCATTGAACATCTGAGTGTCCCGCACATTCGGGCTGAACAACCCACTGGGTAGACGCCGCTCACGAGCCTGGCTCCAGCGCGGATGATCCACCTGCGGATTGACGTTGGCATAGAAGCCATACTCGGTCGGCGCAAGACCTTGCCAGGTGGTCCCCGGCTGCTCGGCCACCAGACTGATACGCACGATCGACTTGATGCTCTTGAAGCCATACTTCCACGGAACCACCAAACGCAGCGGCGCGCCATTCTGGTTAGGCAACTCACGGCCATACATCCCCACCGCCAGAATTGCCAACGGGTGCATGGCCTCATCCAGGCGCAACCCTTCTCTGTATGGCCAGTCGATCAGGGCGAAGCCAGAACGCTGCCCAGGCATGTGCTGCGGATCATCGAGCGTCTCGAAGCGCACATACCGCGCCTTGGAGGTCGGCTCCACCTGCTTGAGCACCTGCGCCAGTGGAAAGCCCAGCCAGGGGATCACCATCGACCAGGCCTCGACACAACGCAGCCGGTAAATGCGTTCCTCGAGCTGAT
Organism: Pseudomonas putida; assembly: GCF_004357765.1. Taxonomy (GTDB): domain Bacteria; phylum Pseudomonadota; class Gammaproteobacteria; order Pseudomonadales; family Pseudomonadaceae; genus Aquipseudomonas; species Aquipseudomonas putida_U. Next base: position 23,397 of record NZ_SMTE01000026.1, on the reverse strand, counting down.
AGGGTTTAACGAAGTCTTCCAGCGCGTAGCGTCCAGGCTTACCCACTTCACCGTCGATCACCACGCTCCACGGCTCGGTCGGCAGGCTGTCGGCGTTGGCTGCCGGGTCTCCCTTGTCAGGCCCGAACTCGTAGAAGTTGTTGTAGTGGGTGGCATCCTTGAAGGGCGTGATCGCCTCGCCCTGGACGGTGACCGCCTGCCAGCGCGTGGCGCCAAGCTTTTCGGAGAACCAGCCAGGCGCTGCGCCGACGTCGACGTCCGCATAGCGGCTGGCCTCAGCCGCACGCCCCAACCCTGGCAGTGCGCTCACGGCGAAACCCGCGAGAGATGCCCCCAGCAGCTTACGACGGGAAAAGTAGAGATGTTCGGGGGTGATCTCCGCTGCCTTGCAGTCGGACGACCTGGGAAGCTTGATCAACATGGCGGCTCCATAGCACGGGTGACGGATGTACCCGTAAGACTATGGAGCCGGAATGTTATTCCACCATTAAATCATTTGTCAGGATTTACGGCGGCGCGAACGCAGCAGGGACTGAATGGGCCCCGAAGCCGCATAAGCGAGGAAGATCAGCAGCAGGATACGCGGCGGGTCGCTGAACACCACGGCGAACACCAGCACCACCGCAAGGATCGCCACGAACGGCACGCGCCCCTTGAGGTCGAGCTCCTTGAAGCTGTTGTACTTGATGTTGCTGACCATCAGCATGCCAGCCGCGGCCACCAGCAGCGCCACCAGGAACGACAGCTTGGAGCCCTGGATGCCGTAGTCACTGAATGCCCACACCGTACCCGCCACCACACCGGCCGCAGCCGGACTGGCCAAGCCGATGAAATAACGCTTGTCGGCGGTACCGACCTGGGTGTTGAAACGTGCCAAGCGCAACGCCGCACCGGCTACATAGATGAAGGCGACCATCCAGCCGACCTTGCCCATGTCACCCAGGGCCCAGCCGAACGCCAGCAGCGCCGGCGCGACACCAAAGGCGACCATGTCCGACAACGAATCGTACTCGGCGCCGAAGGCGCTCTGGGTATTGGTCATGCGCGCCACCCGGCCATCCAGGCCATCGAGGACCATGGCGACGAAAATGGCGATGGCAGCAAAGGCGAAGTACTTGCTCGCCTCTCGTGGATCACCCGCACTCAGGGCGCTCTGCGCGCTCATCGAGCTGATGATCGAATAGAAACCGGCGAACAGGTTGGCGGTGGTGAACAGGTTGGGCAACAGATAGATGCCGCGATGACGCACCTTGCGCCCTTCGGCGTCATGACCTTCTTCAATGTGCTCATCGACAGGTAGCAGGCTTTCGGCGTCGGAGGGCTTGTTCGGCTCTTCGGGACGTTCGCTCATGGAGGGTACCTTGCAACAGGATGGAAAATGTTCGACAACGGGCCCGCAAAACAGGTTCTGACAGCGGACCTCTGGCCTGCTTTATACCAGATGCGCGCCGGCAGAACGAAAAAACGCGGCCGAAGCCGCGTTTTTCATGTTTCGATAAGACTCAGTTCTTGGTCTTGTCGACGATCTTGTTAGCCGAGATCCAAGGCATCATCGAGCGCAGTTGCTCACCGATGATTTCGATGCCGTGGGCAGCGTTGTTACGACGCTTGGCGGTCATCGATGGGTAGTTGGTGGCACCTTCGGAGATGAACATCTTCGCGTACTCGCCGTCCTGGATGCGCTTCAGAGCGTTGCGCATGGCCTTGCGGGATTCTTCGTTGATGACTTCTGGGCCGGTGACGTACTCACCGTACTCGGCGTTGTTGGAGATCGAGTAGTTCATGTTGGCGATGCCGCCTTCGTACATGAGGTCAACGATCAGCTTCAGCTCGTGCAGGCACTCGAAGTAGGCCATTTCCGGCGCGTAGCCAGCTTCGACCAGGGTTTCGAAGCCGGCTTTGACCAGCTCGACGGTACCGCCGCAGAGAACGGCCTGCTCACCGAACAGGTCGGTTTCGGTCTCGTCCTTGAAGGTGGTTTCAATGATGCCGGTACGACCGCCACCGACGCCCGAAGCGTAGGACAGGGCGACGTTCTTGGCGTTACCCGAAGCGTCCTGGTAGACAGCGATCAGGTCAGGGATACCGCCGCCTTTGACGAACTCGGAGCGAACGGTGTGACCCGGAGCCTTCGGCGCGATCATGATCACGTCCAGGTCAGCGCGCGGCACGACTTGGTTGTAGTGGATCGAGAAGCCGTGGGAGAACGCCAGGGTAGCGCCCTGCTTGATGTTCGGCTCGATTTCGTTCTTGTACAGGGCGCCTTGGAATTCGTCCGGGGTCAGGATCATGACCAGGTCGGCAGCAGCGACAGCGGTAGCCACGTCGGCGACTTTCAGGCCGTGGGCTTCAGCTTTGGCAACGGTAGCCGAACCTTTACGCAGACCGACGGTTACGTCTACACCGGAGTCCTTCAGGTTGCACGCCTGAGCGTGGCCCTGGGAGCCGTAACCGATGATGGCGACTTTCTTACCCTGGATGATGGAAAGGTCGCAGTCTTTATCGTAGAAAACTTTCATGAAAATACCCCTGGTTATATCTCGGCCCCTGCGGAGCCATTGCTAATTTTTGAATTTAGATGCTGAGCACTTTGTCGCCACGGGCAATGCCGGTAACGCCGCTGCGCACGGTTTCGAGAATCGATGCAGTGCCGATCGCCTGGATGAAGCTGTCCAGTTTGTCGCTGGTACCGCTCAGTTGCACGGTGTACACGCTGGCGGTCACATCGACGATCTGGCCACGGAAGATATCCGTGGTGCGCTTGATTTCGGCGCGCTGGGCGCCGGTGGCCTTGACCTTGACCAGCATCAGTTCGCGCTCGATATGGGCGCTTTCCGACAGGTCGACGAGTTTCACCACCTCGACCAGCTTGTTCAGGTTCTTGGTGATCTGTTCGATCACTTCGTCATGGCCAACGGTAGTCAGCGTCAGACGCGACAGGGTCGGGTCTTCGGTCGGCGCTACGGTCAGGCTTTCAATGTTGTAGTTGCGCTGGGAGAACAGGCCGACCACGCGAGACAGGGCACCGGGTTCGTTTTCCAGCAGCAGGGAGATGATGTGCCGCATATCAGGTACGCTCCGTCTTGCTCAGCCACATGTCACGCATCGAGCCATCCTTGATCTGCATCGGATAGACGTGCTCACTACGGTCGACCGCGATGTCGATGAACACCAGGCGGTCCTTCATCGCGAAGGCTTCTTCAAGCTTCGGCTTGAGGTCCTTCAGGCTGGTGATGCGGATACCCACATGGCCATAGGCCTCGGCCAGCTTGATGAAGTCAGGCAGCGACTCGACGTACGAGTGCGAGTGGCGACCGTTGTACGACATGTCCTGCCACTGGCGGACCATACCCAGCACGCCGTTGTTCAGGTTGACGATCTTGACCGGCAGGCCGTACTGCATGCAGGTCGACAGCTCCTGGATGTTCATCTGGATACTGCCTTCGCCCGTCACACAGGCCACGTCCTGGTCCGGGAAGTTGAGCTTGACGCCCATCGCCGCCGGGAAGCCAAAGCCCATGGTGCCCAGGCCACCGGAGTTGATCCAGCGGTTAGGCTTGTTGAAGCGGTAGTACTGCGCCGCGAACATCTGGTGCTGACCAACGTCGGAAGTGACGAAGGCATCGCCATGGGTCACTTCGCACAGGGTCTCGATGACTTTCTGCGGCTTGATGACGTTACCGTCGCCCTTGTCGTACGGGAACAGTTCGCCATTGCCACGCCATTCGTCGATCTGCTTCCACCAGGCATCGAGCGCCGCTTTGTCAGGCTGCTCGCCGATTTCCTTGAGGATGCCGAGCATCTCGTTGAGCACGCTGTCGACCGGACCCACGATCGGCACGTCGGCCTTGATCATCTTGGAGATCGACGCCGGATCGATGTCGATGTGGATGATTTTGGCGTTCGGGCAGAACTTGGCCGGGCCATTGACCACGCGATCGTCGAAACGCGCACCGACCGCGAAGATGACATCGGCATTGTGCATGGCCAGGTTGGCCGTGAAGCTGCCGTGCATACCGAGCATGCCGAGGAACTGGCGGTCGGTACCGGGGAAGCCACCCAGACCCATCAGGGTGTTGGTGACTGGCAGGTTCAACGACTTGGCGATTTCGGTCAGGGCTTCGGAGCCACCGCCGAGGATCACGCCACCACCGGAGTAGACGATCGGACGCTTGGCGGCCAGGAGCATCTCGGCTGCCTTGCGAATCTGGCCGGAGTGGCCACGTACCGCTGGGCTGTAAGAGCGCAGCTTGACCTTCTTCGGATAGACGTATTCGAACTTCTCGGCCGGGTTGGTCATATCTTTTGGAATGTCGACCACGACCGGACCTGGACGGCCGGATTGCGCCAGGTAGAACGCCTTCTTCAGAACTTCGGGGATCTCGGTCGGGTGCTTGATCATGAAGCTGTGCTTCACGATCGGCCGCGAGATACCGATCATGTCGGTTTCCTGGAAGGCATCGGTACCGACCATGGTGCTCGGCACCTGGCCAGACAGGATAACCATCGGGATGGAGTCCATGTAGGCGGTGGCAATACCGGTGATGGCATTGGTCGCGCCTGGGCCGGAAGTCACCAGTACCACGCCGGCCTTGCCGGTGGCACGGGCGTAACCGTCCGCCATATGGGTTGCCGCCTGCTCGTGGCGAACCAGGATGTGTTCCACTTCCGGTTCTTTGAACAGTGCGTCGTAAACATGAAGGAGAGCACCGCCTGGGTACCCATAGATGTGCTTAACGCCTTCGTCACGCAAGAAGCGGACGACCATTTCAGCGCCGGATAAAAGCTCCACGTTGTTCACCTCTAAAACGCCAGAATACCGCCCTCACTGGGCGGGTCTTAATAGGTTTACTGCCAAGCAGAGCATGAGCGAACGTCAGCACTGACTGAGCAAGTATTGGGAACGCCCCTGAGTGTTGCGGGGGTATCCCACCCAGCGCGAGGTAACGCGTTGCGGGGTGTAACAAGTCGGCGCGGGTGTGCGCCTCATGATCTGCCTAGCGGGTCTGCTTCTGGCAGTCCCTCTACAGCGGAAACTGGATTCTTCTGATTCGCGGCCTACAAGTCAAGAAAAATTATTGCCAATTTTTCCCGAAGATGAATTCGTTCCACCACTAAAAACCGAGTCAGCAGCAGAAAAAATAAGATTTTTACAAAAAAGGGCCACAAACTGCGGCCCTTATAGGAAAAAGAGAAGAAATCAGGCGCAAGCGCCGATCAATTGGTCGAATGCTGCCAACAGACGTCGCAGCTCCCGACTCTGCTCCGGACGATCGGCGAACACGGTTTCGGCCATCACCAGGATGCCGGAGGCGTTGGGTAGCGGGTGGCCGTGTTCGAGGATGACCTTCATGCGTGGCAGGAAAATCCACTGCAGCCACTGCTCGAAAGTCATGCTGTCGACCGCGAACGGCACCACGCTGGCCAGCGCCTCGGCGCTGGGAGCGGCGTCGCTCCACCAGCCCTGCACTTGCAGTTCGCGCTCGATCAGCAGCAGATGGTCGGCGATTTCCAGGATGCGGGGCTCGACCATCACGAATTGACCCGGGCCTTCTGCCGCGCCAGGGCCGCGCCGGCGCTGTCACCCTGCTTCTCGCGGGCCTGGGCGATGGTGTTCCACAGCTCGGCTTGCAGGTCCGGGCGGCCATTGGCGTAGGTCAGGGCGCGGCGCGCCAACTGCTCGGCCTGCGCCGCATCACCTTGGGACAGGCGCACCTGGGCCAGGCGGAACAGCACCTGCGGCTCGCGCGGAGCAATACGCTGGGCACGTTCCAGGCTCGACGCGGCGCCATTGAAGTCACCACCGACCTGTTGCTGTTGGGCGGTGGTGAGCAGCGCCAGCACTGGCCCATCGAGCTGTTCGTCCGCCGACAGGCCGCCGCTGCTGGTGTCGTTGCGCGGAATGCCGGTCGGCGCGCTGGACGCCGCTGGCGTGCTGTTCATCGCAGCGATATCGAAGGGTTCGTCGGCGATAGGGTTAGGGTTGGTAGTGATCGGACCGGAGCTCACTGGCCCAGGGGTGATGGGACCAGTGCTGATCGGGGTGGCACCGGCACCCTGCGGAATCATCACGGTGACGCCCGAATCCTCGGGCAGTGTCTGCGCCTGCGCGGTACCACCGCTGGGGCCGACCGCAGCACGGTTGGCCGACACCCGCTCACTGTTGGAGACGCGGGTGCTCGAATCGACCACCGGGATGTTGCCCCGCGGAACGCTGGAGCAACCCTGGAGCACCACCAGTGCCGTCACGGCAGGAAACCACCACTTTTTCACTTAACACCTCATCAATACTGCCGCAGCTTAGTTCATCCAGCCTTTGACCCAATCCATGACTGATTCCACCGGATCCTGCTGGCCGCCACAGGTCGCGCCAGGGGCCGGTTCGCTTCCGCGAATATACGGCATCTGTACCGCTCCCGGACAGCTACTGTCGGAACCCTGCCCGCTGTACGGATCGATCCACGCCTGTACCACGTTATCCGGCTGCGGCATGTCCAGCGGCAGCGGATCGGCCTTGCTCATGAAGCTGGTCCAGACCTGCAGGGCGCCGGTTGCGCCGGTGAACGGTGTCTTGCCATTGTCGTCCCGGCCCAGCCAGACCACGGCCAGCAGGTCCTGGCTGAAGCCGGAGAACCAGCTGTCGCGCGAGTCGTTGCTGGTACCGGTCTTGCCGGCCAGGGTCAAGGTTTTAGGCAGTACGTTGTACACCGAACGGCCGGTGCCTTCGCGCATTACCCGCTGCATGGCGTTCTGCACCAGATAAATGGCGCCTGGGTCGAACGTCTGCTGGACCTTGAACGGGTAGCGCTTGAGCGGCTCGCCTTCGGCGGTCAGAACGCTGCGGATACCACGCATCGGGGTATTGAACCCCCCGTTGGCGATGGTCTGGTACATGGTCGCGACCTGCATCGGCGACATGCCACCAGCCCCCAGCAGCATGGCCGGGAACGGCTGCCAGTCGACGTTGACGCCGAGCCGACCGATGGTCTTGATGACGTTCGGCACGCCCACTTCCAGGCCAAGCTTGGCAGTGGAAAGGTTCAGCGAGTTGGCCAGGCCCTGGTACAGGTAGATGGTGCCATGGGACCGACGGTCGTAGTTCTGTGGTCGCCAGACCTGGCCGTTGGCCCCCTTGACCGAGAACGCCTCGTCCTGCACCCAACTGGTCAAGGTGTACTTGCTGGGTTGCTCGAGGGCGGTGAGGTAGACCGCAGGCTTGACCAGCGAACCGATCGGGCGTACCGCATCGATAGCGCGGTTGAAGCCTGCGAAGCCTGCCTGGCGGCTGCCGATCAAGGCCTGCACCTCGCCGGTTTCCGGGTTGGTCACGACCATCGCCGACTCCACGTCGTCGGCCCCCTTGCGCCCGGCCAGACGCTTGAAGGTCTCGTTCATGGCGGTTTCGGCCTTCATCTGCAGGATCGGGTCGAAACTGGTGAAGATGCGCAAGCCTTCTTCGGTCAAGTCTTCGTCGCGGTAGTCCTGACGCAGCTGGCGCTTGACCAGGTCGAGGAACGCGGGGAACGAACTGTCCGCCAGACTGCCGCGCTTGGTCACACCGAGCGGCATCTTCTTCGCGGCCTCGACCACTTCCTTGCTCGCCACGCCCTGCTCGGCAAGCAGGTCGAGCACCAGGTTGCGGCGGGCCAGGGCCCGATCGGGATGGCGACGCGGGTTGTAGTAGGACGGCCCCTTGACCATGCCCACCAGCAAGGCGATCTGATGCAGCTTGAGCTCCGACAGCGGCTGGCTGAAGAAGAACTGGCTGGCCAGGCCGAAGCCGTGCACGGCGCGCTGGCCGTCCTGACCGATGAAGACCTCGTTCAGGTAGGCCTCGAGGATCTCACGCTTGTCGTAGTGCAGCTCCAGCAGCACAGCCATCATCGCTTCGGTCAGCTTGCGGGTGAGGGTGCGTTCGCTGGTCAGGTAGAAGTTCTTCACCAACTGCTGGGTCAGGGTACTGCCGCCCTGGCGCATGGAGCCAGAAGAGGTGTTGACCCAGATCGCCCGGGCGATCGACTTGGGCGATACGCCAAAGTGGCTGTAGAAATCGCGGTCCTCGGTGGCCACCAGGGTTTCGAGCAGGTACGGCGGCACCTGGTCGATCTTGATCAGGATGCGGTCTTCGAGGTTCTTGGGGTAGATGCCGCCAATCATCAACGGCTCGAGACGCACCACGTCGAGCTTGCTGCCATTGGCCCCGGCCAGCCCCGCCACGTAGTCGCCGGAGAAGCGTACGCGCACGAACTGCGCCGGTTCCATGCCCTCGTAGAACTGGAAGCCGCGGGTATTGAGGTCGACCGTGTTGCCGTTGACGGCCACCGCGCCCGGGCCATTGGCCGCGCTTTCCCTGCGGTAGCCCAAGGCATCGAGCTCGGTGAGGAAGTCGGCCTTGCTCAGTTTCTGACCAGTGAACAGCTCCAGTGGCCGGGCATAGACCTTGGCCGGAATGGTCCAGCGCTTACCGGAGAACTTTTCCTGAACGACAGCATCCAGGTAGACCGCGAAGCCGGCGAGGATCACCAGGCCAACCAGGCTGAGCTTCAGGGCCCAGCCCAACCAGGTTCGGGTACGGCTGTTCGGGGCTTTTTTAGGGGTACGGGAATTTCGGGTTCGAGTCATGGCGGCGGATTATACGCACTTTATAAAGGCTGGGCAGACGCCCTGGGCGGTATGCAGGGACGGCACCATTGACCATAATGGCGCATTCGAATTCCCTGCCCAGGAAGGATTTACAGTGAGCCAAGCCTTGATCAACGCGTTGCAGAACCCCGCCCTGTACCCTCACCCGGTGGATGGGTTCAAACTCATCGAGACGCATATTTCCTGGGTTCTGCTCACCGGTGAGTACGCCTACAAGATCAAGAAGCCGATGAATTTCGGCTTCCTCGACTTCACCGGCCTGGCCCAGCGTCAGCACTTCTGCAACGAAGAACTGCGGCTGAACCAGCGCCTGACCGACGGTCTTTACCTGGAGGTCTTGCCGATCACCGGTAGTGCCGAGCAACCTCAGATCGGCGGCGACGGCGAGGCGATCGAATACGTCCTGAAGATGCGCCAGTTCCCTCAGGACCAGATGCTCAACACCTTGCAGGCCAACGGCGAGCTCAACGCCGGCCACATCGACCAGATGGCCCGGCAGATCGCCGAATTCCACCTGCAGGCACCCAAAGTACCGGTCGACCACCCGCTGGGCACGCCTGACAGCGTGATGGCCCCGGTCGAGCAGAACTTCGAGCAGATTCGCCCGTTCCTCACCGACGCGGCCGACCTGCGTCAACTCGATGCCTTGCAAGCCTGGGCGCGCAGCAGCTTCGAACGCCTGCATGGACTGCTCGAGGCGCGCAAGACCGAAGGTTTCATCCGCGAATGCCACGGCGATATCCACCTGGGCAACGCCACGCTGATCGACGGCAAGGTGGTGATCTTCGATTGCATCGAGTTCAACGAGCCGTTCCGGCTGACCGACGTCTATGCCGATGTCGGCTTCCTGGCCATGGACCTGGAAGACCGCGGCCTCAAGTGTCTGGCACGGCGTTTCGTCAGCCAGTACCTGGAGCTGACCGGCGACTATGCCGGGCTGGAACTGTTGAATTTCTACAAAGCCTACCGTGCCCTGGTCCGCGCCAAGGTCGCGCTGTTCAGCCTGTCACCGGACTCCGATGGCGTGCAGCGTGCCACCACCCTGCGTACCTACCGCAACTACGCCAACCTGGCGGAAAGCTACAGCGCCATCCCGTCGCGTCTGCTGGCCATCACCCATGGTGTCTCGGCAGTCGGCAAGAGCCATGTCGCCATGCGCCTGGTCGAAGCCCTGGGCGCGGTGCGGGTGCGTTCGGACGTAGAGCGCAAGCGCCTGTTCGGCGAGCAGCAGGACGCGCAGACCGGCCAGCTGGCTGCCGGCATCTACGATCAGGACGCCACCACCGCCACCTACCAGCGCCTGCACGCGCTGGCCGCGACCATCCTGCGCGCCGGCTTCCCGGTGGTGCTCGACGCCACCTACCTCAAGCATGCCCAGCGTCAGGCGGCGGCCGAGGTGGCCAACGCCACAGGGGTACCGCTGTTGATTCTCGACTGCCAGGCACCGGAAGCGGTGATCGCCAGCTGGCTGCAACAACGTCAGGCCGAAGGCGGCGATCCGTCCGATGCCACCCTCGAAGTGGTCAAGGCCCAGCAGGCCAGCCGCGAGCCGCTGGATGCACAGGAGCTGGTGCACAGCACCCGTGTCGATACTCAGGACAGCAGTAGCATGGATCAAGTGATCGACCAGGTCCGTCAGCACTTGCCAGGGTTGTAAACACCGCCGACGCCCTCCCCCCGGCAAGCCGGTTCCTACCTCGACCTGTAGGAGCCGGCTTACCGGCAGTATGCCCACTCCCCAAGCATGGCAAAACGCCGCGTATTTCCCATCCCCCGCTACACTCCACTCTGACTGACCCACGATGCAACCCCCCAATACCCATTCGGCCATCGCCAGGAGGCTCGATGAACGATGAGTTGCAGCATCTGAAGAATCTCGGCAAGACCTCCGCCCAGTGGCTGCATGCAGCCGGTATCCACAGCGCGTCGGACTTGCGCCGCCTGGGTGCCGTGGGCGCCTACCAGGCGGTGAAGACTCGAGGTTTCCGGGCGTCGAAGGTGCTGTTGTACGCCATCGAAGGCGCCTTGCTGGACATGCATTGGAACGACCTGCCGCTCGAACGCAAGCAGGCGCTCAACCAGCAGCTCGATGCCAAAAGCCCGGCGCAAAAAAATTCGAAATAAGCGGAGAAAGGGGATTGACGACGAAATGAGAATCGTTATGATTATCACAACTGGTCGCGAGATCAGTTGGATAAACTGAAAGCCCCTGGTTCGGACTCTCAGATTATCTCCTCATCAGGCTAATCACGGTTATTGACCCGGCACTTTGCCGGGTCTTTTTTTTTGCCTGGGTGTTTTACGACCATCACTTGCGTAATTGGGCACAGTAATCCTGCTCTGGTGTGGCAGGCGTGTACCACACGTAGTCTGCCATCCCGGGCTCGACCTTTTCACCGACCTCCATCAGCAGCAGTACCTTGCTCCGCCCTTGCGCACGCAGGTCGGCCAGGTGCAGGGGAACGCCCAAGTCCTTGCGCGCATGATAGGCACCGGTCAACAGCAATGCCGGCTCAGGCGCCTCCAGCATACGCTCGGCAATGCGCCGGTCGCGCTGCTGCTGAACAGCCAGCATCGCCGGCAATTGACTCTCTGGGAGCAGACCACAGTGCCCCGCGCGTACCTGCTCGAGCAAGGCTGCTCTCACCGCCGGGACATTCGAGTGTTCGCCTGGCAACGCAGTTGGCTGCCGATAGACCTGGCGGATTTCAACCGATGAAAGATTGGCCGCCAACAGCGGTATATGGCTCTGCAGGGCCTCGCGCACAATCGGCCCATAAAACTGCCAGTCCCAACCGTCCTGCCAATCCAGCGCCTTGGGCAGGTCCGCTGGCAACGAGGCTTGTGCTGCCAAAGCATCGACCCGCGCCTGCTGCTCCGGCTGGAGCATCTCCAGCAACAGGCTGCCTTGCCTGCGCTGGGACTGCAAGGCGCGCAGCAACCAGAGTTGCAGGGCGTGGTGATCGGGGTTGTCATGTCTCTCGCCAACCAACACCCGTGGCGCCGCAGCCAGGCGCTGGACCAGATCGTTCGGGGTGATCGACTCACCGCTGGCCAGGTCGCGGATCTGCCCGAGGGAGGCATCGTCAAGACCTTCGCGCCCCTGCCAGGCGGGTATCGGCGGCAGATTGGCCTGGCACCCTCCGAGCGCCAGCAACAAGCCCAGTAGTGTGCCGAACAGCATGGGGTGGCGCATGAGCAGGGCCTCCTAGCGCGTGATGATCAGCGGGTGGCCCCGTTCCGGATGGGGCTGGACCAACACATCGATACCGAACACCGACGTGAGCGAAGCCGGCGTCAGCGCCTGTTCGGGAGCTGCCAACGCATGGGCGCGCCCCGCTTCGAGCAGCAGGATACGATCACAATAGCGGGCGGCCAGGTTCAGGTCGTGCAGGATCACCAGCACCGCCGCACCACGGTCGGCGAAGCGGCGCACGGCCTGCAACGTGGTGTGCTGATGCAAGGGGTCGAGCATCGACGTCGGTTCGTCGAGCAGCAGCGTGGCGCCCTGCTCGCCCGGCCATAGCTGGGCGAGGACCCGCGCCAGGTGCACCCGCTGACGTTCGCCGCCGGACAAGGCCAGATAACTACGTTCCAGCAAATGCCAGGCATCGGCCGCACGCAGTGCCTGCTCGATGATTTCCCGGTCGCGCTGGCGGCCGCTGCCGTGTGGCAACCGGCCCATGCCCACTACTTCTTCGACGCGAAAGGCGAAACCCAGGCTGGACACTTGCGGCAGTACCGCCAGGCGCTGTGCCCGCGCCTGACCCGGCCAGCGGTCCAGGGACTGCCCGTCGAGGGTCACGCAGCCATGGCTGGGTGCCAACTCGCCACACAGAGCACCGAGCAGGCTGCTCTTGCCCGCGCCGTTGGGCCCGAGCACGCCCAGGACTTGGCCTGGCAGCAGTTGCAGGTCGATATCATGCAATACGTCGTTGCTGCCTCGACGCACCCGCAGGCTTTCGGCTTCGAGCATCAGTTGCGCCCTCGCACGAGCAGAAACAGAAAGAACGGCGCACCGATGAAGGCGGTAACGATGCCGATCGGCAATTCCGCCGGCGCCAGCGCCAGGCGTGCCACCAGGTCGGCGAACAACAGCAGGCTGCCACCGGCCAGCAGCGAGGCCGGTAGCAGTACCCGATGATCGGGCCCTGCCAGCAGGCGTACCAGGTGCGGCACCACGAGACCGACGAAGCCGATCAGACCGGCCGCCGCCACCGCCGCCCCCACCCCCAGCGCCGTACAGAACACCAACTCGCGCTTGAGTCGCTCCACCTCGATACCCAGGTGGCGTGCCTCCGACTCGCCCAGCAGCAGCGCGTTCAGCGCCTGTGCCCGACGCGGCAGCCACAGCGCGACCGCCAGCACCACCAGCAACAAGGGCCACAGCCGGTCGTAACTGGCACCGTTGAGGCTGCCCAGGTTCCAGAAGGTCAGGGTACGCAAAGTGGCGTCATCGGCAAGGTAGGTGAACAACCCTACCGCCGACCCCCCCAGGGCGGTCAGGGCGATACCCGCCAACAGCATGGTGGCGACGTTGGTCTGGCCATCGCGGCGCCCCAGCCGGTACACCAGCGCCGTCACTCCCAGCCCGCCGATGAAGGCGCACCCTGACAAAAGATATGGCGCGAAAGCCTCCGGCAGGCCACCCACCCAACTGCCGCCGACGATCGCCACCGCCGCCCCCAGCGCCGCGCCGCTGGCGACACCGACCAGGCCAGGATCGGCCAATGGATTGCGAAACAACCCCTGCATGGCCACCCCCGACAACGCCAGCACCGCACCGACCGCCAGACCCAACAGGGTCCGGGGCAAGCGGATCTGGCCAAGGATCAGCTCGGCCTGCTCCAGCCCCTCTCCAGCGATGGGTGCGCCGAGCAAGCGTAGGCCGGCGCGCAGGGTATCGAACAGCGGCAGACTGACCGGGCCGAGGGCCAGGGATAGCCATATCGCCATTAGGCACAGCAGCGTCAGGCAGGCAAACAACGTGCGTGGCTGGATCCGCTGTCTCATTCGGCGGGACTAACCGAGTAGAAGATGGTCGCGAGGTTTTGCAGGGTCGCTGGCAAGCGAGGTCCGAGTCCACCGACCAGCAAGGTCGGATCAAGCGCTACCAGATGCTTGCTGCGCACGGCACGCGAACTGGCCAGAGCCGGGTTTTCCTTCAACAGCGCCTGCAACGCCTTTTCGCCGTCCAGCGCCCGATCGGTGTATACCACCACGTCCGGGTCCAGGGCCGCCAGCGCCTCGTTGGAGAAATTCTTGTAGCCCTGATGCTCGGCCAGGTTCCGCGCCCCGGCCTTGCGCAGCAGCCAATCCCCTGCAGTGCCCACTCCGGCGATCAACGGTTTGGCACCTGCATGCCCCACCAGCAACAGCACCCCTGGCGCCTGGTGCTGAGCCTGCGCCCGCTGAACCTGCGCCTGGACATCTGCAAGCTGCTGATGATAGTCGGCAGTCAGTTGCGCAGCCTTCTGCTCGGCGCCAAGCAGTGCCCCCAAATGCTTGAGGTTATCGTCCACCGCTGCGAGATCGGCCTTGCTGGATAACATCTCCACCTGCACCCCGGCCTTGCGGATCTGCGCCAGTACCGGCGGCGGCCCCATTTCTTCGGTACCGACCAGTAGATCCGGGCCTAGACTGAGAATGCCCTCGGCCGATAGTGCCCGCTGATAGCCGATGCTCGGCAGTGCCTTCAGCGATGGCGGGTGCTGGCTGGTAGTGTCGACACCGACCAGACGTGACTCACCGCCCAAAGCGCTGATCCACTCGCTCAATGCCCCTCCGGCGCTGACCCAGCGTTGCGGCAGATCGGTGGCCAGCACGTGGGTAGAGGCCACTAGAGCGAGCACGGCAGCGGCAAGACGCATATCGGTTTCCTTTTCAAGGCGGGCCGCGCGCCTTGTGACGAGCGACGGAACTGCGCACCATAGACACTTGGCGCGGCGAATACGAGATTTGATAATTATTCGCATTGACGCGTCAAGCCATCACATCGTTTCACGAGCCGTCCTTGCCCATGCATTTCCTTTGTACTTCCCAGACCCTGGCCGAAGGCCAGAGCCGCGCCTTCAGCGTAGACGGCATCGACCTGTTCGGCGTGCGCCGCCAGGGCCAGGTGTACCTGTATCGCAACCGCTGCCCGCACAAGGGCATCCCGCTGAACTGGGCCGAGCACGCCTTTCTCGACGATAGCGCCAGCCTGATCCACTGCGCCCATCACGGGGCGTTGTTCCTGATCGACAGCGGCGAATGCGTCGCTGGCCCCTGCGAGGGCCAAGCGCTGCAGGCCCTGGGCTGCCGGGAAGACAGCCAGGGCATCTGGCTCACGGCGTGAGCAGTACCGGCAACGGGCGGTCGATGACGATGCCCTCGGCATCCAGGCGCGTGCCATAGGCCAGCACCTCGACACCGTCCGCTACCGCCGCACGCAGTGCCAGGGCATAGCCGGCATCGATCTCGTCGGCCGGGCGCACCGCCTCGATGCCAGTGAGATTGACGCAGTAAAGCTGTACCGCGCGGATGCCCTGACGGGCCAGCGCAGCCAGCTCACGCAGATGCTTGGCACCACGCTGGGTGACGGCATCAGGGAACGCCGCCACGGCACTGTCCGGGTAGCCCAGGGTCACGCTCTTGACCTCGACATAGGCCGGGGCGCCGTCGAACTCCAGGCGAAAGTCGACACGGCTGCGCTCTTCGCCAAAGGCCACTTCGCGCCTGAGCGCGGTGAAGCCCGCCAGCTCAGTGATCACACCGGCCCTTAGCGCCTCCTCGACCAGCGCGTTGGCGCGGCCAGTATTGATGCAGGCCAAGCGCCCCTGGGGCGTTTCGCTGATCTCCCAGGTGCCCGGCAGCTTGCGCTTGGGGTCATTGGAGCGGCTGAACCAGACCTGTCCGCCTTCGCGCATGCAATTGAGCATGGAGCCGGTGTTGGGACAATGAATGGTCAGCTGCTCGCCATTGGCCAGTTCGATGTCGGCCAGGAAGCGCTTGTAACGGCGCAACAGGCGCCCTTGCTCGAGCAATGGAAAGAACACCATCAGCCCTGCCAGCTCTTCAAACCACGGTCGATACGCTGCACGGCCTCTTCCAGACGCGGCAGGCTCTGGGTATAGGCGAAGCGCACGTGGTGGCCGGCCAGGTGTCGGCCGAAGTCCAGCCCCGGGGTGAAGGCCAGGTGCTCGGTTTCCAGGAAGTGCCGGCAGAAGGCGAAAGCGTCACCGCCAAAGGCGCTGATGTCGGCATATAGGTAGAACGCCCCCTGAGGTTCTACGGCGATGCCGAAACCCAACTCGCGCAGGGCAGGCAGCAGGTAATCGCGACGACGGGCGAATTCGGCACGGCGCTGTTCGAAAATGGCCAGGGTCTCGGGCTCAAAACAGGCCAAGGCAGCGTGTTGGGCCATGCTCGGGGCGCTGATGTAGAGGTTTTGCGCGAGCTTTTCCAGGTCGGCCACGGCGTCCGGCGGCGCCACGAGCCAGCCGAGGCGCCAACCGGTCATTCCGAAATACTTGGAAAAACTATTCAGCACGAATGCCCGGTCGTCCACTTCCAGCACGCTCGGTGCGTCCATGCCGTAGGTCAGCCCATGGTAGATCTCGTCCACCACCAGGTGGCCATGGCGCTCGCGGGTGGCCTTGGACAGACTGGCCAGGTCGTCACGGCCCAGCACGGTGCCGGTGGGGTTGGCCGGAGAGGCGACCAGGGCACCGACGGTATCCTTGTCCCAGTACCGCTCGACCAGGTCCGCCGTCAGTTGGTAATTGACCTCAGGCCCTACCGGCACCAGTTGCGCGCCACCTTCGACCAGGCGCAGGAAGTGACGGTTGCAGGGGTAGCCTGGGTCGGCCAGCAGCCAGTGCTTGCCAGGGTCGACCAGCAAGCTGCTAGCCAGCAGCAGCGCCCCGGAGCCGCCTGGAGTGATGAGAATGCGTTCAGGGTCGATGGCCAGACCATAGCGCTGGGCATAGAAGCCCGAGATGGCTTCGCGCAGCGCGGGCAAGCCACGGGCGGCGGTGTAGCGGGTATGCCCGGCGGCCAGCGCGGCCTGGCCCGCGGCGACGATCGGTGCGGCGGTGGTGAAGTCCGGTTCGCCGATCTCCAGATGGATCACGTCGTGCCCCGCCGCTTGTAGCTCGTTGGCCCGCGCCAGCAGCGCCATGACGTGGAACGGTTCGATGGCGCGGCTGCGCGCACTGTAGGGGTGGGCCATGACCTTTTCTCGATTGCGTCTAAACTGTTGATTCTACCTTTGCGCGGCATCGAACGTGCGACGTAGGCCGCTGTCAATACATGGGATCGGGCGGGGTAGCGCACTCCCGATCTAATCTGGTAAGTTCGGCGGCTCGCAGTCGCAGGGCCGGCGGGTGCCGGAGATGGAGCAGCCTGCGCATTGGATCAGATGAGTGAGAGGCGGTCTATTCATGTCCACCGTAGAAAAGCAAAAAACCGGTCAAACCATGTACGGTGTCGAGCCCTATAAAGAGACCAAGGGCGAAGAGTACATGGGCGAGCCCATGAAGAAGCACTTCACCAAGCTGCTCAATGCTTGGAAGAGCGAGCTCATGCAGAGTGTGGATCGTACCGTGGACCACATGAAGGATGAAGCTGCGAACTTCCCCGACCCGGCCGACCGCGCCAGCCAGGAAGAAGAATTCGCTTTGGAGCTGCGCAACCGCGATCGCGAGCGCAAGCTGATCAAGAAGATCGACAAGACCCTGCAGAAGATTCAGGACGAGGAATACGGCTGGTGCGATTCCTGTGGCATCGAGATCGGCCTGCGTCGCCTGGAAGCTCGCCCGACTGCCGACCTGTGCTTCGACTGCAAGGAAATTGCCGAGAAAAAGGAAAAGACAGTCGGCAAAGGCTGATCTTTCTTCCAGCAAAGACGGGGCGCATCATGCGCCCCGTTTCATTTATATGCCCCCGAATACCATGACCGACTCCCGCTACATCGGACGCTTCGCCCCTACCCCCAGTGGCTTCCTGCACTTCGGCTCGCTGGTCGCCGCCCTCGCCTCCTGGCTCGATGCCCGCGCCGTCAGCGGCCGCTGGCTGCTGCGTATGGAAGACACCGACCCGCCCCGGGAAATGCCCGGCGCCCGCGATGCGATTTTGCAGACTCTGGAGCGGTATGGCTTGGAATGGGATGGCGAGGTGGTCTACCAGAGCCAACGGCATGAGGCCTACGCCAACGTGGTCGAACGCCTGTTCAACATGGGTCTGGCCTACGCCTGCACCTGTTCGCGCAAGCATCTCGAGGGCTACAACGGTATCTACCCCGGCTTTTGCCGAGATGCCGGGCATGCACGCGAAGGGGCGGCCATCCGCTTGCGCGTGCCGGAGCTGATCTACCGCTTCAGCGACCGGGTCCAGGGCGAGTTCCAGCAGCACCTTGGGCGCGAGGTGGGGGATTTCGTCATCCAGCGACGCGACGGCCTGTACGCTTATCAGCTGGCGGTGGTACTGGACGATGCCTGGCAAGGTGTTACCGACATCGTGCGTGGCGCCGACCTGCTGGACAACACACCGCGCCAGCTGTACCTGCAGGAATTGCTGGGGCTCTCGCAGCCGCGTTACCTGCATATTCCGCTGATCACCCAGCCCGATGGGCACAAGCTGGGCAAGTCGTACCGTTCGCCGCCGTTGGCAGCCGACCAGGCCACACCTTTGTTGCTGCGCGCATTGCGGGCGCTGGGGCAGGAGACCGAGGCGCAGTTGCTGACGGCAACGCCGGCCGAAGTGCTGGCAGTGGCACGCCAGCGCTGGAGGCCCGAGGCGATCGCTCGCCGGACGACGGTGGCGGAGGCGGATTTGCATTGAGGCAGGTCCGGTCCTTTCTCAAAAACAAAAGCCCAGTAATTTCAAAACCTTGGCGAAGACTACCGATTCCCGCTAGCATCGCCCCAGCCATTTGCGCCAATAATAAGTCCAAGCCCGCAGCGCCCAACCAATGAGGCCAGCATGTACATCTATCGTTTGGTCCTGCTCCTGGTCGTGGGGATCTACCTGTTCTCCCCGGCGATCATGGACTGGTGGATCGATCCGACCGGAGCCTGGTACCGCCCTTATCTGCTCTGGCTGATCCTGATCGTCGTCACCTTCATCCTGCAGAGCCAACGAGATGCCGATGAGCTTTAGCCTGACCCAGATGATCCTGATCAGCGCCGCGTACCTGCTGGTACTGTTCGGCGTGGCCTGGATCAGCGAGCGTGGACTGATCCCGCGCTCGATCATTCGCCACCCGCTGACCTACACCCTGTCGCTGGGCGTCTATGCCAGCGCCTGGGCGTTCTACGGCTCGGTCGGCCTGGCCTATCAGTACGGCTACGGCTTCCTGGCCTGCTACCTGGGGGTCTCCGGGGCTTTCTTACTGGCTCCGGTGCTGCTCTACCCGATCCTCAAGATCACCCGCACCTACCAATTGTCGTCGCTGGCCGACCTGCTGGCGTTTCGTTTCAGAAGCACCTGGGCCGGTGCGCTGACTACGGTGATCATGCTGATCGGCGTGTTGCCCCTGCTGGCCCTGCAGATCCAGGCGGTGGCCGACTCGATCAGCATTCTCACCGGTGAGCCGGTCAAGGCCCGGGTGGCATTCGCCTTCTGCATTCTGATCATCCTGTTCACCATCTTCTTCGGCTCGCGGCACATCGCCACCCGGGAGAAACACGAAGGTCTGGTGTTCGCCATCGCCTTCGAGTCGGTGATCAAGCTGCTGGCCCTGGGCGGCATCGGTCTGTACGCGCTGTACGGCGTGTTCGGCGGCCCGCACCAGTTGGAAGTGTGGCTGCTGCAGAACCAGACCGCCCTCTCCGCGCTGCACACACCGCTGCAGGAAGGCCCTTGGCGCACCCTGCTGCTGGTGTTCTTCGCTTCGGCCATCGTCATGCCGCACATGTACCACATGGCCTTCACCGAGAACCTCAACCCGCGTTCGCTGGTCAGCGCCAGTTGGGGTCTGCCGCTGTTCCTGCTGCTGATGAGCCTGGCGGTGCCGCTGATACTCTGGGCTGGCCTGCGGCTGGGCGCCAGCACCAACCCCGAGTACTTCACCCTTGGCCTGGGCATTGCCGCCAACAGCCCGGCCTTGGCCCTGCTGGCCTATGTCGGCGGATTGTCGGCAGCCAGCGGGTTGATCATCGTCACCACCCTGGCGCTGTCCGGGATGGCGCTGAATCACCTGGTGCTGCCGCTGTACCAGCCACCGGCCGAGGGCAATATCTATCGCTGGCTGAAGTGGACCCGCCGGGCGCTGATCGTCGCCATCATCACCGCCGGTTTCATGTTCTACCTGAGCCAGAACTACCACCAGAGCCTGGCCAATCTGGGTATCGTCGCGTTCGTGGCGACCTTGCAGTTCCTCCCAGGGGTACTCTCGGTGCTGTATTGGCCAACCGCCAACCGCCGCGGCTTCGTGGCCGGCCTGCTGGCCGGGACCCTGGTGTGGATGGTCACCATGCTGTTGCCGCTGCTGGGCAATGTGCAGGGCTTCTACATCCCATTGCTGGACATGATCTATGTGCTCGACGACACCAGTTGGCACATGGCCGCGATCGCCTCGCTGGCGGCCAACGTTCTGTTGTTCACCCTGATCTCGCTGTTCACCAATGCCAGCAGCGAGGAAGTCAGCGCCGCCGAGGCCTGCGCCGTGGACAACGTGCGTCGCCCGCAACGCCGCGAACTGCACGCCGCCTCGCCCCAGGAGTTCGCCACGCAACTGGCCAAGCCCCTGGGCGCCAAGGCCGCGCAAAAAGAGGTGGAACAGGCCCTGCGTGACCTGTATCTGCCTTTCGACGAGCGTCGCCCGTATGCCCTGCGCCGCCTGCGTGACCGCATCGAGGCCAACCTCTCCGGCCTGATGGGGCCGAGCGTGGCCCAGGACATGGTCGAGACCTTTCTACCTTACAAGTCCGGTAACGAGAACTACGTCACCGAGGACATCCACTTCATCGAGAGCCGCCTGGAAGACTACCACTCGCGACTGACCGGCCTGGCCGCCGAACTCGACGCCCTGCGTCGCTACCATCGCCAGACCTTGCAGGAACTGCCGATGGGCGTGTGTTCGTTGGCCAAGGATCAGGAGATCCTGATGTGGAACAGGGCCATGGAGGAGCTGACCGGGATTGCCGCCAAGCATGTGGTCGGCTCGCGCCTGGTGACCATCACCGAACCTTGGCGTGGCCTGCTGCAAGGATTCATCGACGTCCCCGACGAGCACCTGCACAAGCAGCGCCTGGTCCTCGACGGCCAGCCCCGCTGGCTGAACCTGCACAAGGCCGCCATCGACGAGCCCCTGGCACCCGGTAACAGCGGATTGGTCCTGCTGGTGGAGGACCTCACCGAGACCCAGGCCCTGGAGGACAAGCTGGTGCACTCCGAGCGTCTGGCCAGCATCGGCCGCCTGGCCGCCGGCGTGGCCCACGAGATCGGCAACCCGATCACCGGCATCGCCTGTCTGGCGCAGAATCTGCGCGAGGAACGCGAAGGCGATGGCGAGATCATCGAGCTGTCGGGGCAGATCCTCGAACAGACCAAGCGCGTGTCGCGCATCGTCCAGTCGCTGATGAGCTTCGCCCACGCCGGCGGCAGCCACCAGAACAGCGAAGAACCGGTGTGCCTGGCCGAGGTGGCGCAGGACGCCATCGGTCTGCTGGCATTGAACCGGCGCAATTTCGAAGTACAGTTCTTCAACCTCTGCGACCCGGAACACTGGGCCGAAGGGGACCCGCAGCGGCTGGCCCAGGTGCTCATCAACCTGCTGTCCAACGCCCGCGATGCCTCGCCTCCCGGCAGCGCCGTACGCGTGCGCACCGCTGTCAGCGAGCACACCGTGGACCTGATCGTCGAAGACGAGGGCAGCGGTATACCGAAAAGCATCATGGACCGCTTGTTCGAACCGTTCTTCACCACCAAGGACCCGGGCGAGGGAACCGGACTGGGGCTCGCTCTGGTCTATTCCATCGTGGAAGAGCATTATGGGCAAATCACCATCGACAGCCCGGCCGACATCGAACGGCAACGTGGCACCCGGATCCGCGTGACCCTGCCCCGGCATGTCGTAGCGACGTCCCCTGAAATTCGAGACCGTCGAGAGAATTGAATCAATGCCGCATATTCTGATCGTCGAAGACGAAACCATCATCCGCTCGGCCTTGCGTCGCCTGCTCGAACGGAACCAGTACCAGGTCAGCGAAGCCGGCTCGGTGCAGGAAGCCCAGGAACGCTTCAGCATTGCCACCTTCGACCTGATCGTCAGCGACCTGCGCCTGCCCGGCGCCCCAGGCACCGAGCTGATCAAGCTCGGCCAGGGCACGCCGGTGCTGATCATGACCAGCTACGCCAGCCTGCGCTCGGCAGTGGACTCGATGAAAATGGGCGCGGTGGACTACATCGCCAAGCCCTTCGATCACGACGAGATGCTACAGGCCGTGGCGCGCATCCTGCGTGATCGACAGAATGCCCCGGCACCAGCTGTCGCCAGCGCCGAACCGCGTGCCAACGGCAAGCCGGCTGCGACCGACAAGGCCAGCCCGGCACCGGCCAACGGCGAAATCGGCATCATCGGCTCCTGCCCACCGATGCAGGACATGTTCAACAAGATCCGCAAGGTTGCCCCCACCGACTCCAATGTGCTGATCCAGGGTGAGTCCGGCACCGGTAAGGAGCTGGTCGCCCGGGCGCTGCACAACCTGTCGCGCCGGGCCAAGGCCCCCATGATCTCGGTCAACTGCGCCGCCATTCCCGAAACATTGATCGAGTCGGAACTGTTCGGCCATGAGAAGGGCGCGTTCACTGGCGCCAGCGCCGGACGCGCGGGCCTGGTCGAGGCCGCAGACGGCGGCACCCTGTTCCTCGACGAAATCGGCGAGTTGCCACTCGAAGCCCAGGCGCGCCTGCTGCGGGTCTTGCAGGAAGGCGAAATCCGCCGGGTCGGCTCCGTGCAGTCGCAAAAGGTCGATGTCCGCCTGATCGCCGCGACCCACCGGGACCTGAAGAATCTGGCCAAGGCCGGGCAGTTCCGCGAAGACCTTTATTACCGCCTGCACGTGATCGCGCTGAAACTACCGGCCTTGCGTGAACGCGGCAGCGACGTCAACGAAATCGCCAACGCCTTCCTCGCCCGGCAGAGTGCACGCATCGGCCGCGACGACCTGCGGTTCGCCGCCGACGCCGAACAGGCTATCCGCCACTACAGCTGGCCGGGTAACGTGCGCGAGCTGGAAAACGCCGTGGAGCGAGCGGTGATCTTGAGCGAGAGCCCGGAGATTTCCGCCGACCTGCTGGGCATCGACATCGAGCTGAGCGACCTGGACGAAGACGACCTGCTGGACACCCCGCCTGCGCTGGTCAACGGCTCCGCTGCCGGCAATGCCAGCCATGAACCGACCGAAGACCTGTCACTGGAGGATTACTTCCAGCATTTCGTGTTGGAGCATCAGGACCACATGACCGAAACCGAGTTGGCCCGCAAGCTCGGCGTCAGCCGCAAGTGCCTGTGGGAGCGCCGTCAGCGCTTGGGTATTCCACGTCGCAAGAGCAACGCTACCAGCGATAACTGATCGCGCCAGGGGGCCAGGTGTTTTGTCTGCACCCGTTTGGTTTGATTTGGTTTGGTTTGGTTTGGTTTGGCAATGGGAGTGGGAACGATCCATTTTGTGTAGCGGCGCTACCGGCCCCTTCCGCCTTTACGGCGGGTCCCTTTTGTCTTGGCAAAAGGGACGCAAAACCGCTTGCTCCTGCATCCGGCCCTCCGCT
>NZ_SMTE01000025.1 GCF_004357765.1 Pseudomonas putida | reverse complement strand
GGCGCAGCGGACGGGACTCGAACCCGCGACCCCCGGCGTGACAGGCCGGTATTCTAACCGACTGAACTACCGCTGCGTATCGTTCAGGCTTGCGCCCGATTGAAACTGGGATCGACCTCAGGCATTGTTGCCATTTGGTCTCGGACCGGCGCAAGGCACCCATCCGGTACTAAAAAAGTGGCGCAGCGGACGGGACTCGAACCCGCGACCCCCGGCGTGACAGGCCGGTATTCTAACCGACTGAACTACCGCTGCGCATATGGACTTGCGTCCCGTTCCTCTCTGTTAGGAGGCTTCTTTCGAAGCGTCCCGGGTCAGGAACATCTCAGGAAGTGGTGGGTGATGACGGGATCGAACCGCCGACCCTCTGCTTGTAAGGCAGATGCTCTCCCGGCTGAGCTAATCACCCTCGCAGTGTTGCTTGTTGCGTTTGCTTCGCTGAGGCCGCGAAATTTACGCAGGTGCCGAAGCTAAGTCAATACCCCCATTGGATTTTTTTTCAAAAACGGCGAAAAAGATGGAAAAGCGTTGTGGAGAAAAAAGGGGGCTTCGCGGATTGGTGGGGGCTGGGGGCTGGGATGTTCGTTCGGGAGATGCAGCGCCTGTGAGATCGAGCGCCACCTCAACCCTCAAGACAAGCACCTGGTGCCCCCCCAAATGCCGCTAAACCCATCACCGCCTCTCTTTCCCAACATTCCGTAAAGCATTAAAAAGGGACCTTTCGGTCCCTTTCTCAGCTGTAGATCATCTTGCGGGTCATACCGCCGTCGACCACGAACTCCTGCCCGGTCACGAACCCCGACTGACGCGACAGCAACCAGGCGACCATGGCCGCGACATCCTCCACGGTCCCTACCCTGCCCGCCGGATGCTGGGCATGGTCGGCCTCGGTCAATGGCTCGGCCCGCCGCTGCGAAGGATCGCGGGCATCAATCCAGCCCGGGCTCACCGCGTTGACCCGGATCTCCGGGCCAAGGCTCATGGCCAAGGCATGGGTCAAGGCCACCAGGCCGCCCTTGCTCGCTGCATAGGCTTCAGTATCCGGCTCGGATTGGCGGGCACGGGTCGAGGTCAGGTTGACGATGGCGCCACTGTGCGCACGCAGATACGGCGCACAGTGCTTGGCCAGCAGCATCGGACCACTGAGGTTGACCGCCAACACCCGGTTCCATTGCCCCAGGCTCAGGCTCTCGAGGGTATGGTTGTGCGGGTTGGCAATGGCTGCATTGCATACCAGCGCGTCCAGGCGACCGAACTGACCGAGCACCTCGGACACCCCGGCACTGACCTGCGCTTCATCTGCGACGTCCATACTGACGAACCAGGCGTTGTCGCCCAGCGCCTTGGCCACCTTGGCTCCGCGCGGGCGATCCAGGTCGCTGAGCACCACCTGCCAACCTTCGCAGATCAGCCAGGCGGCGATACCCAGGCCGATGCCGCGCGCGGCACCGGTCACCAGCGCTACCCGGCCGTTATGGCCCGGCCCGCCACCTTTGAGTTCCATCACAAAGCAGCCAAGCCACGCGCCAGGTCTGCCTGCAGGTCAGCCACGTCTTCCAGACCGACGGCGACGCGGATCAGGCTGTCGCGAATGCCAGCCGCTTCACGCTCCTGGGGCGACAGACGACCGTGGGAGGTGGTGGCCGGATGGGCGATGGTAGTCTTGCTGTCACCCAAGTTGGTGGTGATCGAGATCATCCGCGTGGCGTCGATGACGCGCCAGGCGCCCTCTTTGCCACCCTTGACCTCGAAGCTCACCACCGCGCCGAAACCGCTCATCTGGCGCTTGGCCAGTTCGTGCTGCGGGTGGCTCGGCAGGCCGGCATAGTGCACTTTCTCCACGCCTTCCTGCTGCTCCAGCCACTCGGCCAGCGCCTGGGCGCTCTCGCAGTGGGCACGCATGCGCAGCTTGAGGGTTTCCAGGCCCTTGGTGAAGATCCAGGCGTTGAACGGGCTGAGGGTCGGACCGGCAGTACGCAGGAAACCCACCACTTCTTTCATCTGCTCGGCACGCCCAGCTACCACGCCGCCCATGCAACGACCTTGGCCGTCGATGAACTTGGTGGCCGAGTGGAACACAATATCGGCGCCGAGCTTGAGCGGCTGTTGCAACGCCGGGGTGCTGAAGCAGTTGTCGACCACCAGCATGGCACCCCGGGCATGGGCGATTTCGCTCAATGCGGCAATATCGACCAGCTCGGCCAGCGGGTTGGATGGCGACTCGACGATCAGCAGCTTGGTATTGGCCTTGATGGCCTTTTCCCAGCCGGCCAGGTCGGCCAACGGCACGTAGTCCACTTGCACGCCAAAGCGCTTGAAGTACTTCTCGAACAGGCTGATGGTCGAGCCGAAGACGCTCTGCGACACCAGCACGTGATCGCCAGCGCTGCACAGCGACATCACCACGGCGAGCAGCGCTGCCATGCCGGTGGAAGTCGCCACGGCCTGCTCTGCGCCTTCCATGGCCGCCAGACGCTCTTCGAAGGCCCGCACCGACGGGTTGGTGTAGCGCGAATAGACATTGCCCGGTGTTTCGCCAGCGAAGCGCGCCGCGGCGTCGGCTGCGGTGCGGAACACATAGCTGGAGGTCAGGAACAGCGCTTCGCTGTGTTCGGCCTCCGGTGAACGGTACTGACCGGCACGCACCGCCAGGGTGTCGAAGCCGACACCCTCGAGGTCACTGTCCAGTCGCCCGGCATCCCATTGATCCGTCATGCCGTCGCTCCCTAAATCAGTTGTTGTAGAGGTCGATGATCGCGCTGACCGCCTGGTTCTTGACCTTGGCCAGGTCGTTACGGGCCTGCTCGATGCGATCGAGGTAGGCTTCGTCGATGTCGCCGGTGACGTATTCACCGTTGAACACCGCGCAATCGAAGTGCTCGATCTTGATCTTGCCGCCACCGACCGATTCGATCAGGTCCGGCAGGTCCTGGTAGACCAGCCAGTCGGCGCCGATCAACTCGGCCACCTGTTCGGTGGTGCGGTTGTGGGCGATCAGTTCGTGAGCGCTCGGCATGTCGATGCCGTAGACGTTGGGGTAGCGCACCGCAGGGGCTGCGGAGCAGAAGTAGACGTTCTTGGCGCCAGCTTCGCGGGCCATCTGGATGATCTGCTTGCAGGTAGTGCCGCGCACGATCGAGTCGTCGACCAGCATGACGTTCTTGCCGCGGAACTCCAGCTCGATGGCGTTGAGTTTCTGGCGCACCGACTTCTTGCGCGCGGCCTGGCCGGGCATGATGAAGGTACGGCCGATGTAACGGTTCTTGACGAAGCCTTCGCGGAACTTCACACCCAGGTGGTTGGCCAGTTCCAGGGCTGCGGTGCGGCTGGTGTCCGGAATCGGGATGACCACGTCGATGTCATGGTCCGGGCGCTCGCGCTGGATCTTCTCGGCGAGCTTCTCACCCATGCGCAGGCGCGCCTTGTACACCGACACACCGTCCATGATCGAGTCCGGACGGGCCAGGTAGACGTGCTCGAAGATGCACGGCTGCAGGGTCGGGTTTTCGGCGCACTGCTTGGTGTACAGCTGGCCTTCCTCGGTGATGTACACCGCTTCGCCCGGCGCCAGGTCACGGATCAGGGTGAAGCCGAGGACGTCGAGGGCGACGCTCTCGGAGGCGATCATGTATTCCACGCCTTCGTCGGTGTGGCGCTGACCGAATACCACCGGGCGGATGCCGTTGGGGTCACGGAAACCGACGATGCCGTAGCCGGTAACCATCGCCACGACCGCATAGCCGCCCACGCAGCGGCTGTGGACGTGGGACACGGCAGCGAACACGTCTTCCTCAGTCGGCTGCAGCTTGCCGCGCACGGCCAGCTCGTGGGCGAACACGTTGAGCAGCACTTCGGAGTCGGAATTGGTGTTGACGTGGCGCAGGTCGGACTCGTAGATCTCCTTGGCCAACTGTTCGACGTTGGTCAGGTTGCCGTTGTGCGCCAGGGTGATGCCGTACGGCGAGTTGACGTAGAACGGCTGGGCCTCGGCCGAGGTCGAGCTGCCCGCGGTCGGGTAGCGCACGTGGCCGATACCCATGTGGCCGACCAGGCGCTGCATGTGGCGCTGCTGGAAGACATCGCGCACCAGGCCATTATCCTTGCGCAGGAACAACCGGCCGTCGTGGCTGGTCACGATACCGGCAGCGTCCTGGCCGCGGTGCTGGAGGACCGTAAGCGCGTCATACAGCGCCTGATTGACGTTCGACTTACCGACGATACCGACGATGCCACACATGCGACGCAACCCCTACTTTGATGAAACTTGAGTGAAAAGCGCTCAAGGCCGGGCTGGCCCGAGCAACTGTTCCTTGAACGGAAGATCAGCCGGAGTGCTGATCGCCCCACTGGACCACTGGCTGGTGAACCCCAGGATGAGGTTTTTCGACCAGTCGGCTACCAATAGAAATTGTGGTATCAGGCGAGACTCCTGCCACCAGCTGTCCTGTTGCACCGGGCCCAGGCTGAGCAGGCCCACTGCCACCACCACCAGCAACGCCCCGCGCGCGGCGCCGAAGGCCATGCCGAGGAAGCGATCCGTGCCGGACAACCCGGTCACCCGAATCAGCTCGCCGATGAGAAAATTGAGCATGGCCCCCACCAGCAGGGTGGCGACGAAAAGAATGGCGCAACCGGCAATGGTGCGCATCGACGGCGTCTGGATATAGCTTTCAAGGTACACCGAGAGCGAGCCGCCGAACATCCAGGCAACGGCGCCGGCAATGATCCAGATGAGCAGGGACAAGGCTTCCTTGACGAAACCGCGCTTGAGACTGATCAGTGTGGAAACGGCGATGATCGCGATGATCGCCCAATCAACCAGGGTAAATGCCACGGTGCTGCCTGTAGACGTTTGAGGCGGCGCATTTTACCAGAGCGGCGGGCTGTGGGTAAGCGGAATGTCAGATCGATTATGGGGGGACCATTCGCGGGCAAGCCCGCAAATGGCTACGAAGCGGCGCTGAAGACTCAGCCTCGTTCGGGCTGGAAGCGGACGACGAAGCCCTTGAGATTCTGCTGGCGATTGATCACATCACGCAGGCGTTCGGCCTCGGCGCGTTCGATCAGAGGTCCGACGTACACTCGATTCATGCCGCCGACCGAGCGGATGTAAGCGTTGTAGCCTTGGCTTCGCAGGGTTTTCTGCAGGTTGTCGGCACCGGCGCGGTTGGACAGGCTGGCCAACTGAATGGACCAACTCACCGGCAGGCCATTGGCGTCGATCTTCGAGGGTGCGGTGGCCGCAGCCGCCGGAGCTGTCGCGGTGGCCGGCTTGGCAGCGGCAGCCGGGGTCGGCAGCGGAGTCTGCGCCTTCGGCTGTGGCTGGGATTGCGCCTGGGTCTGCTGCGAGGGGGTGATCGGCTGGCTCGGCGTGGTTGGCTGCGCCGAGGATTCATCGACCACCACAGGCGCCTCCTGGGGCTGCTCCTGCACAGGATCCGGCACTGGCTGCGGCTCAGGCACCGCCACCTCCTCCACCTTGACTTCAGGCAGGCTCGGCATGGCCGGCGCTTCCGGTGCCTGGACCTGCACCTGGCGCATCTCATCCTCGCGGGTGAACAGCATCGGCAGGAAAATCACCGCCAGTGCCACCAGCACCAACGCACCGACCATGCGCTGTTTCATCCCTTTATCCAGCACTGCCATCTACTCCACCCTCCGCGGCCTGCCGCTCGAGCCATTGCAATGCCTCGGCGACACAGAAAAACGAACCGAACAGCAGGATCTGGTCATCCTCGGTTGCTTGCGCGCACTGCCCTTCCAGCGCTGCGTCGACACTGGCATAAGACTTCACCGCCGCGCCGAGGTTCGTCAAGGCCTTGGCCAGTTCGCCACCGGGCCGACTACGGGGGGTGTCCAGCGGTGCTACTGCCCAGTCATCGACCAAGCCATGCAGCGGCGCGAGTACACCGTCCAGGTCCTTGTCGGCCAGCAGCCCGAACACGGCCAGGCGACGCCCCTTCAGAGGACGGGCAGCGAGGCGACGAGCCAGGTAGTCGGCAGCATGCGGGTTGTGCCCGACATCCAGCAGCAACTGCACGGCCTTGCCCTGCCAGCGAACAGTACGCCGGTCAAGGCGACCTGTGATGCGGGTATCGAGCAACGCCTGGCGCAACTGCCCCACGTCCCATGGAAGCCCCATCAACAGATAGGCCTGCAGGGCCAGGGCGGCGTTTTCCATCGGCAGATCGAGCAACGGCAGGTCATGCAGTTCGACCACCGCGCCATCACCCCCTACCCCACGCCATTGCCAGTGTTCGTCGGTGCTGGCCAGATCGAAATCACGACCACGCAGGAACAACGGCGCCGCCAGTTCGGCGGCCTTGTCCAACAGTGGCTGGGGTGGATCGAGGTCGCCGCACAGGGCTGGTTTGCCTGGGCGGAAGATCCCGGCCTTCTCGAAGGCGACCGATTCGCGGGTATCCCCCAGGTAATCGACATGATCGACGCCGACACTGGTCACCAACGCCAGGTCGGCATCGATCACGTTCACAGTATCCAGGCGCCCGCCCAAACCGACTTCGAGTACGACGGCATCGAGCCCGGCCCGCTCGAACAGCCAGAACGCCGCCAGGGTGCCCATTTCGAAGTAGGTCAGGGAAATCTCGCCACGCGCCGCCTCGACGGCGGCAAACGCTTCGCACAGGCGCTCATCGCTGGCCTCGTGGCCGTCGACAAGCACCCGCTCGTTGTAGCGCAGCAGGTGCGGCGAGCTGTAGACGCCGACTTTGAGGCCCTGCGCGCGCAGCATCGAGGCGACGAAGGCGCAGGTCGAGCCCTTGCCATTGGTACCGGTCACGGTGATCACGCGCGGCGCAAGCTTGCCCAGCGCCAGCCGGGCAAGCACCTGTTGCGATCGCTCCAGCCCCATGTCGATGGCCGACGGGTGCAACTGCTCGAGATAGGCGAGCCACTCGCCGAGCGTACGTGGGCTGTGCTCTGTCATCACGCGACCGCAGCCGCCTCGCGCGCCTGCTCAGGCGTTGGTTGGCCGGTCATCTGCGCCAACAGGCGGGCCAGACGTGGACGCAGCTCACCGCGGGAGATGATCAGGTCGATGGCGCCATGCTCAAGGAGGAACTCGCTGCGCTGGAAGCCTTCCGGCAGTTTTTCACGCACGGTCTGCTCGATCACGCGCGGGCCGGCGAAGCCGATCAGCGCCTTCGGCTCACCGACGATGACGTCGCCGAGCATCGCCAGACTGGCGGAAACGCCGCCATAGACCGGGTCGGTCAGCACGGAGATGAACGGAATGCCCTCTTCGCGCAGGCGCGCCAGCACGGCCGAAGTCTTGGCCATCTGCATCAGCGAGATCAGCGCTTCCTGCATACGAGCGCCGCCGGAGGCCGAGAAGCAGATCATCGGGCAGCGGTTTTCCAGCGCGTAGTTGGCAGCACGGACGAAACGCTCGCCGACCACGGCACCCATCGAACCACCCATGAAGGAAAACTCGAAGGCACTGACGACGATCGGCATGCCCATCAGGGTGCCGCTCATGGAGATCAGGGCGTCTTTCTCACCCGTCTGTTTCTGCGCGGCGACCAGGCGGTCCTTGTACTTCTTGCCGTCTCGGAATTTCAGACGGTCCACCGGCTCGAGATCGGCACCCAGCTCGGCACGGCCTTCGGCATCCAGGAAGATGTCGATGCGGGCACGTGCGCCGATGCGCATGTGGTGGTTGCACTTGGGGCAGACATCCAGGGTCTTTTCCAGCTCCGGACGATACAGCACGGCTTCGCAGGCTGGGCACTTGTGCCACAGGCCTTCTGGCACCGAGCTCTTCTTCACCTCGGAACGCATGATCGATGGAATCAGTTTGTCGACCAACCAGTTGCTCATGCTTTCTTTCTCCAGTATCGGCGGGCGGGGACCGGTCTGGCCGGCCATGCCCTACCCTTGAGCTCAAATTCTTCTATCAAACGATGACGACCCAATCGCAGGGGCTGCCTGCGTACCGCGTCGTCGTCAATGGTGTTCTGTGCCGCACGGCGTACCGGCGACTGCCCCGCAGGGCTGCGATAGCTATGGACGATGGCGCGCCGCCAGCCGTCACATCTGCCCTCACGCCTGCTTCACCGCACGGATGAATGCATCGATCTTCGCGGCATCCTTGATGCCCTTGCTCTGCTCCACACCGCCGCTGACATCCACGGCATACGGCCGCACCTGGGCGATGGCCTGGCCGACGTTGCCTGCCGACAGGCCACCGGCAAGGATCACCGGCTTGCTCAGGCCAGCCGGCACCAGCGACCAGTCGAACGCCTCGCCGGTACCGCCCGGCACACCGGCCACGTAGGTATCCAGCAACACGCCCTGGGCACCGCCATACAGCTGGCAGGCTGCCTCGAGGTCGTCTCCGGGACGCACCCGCAAGGCCTTGATCCAGGGGCGATGGAAGCCTTCGCAATCGGCGGGGGTTTCGTCGCCGTGGAACTGTAGCAGGTCCAGCGGCACCACTTCGAGAATCTCGTTGAGCTCGCAACGCGAGGCATTGACGAACAGACCCACAGTGGTCACGAACGGCGGCAACTCGGCGATGATCGCCCGCGCCTGGCGCACGTCAACGGCCCGCGGGCTCTTGGCATAGAAGACGAAGCCGATGGCATCGGCTCCGGCATCGGCCGCGGCCAGGGCGTCTTCGATGCGGGTGATTCCGCAAATCTTGCTGCGCACGTTGCTCATGGACTGCAAACCCTGAATGCGTGGTCAAAGGCCGGATCTTAGCAAATGCCCCAGGCGCCGTCAGTCGACCAGGCTTTCATAGCCGCTGAGAAAATGTGGACCAATGTAACGACTCGGCAGCTCGAAGCTTTCCGGGTACTCCACCTGCACCAGGTACAGACCATAAGGATGCGCCGTCACGCCGCCCTCGCGGCGATTGCGCCCCTCGAGCACCTCACGCGCCCAACTGGCCGGCCGCTCGCCGGCGCCGATGGTCATCAGCACCCCGGCGATGTTACGCACCATGTGGTGGAGAAACGCGGTGGCGCGCACGTCGAGCACGATCATGCGACCGTGGCGGGTGACCCGCAGGTGATGGATGTGCTTGATCGGCGACTTGGCCTGGCACTGGCTCGCACGAAAGGCACTGAAGTCATGGGTACCGAGCAGGTACTGGGCCGCCTCGGCCATGCGCTCGACGTCCAGCGGACGATGGTTCCAGGTGACTTCTTCGGCCAGGTGCGCCGGACGGATCGGATCGTTGTAGATGACGTAACGGTAGCGCCGCGCGGTTGCCTTGAAACGCGCATGGAAATCGGCGGGCATCGGCCGCGCCCAGACCACGCTGATGTCGTGAGGCAGGTTGAAATTGCTGCCCAGGGTCCAGGCGCGTTCATCGCGCTGGGCCCGGGTATCGAAATGCACCACCTGACCGCAGCCGTGGACACCGGCATCGGTTCGACCGGCACAGACCACGGCGATGGGTTCGTTGGCGACCTTCGACAAGGCCTGCTCGAGGGCCTGTTGCACACTGGGAACGCCGCTGGCCTGGCGTTGCCAGCCACGGTAGCGCGATCCCTTGTATTCCACCCCCAGGGCGATGCGGGTGAAGCCTTCGGCGGCCGATTCTGAGGCGGCGGTGTCGATGATGTCCAAGAACCTGAAACCTGTGGATGATACGGAATGGCGGGGATTATAACGACAACGGCAGCCGTATTGGGCTGCCGTTGTCATCAGGCGGTCCTGTCAGACCAAGCGCGAGAGCATGTCCTCGGCTTCCTGACGCTGGGTATCGTCGCCATCCTTGACCACCTCGTCGAGGATGTCCCGAGCGCCCTGGTGGTCGCCCATGTCGATATACGCCCGCGCCAGGTCGAGCTTGGTCGCCACCTCATCGGTGCCGGAGAAGAAGTCGAAGTCCAGGTCATCCAGCGGCTCGAGATCGGCAGCAGCGTCCTCGGCGGTGAACTGCGGCTCCAGCGAGGGGCTTTCGAGATTCTGCGACAGCTTGTCGAGCTCGGCATTGACGTCGTCCAGCTCCGAGGCGAAGTTCTTCGCCGCTGCCGAATCGTCGTCCAGCGACAGCGACAAGTCGAAGTCCTCTGGCAGTTCCAACTCGGAGATCGGGTCGAATTCCGGGATGGCGTCGAAGGCGGCGAGTTCCGCCGCCACGTCCACGGGTGCCTCGGGATCTGCCGGGGCTGGCTCGCCGGTGTCCAGGTCGAAATCGGCAAGGTCATCGAGCGCTGGCGCTTCGGCCTGGGCCAACAGGGTTTCGAAATCGGCATCGGCGTCGGTGACGGGCTCGACCGGCGCAACGTCCGGGGACTCTTCGGCCAGTGGCTGGGCCGGCGCTTCGTCGTCGAGCATCGGCGGTTCGAGGGCCGTGTCCAGCGGCAGATCGTCATCCAGACTGAGATCGAAGGCGCTGTCCAAGTCGTCGACTTCGGGAGCGGGCGTCTGGCTGATGACGTCTGGCTCTGCCTCTGGTTCCGGATCAACATGCGGCGCAGACTCCGGCACTGCCTGAGGCACGTCTTCGGCAGCCGGCGGCGCATCGTCCTGCAGCAAGTCCTGCACGTACTGCTCGTCCATTTCCGCAGCCAGGGCGGCAGCGCCCAGGCCAGCAGCTGCCAAGCCAAGCATGGCAGGATAGCGACTCTTGAGGTCGTCGACCTGGGCCACGTTGTTTTCACTGGCAGACAGCTTGCGCTCCTGCTCGACGAACCCACTGTGATCCCCCTGGCGGGCATACACGTCCATGAGCTTGAGACGCAGGTCGTCACGCTCAGGCTCGGCGGCAACTGCCGACTCAAGCAGGTCGGCTGCGTGGTTCAGACGACCGGCGGCGATGCTCTGATCAACTTCGGCGAGCAATCGTGCAATCGGGTCGATGTCGGTTTGCGGCTCGGCCACTGGGGCTGGCGCAACCGGCTTTTCCGCCGCTGTCGCAGCGGCGGCCGAGGCCGCGACCACGGCCGGCGACAGGGTCACGCTCGGCGCCGAAACCTCGACCCCTTCGAAGCTGCTCGGCGGCAGGTCGAAGTCCGGGGCACGTTCGTTTTCCTCGGCCAGGGCGCGGGCCATGCGCAGATGCTTCTCGGCCTCCTGTTGGGCCTTGCGCTTGCGCATCAGCAGCAGGACCAGCAACAACAGCACCAATGCCGCGGAGCCTGCGATCAGCCCCAGCAGCAGCGGATTGCCCAGCAGATCGTCAAGCGCGCCTGGCTGCTCGTCGACTGCCTGTTGATCTGCGCTCGGCGGGTTTTCCGGCGCCGTGTCCACGGCAGCCGGCGCCGGCTCGACCACGGGCTCGGCAGCATCGGCTGGTACCTGCGCGGCACCAGCGGCCGCGGGCGCTGCGGCGGTCGACGGAGCAGCCGCAGCGCCGCCCTGCGCTTCCAGGCGGGCCAATTGGTCGTTCTTCAGCTCGATCAGACGCTGCAGCTTGTCCAGTTGGCTCTGCAGGTCGCTCATGCGGCTCTTGAGTTCTTCGTTGTCGCGGCGGCTGGTGTCCAGGCTCTCCTGGGCCACCGCCAGCTGGTCGCTGAGCGCTTTGGCGTCCTTGGCATCGGCCTGGTTGCCAGGCGTCACCAGGCGCAGATTGTCGCCTTGAGCGATGCGCGCTGGCGCGGCTTCGGCGGCACCACGGCGGGTGGCGTCGAGCTGGCGCGCCCGCGGACCCAGCCGCCGGCCTTCGCGCCACGCACGGTACTGCTCGGCCACCTCACGGTTGGCTTCGCCCTGGGGGATACTCTGCACCTGCTGCTGATCGGGCAGGCGCAATACCTGGCCGACCTTCAGTTGGTTGATGTTGTTGCCAATGAAGGCGTCGGGATTGAGCGCCTGGATGGCGATCATGGCCTGCTGCACAGAGCCGCCCTGGACATGCTGGGCAGCGATCTGCCACAGGGTGTCACGGCGCTGGGTGGTGTAGCTGGCGCCAGCGCTGACCGGCGCTGCGATATTGCCCGCCGCCGGCTGCTCGCCCTGAGCCTTGGCCTGGTCGAGCAACACGCTGTAGTCACGCAGCAGGCGACCTTGGGGCCACATCACCTGGACCAGGAACTTGACCACGGTACCCGGCAGCGGCTGGCTGGAGGTCACCCGCAATACGCTCTTGCCGTTGGGGTTGATCACCGGGGTGAAGGTCAGGTCTTCCAGATAGCTGGGATAGGCCACTCCGGCCTTGCTGAATTCTTCCGGCGACGCCAGGCTCGGCGCCACTTCCGAGGCTCGCAGGTCACGTACATCGAGCAGTTCGATCTCGGCATCCAGCGGCTGGTTCTGCGCCGACTTGAGGGTCAGCTCACCCAACCCCAGGGCGTTCGCCATGCCGGACGACAGCGCCGATGCTGCTGCCATGGCCAGAACCAGTTTGCGAATTCGAAGCATGACTCTTCCCTTGTATGGATCGTCCAACACCTTCTACCGATGTAGGACAAAATTGCTCGCCAGTATCATTTACACCCTGGGTTTTATCAACAATTGCGCCACTTGGACGGCGTTGAGGGCGGCGCCCTTGCGCAAATTGTCGGTGGTCAGCCACAGGTTCAACTGTTCGGGCTCATCTACACCATGGCGTACACGACCAACATAGACCACGTCCTGCCCGACTGCGTCGCCGACAGGTGTCGGGTAATCCTCGGGCTCGACCAACTCAAGGCTATCGGCGCTGTCCAGCGCCTGATTGACCGCCGCCAGGTCGACTGGCGCGCGGCTCTGTAGCGCTACACTGAAGCTATCGCCGAAAAACACCGGGACTTGAATGCAGGTCACGGAAATCTTCAAATCCGCCAAGCCCAGCAGCTCGCGCAGCTCGACCACCAGGCGCCGCTCCAGGGCACTATGCCCCTGCTCGTCCACCGCACCCACCTGAGGCAATAGGTTGAATGCCACCTGGCGGTCGAAGAAACGCGGCTCCAGTGGTCGTGCATTGAGCAGCTCGGCGGTCTGCCGGGCCAGTTCGTTGACCGCCTCGCGCCCTTGGGCAGACACTGCCAGCGCGGCCATGACCTGCACCCGCTCGATCTCCATCAAGCCCTTGAGCGGTGCCAATGCCACGGCAAGCGCTACCGCTGCGGCACTAGGGCTGGAAATGCGGGCGGGCAGCGCCAGGCCGTCGAGGCGCTCGGCGTTGGCCTCCGGGACCACCGGCAAGGCGTCTTCCAGGCCGCCGGACAAGTCGATGACCGTGCAGCCGGCCTGCTCGGCCTTACCGGCGAAGCTGCGGCTGACCGCAGGGCCAGCGGCGAAGAAGGCCAGCTTGACCTGAGCGAAATCGAAACTGTCGACCTCGCGCACCTTGAGCTTCTTGCCGGCGAACATCACGCTGCTACCGGCCGACTCCATGCTTGCCAACAGGTGCAAGGTGGCGACTGGGAACGACAGTTCTTCGAGGATCTGCACCAGGGTTTCACCGACGCTGCCGGTGGCGCCGATGACGGCGATATCCAAGGGGGTGGTCATGGGGGAAAGATCCTTTTGCTGAAACGGCGGGGGCGGCACTTTACTTGGATTGTAGTGTTTTGTCTGTCTTGGGCTTGGCGTAGGGGTCGGCGGGGTGGCGGATATCGAGCGCCGCGCGGGCGGCGCTCGACCTCACAGGCGCTGAATATCTTCCGACGACCAACAAAAAACCCGTACTGTCGCCAGCACGGGTTTTCGGTCAAACCAGAACGATCAACGCTCCAGCAGAATCCGCAGCATGCGCCGCAGCGGCTCGGCAGCGCCCCACAGCAGCTGGTCGCCAACGGTGAACGCGCCCAGGTACTGCGAACCCATGTTCAGCTTACGCAGACGGCCAACCGGGATGTTCAGGGTGCCGGTGACCTTGGTCGGGCTCAGCTCCTGCATGCTGATCTCGCGCTGGTTCGGCACCAGCTTGACCCATGGGTTGTGCTGGCTGATCAGGCCTTCGATGTCGGCCAGCGGCACGTCCTTGTTCAGCTTGATGGTCAGCGCCTGGCTGTGGCAACGCATGGCGCCGATGCGCACGCAGATGCCGTCGACCGGGATCGGGCTCTTGAAGCGACCGAGGATCTTGTTGGTCTCGGCCTGGGCCTTCCATTCCTCGCGGCTCTGGCCGTTGGGCAGCTCCTTGTCGATCCACGGGATCAGGCTACCGGCCAGCGGCACGCCGAAGTTTTCGGTGGGGAACGCTTCGCCGCGCATGGCCTCAGCGACCTTACGGTCGATGTCGAGAATGGCACTGGCCGGATTGGCCAGGTCATCGGCAACGGCAGCGTGAATGCCGCCCATCTGCTTGATCAGTTCGCGCATGTTCTGCGCGCCGGCACCGGAGGCCGCCTGATAGGTCATGGCGCTCATCCACTCGACCAGGCCGGCTTCGAACAGGCCGCCCAGGCCCATCAGCATCAGGCTGACGGTGCAGTTGCCGCCGATGTAGTTCTTGGTACCGGCGTCGAGCTGCTGGTCGATGACCTTGCGGTTGACCGGATCGAGCACGATGACAGCGTCGTCCTGCATGCGCAGCGACGAGGCGGCATCGATCCAGTAACCCTGCCAGCCGGCTTCACGCAGCTTGGGGAACACCTCGTTGGTGTAGTCGCCGCCTTGGCAGGTCAGGATCACGTCGAGGGTCTTGAGCTCTTCGATCGAATAGGCGTCCTTGAGCGGAGCAATATCCTTGCCCACGTTCGGGCCCTGGCCACCTACGTTGGAGGTGGTGAAGAACACCGGTTCAATAAGGTCGAAGTCCTGCTCCTCCAGCATCCGCTGCATGAGCACGGAACCGACCATACCGCGCCAACCGATCAGACCTACACGTTTCATCGCAACTACACCTTTGCTAAAAGTGGGCCGCCACCGGGAGTTTGGGGTGGCGGGCCAGAGAGATTACAGATTCCGCAGCGCGGCGACTACTGCGTCGCCCATTTCTTGCGTACCGACCTTGCGGCAACCTTCCGAGAAGATGTCGCCAGTGCGCAGACCCTGGTCCAGGACCAGACTGACCGCTTGCTCGATGGCCTCGGCCGCCGCGTGCTGATTGAAGCTGTAGCGCAGCATCATCGACACCGACAGGATGGTCGCCAGCGGGTTGGCAACGCCCAGGCCGGCGATGTCCGGTGCCGAACCATGGCAAGGCTCGTACATGCCTTTGTTATTGGCATCCAGGGACGCCGAGGGCAGCATGCCGATGGAACCTGTGAGCATGGAAGCTTCATCCGACAGGATGTCACCGAACATGTTGTCAGTCACCATCACGTCGAACTGCTTCGGTGCGCGCACCAGCTGCATGGCCGCGTTGTCGACGTACATGTGGCTCAGCTCGACATCCGGATAGTCCTTGGCCACGTCCTCGACCACTTCACGCCACAGTTGGCTGGACGCCAGGACGTTGGCCTTGTCCACCGAGCACAGCTTCTTGCCGCGCACGCGGGCCATGTCGAAGCCGACGCGGGCGATGCGGCGCACTTCGCTTTCGCTGTACGGTAGGGTGTCGTAGGCCTGGCGCTCGCCGCCTTCGAGTTCGCGCTGGCCCCGTGGGGCGCCGAAGTAGATACCGCCGGTCAGCTCACGGACGATAAGGATATCCAGGCCCGAAACGATTTCCGGCTTGAGCGACGAAGCGTCGGCCAGTTGCGGGTAGAGGATGGCCGGACGCAGGTTGGCGAACAGACCCAGTTGCGAGCGGATCTTCAGCAGACCGCGCTCGGGACGGATGTCACGCTCGATCTTGTCCCACTTCGGGCCACCCACGGCGCCCAGCAGCACGGCGTCGGCCTGGCGAGCACGCTCCAGGGTCTCGTCGGCCAGCGGCACGCCGTGCTTGTCGATGGCCGCGCCACCGATGACGTCGTGGGTCAGGCTCAGGTCGAGGCGGAACTTGTCGTTAGCCACCTCCAGCACCTTGACCGCCTCGGCCATGATTTCCGGGCCGATGCCATCACCTGGGAGAATCAGAATCTGCTTGCTCATGCTTTCCTCTATTCATTCAAGCGGCGCGGCCGAGCTGGCCACGCCGAACTGTATCTTGTTACGAGCGCTGGCGCTCGGCCCACAGCACCAGCACATCGGTGCTGAACGAGCCGTCGGCTTCGATCTGATAATACTGCCGGACTTCCTCGCCCATGGCCTGCTGCAACTGGCGAATGGCTACACGCAGCGGCTCCGGGGTGCGCATGCGCTTGACCCAGCTGGAAAACTCCAGGCGCAAGGCTTGGCGCGTGTGGCTGCGCACATGCAAGCCCGCCTCGCTGACCTGACGCTGCCACTCGGCGGCAGAATAATCGCGAACGTGGCTGGTGTCGCGCAGCACTTCCACGGTCTGCAGGTAGGTGTCGAGCAACGGGCTGCCCGGTGACATCACGTCGACGAACGCGGCCACGCCGCCCGGCTTGAGTACCCGGCGCACTTCGCGCAGGGCCAGACCCAGATCGCTCCAATGATGCGCCGAATAGCGGCTGAAGACGAAGTCGAACGAGGCATCGGCGAACGGCAGGCGTTCGGCGGCGCCGCACTCGGTGGTGATATTGCCCAGCCCGCGATCGGCGGCTGCGGCGGCCACCACGTCGAGCATCGATTGCGACAGGTCGTAGGCGACCACCTCGGCAACCAGCGGCGCGACATGGAAGCTGACATGCCCGGCACCACAGCCCAGGTCCAGAACACGGGCGCTGCCCTGCCCCGCCAGCTCGGCCTGCAGCAGGGCGAACTCGTTGCCCTGGGCGTGCACGGCGCTGCTGAGGTAGGCACTGGCCTGTTCGCCGAACTGGCGTTGGACCACATCGGTGTGATTGGTGCGGGTCATGGGATCAATCCTTTAGATATTCACTGCCAAGACCGGCCCTTTCGCGGGCAAGCCCGCTCCCACAGAAGCAACGCAGATGCTGTAGACAGCACTTTACCGTGGGGGCGGGATTGCCCGCGAAGAGGCCAGCGAAATCAACTACGAACTTCAGGCATCGCGGAACAGCCAGGGCTGCCCGGCGCGGTGCTTGCCTTCGAAGGCCTTGATCGCGTCGCTGTCCTGCAGGGTCAGGCCGATGTCATCGAGGCCATTGAGCAGGCAGTGCTTGCGGAAGGCGTCGACTTCGAAGTGCAGCACCTTGCCATCCGGACGGGTCACGGCCTGGGCCTGCAAGTCGATGGTCAGCTGGTAGCCTGGGTTGGCTTCGACCTGCTTGAACAGCTCGTCGACTTCCTCATCGCTGAGAATGATCGGCAGCAAGCCGTTCTTGAAGCTGTTGTTGAAGAAGATGTCGGCGAAGCTCGGCGCGATCACGCTGCGGAAACCGTATTCGTCCAACGCCCACGGGGCGTGCTCGCGGCTCGAACCGCAGCCGAAGTTCTCACGGGCCAGCAGCACGCTGGCGCCTTGGTAACGGGCATGGTTGAGCACGAAATCCTGGTTCAGCGGGCGCTTGCTGTTGTCCTGGTACGGCTGGCCGACATCCAGGTAGCGCCACTCGTCGAACAGGTTGGGGCCGAAGCCGGTACGTTTGATCGACTTGAGGAACTGCTTGGGGATGATCTGATCGGTGTCGACGTTGGCACGATCCAACGGCGCGACGAGACCGATGTGCTGGGTAAAGGCTTTCATGCTGCACTCCCTTGGATCAACTCGCGGACATCGATGAAGTGGCCGGTCACCGCGGCAGCGGCAGCCATGGCTGGGCTGACCAGGTGGGTACGACCACCAGCGCCCTGGCGCCCCTCGAAGTTGCGGTTGGAGGTGGACGCGCAGTGCTCGCCACTTTCCAGGCGGTCCGGGTTCATCGCCAAGCACATCGAGCAGCCAGGTTCACGCCATTCGAAACCGGCCTCGAGGAAGATCTTGTCCAGACCTTCACGCTCGGCCTGGGCCTTGACCAGACCGGAGCCCGGCACCACCAGCGCCTGCTTGACGTTGGCGGCGACCTTGCGGCCCTTGGCGATCTCGGCAGCGGCGCGCAGGTCTTCGATACGCGAGTTGGTGCATGAGCCGATGAATACGCGATCGAGCTTGATGTCGGTGATCGCCTGATTGGCGGCAAGACCCATGTACTTGAGGGCCCGCTCGATCGAGCCACGCTTGATCAGGTCCGGTTCGGCAGCCGGGTCCGGTACACGTTGGTCGACGGCCAGAACCATCTCCGGCGAGGTGCCCCAGCTGACTTGCGGCTTGATCTGCGCGGCATCGAGCTCGACCACGGTGTCGAACACCGCGTCGGCATCGGACACCAGGCCTTTCCAGGCCTGCACCGCCTGCTCCCACTGGGCGCCCTTCGGCGCATACGGACGACCTTCGACATAGGCGACGGTAGTCTCGTCCACGGCCACCAGGCCCACGCGGGCGCCGGCTTCGATGGACATATTGCAGATGGTCATGCGGCCTTCCATCGACAACGCGCGAATGGCGCTGCCGGCGAATTCCATGGCATGGCCGTTACCACCGGCAGTACCGATCTTGCCGATCACGGCGAGCACGATGTCCTTGGCGGTGACGCCAGCAGGCAATTGGCCTTCGACACGCACCAGCATGTTCTTCATCTTCTTGGCGACCAGGCACTGGGTGGCGAGCACGTGCTCGACCTCGGAGGTGCCGATGCCATGGGCCAGGGCGCCGAAGGCACCGTGGGTCGAGGTATGCGAATCGCCGCAGACCACGGTCATGCCCGGCAGGGTCGCGCCTTGCTCAGGGCTGATGACGTGGACGATGCCCTGGCGTTCGTCGTTCATCTTGAATTCGACGATGCCGTACTCGTCGCAGTTCTCGTCGAGGGTCTGCACCTGCAGGCGCGACACCTGGTCGACGATTGCGTCGATGCCACCCTTGCGCTCTGGCGTGGTCGGCACGTTGTGGTCCGGCGTGGCGATGTTGGCATCGATACGCCACGGCTTGCGGTTGGCCAGGCGCAGGCCCTCAAAGGCCTGGGGCGAGGTCACTTCGTGGATGATATGGCGATCGATGTAGATCAAGGACGAGCCGTCATCACGGCGCTTGACCTCATGGGCTTCCCAGAGTTTGTCGTAGAGCGTTTTGCCAGCCATCAGACTGTTCCTCATCAGCGTCTTTCTATGCCAAAGACCCCTTGGCTTGTACGGACGATGCTATGGGGTTAGATTGAATAACTCAAATTCATAATTTTTATACTTTGGATAACCAACAGGAATTCAAACCATGGACCTGGCCAACCTCAGCGCCTTCATCGCCATCGCTGAAACCGGCAGCTTCTCCGGCGCTGCGGAGCGCCTGTTCCTGACTCAACCGGCCGTCAGCAAGCGCATCGCCGGCCTGGAGCAGCAACTGGACGTGCGCCTGTTCGACCGCCTCGGCCGCGAAGTGACACTGACCGAGGCCGGACGCGCCCTGTTGCCCCGTGCCTACCAGATCCTCAACGTGCTCGATGATACGCGCCGCGCCCTGACCAATCTCACCGGGGAGGTGAGCGGTCGCTTGACCCTGGCCACCAGCCATCACATAGGTCTGCACCGCCTGCCGCCGCTGCTGCGCGCCTTCACCCGCGAGTACCCAGCGGTGGCGTTGGATATTCAGTTTATGGATTCGGAAGCGGCCTACGACGAGATTCTCCATGGTCGCGCTGAGATCGCCGTCATCACCCTGGCACCAGAGCCGCACCACCTGGTCAAGGCAGTGCCGGTCTGGGATGACGCCCTGGACTTCGTCGCCGCCCCCGAACACCCGCTGGCGCGTAATGGACAGGTCGGCCTGGAGGATGTCGCCCGCCACCCGGCGGTGTTTCCCGGCGGCAATACTTTCACCCACCACATCGTCCAACGCCTGTTCGAAAGCCAGGGCCTGACGCCGAACATCGCCATGAGCACCAACTACCTGGAAACCATCAAGATGATGGTCTCGATCGGCCTGGCCTGGAGCGTCCTGCCCCGCACGATGCTCGATGAACAGGTCGCTCCCATCGCCTTGCCCGGCATACAACTGTCGCGCCAGCTAGGCTACATTTTGCACACGGAGCGAACGCTATCGAATGCGGCGAGGGCCTTCATGGCCCTGCTCGACAGCCACGCAGGGTCCGCCTGACCGGTCGTCAGCTCGGCAGTTCCAACTCAAGGACGCGTTTCAAGCCAAAGGTCTGGTATCGATGCCCAAATCAGCAAAACGCTTTCCGCGCCTGCCGCGCATTCCTGCGGTCGACCCCCAGGAATCGGAGCAGGCCTGGCAGAATGCACCACAGCTGCTCGCTGCCTTGAACGGCGCTCGCCTGGGGGCCTGGCTGTGGGACATCGAAAGCGGCCGGGTGAGCTGGTCGCGTGGCACCCAGGCGCTGTTCGGCTTCGATCCACAGCAGCCCTTGCCCAAGGACATCGACTACCTCGACTTGCTGCCCGAGGAAGACCGCGCCCGCACCCGTCAGGCTTTCCAGGCCGTGGTCAACGGCGAACCGGTGGTCCAGGCCATGCGCCACCGCATCCGCTGGCCTGATGGCACCCTGCACTGGCTGGAAATCAACGGCAGCCTCACCCACGACCGCCACGGCCGTCCCCAGATGATCGGCGTGATTCGCGAGATCACCCGCCAGCGTGAGCGCGAAGCTGCGCTGATCAATTCGGAAAAGCGCTTCGCCACACTGTTCCACCTGAGCCCCAACGCAGTGCTGCTGACCCGCCGCCACGACGGCATGATCTTCGACGTCAACCAGCACTTCGAGGACATGCTCGGCTGGCCAGGCAGCCAGGTCATCGGCAAGACCAGCCTGGAGCTGGGCTTGTGGGCCGATCCCGAGCAGCGCCACCAGGTGATGGAGGCGACCCGCGCCGGCAGCGGTCCGGTCAGCCTCGAAGTCCGGTTCCGCGCCAGCTCCGGGCAGATCCACGACGGCATCCTGTGCACTCAGGGCATCGAGTTCGAAGGGGTGACCTTCCTGCTCAGCACTTTTGTCGACACCACCGATCGCAAACGCGCCGAACAGGCGCTCAAGGACAGCCAGGAGCGCCTGGACCTGGCCCTGGACTCGGCGCAACTGGGCACCTGGGACTGGCATATACCCAGCGGCATGCTTTACGGCTCGGCGCGTGCCGCGCAACTGCATGGCCTGGACCCGATGCCCTTCCACGAATCGTTCGACGCCTTCTTCGAAGGTGTGCCCGAGCAAGAACGCAACAACATGCGCCAGGCCTATCGCAGCCTGCGTGAGGGCCCCGCGGGCAACTACCAGATCACCTATCGGGTGCAGTTGGAAAATGGCGCTTCGCGCTACATCGAGAGCCGTGCCCGCCTCTACCGTGACGAACATGGGCAGCCGCTGCGCATGGCCGGCACCCTGCTGGACATCACCGACCAGGTCGAGCGGGAGCAACGCCTGAGCGCTTCGGAAGAGAAGTTCGCCAGCCTGTTCCAGGTCAGTCCGGACCCGATCTACGTCACTCGCCAGGACACCGGCCAGTTCATCGAAATCAACCCGGCGTTCACCCAGACCTTCGGCTGGAATGCCGAACAGGTGATCGGCCGTACCGCCGACGAGCTGGGCCTGTGGGC
Source organism: Pseudomonas putida (assembly GCF_004357765.1). Lineage (GTDB taxonomy): Bacteria > Pseudomonadota > Gammaproteobacteria > Pseudomonadales > Pseudomonadaceae > Aquipseudomonas > Aquipseudomonas putida_U. The sequence continues at coordinate 6,020 of NZ_SMTE01000025.1, read as the reverse complement.
AGAGCCCTCCGAACGCAGCCAGCGTATCGAGCAGGTCATTCGCGAGCAGGCCTTGAGCAACGTTGCCGTGACCCTCAACCACCGCAACGGCTCGCCCCTGACCTGCGTCATCTCCAGCCGTCTGATCAGCGTCGACGGCCAGCCTTGCAGCGTCACCACGCTGCGCGACATCACCCAGCAGCAACGCGCCGAAGCGGCACTGAAATCCAGTGAAGAGAAGTTCGCCAAGGCTTTCCACTCCAGCCCTGACGCCATCACCATCACCGAACGCCTCAGTGGCCGCTACCTGGAGGTCAACGACGGTTTCACCCGCCTGACCGGCTACAGTGCCGCCGAAGTGCTCGGCCGCACGGTGTACGAGCTGGGCATCTGGGCCGACGAAAAGCAACGTGCGGCACTGCTCAACGAACTGTATGAGCACGGTCGCGTGCACCACCGGGAAATGCTCGGGCGAAACAAGCACGGCGACATTCTCACCGTCGAAGTCTCGGTGGAGCCGATCAGCCTCAACGCCGTCGACTGCCTGCTGCTGACCGCCCGCGACGTCAGCCAGCTGAAGAACGCCCAGGCGCAGATCCGCCACCTGGCCTACCACGACCCGCTCACCAACCTGCCCAACCGGGCCCTGCTGATGGACCGCCTGAGCCAGCAGATCGCTCTGCTCAAGCGCCACAATCAGCGCGGCGCCCTGCTGTTTCTCGATCTCGACCACTTCAAGCACATCAACGACTCGCTCGGACACCCGGTGGGCGACACAGTGCTGAAGATCATCACTGCTCGTCTGGAAGCCAGCGTGCGCCTGGAAGACACCGTGGCGCGCCTGGGTGGGGACGAGTTCGTGGTACTGATCGGCGGTCTCGAAGGCGGCCGCGACGCAGTCGAGGACAAAGTCCGCGAATTGGCCGATACCCTGCGTGAACTACTGGCCGAACCCATGTCGCTGGACGGCCAACGCCTGCAGGTGACGCCGAGCATCGGCGTGGCGCTGATTCCCGATCACGGCGTGACCCCGGCCGACCTGCTCAAGCGCGCCGATATCGCGCTGTACCGAGCCAAGGATTCGGGGCGCAACACTACCCAGCTGTTTCATAACACCATGCAAAAAGCTGCCAGCGAGCGGCTACGCATGGAAAGCGACCTGCGCCTGGCACTGGCCCGTGGCGAACTGGCCCTGCACTTCCAGCCCCAGGTGGATGCGCGCGACAATCGTATCGTCGGGGCCGAGGTTCTGCTGCGCTGGCACCATCCGCAGCTGGGCCAGCAACCCCCGGCGCAGTTCATCCAGGTCCTTGAGGAAAGCGGACTGATTCTCGAAGTGGGAAGCTGGATCCTCGACGAAGCCTGCGATGCCTGCGCACATATGCTGCTCGACGGCCTGATCGACGCCGAGACCTTCAGCCTGTGCGTGAACATCAGCCCGCGGCAGTTTCGTCAGAACGATTTCGTCGAGCGGGTGCTGCGCAGCCTGGACGACTATGGCCTGCCGCGGCGCATGCTCAAGCTGGAAATCACCGAAGGCATCGTGATCCAGAACCTCGAGGACACCATCAGCAAGATGCGCGAGCTCAAGCGCTATGGGGTGAGCTTCGCCATGGACGACTTCGGCACCGGCTATTCCTCGCTGACCTATCTCAAGCGCCTGCCGGTGGATGCCCTGAAGATCGACCAGACCTTCGTTCGCGATGCTCCCCTGGACCCCAACGACGCAGAGATCGTCCGCGCCATCGTCGCCATGGCACGCAGCCTGGGCCTGGCGGTCATTGCCGAAGGGGTCGAGCTGACCGAGCAACTGGAGTTCCTCGAACGCCAGGGGTGCTACCTGTACCAGGGCTACCTGCACAGCCGGCCGTTGCCGCTGGTAGCGTTTCGGCAGTTGCTGATGGAGGCGCCAGCGGACTACTGAACAACGAAAAAAGGGCACCCGAAGGTGCCCTTTCGCTCATCCCGCTGAGATCAGTTCAGCGCTGGCTTTTCGCCATTAATGGGGATGCGCTTGGCCTTGGCTTCTTCCGGCACGATACGCAGCAGGTCGATGCTGAGCAGGCCGTTGGCCAGGCCGGCAGACTTCACTTCGATGTGGTCAGCCAGGCGGAACGACAGCTTGAAGGCGCGCTGGGCGATACCCTGATGCAGGTAGGTCACTTCGGCGCCGTCGTTTTCGCGCTTGCCACCGGTGACGGTCAGGACGCCTTTCTCGACTTGCAGGTCGAGGTCCTGTTCCTGGAAACCGGCTGCGGCAACCACGATGCGATAGTGGTCATCGCCATGTTTTTCAACGTTGTAGGGAGGGTAGCTGCTACCCGCCTCGTTACGTGCCGCGGATTCGAACAAGTCGTTGAAACGGTCGAAACCAACGGAATGGCGGAACAGTGGAGCGAGAGAGAAAGCACTGGTCATGGTCATAAACTCCTGAGATTCAGCAAGTAAGTCATTACGCGACCCGACTTCGGCATCGCGTACTCAAGAGATAGGGTCAGCAGGAGGGGATTCAAGGGGGGGTGCAAAAAAATTGTGCTTTGGCTCGCCTGATCGGGCCTCTTCGCGGGCAAGCCCGATCAGGCAACACATTCCTCGAATGCACTCTGCTCGACCCCCAGCAACCGGCTGATCCGTGCGCAATCATCCTCACGCCGCAGTTCGGCGAACAACACCACCGCCTCGGGATAGCTGCGGGTCAGCATCGCCAGCCACTGCTTCATCCGCCCCGGTGCATAGCGCGGCGACAGCTTGGCCTGGGCTTGGCGCCAGAATTCGCGCAGCAGCGGCAGCAGGTTGTCCCAGCGCAGCGGCTGGTAGTCGCGTCCGTCACGCGCAGCGGCGATCTGCAGGGCCAGGTCGGGGCGCGATACCAAACCGCGACCGAGCATGATGTCCTCGGCACCACTGACCTCGCGGCAACGCCGCCAGTCGTCAACGGTCCAGATCTCGCCATTGGCGAACACCGGCACCGCCACCACATCCTGGACCCGCGCCACCCACTCCCAATGGGCTGGCGGCTTGTAGCCCTCGACCTTGGTCCGCGCATGCACCACCAAGTGCGCCGAACCGCCCTCGGCCAGAGCCGTGGCGCACTCCAGCGCACCGTCCGGGCTGTCGAAGCCCAGACGCATTTTCGAGGTGACCGGGATATGCGCCGGCACCGCCCGGCGCACTTCACGGACAATGGCATGCAACAGCTCAGGCTCCTTGAGCAGCACCGCGCCGCCGCGGGACTTGTTCACCGTCTTGGCCGGGCAACCGAAGTTCAGATCGATCACCGGCGCCCCCAGCTCGCAGGCAAGCGCGGCGTTCTCGGCCAGGCACACCGGATCAGAACCCAGCAGTTGCACGCGCATCGGCACGCCAGCTGCCGTACGCGCACCCTGGCGCAGCTCCGGAGCCAACTTGTCGAAGGACGATGCCGGCAACAGCCGGTCGCAGACGCGAATGAACTCGGTGACGCACCAATCGATGCCGCCCACACGGGTCAGGACGTCGCGCAGGATGTTGTCGACCAGCCCCTCCATCGGGGCCAGGGCAATTTGCATGGGAGGGACTCGCCGGAAAAAGCGGCAGTCTAACAAAAAATGCCGGCGGTTCAGGCGCCGATCAGCGCCGGACCGTAACCGTCGATGAACTCCGCCGGCATGCGCCGAGGCTTGCCACTGGAAAGCTCGATGCAGGCGAACGTGGTCTGCGCCCGCAGCAGCGTCACGCCGTCGCGCGGGCGCATGAGCTGGAAGCGCCGGGTCATGCGCAGGCGCTGGTCCCAATCGATGATCCAGGTCGCCAGTTGCAACTCGTCGTCCTCGTAGGCAGCCGCGAGGTAGTCGATTTCGTGGCGCACCACCGCCATGGCCCGATCCAGTCGGCGGTACTCGGTCAAATCCAGGCCCAGGCGCTGGGAGTGGCGCCAGGCGCAGCGCTCCAGCCAAGTGACGTAGACCGCGTTGTTGGCATGGCCAAGGCCGTCGATGTCCTCGGTGCCGACACGCAGGTCGATGATGAATGGCGTTGCCAAATCCCAGCTCATGCCCACTTCCTTAACCCGATGTCCGATTCATGGGAGTTGCGAAGCAGCAGAGTGTAACGGAAGCTCAGGCAGTTTGCCGTGCCGGAGCACTGGCTTCGGCCAGCAGTTCGAGCACGGCTTCGCCCAGACGCGGGTCGGCGAGCACACGCTGGTGGCCGCCTTCCTGCAACAGCAACAAGCGACTGTCGAACCAGGCCTGATGAATCAACTGCGCCTCCTCGGCCGCCACCAGGGCATCGTCGGCGGCATGCACCACCAGGCCCGGCAGGTCCAGTTGGTAGGCGCTGACATCGAGACGGCCGATCTGCATGCCGACATCCCGCTCGATCTGGCGGATGAACGCCGCCCTGGCCCGGGCCGGCAGGCCCAGGCGCTGGGCGAAGCCACGCAGCACACCGAGCAAACGCGCCGGCGCGGCGATACTCACCGCCGCCTCGGTACGCAGCCCCATCTGCAGGGCCAGCAGCACGCTGGCACCGCCCATGGAATGACCGATCACCGCACGCAACGGCGGCAACTCGGCCGCTGCCTCAAGCAACGCGCGGGCAAACAGCACCACATGCGCCTGCCGCCCGGGCGAGCGCCCATGGGCCGGACCTTCCAGCGCCACGACAGTGTGTCCGGCCTGCACCAGCCTCTCGATCAACGCGGCAAATTGGGTGGGTCGGCCTTCCCAGCCGTGCATCAACAGCACCGTAGGTCCTTGCCCCCAGCGCAAAGCCGACAAGCCGAAGCGCAGGGTGATGCGCTCGGCCGAGGCCAGCAGAGGCAGCTCCCAGGGCTTGGGCGGCAGATTGCGCGGTGTCATGAAGGCTTGGCGCATACGTCCGGCGATATGCTCCGGCACCAGGTGGCCTAGCGTGCCGTTAACGCCGCGGATCCAGTTCAAGGTTGTCATCGTCGTACTCCCCACTGAAAAGAGTCAGATCACCGCCGACTTGGCGGCCCGCAGGATGCGATCGGACAGCTCGCCCGTGCCAAGCGCTCGCGCCAGGGCCAGGCCACCGATCATCAACGCCAGATCGGCCAAGGCGGCATCGGCTTCTTCGGGGCGGTCGACCATCTGCGCGGTCATCAACTCGATGTGTTCGGCCAGCGCTTCGCGAAATGCTTCCGGCAGTCGCTTCATTTCACCCAGGGCATTGGGTAGAGGGCAGGCGTGCACTTCGGCATCACGGTGCTTGCGCGACAGATAGAAGGCCGACACCAGCGCTCGCCGTCCCGCCCCATCCAGGCTCGGATCAACCTGGGCCAGCAGCGCTCGGCGCTCGCGGAGTAACTGGCTGAAAGCCTCGAGCATCAGCTCGTCCTTGCTCTCGAAATGGGCATAGAACCCGCCGACGGTCAGGCCCGCCGCCCCCATTACCTGGCTGACACTAGGCTCGGCGGGGCCATGTTGGATCAAGGCCGCCTGGGCCGCCTCGAGGATGCGCTCCCGGGTCTTGCTCTTCTTGTCGCTCATGGACCGGTTTCTCGAACAAATATGATGATCGAAATATTATTCCCATCATATTTTTTCGCAAGCTTTGTTTCGCACCGGCGACCGACGGCAATCATCGACAGAAAAAGGAGAACTTTCGAAGGCGCAAAAACAAAAGGCCCATTCAATAAGCGAATGAGCCTTCAAAGCCCCGCAAAACGCGGGAAAAAATTGGCGTCCCCTAGGGGACTCGAACCCCTGTTACCGCCGTGAAAGGGCGGTGTCCTAGGCCACTAGACGAAGGGGACGTAACCTTCGCGAAGATTCACATTCATGAACCCTGGCAGAAATGGTGGAGCTAAGCGGGATCGAACCGCTGACCTCCTGCATGCCATGCAGGCGCTCTCCCAGCTGAGCTATAGCCCCGAAAACAAAAGGCTCATCCAATATGCGAATGAGCCTCTTAAAGCCCCGCAAAACGCGGGTAAAAGTGGCGTCCCCTAGGGGACTCGAACCCCTGTTACCGCCGTGAAAGGGCGGTGTCCTAGGCCACTAGACGAAGGGGACGTAACCTTCGCGAAGATTCAC
>NZ_SMTE01000024.1 GCF_004357765.1 Pseudomonas putida | reverse complement strand
ACAGAATTTCTTGACGACCATAGAGCATTGGAACCACCTGATCCCATCCCGAACTCAGCAGTGAAACGATGCATCGCCGATGGTAGTGTGGGGTTTCCCCATGTGAGAGTAGGTCATCGTCAAGATTCATTTCGCAAAACCCCTATCTGCGCGAGCAGGTAGGGGTTTTGTCTTTTGTGGCCAAATTGGTCATGTTGGTCATGGCCCGAAACCCATTCGCGACACAAGGCCGCTGCTACGAGGTATTGTGTCGTTCCCGGACCAATGCCTACCGCCTCACGAGATTCCTTCATGGCCAATACCACCTCCCTCCATCCTGGCTTCATGATCGTGCACGGCAACCGCCTGGACGAACTGCGTAGCCTGGTGGTGAGCTGGATGCGCCGTTATCCCCTGGCGCCCCTGGAGAACGAAATCGCCCTGGTGCAGAGTAACGGCATCGCCCAGTGGCTGAAACTGGCTTTGGCCGAAGACCCGCAAGACGATGATCAAGGCGGTTGCGGCATCGCCGCAGCGGTGGATGTGCAGCTTCCGGGCAGTTTCATGTGGCAGCTGTATCGTCGGGTATTGGGCCGTGACGAAATCCCCGAGGTCTCCCTGCTCGACAAGGCGCCGTTGACCTGGCGCCTGATGCGCTTGCTGCCCGAACTGATCGAGCGTCCGCATTTCGAGCCGCTGCGGCGCTTCTTGACCGATGACAGTGATCTGCGCAAACGCTACCAACTGGCCGAGCGCCTGGCCGATCTGTTCGACCAGTACCAGGTCTATCGCGCTGACTGGCTCAAGGACTGGGCTGCAGGCGAACACGTGCTCAACTCCGCACGGAGTGAACGCAAACCCTTGGCCCCAGGCAATCGCTGGCAGGCAGAATTGTGGCGAGCGTTGCTGCTGGATGTCGGCGAACAGGGCATGGCCCAGAGCCGTGCCGGTGTTCACCAGCGTTTCATCGAACGGATGAATACCCTGGAGCAGGCACCCGCCGGGTTACCTGCGCGGGTGATCGTTTTCGGAATCTCCTCATTGCCTGCCCAGGCACTGGAAGCACTGGCAGGTCTTGCTCGGTTCAGCCAGGTGTTGTTGTGCGTGCATAACCCTTGCCGCCACCACTGGGCAGACATCGTTGCCGACAAAGACCTTCTGCGCCACCAGTACAAGCGGCAGCAGCGCAAGCAAGGCATGCCCCTGGAGCTGGACGATGAATCATTGCACCAGCATGCCCATCCGTTGCTGGCCGCATGGGGCAAGCAGGGGCGTGACTACATCAACTTGCTCGACAGCTACGATGACCCGGGCAGTTACCGGGGAGTGTTCAGCGATGGGCGTATCGACCTGTTCAGCGACAGTGAGCCGACCACGCTGCTCAAACAATTGCAGGACGATATCCTCGAACTCCGCCCTCTTGCCGAGAGCCGTGCACTGTGGCCAGGCGTCGATCCCGGGAAGGACCGGTCGGTGCGTTTCCATGTAGCGCACAGCCCACAGCGTGAGGTGGAAATCCTGCATGACCAGTTACTCGCCCGCTTCAGTGCCGACCCTACCCTGCGCCCGCGCGACGTGATCGTCATGTTGCCGGCGATCGATACCTACGCCCCACATATCCGCGCGGTGTTCGGACAGTTGCAGCGTACCGATCCTCGCTTCATCCCCTTCACCCTGACGGACCAGGGCCAACGCGGTCGCGACCCTTTATTGATCGCCCTGGAACACCTGCTCAAGTTGCCTGAAAGCCGTTTCGCCGTGAGCGAGGTACTCGACTTGCTCGACGTGCCGGCGGTGCGGGCCCGTTTCGGTATTCGCGAGGGCGACCTGCCAACCTTGCATCGCTGGATCGAGGGTGCAGGTATAAGGTGGGGCCTGAACGCCGAGCAACGGGCTTCGTTGGGTCTGCCGGAAGGCCTCGAGCAGAACAGCTGGCGATTCGGTCTGCGTCGCATGTTGTTGGGGTACGCCGTGGGCGTCGGTGAAAGCTGCGACGGCATCGAGCCCTATGACGAGATCGGCGGTCTCGATGCCGCATTGATCGGGCCTCTGGTCGCATTGCTCGACGCTCTGGATGTCGCATGCCAAGCGCTGACTCAACCTGCGACGGCCGGGGAATGGGGGGCGCGCCTCAATGCGCTGTTGCAGGTGTTCTTCCTGGCCGAGGACGAACATGACGAATTCCTCCTGATGCAACTGCAGGACCTGCGTGATAGCTGGCTGGAGGTGTGCGAGACCGTCGGCCTGCAAGACCCGCTGCCACTGACCGTGGTCCGTGAGGCCTGGTTGTCGGGCCTCGACCAGGGCAAGTTGTCGCAGCGCTTCCTTGCCGGGTCGGTGAATTTCTGCACGCTCATGCCCATGCGTGCGATCCCCTTCCGTGTCGTCTGCCTGTTGGGCATGAATGATGGTGACTACCCACGTGCCCAACCCCCATTGGACTTCGACCTGATGGCCAGCGACTATCGACCCGGTGACCGCTCGCGCCGTGAAGATGACCGCTACCTGCTGCTCGAGGCCCTGCTGTCTGCCCGCGACCAGCTTTATATCAGCTGGGTAGGTCGAAGCATTCGTGACAACAGCGAGCGCCCGGCCTCTGTGCTTATTGGCCAATTGCGCGATCACCTTGCCGCGGGCTGGCAATTGGCGGGTACTCGCAGCGGCGATCCACTGCCTGCAGGTGAGCAATTGCTGCATGCGCTGACCCAGGAGCATCCACTGCAGCCGTTCAGCCCGCGCTACTTCCAGAAGGGCAGTGCATTGTTCAGCTATGCCCATGAGTGGCAGCTGTTGCACCAGGACGCGCCTGATCCGCTGCAGGAGGCGCCGGAGTTGACGCCCTACCAGCACGACGAAGCCTTGACCTTGACGCAGTTGCAGGATTTCCTGCGCCATCCGGTTCGACATTTCTTCAGCCAGCGCCTGAAAGTGTTCTTCGAGGCGCTGGAGGCGCCGACGCCGGACGAGGAACCGTTCGTCCTCGATGCCTTGCAGCGTTACGGAGCCAGCGAACGTCTACTGGGCGCGGCGCTGCTCGACCCCGACAACGCCGAGCAGGCATTGCACACCCAGGCGCGTCGCCTGCAAGCCTGCGGCTTGTTGCCATTGGCTGGCTTCGGCGAGCTGCTGCAGGCCGAACTGGTGCAGCCACTCCCGGATCTGCTGCAACGCCATCGGCAGTTGTTACAGCGGTGGCCAACGGTGGTGGAGGGCGCATTGCCCATTCGGTTCCAGCATGCCGGCCATGAGCTGGAAGGTTGGCTCGGCCGGGTCTACCAGGCGGATGATCTAAGCCTGTTGAGCATTTCGACCGTGCCTAACACCATCAGCGCCGGACGTAACAATCTTAAATGGCATCGCCTGACCGCAACCTGGGTCATGCATCTGGCCGCCTGCGCGGTGGGATACTCACTCAACAGCGCCGTGGTCGCCAGCGATCTGACCTTGCTACTGGCGCCCCTGGCGCAGGAGCAGGCCCGCGAATTGCTCGGTGAACTGCTGGTAGCACGCCAGGCCGGTATGAATGCACCGCTGCCGGTGGCGGCCAAGACGGCATTCGCCTGGCTGGCCCAGGACGACCCGGACAAGGCCCTGGTCGCCGCCACGCGAGCCTATGAAGGAGACGAGCGGAACCATTTCGGCGAGCGCAGCGAGAGCATCGCCCTGGCCCGGCAATTCCGCGACTTCGCTGCACTGAGCGCCGACGAAACCTTCGAGGGCTGGTGCGAATCCCTCTACCGCCCCCTGTTTGCAGCGCCTTGGCAAACCCTGGGTAATCCGGAGGCCGGCGCATGAGCACAGTCCGCCCCCTGGCTTTGCAATTCCCCCTGCACGGCAGCCAACTCATCGAGGCCAGCGCCGGTACGGGCAAGACCTTCACCATTTCCGCACTGTACCTGCGCCTGATTCTTGGCCATGGCGGCGAGCAGGGCTTCGGTCGTGAATTGTTGCCGCCGCAGATCCTGGTGGTGACCTTCACCGACGCTGCCACCAAAGAGCTGCGTGAACGTATCCGCGCCCGGCTGGCCGAAGCTGCGCGGTTCTTCCGAGGTGAGTCGGAAGGTGCTGATCCCTTGCTTTGGCAGTTGCGCGACGACTACACCCAGGAGCAGTGGCCCCGTTGCGCCAGCCGTCTGGAAATTGCCGTGCAGTGGATGGACGAAGCTGCGGTCTCGACCATTCATGGCTGGTGCCAGCGGATGTTGCGCGAGCATGCGTTCGACAGCGGCAGCCTGTTCACCCAGAGCCTGGAGACCGATCACAGCGAGTTGCTCGGCCAGGTGATGCGCGACTACTGGCGGCGCTTTTGCTATGACATGCAAGGCGAGGCGTTACGCTGGGTACGCAGCCACTGGGGCAGCCCCGATGCTTTGTTACCGCGCATCCGGCCACTGTTCGGTCGCGTGCGTTCACAGCAGGAGCAGGGCGGCGAAGAGCCGCAAGCTTTGATCGAATCGGCCCTGCGTGAGCGCACCGAGCAGCTTTGCCAGCTCAAGGCGCCCTGGCGCATGTGGACCGAGGAGTTGCATCAGCTTTGCCGCGATGCGGTCGCTGCCAAACAGGCGGATGGGCGTAAGCTGCAGGCCCGGTATTTCGAGCCATGGTTCGACAAACTGCGTGCCTGGGCCGGCGACGCCGAAGTGGTGGAACTCGACCTGGGCACCGGTTTCACCCGCCTGACTCCGGCAGGGATGGCCGAGGCCTGGAAAGTCGGTGCTCCCCCCGAGCACCCGGCGCTGGAGGCCATGCAGACCCTGCAGCAACAGTTGCAAGGCCTGAGCAGCCCGGACGTGCGCCTGCTGGAGCATGCCGCGGCCTGGGTATCGGCGCGTTTCGAGCTGGAAAAACGCCGGCGCGCCGAAATGGGCTTCGATGACATGCTCCTTCGCTTGCAGAATGCGTTGGCCAGCGACGCCGGGGAACGCCTGGCCGGCCTGATCCGAGAGCAGTTCCCGGTGGCGCTGATCGATGAGTTCCAGGACACCGACCCCGTCCAGTACGGCATCTTCGAGCGTATCTATCGCATCAGCGAGAACCGCCCGGAAACCGGCCTGTTCATGATCGGTGACCCCAAACAGGCGATCTACGCCTTCCGCGGTGCGGATATCTACACCTACCTGTCGGCGCGTCGGGCGACCGAGGGGCGTCTTCACAGCCTCGATACCAACTACCGATCCAGCCAGGCCATGGTCGCTGCGGTCAACCAGGTATTCCTGCAGGCCGAGGCGCGCCAGCAGGGCCGTGGTGCCTTCCTGTTCCGCGAAGCTGACGACAACCCACTGCCCTTTATCGAAGTACAGGCCAAAGGCCGCGGCGAACAGCTGTTGGTAAACGGGCAGTCCAATGCCGCGTTGCAATGCTGGCGCTTGGAGAGTGACGAACCGATCTCCAGCACCTTCTATCGTCAGCGTCTGGCCGCCAGTTGCGCCACTCATATCGTCGCCATGCTCAATGGTGGCCAGCAAGGAGTGACCGGCTTTGCCGACGCAGACGGCCAACTGCGCCCCTGCCAGCCCTCGGACATTGCGATTCTGGTGCGCGATGGTCACGAGGCACAACTGGTGCGGGCCGAATTGGCTGCCCGTGACGTGCGCAGTGTGTACCTGTCCGACAAGGACTCGGTATTCGCTGCACAGGAAGCCCATGACCTGTTGGCGTGGCTCAAGGCTTGCGCCGAGCCCGACTCCGAGCGCCTGCTCAAGGCTGCACTGGCGAGCCTGACGCTGGACCTGTCATTGCTCGATCTGGATCGTCTGAACCAGGATGAGCGGGTCTGGGAAGACTGGGTCATGCGTTTTCGGCGCTACCGCGAGACCTGGCAGCGCCAGGGTGTCCTGCCGATGTTGCGGCACCTGCTGCACGACTTCGCCTTGCCCCGCACCCTGTTGCGCCGCAGCGACGGCGAGCGGGTCCTGACCAACCTGCTGCACCTGGCTGAACTGCTGCAGCAGGCTGCAGGCGAACTCGATGGCGAGCAAGCGTTGATCCGTCATCTGGCCGAACACCTGGCCAATGCTGGGCAGGCTGGTGAAGAGCAGATCCTGCGTCTTGAGAGCGACGAACAGCTGGTCAAGGTCGTGACGATCCACAAGTCCAAGGGTTTGGAGTATCCGCTGGTCTACCTACCCTTCATCTGTACCAGCAAGCCGGTCGACGGTAGCCGTCTGCCACTGGCCTGGCACGACAGCCAGGGCCAGGCGCACTTGACCCTGGCACCCGACGCCGATCAGATCGCCCGCGCCGACGACGAGCGCCTGGCCGAGGACCTGCGTCTGCTCTATGTGGCCTTGACCCGTGCCCAATACGCATGTTGGCTCGGGGTCGCCGACCTCAAGCGGGGTAATCAGAAAAGCTCTCAGCTGCACCGCTCCGCGTTGGGCTACTTGCTGGGCGGTGGGCTTGCGCTACCAGGCTCTGGGCATCTGGACGTCTGGCTGCAGGCATTGGTCGGCGGCTCTGCTCATATTGCGTGCCCTGGGATGCCGGAGGCCGATGACCAGTGTTATCGCGCACCTCGCGGCGAGCGCGAGCTGGTACCGGCGCGCAAGCCGCGACGGGCTGCATCCGAACATTGGTGGATCGCATCCTACAGTGCTTTGAGAATGGGAGAGCAGACATTGGGCGCTGATAGCTCTCAGGCTCAGCAGCTGCTCGATGACGAGGTCGTTGAGGTGCCGCAGTCGCGGCAGGTCGTGGCGGACAGCGGTGACATGCATCGCTTCCCACGAGGCCCCGGCCCCGGGACGTTCCTTCACGGCTTGCTGGAATGGGCTGGACGCGAAGGGTTCGCCGACATCGCCGGCGATCCGCAGCGAATCGAGCGGACCGTTGGTCAGCGCTGCAACCGCCGCAACTGGACCGGTTGGATCCCGACCCTCAGCCAATGGCTCGGGCAGTTGCTGGTCGAGCCGCTGCCGTTGCCTGGCGAGAATGCCGGCCTGGTCCTCGCGCAGTTGCAGCACTATCAGATCGAGATGGAATTCTGGTTTGCCAGCCAGCGGGTCGACGTCGAGCAACTCGACCGCCTGGTGGCGCGTCATACTCACCCGGGCTTGGTGCGACCAGCAGCGCAGCCGACGCTGCTCAACGGTATGTTCAAAGGCTTCATCGACCTGGCCTTCGAACTCGATGGGCGGTATTACGTGGCCGACTACAAGTCCAACTGGTTGGGCGTTGATATCGACGCCTACGATACCCCGGCCATGGAAAAGGCGATCCTCGAACATCGCTACGACCTGCAGTACGTACTCTACCTACTGGCCCTGCACCGCCAACTGCGGGCACGGCTGCCGGCATACGACTATGACCGCGATGTCGGCGGCGCCTTGTTCATTTTCCTGCGTGGGGCCAGCAGCAGCGGGCATGGTGTGTATTTCGCCAAGCCACCGCGTGCACTGATCGAAGCGCTCGACGCACTGTTCCGCGGCGAGAGCCAGCCTGAACAGCAAGACCTGTTTGCCGGAGCCGCGCCATGAGCCGAAGCCTCGACGATTTGCTGCCCACGCCGTTGCACGCCGAACAGCTGCTGGCGTTGGCCCCGCAGCGCGACAGCAACGACCTGTTGCTCCTGCTCGACCGCTGGGTCGAGCGTGGCTGGCTGCGAGCCCTGGACCGTGCGTTCGTGTCGTTCCTTGAAGAACGGCTGCCGGGTAGCGACCCGTTGCTGTTGCTGGCTGCCGCTCTGGCCAGTCACCAACTGGGCCACGGGCATGTCTGCCTCGACCTGAGCCAGACCTTGGACGAGCCGGATTTCGCCTTGTCGCTGCCACCTGAAGGCGATGCCGTGAGCGGGCCATTGCTGCTGCCCTCGCAGTTGCTCGCCAATCTTGACCTGACCACCTGGATCGACCGTATTGCCGCCAGCCCGCTGGTGGCCGACGGCTCCACGTCAGGGCAGCAGGCCAGGCCGCTGGTGCTCAGCGGCCAGCGCCTGTACCTACGGCGTTACTGGAGCTACGAGCGACAGATCGACCAGACCCTGCGTCAGCGGCTGCTGCAGGACGAGGCGACGCCGACCGATCTGCCCGAGCGTCTGGCGCAGTTGTTCGACGCTGGCGCCCTGGCCGGCCAGGTCGATTGGCAAAAGCTGGCCTGCGCCCTGGCCACCCGTTCTGGCTTCAGCATCATCACCGGTGGCCCCGGTACTGGCAAAACCACCACGGTCGTGCGTCTGCTGGCCCTGCTGCAAGCGCCTGCAGTGGAGCAGGGGCGACCCTTGCGGATCCGCCTGGCTGCGCCGACCGGCAAGGCTGCCGCGCGTCTGACCGAGTCGATCGGTCAGCAGGTCGAGCGCCTGCAGGTCGGTCCCGAGGTCCGTGGTCAGATTCCGACCGATGTCAGCACGGTACATCGGCTGTTGGGCAGCCGGCCGGGCTCGCGACATTTCCGTCATCACGCTGGTAACCCGTTGCCGCTGGATGTGCTGGTGGTCGACGAGGCCTCGATGATCGATCTGGAAATGATGGCCAACCTGCTCGATGCACTGCCGCCGAAGGCGCGCCTGATCCTGCTCGGCGACAAAGACCAGTTGGCGTCTGTGGAGGCCGGGGCGGTACTGGGCGACCTGTGTCGAGATGCCGAGGAGGGTCGCTATTCTGCGCAGACCCAAGCCTGGCTGGAGCAGATTGGCGGTCAGTCGCTGAGCGCCAGTGGGCTTAAGTCAGGAACGGCGGAACGGTACCCATTGGCCCAGCAAGTGGTGATGTTGCGCTTCTCCCGGCGTTTTGGCGAAGGCAGCGGTATCGGCCAGCTGGCGCGGCTGGTCAATCGCCAAGAGGCCCAGGCCGCGCGCGACTTGCTGGCCCTGCCGCCGGAGGACGTCTTCGGCCTGGCGCTGCGCGGCGAACAGGACCGGGCCTTCGATCGCTTCTTGCTCGACGGCCTGGACCGTGGCCCCGAAGGACCGCAAGGTTATCGCAGCTACCTGAGGGCCATCGGCCGTCATCGACCGGCGCCGGGTACTGCTTTCGACGATCCGCGCTGGGAGCATTGGGCCGGCAAGGTGCTCCAGCACTTCGAGGACTTTCAGCTGTTGTGCGCGGTGCGCAAAGGCGCCTGGGGTGTGGAAGGGCTCAACGAGCGAGTGGTGCGGGTGCTGCACAATGCCGGCCTGATCGACGCCCAGCAGCCCTGGTACGAAGGGCGGCCGGTGCTGGTGACGCGCAACGACTACGGCCTGAAGCTGATGAACGGCGACATCGGCATCGCCCTGCGTTTGCCCGACGAGCAAGGTCAGCCTCTGCTACGCGTGGCCTTCCCGCGCAACGATGGTAGCGGCGGGGTGCGCTTCGTGTTGCCCAGTCGTCTGAACGAGGTGGAAACGGTGTTCGCCATGACCGTGCACAAGTCACAGGGTTCGGAGTTCAGCCATACCGCCCTGGTACTGCCCGACGCACTCAACCCGGTGCTGACCAAGGAACTGATCTACACCGGCATCACCCGTGCAAAGCATTGTTTCAGCCTGATCGAACCTCGCCAGGGCATATTCGAGGAGGCCGTGGCGCGCAAGGTGCGGCGTATCTCGGGCCTGATGCTGGAGCAGGTCTGAGTCAGGTGTCCTGGGCGAATGCCATCTTCGTGTTCGCGCCCATCATCAACGGCGCGTTCATCTCGGTCACTTCGCGGATGTAGTCCCATAACAAGGTAATCCGCTTCAATTTGCGCAGGTCCTCCCGGCAGTACATCCAGAACTGCCGTGTGACTTCGACCTCACCAGGCAATACGGTGACCAGCCGAGGGTCCTGTGCCGCCAGAAAGCACGGCAGGATCGCCAGCCCGCGCCCCTGCAAGGCGGCAGTGTACTGCGCGATCACGCTGGTGCTGCGCAGGCGGGCGTTGGCATTGGGGATGAGGTTGGCCAGGTACAGCAGCTCGGAACTGAATGCCAGGTCGTCCACATAACTGATGAACGGGTGTCGGGCCAGGTCGTCGGGGCTGCGGATCGGCGCGTGGGCGTCCAGGTAGTCCTGGGTGGCGTACAGCCGCAGCTGGTAGTCGCAGAGCTTGCAGCACACATAAGGCCCATGCTCGGGGCGCTCCAGGGCAATGACGATGTCCGCTTCACGCTTGGACAGGCTGATGAAGTGCGGCAGCGGCAGGATATCCACCGAAATGGCCGGGTAGGCATCGACGAAACGGCTCAACTGCGGCGTCACGAAAAAACTGCCAAAGCCCTCGGTGCAGCCCATGCGCACATGTCCCGACAGCGCCACGCCAGAGCCGGTCACCTGCTCGCAAGCCATGTGCAGGGTGCTTTCTATGGATTCGGCATAGCTCAGCAGGCGCTGCCCTTCGGCGGTGAGCACGAAGCCGTTGGTCCGTGACTTTTCGAACAGCAGCGTGCCGAGCGCACTTTCCAGCGAGCTGATGCGCCGCGACACCGTGGTGTAGTCGACGTTGAGGCGCTTGGCCGCGCTGCTGGCCTTGCGGGTGCGCGCGACCTCCAGGAAGAACTTGAGGTCGTCCCAGTTCAGGGCGCTCAGGGATGTGAGGTCTTTTTGCATGATGATCCGGTTTTTTTGTGCGTTCTTATGGGATGTATGCACATCTATACTCGAAAAAGGCCCCGTGAACCAAGCGCCACCTCGCTGATGTTCAGGCACCAGCGTCGCGTCCGACAATAATTCCAAGGAGAACGCAGATGAACGCACCGCATACCCCCGCCCAGACCCAGGTCGAGCAGGTCAAGCTGCTGATCGACGGTCAATGGGTCGAATCGAAGTCCAGCGAATGGCGTGACATCGTCAATCCGGCCACCCAACAGGTGCTGGCGCGAGTTCCATTCGCCACCGCCGAGGAAGTGGACGCGGCCGTGGCCGCGGCCCAGCGTGCGTTCGCCTCCTGGCGCGATACCCCGATCGGCGCCCGCATGCGCATCATGCTCAAGCTCCAGGCGCTGATTCGCGAGCACACCAAGCGCATCGCCCAGACCCTGAGCGCCGAGCAGGGCAAGACCCTCGCCGACGCCGAAGGTGACATCTTCCGTGGCCTGGAAGTGGTCGAGCACGCCGCGTCCATCGGCACCCTGCAGATGGGCGAGTTCGCCGAGAACGTCGCAGGTGGCGTGGACACCTACACCCTGCGCCAACCGATCGGCGTGTGCGCGGGTATCACACCGTTCAACTTCCCGGCGATGATTCCGCTGTGGATGTTCCCGATGGCCATCGTCTGCGGCAACACCTTCGTGCTCAAACCCTCCGAGCAGGACCCGCTGTCGACCATGCAACTGGTCGAGCTGGCGCTGGAGGCGGGCGTACCGGCCGGTGTGCTCAACGTGGTGCACGGCGGCAAGCAGGTGGTGGATGCCATCTGCACCCACCCGGACATCAAGGCGATCTCCTTCGTTGGTTCCACCGAAGTCGGCACCCACGTCTACAACCTGGCCAGCCAGCACGGCAAGCGCGTGCAGTCGATGATGGGCGCGAAGAACCACGCGGTGGTGCTGCCCGATGCCAACCGCGTACAGACCGTCAACGCCCTGGTCGGCGCCGCCTTTGGCGCTGCCGGCCAGCGCTGCATGGCGACCTCGGTGGCAGTGCTGGTGGGCAAGGCCCGCGAATGGTTGCCCGATATCAAGGAAGCGGCGAGCAAGCTCAAAGTCAATGCCGGCTGTGAACCTGGCACCGACGTTGGCCCGGTGGTCTCCAAGCGCGCCAAGGAGCGTGTGCTGGGCCTGATCGAAAGCGGCATCAAGGAAGGCGCCACGCTCGAGCTCGACGGCCGTGGGGTCAAGGTTCCAGGATACGAGCAGGGCAACTTCGTCGGTCCGACCCTGTTCTCCGGAGTCAAGACCGACATGCAGGTGTATACCCAGGAAATCTTCGGGCCGGTATTGGTGACCTTGGAGGTCGATACCCTCGACGAGGCCATCGCCCTGGTCAACCGCAACCCGTTCGGCAACGGCACCGGTTTGTTCACCCAGAGCGGCGCGGCGGCGCGCAAGTTCCAGAGCGAGATCGACATCGGTCAGGTCGGCATCAACATCCCGATCCCGGTACCGGTACCGTTCTTCAGCTTCACTGGCTCGCGTGGCTCCAAGCTGGGTGACCTCGGCCCTTACGGCAAGCAGGTCGTGCAGTTCTACACGCAGACCAAGACGGTCACTGCCCGCTGGTTCGACGACGAAAGCGTCAATGACGGTGTGAACACCACCATCAGCCTTCGCTAAGCCACCCGTCTGCGTCAAGGAGAAAACCATGCGTATCGCATTCATCGGCCTGGGCAACATGGGTGCGCCCATGGCCCGCAACCTGATCAAAGCTGGGCATCAGCTGAACCTGTTCGACCTCAACCAAGCGGTGCTGTCCGAGCTTGCCCAACTCGGCGGCCAGGTCAGCGCCTCGCCCAAGGACGCCGCTGCCGGCAGTGAACTGGTGATCACCATGCTGCCTGCGGCGGCCCATGTGCGCAGTGTCTATCTGGGGGACGACGGCGTGCTCGCCGGCGTGCGTCCGGGGACGCCGACGGTCGATTGCAGCACCATCGACCCGCAGACGGCGCGCGAAGTGTCCAAGGCCGCGGCGGCCAAAGGCGTGGACATGGGCGATGCGCCGGTATCCGGTGGAACCGGTGGCGCAGCGGCAGGGACGTTGACGTTCATGGTCGGCGCCAGCGCCGAATTGTTCGCCACGCTCAAGCCGGTGCTCGAGCAGATGGGCCGCAACATCGTGCATTGCGGTGAGGTGGGCACCGGGCAGATCGCCAAGATCTGCAACAACCTGCTGCTGGGTATCTCGATGATCGGTGTGTCCGAGGCCATGGCCCTGGGCAACGCACTGGGCATCGACACCCAGGTGCTGGCCGGGATCATCAACAGCTCAACCGGGCGTTGCTGGAGCTCCGATACCTACAACCCGTGGCCGGGCATCATCGAGACCGCGCCGGCGTCACGCGGCTATACCGGTGGCTTTGGCGCCGAGCTGATGCTCAAGGATCTGGGATTGGCTACCGAGGCCGCCCGCCAGGCGCATCAACCGGTGATCATGGGCGCGCTGGCGCAGCAGCTATACCAGGCCATGAGCTTGCGCGGTGATGGCGGCAAGGACTTCTCGGCGATCGTTGAGGGGTACCGCAAAAAGGACTGATTGACGAGGTAAAGCATCGCCGGCGTGCCGGCGATGAGGCCGTTGGATACGGCGATTGTCTCTGATCAGGCGAAGACGAAGTACTTGCGCACGGTCTCGACCACTTCCCAGGTGCCTTTCATCCCTGGTTCGATGACGAATACGTCGCCGGCCTTGAGGTGCTTGGGCTCCTCGCCTTCCGGGGTGATGATGCAGTAGCCGTCGAGGAAGTGGCAAAACTCCCACTTCTCGTAGTTGACCTCGAACTTGCCTGGGGTGCAGATCCAGGTGCCCATGATCTTGCTGCCGTCCGCCGACAGGTAGGCATTGAGGTTGACGGTATGCGGGTCGCCGCCGATGCGCTTCCACTTGGTGGCGTCCACGACCGGCGTCGGGCAGGTCTCGCGCAGGACGGTGATGAAATCGGACATGGCACAACTCCTGGTGACTGGTTGGATGACTCGTCACCTTAGGGCCATCGGCCGAGCCGCAGTTGCCTGGGCTCGACGTCCAGCTGCCTGGCCGCGCTATACCGAGGCATTGACCTCGACGGTGATGTGGGCCAGCTCCTCGTGCACGGCGAGCGCCTGGCGCACGCTTTCGGCGCTGAGTTCGCCCGTGGTGGCCAGGCTGAGGATGCAGGCGTACTGGTCCTTGCCTACGCGCCACACATGCAAGTCGGTGATGCGTGCCGCCACTGGCAGTTGCGCGACCACCTCGCGAACCTCTCCGACCACGGGTGCATCCATCTCGGCATCCAGCAGCACCCGGCTGGTGTCCCGCAGTAGGCCACGCGCCCATACCGCCACCAGCACCGCGCCGACCAGGCCCATGACCGGGTCCAGCCAGCCTGCTCCCCAGAGTTCGCCGGCCAAGAGGGCGATGATCGCCAACACCGAGGTGGCCGCGTCGGCGATCACGTGCAGGTAGGCTGAACGCAGGTTGAGATCGTGGTGGTGACCATGGTCGTGGTGATGCTCGTGGCCGTGGTGGTGATGATCATGATCGTCGCGCAGTAACCAGGCGCAGATCAGGTTCACGGCCAGGCCAACCACGGCGATGAAAATCGCCTCGTCGTAGTGGATCGGGCCAGGGGCAAACAGTCGTTCCACCGACTGGAAGGCCATCAGCCCGGCTACCCCGAGCAGCAGCAGGGCACTGGAGTAACCGCCGAGGATCTCGATTTTCCAGGTGCCGAAGGCGAAGCGGCGGTCGCTGGCATAACGTCGCGCTGCGGCATATGCCAGTAGCGACAGGCCCAGGGCCAGGGCGTGCGAGCTCATGTGCCAGCCGTCGGCGAGCAGGGCCATGGAGTTGAAGAACCAGCCGCCGGCAATTTCCGCCACCATCATCACGGCCGTCAGCCACACCGCCAGCCGGGTCTTGCGCTCGGCACCGAGGTTGCGAGTGTGGAACTGATGGCTCAGCCGGCAATGGCCTGAGGTTTGTGTCGCCATGGTTTATCATGCTCCCGGAAGGTCGAGAAATATACTATACCCCAGTATACCTATGACGGTGTGAAACGACATGGCACATACCCAGAAGGGCAAGAAGCAGCTGTTGACCCGGGTGCGCAAGATCAAGGGCCAGGCGGCGGCGCTGGAAACCGCGCTGGAGCAGGACAAGGACTGCCTGGCAATCCTGCAGCAGATCGCCGCCGTACGCGGCGCGGTGAACGGGTTGATGGCCGAGGTGATGGAAGGACACATCCGCGAGCACCTGGTGGCGGATGGGCTGAGTGCGCAAGAGCGGCAGGAAGAGGCGGATAAAGTGGCGTCGCTGTTGCGGTCTTACCTGAAGTGATACCCCAGGGGGTATCTACATATCCCTTGCTGGGTACTGCTACGATCGCGGGAAACTGCGATCGCCTCAGACTTTGGTCAGCCTGTCCACCAAGCCTGCGGCATAGCCCGGCAAGCCCAGAAAGTCCCGGGCGCACAGCAACAGCTGGCGGTTGGCCCAATCCTCTTCCAGCGTCACCCACTGCATCGGCAGCACGCCTTCCCAGCGTCTTACCGAAGCCAGCGGTACCACGGCCACCCCAGCTCCGCCCGCAACCATGCGAATGACCCCGTCGAAGCCCTCGGCCCTGACCCGCACTCGCATCCGTCGGCCTTCACGCAGGGCTTGCTCCTCCAGGTGAAGGGCCAGTGCGCTGCTGGCGCCGAGGCCTACATGGTCATGGGCAAGGCTATCGACGAAGGTGGGGCTGTACCGGTCCATCAGTGGATGCCCTGGCGGCATGACCAGTACCAGTGGGTCGTCGCGAAAGGGCAGGGTCTGCAAATGTGTGCTGGGCGCGGCGGTCGAGATGATGCCCAGGTCGGCCATACCCTGGGTGATCGACTGGACGATGCGCAAGCTCGGTAGCTCCTGCACATCGACGCTGACGCCAGGGTTGTCGGCCAGGTAGCTGGCCAGCAGCTCCGGCAGGTACTCGGTCAGTGCCGCGGTGTTGCACAACAGACGCACCTGGCCCTGCTGGCCTTGGGCGTACTGCGCCAAGTCGAATTGTAGGCGTTCGACCTGCTGGCCGATCAACCGCGCGTGCTGGAGCAGTGCCTGGCCTGCCGGCGTCGGCTGTACGCCACGGCGGTTGCGTTCGAGCAGCGCGACACCCAGCGAGGCTTCCATCGCACGGATGCGCGCGCTGGCCGCCGGCAACGACAGGTGGCTACGGCGTGCTCCGGCGGTGATGTTGCCGCATTCGAGGGTGTGCTGGAACAGCGTCAGGTCGGTCAGGTCGAAATGCATCTGCCTATGTCCTGGCAAGAGTCTGGCTCAATTTATGCCAGATTTTCAGCCGTCGCGCCGCCCGGCATGATGCAGCCCATGAATACCTTGATCGCCTTCTATCAGAATATCGGCTTGCCAGTGACCCTGCTGGTCGTCTTCACCTTTCTCCTGGCTGGCGCGGTCAAGGGCGTGATCGGTCTCGGCCTGCCTACTGTCGCCATGGGCTTGCTAGGCGTGGCTATGTCTCCGGCACAGGCAGCGGCGCTGTTGATCGTACCCTCGACCCTTACCAATCTCTGGCAGCTTGCCGCGGGCGGTCACTTGCTGATGCTGTTGCGAAGACTTGGGCCGATGCTGCTGGCGATCTTCACCGGCACCGTGTTCGGCAGTGCCTGGTGGGGTATCGACAGCGGGCCTTGGGCTGCGCACGCGTTGGGTGCAGCGCTACTGGTCTATGCCTGCCATGGCCTGGTTGGCCCGACCTTGCGGGTGGCCGCTGGCAAAGAGCGTTGGCTGGGCCCGCTGTGTGGGCTGGCGACCGGGGTGGTGACGGCGGCCACGGGGGTATTCGTGATGCCAGCGGTGCCTTACCTGCAAAGCCTGGGCCTGAATCGTGACGAGATGATCCAGGCCCTGGGGCTGTCGTTCACTGTCTCGACCCTGGCGCTGGCCTTGGGCCTGGTTGGACAGGACGCCCTCGGTGGCCAGGCCCTCGGGGCATCGCTGATGATGGTGCTGCCGGCGTTGCTGGGCATGCTGCTGGGGCAATGGCTGCGTCTGCGGATCAGCGCGGTGCTGTTCAAACGCTGCTTCTTCATCGGCCTGGGCGCCCTTGGCAGCCACCTGTTGCTCAACGGCTAGCGGAGGAGGGGCTGAGCATATCGATGCGCTGGATATCGAACTCGCGCTCCAGGTACTCCATGCGTTTTTCGAAGAACTCGGCCATGTGCGGTAGGGCCGAATGCACGTCCAGGTCGGCCTTGCTGGCCCATACCTCGAAGAACACGAACAGGCTCGGGTCCTGCTGATCGCGCAGCATGTGGTACTCGATGCAACCAGGCTCCTGGCGGCTCGGTTCGACGTAAGCGCGGAACAGGGTTTCGAAGGCGTCGGCCATTTCCGGACGGGTCTTGGCCTTGAGAATGAATGCGTATTGCTCGTTCATGGCTGGCTACTCGCTGGGGGAAGTGAAGCTATTCTATGGCAATAATCTGCCTTCTATTCGTGATTCGAGCGCAAATGTATTTTGCTGCGTGGCGACTTTTTGCCTCACACGCCAGCCTTTAATCTGCCGGCCAATCGATGACCAATTCGACCTGGGCGCATAACCACGGTCGATCCGAACAGACCCGAGGCCAGCATGAAAAAGATCCTTTTGCTCAACGGTGGTAAACAGTTCGCCCATTCCGAGGGCCGCCTGAACCAGACCCTGCACGATGTCGCGCTGGCCTACCTGGACCGTGCCGGCTACGACGTCCAGCAGACCTTCATCGACGCAGGCTACGACGTGCAGGCCGAGGTGGAGAAATTCCTTTGGGCCGACGTGGTGATCTACCAGATGCCCGGTTGGTGGATGGGGGCTCCATGGACCGTGAAGAAGTACATGGACGACGTCTTCACCGCCGGGCACGGCAGCCTCTATGCCAGCGACGGCCGCAGCCGCTCGGATGCTTCCAAGCGCTACGGCAGTGGTGGCCTGATCCAGGGCAAGCAGTACATGTTGTCGCTCACCTGGAACGCACCGCTGCAGGCCTTTGACGACCCGGCCGATTTCTTCGAGGGCAAGGGTGTGGATGCGGTTTACTTCCCTTTCCACAAGGCCAACCAGTTCCTTGGCATGACCGGCCTGCCGACCTTTCTGACCAACGATGTGATCAAGAACCCAGATGTGCCGGCGGCGTTGGCGGCTTATGAAGCGCATCTGGAACAGGTATTCGGCAAGGCTGAGTGATTGTGTTGCCTGTGCCGGCCCTTTCGCGGGTGAACCCGCTCCGACCCGATCCAGGAGCGGGTTCACCCGCGAAGGGGTCGGTACAGCTACAGCTGGACTTGGCATCGACAAGCGCTATCTAATCCCTGCAAAGTCCCAGCGAAGGCCCTGATGTGAAAACTCGATCCGAAGAGCTCCAGGTATTCGTCGCCGTGATCGACTGCGGCTCGATTTCCGCTGCCGCCGAGCAGATCGGGCAGACCCCATCGGCGGTCAGCCGCACCCTGTCGCGGCTGGAGGCCAAGCTCGGCACCACCCTGGTCAACCGCACCACCCGGCGCATGGACCTCACCGAAGAGGGGCGCTTCTTCCTCGAACGGGCGCGCCTGGTGCTCGAGCAGATGGACGACATGGAAGAGCGTTTGTCGATGCATCGCCAGAACCCGTCGGGGCGCCTGCGCATCAACGCCGCCGCACCGTTCATGCTGCACGCGATCCTGCCCTGGATCGGCGAGTTCCGCCGTCAGTACCCGGCCATCGAGCTCGAACTCAACACCGATGATTTGATCATCGACCTGCTCGAGCAGAGTACCGATGTCGCTATCCGCATCGGCGAGCTGGCCGACTCCAGCCTGCACGCCCGTTCGTTGGGGTGCAGCCCGGTGCAGGTGCTGGCCAGTCCGGCCTACCTCGAACGCCATGGCACGCCGACCCAGGTCGAGGACCTGAGCAATCACTGCCTGCTCGGTTTCAGTCAGCCCGAGTCGCTCAACCAGTGGCCGCTGCGTCATGCCCAGGGCGATCGCTGGAGCATCCGCCCGGCGCTGCTGGCCTCCAGTGGCGAGACCCTGCGCCAGTTGGCCCTGGCCGGCGAAGGCATCGTCAGCCTGTCGCACTTCATGACCCATGAAGACATCCGCGCTGGCCGCTTGCAGGTGTTGCTTGGCGAGGCCAACAACGGCTACCGCCAGCCGATCCACGCGGTCTACTACCGCAACACGCAGTTGGCGCTGCGCATCCAGTGTTTCCTCGATTTTATCCAGGACAAGCTGGCTCGCTACGCTTGCTGAGTTGCCTGAACACGACAAATTCTGTCCGCAGGCGGCGAATCTTCCCTCAAGCGTTTGCACAGTCGGCTCGCTTCGGCCTTACTGAGCGATCAACAAAAACAACACCAAGGAAGTGTCATGCGTAGTGTTCCGTTCCCGTTCCTGGCGCTCGCAGCCGCGATGTTGAGCTGCTCCTCGGCTTATGCCGTGACCTTGGAAGGCGGTGCCGTTGCGGCGCCCGATCAATATGGCGCACAGGTGGCCGCCGATATCCTGAAGAAGGGCGGCAACGCCGTGGACGCCGCGGTCGCCACCGCTTTCACCCTGGCCGTGACCTACCCCGAGGCCGGCAATATCGGCGGCGGTGGCTTCATGACCCTGTTCGTCGACGGCAAGCCGTATTTC
Organism: Pseudomonas putida; assembly: GCF_004357765.1. Lineage (GTDB taxonomy): Bacteria > Pseudomonadota > Gammaproteobacteria > Pseudomonadales > Pseudomonadaceae > Aquipseudomonas > Aquipseudomonas putida_U. Next base: position 18,385 of record NZ_SMTE01000024.1, on the reverse strand, counting down.
CTCGACTACCGCGAGGTGGCGCCCAAGGCCGCGACCCGCAATATGTACCTGGACGAAAAAGGTGAGGTGATCGAGAACCTCAGCCTGGTCGGCGCCCGCGCCGCAGGGGTACCTGGCACCGTGATGGGCCTGTGGGAAGCGCATCAGAAGTTCGGCAAGCTACCTTGGAGCGAGCTGCTGACACCGGCCATCGGCTATGCCCGCGATGGCTTCAAGATCGCCCAGAAGCAGTACCAGTACCGCGACGATGCCCAGGGCATGTTCAAGACCGCGACCAACTTCAACGACTACTTCGGCAACATGAAGGTGGGTGAGCCGTTCAAGCAGCCGGAAATGGCCAAGACCCTGGAGCGCATCGCCGACAAGGGCGCCAGCGAATTCTATCAAGGCAAGACCGCCGACCTGCTGGTAGCGCAGATGCAGGCGGACAAAGGCCTGATCACCAAGGAAGACCTCAAGGACTACAAAGCTGTGTGGCGCGATCCGATCGCCATCGAGTGGCGCGGTAACGTGGTTTACACCGCGCCGCCGCCAAGCTCCGGCGGGGTGGCCTTGGCCCAGTTGCTGGGCATCAAGGAGGACCGTGCCGCGGACTTCAAGGGCGTGGCGCACAACTCGGCGCAATACATCCATTTGCTGGCGGAAATCGAGAAGCGTGTGTTCGCCGACCGCGCCGACTACCTGGGCGACCCCGGCTTCACCAAGGTGCCAGTGGACCAGCTGGTGGCCAAGGACTACCTGGCCAAGCGCGCCGCCCAGGTCAACCCCAAGGCGATTTCGGCCACAGATCAAGTCAAGCCAGGGCTGGAGCCGCACCAGACCACGCACTTCTCGATCGTCGACAAGGAGGGGAACGCGGTGAGCAACACCTACACCCTCAACCTCGACTATGGCAGCGGTGTGGTGGTCAAGGGGGCAGGCTTCCTGCTCAACGACGAAATGGACGATTTCAGCGCCAAGCCGGGCACCGCCAACGTGTTTGGTGTGGTCGGCGGCGATGCCAACGCCATCGAACCGGGCAAGCGTATGCTGTCGTCCATGAGCCCCAGCCTGATGACCCGCGATGGCAAGGTGGTGCTGGTGTTGGGCACGCCCGGCGGCTCGCGGATCTTCACCTCGATCTTCCAGGTGCTGAACAACCTGTACGACTACGATATGCCGCTGGAGAAGGCCGTGGCCGCGCAGCGCGTGCACCATCAGTTGTTGCCCAAGGACACCATCTACTTCGACAGCTATGCGCCACTGACCGGGGCGGTGGCCGATGAGCTGAAGAAAATGGGCTACGTGCTGGAAGATCAGGGTTGGGAGATGGGCGATATCCAGGCGATCCGGGTGAGCGGTGAGAAGCTGGAGACGGCATCTGATCCGCGGGGGCGTGGAGTGGGCGTGGTGGTCAAGTAAACAGCTGCCAGTGAGGACCGCATCGTCGGCTTGCCGGCGATGCGGTCAGATGGTCACACGCGGAACTGACTGACCAGCATCTGCAGATGTCCACCCAGGCGCGCCAGCTCGACGCTGGAAGCCGCCGTTTCATCGCTGGCCGCAGCGGTTTGCTCCGACACATCGCGCACGTTGAGAATGCTGCGGCTGATTTCCTCGGCCACTGCGCTCTGTTGCTCGGCCGCCGCGGCGATCTGCTGGTTCATCGACTGGATGCTGGAGACCGTGCTGGTGATGTTCTCCAGCGATACACCCGCCTTGCGCGCCAGTTCCACGCTACTGTCGGTCAGGGTGCGGCTGCCCTGCATGGCATTGGCCACCTGCTGGGTCCCGGACTGCAGGCCGGCCACCAGCTCCTCGATTTCCTCGGTCGACTTCTGCGTGCGTTGGGCCAGCCCGCGCACCTCGTCGGCAACCACGGCAAAGCCGCGCCCGGCTTCACCGGCCCGGGCCGCTTCGATGGCGGCGTTGAGCGCCAGCAGATTGGTCTGCTCGGCCACCGACTTGATCACGTCCATCACACTGCCGATCTTCTGGCTTTCCTGTTGCAACAGGTTCATGGCCTCGGTGGAGCGATGGACCTCCTCGGCCAGGCGCTCGATCTGGCTAATCGCCTCGCCCACCACGCGATCGCCGGCACGGGCTTCGTCGTCGGCGCCGGTAGCCGCATGAGAAGCTTGCTCGGCGTTGCGCGCCACTTCCTGAACGGTCGCGGCCATTTCATGCATCGCGGTGGCGACCTGGTCGGTCTCGACCTTCTGGCTGTTGGCGCCGGCGCTGGTCTGCTCGGTGACCGCCGACAGTTCTTCGGCGGCGCTGGCGATTTGCGTCACGCCATCGCGGATGCCGCTGATCAACTCGCGCAGGGTGGTACCCATGTGGCTGATGCCCTGCTGCAGCACGCCCAGTTCGTCACGGCGGGTCACGCGCAGGTTCTGGGTCAGGTCGCCGCTGGCGATCTTCTCCACGGCCTCCAGGGTTTCACGCAGCGGACGGGTGATCTGGCGGGTGATGACTACCGCCGCGAGCACGCCGACCAGCAGCGCCAGCAGCGTGGCGATGATCTGCAGGCTGCGGGCCTCTGCGCTCTCAGCGTCGCGGCGCTCGATCTGGATCTGGTACAGGGCATCGCTGCGCTTGACGATGTCGGCACCCTGGACAGTCATTTCGGCGCGTGCGGTGGTGATCTGCGCGATGGCATCGCGGAACTGGCGCACGGCATCGCGGTAGGCCTCAACGGCCTGATCGAGGGCTTGCAGGCGGGTCGAGTCGTCAGGCAATTGGCGCTTGAGGCCGTCGATGCCGAGCAGGGCGGCGTCGAGCTGACCGAGGGCCGCTTTTTCGTTGGCGGCGCTGCTGTCGGCGATGTAGCCGCGCACGTCGATGCGCACCTGCAGCAGTTGCTGGCGAGCCTTGCTGATCAGTTGGTACTGGGTCAGGCGTACGCTGTCGACTTCCGGTCGGGTCATTACATCCTGGGTAAGGGCTTCCATGGCCTGGTCGGCGCTCGCCGCCGACTGGTTCATGGCCTCGCGGGCGGCCCGGCTGCTGTTGTAGCCGACCCGCATGGCGTTCAGCGAGACCTTGTAGGCATCGATGGTTCCGCCGAGCTCCTGCAGCAGCTTGACGTTGGCTGGGCTGACGAAGGTGCTGACCAGGTGTTGTTGCTGTTTGCTGAAGACATCCAGCTTGGCCAGGGTATTGGCCGCTGCGGCGTCGTCGCCGTTGGCGATCATGTATTGCAGGCGCGCCACGCGCAGGTCGGTCAGGTCTTTATTGAGCTGGCCGATGTCGCCCATCCAATTGCTACGGTCGATCAGGCTGCCCAGGCTGTTCCAGCCAGTCAGGGCCAGCAAGCCGGTCAGGACCAGGACCAGGCCGAAGCCCAGGCCCAGCTTCAGGTTGACGCTGATATTGGCAAACCAGCTGTTCATGCACGCTCTCCAGAAGTTATTCGCTCACTTGATCGTCGATCGCAGGGCGTTGTTGTTCTGAGAGCCTGCCGAATCGTGCAGCAGTTATCGGCAGGTCAGCGCGAAGCTGAAACGCTTTTTCAGCAGATATGTAACAAGACGAAAACGTTTGCGCGGAGTTTGCGGAAGCATTCGCGGCGCGAACCGCCGCGAATGGAGGCCAAGAGCGTTCAGAGACTACGTGCGCTGAAGGTATCGCAGCTGTTTACGTCTCCCTGGGCGAACCCGGTCTTGAACCAGCGCACCCGCTGGGCGGAGGTGCCATGGGTGAACGAATCAGGTACCACGCGACCCTGGCCCTGTTGCTGCAGGCGGTCGTCACCGATGGCATTGGCCGCGTTCAACGCTTCCTCGACGTCGCCGGGTTCAAGCCAGTTCAGGCGCTGTTGCGCCTGGTAGGCCCAGACCCCGGCCAGGCAATCGGCTTGGAGCTCCTGACGCACCAACAGGCCGTTGTCGCCCTCCATGCGCTGCCCGGCACGACGTGCGGCGTCGACTTTGGCCGAAACACCCAGCAAGGTCTGTACGTGATGGCCGATTTCATGGGCGATGACATAGGCCTGGGCGAAATCCCCGGCAGCGGCGAAGCGGGTTTCCATCTCGCGGAAGAACGACATGTCCAGGTATACCCGTTGGTCAGCCGGGCAATAGAACGGACCCACGGCCGCCGAGGCGAAGCCACAGGCGGAATTCACCTGGCCGCTGAACAGCACCAGCTTGGGGTCGCGATACTGTTTGCCTGCCTGGGAAAACAGCGCCTTCCAGGTGTCTTCGGTGTCGCCCAGTACCGAGGCGACGAACTCGGCCTGTTCGTCGTTGGCCGGGGGGGCTTTGCCCTCCACGGCGGTAGGGGCTTGCTGCTGTTCCATCTGCCCGGCGAGCTGACCAAGGATCTGCAATGGGTCCTGCCCGGTGATCCAGCCGATGCCGACGATCAAGAGGATGGCCCCCAGGCCTAATCCTTTCCCGCCACCAAAGCGCATTCCGCCACCACCGCCTTCCCCACGGGCATCGACGACATTGTCGCTACGCCGGCCTTTTCGCCAATCCATGAACGCTCTCCAAAATCGTGAAACATGAAGACATAGACTAGTTCACCCGGGCCAAAGGCACTAATACATAACCATTTGGTTATGGAAAGGCGCGCGGAATTCAATTTCTCTCTTGGAAAACCTATTCGAAACTGCAAGTCCCCTGCAGAGGGGGCTTCACATAATTCCAAGAGAGGAAAACGGCATGCCCGCCCAGGACAACAGCCGCTTCGTGATCCGTGATCGCAACTGGCACCCCAAAGCCCTGACGCCCGACTACAAGACGTCCATTGCCCGCTCGCCGCGCCAGGCATTGGTCAGCATCCCGCAGTCGGTAAGCGAAACCACCGGCCCTGACTTTTCCCACCTGGGCTTCGGTGCCCATGACCATGACCTGCTGCTGAACTTCAACAACGGTGGCTTGCCGATCGGCGAGCGCATCATCCTGGCCGGCCGTGTGCTCGACCAGTACGGCAAACCGGTTCCCAACACCCTGGTGGAAATCTGGCAGGCCAACGCCGGCGGCCGCTATCGCCACAAGAACGACCGCTACCTGGCCCCGCTGGACCCGAACTTCGGCGGCGTCGGTCGTTGCCTCACCGACCGTGACGGTTTCTACAGCTTCCGCACCATCAAGCCGGGTCCGTACCCATGGCGCAATGGCCCCAACGACTGGCGCCCGGCACATATCCACGTGTCGGTGAGCGGCCCGGCCATCGCCACCAAGCTGATCACCCAGCTGTATTTCGAAGGCGATCCGTTGATCCCGCTGTGCCCGATCGTCAAGTCGATCGCCAATCCCGAAGCAGTGCAGCAGCTGATCGCCAAGCTCGACATGGGCCATGCCAACCCCATGGATGCCCTGGCCTACCGCTTCGACATCGTGCTGCGCGGCCAGCGCAAGACCCACTTCGAAAACTGCTGAGGAACCCGCCATGCCAATCGAACTGCTGCCGGAAACCCCTTCGCAGACCGCCGGCCCCTACGTGCACATCGGTCTGGCCCTGGAAGCGGCCGGCAATCCCAAGCGCGACAAGGAAATCTGGAACCGTCTGGCCAAACCCGAAGCGCCGGGCGAGCACATCCTGCTGATCGGCCACGTGTACGACGGTAACGGGCACCTGGTGCGCGACTCGTTCCTGGAGATCTGGCAGGCCGACGCCAACGGTCAGTACCAGGATGACTACAACCTGGAAAACGCCTTCAACAGCTTTGGCCGCACCGCCACCACCTTCGATGCCGGTGAGTGGACCGTGCACACGGTCAAGCCAGGTGTGGTGAACAACGCCGCAGGTGTGCCGATGGCACCGCACATCAACCTCAGCCTGTTCGCTCGCGGCATCAACATCCACCTGCATACCCGGGTGTACTTCGATGATGAGGCCGAGGCCAATGCCAAGTGCCCGGTGCTCAACTTGATCGAGCAGCCGCAGCGCCGCGAGACCTTGATCGCCAAGCGTTGCGAAGTGGATGGGAAGACGGCTTACCGCTTCGATATCCGCATTCAGGGGGAAGGGGAGACGGTGTTCTTCGACTTCTGAGTGGTACCTGGGGCCGCTAAGCGGCCCCGGGCATCTCCGGATCAGCGCCGAACCAGCAACACCCCACTCTCCATATGGTGGGTATAGGGGAACTGGTCGAACAATGCGCAGCGCTCGATGCGGTGAGTGTCCTGCAGTTGGGCGATGTTCGCCGCCAGCGTCTCGGGGTTGCAAGAGATATACAGGATGCGCTCGAAGCGTCGAGTCAGCTCGCAGGTGTCCGGGTCCATCCCCGCGCGCGGTGGGTCGACGAATACCGTGCCGAACGCATAACTCTTCAGGTCAATGCCTTCCAGCCGACGGAACGGGCGGACCTCGTTCAGTGCCTGGGTCAGCTCTTCGGCCGAGAGCCGCACCAGACGCACGTTGTCCACGCCATTCTCGTCAAGGTTGCTCAAGGCGGCGTTGACCGAGGTCTTGCTGATCTCGGTCGCCAGCACCTGACGCACACGGGTGGCCAGTGGCAGGGTGAAGTTGCCGTTGCCGCAATACAGCTCCAGTAGATCGTCATCGCGCTCGCCGATGGCCTCGTAAGCCCAGCTCAGCATCTTCTGGTTCACCGCGCCGTTGGGTTGGGTGAATGCGCCTTCAGGTTGGCGGTAGCTGAACACGCGCCCGGCCACGTCCAGTTCTTCCACCGCATAATCGCGACCGATCACCACACGCTTGCCTTTGGAACGGCCGATCAGGCTCACCCCGAGCTGGTCGGCCAACTGCCGGGCAGCCACTTCCCAGGCCTCGTCCAGCGGGCGGTGGTAGCACATCGTGACCATTGCATCACCGGCCAGGGTAGTCAGGAACTCGACCTGAAAGAGACGGTTGCTCAGGTCTTCGCTGGCCTGCCAGGCGGCTTTCAGGCGCGGCATCAGGTCGTTGATACGTTGGCTGGCGATGGGGAAGTCGTCGATCAGGATCGCCTTGTGCTTCTCACCTGGGGCGAACATAGCGTAGTGGCGCTGGCCATCCTCGCGCCACAGGCGAAACTCAGCGCGTAGGCGATAATGCTCGCGCGGCGAATCGAACACGGCCGGCTCCGGCGCGCCGAAGGGCGCCAGCAGCTCGCGCAGGCGTGCGACCTTGGCGTCCAGCTGGGTAGTGTAGGAGGAGGGATCGAAGACGGCACTCATGCGTTGAACCAGCCCAGCTTGATGACGAACAGGATGGAAAGGATCACCAGCGCCGGATTCAGGTCGCGGTGGCGGCCGGAGATCAGCTTGACCGCGGTCCAGGCAATGAAACCGAAGGCGATGCCGTTGGCGATCGAATAGGTCAGCGGCATGGCCAGGGCTGTCACCACCACCGGAGCGGCCTCGGTGACGTCGTCCCAGTTGATTTCCGCCAGGCCCGAAGCCATCAACACCGCGACGAACAGCAGTGCGGGTGCGGTGGCGAAGGCCGGCACGCTACCGGCCAGCGGGGCGAAGAACAGCGCCAGCAGGAACAACACTGCCACCACGATGGCGGTCAGGCCGGTGCGGCCACCGGCACTCACGCCGGCGGCGGATTCGATGTAGCTGGTGGTGGTCGAGGTGCCCAGCAGCGAACCGGCCATGGCGGCGGTGCTGTCAGCGATCAGTGCGCGGCCCATTTTCGGCATGTGGCCGTCCTTGCCCATCAGCCCGGCGCGCTTCGCCACGCCGATCAGGGTGCCGGAGTTGTCGAACAGGTCGACGAACAGGAAGGCGAAGATCACGCTGACCAGACCGACGTCCAGGGCGCCCTTGATATCCAGCTGAAGGAAGGTCGGGGCCAGCGAAGGCGGCATCGACACTACGCCGCCGAACGGCGTCACGCCCATCAGGATCGAGGCGACGGTCACTGCCAGGATACCGATCAGCACGGCGCCACGGACCTTCAGCGACTCCAGGCCGACGATCAGGAAGAAGCCCAGGGTTGCGAGGATTGGCGCGGGCTGCTTAAGGTCGCCCAGGCCCACCAGGGTCGCGGGGTTATCGACGACGATGCCTGCGTTATGCAGTGCGATCAGCGCCAGGAACAGGCCGATGCCTGCAGCGATCGCCGAGCGCAGCGGCAACGGGATGCTGTTCACGATCCATTCGCGAATGCGGAAGATCGACAGCAGGAAGAACATCACGGCCGAGAGGAACACCGCACCCAGTGCCACCTGCCAGGTGTGGCCCATGTGCAGAACCACGGTGTAGGTGAAGAAGGCATTCAGGCCCATGCCCGGCGCCAGCGCGATCGGGTAGTTGGCGATCAGGCCCATGGTCACCGAGCCGATGGCCGCAGCCAGGCAGGTGGCGACGAAGATTGCACCCTTGTCCATGCCGGTTTCGCCGAGAATGCTCGGGTTGACGAACAGGATGTAGGCCATGGCCAGGAACGTGGTGACACCGGCGAGAATCTCGGTGCGCACGTTGGTGTTGTGTGCTCTTAGTTGAAACAGCCTTTCCAGCATGCCCGCTCCCCAAGGCGCCCGGGGCGCCGTGAATGTATCGACCCCATCAGCAAAGCACAGTGCGTACTGGATACGCAGGTTTTGTGTGGGGCGGAAAAAAGCCGCGCATCATACCAGCATGCGGGGCGCGGGCCTATGGCCGTTGGGGGGATGGGGCTGATGGTATCGATACCGGCCTCTTCGCGGGGCAAGCCCGCTCCCACAGGTACTCCTGAACTTCACCATCTTTGGTGATCTTGTGGGAGCGGGCTTGCCCCGCGAAGAGGCCGGTACAGGCATACATCAACCGTTGTGCAGCCTGTCCCGCTTGGCCAGGGTCGGAAACAGTTTTATCCACACCCCCGTCACCACCAGTGTCCCCACGCCCCCGAGGACCACAGCCGGCACCGTGCCGAACCAGTGCGCCGTGACCCCGGACTCGAACTCGCCGAGTTGGTTCGAAGCGCCGATGAACAGCCCGTTCACCGCACTGACCCGACCACGCATCTCGTCCGGCGTCTCCAACTGCACGAAGGCACCACGGATCACCATGCTGATCATGTCTGCCGCGCCCAGCACCACCAGCACCGCCAGGGAGAACCAGAACGAGGTCGACAACCCGAAGGCGATGGTCGCCACGCCAAAGATGCCGACGGCAGTGAACATCGTCCGCCCGACCTTGCGTTCGAACGGGAAGCGCGCCAGCCACACCGACATCAGCAGCGCTCCCACCGCTGGCGCCGAGCGCAGCAGGCCCAGGCCCAGCGGGCCGGCGAGCAGGATGTCCTTGGCGAACACCGGCAACAGAGCGGTAGCACCGCCCAGCAGCACGGCGAACAGGTCCAGCGAGATGGCGCCGAGGATGTCTGGCCGGCTGCGGATGAATCGGATACCGGCCAGCAGAGACTCGAGGCTGGCACGGCCACGCTGGGCCACCTGGCCGCGCGCATCCAGGCTCAAGGTCAGGACGCAGGCGATGGCATACAGCGCCACGGTCGGCCCGTATACCCAGATGCTGCCGAAGGCATACAGGAAGCCGCCTACCGCCGGGGCTACGATGGTCGCCGACTGGGTGGCCGAGGCCGAGGCGGCGACGGCGCGTGGGAACAACCCGGGCGGCACCACGTTGGGCAGCAGAGCCTGGGTGGCCGGCATTTCGAACGAGCGGGTGGCGCCGAGCATGAAGGCCAGCGCGAAGATCAGCTCGCGGCTGACGTTGTCGGTGGCGCTGCCCACTGCCAATGCCAGTGCGATCAGGCCCTGCAGGCTTTGGCAAAGGGCCGCGACCTTGCGCCGGTCATAGCGGTCGGCGACGTGCCCGGTATGGAGCATGAACAGCACGCGAGGGGCGAACTCCACCAAGCCGACCAGGCCGAGATCGAGCACGTTCCCGGTGAGCTGATAGAGGTGCCAGCCAATCGCCACGGTGAGCATCTGGAAGCCGCTGGCGGTGAATACCCGGGCCAGCCAGAAGGCCAGGAAAGGTCGGTGATGGCGCAACAACTGCGGTGCGGAATCGGACATCGAAAACCAGTGGCCTCGGCGCAGTAGAGGGGGAGCGCAGCGTATCATCTGTTTGTAACAAGTAGTTACTGTTTGATGGTGTCGGCACTTTTTCACACTTTTCGAAAGCCGGTGAGACAACCGGTCACGCGGCAAACGACCACACGGCCTGGCTGGCCATTCCGGACTATGCTTCCAGGCAAAGGTTGATCTGGATCAATGTTTCCAGCGTCAACGATTCGTGCCTTTGGGCCAGATTCCCTGCGATCGAACAGAACAATTCCAACGCGCCGTACTCGACTCTACGTAGGGGCCGTAGGCGACAAGGCCCACCGCCTGGACGCCGGATTTATCTGAAGAGGAAGCACCATGTTCGGAATAGAAGCCCTTGAGCTCGCCCGAATCCAGTTCGCCTTCACCGTTTCGTTTCACATCCTGTTCCCTGCCATCACCATCGGCCTGGCCAGCTACCTGGCAGTCCTCGAAGGTCTCTGGCTGAAGACCCACGACAACGTCTACCGCGACCTGTATCACTTCTGGTCGAAGATCTTCGCGGTCAACTTCGGCATGGGCGTGGTCTCCGGGCTGGTCATGGCCTACCAGTTCGGTACCAACTGGAGCCGCTTCTCCGATTTCGCCGGCAACATCACCGGCCCGCTGTTGACCTATGAAGTGCTCACCGCCTTCTTCCTCGAGGCCGGGTTCCTCGGCGTCATGTTGTTCGGCTGGAACCGTGTCGGACGGGGCCTGCATTTCTTCGCCACGTGCATGGTAGCGCTGGGTACGCTGGTTTCGACGTTCTGGATCCTGGCTTCCAACAGTTGGATGCAGACCCCCCAGGGGCACGAGATCATCGATGGCCGTGTAGTGCCGGTGGACTGGCTTGCGGTGATCTTCAATCCTTCCTTCCCGTTCCGCCTGATGCACATGGCCACGGCAGCGTTCGTCGCCACCGCTTTCTTCGTTGGCGCTTCGGCGGCCTGGCACCTGCTGCGCGGACGTGACAACCCGGCGGTGCGCAAGATGCTGTCGATGGCCATGTGGATGGCGTTGATCGTGGCGCCGGTACAAGCGGTGATCGGTGACTTCCACGGCTTGAACACCCTCAAGCATCAGCCGGTGAAGATTGCCGCCATCGAGGGGCACTGGGAAAACACCCCCGGCGAGTCGACGCCACTGATCCTGTTCGGCATCCCCGACATGCAGGCTGAAACTACCCGCTACAAGATCGAGATTCCCGCCCTCGGCAGCCTGATCTTGACCCACAGCCTGGACAAGCAGGTACCGGCGATGAAGGAGTTCGCCCCTGAGGACCGGCCCAACTCGACCATCGTCTTCTGGTCGTTCCGCATCATGGTCGCCCTGGGCCTGCTGATGATCGCTGCAGGTCTGTGGAGCCTGTTGCTGCGCAAACGTGGCGGGCTCTACAGCAACCGGCTGTTCCTTAACTTCGTGATGTGGATGGGGCCTTCCGGGCTGATCGCCATTCTGGCGGGGTGGTTCACCACCGAAATCGGTCGTCAGCCGTGGGTGGTCTACGGCTTGCTGCGTACCGCCGACGCGGTATCCCACCACAGCTACAGCCAGCTCGGCTTTACCCTGGTAGCGTTCGTGGTGGTCTATTTCGCGCTGTTCGGCACCGGTTTCGGCTACATGATGCGCTTGGTGCGCAAGGGCCCGCATACCGGTGAAGGGGACGAGCAACGGCCAGGCGGGCCGGGCCAGAAGCGTACACCGGCGCGGCCGCTGTCTGCCGCAGACGATGGCCATGCGGCCGACTCCGCCAGCCTGAGCAAGGAGAACTGAGCCATGGGTATCGATCTTCCGCTGATCTGGGCCGTGATCATCATCTTTGGCGTGATGATGTACGTGGTGATGGATGGCTTCGACCTCGGCATTGGCATCCTCTTCCCGTTCGTCAAGGCCGAGCACGATCGCGATGTCATGATGAATACCGTCGCGCCGGTCTGGGACGGTAATGAAACCTGGCTGGTGCTGGGCGGCGCCGGGTTGTTCGGGGCCTTCCCGATGGCCTATGCCGTGGTGCTCGAAGCGCTGTACCTGCCATTGATACTGATGCTGATCGGCCTGATCTTCCGCGGCGTGGCCTTCGAATTCCGCTTCAAGGCTACCGCCGAACGCCGGCATCTGTGGGACAAGGCGTTCATCTGGGGTTCGCTGGTGGCAACGTTTTTCCAGGGCGTGGCCTTGGGCGCCTTCATCGAGGGCTTCAAAGTCGTCGACCGGCACTACGCCGGCGGCTCGTTGGACTGGCTGACGCCGTTCAGCCTGTTCAGCGGCTTGGGCCTGATCGTCGCCTACGCGTTGCTCGGGTGCACCTGGTTGATCATGAAGACCGAGGGCCCGCTGCAGGAGCAGATGCATAATCTCGGTCGGCCGTTGGCGCTGGTGTTGCTGGCGGTGATCGGCATCGTCAGCCTGTGGACGCCGATCGCCTACCCGCAGATCGCCGACCGCTGGTTCAGCATGCCTAACCTGATCTGGTTCATGCCGGTGCCGATCCTGGTGCTGGTGACGTTCTACGGGCTGCTCAAGGCGGTAGCGCGCAATGCCAACTACACGCCGTTCCTACTGACCCTGGTGCTGATCTTCCTGGGCTACAGCGGCCTTGGCATCAGCCTGTGGCCGAACATCATCCCGCCATCGATCTCGATCTGGGACGCTGCGGCACCGCCGCAGAGCCAGGGCTTCATGCTGGTGGGGACCTTGTTCATCCTGCCGTTCATCCTGGGCTACACCTTCTGGAGCTACTACGTGTTCCGCGGCAAGGTGACCCCTGAAGACGGCTATCACTAGGAGGGCCGCCTGATGACCGGCAAACATGGCCTGGAAGAGAAGAAGCCGCTGTGGCAGCGCCTGGGCTGGCTGGTATTGATCTGGGCGCTGAGCGTGGCCGCCCTCGGTGTGGCGGCATGGGTGATGCGCCTGTTCATGGGGGCGGCGGGGCTTACGACCCATTGAGCAGGTGGCGCTGTGTCACTTGCGGGCCTTGAGGATCACGAACTTCGGCGTCGCCGCCACCTGCTCGACGCCTCGGAACAGCCGCGCCAGCTTGCTGTGATAGCCCAGGTGGCGGTTGCCGACGATGTACAGCGCGCCACCCACCACCAACGCCTCGCGTGCCTGCTGGAACATGCGCCAGGCGAGGAAGTCGCCTACCACTTGCTGTTGGTGGAAGGGTGGATTGCACAGCACTACATCCAGCGACTGCTTGTCGACGCCAGCCAGTCCATCCCCCGCCAGCACTGCAACGGGGCGCTCGCCGAGCGCCGCTTGCCAATTCTCCTGGGCCGATTGCACGGCCATGTACGACTCGTCCACCAGGGTGTACTGGGCATCCGGATTGGCCAGTGCACTGGCGATCGCCAACACCCCATTGCCGCAGCCCAGGTCGGCGATGCGGGCGTTGCCCAGGTCGCGCGGCAGATGCGGAAGGAAGGCGCGGGTACCGATGTCGAGTCCGTCGCGGCAGAACACGTTGGCATGGTTGATCAGTTCGAGCGCAGGCTTGTCGAGTCGGTAGCGGCTCGGATAGGGCGACCGCGCGGTGGGGCGCTCGGCCCAGGTGGCAGCGAGCAGACGCGCCTTTTTCTGGGCCAGGGAGGCCTGCATCGGGCCGATGTATTTTTCCAGCAACTCACCTGCGGCACGGGGCAGGTGCTTGATCATGGCGCCTGCGATCACCTGGGCTCCCGGTGCCAGATGACCTTGCAGGCGGATCAGTTGCTCCTCGAGCAGGGCCAGGGTCTTGGGCACGCGTACCAGGACTCGGTCGAAGTGTCCCTCCCAAGGCTCGCTCGCCGGCACGAACGGCACGCTGTCGAAAGCCTTGCCGTTGCGCGCCAGGTTCTTTTCCAGGGCCATGCGCGCCAGGTGCGAGTCGCCGCTGCTGATCACCGTCAAGTGGCCGGCCAGACTGGCGGCGAGGGCGCCGAAGCTGTCGTTGAGTACGAGTACCCGGCAACTGGCCTCTGGCGCCTGGGCATGCAGGCGCTCGAGCAGGTACTCGTCGGCGGCGTCGAAGGCCTGCAGAGGGTCATTGGCCTGGTCCGGTTGGCGGATCAGGTCGAGTTGGGCATACGGAGAGGTGAACAGGGGCATGGCGTCTGGCTCGGGTACGGATCTGCCCGCCGCACGTTGCGCGAGCTTTTGCCGCCGATTCTACAGGGCTTTGCCGAGGTTCGCAGGCAGGGCGTCAGATCCATCCGCGCATGGCGGCGATGGCGATGGCCCCGGCCTTGTTGGCTGCATTGGTCTTGGTGATCACGCTGCGAATGTGGAAGTTCACGGTGCTCTGTGACAACGACAGGATGCAGGCGACGTCGGCGGCCGTCTTGCCCGCTGCCGACCATTTCAGCACTTCCAGTTCGCGTTCGCTCATCTTCGGCGTGTTCGGGCAGATTTCTTCCAGGTGATGTTCACTGAGCACCGCATGCAAGGTATGGCAAAGCCACTGCACGCTGCCGGCCTTGTCGTAGAGTTCTGTGGTGCTGATCTTTGGCGTCTGCCGGGCCACGGACAGTTGGCTTTCATTGTGCTGCAGGTCGTGTACCGATTGCGTCCAACCGTGACACAAGCCATGTGCGCAGGCCGTTTCGCGGAACTGCGGAGCCTCGGCGTACAACTCGTCCGTCCACAGAATGGGCAGGGTGGATCCGTGGCTGTGGGCGGCCGCCGGGTCCTGGCGATAGAAGTCGTCACGCTGGTAACGCTCGATCCACTCGTTTGGGTAGTTGCTGTAGAGGAACAGACGAGGGGTTTGCGTGGCAACCTGGATACGCAACTTCAGGCCCAGATAATCCATTCCGAGCTCTTGCGTCAGGTGCACGGCCAGGTTGAACAAGCGTCGAGGTGAGCGCTCGCTCACGAGCTGGTGGAGACGCTCGGGATCCCAGTGGCGCGTCGGCATGTGGTCAAACTCCTAACTTTGTCAAATCCCAATCCATTTGAATTTAAGAGAGTGTAGAAAAACCCCAGTAGAGTGTTGGGTTTTTTTGCTATATGCGCCCGTTTTGACAGGGCAATGGGCCAGCCTTCGTGCAAGCCCTACAAACCAGTGGTATTTATTCATGCCACTTTGCGCGAAACTTGGCCCATGCAATCCATGGAGTGCCTCATGACCGCCAGCGCCGAAAAATTCACCCGCCAGACCCTGCTCGAAGTCCATCCGTTGACGCCGAACCTGTTCAGCCTGCGGACCACTCGTGATACCGGGTTTCGCTTCCGTGCCGGTCAATTCGCCCGTCTAGGGGTGACCAAGGCCGATGGCAGCGTGGTGTGGCGGGCCTACTCGATGGTAAGTGCGCCACATGACGAATTTCTGGATTTCTTCTCCATCGTGGTGCCAGGTGGCGAGTTCACCAGCGAATTGAGTCGGCTGGGCGAGGGCGACACCTTGCTCGTCGATCGCCAGGCCTTTGGCTACCTGACTCTGGATCGCTTCATCGGTGGGCGCGACCTGTGGCTGCTGGCGACGGGCACCGGTATCGCGCCGTTCATGTCGATCCTGCAGGACTTCGAGGCCTGGGAGCGCTTCGACAACATCCGGTTGGTTTACTCGGTGCGTGAAGCCAAGGAACTGGCGTACCTGGAAGAGATTGCCGGGTTGGAGCAGCGCGACTACCTGGTGGAATTCGCTGGCAAGCTTCAGTTCATTCCGGTGGTCACCCGCGAACGGCATCCAGGTGCGCTGAATGCCCGGATCACCACGCTGATCGAGAACGGCGAGCTGGAGAAAGCTGCGGGGCTTGAGTTCTCGCCGGAGCACTCGCGCATCATGCTCTGCGGCAACCCGCAGATGATCGACGAAACGCGCAAGGTGCTCAAAGCTCGCGATCTGCAACTGAGCCTGAGCAAACGGCCCGGCCAGGTGGCTGTCGAGAACTACTGGTGAAGCCAGGGCCGCAGGGCGGCCCCGGTAGCCTTCAGGGCTGGCGGTTCTGGTTCTGCGCCTTGAGCAGGTCGCGGATCTCCGTCAGCAAGGTCTCCTGAGGTGTCGGCACAGGAGGTGCGCTCGGTGCCGCGGCTTCTTCACGCTTGAGGCGGTTGATGGCCTTGACGCCCATGAAGATGGCGAAGGCGATGATGATGAAGTCGATCACCGTCTGGATGAACTTGCCGTAGGCCAGCACCACTGCCGGAATATCGCCTTCGGCCGCCTTGAGGGTGATGGCCAGGTCGCTGAAATCGACGCCACCGATCAGCAGCCCCAGTGGTGGCATCACCACGTCTCCGACGAACGAAGAGACGATCTTGCCGAAGGCCGCGCCGATGATGATACCGACCGCCATGTCGACGACATTACCTTTGACCGCGAAGGCCTTGAACTCACTGAGCATGCCCATGTTTGGTTCCTTGTAACAAATGGTGAGGTAAACGCAGTGTACGCCACCGAAACGCGTCATGCGCGGCGCTCAGGGCTAATGACTGCCGTTAGAACGAATAGTTTTGTCGCCTCTCGACCCGTTCGAGACACGTCCGCCTCGGCTATCATGGCGGTTTTTTCCCAGGAGACCTGCCCAATGGCCAAGGCCAAGCGCTTGTATGGCTGCACCGAGTGCGGCGCGACCTTTCCCAAATGGGCTGGCCAGTGCGGCGAATGTGGGGCCTGGAACACGCTGGTCGAGACCATGATCGAGAGCGGTGGGGCTGCGGCGCCCAGCGGACGTACCGGTTGGACCGGACAGCAGGCGCAGATCAAGACCTTGGCTGAAGTCAGCGTCGAGGAAATTCCGCGCTTCACCACCAGCAGCACCGAACTGGACCGTGTGCTCGGCGGAGGTCTGGTCGATGGCTCGGTGGTTCTTATTGGCGGTGATCCGGGGATCGGCAAGTCGACCATCCTGCTGCAGACCCTGTGCAACATCGCCGTGGGCATGCCGGCCTTGTACGTCACCGGCGAGGAATCGCAACAGCAGGTGGCCATGCGGTCGCGGCGCCTGGGTCTGCCCCAGGACCAGCTCAAGGTCATGACCGAGACCTGCATCGAGACCATCATCGCCACGGCACGTCAGGAAAAGCCTCGGGTGATGGTGATCGACTCGATCCAGACGATCTTCACCGAGCAGTTGCAGTCGGCTCCGGGCGGCGTCGCCCAGGTGCGCGAAAGCACGGCGCTGCTGGTGCGCTATGCCAAGCAGAGCGGAACGGCGATCTTTCTGGTCGGCCACGTCACCAAGGAGGGTTCGCTGGCCGGCCCGCGGGTACTCGAGCACATGGTCGACACCGTGCTTTATTTCGAAGGCGAGTCCGATGGTCGCCTGCGCCTGCTGCGCGCGGTCAAGAACCGCTTCGGCGCGGTCAACGAACTGGGCGTGTTCGGCATGACCGACCGTGGCTTGAAGGAAGTGTCGAACCCTTCGGCGATCTTCCTCAACCGCACCCAGGAAGAGGTGCCCGGCAGCGTGGTCATGGCCACCTGGGAAGGCACCCGGCCGATGCTGGTGGAGGTGCAGGCCCTGGTCGACGACAGCCACCTGGCCAACCCCCGACGGGTCACCCTAGGCCTCGATCAGAACCGCTTGGCCATGCTCCTGGCGGTGCTGCATAGGCATGGTGGCATTCCCACCCACGACCAGGATGTGTTCCTCAACGTGGTCGGTGGGGTGAAGGTACTGGAGACCGCCTCGGATCTCGCTCTGCTGGCTGCCGTGATGTCCAGCCTGCGCAACCGGCCACTGGCCCATGGACTGCTGGTGTTCGGCGAAATCGGTCTGTCGGGTGAGGTACGCCCGGTCCCCAGTGGCCAGGAGCGGCTGAAGGAGGCCGCCAAGCATGGCTTCAAGCGAGCCATCGTGCCCAAGGGCAATGCGCCCAAAGAGGCTCCTGCAGGGTTGCAGGTGATTGCCGTCACGCGGCTGGAGCAGGCCCTGGACGCCTTGTTCGAGTAAATCCTGGTCTGCAGCGGCCTTTTCGCGGGCAAAAGAAAGGCTCTTCACGGATTGTCGGGGGAGGGGGGGGCTTGGTTTGGCATTTAGATCGTGAGCTGATCCATTGTGTGTAGCGGCGCTACTGGCCCCTTCCGCCTTTACGGCGGGCCCCTTTGTTCTTGGACAAAGGAGCGCAAAACCGCTTGCTCCCACATACGGCCCCTACGCTGCGCTTCGGGGTCCCCTCGCTCCGGCGGCTTGCGGGCCCGCGCGGCCTACGACTTGCTGCGCAAGTCTACATCTCGCGCCTCCGGCTAACGCCGGAGGGTGCTACGCACCTGGCCCTCCAGCCACCTCCACTCGGCCTCCTGAGGTCGCGGGTAGATCAAGAGCAAGAGCAAAAGCAAGATCAAAAGCCAGAGCAACGGCAGGCGAATCGCTGCGCTCTCGCTTTTCCCTTTACCTATCGTTTTGTGTTGTTGCGGATAGTGCGGTCTGTCTTTCGAAGATAACGCCAGCGCAGGCTCCGCCCCTAACTTTGCGACGTCAGGAGGCCGAGCGTAGGCGTCTGTAGGGCCAGGTGCGCAGCACCCTTCGGCGTAAGCCGAAG
>NZ_SMTE01000023.1 GCF_004357765.1 Pseudomonas putida | reverse complement strand
AAGGAGTTTTTCGTTCCGACTGCGTTGGAAGTGGTGCGCATTATAAGGGGATTCGAAACGGCGTCAACACCTATTTTGAGGAAATCTAGCCACTCACCGTTTTGCGCACTATAGTGCACAACCCGCAGCCCTCCCAGGATCCCTCCTTAAGATGAACACCCCGCCCCGCAGCCTGGCCGCAACCTTGTTCCCGATCGGCCTGCTACTCATTGCCATGGCCTCGATCCAGTCCGGGGCTTCGTTGGCCAAGAGCATGTTCCCCATCATCGGCGCTCAGGGCACCACCACACTGCGCCTGATCTTTGCTTCGGTCCTCATGCTGCTGATCCTCCGTCCCTGGCGTGCACGCCTGACCGCCAAGGCACTGCGCGACATCGTGATCTATGGCATGGCCCTGGGTGGAATGAATTTCCTCTTCTATATGGCACTGCAGACCGTACCCTTGGGTATCGCCGTGGCACTCGAGTTCACCGGCCCACTGGCCGTCGCTCTGTTCGGCTCGCGCAGACCCCTCGACTTCCTGTGGATAGCCCTCGCCGTCACCGGCCTGCTGCTGCTCATCCCGGTTGGCCACGCCGGTCAGTCGCTCGATCTGCAAGGTGCGATCTACGCCCTTGGCGCCGGCGTATGCTGGGCCCTGTACATCCTGTTCGGCCAACGTGCCGGTGCCGAACATGGAATCCAGGGAGCGGCCCTAGGCGTCGTCGTCGCAGCGCTGTTCGTTGCCCCCATCGGGATCGTGCATGCCGGAGCTGCCTTGCTGACCCCCGCCGTGATCCCTCTCGCCCTGGGCGTGGCCGTACTGTCCACCGCCCTACCCTATAGCCTCGAGATGGTCGCGCTCACCCGCATGCCGGCACGTACCTTCGGTACCTTGATGAGCATCGAACCTGCCATAGGTGCGCTTTCCGGCCTGGTGTTCCTCGGCGAGGTACTGAGCATGACCCAATGGCTGGCGATTGGCGCCATCATCACTGCGTCGGTCGGCGCCACACTGGCCATGCGTAAGGCATCCAACCCTCCCGTGGCGGCAGACTGACATGAGAAATACTTTCATTTGAGACGGGATTAAACGTTGTCGTCACCCGGCTCCCTGATTAAGCTGTCACAGGATCATGATCTTCACGCTATTACTATCTGGAACGAACACGGACGCTGGGGAATGTTTAAGGAAGAACCAAAGCGATAACGACAGGGTCTGACAACTCGTCAGCCCTGCAAAATAAGGACAGGAATGAAACGTATTCTGCTCATCCTGGCCGTTTTGGCCATTGCTGGATGTGCCGCAACGGCCAAGACCGAGGTCAAGAAAGGGAAGAAGGGCCTGCACATCAACTGCTCGGGCCTCTCTTCATCCTGGGACAAGTGCTACAGCAAGGCAGCTTCCTCATGCACCTCCCGTGGTTATAAGGTCGTAGCGCGCTCTGGCGATGCTGACGAGGAACCCGGGGACTATCTGTTCGGCATCAACCCTGCCGGATACACCAGTCGCAGCATGATCGTCATCTGCAAGTGAACAAAGGCAGCCTCTGAGCTGCCTGTGTTTCATCCAGCCCGAAGCAAAGCCCTACAGCGCCTGGGTGCGAGCCTCCAACCAGGCCAGCGCATCACCAGACAGCAGCGGGGCGAGTCGCTCACGCACCCTGCGATGGTACTCGTTCAACCAGTCCCGCTCCTCTTTCGCCAACAGTTCCGGCTGTAGGCAACGGGTGTCGATCGGGCACAGGGTCAGGGTTTCGAAGTTCAGGAAGTCGCCAAATACGCTGCTGCCTGCCTCTCGATTGACGACCAGGTTCTCGATGCGAACTCCCCACTCACCTGGACGGTAGGTCCCCGGTTCGATCGAGCTGATCATGCCGACCTGCATCGCCGTCTGCGGCGTGGTCGCCGCTTGATAGGCAATCACCTGCGGCCCCTCATGGACATTCAGGAAATAACCGACTCCGTGCCCGGTCCCATGACCGTAGTCGACCAGATCCGCCCAGATCGGCGCCCGCGCAATGGCATCCAGCAGTGGCGACAGGATGCCGCGCGGGAACGTCGCACGCGACAGGGCGATCATGCCCTTGAGCACACGCGTGCAGTCCCGTTTCTGCTCAAGGCTCGGCTGACCCACCGGAACCATCCGGGTGATATCAGTGGTTCCCCCCAAGTACTGGCCACCCGAGTCGATCAACAGCAGGCCATCCCCTTCGATGACCGCGTGGGACGCCTCCGTCGCACGGTAATGGGGCATGGCACCATTACCGTTGAAGGCTGCAATGGTCGAGAAGCTCAGCGAGACAAAACCTGGACGACGAGCACGTGCGGCACTCAACTGTTCATCGATGGTGAGCTCGGTGATCACCTGCTTGCCCAACTGTGCCTCGAACCAGGCGAAGAACTCGCACAAGGCCGCGCCATCCTGCTCCATGACCTGGCGGATGTGGACCAATTCCTCCTCACCTTTGCACGACTTGCTCAGCGTCGTTGGGTTGAGCCCTTCGATCAGTGCCACCTGGGCATCCAGGCTTTGCAACACACCACAGGTGACACGCGCAGGATCGACCAGCAGCCGACTGGAAGGTGCAAGTGCGGCGAGCGCCGCATCTACCTGCCCGTAGTCACGCACCTCGATACCATCGGCCGCCAGCAGCTGGCGCAAGTGTTCGTCGAGTTTCCCTGAGCCGACGAACAAGACAGCCTGCGTCTGGCTGATCAGCGCGAAGGCGATGAACACCGGGTTGTAGGACACGTCACTACCACGCAGGTTGAACAACCAGGCAATGTCATCCAGTGTCGCGATGAAGTGCCAATCCGCGCCTTTTTCCTGCAGGCTTTCGCGCAATCGGGTCAGCTTTTCGACTCGGCTGCACGGGGCATGGGGAGGCAGATGCTCGTACACAGGATTTGCCGGCAACGCTGGACGGCCCTCCCAGACCTCATCCAGCAGATCGCGGTCGGTCAGCAGGCGCACCTCCCGCGCCTGCAAACGCTCCTGCAACTGGCGCGCCGAGGCGAGCGCCATGACCGCACCGTCCACCGCCACCGAGCCCTTGCGCTCGACATTGTCGCCCAGCCACTCCAGGGCACCTGGCTTTCCGGACAACAGCTTCATCAATTCGATGCCGCTGCCGGCCAGTTCCTTCTCGGCTTGCGCCCAGTAGCGGCTGTCCACCCATACGCCCGCGAAATCCGCTGTCACTACCAGCGTCCCCACCGACCCATCGAAGCCGGACAACCAGCGGCGGCCCTGCCAATAGCCGGGCAGATATTCGGAAAGATGCGGGTCAGCCGACGGCACCAGCAGGGCGTCGATCCCCTCCCTGGCCATGACCTCGCGCACACGCGCCAGGCGTTCCGGCACGCTCTGCTTGATGGTGGTCTGAACGTTCATGCGCACTCCTGCGGCCACTGCTGGATTGATTCAGGACCACGATAATGGAACAGCCTTCCCGGCCCTGCAATCTCGCCAAGCACTGCCCACCGCGAAATCTTCCTGGCACGGCAGCCCGCCACCCAGCCAAGGTGAACTTCCGCCGGAAGACGTACCTCAGAATCTTTACAGACACCTGGAGGCCCCTGTCATGCCGCGATCCGACGAAGCCAAACGCGCGGTGGTCGTGCTCGACTCCGGCGAGCCCACCGCAGATCACGAGCGTGCCACTCAAAGGAAGCTGGCAGAGCATCTGGCACACTTGCTTGGTTGTCCCTACCTGGAGCCCACTCAAGCCCCAAGGGCCAGTGACCACTACTACTATCTCGCCCCGCAAACCCTGACCGAGCCGCAACGCTACGCCGCACTTGGCATACGCAGCGAACGGGACCTGTTCGGCGGTCTGGTCAGCCAACCTTTCATGGCCACCAAGTCCATTTCCCACCCCCGTCTGGCCAAAGGCTATTTCCCACCGGGCTGGAGCGATGACTTCGCTCGACAGGCGAGCAGTGCATTGCTCAAGGGCTATACGGTCTTCAGCAAGCAGGACGCCCGCGAGGCAGCCCGGTTACTGCTCGCCGAGGGCGCCGTGCGCGTGAAGCCGGTCCGTGCCACTGCGGGCCGTGGGCAGCATGTGATCGAGCAATTGCACGAACTCGAGCCCCTGCTTGGAGACATGGACGAACGACAGCTCATGATCTGGGGCTTGGCACTGGAGGAGAACCTCCTCGACGTCGAGACGCTGAGTGTCGGCCAGGTCCGTGTCGCCGGGATCACTTGCAGCTATCACGGCATCCAGCATCTGACCCATGATCACCAGGGCACCGAGGTCTACGCCGGCTCCGAGTTGCTGGTCGTGCGCGGCGGCTATGAAGCGCTACTGCAACTTCCCCTGGATGAGCACCTGCGCCTGGCAGTCACCCAGGCGCTCACCTACGAGCAGGCCGCCCAGCACTGCCTACCGGGGTTCATCGCCTCTCGCCGCAACTATGACATCGCCCGCGGCGTCAACGCCCGAGGTCAACTGCGCAGCGGCGTCCTGGAACAATCCTGGCGCCCCGGCGGCGCCAGTAGCGCAGAAGTGCTGGCGCTCCAGGCGTTCGCCGATGATCCCGCCCTGCAACAGGTACGCGCCTCTTCGCACGAGGTATTCGGCACCTTCCACCTCCCCCGCGATTCAACTCTTTTCTACCAAGGACAAGACAGTGAACTCGGACAATTCAGCAAATACGCGCAGATCCATGGCCATGACCATTCAGAGCGACACCGTTGAGCTGCAGGTCGACAACGACACGATTGCCGGCACGCTGGTCAGCCCTGGTAGCAAGATGCCCGGCATCCTGTTCGTCCATGGCTGGGGCGGCAGCCAGCAACGCGACCTGGCGCGCGCCCGGCAGATCACTGGCCTTGGCTGCGTGTGCATGACATTCGACCTGCGCGGCCATGAAAAAACCGAAAGCCAGCGACTGACAGTGACCCGCGAACAGAATCTCCAGGACCTGCTCGCGGCCTACGATTGCCTGGCCAGCCACCCCGCTGTCGACAATGGCGCGATCGCCCTGATCGGCAGCAGCTACGGCGGCTACCTGGCAACCTTGCTGACCCGCCAGCGGCCGGTGAAATGGCTGGCTTTGCGCGTCCCCGCGATGTACTGGGACGAAGAGTGGGACACGCCCAAACAGACACTCGATCGCCAACGCCTCAATGCCTATCGCCAGCGGACCCTGGGTCCTGCCGACAACCGCGCGTTGGGCGCGTGCGCCGAATTCGAAGGCGATGTGTTGCTGGTCGAGTCGGAGCAGGACGACTACGTGCCGCACACCACCTTGATGAGCTACCGCTCGGCGTTCATCAATGCTCACTCGCTGACCCACCGCATCCTCGACGGCGCCGACCATGCATTGTCCACCGAGGAAAGCCAGAAAGCCTACAGTTCGATTCTCGCCGCCTGGGTCAATGAGATGGTGGTCGGCGCACGCTTGGACCGTTATCCGCACTATGCGCCGTGGTATGCATGAACTGGAATCAGCCAGACAGCGCAAGGCGCGCCGGCAGCCGGAACGTTGAGCGGCTCTGATACGGTTCAGATCACCACATTACGCACGAAACGCACGGGAATGACGCCATCGTTGCGGTAGGCATACCGACAGTTACTGGGAAACACATGGAATTGTCGGGCCTGAAGGGACAACTCGACCCCTTCGATGATCAGTGTGAGCTCGCCCTCGGTCACGTAGATCTGCTCGCTCCAGCCCTCGGCATCCGCTTCGCTGGTGTAGAGCTCGCCGGGGGCCAGGGTCCACTCCCAGATCTCCACTTCGCGCCGGGCGGTGCTACTGGCCAGCAGTACCGCCTTGCTCTGCGGCTGCTCGCCGGCCCAGGCCAGCTCATCGATGCGACTGGGATCACGCAGGTCAGGCGCCTGGATCAAGGTGCTGAAGGCTACTCCCAGGGCCTCGGCAATCAGGTCGAGCGTGGTCAAGCTGACATTCTTCTCACCTGCCTCGATCGCTACCAACATCCGCCGACTGACGCCAGAGCGCTCGGCCAAGGCGCTCTGGCTCATGCCTGCGGCATTGCGCAGGCTGCGGACATTGAAGCTGACATGTTGCAGCACCGACGCACGATGCGCTGAATCTTTGTGCACTATATTGCTCACTTTTGCCATTTGCGCAGTATACTGCCCACTTTTGCGGCGATTGTGCGCCGCGCCTTTCGAGTGTGCAAGACCATGACCGCCTCCACCCGCCACCCCCAATCTACCCTCACCCTGCGCTTGAGCAAGGCCGAAATGGTACTGGTGTTCATCACCATGCTGTGGGGGGGTACCTTCCTGCTGGTGCATAACGTCATGACCGTGAGCGGGCCGATGTTCTTCGTCGGGCTGCGTTTCGCCGCGGCAGCGTTGTTCGTCGGCCTGGTCTCGGCGCGCTGCCTGACCGGCCTGACCGCCACCGAACTGAAGGCCGGTGTGCTGATCGGCACCGCCATCATGCTGGGCTATGGCTTGCAGACCATGGGTTTGCAAACCATCAGCAGCAGCCAGTCGGCATTTATCACCGCGCTCTACGTACCGTTCGTGCCGCTGCTGCAATGGCTGGTGCTCGGCCGCCGCCCAGGGCTGATGC
The DNA here is from genome assembly GCF_004357765.1 of Pseudomonas putida. Classification (GTDB taxonomy): domain Bacteria; phylum Pseudomonadota; class Gammaproteobacteria; order Pseudomonadales; family Pseudomonadaceae; genus Aquipseudomonas; species Aquipseudomonas putida_U. The sequence continues at coordinate 38,003 of NZ_SMTE01000023.1, read as the reverse complement.
CAAGCATCGGGATCTGCCTGGCGTTCGTCGGCTTGATGCTGCTGGCAGGGCCTGAAGGCGGCGCTTTGCACTTCAGCGAAGGGGAGGTGGTGACCTTGGTCAGCGCGGTTGCCATTGCCGGAGAAATAATCCTGATCAGCCGCTATGCCGGCCAGGTCGATGTTCGCCGGGTGACCGTGGTGCAACTGGCCACGGCCTCGCTGCTGTCATTCCTGATGATCGTGCCGACCCAAGAGCGCCTGCCCGAGTTTTCCTGGCTGCTGTTGCTCAGCGCGCTGGGACTGGGCGCGATGAGCGCGGTCATCCAAGTGGCAATGAACTGGGCGCAGAAATCGGTTTCGCCTACACGCGCTACGCTGATCTATGCTGGCGAGCCGGTCTGGGCCGGTATCGTCGGGCGGATCGCCGGGGAACGCCTGCCGGGCGTGGCGCTGCTCGGCGGCCTGCTGATCGTGGTGGCGGTAGTGGTCAGCGAACTGAGGTGGCGACGCAGCGTCGGTGAAAACCCAACCCAGGAACGACACTTCGAAGGTGAACGCTCCACCGACCTGTGAACCTTTCGACAGCGGCTATGCTCTGTAAAAAACTGTTATAAAAAAACAGCTTGTCACAGCACTTTTGTAGGATTCTGCGACAGCTTGCGTGTTGGTGATCGACAACGCGGCACGTATGATCCTTGGCAATCCTTCTAGAATAGACCGCTATGTCATTGATAGTGCTACTGCTTCTGCCGTTCATAGGCAGTTGCCTGGCAGCCGTGCTGCCGCACAATGCCCGGAACGCCGAGTCCATACTGGCCGGGGTCGTGGCCCTGGTCGGCACGGTCCAGGTAGCACTGCTGTACCCCCAGGTTGCCCATGGCGGGGTGATTCGCGAGGAATTCCTCTGGCTGCCGAGCCTGGGTCTGAACCTGGTACTGCGCATGGACGGCTTCGCCTGGCTGTTCTCGCTGCTGGTATTGGGCATTGGCACGCTGGTATCCCTGTACGCGCGCTACTACATGTCGCCACAGGATCCGGTACCGCGTTTCTTCGCTTTCTTCCTGGCGTTCATGGGCGCCATGCTCGGCGTGGTGATCTCCGGCAACCTCATCCAGCTGGTGTTCTTCTGGGAACTGACCAGCCTGTTCTCGTTCCTGTTGATCGGTTACTGGCACCACCGCGCCGACGCCCGACGCGGTGCCTACATGGCGCTGATGGTCACCGGCGCCGGCGGTCTGTGCCTGCTGGTCGGGGCCCTGCTGCTCGGGCATGTGGTCGGCAGCTACGACCTGGACAAGGTCCTGGCGGCCGGCGAGCTCATCCGCCAGCACGCGCTGTACCCCGTACTGTTGCCGTTGATCCTGATCGGCGCGCTGAGCAAGAGCGCGCAGTTCCCCTTCCAGTTCTGGTTGCCCCATGCCATGGCGGCGCCGACACCGGTATCGGCGTACCTGCACTCGGCGACCATGGTCAAGGCCGGGGTATTCCTGCTGGCCCGTTTGTGGCCGGTGCTGTCGGGCAGCGAGGAATGGTTCTGGATCGTCGGCGGAGCCGGCGCCATAACCCTGCTGCTGGGCGCCTTCGCTGCGATGTTCCAGAATGACCTCAAGGGCCTGCTGGCGTACTCGACCATCAGCCATCTGGGCCTGATCACCCTTCTGCTCGGTCTCAACAGTCCGCTGGCGGCGGTCGCCGCCGTGTTTCACATTCTCAACCATGCCACCTTCAAGGCCTCGTTGTTCATGGCCGCCGGCATCATCGACCACGAAAGCGGCACCCGCGACATCCGCCGCCTCAGCGGTCTGATCCGACTGGTTCCGTACACCGCCACCCTGGCCATGGTCGCCAGCGCCTCGATGGCCGGCGTGCCATTGATGAACGGTTTCCTGTCCAAGGAAATGTTCTTCGCCGAAACCGTGTTCATCAGTTCCACCGCCTGGGTCGAGGCGACCTTGCCGGTGATCGCCACCTTGGCCGGCACCTTCAGCGTGGCCTACGCGCTGCGGTTCACTGTCGACGTATTCTTCGGCCCCACTGCCGAGGATCTGCCCCACACCCCCCACGAGCCACCGCGCTGGATGCGCGCGCCCGTCGAGCTGCTGGTGCTGGTGTGCCTGGTAGTCGGTATCTTCCCCGCCCAATCGGTCGGCCCGCTGCTGGCTGCCGCAGCGCTGCCAGTGGTTGGCGGGACCCTACCCGAATACAGCCTGGCCATCTGGCATGGCTGGAACGCCCCGTTGATCATGAGCCTGGTGGCCATGAGCGGCGGCGTGCTGCTCTACCTGCTGCTGCGCAAGCAACTGCGCAGGGGCCGCTTCCCGTATCCGCCGCTGATTGAGCGCTTCAATGGCAAGCGCCTGTTCGAGCACGGCCAGGTACACCTGATGCTGCTGGCTCGGCGCGTCGAGCGGCTGCTGACCAGCCGTCGCCTGCAAGCGCAACTGTTCATGGTGGTGCTCGTCGCTTTTCTCGCCGGCCTCACGCCCATGCTCTACAGCGGCCTATCCTGGGGTGACCGACCGAAGATTCCGGGCTCCGGTGTGTTCGTCGCGCTGTGGCTGATCGCCATCGCCTGCGCCATCGGCGCGGCCTATCAGGCCAAGTACCACCGTCTGGCCGCGCTGATCATGGTCGGCGTCTGTGGTCTGATGACCTGCATCACCTTCGTCTGGTTCTCGGCCCCGGACCTGGCCTTGACCCAATTGGCGGTGGAAGTGGTGACCACCGTGCTCATCCTCCTTGGCCTGCGTTGGCTGCCACGACGCATCGAAGGGGTGTCGCCGTTGCCGGGCAGTCAGGACCGGGCGCGCGTTCGCCGCCTCCGCGACCTGTTGCTGGCAGTATTGGTCGGTGGCGGCATGGCGTTGCTCTCGTATGCGATGCTGACACGACCGACGCCCAACGATATCTCCTCGTTTTATCTCAGCCGGGCGCTGCCCCAGGGCGGTGGCACCAACGTGGTCAACGTGATGCTGGTGGACTTCCGCGGCTTCGATACCCTGGGCGAGATCACCGTTCTGGTGGCCGTGGCCCTGACCGTATTCGCCCTGCTGCGCCGCTTCCGCCCACCGAAGGAGAGCATGCAGCTGCCTGCCCAGCAGCGCTTGCTGGCACCCGATGTGGTCACCGACCTGATCAACCCACGCCACGCCGCCGACACCGCGCTGGGCTTCATGATGGTTCCGGCGGTGCTGGTGCGCCTGTTATTGCCGATTGCCCTGCTGGTGTCGATGTACCTGTTCATGCGCGGCCACAACCAACCCGGTGGCGGCTTCGTCGCCGGCCTGGTGATGTCGGTGGCGTTCATCCTCCAGTACATGGTCGCCGGTACCCAGTGGGTCGAGGCACAGATGAGCCTGCGGCCACTGCGCTGGATGGGGACCGGTCTTCTGTGCGCCACCCTGACCGGCGTGGGTGCCATGGTGCTGGGCTATCCCTTCCTCACCACCCATACCGCGCACCTGCACCTGCCGGTGATCGGCGACATGCACATCGCCAGCGCATTGTTCTTCGACGTCGGCGTGTACACCGTAGTGGTCGGATCGACGCTGCTGATCCTGACCGCCCTCGCCCACCAGTCGGTGCGGGCACATCGTCCGGGCAACCCGGCCAAACCCAGCCAAGCAGGAGCCGCCTGATGGAAGAAGTCATTGCAGTCGCCATCGGCGTACTGGCCGCCTCGGGTGTGTGGCTGGTGCTGCGCCCCCGAACCTATCAGGTGATCATGGGCCTATGCCTGCTGTCGTACGGGGTCAACCTGTTCATCTTCAGCATGGGTAGCCTGTTCATCGGCAAGGAGCCGATCATCAAGGAAGGCGTGACCCAGGACCTGCTGCACTACACCGATCCTCTGCCCCAGGCCTTGGTGCTGACCGCCATCGTCATCAGCTTCGCCATGACCGCGCTGTTCCTGGTCGTGCTCCTGGCATCGCGCGGCCTGACCGGCACCGACCACGTGGATGGCCGGGAGCGCGACGAATGAGTGGCATGAGCCAACTGATCATCGCGCCAATCCTGCTGCCGCTGCTCACCGCGGCGATCATGCTGCTGATCGGCGAAAAACACCGTCAGCTCAAGGCGCGCCTGAACCTGCTGTCGAGCTTCGTCGGACTTGGGATCGCCGTCAGCCTGCTGTTATGGATCCGTACCCAGGGCCAGGCCGAGTCGATTGGGGTTTACCTGCCCGGCAACTGGCCAGCACCCTTCGGTATCGTGCTGGTGCTGGATCACCTGTCGGCACTGATGCTGACCCTGACCGGAATCATCGGCGTCAGCGCCCTATTGTTCGCCCGTGCTCGCTGGGACAGTGCCGGTGCCAGCTTCCATGCACTGTTCCAGATCCAGCTGATGGGCTTGTACGGCGCCTTCCTGACTGCCGACCTGTTCAATCTCTTCGTATTCTTCGAGGTGCTGCTGGCGGCCTCCTATGGTCTGCTCCTGCACGGTTCGGGCCGGGCCCGGGTACGCGCCGGACTGCATTACATCGCCATCAACCTGTTCGCATCGTCGCTGTTTCTGGTAGGCGCGGCGATGCTCTACGGTGTCACCGGCACGCTGAACATGGCCGATCTGGCGCTGAAGATCCCGTTGGTACCGGAAGCAGACCGAGGCTTGCTGCATGCCGGCGCGGCGATCCTGGCGGTGGCCTTCCTGGTCAAGGCCGGTATCTGGCCGCTGAACTTCTGGCTGGTGCCGGCCTACGCTTCGGCCAGCGCGCCGGTGGCGGCACTGTTCGCCATCATGACCAAGGTCGGCCTGTATGCGTTGCTGCGTCTGTGGACTCTGCTGTTCTCCGACCAGGCCGGCGCTTCGGCACACTTCGGTGGCCATTGGCTGGTGTATGGCGGTCTGATGACCCTGGCAATCGCTGCCATTTCCATTCTCGCAGCGCAACGCCTGGAGCGCATGGCGGGCCTGAGCATCCTGGTCTCGGCGGGCACGCTGCTGGCTGCGGTCGGCTTCGCCCAGCCCGCGTTGACCGGTGCAGCGCTGTTCTACCTGGTCAGTTCGACCTTGGCCCTCTGTGCCCTGTTCCTGCTCGCCGAACTGATCGAACGCTCGCGATCGGCCAACGAAGTGCCTCTGGAGGACGAAGAGGGGGTGATGCCCTCTCCGCTCGAGTCGCTGCACCCGCCCAAAGGCATCAATCTGGACGATGAACAAAAAGCGGTGATCGGCCAGGTCATCCCGTGGACCATGGCGTTCCTGGGCCTCAGTTTCATTGCCTGTGCACTACTGATCATCGGCATGCCGCCGTTCTCGGGCTTCATCGGCAAGCTCAACCTGATCAGCGCTTTGTTCAACCCACTGGGGCTTGGCAGGCCCGTCGAGCAACCGCTGTCAGCGTCCGGATGGGCACTGGTGGCCTTGCTCATCCTGTCCGGTCTTGCCTCGCTGATCGCTTTCGGCCGGGTTGGCATCCAGCGCTTCTGGAAGCCTGAAGAGCGGCCCTCGCCGTTACTGCGTCGCTATGAATGCCTGGCCGTGGTCGCACTGCTGGGTCTGTGCACCCTGCTGAGCTTCCGCGCCGAGCCCGTGCTGCGCTATACCCAGGACACCGCCGCCAGCCTGCAGGCCACGGACGCCTACATTCAGGCGGTGATGGCTGCCAGGCCACGACCGGGTCCGACCATCCTCGACTTGCAGGTGCAGCCATGACACGACTGTTTCCCGCCCCACTGCTATCGGCCGCGCTATTCGTTCTATGGTTGTTGCTGAATCTATCGGTCAGCCCCGGCAATCTGGTGCTGGCTGCTGCGCTGGCGGTGTTGGCACCGCTGCTGATGGCCCCCTTGCGCCCGCAGCATGCCTATGTGCGCAAGCCAATGGCGATCGCTAGGCTGATCGGCCGGGTCGGCATCGATGTCATCGTCTCCAACCTGCAGGTGGCCCGTATCGTCCTGCGGGCGGGGCGTCGCCCTCCCCACTCGCGCTTCGTGCACATCCCACTGGAACTGCGCGATGCCCACGGTTTGGCTGCACTGTCGACGATTACCACGGTGGTGCCCGGCACAGTCTGGTCGGAACTGGCCCTGGACCGTAGCGTGCTGCTGTTGCACGTGTTCGACCTGGATGACGAGCAGAGCTTCATCGAGCACTTCAAGGCCACTTATGAACGCCCGCTAATGGAGATATTCGAATGACTGGGCTGCTCGCCAACGCGCTCCTCGCCAGCCTGTTCATCCTCGCCCTGTCGATGGCCCTGGCGCTGATCCGGCTGTTTCTCGGCCCGTCCGCACAGGACCGGGTGCTGGCGCTGGACTACCTGTATATCCTGGGCATGTTGATGATGCTGGTGCTGGGGATCCGCTACGCCAGTGACACCTATTTCGAGGGTGCGCTGTTGATAGCCCTGTTCGGCTTCGTCGGCTCGTTCGCCCTGGCCAAGTTCCTGTTACGCGGCGAGGTAATCGAATGAACACGACCCCCGAACTGCCGTTCTGGCTGGAAGTACTGACCGCCATCCTGTTGCTGGTCGGCAGCCTGTTTGCCCTGATCGGTGCGGTTGGCCTGCTGCGGTTGAAGGACTACTTCCAGCGCATGCATCCGCCAGCCCTAGCCTCGACCATCGGTGCCTGGTGCGTTGCCTTGGCGTCGATCCTGTACTTCTCCTGGTTGAAGCAGGCGCCGGTATTGCATGCGTGGCTGATACCCGTGCTGCTGGCCATCACCATGCCAGTCACCACTCTCCTGCTGGCCCGAGCTGCACTGTTTCGCAAGCGCATGGCCCGCGAGCCAGTGCCGGAGGAAGTCAGCAGCGGACACGACCGCGGCCATTGAAACATTAGTGTCGAGTCAGGCGTTGCAACTCGCGACGGACCATGGCGGCATAAGGCGGCGGGCTGAGCTGGTAAAGCTGCCCAGCCACCCAGTTCAGCCAAGTACCCTGCAACTGTTCGCGCATGGCCAGCAGGCGCTGGGCCTCGGCGAGTGCCGCAGGCCCATGCTCACGGTGAAAGGCAGCGCGCCCTTCGGCCGGGTCCTGGTTCATTCGCTGGCCTTGAAGGTGGTCAGCTCGCCCTTGCGCCACTTGGCGACCTTACCGGTCACCGCCTTCAGCAACTTGCCCAGGCCTTCCTGCACCTGCTGTTGGGCAGCAAATACCAGCATGACGCCCTGGCCCTCGCGGAATACGATACCCTCGCCCTCCGGCACCGAGACGAAGGCATAGTCGCCCACGCCGTAGACGTTCAACTTGATCTCGCGAAAGCGCATTTCCAACTTGCCGCCTTCACGGCTGGGCAATACGGCGGCACGAAAGTGGTCACCCACTTTCAGCTCTAGTCGCTGTTTGTCGTCGACCACCAACGCGCTGTCGGTATCGATCTCGGCCATGTACAGGCCTTCAGGATTCTGTTCGGTAATATAAATGAAACGCCCTTGGAACAGCTTGGCCAACTTGCCGCGCAAATCGCCCAAGGCAAACAAGGCGTGGGTATCAAGAGTACTGACTGCCAATGAAGTGATCCTCAAACCGGTAACATCCCGCCCCCCTCTCGCGCTGGACGAGGCACGGTCATTTCAAGTCGATAAACAAAAATAGTAATGAAGCTGTGCACGCACTATCTGTGCCGCTTGGCGATGCAGCTTGCAGGAAACGTCAAGGCACACTGCCGGAAAAGCGTCGTGCGGGGCTTACGACATAGTTCCCAATCGGGAAGCGTAACGTCAGACAACAGTCACGCCGGAAAAGATGCAATGGATAACTACAGAGCCGGGGCAGAAGTCTGGCTCTGGCGCCATCGGGACATCGCACAAGGAAATATGCACGAAAACACTGAAATCCGTCGAGAGGAAAACGATATTTCTTACCCGCTGTCGCTGCATCGCATCATGGCAGGGCGCATTACTTAGCAGCCTAACGATAGGTCAATGATACGCCTGCGCCGGCGCCAGGAAAAGTGCCACCTTACATAGGCAACTCGCACCTTTGCCCATGCACGCTTCTCTGTGCAGCCAAACAATGCAAAAAGCCCCAGGGATTGCTCCGTGGGGCTTTGCACACCGCGCTCGGTCAGATCTGCCGTTGGTGGCGGTCGAGCTGCTCGTGGCGCTCCTGGGCTTCGATGCAGTACTTGGTGGTCGGACTGATCAGCAGTCGCTGCAGGCCGATTGGCTCACCGCTGTCGTCGCACCAGCCAAAGCTCTCGTCGGCGATACGGCCCAGGGCCATCTCCAGCTGCGGTAGCAAACGCTGGTCGCGCTCGATGGCATTGACCAACCAGTGACGCTCCTCTTCGACCGAAGCCACGTCAGCCGGATCCGATGGGGTATCCAGGCTTTCGATGGTGGCGCGGCTCAGCTCGATGCGTTCATGGGTTTCGACTTTCATCGCTTGCAGCAGGCCGGTGAAGAATGCCAGCTGGTCAGCGTTCATGTAGTCATCGGCCGACATGGCCAGCAACTGTTCCTTGGTCATCGATATCTCTATGAAAAAATGTGCATTTGGGCGATTCGGGTGCGCTCGATGCCTCGGCATCGAGCACGGAATTCTTCAAGCGCCAACCGGCACTCTTTTGCAGGGGGCGGCAGTCTAAGGCGCCACGTCGCATGGAGCAACAGCAATCAGGGGGTAATTCACCTGAAATGGCCTGGATTCCGCTGGTCGGTGCCAGCCGATGACTGCAGAGTCGGTCATAGCGCACCGCCAGGGTACCTATAAAAAAAGAAAAACCCCACACCTCGAAAGCTGTGGGGTTGCCGAGCACGGCAGGTTGTCGTCTAACAGTCCTTGAATTGCGGCTCACGTTTAGCGATGAACGCTGCCATGCCTTCCTTCTGGTCTTCGGTGGAGAACGCTGCGTGGAAGACTCGACGCTCGAAGCGTACGCCTTCGCTGAGGTTGACCTCGAAAGCGCGGTTGACACTCTCCTTGACCATCATGCTGACCGGGATCGACTTGCTGGCGATGGTGGCGGCCACCTTCAGTGCTTCTTCCAGCAATTGCGCTTGTGGCACCACCCGCGCCACCAGCCCCGCCCGCTCGGCTTCCTCGGCGCCCATCAGGCGGCCACTGAGGCACAGCTCCATGGCCTTGGCCTTGCCCACCGCGCGGGTCAGCCGCTGGGTTCCGCCCATGCCAGGCAGTACGCCCAGGTTGATTTCCGGCTGGCCGAACTTGGCATTGTCGGCGGCCAGGATGAAGTCGCACATCATCGCCAGTTCGCAGCCTCCACCCAAGGCAAAGCCGGACACGGCGGCGATGATCGGCTTACGCCGGTTGGCGATACGATCGGCATCGCTGAACAGGTCATCGACGTAGATCTGAGGATACTGCAGGTCGGCCATTTCCTTGATGTCGGCGCCGGCGGCAAAGGCCTTGGCAGAACCAGTCAGCACCACGCAGCCGATGTTCGGGTCACGCTCGAGCTGGTCCAGGGCCTGGTTGATTTCACCGACGATCTGCGCATTCAGGGCGTTCAGCGCCTGGGGGCGGTTGAGGGTGATCAGGCCGACTTTGCCGTGGATATCCAACAGGATGGTTTCGAATGCCATGCGGTCTGCTCCTTCAAAGATTGCGCGCAATGACCATGCGCTGTATGTCGCTGGTGCCTTCATAGATCTGGCAGACACGTACGTCGCGATAGATCCGCTCCAGCGGGAAGTCGCTCAGATAGCCATATCCACCCAAGGTCTGCAAGGCGTCCGAACAGACCTTTTCGGCCATTTCCGAGGCAAAAAGCTTTGCCATCGAAGCTTCTACCAAGGCTGGTCGCCCGGCATCGCGCAGCGCCGCAGCATGCAACACCATCTGCCGCGCAACGGCGATGCGCGTCGCCATGTCGGCCAGCCGGAAGGCCACTGCCTGATGCTCGATCAGCGGTTTGCCGAAACTTCGACGCTCGTGGGCATAGTCACGTGCCACCTCGAAGGCCGCTCGCGCCATGCCCACCGCCTGGGAGGCAATACCGATACGACCGCCTTCGAGATTGGCCAGGGCGATCTTGTAGCCTTCGCCCTCCTCGCCCAGGCGGTTGGCCACCGGCACACGCACATCGTCGAAGACGATCTGGCAGGTATCCGAAGCGTGCTGGCCGAGCTTGTCCTCGATTCGCGCCACCTGGTAGCCGGGTGAATCAGTGGGCACGATGAACGCGCTGATACCGCGCTTGCCGGCCTGTGGATCGGTCACGGCGAAGACGATCACCACTCCGGCGTTGAGCCCGGAGGTGATGAACTGCTTGCTGCCATTGAGCACATATTCGTCACCGTCACGGCGGGCACGGGTCTTCAAGCTGCTGGCATCGGAGCCGGCCTGAGGTTCGGTCAGGGCGAACGCCCCGAGCATCGCGCCACTGGCCAGTGGGGTGAGGAACTGCATCTTCTGCTGCTCGTTGCCGAAGCGCAGGATCGGCACGCAACCTACCGAGTTGTGCACGCTCATGATGGTCGAGCAGGCGCCATCGCCGGCGGCGATTTCCTCCAGGGCCATGGCATAGGCCACATAACCGGTATCGCTGCCGCCCCATTGTTCCGGTACCAGCATGCCGAACAAGCCTAGCTCGGCCATTTCCTGGATGGCTTGCGTGGGGAAGCGGTGCTCCTTGTCCCACTGCTCGGCAAAAGGCTTGAGCCGCTCCTGGGCAAAGTCGCGCACCGCGTCGGCGATTTGTTGTTGTTCGTCAGTTACCAGCATGGTTCACCTCAGTACAAGCATTCGATGGCCATGGCCGTGGCTTCGCCGCCGCCGATGCAGATGGCCGCCACGCCTCGGCGCAGGTTGTTCTGGCGCAGGGCCGATAGCAAGGTCACCAGGATCCGTGCGCCCGAGGCGCCGATGGGGTGGCCCAAGGCGCAGGCGCCGCCATGAATGTTGACCTTCTCGTGGGGCAGGTCGAGATGCTTCATGGCAGCCAGGGTCACCACAGCGAAGGCTTCGTTGATCTCGAACAGATCGACCTCACCCAGGCGCCAACCGGTGCGCTGCATCAGTTTGTCGATTGCACCGATCGGTGCGGTAGGAAACAGCGCCGGAGTGTCGGCGAACGCAGAATGCCCGTGGATCACCGCCAGCGGCTTGAGACCGCGTTTTTCAGCCTCTGAGCGACGCATCAGCAGCAATGCGGCAGCGCCATCGGAAATCGAACTCGAGTTGGCCGCCGTCACCGTGCCGCCTTCACGGAACGCCGGTTTGAGCTGCGGGATCTTGTCCAGGCGGGCCTTGGGCGGTTGCTCGTCATCCTTGATGAGTCGGGTCTGCTTGCCCTCGATGACCTCCACCGGGACGATCTCGGCGGCGAAACGACCACTACTGATGGCCGCCTGAGCACGGGTCAGCGAGTCGATGGCGAAGCGGTCCTGGACTTCGCGGCTGAACGCGTTGGCCTGAGCGCAATCCTCGGCGAAGGTGCCCATCAGTCGACCCTTGTCGTAGGCGTCCTCCAAGCCGTCCATGAACATATGGTCGATGACCCGACCATGGCCCATGCGATAGCCACCACGGGCCTTGTCCAGCAGGTACGGGGCATTGCTCATGCTCTCCATGCCACCTGCCACCACCACCTCGGCGCTGCCGGCCAGCAGCAGGTCATGGGCCATGATCGCAGCCTGCATGCCAGATCCACACATCTTGTTCAAGGTGGTGCAGGTCGTGTGCTTGTCCAGGCCCGCGCCAAGGGCGGCCTGACGCGCTGGCGCCTGCCCCTGCCCGGCCGGCAGGACGCAGCCGAACAGCACCTGCTCCACGCTAGCCGCGTCGATGCCGGCGCGCTCGACCGCGGCACGTATGGCCGCGCTGCCCAGCTGTGGCGCGGTAAGGCTCTTGAGGTCGCCCTGCAGGCCGCCCATGGGTGTACGTGCAGCACTGACGATGACGACCGGGTCGTTGGCAATGGACATATCTTCAACTCCTTTACTTGGCAGCCATGCGCAGCGCGCCGTCGAGGCGGATCACCTCGCCGTTGAGCATGCTGTTCTCGATGATGTGGCGGGCCAGGGCGGCGTATTCCTGCGGGCGTCCCAGACGCGGCGGGAACGGGACGCCAGCGGCCAGCGAGTCGCGCACTTCCTGGGTCATGCCGGCCATCATCGGCGTCTCGAAGATCCCGGGGGCGATGGTCATCACGCGAATACCGAAACGCGCCAGCTCGCGGGCTGCAGGTAGGGTCAGGCTGGCGATGGCGCCCTTGGAGGCAGCGTAGGCGGCTTGGCCGATCTGCCCATCGTAGGCGGCGATGGAGGCGGTGTTGATGATCACCCCGCGCTCGCCGCCTTCATCAGCGCTGCCCTCGGCTATGGCCGCTGCAGCCAGGCGCAACAGATTGAAGCTACCGACCAGGTTGACGTTAATGACCTTGGCGAAGCTGGCCAGCCCATGGGGGCCTTGCTTTCCCAAGACCTTTTCGGCGCCGACGATGCCAGCGCAATTGATCAGCCCCTGCAGGCTGCCAAAGGCGCTGAGCGCGGCATCCACAGCAGCCTGTGCCGCCTGCTCGTCGCTGATGTCGGCCACCGCGAAGCGGGCGTTGTCGCCTAGCTCGCGGGCCTTGGCCTCGACCGCCTGGGCATTGAGGTCGACCAGCATGACCTTGGCGCCAGCCTCGACCAGCATCTGCGCGGTGGCTGCGCCGAGTCCGGAGGCTGCGCCGCTGACGATGAAGTGCTTGTTGGCGATATGCATGATGTAGGGTCCTCAGGCGCTGGCGCGAACGGCCTGTTGCGCTTGTTGTTTGGCGATTTCCTGGTTACGCAGGATGAAACGTTGCAGCTTGCCGCTCGGGGTTTTCGGCAGCTCGCTGACGAACTCGATTTCACGCGGATAAGCATGGGCGTACAGGCGCTTGCGCACGTGCTGGCGAAGGGTTTCCGCAAGCTCGGCACTGCCCTCGACACCGCTGGCCAATACCACGAAGGCCTTGATCAACTCGGTGCGTTCCAGGTCCGGCTTGCCGATCACCGCGGCCTCGATCACTGCCGGATGTTCGATCAACGCACTCTCGACGTCGAACGGCCCGACCCGGTAGCCGGAGGTTGTGATCACGTCGTCGCTGCGACCGACGAAACTGATGCTGCCATCTTCGTTGAGCTCGACGGTATCGCCGCTGAGGTAGTACTTGCCGATGAATGCCTTGGTCGGCGAAGCGTGATAGCCGCCGAACCAGCACAGCGGCGATTGTTCGCGATCGACCGCCAGGATGCCCGGCTGCCCGGCCGGAAGTTCGCGGTTGTGTTCGTCGAGGACGACGATGCGATGGCCAGGGATGGCGAAACCGGCCGAGCCCAGATTCACGGGATGTTCCAGGCCATGGTGGTTGCACAGCACCATACCCAGCTCGGTCTGCCCGTAATGGTCATGGATGGTGACCCCCAGTTCGTCGCGGAACCAGCGGATGACTTCAGGGTTGAGCGGCTCGCCTGCACTGCTGACCACCCGCAAGCGCCCCTTGATCGGTGTCGCGAAGACCTCGCCAGCGGCAATCAGCAGGCGGTAGGCGGTGGGCGAGCCGGCAAGATTGGTGATGCCCAGCTTGTCGATCACCCGCGCACAACTTTCCACGCTGAACGGGCCATCGTAGAACGTCGTGGCGTGACCCAGTGCCAGGGGACCGGTGACGGCGTAGTAGAGGCCGTAGGCCCAGCCCGGGTCGGCCAGGTTCCAGAAAACGTCGTCGGCTCGCAGGTCGATGGCATCGCGCATGTAGCCCTGGAAGGCGACGATGGCACGCAGGGGAACCTCCAACGGTTTGGCCGGACCGGTCGTGCCCGAGGTGAACATCAGCAAGAAAGGATCGTCACCGGTGAGCATGACCGGTTGGCACTCGGCCGATGCGGCGTCGAGCAGTCGCTGGAAGTCCGCCTCTGCGGGTCGGGCGTTGACGGTGATGTGCGCCGGGCATTCGGCGACTTCATCGAGCTTGCCACGGTTACCCTGGTCGGTGACCACGACCTTGGCCTGCGACTGATGCAGACGGTGTTCGATGGCCTTGGGCCCGAAAGCGGTGAACAACGGCTGGTACACCGCTCCCAGTCGCCAGGTGGCCAGAATCGTCACCAACAGCTCCGGAGTCCGCGGCATGAGCCCGGCCACCCGGTCGCCAGGACCGATCCCATGGTCGCGCAGCACATTGGCGAAACGCCCTGCCATGTGCTGCAACTGTTCGAAACTGTAGCGCTTCCCGCAACCGTCGCCGCTCTCCCAGACAAGCGCCGTGCGGTCGCCACCGACATGACGGTCGCAACATTCGACGCACGCATTGAGCGCGCTCAGGTTGCCATGCAACGCCGCTTGCACGGCATCGGCATACTGGAACGAACGAACAGCCTCGGCGTAATCGCGCATCGTCAGACTCCTGGTTTGTTATTGTTGGAATCGCACCAAAGGTCTGACGATGGTCCCGCCAAGGCCGCGCGCGGACAATGGCCAAAGCGGTCAATCGCGATGAGCGGTTTGGCCCAATTCGGCTTGATCTCGGCTCAAGGCTTCGCGGGTCAGCTCAAGCGCCAGGTCCTGCCGAGCCGCCTCGCGCTCGGCGGTCAGCGCGTCCCATTGCTGCCGATAGGCCTCGCTGCTCAGCTCCTCCACCTGCTCATCGAGTTGCGTCCCCTGTTCGGCAAATGCCTCATCGAGTTCGGCGAAGACCTGATGGTGCTGGGTGCGCAGATAGCTGACCCAGAAGTCCCGCGTGACGAGGCTTTGTGCCAGCGCTTCCGGCGTCTCCTCCGCACGCACCGTGGCCAACGCTTGCTGCTCGCTTTGTGGGGAGATCGCTGCCAGCATGTCGAACCTCATGGTTCGGGGCTGGCAAGGCAGATGCAGCGCCTGGGCCAGACGAATGCGATAGCCAAGCACGACCTCCAGGTCGTCCACCTGCACACCGGCGAGGTGCCTTTGCCTAACCACCTCGAAAGCGAAGTGGTCAACCCGCTCCAGGCGGAACAGTCGCCTGCCCAGTTCGAGCAGCGCCGCCTGCGCATCCGTTTCGATACTGCTTTTTTGCGCAACGTAGACCAGCACCTCGATCTGCAGGCGGCTGAAACGCTCCGCCACGCTGTCCACGCATCCCTGCGGCTCCACGGCGCTGGCAAAGATGCGCCGTTGCAGCGCCTGGTCCTCGTCCAGCGCTTCCAGCAAACTCCACACCTGGTCACGCACATAGTCAGGCTCCCGGGTGAAGTCGCTGGCGTCGGTCAATGCTTGCAGCAGGCTGAACAGTCCGCCACTGCCGGCTTGTCCGCGCAAGCGGGCCCAGAGCTGCGACCTGGCCAAATGGTTGGAAGCTGGCTCGCCCTGCAACCATCTGTCCATCGCCGGCAGGGCTGGCGGCGCTTGCCTGGCGATCACGCCATGCTGGTCGATGCCATAGAAGATCTCCCGGACCTGCACCGGCAACGGATTACGGTGGAAATTGATCCGCGCTCGAGTGGCCCAAGGAAGCTGCCTGAGGGAAAGAGGAATGTCAGTGATCGAGTTGTCGCTCAGGTCAACGAAGTCCAAGTCCCGGCACTGTTCAAGGCCTGCGGGGACCGACGTCAACCCGCAGAACGACAAGCGCAAGGCACGCAATCGCGACGGCATGTCGAAGCGCAGGTCCAGTTCGCCCAATGTGTTGTGGCTCAGGTTCAGCGAATGCAGCCGCGCCAACGAGCTCAATACTTCGCGATTGCTGGGTGTCATGCGAATACGGTTGGCCATCAACGTCAGGTGGCGCAGCGCAGGCAGGTGAGCGATACCGGCCGGAATCGCGGTCAAGCGATTGTTGGTGATGGTCAAAGTGTGCAACTGAGCGAAGCAGCGCAAGAAGTTCGCCGGCACCTGCTCCAGGTCCTGGCCAGCCAGTATCAGTTCGCCCACATGGCTCAGGTCCACCTCTGCCGGCAATGCAGGTAGCTGCGTGATGCGCCAGCCACTGAGGTTCAGTCGCAGGCTGCCGGTACGACCGTCGTTGGCCAGAACCAGCTCCCCTTCCATGCGCCACGCCGCACGTAACATGTTGGCCATGTGCAGGCGCTGTACCCGGACGCCGCGATTGCGCACCGCCCCTTGCCACTGCTCGAGGGCGCGATCGAGCCGCGCATAATTGCGCTCATGCTGCAGCAGATGGTCGAACGGCGAACCCTCTTCACGCAACAGCCCTTGCAGGAAGGCCTCCACCTGGGCCTCATTGAAGCTTGGATAGAGCGCCCGGATCCGGTCACGGAAGGTACCGACCACACCTTGCCGGCGCGATATCAACCCCCCCAGGGGGTAACCGACACGGCCATCGCTCAAGCGCATCGCTGGATTGAACCAAGGCGGCGCCTCCCGCCACCCCAGGAGGTTGAGCAGCTCACGGCGATCTGTCGGCAGCCGTGCTATGAGCCGGGCACGCAGCCCCGCCCCCGCATGATCGACATCGAGCCCAAGTGCCTCGCGCTGTGCAGGGCTGAGCAACGCGGTCACGGCACTGAACATATCCGCAGGATCGTCGACGTCTTCCTCACGCAGTAGCCCACGATGATCGTACAAGCGGAATCGACCGTCTCGCTGGACCAACACCGTACGCATCTCGGGCTGACCTTGTGGATTCAAGGTCGCCAGCAACCGGCCGCTGTCCGAGCCTTCTCGCAGCTCCAGGTTCAGCGCGAAGGGCCAGTGAGGCAATCGCCGTAGCAAAGCGAACACCAGCTCGCCCGTGCCCGCCGTGTAGCTGTCATCGAGGAACAGGCCTTCGACGGCGCGGTTGACCCGCGCCTGGGCCAACAGTGAACGGGCCTTGTCGGCGACCTGCAGCGGCACCCTGCCTGCAAGTACCGCTACGCGCTCCATGTTTCGCGGCAGGCCTTGCACGGCCTCTCGGGCATAACGTGCGGGCAGACCGGGAAAGTCTCGCTGGACGATTGCCAACAGGGGATCGTCAGCTTCATCAGCGGCACTCAAGTGGGCAAACAGGTCGGCGCGCCAGGACGCTGGATCCTGTGCAAGCCGCGTGGCCATTTGCGTCTCGCTGAGGTTTTCCATCCCTGGCCGGGTCTTGCACCATGCCAGAATCTGCGGATCATCCACCAGGGGTAGGGGCTGACTGACACGCACAAGCAACTTGGCGATGCGCGCATCGGCCTCGAAGCGGCTCAAGGCATCGCGCAGGTTGAAAGGTACGGGCCGGTTCTCCACCAACAGCCCGCGCAGTTCATTCTGGTCCATACCCGCTGCCTGCAACACTTGCTCCGCCCGCGACGGCTCCAGCGGCGGGTCGCTGGGCCACAGTCGGTCGAGCATGCGCGAACTGTCGTCCCAGTCCATCGGCTGTTCCAGACGCAGGCGCCAGTAACGGTCACCATTGCCATGTAGTTCCGGCCCGAACGCATCGCGGCGCAGGCGATGACGTAGCCGCCAAGGCCCGTCTGGCCGAGGTTGGTGCACCTCATAGAAGCGCCCGTCAATGCGCAACAGGCGACGGTCTCCATCCGTGAACAGACCATCTTCCTGCAGTACCGGCTGCACAGGACTGACCTCGAACGGCGTGAGATCCTGATTCCACAACCTGGCTTCTTGCTCGTCGCTTTCGACCGGCTGCAAACTGTCAATGAAGCCGCTGCGGGCAAAGCCGCGAGCCACCAGCCCAGCGCCCACCACGGTAACGGCAGTGGCCGCGACCACCTCAGCGACACCCAGCAGATGCTCCATGGCTTCATGTCGATGGCCTTGGGCCCAGTCAGCTACACCTTCGTAACTCTCCTTGACGGTATGGACCACCAACTGGGCCAACAGCAGCTCGCCCAACACGGGTACGAACAGGCCAGCGATACCCAGCGCCCCCATGCCGATGCCCTCCCAACGTGCCAGGCGCGCATGGGCGTTGCTCGCATCGGCATCCGCATTGGGCACCAGCAACAGACGCGCATCGTCCTTGAGCCGCAGGATATGCTGGTCCGCCAGGTGCTTGAACACATCGCCTTGCAGAGTCGCCCCTTGCAACTGCAGGTCAGTGTCGCTGTCGAGCAGCCGCTTGTTCAGCGTGGCGGTAAAGGCAGCGCGCTCGCGCAGTCCGATCATTTCGCCGATGCGCCTGTGCACGGTCGCTTTGCGCAATTCGGCAGCCAGGCCCTGGTTGAGCGTCGAGAGATTGGCAAAATGCTGCAGCGGCTGCTCGGCATCCTGTGGCAGGTACAACACCACGCCCAGGTCTTCACCCTCGGCACCGCGCAGTTGCATGAGCAAGCCGTCAGCGGCCATCCGATCGAGCATTTTCAGTTGGCCTGGATACACATGCAATGCTGGCCGGCCATGCCCCGAACCAGGCTCGACCATTCCCAGCAGCGCCGCGTGCTGGCTGGGTTGCAGTACGCCACGCAGCGCCGCCAGTTCGACCGCCAAGGCAAAACCGGTACGTTTGTGCTCGGCCAACAATGTGCGCACCTGCGCGGTGGCCTGCTGCTCGAGTAACGCCTGGTACTGCTTGCCGACATCCAGTTCCCGGCAGCGCCTGGCAAATGCGTTAGGATCCCCCGACAGCACCGCATTCTGGTCGATCAGCACCAGGCCGCTACCCAGGTAGGATGAGTCGGTGCCCGGAAAATTCTGCATCAAGCGCAGCAAAGCCGGCGAACGGACATACACCGTCTCGTCGGTCGGCAGCCCGCCATCTGCCGGAACGGTAAAGCGCCGGCGCACGTCCAGCCACTGCAAGCCGGAGAGCCCCGCATCGGCCGCGGCGCCGTCGAGCAGCGCCGAGTAGGCCGCCTCGGCGTACGCCTGGGGAGTCTGCAACGGCTGCAGCGCCTGGGTCAGTCGTTCATGACTGCGCCGATGGGCCGCGTAGCGGTCACGTAACGTGTTGATCTGCTCGACTGACGCCTGCTGCAGCCAGCTGGGCAGCCGGGCTGCCACGAAACGGTCCGGGGCGCTGTCGAGGGTGGTGGTCTTAACCTGCGTCATGGGGGTTCCCAAATGAATGGCAAACCCCGACTCTGCGCTCACGATTGACACCACAGCAGAGGGAAGCGCCGCGACTGCAGCGGGCCCTGCCCAGGGAGCTGGCTCCCCTAGATTCGCTCCTGACCCTGCAACATCAAGGTGCGGTAATGGCCGGGATTGCAACCGAACCATTTGCGGAAGGCCTTGTAGAAGGAGCTGCTGTCGGCAAACCCCAGGCGCTCGGCCACCTGAACCAGTCCCAGCTCCGGCTCGGCCAGCCAGGCGATGGCGAGCTCTCTGCGCACGCTGTCCTTGAGTCCCTGATAGGTCTGCCCCTGCTCGCCGAGACGGCGGCGCAGGGTCGAGGCGGACATGCACAACTCACTGGCCAGTTGCTCGGCATCTGGCCAACAGGCGGCGTCCATGCTCAGCAGATTACGGCGGATCCGCCGCGCCAGGCTGTCAGGGTCGCGGTACTTCACCAGGATATTGCCCGGGGCCTCGGCCAGAAACCGCTGCAGGTCCTGGGGCGTACGCCTGATCGGCAGCTCCAGGCAATCGCCGGTGAGGATCATGCGCGTGCGTGGACGATCGAACTGCAGATTCTCCGAGAACATCACCCGGTAGTCGTCACAGAAAGGCGGCTCGGCGCAGCGCAGGTCGATCGCCAGGATCGGAATACGACGCCCGGCCAACCAACAGGCAACCCCATGCACGATCATCCAGAAGGTGAAATAGGTGAAGGCACGACGCGGTGTGTCGCGCGGCTCGTTGATGACGATCTCGGCGAGGCTCTGCTGGCGGACCAGGCTCGGTTGCAGATCCTCGAGCATCAGCGACAGGAACGCCAGGGCGGTATCCAGCCCCGCGCCGACGCTCGGCTGGGCCATGCTGGCCCGGCACAGGAACGCCAGGCTGCCGGTGGGCAGGCCACGCCGGTCCATGGCAAAGAATTCATCGTTGCAACGTCGTGCCAGCAAGCGCCAGAGCCGGGCATAGGCATCGGCGCTGACCCGTGCATCGGCTTGCCCCAACTGTTCGATATCGATATCGGCACGCGCCAGCAACGCGGTATCCGGCTCCCCGGCCGGACAGGTCTGCAACAGCGCTTCACGGACCAGTTGCATGGAAATGGTGTCTTTCTCGCTCATCGGTTTTCTCCGCGAGATACCCCGTACTTTAGTGCGGGGAGGGATAGCGAGGCGTGCGAACAGCGAGCCCTTACGCCGGCCTGTCTTGCTGCTCGATGTAGCGCCGAACCCCTTCCAATGGCGCACCGCCTACGCTGCCGGCGAAATACGACGCCGACCACAACGCATTCCCCCGCCAGGCTGGTTGCATCAATTCCGGGAAATAACACGCAATGAATTCTCCACTAAACCAACCTTGAAAAAACCAGGGTAAACGCGCTATTTTGCTGAACAATATGGATAAAGGCCAATCCAGAGTGAGAGCCACCAAAACCCTCCAATTGCGCATCAAGGACAGGCATGCGCCCGCTCTGCGCGCGTGGGCGCGGTCGGTTAACACTGTCTGGAATTACCTGAACGAATTTCGGCACCGCGCTTGTGCAGCGGTGCGGGCTGATCGTTGTTGGCAACGTCAAGCCCAAAGCGTTGGCTAAGACCCAAATGGCCAAGTCGGTGCACGACGCCGGTTGGGGCATGTTGAAAACGATGCTGTCTTACAAGTGCGATAGCGCAGGCATCGTTTTTCATGAAGTCAACGAAGCGTACACCACCCAAGCCTGTTCGCATTGCGGCGCACTCCCGCCCAGTAGTCCGAAAGGTAGGACCGGCCTTGGAATAAGAGAATGGACTTGTGAGTGTGGTGTCACTCACGACCGCGACATTAACGCGGCGAGGAACATTCTCGCGGTCGGGCATGGCCGTCTACCTGTAGGAATTCCCGTCCTTTAGGGCGGGGAGGATGTCAAGACTCACCTGCCAGATGCAGAAAGGCCTGGATCAATCGCAACTCACGGCGGCGTTCCAGGCAACCGATCATGTGCTGGTTCACCAGCCCTTCGCCAGCCAAGGGGCGCGCCACGATGCGCGGATCGTTGGCGACTTCGGTCGACGATACGACGCCGACCCCCAACTGCGCAGCCACCGCCTCGGTCACGGCTTCGCGACTGTCCAGTTCCAGCAACACCCGTGGATGCACCCCGGCAGCCGCGCAGGCGCGGTCGAAGGTACGGCGGGTGGTTGAGCTCGGCTCGCGCAGGACCATGATCTGTTCGTGCAGATCGGCCAACGGCAGGTCATCCGGCGCAGTTGCCCAGGTATGCCCAGCCGGCAGCAGCGCACACAGCCGCGACTCGCACAGGTTCTGCAGATACAGCCCCTGGCGTGGCTCGATTTCGGTGAGCACGGCGACGTCCGCATGCTCTGACAACAGCGCCGCCAGGGTTTCCTGGGCATTGCCCAGACGCAGATTGACGGTGATGCCCGGGTAGCGCTCACGCAACTGCGCCAGCATCGGCATGACCCGGTGCGGGCCATCGGCCGCGACCTCCAGGCGCCCGGTCAGCAACTGCCGGTTGGCCTCTAGCATGGCCTGGGCTTCCTCGGCCAAGCCGAACATCGCCCGGGTGATCGCCGCCAGGCGCGTGCCCTCCTCCGTCAGCTCGACCCGGCGGGCAGTGCGACGCAGCAGGGTGATCTGGTAATGCTCCTCCAGGGCCTTGACGTGGCCGGTCACTGCCGGCTGGCTGATGAACAGCCGCGCTGCAGCGCGGGTGAAGCTGCCTTCGCGGGCGACGGCATCGAAGGCGCGAAGCTGGAAAAGATTCATCTGTATCGGCCTGACTTATAACTGGCATAACAACAAACAATTTGATTGATAACAGCCGGAATTGCAACCTGAGCGCCATGGATTCAGCCCACCCCCTGTGAGGAACCACGGCATGAGCACCCCCCCGATTCTGCTGACCCCCGGCCCATTGACCACCTCGGCGCGCACCCGCCAAGCCATGCTGGTGGACTGGGGTTCCTGGGACCGCGATTTCAACCAACTCACCGCCAGCGTCTGCGAGCAGTTGTTGGCGATCATCGACGGCAGTGCCAGCCATCATTGCGTCCCGCTACAGGGGAGCGGCACCTTTGCCGTGGAAGCCGCCATCGGCACACTGGTACCCCGCGATGGCAAGGTCCTGGTGCTGATCAACGGCGCCTACGGCCAGCGCCTGGCGAAAATCTGCAAGGTGCTGGGTCGTGCCTACAGCACCTTCGAAACTGCCGAGGACCAACCGACCACTGCCGCCGATGTCGACCGCCTGTTGTCTGCTGATCCGGCCCTGACCCATGTGGCGTTGATTCATTGCGAAACCAGCACCGGCATTCTCAATCCGTTGGCGGAGATCGCCCAGGTCGTCGAGCGTCACGGCAAGCGCCTGATCATCGATGCCATGAGCTCGTTCGGCGCCTTGCCGATCGACGCCCGCCAGATCCCCTTCGAAGCCCTCATCGCCGCGTCGGGCAAATGCCTGGAGGGTGTACCGGGCATGGGTTTCGTCTTCGCCGAGAAAAACGCCCTGGCAGCAGCCGAAGGCAACGCCCACTCTCTGGCCATGGACCTGCACGACCAGCATGCCTACATGGCCAAGACCGGACAGTGGCGATTCACCCCACCCACCCACGTGGTCGCCGCCCTGCACGAAGCCCTGGCGCAGTACAACGAGGAAGGGGGGTTGCCAGCCCGTCACCAACGCTACGCCGACAATTGCCGCACCCTGCTCGACGGCATGGCTGCCATCGGCCTGCGCAGCTTCCTGCCCGCCGCGATCCAGGCGCCGATCATCGTCACCTTCCACGCGCCCAACGACCCACGCTATGAGTTCAAGGACTTCTACGAGCGGGTCAAGGCCAAAGGCTTCATCCTCTACCCCGGCAAGCTGACCCAGGTCGAAACCTTCCGCGTCGGCTGCATCGGCGTGGTCGGCGCCGAGGGCATGCAAGCCGCCGTCGATGCCGTAGCCCAGGTACTGCGGGAAATGGAAGTACTCGACATCTGACCCTTGGCCCATCCAATTTCAGGAATCAGCACACATGAATTACAGCAACCCCAGCCAACTGCAAGCCGCCATCCTCGACTGGGCTGGCACCGTGGTCGATTTCGGCTCGTTCGCCCCCACGCAGATCTTCGTCGAGGCCTTCGCCGAGTTCGATGTAGAGGTGTCCATCGAAGAGGCCCGGGGACCGATGGGCATGGGCAAGTGGGACCACATTCGTACCCTGTGCGACGTTCCGGCCATCGCCGAGCGCTATCGCAAGGTGTTCGGTCGCACGCCGACAGATGATGACGTGACGGCCATCTATAACCGGTTCATGCCGCTACAGATCGAGAAGATCGCCGTGCATTCGGCGTTGATCCCCGGCGCGCTGGAAACCCTCACGGGTCTGCGCCAGAGCGGACTGAAGATCGGCTCGTGCTCGGGCTACCCGAAAGTGGTGATGGACAAGGTGGTCGAACTGGCTGCACAGAATGGTTACGTCGCCGACCACGTGGTGGCCACCGACGAGACGCCGAATGGCCGTCCTTGGCCGGCCCAGGCGCTGGCCAACGTGATTGCACTGGGTATCGACGACGTGGCGGCCTGCGTCAAGGTCGACGATACCGTGCCGGGCATTCTCGAAGGACGCCGGGCGGGGATGTGGACCGTGGCGCTGGTGTGCTCGGGCAATGCTCTGGGGCTGACCTGGGAGGCATACCAGGCGCTGGACGCGGGGCAGCTGGAGAGCGAGCGCAAGCGGATCCATGCGATGTTCGAGGGATCTCGACCGCACTACCTGATCGATACCATCAACGATCTGCCGGAGGTGGTGGCCGACATCAACCGACGGTTGGCCAAGGGCGAGATGCCGCAGGCGTTCTGACGCAGCGGCGTCGAGGCATTCGCGGGCAAGCCCGCGAATGCAATGGGACAGGCGCACATGGTCTATCAGACCGCCCGGTTCAGCTTGACCCAGGAAGCGAACTTGTCGATGAAGGCCTGCAAGAACGGACGAGTCTTGTCACTCAGCTTGCCGGCCTCGTCGAACAGGCTAGCGGCACCACCGATATAGGCTTCCGGCATCTGCATGCAGGGCATGTCGAGGAATACCAGCGATTGACGCACCGCATGGTTGGCGCCAAATCCACCAATGGCACCAGGCGACACGCTCGCCACCGCGGTCGGTTTGCCGCTCCAGGCACTCTGGCCATAGGGTCGCGAACCCACATCGATGGCGTTTTTCAGGCAACCCGGCACCGAACGGTTGTACTCCGGGGTGACGAACAGTACTGCATCACTGCGCCTTATTTCGTCGCGAAAACGCGTCCAGGCCTCGGGCGCACCGGCCGCCTCGACATCTTCGCTGTACAGCGGCAGGTCACCGATCTCGACGATCTTCAGCGCAAGGCTCGATGGCGCCAGCTCCGAGAGCGCACGGGCGACCTTGCGGTTGTACGAGTCCTTACGCAAGCTGCCGACGACTACCGCTACCGAATACACCTGGGTCATGGCATTTTCCTACCTTTACTGGGTTAAGAGACGTTGTAGTTATAGATGACCGCTGCGCGACGACTTGGTTTTTTTTCCTACACCCGAAAACTTCCCTGTATCTTCCATGGTCTATCCCTGCAGACATTTCCTACGTATTTCAGAGGTTTTCACCCAAATGGCAGCAGTAATGGTCGGCCAATTCCACGCCCGTGATGCAGAAGGCCGCATCTATCCCGTCCACGAATTTCAGGAGTCTACGCTCCAGGCTGACGGCAGCACCTTGGGCGCACCGATCACCACCTATCGCCTGGCCATCGGCGATCGGGTCACCCACCTCGGTGAGGATCGCTTCGAACTGGCGCAGAGCGGCGTCGAGATCATCCGCATTCCTTGATGCAATCGACCGTATAGCGGTCGTTGTCGGCCTGAAGGCCATGGACGTCGGCAACGAAGCCAGGAAAGCCGCTACTGAAAGCGCGAGCAAATGCCAGGTAATCGAGGATCGCGCGGGTCTTTTCGGTGAAGCGCTCGCCCGGCATGATCAGTGCGATACCCGGTGGGTATGGCACCAGCATCACCGCCGCGACGCGCCCTTGCAATGCCTCGATCGGTACTGCTTCGACCTCACCGCGGACCATGTGGTCATAGGCCTGAGCCGGGGTCATCGCCACCTCCGGCAGGCAGGTGAACAGGCGCACCAATTGCTTGGCCGTGGCGTTGGCCCGGTAACAGTCATGCAGCTGATCGCACAGCTCACGTAAGCCAAGCCCCTGGTAGCGCTTGGCATCTACCGCGACGATGCTCGGCAGGCAGACGCCGAGCGCAGTATTGGCATCGTAGTGCCGCTTGAACTCCAGCAGTTCGGTCAGCAGCGTGCTCCATTTGCCTTTGGTGATGCCCATCGAGAACAACACGAGGAAGCTGTACAGCCCGGTCTTCTCGACCACCAGCCCACGCTCCCAGAGAAACTTGCCCACCACCGCTGCCGGAATGCCATGCTCCCCAAGTACACCTCCGGCGCTCAATCCCGGCATGACCAGCGTGACCTTCAGCGGGTCGAGCAACACATAATCGTCGACCACCTCGGCAAAGCCATGCCAGGAGGCCCCCGGCTGCAGTGACCAATCCTGCGCATTGGTTTTCACTCTGGATTAGCCTTTATCCCTATTAACCAGCAAAATAGCGCGGTTACCATGGTTGTCCAAGGTTGGTCTAGTGGAGGATTCGTTGCGTGTTATTTCCCGGAATTGATGCAACCAGCCTGGCGGGGGAATGCGTTGTGGTCGGCGTCGTATTTCGCCGGCAGCGTAGGCGGTGCGCCATTAGACGTGGTTCGGCGCTACATCGAGAGCAAGACAGGCCGGCGTAAGGGCGCGCAGTTCGCACGCCTCGCTATCCCTCCTCGCACTAAAGTACGGGGTATCTCGCGGAGAAAACCGATGATGGCCACTTCAACGCAGCGGGGCGCGAAGCAGCCGGGACAGGGGACTGCTCAGGTGGCCGACGGCTCGCTCAGGGCCTGCCACATCGACGGCGCACCGGCTGACTTGGCGATCGCCGCCAGGCGTTCGGCATGGGCTTCGAGCTCCTCGGCGCTGGCCATGATCACCCGTCCCATGGCTCGACCGGTGATGCGGCGGATTTCACTGCCGCCGCTGCCCTGCCCTTCATTGTCACCCTCGGCGCCGTGACCTGCCAGCGACAGACTGGTCTGGCCACCGGTCATCGCCAGATAGACATCGGCCAGCAACTCGGAGTCGAGCAGTGCGCCGTGCAGTTCACGCCCCGAGTTATCGATGTCGTAGCGTTTGCACAGGGCGTCGAGGCTGTTGCGCTGACCGGGGTGACGGGCACGTGCCAGCAGCAGGGTGTCGAGAATGGTGCAATGCTGCGAGATGTCGGCGCGCTCAGATTGCCCGAGCAAAGCGAACTCGTTGTTGATGAAGCCGACGTCGAACGCCGCGTTGTGGATGACCAGGGTGGCACCCTGGATGAACTCGAAGAACTCTTCGGCCACATCGCCGAAGCGCGGCTTGCCTACCAGGAACGCATCGGTGATGCCATGGACGTTGATCGCGCCCTCGTCGCTTTCGCGGTCCGGCTGCAGGTAGACGTGGAAGTGCCGTCCGGTCAGGCGCCGACCGATGACCTCGACGCAACCGATCTCGATGATCCGGTGGCCTTCGGTAACCGGCATGCCGGTGGTTTCGGTATCGAGAATGACGAACCGTTTATCTTGCTGCTCCACGCGCAGGCTCCACACTTGAACACATCACGAAGCGTGGGATTGTACCCCACCTCAACGCTGCGCGCGCACCTCGTCGACGCCCCGATTGGCCAGCTGGTCGGCGCGTTCGTTACCAGGGTGGCCGATATGCCCCCGCACCCATTTCCAGGTCACCTTGTGCCGATTGACCTGTTCGTCGAGCTGCTGCCACAGGTCGGCGTTCTTCACCGGCTCCTTGGCGGCGGTCTTCCAGCCGCGCTTCTTCCAGTTGCTCATCCATTCGTTGATGCCCTTCATCACGTACTGCGAGTCAGTGGTCAGCACCACTTCGCATTCACGCTTGAGGGCCATCAGGCCCTGGATCGCAGCCATCAGCTCCATGCGGTTGTTGGTGGTCTCGCGCTCGCCGCCCCACAATTCCTTCTCGACACCCTTGTAGATCATCAGGACGCCCCAGCCACCAGGACCAGGATTACCCTTGCAGGCGCCATCGGTGTAGATCTCGACGTTATCGCTCATGTACCACTCATGTTCAGTGCTTTTCGGATTCGGGGTCGGCGGCGCTGCGGTTGACTTTGGCCAGCGGCAGCGGCAGCAGCTTGCCCATGGGCTCGCGGCGTTGCGGACGCAGGGGGCGCAAGCCGACCACCATCTTGCGCGCGACCAGCAGGTAAACACCGCCGCCCGCGCTCTGGCGCCCTCCCGCGACTCGCTCCCAACCCGCCAGGCGTTGCTGCCAGGCCGGCGAGGCAAGCGGCGGACGATAGCACCCGAAGCGGCGTTTCTCCAGCGCGAAGCCCAGCAGGTTGAGCCAGTCACCCACCCGCGATGCCGAGATGCAACGTGCCTTGCGCAACGCACCATGGCTGAAGAAATGGCGCATGCCCCAGCTGCTCCAGGGGTTGATGCCGACGATCAGCAAATGCCCGCCCGGCCGAACCGCACTGGCCGCTTCACGCAGCAGACCATGGGGCGAGAGGCTGAAATCCAGGCCGTGCTGCAGCACCACCACGTCGGCGGCGTGCTCACCCAGGGGCCAGGCCTGCTCTTCACAGACGATCTCGACCCCAGGCAACGGCGCACCGAGGCGCACGTTGCGCTGCACCTGCGGGGCGGTGGGCGGCGCATCGGCGCAAGGTCCGTAGTGCACCAGATAGCCGCCGAAGAAGCGCCCGAGCTCTTCTTCGAGCAGTTTTTCCTCTTCTTTCAACATCAGTTGCCCAATCGGCCCGTCGAACCACTCACGGGCCAGGCTGATCAGCTTGACCCAGTCCGGGTCGGCCTGGGCAAAGGCTTGGTCGGTCATTGCGTTCTCCCTCGAAGGTTCTCGCCCCGCGCCATCGCGGCTAAGATGCCTTCATGTCCCACGCTTGGCGAATCGGATCCGCACCATGATACAGATCGATGCACTACCCGCTTTCTCCGACAACTACATCTGGTTGTTACAGGATACTGCCAAACGCCGCTGCGCGGTGGTCGACCCAGGCGACGCAGGCCCGGTGCAAGCCTGGCTCGACGCCCACCCCGACTGGATACTGAGCGACATCCTGATCACCCACCATCACCAGGACCACGTCGGCGGTGTCGAATGCCTCAAGCAGCGGACCGGCGCACGCGTCTGCGGCCCGGCGAACGAGCACATTCCCGGACGCGACCTGGCTTTGCACGATCATGACCAGGTCGAGGTGCTCGGCCTGACCTTCGAGGTGCTGGCAGTGCCGGGTCATACCCTTGGCCACATTGCCTACTATACGGCCGACCAGCCAGCGCCGCTGCTGTTCAGTGGCGACACCTTGTTCGCCGCCGGCTGCGGGCGCATGTTCGAAGGCACGCCGGAGCAGATGCAACCTGCCCTCGCCCGCCTGGCGGCGCTGCCGAGCGCAACCCAGGTGTACTGCGCACACGAATACACCCTGAGCAATCTGCGCTTTGCCAAGGCCGTGGAGCCTGAAAATCCGCACATTGCCCAACGCTTCGAAGACGTGACACGGTTGCGCGCTGACCATCGCATCACCTTGCCATCCACGATCGGCCTGGAGCGCCAGACCAACCCCTTCCTGCGCACCGCTGAAACATCCGTTAAACAAAAAGCAGACGAATGGAAGGGGCTTTCCAATACAAGCCAAGCCGCTGTTTTTGCTGCCTTGAGGTCTTGGAAGGACAGCTTCTGATAACCCCAAGATATATCGCATAGTGCGCTCAAAGGTTGACCCGGCTGGGAGCGGTTTCTAGAATCGCCGAAATTTTTTGCCCGGATAACTGTCCCCGCCGATGTCTTCTCGTAGCCGCAGAACCTCTCATTCCGTTGCCCTGACGCGCCTGGCCCAGATCAGTGCGCTGGCCCTGGCCGCCACGCTCGTGGGCTGCCAGAGCACCCGTCAGCTCGACGAAGCCGACAGCGTTCGCGCACACAGCTACCAGGCGCGGATCAAGCACAAGCCCCAGACGCTGGCGGTCAAACCCGCCGAGCAGGCCCCGCAGGACGTGTGGGAGCGGATGCGTCAAGGCTTCGCCCTGCAGGACGATATCGACGTCAATCCGCGCATCGAGCAACAGCGCCTGTGGTTCGCCAGCAATCCATCGTTCCTCGAGAACGCCAGCGAGCGCGGCAGCCTGTATCTGCACTACATCGTCGAGCGTCTCGAAGAGCGCAACATGCCGCTGGAACTGGCCCTGCTGCCGGCCATCGAGAGCGCGTACAACCCGATGGCGTACTCCCGGGCCCATGCCGCCGGCATGTGGCAGTTCATCCCATCCACCGGTCGCCACTTCAACCTGCGCCAGACCAGCTTCTACGATGGGCGCCGCGACATCACCGCCTCGACCAACGCGGCCCTCGACTACCTGAGCCGCCTGCACGATATGTTCAACGGCGACTGGCTGCTCGCCCTGGCCGCCTACAATGCCGGCGAAGGCACCGTCAGCCGCGCCATCGAACGCAACGAGCGCCTCGGTCTGCCCACCGACTACTGGAACCTGCCACTGCCGCAGGAAACCCGCGACTACGTACCCAAGCTGCTGGCCCTGTCACAAGTGGTCTCCACCCCGGAGGCCTATGGCGTGAACCTCAGCCCGATTGCCAACGAACCCTACTTCGAGGCCATCGCCATCAACGAACGACTCGACCTGTCGCGAGTCGCCGCCTTCGCCAATATCGACGAAGACGAGCTGATCCAGCTCAACCCCGCATTCAAGAAGCGCATGACCGTGGATGGCCCCAAGCAGCTGTTGGTGCCGACCGCCAAAGCGCAGCTGCTGAGCGACAGCCTGTCCAACCTCAAGCCCGAGCAGTTGCTGAGCCTGCAACCGAACAAGGCCGTGTTCGCCCGGGCCATGGCCGAGGCCAAGGCGCCTGCAGCCCGTAGCTACCGGGTCAAACGTGGCGACAACCTGAGCACCATCGCTCGGGCCAACCGGGTTTCGGTAAAGGACATCCAGCGTTGGAACAAGCTGTCGGGCAGTCGCCTGAAGGCCGGCCAAGTACTGGCGCTACGTGGTGGCAGCAGCGCGGGCAACCGGGTCGCCGCCTCCGGGAAGCGCTCCACCCAGTACAAAGTCCGCAAAGGTGACTCGCTGTATTTGGTTGCCAAACGTTTCAATGTCGAGATGAAGCACCTCAAGCGCTGGAACCCGCGCAGCGGCCACGCGCTCAAGCCCGGCCAGACGCTGACCGTCTACCTGCCGCACTGATGTAATCGGGATGTCCTTGATGCTGCATTGATGTCAGGGGTCGCGCTGCGGCCCTCAAGGCCGCCGTCCAAGGCGCCGTGGGCATCCCGAAATCACGTCCGACATCCTCTTTTTCCAATCCCGCCAAGCTGTTACTGTACTCCGACCAAAGCCCAACGCCTCTGGATCGGATGCCGCCTTGATACGTCCCCTCCTGCTGCTCCTCAGCCTGGCCTTGAGCTTTCCCGCAGTCGCGATGGTGAGCGAAAGCCACGGATACGCGCAGTTCGGCACGCTCAAGTACCCAGCCACATTCACTCATTTCGACTGGGTCAATCCGCAAGCGCCCAAGGGCGGCACCTTGCGCGCCATGGCATTTGGCACCTTCGACACGCTCAACCCTTATACCTTCAAGGGCACCAGCCCAGTCACCACGCCCAACTTCCTGCAGTACGGCGTCAGCGAACTGAACGAGACGCTGATGGTGGGCACCGGCCAGTACGACCCTTCCGGCGACGAGGCCACCTCCAGTTATGGCCTGATCGCCCGCACAGTGGAGTACAGCGAGGATCGCAGCTGGGTGGTGTTCAACTTGCGCCCGGAAGCGCGCTGGCATGACGGCACGCCAATTACCTCGGCGGACGTGGCCTTTTCCTACCGCACCTTGCTCAAGGACGGCCATCCGATCTACCGCACCAACTTGCAGGAAGTCGCTCGCGTCGACATCCTCGGCCCGCTGCGCATCCGCTTCGTGTTCAAGCGCGCAGGCAACCCGCTGCTGATCCTGCGCCTGGGCGAGATGCCTGTGCTGCCCAAGCACTACTGGCAAGGCCGCGACTTCAAGGCCACCACCTTCACTCCGCCCCTGAGCAGCGGCCCGTATCGCATTACCGAGGTGCAACCCGGACGCCGCCTGGTGTTCACGCGGGTCAAGAACTACTGGGGCAAGGACCTTGCCGTCAATCGCGGAAAATACAATTTCAACCGTGTCGAATACGAGTTCTACCGCGACGCCACGGTGGCGTTCGAGGCATTCAAGGCCGGCGAATTCGACATCTATATCGAACACCAGGCCAAGAATTGGGCCAACGGCTACACCTTCCCGGCCGTGCGCCGCGGCGAGGTGATCAAGGCGCAGATTCCCCACCGCATCCCGACCCAGACCCAAGGCCTGTTCATGAACAGCCGCCGCGCCACGTTCAGCGACGCCCGCGTACGCCAGGCGCTGGGCCTGATGCTCGACTTCGAGTGGACCAACCGCGCCCTGTTCAGCGGTGCCTACCGACGCTCGACCAGCTACTACCCAAACAGCGAATTCGCGGCCACCGGGCTGCCCACCGGCAAGGAGTGGCTGCTGCTGGCCCCCTGGCGTGAGCAACTGCCCGACGCGCTGTTCACCCAGCCTTTCCAGGTCAGCCATACCGATGGCCGCGGCATCAACCGCCAGACCCTGCGCCAGGCGCTGGCCCTGCTCGGCCAGGCCGGCTGGAAGCTCGATGGCCAACGCCTGGTCAACGCCAAGGGCCGGCAACTGCGCATGGAGATTCTGCTGGTCAACCCGAATCTCGAACGCATTCTGCAGCCCTATGTCGAAAACCTTGCAAGTATCGGCATCGATGCCCACTTGCGTACCGTGGACCGCGCCCAGTACAAACAACGCCTGGACCAGTTCGACTTCGACATGATCCTGATGACACTCAGTCAGACCTTGAGCCCGGGCCTGGAGCAATGGCTGTATTTCCACTCCAGCCAAGCCTCGACCAAAGGCAGCAAGAACTACGCGGGGGTCAAGGACCCGGTGGTCGACCACTTGCTCGACACCCTTCTCGCCGCCCGCACCCGCGATGATCAGGTGGCCGCCGCCCGCGCTCTGGACCGCGTGCTCTCATGGCAGTACTACATGATCCCCAACTGGCACCTGGACAACCATCGCCTGGCCTACCGCAACCGGTTCGCCTTCGTCACCACGCCGCCCTATACACTCGGGTTGAACAGTTGGTGGATCAAGACTTCGGAGAAAGCCCAATGACGCCATTGCCCCGCCTGCGCCGGTTGGCAGGCAGCCTGCTGCTCGCCTGCCTGAGCCTTCCGGCCCTGGCCGCACCGCAACATGCGCTCACCCTCTACGACGAGGCGCCGAAATACCCGGCCGACTTCAAGCACTTCGACTACGTCAATCCCGACGCCCCCAAGGGTGGTACATTCCGCCAGTCCAGCTTCGGTGGTTTCGACAGCCTCAATCCGTACATCAACAAAGGCGTGCCTGCCGACGGTTTGGGCCTGATCTACGACACCTTGATGCGCCAGAGCCTGGACGAGCCGTTCACCGAGTACGGCCTGGTCGCCGGCAAGATCGAGAAAGCGCCGGACAACAGCTGGGTACGCTTCTACCTGCGTCCCGAGGCGCGCTTCCATGATGGTCATCCGATCCGCGCCGAGGACGTGGTGTTCACCTTCAATGCCCTGACCACCCAGGGCGCGCCGCTGTACCGGCAGTACTACGCCGATGTCGCCGAGGTGGTCGCTGAAGACCCGTTGCGCGTGCGGTTCACCTTCAAGCACAAGAACAACCGTGAGCTGCCGCTGATCCTCGGGCAGCTGCCGGTACTGCCCAAGCATTGGTACCAGGACCGCGACTTCGCCCGCGGCAATCTGGAGATTCCGCTGGGCAGTGGCCCGTACCAGATCGCCAAGGTCAAGGCCGGGCGCTCGATCCGCTATGAGCGGTTCAAGGACTACTGGGCCAAGGACCTGCCGATCAACCGCGGCCAGTACAACTTCGATGTCATGACCTTCGACGCCTACCGCGACAACACCGTGGCCCTGGAGGCACTGAAGGCCGGCGCGTTCGACTACTGGCTGGAGATGAGCGCGAAGAACTGGGCCACCGCCTACAACGTCCCACCGGTGCGCGAGGGCCGCCTGATCAAGGAAGAACTGCCCAACGGCAACCCCACGGGTATGCAAGGCTTCATCTTCAACCTGCGCCGCCCGGTGTTCCAGGATATCCGTGTACGCGAAGCGCTGAGCCAGTTGCTGGACTACGAGTGGACCAACAAGCAGCTGTTCAACGGCGCCTACACCCGCACCGGTAGCTACTTCGAAAACTCCGAGATGGCCGCCCGCGGCCTGCCCAGCGACGACGAGCTGCGCATTCTCGAACCGCTGCGTGGCAAGGTCCCCGAACGGGTCTTCAGCGAAGCCTTCCACAACCCGGTGAGCGATGGCAGCGGAATGATCCGCGACCAGCAGCGCAAGGCCTACCATCTGTTGCAGGCAGCCGGCTGGAAGATCGTCGACGACAAGATGGTCGATGCCCAGGGTAAACCGGTGAGCATCGAGTTTCTTCTCGCGCAGACCGAGTTCGAACGCGTGCTGCTGCCCTTCAAGCGCAACCTCGCCGATCTTGGCATCGAGCTCAATATCCGCCGTGTCGACG
The DNA here is from genome assembly GCF_004357765.1 of Pseudomonas putida. Lineage (GTDB taxonomy): Bacteria > Pseudomonadota > Gammaproteobacteria > Pseudomonadales > Pseudomonadaceae > Aquipseudomonas > Aquipseudomonas putida_U. Next base: position 4,370 of record NZ_SMTE01000023.1, on the reverse strand, counting down.
TATCCCAGTACATCAACCGCCTGCGCTCGCGCGACTTCGACATGATCGTCGGCGGCTTCCCGCAATCCAGTTCGCCGGGCAACGAACAGCGCGAGTACTGGACCAGCGCCGCCGCCGACAATCCAGGCAGCCGCAACTTCATCGGCCTGCGCGACCCGGCTATCGATCAGTTGGTGGAGCAACTGATCAACGCCGACTCGCGCCAGAGCCTGATCAACCACACCCGGGCCCTGGACCGCGTGCTGCTGTGGGGCTACTACGTGATCCCCAACTGGCACATCAAGACCTGGCGCGTGGCCTACTGGAACCACATCGGCCATCCCAAGGTATCGCCCCGGTACGACGTGGGAATCGACACCTGGTGGATCAAACCCGAGGTGACCCCAACGGTCACCGAGGCGCCCGCAGACGAGGCGAACTGACATGCTGGCCTACATCCTGCGGCGCCTGCTGCTGATCATCCCGACCCTGTTCGGCATCCTGATCATCAACTTCGTCATCGTCCAGGCCGCCCCCGGCGGCCCGGTCGAACAGATGATCGCCAAGCTCGAAGGCTTCGAGGGCGCCACCAGCCGCATCGCCGGCGGCGGTGCCGAAGTCTCGGTGGCCGGCTCCAACTACCGCGGTGCCCAGGGCCTGGACCCGGCGCTGGTGGCCGAGATCGAGAAGATGTATGGCTTCGACAAGTCGGCGCCGGAACGCCTGTGGATCATGATCAAGAACTACGCCCGACTCGACTTTGGCGACAGCTTCTTCCGCGACGCCAAGGTCATCGACCTGATCGCCGAGAAGATGCCGGTATCGATCTCGCTGGGGCTGTGGAGCACCTTGATCATGTACCTGGTGTCGATCCCGCTGGGCATCGCCAAAGCGGTGCGCCACGGTAGCCACTTCGACGTCTGGACCAGTTCGGCGATCATCGTCGGCTATGCCATCCCGGCATTCCTGTTCGCCATCCTGCTGATCGTGCTGTTCGCCGGCGGCAGCTACTTCGACTGGTTCCCGCTGCGCGGACTGACCTCGAACAACTTCGACGAACTGAGCACCACCGGCAAGATCCTCGACTACTTCTGGCACCTGGTGCTGCCGATCACCGCACTGGTCATCGGCAACTTCGCCACCATGACCCTGCTGACCAAGAACAGCTTCCTCGACGAGATCAACAAGCAGTACGTGATCACCGCCAAGGCCAAAGGCCTGAGTCGGTCGCGGGTGCTCTACGGGCACGTGTTCCGCAACGCCATGCTGCTGGTCATCGCCGGATTCCCCTCGGCGTTCATCGGCATCTTCTTCACCGGTTCCCTGCTCATCGAGGTGATCTTCTCCCTCGACGGCCTGGGACTGATGAGCTTCGAGGCAGCGATCAACCGCGACTATCCGGTGGTGTTCGGCACCTTGTTCATCTTCACCCTGCTGGGGCTGGTGGTGAAGCTGATCGGCGACCTCACTTACACCCTGGTCGATCCGCGCATCGACTTCGCCAGCCGGGAGCACTGACATGGCCTTGTCCCCTCTCAATCGCCGGCGCTTCGAGCGCTTCAAGGCCAACCGTCGCGGCTGGTGGTCGCTGTGGTTGTTCCTCATCCTGTTCGGCCTGAGCCTGGGTGCCGAACTGATCGCCAACGACAAGCCGATCGCAGTGCGCTACGACGGCCAGTGGTACTTCCCGGCATTCAAGCGCTACCCGGAAACCACCTTCGGCGGCGAATTCCCGCTGGAGGCCAACTACAAGAGCCCGTACATCCGCGAACTGCTGGCCAAGAAAGACAGTTTCATCCTGTGGGCGCCCATCCCCTTCAGTTACCAGAGCATCAACTATGACCTGCAGGTGCCTGCCCCGGCCCCGCCCTCGGCGGACAACTGGCTGGGCACCGACGACCAAGGCCGCGACGTGCTGGCTCGGGTGATCTATGGTTTCCGCGTGTCGGTGCTGTTCGCCCTGACGCTGACCGTGCTGAGCTCGATCATCGGCGTGATCGCAGGCGCCTTGCAGGGCTTCTACGGCGGCTGGGTCGACCTTGCCGGACAACGTTTCCTGGAGATCTGGTCTGGCCTGCCGGTGCTGTACCTGCTGATCATCCTGGCCAGCTTCGTGCAACCCAATTTCTGGTGGTTACTAGGGATCATGCTGCTGTTCTCGTGGATGAGCCTGGTGGACGTGGTGCGGGCCGAATTCCTGCGCGGGCGCAACCTCGAATACGTGCGTGCCGCCCGCGCCTTGGGCATGCGCAATGGCGCGATCATGTACCGGCACATCCTGCCCAACGCGATGATCTCGACCATGACCTTCATGCCGTTCATCCTCACCGGCGCCATCGGCACCCTCACCGCCCTGGACTTCCTTGGCTTCGGCCTGCCACCGGGGGCCCCCTCGCTGGGTGAACTGGTGGCCCAGGGCAAGTCCAACCTGCAAGCGCCGTGGCTGGGTATCAGTGCCTTCGCCGTGCTGGCGATCATGCTGAGCCTGCTGGTGTTCATCGGCGAATCCGCCCGCGATGCCTTCGACCCGAGGAAGTGACATGAGTGAACAGAACCTGATCGAAGTGCGTGACCTGGCGGTGGAGTTCGTCACCGGCGAACACGTCAATCGCGTGGTCGACGGCATCAGCTTCGATATCCGCAAGGGCGAGACCCTGGCGCTGGTCGGCGAAAGCGGCTCGGGCAAGTCGGTCACCGCCCATTCGATCCTGCGCCTGCTGCCCTACCCGCTCGCTCGCCACCCCAGCGGCAGCATCCAGTACCAGGGCAAGGACCTGCTACAGCAGGGCGAGAAGGCCATGCAGCGCATCCGCGGCGACCGGATCGCCATGATTTTCCAGGAGCCGATGACGTCGCTGAATCCGCTGCACAGCATCGAGAAGCAGATTAACGAGATCCTTCTGCTGCACAAGGGGCTGACCGGCAAGCAAGCCACCGCGCGCACCCTCGAGTTACTGGAGATGGTCGGTATTCCCGAGCCCCGCAAGCGCCTCAAGGCCTTGCCCCACGAGCTCTCCGGCGGCCAGCGCCAACGGGTGATGATCGCCATGGCCTTGGCCAACGAGCCGGAACTGCTGATTGCCGACGAACCGACCACGGCGCTCGACGTCACCGTGCAGCTCAAGATTCTCGACCTGCTCAAAGCGCTGCAGGCACGTTTGGGCATGGCGCTGCTGCTGATCAGTCACGACCTCAATCTGGTACGACGCATCGCCCATCGGGTATGCGTGATGCAGCGTGGGCAGATCGTCGAGCAGGCCGACTGCGCCACACTGTTCAGCTCGCCGCAGCATCCCTACACACAGATGCTGATCAACGCAGAACCCAGCGGCCTGCCCGCGCACAACCCGGTCGGCGCGCCGCTGCTGGAAGTCGACGACCTCAAGGTCTGGTTTCCGATCAAGAAGGGCCTGCTGCGCAAGACGGTCGACCATGTGAAGGCGGTCGATGGCATCAATTTCAGCCTGCCTCAGGGCCAGACCTTGGGCATCGTCGGCGAAAGCGGCTCAGGCAAGTCGACCTTGGGCCTGGCGATCCTGCGCCTGATCGCCAGCCGCGGCGGCATCCGCTTCCACGGCCAGGCCCTGGAAGACATGAACCAGAAGCAGGTGCGGCCACTGCGGCGGGAAATGCAGGTAGTGTTCCAGGACCCCTTTGGCAGTCTCAGCCCGCGCATGTCGGTGGCGGAAATCGTCGGCGAAGGCTTGCGCATCCACCGCATCGGCACCGCCGAGGAACAGGAAGCGGCGATCATCGCCGCGCTGAAGGAAGTCGGCCTGGACCCGCACACCCGCCACCGTTACCCCCATGAGTTCTCCGGTGGCCAGCGCCAGCGCATCGCCATCGCCCGGGCATTGGTGCTCAAACCTGCCCTGATCCTGCTCGACGAACCGACCTCGGCACTGGACCGCACCGTGCAACGCCAGGTGGTGGAGCTGCTGCGCAATCTGCAACAGAAGTACAACCTGACCTACCTGTTCATCAGCCATGACCTGGCGGTGGTCAAGGCGCTGAGCCATCAGTTGATGGTCATCCGTCATGGACACGTTGTGGAACAAGGGGATGCGCAGGCGATTTTCCATGCGCCGCAGCATCCCTATACGCGGCAGTTGCTTGAAGCGGCGTTTCTGGAGGTGGAAGCGGCTTCGTGATGATAGGCACCGCGGGTGTAGTAGCTCAGCCTGGTGAGGCGTGCACCGCAAAACCGGTTCTTCACGGATTGTCGGGGAGCTTGGCTTGGCTTGGCTTGGCTTGGCTTGGCATCTAGATCGTGGGCTGATCCATTGTGTGTAGTGGCGCTACTGGCCCCTTCCGTGTACGGGTCACCCTCATGGGTTACACAAAAGTTCGTTCACATAGGTGACAACACCTGAAGTCTTACATAACCATCA
>NZ_SMTE01000022.1 GCF_004357765.1 Pseudomonas putida | reverse complement strand
CTTGATTCGAGCGTAGAACCTGTGGGAGCGGGCTTGTCCCGCGAACACCGGCGAAGCCGGTGCCATTCACCGCGTCGCCCCATTCGCCGGACAAGCCCGCTCCCACAAGGACCATGGTTCTCTGCGCGACAGCGCAGCCCAGACCCGCGAAGGCCGCAACGCGGCCCCAATAGATGAGCATGAGACCTTAACTGACTGGCATTAGCCCTGGGCCGGTTTTTTTGTCCGCGCAATGCCGAATTCGCGGGGGCTACCTCAAAGACTCAAGCGCATCGACAGGTCCACTGCCTTGACATCCTTGGTCATCGCGCCAATCGAGATATAGTCCACGCCGGTTTCGGCAATCACCCGCAAGGTGCTTTCGTTGACCCCGCCACTGGCTTCCAGCTTGGCCTTGCCGGCATTGATGCGCACGGCTTCGCGCATTTCATCGAGGGTCAGTTCGTCGAGCATCACGATGTCGGCACCGGCGTCCAGCGCCTGACGCAATTCGTCCAGGCTCTCCACTTCGATCTCAACCGGTTTGCCTGGCGCGATGCGGTGCGCCGCGGTCACTGCCTCTGCCACGCCTCCGCAGGCGGCAATGTGGTTTTCCTTGATCAGGAAAGCGTCGTACAGGCCGATGCGGTGATTGTGGCAGCCGCCGCAGGTGACCGCGTACTTCTGTGCCAGGCGCAGCCCAGGCAAAGTCTTGCGGGTATCGAGCAGGCGCACCTGGGTGCCTGCCACCAGCCCGGCGAGGAAGTGCGCGCGGGTAGCGACGCCTGAAAGCATCTGCAGGAAGTTGAGCGCTGCGCGCTCGCCACTGAGCAGCGAACGAGCTGGTCCTTCGAGGTGGAACAATGCCTGGTTGGCCTTGGCCTGATCGCCGTCGGCGACCTGCCAATGTACCGCAACCCGGGGATCGAGTTGACGGAACACCGCATCGACCCAGGCAGTGCCGGCGACCACGCAATCCTCGCGGGTAATGATGGTGGCCTTGGCCAGGCGCTCGGCGGGGATCAGTTGCGCGGTGATGTCGCCGCTGCCGATGTCTTCCAGCAACGCACGGCGCACGTTGGCTTCGATTTCGGCAGTCAGGTCGGCGAGGCGTAGGTTCGGCATGGTCGGCTCCACAAGCTAGGTGTCGCGATTATCGGGTAGGGGAGGCGGCTGTGTACAGCAGACCGCGTGTGCCGGCAGGGTGCTCGAACAGGCCAGAGGTTGCTTTAATGGATCCATATGTGGGCCGGTAATCGCACGGATTACGAATGCATAGCCGTATTTACATTGACTGCCAACGTTGTTCGTGGATTTAATGGATCCATTAAATAAAAACAACATGCCGGAGAGCCTCCATGTACCCAAAAAACACCTGGTACGTCGCTTGCACCCCTGACGAAATTGCCGAAAAACCTCTGGGTCGACAGATCTGCGGGGAAAAGATCGTTTTCTATCGCGGTCACGAGGGCCGTGTTTGCGCAGTCGAGGACTTCTGTCCGCACCGTGGCGCGCCGCTGTCGCTGGGCTACGTCGAAGACGGGAACCTGGTATGTGGTTATCACGGCCTGGTGATGGGCTGTGACGGCAAGACTGTCTCCATGCCGGGGCAGCGAGTTCGCGGCTTTCCCTGCAACAAGACCTTCGCTGTGGTCGAACGCTATGGCTTCGTCTGGGTCTGGCCTGGCGACCAGGCGCAGGCCGATGCGAGCCTGATCCCGCACCTGGAGTGGGCGGTCAGTGACGAGTGGGCCTACGGCGGCGGCTTGTTCCACATCGGTTGCGACTACCGGTTGATGATCGATAACCTGATGGATCTCACCCATGAAACCTATGTCCATGCCTCCAGCATCGGCCAGAAGGAAATCGACGAAGCGCCCCCTGTCACCACTGTCACAGGTGACGAAGTGGTCACTGCGCGCCACATGGAAAACATCATGGCACCGCCGTTCTGGCGCATGGCCCTGCGTGGCAATGGCCTGGCTGACGATGTGCCGGTGGATCGCTGGCAGATCTGCCGCTTCACCCCGCCGAGCCATGTCCTGATCGAAGTCGGCGTTGCCCATGCCGGCAAGGGCGGCTACCACGCCGAGCCCCAGCACAAGGCTTCGAGCATCGTGGTCGATTTCATCACGCCGGAAACCGATACCTCTATCTGGTACTTCTGGGGCATGGCACGCAACTTCGCCGCCCACGACCAGACCCTGACCGACAACATCCGTGAAGGCCAGGGCAAGATCTTCAGCGAAGACCTGGAAATGCTCGAACGCCAACAGCAGAACCTGCTCGCCTACCCCGAACGTAACCTGCTCAAGCTCAATATCGATGCCGGTGGTGTGCAGTCGCGCAAGGTGCTGGAGCGGTGGATCGCCAAGGAGCGCGCAGCCCAACCGGAACTGATCGCCACCAGCGCGACGCCAGCCTGAGGAGGATCCGACATGATCGATGCCGTAGTGGTATCCCGCAACGATGAAGCCCTGGGTATCTGCAGCTTCGAACTGGCCGCTGCCGATGGCAGCCCGCTGCCGGCCTTCAGTGCCGGCGCGCACATCGATGTGCACCTGCCCGGTGGGCTGGTACGTCAGTACTCCCTGTGCAATCACCCTGAAGAACGCCACCGCTATCTGATCGGCGTGCTCGACGACCCCGCTTCACGCGGCGGTTCGCGCAGCCTCCACCAGCAGGTTGGCGCAGGCGCAAGTCTGCGTATCAGCGAGCCGCGTAACCTGTTCCCGCTGACTGCGGGGGCTCGGCGTAGCCTGTTGTTCGCCGGTGGCATCGGCATCACGCCAATCCTGTGCATGGCCGAGCAGTTGTCGCACAGCGGCGCGGATTTCGAATTGCATTACTGCGCCCGTTCCTGTGAGCGTGCGGCATTCCTCGAGCGCATTCGTCACTCGCCGTTTGCCGACCGCCTGTTCGTGCACTTCGATGAACAACCGGAGACCGCGCTGGATATCGCCCAGGTATTGGGCGGTGCGCATGACGATGTTCACCTGTATGTCTGTGGCCCTGGTGGTTTCATGCAGCACGTACTGGAAAGCGCCAGGTCGCTGGGCTGGCAAGAAGCCAACCTGCACCGGGAGTACTTCGCTGCTGCTGCGCTCGATACCAGCGGCGATGGCAGTTTCTCGGTCCAGGTGGGCAGCACCGGCGAGGTCTTCGAGGTGCCGGCAGACCAGAGCGTGGTGCAGGTGTTGGAGCGCCATGGAATCGAAATCGCCGTTTCCTGCGAGCAGGGTATTTGCGGTACCTGCCTGACCCGTGTGCTGCAGGGCACGCCCGATCATCGCGATCTGTTCCTCACCGAGCAGGAGCAGGCGTTGAACGATCAGTTCACGCCATGCTGCTCTCGCTCCAAGACGCCGCTGCTGGTGCTGGATATCTGACCTGGCTCAGGATGCTGGCAGAATGACCTTCATGCGTGGGTCGGCCTTGGCGCTGCCGAAGGTTTCGGCATAGCGCAAGGTGGCATTGGCGTGCTCGCGCATGATCGCCTCGGCGCGGGCACCCTGGCCGTTGACCAGGGCATCGAACACCGCGTGATGCTGCATGTGGGCGAAGTTGAAGCGGCGGTACTCGCGCGCCAGGTCGTGGCGGTCGATGGCCAGTGCGGTGACCGAGGCGAACGGCAAGTGATCGTTGCGCGCCAGGGCATCGGCAATCGCCGGGTTGTGACTGGCCGCGACGATCACCTGATGAAAACGCATGTTGAGATCGTGGTAGGCGTCCAGGTCTTCCTCGGTCACGAAGCCCTTGTCGAACAGCTGGTCCCCCTCGGCCAGGCACTGCTGGAGGGCTTCGCGCGCTGCCGGCGACAGACCACGCTCCGCTGCCTGGCGGGCGGCCAGACCTTCCAGCACACCGCGTACCTCGACCGCGCCGGCGATGTCCTCTTCGCTGACCGAGCGCACCTGAAAGCCACGGCCGCCAAAGCGCACCAGCAGGCCTTCCTGCTCGAGGGTGCGAAATGCCATGCGCACCGGCATGCGTGACACACCGAACAGTTCGGCGGTCGGTACTTCCATCAATCGCGCGCCGGCCGCCAGTTCGCCCGAGGCGATCATCTTGCGCAACGCAACCAGCACCATCTGACCGGGTTTACTCATCCAGGCAACTCTTGAGGCATGAGCGGCCATCTTAGCGTAAGGACTGGAGTTGTGGTCGCTCATTGTGGGCGCACCGGCGCTTCACCACGGACTTGAGCTGTGCCGATAACGCAAACAGCCCTCAGCGAAGGCGAGCGATTCGGGCTCGTCGTCGCTGAGGGCTGTCGGGCGGCTTGGGTCAGGCGTTGGCCAGTTCTGGCCGTGCAGGAGTGGCGGCACGCCGCAGCAACAGCAGGCAGCCGGCGGCGATGACGAATACACTGGCGAACACGCCATACAAATGCAGCGGTTGCCAGCCACCATCGAGCAGGACGCCCGCTACGGTAGGCGAGAGGATCGCGCCGATACGACCGATGCCGATACCCCAGCCAACGCCAGTGGCGCGCACCGACGCGTCATACACCGCTGGCGAGAGCGCATACAGCCCTGCCACGCAGCCATTGGAGAACAAGCCGATCAGCAGGCCCAAAGCCAGCGCCATCGCGACCGAAGCGCCGTTGGCCACGAACAGCACCAACAGCCCCGCTGTGATGAGCATGAATATCGACAACACCCGGCTCAATGGCCAGCGTGAGGACAGGCCGCCGATCAGCGCGGCGCCGATGATGCCGCCAACGCTCAGCAACACTCCGCCGGTGATGCCCTGTTGGGCCGACAGGCCTGCTGCGACGAGTAGTTTCGGGGTCCAACTCATGACGAAATAGAAGCCGAACATCACCAGGAAGAACAGCAACCAGATCACCAGGGTGGTGCGCCGCAGCGAGGGCGCGAGCAGTTGTCTGAAACCACCGGTGGTGCCGCGGGTATGGGCGAGGGGGGGAGGGAGCTGTGCCAGTGCCGGGTGGCCGAGGCGAGCAGCCAGGCGGTTGACCCTCGCCAAGGCATTGGCCGGGCGTCGGGCGAGCAGGAAATCCAGCGATTCGGGTAGCCACAGCAGCACTAGCGGGATCACCAGCACCGTCACGATGCCGCCGAACAAAAACACCGAACGCCAGCCCCAATGTCCCAGCAACCATACCGCGAGCAAGCCGCCGAGGGACGCGCCCAAGGCATAGCCGGTCGATTGCAGGCTCACTGCCAGGCCCCGCCAGCGCTTGCTGGCATATTCGCTGGCGATGACGTTGCTGCTGGCCAGAATGCCGCCGATCCCCAGCCCGGTCAGGCCGCGCAACAACGCCAGTTGCAGCGGGCTTTGGCTCAGGGCGCAGAGCAGCATGCCCACCCCGGAAAGCGCCAGGCAGACGAGAATCAAGGGGCGGCGGCCGAAGCGGTCGGCCCAGGGGGCGATGAACAATGAGCCGGCCGCCATGCCGAACAGGCCAGCGCTGAGCAGTAGCCCCACCTGTGCACCGCTCAGGTTCCATTGCGCCGAAACCGAGGCCGCGGTGAAAGCCATGACCAGTACGTCGAAACCATCGATCATGTTCAGGACGATGCAGATACCGATGGCCAGATACTGGAAACCGACCATCGGCTCGTCATCCAGCCGCTGTTTGATATCCATGCTCATGGAGTCACCTGTTGATCGGACTCGACCGCAGTGGAGAAGAGGGAGGTGCGCAGGCACGCTAAGCTGAGGGAACCTTGTCGGTTCCGTGCCCCTGGTAGGCCATTCATGACTGAACCCTTTTGTAATTGTTGTCGCGTACGGCAGGAGGGCTCCGACCGTAGTCAGGCGCTAATCAATCAGATGATGGATCCATAAACAATATCGTCTGAAGGGGCTTCGTCGCTGAGATTCCTCGTGCTGACCTCTTCATGAATTGTCTTCCTTCAAAGATGCTAGTTAAATCAAAAGCTTATGAAGATTATTGCTTGACTATTTTTTGTTCGGTTATCGAACCTATTTGATGACATGGATCCATTTGAGGGGGTAAGTCGAGGCGGTAAGTGGAGGGGATGTGCGGGCCACCGCGCCTTTGGTCAGGACGGTTGAGCAATTTCCCGATTTGGCGGTCTTTTGCCTGCCAGCGTCCCGACGCCGGCGTTCCAAAGCGTGCCGAACAAGGAGACAAGGATGCATACAGAAGGCAAGGTGGTGCCGCTGGCAGCCGCCATCGAGCGGGGTAACTATTTGCCCGGCCTTCCGCTACTGCTCCTGCAGGTGCGTGACAAAGCCGCATTGCAATTGCGTCACGGTCTGCAGGCCTTGTTCGATAATGCCGATGACAGCCTTTTCGAAATGGCCGACAAAGCCACCGACCGCCGTGAACAGAATCTGTGCTTCGAAGCCATGCGTGACCTGCGCCTCAAGCGCAAGGGCATCGAGCGCCATGTGCTCGATGGGTTCTATGGCGCCTTCGCCCGCCTGGGGCAGACCGCTGCACCGGCGACAACGGCAGAGGTGTCCCTGGAGCGTGATAGCGGAGCAGAGGCCCTGGTCGCCCGCGCCCTCTCGCGCGATGGCCTGGCGCTCGGCCAGTTGCTGCAGCGTTTGCACGCGCTGCTCGATCGAGCTCTGCCCGAACAGAGCAACCCACTCGCACCTGCGCCGTTGTGCGAGCTGTTCATCGATGCCGCGCGCAGCCTCGGGCTCGGCCCGCGCGTCAGGGCAATCCTGCTGAAGCTCTTCGAGCGTCATGTGCTGCGTGATTTGTACCTGGTCTACGACGATGCCAACCAACTGCTCGCCGATGCCGGTATCTTGCCCGACCTGCCGGCGTTGCCGCGTCGACGTGCCGAGGACCGGCGCAGCAATGCTCGTCAGCGCCCGAGCGCCGCCCACCAAGACGAGCACGCCGACCTTGCCGGCCAGGCGCTGTTCGATGCCGTACAGGGCCTCTTGGCACCTGACCGTCGATCGCCCGTGCCTGTGCAGGCGATCGGCGTGGCCCAGCTGCTGAGCCGCGCCGACTTGCTGCGTCTGCTGACGCACTTGCAGCATCAGGTTCCAGCCACGTTCGAGGCCAATGATTTCGACCCTGGCCAGCAACTTGGCGTGCTGTTGCGGCGTGTCGGTGCACGCAGCGCAACGCCATGCCGGCTCAGTCACGCCGATGAAGACATGATCTGCCTGGTCGGCTTGCTGTTCGATTTCATCCAGGCTGACGACAACTTGCCAACCCGCCTGCGGGCCCTGATCGGTCGTCTGCACATCCCGCTGCTCAAGGTGGCGCTCCTGGACAAGAGCGTTCTGGTTCGCGCCAGTCATCCCGCCCGGCGACTGCTCGACGAAATGGCTGCTGCTGCAATCGGCTGGGAATCCAACGATGACGGCCTGCGTGACAGCCTGCACCTGCGTATCGAGCGCACTGTCCAGCGCCTGCTCAACGAATTCGATGACGACCCGGAGCTATTCGCCGAGCTGCTCGAGGACTTTCTTGCCTTCAATCAGGATGAGCGTCGGCGTTCGGCCTTGTTCGAACAGCGCACCCGCGATGCCGAAGAGGGCAGGGTGCGGACGCTGCAAGCACGCCTGCAGGTGCAGCGGGCGCTCAATGCACGTCTGCGGGGCCGGCGTCTGCCAGCAGGCGTGCTGAACATGGTGGTGCAAGGGTGGAGTCAGGTCATGCTGATGGTCCTGCTCAAGCACGGTGAGGCCTCCGCACCTTGGCGCGACGCGTTGACCACCCTGGACATGCTGCTGGGCAGTGTCGTCCCGCACCATGACCTGCGTGCCCGTGAGCATTTGCTGCAGCAGGTGCCAGGGTTGCTCAAAGCGCTACGTGACGGATTGGCCGGCGTGGCGTTGGATTCGGCGGTGACCCGTGCGTTCTTTCTGCAGTTGCAGCAACTGCACCTGCGCGCCTGCGCCGCTCAGCCGGCGAGCGTTGACGATGGCGATCCAGCCATGACCGAGGTTCAGGTCGAAGAAGACATCGTCCTGGTGCTGGCCGAGGAGCTGGCCTGCGCACCGCTGCGTCCTCTCGATGATCTGGTGCAGCCGTTGCGTCAGGTGCAGCGCCTGCAGTTGGGCGCCTGGGTCGAGGTCTGCGATGAGGGCCAGGCGCTGCGCTGCAAGTTGGTGGCCCGTTTGGATGGCAGTGATCGGCTGGTGTTCGCCAACCGCAGCGGCCTGAAGGTTCGCCAGTGGAGTGCGGCTGGCTTGGCGCAGGCGCTGCGGCGCGGCGATGTGCGGCTGCTGGATGACGGCCTGCTGTTCGAGCGGGCGCTACAAACGGTGCTCGCAGGCCTGCGCCAAGGCACGCGGCATTGAGTGCGCCAGGATTTACATGCAAATGGCCACAGCCGCAAGGCATACTGCGGGCCTGTACCGGCGCTTTCTCAGGATCTTCCCATGCAATTGGACCGTGCCACGGGCTGGTTCGGCGGAATCGACCACTGCCCTTCGCCCAACTTCAACGCCCGCCCCGAGGGCGAAGCGATTTCGCTGCTGGTCATCCATAACATCAGCCTGCCTCCGGCCTGTTTTGGCACGGGCAAAGTGCAGGCGTTTTTCCAGAACCGCCTCGACCCTGACGAACATCCTTACTTCAAGGACATCTGTCATCTGACGGTGTCGGCACACCTGTTCATCGAACGCGATGGCGCCGTGACCCAGTTCGTCTCGCTGCTCGATCGTGCCTGGCATGCCGGTGTGTCGTGCTTCCAGGGCCGTGAAGGGTGCAATGACTTTTCCATCGGCATCGAGCTCGAAGGCACCGACGAACTGCCCTACACCGAAGCCCAGTACAACGTACTGACGCAACTGACCCGGCAGATCCGCGCAGCGTTCCCGCGGATCGACGTGGATCACATCCAGGGGCACTGTGATATTGCTCCGGTGCGCAAGACCGATCCCGGTCCGGCCTTCGACTGGCAACGCTACCGGCGATCCCTGCAGAGCAACGAGGACAAGGCATGAGTTTTCTGGTGTTGGTGCTGGTGCTGTGGGTCGAGAAGTTCTCTGCCTGGCGTAAGCGGGTGCAGCATGACGGGTTCTTCATCGGCGAGCTGACCCGCCTGGAAAGAAGCGGCAAGGTCCATCCCTGGTGGACCCTGGCCATTCTGGTGGCGGCGCCGGTGGCGCTGTTGATGTTGTTGTTGCATGTGCTGGAACCGGTTGCCTATGGTTTGTTGGCCTTGCCGGTGCATCTGCTCGTGCTGATCTACAGCCTGGGGCGTGGCGAAACCAAGGCTGCTCTGGGGCCGTTTCGCGATGCCTGGCGGCGCGGAGACGAACAAGCGGCGCTGCATGTGGCAGAGCGCGATCTCGGCCTGCAGGCCGATACCCCTCGCGGCCTGCTGGTGCGGGTCCAGGGTTATCTGTTGTGGCAGGCTTACCAGAGCTTTTTCGCAGTGATCTTCTGGTATTTCGTGCTTGGCCCTGGTGCGGCCCTGGCCTACCGCTTGCTGGCGCTGACAGCCGGCAACAGTGGGCAACCGGCACTCAAGGCGCGTGCCGAGCAACTGCGCCATATCATGGACTGGCTGCCGGTGCGGGTGCTGACCCTGAGCTTCGCCCTGGTGGGCAACTTCGTCGCGGTCATGCGGTTGATGTTGCATGAATTGCTGAATTGGCACATCGGTGCCGGACATTTGGTGGCCCGGGTCGGGCGGGTGGCTGACGACATCCCCGAGGAGGAGGATGACCAGCGCGGCCTAGCCAGGCTGGACAGCCTGTGGGAACTGCTACAGCGCTGCGCGGTGCTGTGGTATGCCGGTTTCGCGCTGTGGACGGTGTTGCTCTGATAGTCGCGAGCAGAGCCTGCCCTGCAGTGCAGGCTCGTTCGCTTACACCTGCTGGCGCTTGAGTTTGTTCACGACCACGCTGCCTTTGACCTTCACTTCCTCGGCTGTGTCGGTATCGACCACGAACTCGAAGTTGGTCTTGAACAGGCCAGTGCTCTCGTTCCACTCGGTGTCATGGATCAGGCCGCTCTTGGCAAAACCACTGCCGCTGTCGGTATTGGACCCAAGGTAGGCGCCGGCCGGTGCTTCTTCGCCGTAGCCCATCTCATGCTTGGGCAGACCGAGGTCTTTTCGCGGCAGCCAGATGTCGACGACGTAGTAACGGCGGTCTGCATTAAATAGTGCCCAGCCTTGAATGCTGACACTTGCATGCTGGTCGCTGACGAAGACGTCGTGGTTGATCTTGAGGGTTTCGCTGCCGCCCGCCCAGGAGACTGTTGCCTCCATCTGACCGTCGACGAATGCTTGAATTTGACCGTTGCTCATGGTTGATCCTCCGTGTGTGAGCCCAGAGGATAGGAGTCGTGTCATAACTGCCACAACTGGCAGATTTACCAGGGATGTGCCCGCCCAGCGCCTGGCAATCGGCACCTCGTCAGTCGAAAAGCGCCAGGGCATTGCGTGTGCTGGCATCGGCCAGCACCTCGACATCCACCGCCATCACGCTGGCCAGCGCTGCGGCGATTTCCGGTAGATGTTCGGGGCTGTTGCGCACCCCAGGAAACATGGCCGGTGCCATGTCGGGGGCATCCGTTTCCAGCACCACGCTGTCCAGCGGTAGTCGGGCGATGGTCTTGCGCAGGCGCAGCGCCTGCGGCCAGGTCGCGGCACCGCCCAGGCCAAGCTTGAAGCCCAGCCTGATGTACTCACGGGCTTCTTCGTAACTGCCGGCGAAGGCGTGGATCACGCCAGCGCGGCTTGGCTTGTAGCGCTTGAGCGTGGCGATGACCTGGGCATGGCTGCGGCGCACGTGCAGCAATGCCGGCAGTTGGAAGTCGCATGCCATCTGCAGTTGGGCTTCGAACAGGTCCTGTTGGCGTTGGCGGTCCAGGGTCTCGACGTAGTAGTCCAGGCCGAACTCGCCCACGGCGCACAGGCGCCGGTCGCCGCGCAGGCGTTCGAGCCATTGGCGCAACTCGAGCACATGCTCGGGACGATGTTGGTCAAGGTAGATAGGGTGCAGGCCCAGAGCGGCGACCAGGCGTCGATCGGCACAGGCCAGGTCCCAGACCCGCTGGAAATTACCCTGGAAGACACCCAGCACCACCATGCGCTCCACCCCGCGCGCCGCCGCGTTGTCCAGCAAGCGCGTGCGGTCGGCGTCGAAGTCGGGGAAGTCGAGGTGGGTGTGGGTGTCGATCAGGCGCATGCTCAGGCCTTGGCGATACGTTGCTTGAACGTTCGACCGATGGCATGCACACCCGGTTCGTAGCGTTTTTCCTCGATTGCCGCCAGGGCCAGCTCCAGGGCCGTGGCGGCGATCTGCGCGTGCTGCTGGGCCATGGCGTTCACCGGCAGGGGCAGGAAGTCGAGCAACTGGTTGTCACCAAAAGTGCCCAACTGCAGCTGGCGCTCGCCAGCCGGGCGCGCTTGCAAGGCGTCGAACACCCCTTGCAACAGCACATAGGAGGTGGTCACCAAGGCATCTGGGAGGCCGCCCAATTCATCGATCAGCCGCTGCATCAGACGCTGGCCGCACTCACGGCTGAAGGCTTCGCCCTGATAGCGCCGCACGTCCAGTTCTTTGCCCTCCAGGGCCTGGTCGAAGCCACCGGCGCGGGCCTGGCTGACTGACAGTTCCGGTCGCGCGCCGATCAACGCGATGCTGCGTGGTGCGGTGTTCAGCAGGCTTTCGGTCAGTTGCCGGCTGGCATCGAGGTCGTCGCTGATCACCGAACAGAAGTGCGCCGGATCCAGGCGCCGGTCGATGGCGATCACCGGCAGGCCCTTGTCCTGCAGTTCGCGGTAGCTGTCGTCCTGTGCTGGCAGGCAACTGGCGACGAACAGTGCATCGCAACGCCGGGCACGGAACAGCTGCTGCAACTGGCGTTCGCTGTCGGGCTGGTCATCGCTGCTGGCGATCAGTAATTGGTAACCCCGGGCGCGGGCGCCTTGTTCGAGCTGCTTGGCGATGCGCGCATAGCTCGGGTTCTCCAGATCCGGGAGAATGAAGCCCAAGGTCCGCGTGTGGCGGCTGCGCAGGCCGGCGGCTTGGGGGTTGGGCGTGAAGCCATGGGCCTCGACCACGGCCCGCACGCGCTCGACAGTGCTGTTGCTGATGCGCTGCTGTTCGGCCTTGCCATTGATGACGTAACTGGCAGTGGTCACGGACACACCGGCCAGACGGGCGATATCGCTGAGTTTCACCGAGTTTTCCTTGTTGTTACCGGGGCTGGCGGCGAGCCCTGACCGGGTAGTTTGACCCAGTCGATGCACCCCGCGCAGGCGACCATTGTCGCAATTGTCCGACAGGATGGGGCTTTTTCGTCGGAAGATTATCGAGTACCGTGACCACCTGATCAGATTAAACGTTTCAGCAGGCTTTTTTCTGCCGCCAAGACAGCCTGCTAACGGCCATCCTACTGGCCATTCGCCTGAAATTCACAACAATACCTCAGTACCCGACCTGGGGCTGGAAAAGGAGAAGGTCATGCTCGAGCTCGCCAAGGAGCAGATCGCCATGGGCCAGTCGGCCACCGACAAGGCTGAGGCGTTGCGCCTGATGGCCGCACGCCTGGTCGCCGATGGCCTGGTGGCCGACGGTTACCTGGAGGGGCTGCAGGCCCGTGAGGCACAAGGTTCGACGTTCCTTGGCCAGGGCATCGCCATTCCCCATGGCACGCCACAGACTCGCGACCTGGTGTATGCCACCGGCGTCCGTCTGCTGCAGTTTCCCGAAGGTGTGGACTGGGGCGACGGCCAGATCGTCTACCTGGCGATCGGCATCGCCGCGCGCTCCGACGAACATCTGCGGCTCCTGCAGTTGCTCACCCGAGCCCTGGGCGAAACCGACCTGGCCGAAGCGCTGCGCCGGGCGACGTCTGCCGAGGCGCTGCTCAAGTTGCTGCAGGGCGCGCCCCAGGCGCTAGCCCTGGACGCCCAGCTGGTGGGGCTGAACCTGCCGGCCGAGGATTTCGATGAGCTGGCCTGGCGCGGCGCACGCCTTTTGCAACGCGCCGGTTGCGTCGACCCAGGCTTTGCCGCCGTGTTGCAGCAGGCCGAGCCGCTGCCGCTGGGCGAAGGCCTGTGGTGGTTGAACAGCGAACGCCAGGTCCGCCAGCCGGGACTGGCCTTCCTCACTCCGCAGCAGCCCTTGCGATACCGCGATCAGCCGCTCAACGGCCTGTTCTGCCTGGCCAGCCTCGGTGCTGGCCACCAGGCGTTGCTCGAGCGCCTGTGCGAGGTGCTGATCGAAGGCCGTGGGCAAATGCTCTACCAGGCAACCAGCAGCCGTGCCGTGCTCGAAGTCTTGGGCGCCGACGCGCCGAGCGACTGGCCAAGCGTGCGCCAGGTGTTGGCCAACGCCCATGGCCTGCATGCCCGTCCGGCCAAGGTGCTGGCCCAGTTGGCCAAGGGATTCGACGGTGAGATCCGTGTACGCCTGGTCGACAGCGGCCAGCCGGCGGTCTCGGTGAAGAGTCTGAGCAAGCTGCTCGGCCTCGGTGCCCGACGGGGCCAGGTACTCGAGCTGGTGGCCGAGCCCTCGGTTGCCGAGCAGGCGCTGCCGATGTTGCAGGCTGCCATCGAGCAAGGCCTGGGCGAGGAAGTCGAGCCCTTGCCGACCGCCGCCGAGCCCGAGCCAAGCCTGCCTGACGCCGACCCCGTAGCGCCGTTGCCGGGCAGCCTGATCCAGGCGGTCGGCGCGGCCCCGGGCATCGCCTGCGGCCCGGCGTTGGTCTGCGTCGAAAAGGCCACCGACTACCCGCTGCGCGGTGAGTCTCCTGCTCAGGAACGCCTCAAGCTACGCGAGGCGCTGACGGCGGTGCACGACGAACTCGATGCCTTGGTGCAGCGCAGTGACAAGGCGATTGGCGAGATTTTCATTACCCATCAAGAGATGCTCGCCGACCCGGCCCTGGCCGATGACGCCGAGCAGCGCCTGGCCCAGGGAGAAAGTGCCGCAGCGGCCTGGATGAGCGTGATCGAAGCGGCGGCTCGGCAACAGGAGGCGTTGCACGACGCGCTGCTGGCCGAGCGCGCTGCCGACCTGCGCGACATCGGCCGACGGGTCCTGGCTCAGCTGTGTGGTGTGCAGGACCAGGCCGAACCCGAGCAACCTTATGTGCTGGTGATGGCCGAAGTCGGCCCGTCCGATGTCGCTCGCCTGGATCCGGCGCGGGTCACAGGCATCGTCACCGCCTACGGCGGTGCCACTGCGCATAGCGCCATTGTCGCCCGAGCCCTGGGTATTCCCGCCGTGGTCGGGGCCGGGCCTGAGATCCTGCTGCTCGACAGCGACACGCCGTTGTTGCTCGACGGCCAGCGCGGGCAGGTACAGGTCGCGCCTTCGGCCGATGTGCTGGAGCGTGCCCTGGCCGAGCGCGAACTGCGTGAACGACGCTTGCAGGCGGCCTGGGCCAACCGCCACGAGCCAGCCGTGACCCGCGACGGCCATGCCGTCGAAGTATTCGCCAACATCGGCGACAGCAGCGTCATCGACAAGGTGGTCGAGCAGGGCGCCGAAGGTATTGGCCTGCTGCGTACCGAACTGATCTTCATGGCCCACTCCCAGGCCCCGGACGTGGCTACCCAGGAAGCCGAGTACCGCCGCGTGCTCGACGGCTTGGCGGGCCGGCCGCTGGTGGTGCGCACCCTCGATGTGGGCGGCGACAAGCCATTGCCGTACTGGCCCATCGCTGCGGAAGACAATCCCTTCCTTGGCGTGCGCGGCGTGCGCCTGACCCTGCAACGCCCGCAGATCATGGAAGACCAACTACGCGCCCTGCTGCGCGCTGCCGACCGGCGTCCGCTGCGGATCATGTTCCCGATGGTCGGACAGGTGCACGAGTGGCGTCAGGCGCGGGCCATGGTCGAGCGCCTGCGCGACGAAATCCCGGTCGCCGACCTGCAACTCGGCATCATGGTCGAGGTACCGTCGGCTGCGTTGCTGGCGTCGCAACTGGCCCAGGAAGTCGACTTCTTCAGCATCGGCACCAACGACCTGACCCAGTACACCCTGGCCATCGACCGCGGCCATCCGAGCCTTTCGGCCCAGGCCGATGGCCTGCATCCGGCGGTGCTGAGCCTGATCGACATGACCGTGCGCGCTGCCCATGCCCACGGCAAGTGGGTCGGTGTGTGCGGCGAGCTGGCCGCCGACCCGCAAGCGGTGGCGGTGCTGCTCGGCCTGGACGTCGATGAACTGAGCGTTGCCGCCCCGAGCATCGCTGAAGTCAAGGCCTTGGTTCGCCAGGCCGATCACCAGACGGCCCGCGCCCTGGCGCGCGAGGCCCTGCAACAAGACAGCGCCGCGGCGGTTCGCGCGCTGGTGGAGCGCTTCTGACATGGCCAAGATTCTCACCCTGACCCTCAACCCGGCGCTGGATATCACCATCGGCCTGGACACCCTGCGCGCTGGGGCGGTCAACCGTGCCCTGGCCCAGCACAGCCATGCCGCCGGCAAGGGCCTGAACGTCGCCCAGGTGCTGGCCGACCTGGGGCACAGCGTCACCGTCGCGGGCTTTCTCGGCCAGGACAATCTGCAACCGTTCGAAGACTTGATCGCCTGGCGCGGTTTCGCCGATTGCTTCGTGCGAGTGCCCGGCGAGAGCCGCAGCAACATCAAGCTGGTCGAGGCCGATGGGCGGGTCACCGATATCAATGGCCCGGGACCGGAAGTCGACGAAGCCGCGTGCAGTGCGCTGATGCGGCGGTTGCTGCAGGTGGCGCCCGGGCATGCGGCGGTGGTGGTGGCCGGCAGTCTGCCTCGCGGCATCAGTGCGCAGTGGTTCGGCCAGTTGCTCGCTCAACTCAAGGGCCTGGGCCTCAAGGTCGCCCTCGACAGCAGCGGCCAGGCGCTGAAAGCCGGGCTCGACAGCGTGCCTTGGCTGGTCAAGCCCAATACCGAGGAGCTGGGCGATCTGCTCGGCGTGCAGGTGCATGGCCCGGCGGAGCAGCGCGGTGCGGCCGAGCAGTTGCTGGCCCAGGGCATCGAGCATGTGGTGGTGTCCGATGGCGAGAAAGGCGTGTGCTGGTTTGCCGCCGACCTTGCCCTGCAGGCCCTGCCGCCCCGGGTGCAGGTCGCCAGCACCGTGGGAGCGGGCGACTCGCTTGTGGCAGGCATGGTCCATGGCCTGTTGCAGGCCGAGCCTGCGGCACAGACCTTGCGCCGGGCCACGGCGATCGCCGCGCAGGCGGTCAGCCAGGTCGGCTTCGGCATCCGTGACCGCGAGCAACTGGCCCGCTTCGAAACCCAGGTGCGCCTGACAGAACAACAAGAGGGTTGCCGATGAACATCGCCATCGTTACCGCCTGCCCCAACGGTCAGGTGTCCAGTATTCTCAGTGCCCGTCTGCTGGCAGCGGCAGCGCAGCGACGTGGATGGCGGACCTGTGTCGAAGTGCAGGATGCCGAGCATCCCGAGCGCCAGTTGAGCGCGACGCAGATCGCCGATGCCGACTGGGTGTTGGTGGTCGGCACCGGCCCGGTGGCACTGGATCGCTTCGTTGGCAAGCGCGTCTATCAGAGCACACCGGCCCAGGCACTGGCCGACCGCGAAGGTTTTCTCGACGAGGCCGCGCAGGGCGCGACGTTGCTCGAGGCGGTGCCGGCCCAGGCACAAGAGCCACTGCCCGAGGCCCGGACACGCATCGTCGCGGTCACGGCTTGCCCCACGGGGGTCGCGCACACCTTCATGGCCGCCGAGGCCCTGCAGCAAGCGGCCGAACAATTGGGCTACACCTTGAACGTCGAGACTCAGGGTTCGGTCGGCGCACGCAATCCGCTGTCGGCCCAGGCCATCGATGAGGCCGATGTGGTGCTGCTCGCCGCCGACATCGAGGTGCCCACCGCCCGTTTCGCCGGCAAGCGCATCTACCGCTGCGGCACCGGCATTGCCCTCAAACAGCCCGGCGCGACCCTGGACAAGGCCTTGCGCGAGGCCAAGCAGGAAGGCGCCAACGATGCCGCTGCCGCGCCTGGCTCCGCCCAGGCCGAGAAAACCGGGGTGTACAAGCATCTGCTGACCGGCGTGTCGTTCATGTTGCCGATGGTGGTGGCCGGTGGCTTGCTGATCGCGTTGTCGTTCGTGTTCGGCATCGAGGCTTACAAGGAGCCGAACACCTTGCCCGCGGCATTGATGCAGATCGGTGGAGAGGCGGCGTTCAAACTGATGGTGCCGCTGCTGGCGGGCTACATCGCCTGGTCGATCGCCGACCGTCCAGGCCTCGCGCCGGGGATGATCGGTGGACTGTTGGCCAGCACCTTGGGCGCAGGTTTCATCGGCGGTATCGTCGCCGGCTTCCTGGCCGGTTACAGCGCCAAAGCGATTGCCCGTTGGGTGCGACTGCCGAGCAGCCTGGAGGCACTGAAACCGATCCTCATCATTCCGCTGCTTGCCAGCCTGTTCACCGGGCTGGTGATGATCTACGTGGTCGGTCAGCCGGTGGCGGCGATGCTGGTCGGGTTGACGCATTTCCTCGACAGCATGGGCACCACCAACGCCATCCTTCTCGGCCTGTTGCTGGGCGGGATGATGTGCGTCGACCTGGGCGGTCCGATCAACAAGGCTGCCTACGCCTTCTCGGTCGGCCTGCTGGCGTCATCCAGCTATGCGCCGATGGCCGCTACCATGGCTGCTGGCATGGTGCCGCCAATCGGCTTGGGCATCGCCACCTTCCTGGCTCGGCGCAAGTTCGCCCAGAGCGAGCGTGAGGCGGGTAAGGCGGCCCTGGCGCTGGGTCTGTGCTTTATTTCCGAAGGGGCTATCCCGTTTGCCGCCAAGGACCCGCTGCGGGTGATTCCGGCGAGCATCGCTGGCGGCGCATTGACCGGGGCATTGTCGATGTACTTCGGCTGCAAGCTGATGGCGCCCCATGGCGGCCTGTTCGTGTTGCTCATTCCCAACGCGATCAACCACGCGCTGTTGTACCTGTTGGCGATCGTTGCCGGTAGTCTGGTGACAGCGGTGGTGTACGCGTTGATCAAGAAAGGGGAGCAGGTGGAGTTAGCGGTGGCACCGGTTAAGGGCTGAAACGATCGACTGCCTTCTATGGCCTCTTCGCGGGCAAGCCCGCTCCCACAGTGGCCACAGTTCTCTGCGCGACAGCGCAGCGCAGAAGGGCGGGGTGATCTCCCACAGGTACGGCTTCGGCTCTGGTAGCGGCTGAGGTCCTGTGGGAGCGGGCTGCCCGCGAAGATATCAGCGCTGATGTTTCTGGCGTAAGGGTATCAGCAGGTCGGCCAGGCCATTGTGGTCGACCTCGTGCATCAATGCCAACAACCCGCCCAGTTCACCTTTCGGAAATCCCTTACGGGCGAACCAGGCGAGATAGTCGCCGGGCAAATCGGCGATGACTCGACCCTGGTACTTGCCAAAGGGCATGCTCCGGGTGACCAGCAGTTCCAACATCTCGGGTTTCATCGGCGGGCCTGGTGAAGGAAAACGCCGACCATACTGCAAACTGCACGAGCACCCAAGCGGCGATCATGCAGAACGCCGCTTGGGTAGCCTCCGTAATTTTATATAACTCTTTGTTTTTCAAGAATTTTATTCTTTGTCTGGATTTGGCATGGCAACTGCAATTCTCCTGGTGACTATCACCTGCCTAGGAGTGCAAGCCATGAGCAACCCCAACCAAGACGTGATCGATGTACTGAACGATCTGATCGAGTACAGCAAGGACGGCGAGAAGGGTTTCAAGGAGTCGGCCGATGACGTCAAGAATCCTGAATTGAAAGCTTTCTTCGTGCAGCGTGCCGGTGAATGCGCCAATGCGGCCGCCGAACTTCAGAGCGAAGTCCGTCGCCTGGGTGGCGACCCGGAAACCTCGACCAGTGTCAGCGGTGACCTGCATCGTGGCTGGGTCAACCTTAAGTCGATGGTAACCGGCAAAAGCGAGGAGGCCGTGCTCAACGAAGTGGAACGTGGCGAGGACCATGCGCTGAAAGCCTACAAGGAAGCGCGGGAAAAGCTGGTCAAGCACGGCCGCACTGCTACCGATGATGCCTATGCCTTGGTCGAGCGGCAGTTACAGGGCGTGCAGCGCAACCATGACCAGGTCAAGGCCTTGCGCGACGCCGCCCGCGCCCGCTCCTAAGCGGTGGGCCCCTCTACCCGGTTACGGCCTTTGGCCTTGGCCCGGTAGGCCGCTTCGTCCGCGGCACCCAGTACGCTCGCCAGATCGTCCTGGGTGCCAGGTCTGTATAACCCGATGCCGATGCTCACTGTCACCGAGTGAGTGTCTTCACCCAAGGGCGCCAAGGCCGCGACGCTGGCGCGGATCCGCTCAGCAAGCAGCTGAGCACCGGCCAGATCGGTTTCCGGCAACACCACCTGAAACTCCTCACCTCCGTAGCGAGCCGCCAGATCGGCAGGCCGGCGAATGCAGCGTTCGATGGTCTTGGCCACCTCGCGCAGTGCATGGTCACCCCCCGCATGGCCGTGACGTTGGTTGAAAGCCTTGAAATGATCCACATCCACCATCAGTACCGCCAGCGGCTTGCGGTTGCGTTGGGCGCGTGCCCATTCCTGGCGTAGCACCTGGTCGAGGCGTCGCCGGTTAGGCAGGCCGGTGAGACTGTCAGTGGCGGCGAGGGTCGCCAGGCCTTGCTCGGCCAGTTGGCGGCGGCGCAGTTCACGGCCCAGCAGCAGCGTCAGCCAGAGGATGCCAATGCACAGTAGGCCGGTAGCCACCCCGACCAACAGGGCAGTGCGCCGCCAGGGCTGGAACACTTCGTCTCGGGCATGCACCACCAATACGATCAATGGCAGGTTGCCGACCTGGGCGAAGGTATACATGCGCTGCTCTCCGAACAATCCTGATTGCGCGGAGAAGCTGCCGGAGTGCTGGCTGAGGATACGTTTGAAGTTGGGATACGCGGCGAAATTGGACCCTAGCGGCGGATCTTGTGGGCGCATGGGTTGCCGGGCAAGCAACTGGCCGTCGGTGTTGAGCAGGTTCACACTGCTGTTTTCGCCGATTTCCAGGCGCTGGAACAGTTTGCTGAAGTAGGACAGCCGCAAGGCGCCGACTGCCACGCCAGCGAATCGGCCGTCAGCATCATCGATGCGTCGGCTGAAGCTGATACTCCACGCTTGGTTGGCCAACTGGGATTTGAACGGTGGGCCGACCAGCAGACCGAGGCCGGCATTGTGCAAATGCGCCTGGAACACGCTGCTGTCGGTGAGGTTGAGCGAGGGGGCGTCGGTGCGGGTGGAGTCGCCGACCACGTTGCCTTGTTTATCGACCCAGAGCACGTCGCCACGCTTGCGGTCGATGGCGTGGTTGAACAGCAGGTGCTGGCGCAGCACCTCGGGCATTTCCCGCAGTTCCTTGCGGCTCACCGCCCAGACCAGCTCCTGTAGAGAGTGGTCGTAGAGTTCGACGTTACGCAGGATGTCGCTCTCGATGAGCTGGACGATGTTGTTCGACGAGCGCACGGCCGACTGTTCGACGTTCACCCGTTCGCGCATCAGCAGATAACCGACGATGGCCACGATAGCGAGCACGGCGAGGCAACTGCCCACGGTAAGGATCAGCTCCGGGTGCGACCTGTAGACGGCGAAACGCGATGATCGGATGAGCATGCTCGCTAATGCGGTGGCAGGGCCTGATGCAGCGCGCGACATTTTAGGGAAGCGGGGTTTGTCTAACAAGCTCGGAAGGGGGTATCCGATGAAGTGGCGTCGCTTTTAGGGAGGTGGCGGTGGTTCCGGGTGGTTATCTGGTGTTCTACGCTGGTGCACCCATCGACCGCCGCCTGCGCGGCGTTCGATGGGTGAGGCGCTGTAGCGCTCCAGGGCGGCAAAAATGGGGCTTAGAAGATGTTCAGCGGATAGTCGACGATCACACGCAGCTCGTCGTTGTCCTTGCTCGCGTCGGCAGCCCAGTACCCTTGGCCGCCGCGATGGGTGGCGTAGCGCAGCTGCACCGACAGGTCCTTCAGCTCGCCTTCCTGGAACACGTACTTGACGTCCAGGTCGCGTTCCCAGTGCGTAGCATTCTTGCCATTGGCATTGTAGTAATAGTTGTAGTGCTGGTTGTCCTGATCAACCTTGCTCAGGTCGGCTTCACCGCGCGAGTACGACAGCGACGACGTCAGGCCAGGAATGCCGAGTCCGGCGAAGTTGTAGTCGTACTGCAGTTTCCACGAGCGCTCGTTCGGGGCGTTGAAGTCCGAATACATGCGCGAGTTGTCCAGGTACACGCTGTCGCCCTGGTTGATGTAGTCGAACGGCGTATCGCCGTTGACCCGCTGGTAGGCGGCAGTGACGCTGTGATAGCCGGCGTTGACGGTGAAGTGAACGCTGTAGGTGTTGTTGTCGATCTTGCCGAGCAGCGCCTGGCCGGTGTCCTGGGTGTGATAGAAGTGCACGCCCGGGTTGAGGCTGACCCTGTCGTTGACCACGTAGGTGTAGTCGAAGTCGGCGTAGTACTGGTTCCAGATGTCCTTGAGCTCGGACGCGTACAGGTTGGCGGTGATGTTCTCGGTGCCGCTCCACGACAGGCCTGCCCAGTTCAGGTGCTTGCTCTTGGCATTGTCGTCCAGCAGGCCGTAGAAGGTGTCGATGCGGCGGTGGCCGCTCTGGTTGTACGGCTTGGTGAAACTGACCTGGCCACCTTCGAGCAGCAGGCCGTCGACGCTGGTGTTGGTCAGGCTGAAGCCGCGGAAGGTCTGCGGCAGCATGCGCGTCTCGCCGCCGGCGATCACTGGATTGGTGAGAAACAGGTCGCCGGCCTTGAGTTCAGTGTCGAAGGCCTTGATCTTGAGCGCCGCACCAGCAGTGGAGAATGAGTGAGGGGCGGCGCCCAGTTCATCCTCGTTCTTCTGGTGGATCGGCAGGATGCTGCTGCCTGCATGGCCGCCGCCGCCGTCGAGTTTCAATCCCAGCATGGCATGGGCGTCGAGGCCAAAGCCTACGGTGCCTGGGGTGTAACCCGACTCGAAGCGCAGGACCGCGCCTTGGCCCCATTCGCGCATGTCGTGCTTGCCAGTGTTGTGGTTGTCGCGGTTGAAGTAAGCGTTACGCAGATGCAGGTTCAGCGAAGAACCCTCGATGAAGCCCTCTGCTGGGTCTTCATCTGCCTGAGCGGTGCAAGGAATAGTTGCGGATAATGCAAGGAAAAGCGGGGTGAAACGAAACGCGGAAGGCACCGGTACTAGCTCCTTTGGTCTGACGGTGTGACAGCTCTTATTTTTGAATGTGCAACTTTCTTGTTAGCAATGAGACGCTCGGAGCGCACATAAAAAAAGCCGCTGATCGGCAGCGGCTTTAAAAGGCTAACATAGGGACACCGAGGGTGCCCATGCGCTAGCGGAGGGAAAACGCAAACGCGGGTCGGCCACGCTCAGCCGTCGAGATTAGCATCTTGGCTGGTTTTAGAGGCTGTCTGTTGCGGGGCTTTTACGGCAGGTGCCTGTTGTGCGACGGCTTCACGGGCTTGTTGGTGAACCGCAGCGAGCTCGGCATTGCGGGCAACGAAAGCCGGGGATTCTTCGGCCATGGCCAGGGGCGACAACAACAGGGAAGACAGAATGAAAACGCTGGCAACACCCATACTGTTGGACATTTGTTACTTACCTTCTTGCGATGCAAGTGCTATGAGGACAGGGACTAAGTTAATCGCTCCCAGCCCGGGGAAACAGCACCCGACGCGATAAGCACTATTGCGCAAAAGGTAACTATAACGCGGCGAACGACCGCAAAAGCGCGGGATTGTCCCGTGCTAGAGCCTCTGGCGATGGTTTGCCGAACTATGACTTGCTGACGTCGACCTTGAGGTCCCACTCGCTGACCGCGGCCACATTCTTCTCGCGGTCGTACAGGCACAGCTCGGTGCCTCGCTTGCCGTTCATGTGTTTCTGAGGGTACATCCCCTCGATCAGCAATGCGCTGATGCCGACCTGGTCGTCGAAGTCGGCGAATGTGCTGAGGACGTAGGCGCCTTTGAGTTGGCTGGCCTTGAGGCAAGCATCGATCACTGTCTTGCGATAGTCGGCCCAGGCTTGGTTGCTGGACGCTTGAGCGACGCCACTGAACAACGCACAGGAAATCAGGAGAGAACTAAGAAACTTCATACGCGATTCCGGCAAAAGGCATGCGAGGGGCGCGAATTATGCCCGAGACACCCCTGGCCCTGAGCCAGGGAGTTTGTCGCTGAATATAACAGCGGCTCGGCAGGTGCCTCACCTGTCAATTATGACAGGGTAGTCAACGCTCGCTGAACACCACGGCGCGGGCGGCCACCACCAGGCAATCGGTGAGTTCCGGCGATGAAAACTTGGTGAGAATGGCATTGGCCCCGGCCTGCCTGGCCTTCTCGCCGCTCATGGTGCTGTCCAGCGAGGTATGCAGCAGCACGTACAGGTGCTGGAAATCCGGGGTTTCACGCAGGGTGCGGGTGAACGCGAAACCATCCATTTCCGACATTTCGATATCGGAGACGACGATATTGATTTCCTGTGCGGTGCCTTGCAGTTCCAGCAGTACGTTGATCGCGTCCTTGGCACTGCGGGCGGTGTGGCAGTCGATGCCGAGGTTGCGCAATGTGTGCACCGATTGCTGCAAGGCGACCTGGCTGTCATCGACTACCAGAATATTGGCGGCAGCCAGAAGGCTGGCATCTTCTTCTCCGAGCGCACCGGGGTGGGCTTCGGGAGGGGGCGGGGTAATGGCGTGGATGACCTTTTCGATGTCCAGTACCTGCACCAGGGTGTTGTCCACCCGGGTCACGCCGGTGATGAACGAGCGGCTGCCGGAGCCGAACGGTGGCGGTTTGATGTCGGTGCTCAGGCAATGAACGATGCGGCTCACGGCCTGGACGTGTAAGCCCTGGCGTGAGCGGCTGATCTCAGTGACGATCAGGCAACCGCCGTCCGGATCGGCCAGCGGGCGTTCGCCAATGGCGCGTGACAGGTCGATCACCGATAGCGAGTTACCGCGCAGGGTGGCCACGCCCTTGACGTGCGGATGTGCCTCCGGCAGCCGGGTCAGAGGCGGGCAAGGGATGATTTCGCTCACCTTGAGCAGATTGATTGCCATCAGCTTGCCGCTGCGCAATGTGAACAGCAGCAGCGACAGAGAGTCTGCGCGGGCATTTTGCGTGGGCATGGTGACCTTCGTGGGAGTCGGGGAATAAAGGGTTATCGGCCTGGATCGGGTGGGCTTTAGGCTTGTGCGCGGGGAGTGCGCTGGGGAGTTATGGGGTTGCAGATATCGAGCGCCCCCACAACCCCCACCCCATCCGCTACCGCTCGCGCAGCGCCTCCCTGGCCCGGTTCAATGGCTTGATCAGGTAATCAAGAATGGTCTTCTCGCCAGTACGGATATCTACCGTGGCGACCATCCCTGGGACGATCGAAAAGCGTTTGCCGGCCTTGTTCTGCAGGCTGTCCTGTTCGGTGCGGATGAACACTCGGTAGTAGTAGATTTCCGGCTTCACTTCGTCCTGCAGGGTATCGGGCGAGATCCCCACCACCTTGCCATCCAGACCACCGTACACCGAATAGTCGTAGGCACTGATCTTCACCTTGGCCGCCTGATCGGGATGGATGAAGGCGATGTCGCGGGGGGCGATGCGGGTTTCGATCAGCAGGCGCTCGTCCATCGGTACGATCTTCATCACCTGGCCACCGGGTTGCACCACCCCGCCCAGGGTGTTGACTTCGATGTCCTTGACGATGCCGCGCACTGGCGAGCGCAGGGTCAAGCGCGTCAGCGAATCGCTGCGCCCGCGGATCACCTCGGCCAGACTGTCGGCCTCGGCACTGGCTTTGGCCAGGTCTTCGCGGGCGCGCACCATGTAGTCGGAGCGGGCTTCGTTGGCCTTGAGCTCCAACTCCGAGCGTTGGCGGTTCAGGCGGATCACCTCGACCCGGCTCGAAGCTCCCATCTTGGCCAGGTTCTCGGTGATCTGCAGCTCGCTGCGCACCAGCCGCAACGAGTCCTCGATGCCGGCAAGGGTCTGTTCCAAGCCGCGACGACGAGTCTGGTACAGGGCGGTTTCGGTCTCGATCAGCTCGGGTGAATCGCGCAGGCTGTCGGGAAAGCTCAGCGGCTTGCCGGTGACTTCGGCGCGCAGGCGCGCCACGCTGGCCGTGGCAGCGCGATACTTGGCCTCGCTTTCGCCCACGCTGGAGGCGGTCTTGGTCGGATCGAGCTGGGCGAGGACCTGGCCGCGCTCGACCAGGTCGCCCTCGGCCACGTTCATCTCGGCGACGATGCCGCCTTCGAACGACTGGATCACCTGTTCGCGGGAACTGGGTATCACCTTGCCGGTGCCGGTGGACACCTCGGTCACCTCGAACCAGGCGGCCCAGCCCAGAAATGCGGCGAGCATGACAGCGCAGATGCTGATGATGCGACCGGCACGCAACACCGCCTGGTCGTCCTGGCCATCGAGGTACGAGGCGGGTAGTTCGTGGTTGCTCATGCCTGGCCTCCTTGCAGCTTGGCCAACGCGGCATCGCGCAGGTCATCGACGACGATGCGCCCACCATCGAGCACGATGATCCGGTCCACCCGTTGCAACACGCTGAGGCGATGGGTGGCGATCACCAGGGTCCGTCCCTGGCAGAAGCGTTCGAGGTTATCGAGCAGCTTGCGCTCGGTCATGTCGTCCAGCGACGCGGTGGGCTCGTCCAGCAGCAGCACCTGCGGTTGGCGGACCAGCAGACGTGACAGCACCAGGGCCTGACGCTGTCCGCCGGACAAGCCCAGGCCACCTTCGAGGATCAGATGGTCCATGCCTTTGGGCAGGCGCCGCACGAAGTCCAGGGCACCGGTAGCGGCCAACGCTGCGACCAGTTCCTGATCGCTGGCCTGGCCAGCACCAAGGGTGAGGTTTTCCCGCAAGGTGCCATGGAACAGACGGGCATATTGCGGTAGCAGGCCGACGTCGCGGCGCAGGTCGGCTGGGTCGAGGTGGGCCAGGGCGATACCGTCCAGGGTGACGTCACCTTCCACCAGGTCCATGGCGCCGCCCAGGGCTTGCAACAGGGTCGACTTGCCGGCGCCGTTGCGCCCCAGCACGGCAATGCGTTCGCCCGGCTTGATGTCCAGTTGGCCGATGCTCAGCACCGGCGGGGTTTCTTCGCTGTAGCGGAAATTGGCCTGGCGCAGCGCATACTCGCCACGAATCGCCGGCAGGTGCACGCGGGCCTCGCCCTCGGGATGATCGACCGGTGACTGCATGAGCTTGTCCAGCCCTTGCAAGGCTACCTTGGCCTGTTGCCAACGGGTCAGCACGTGGGTCAGCTGCGCCAGCGGCGCCATCATCCGTGACGACAGCATAGAGGCGGCTACCAGGCTACCGGTGGTCAGATCACCGGCGATGACCATCGGCGCGCCAATCACGATCACCACGGCGAACACTGCCCCCTGGACGTTCTGGGTCCAGGTCACCAAGCCGTTGGTGAGGGTGCGAAGGCGCAGGTTGGTGTGTGCGCAGGCCGCGTTGTACTGGTTCCACTGGCGCTCGAAACGCGCTTCGGCCTGCAGCGCCTTGATTTCGTCCAGGCCCTGGATGCTCTCCACCAACATGGCGTTGCGCAGCGCCGACTCGCGCATCGACGCGTTGGCCAGGCGCGCCAGGCGCCGCTGCGCCAGCAGCCCAGGCAGGATCATGGCCAGCAACGCCACGACCGGGATCAGGACCAGCACCCCACCGATCAGCCAGAATACGAACAGGAACAGCAGGAAGAACGGCAGGTCGGCCAGGGCCGTGGCGGTGCTCGAGGTGATCAGGTCGCGGATCGACTCCAGCTCGCGCAATTGCGAGATGAACGAGCCCGTGGACTTCGGACGCACCGAGTTGCGCAGGCGCAGGGCATGGCCATAGACCAGGTCGGAGACGCGCAGGTCGGCACGTTTGCCGAGCAGATCGGTGACCTTCAGGCGCAGCAGGCGCATGCTGAAGTCGAACACCAACGCCAGCACCACGCCACCGAACAGCACGTACAGGGTCGGCAGCGACTCGGCGGGAATCACCCGATCGTAGACCTGCATTGAAAACAGCACGCCAGCCAGGGCCAGCACGTTGGCCACCAAGGATGCGACCATCACCTGGCCATAGGGGCGCAGATCGCGCAACACGATGCGGGCGAACCAATGGCGGTCGTAGGGCGCGGTGTAGTCGTCGGTGCGCACGTCGCGCAGCGGGCGTGCCGGACGCATCAACGCCACGCGCACGATACGTCCTTCCAGTGCCTGGCGAGGCAGGCGCGAGGTCAGGCCCTGGTCGCCGGCGAAGACCACGGCCAGTTCGTTTTCTTCGGTGACTGCCTCGACGCTGGCCAGCTGTCCATCGTCCAGCTCCAATACCAGCGGCGTGCGCCATTGGCGCAGCGCTTTGGCCTCATAGCGCACGAAGCGCAGGGTGAGGCCGGCCTGGCGGGCCATGTGCCGAAGGATTTCGTCCAATGGACGGGCGTCCTCGACTGCGGCCAGGCGGATACGCTGGGGCGACACATCGAGGCGGTAGTGGTGAGCGACCTGCAGCATCACTTCCAGCCACGGCCCGAGATCGGGACGTTCGGCCAGCAGGTGCTCGGCGCTCGGCGCCTGTGCGGCCTGGGCCAGTTTGACGGTATCGTTCATGGCTCGATCTCCACACCTTGCAGGTTGCGCCCTTCGAGCCCGAAGGCGGTGCGCAGGGCCCCGGTGTTGTAAAGGCAGTCGACATCCAGGCGCAGCAGATCGGAACGCGTGCCGGCGAGGTCGAAGCGGGACTGGTAGATTTCCTGTTCGGCGTTGAGCAGGTCGAGCAGCGGCCGGGTGCCCAGGTCAAGGTATTGCCGGCCATAGAGTACGCGGGCTTCCTGGATGCTCACCTGGCGCGCTTCCAGCGAGCGCAGGCGTCGCCCGAGGCCGGAGGTCTGCGCCATGGCCTCGGCCAAGCCGCGTCGCGCCTGCAGGCGAGCGGCATCTTCGGCGGAGTCGGCGCTGCTCAGGGCATGGCCGGCGGCCCGCGCTCGGGCATTGATGGCGCCACCCTGGTAGATCGGCACCTCCAGATTCAGATAGATACCGGCCTGGGTACGATCGAGGCGGCGGTTGTCGCGATCATAGTCGTTGTCCAGGTAATGGTTGACCTGCGGCTGCAGCGACAGGGTGGGGTAGGCCTCGGCCTTGGCCTGGGCCAGTTCGGCCTTGGACTGGGCGCGCTGGGCAAGGGCCATGAGCACGGCCGGCAGGCGGTCGTCGCCGGCGGCCGGACGTTTGCAGGCGCCGCCCAGCTCCGGTGGGGCTTCCTCGGCCAGGGCCGGAGGGGTGACCCGCCCAAGCAGGGCCGCCAGGGTCGAGCGCCAGCGTTCGTACTGCGCCTGGTACTCTTCCAGAGTGGCGCGTGCGGCTTCGACGCGGGACTCGGCCTGGACCCTGTCGCTGCGAGTGCTGGCGCCCATGTCGCTGCGCTGCCGGGCCATGCCGGCGATCTCGCCGACGCCACGGATCTGCTCGCGAGCGATCACCATCAGCTGTTCGTAGCGCCGGGTTTCGATCCAGGCGTAGGCGGTATCGCGGGCCAGTTCGTCGATCACCAGCAGAATGTTGGCCTGGGCCCGGGCAGCAGCGGCACGTGCAGCATCCACCGCACTGTCGACTTTGCCGAAATCATAGAGCATCTGTTTGAGCGACAGATTCAGCGCCTGGCTGCCGCGGTCACTGCCGTTGCCGGTGTCGTAGCCGGCACGCAGGCCGCCACTCAACTGCGGATAATAGCCAGCGCGGGCGACGGTGATGCCTTCGCCTTGCTTGTAGAGATTGCCGATGGCTTCGGCAACGCTCGGGTGCCACTGCGCGGCGGCAAGCACCGCCTCGGCCAGACCCAGGCGGTCACCATGGTCGGCGGCCTGTCCTGAGGGTGGACGGGCCGGGACGGCATCGGGCGCGTCGCGTAGCAGCGAAGGCCCGATGGTGCGCAGTTGTGGGTCGATGTCATCATCTGCCGTTGCCGGCAGGCTCAAGGTGGAACTGAGGGCCAGGAGCCCGCAGGCTCCCAGCAACAGCGGTGACAGCGGATTGCTTCGCTTCACATCATTCCCTTACTGCTGTGCTTCCCTGCCGCCGGGCGTGCGCCCGGCGGGTTGCGGCGACTTCAAACCACATGGATGCCGTTCTGCACCCACAGGTGATGGCTCGGATCCTCCTGGGCCGTGTATTGGGTATAGTCGATGCCGTCCGCGGTTTGGTTGCCGACCAAGGTCCAGTCATCGGTCATGTGCACCGAATCGTTGTCGTCTCCTTTGATCACCAGGATGTCCTTGCCGCTTTCGGTGATCGCCACCACATCGGCGAGATTGAGCGTCAGGGCCACCGAACTGGTGTCGTTGAGGTCGATGACTTCGATGTCGTGGACGCGCCCGACCAGATTGCCGAGGTCGATGCTCGCCGCCGCGCCGCCCCACAACAGCGTATCGGTGCCGGTGCCGCCATCGACGCTGACGAAGTTCTGGTCGACCACCACCAGCGTGTCATCGCCGGCCCCGCCCTGCAGGGTGACGGCACCGCCCTGGCTGCCGTCGAGGTGATCGTTGCCGTCCGTGCCGGCGATCACCTCGCTGGACGCTGCCGCGGCCACGCTGGCTAACGCCGCACTGTCATCGCCGGTGTCGGCGAGCAGCGAGGTGAAGGCCGTGACGCTGGCGGCGTTGTCCAGGTTGATGGTGAGCGTGGCGGTGTCGGTGGTGCCGTTGGGGTGGGTCAACTCGTAGGTGAAGGTTTCGTGCTGGCCGATCACCGATGAGGTCAGGCCGCTGTTGAGGGTGTAGGTGTAGCTGCCATCGGCTTGTACCAGCAGGGTGCCGTACTGGCCGGCGACCGATACACCGTTCTGTCCGGGAATGGCATAGGTGTTGGCTGCCACCAGGACGCTCAGAACCGTGAGAGTCGAGCCGAGGTTGTCGGCACCGCTGCCATCGGTCAGCAAGTTGCCGTTCACCGCGGTGTAGCTGCCGACGTCGAACTGGTTGTTGTAGGTGGTGGTGGTGTTGAGGCTGGTGGTGAGCGTGCTGGCCAGGCCAATACCGCTGGCGGTGACGCGAATTTGATAGGTGCCGGCTGCCTGGTCTTGGAACGTGTAGCCCGCAGCGTTGGTTCCCAGGCTGGCCAGTGAGCTCCCTTGTACGCTCTGCACCAACACATACTGCCCGGTGGCGGGGTTGAGCTTGAGCAGCTCGATGGTGGCGCCATTCAGTAGCGACAGGAGGCTGGTGGAGTTGAGCACCACTTGCAGGTCGGCTGTGGTATCGGCCGCCACCGACGTGCTGTAGGTGGCCTGTCTGGAGCCGATCAAGGGTAGCGTCAGGTTGCCCAGGGTCGCGCTGCTGGTGGTTTCATGATTGACCAACGTGATATCGGTGCTGCTGACGTCGTTGACGGCGTCCACCACGGTGGCCGGCGCGCTCAGGTTGCTGTCGCTCCACACCTCGGTCGCCTGGGGACTGTCGATGCGCACGTAGAGGGTGGCGGTGTCGCTCGCGCCGTTGGCGTGCAGCAGTTGGTAGCTGAACACGTCCACCTTGCCGACGCTGCTTGGGCTGCCGTTGGGGGTGTAGGTGTAGCTGCCATCGGCGCTGATCACCAAGGTACCGTACTGGCCTTGCACCGTGGTGGCGCTACCGGCGGAAACGTAACTGCCGTTCTTCAGTACCTGCAGCACGGCACCGCTGTCCGGGCCAAGGCTATCGGTGGTGCCATCGGTGCCAGCATCGGTGATCACGTTACCGGTGGTCGGCGTGCCGGTGCCGGTGAACTGGGTCTGGCTGGTGGTCTCGATGTCCAGGGTGGTGGTCACCGTGGTCAGCAAGCCGATGCCACCGCTGGCGACGGTCAGACGATACTCGCCAGCCAGCAGTTCGCCGATGTCGACGCGAACACCTTGGCCAAGGGGAAGCAGGATCAGGTCGAGCAGACCCTGGCTGTCGCCGGTGGCCAGCGTCACCCAGGCACCGGCGGCGTTCTTC
This sequence comes from Pseudomonas putida, assembly GCF_004357765.1. GTDB lineage: Bacteria > Pseudomonadota > Gammaproteobacteria > Pseudomonadales > Pseudomonadaceae > Aquipseudomonas > Aquipseudomonas putida_U. The sequence goes on along the minus strand of NZ_SMTE01000022.1, from coordinate 19,970 downwards.
ACCTGCAGGGTGAAGCTGGTGTTGTCGAGCAGGGCCAGGGCGCTGCTGGTGGTCAGTGTCAGCGTCGGGTCCACCGAGGTACCGGCACCGACCGTCCAGGTGTAGGTCTTGGAGAACCCGGACAACAGCGTGGTGAAGCTGTCCTGATAGCTTTGCGAACTGACCACCGGTGCCAGATCGACGGTGGCGGTGACCAGGTTGTCACTGGCCACCACCGGTGCGTTGGCGTCGACGTCAGGGGCCGTGATGTTGACGTTGCCGGAGACGTTGTTGCGGGGATCGGTGAGCGTCACCGACAGCACCTGGCCGTTGTCCTGCGCGGGGCTCAGGGTCACGCTGAAGCTGCCGTCAGGCTGCACGGTGCCGGTCTGCAGGACGGTTCCGGTAGCGCTGCGCACGGTCACCGTGGCGCCAGGCTCGCCAGTACCGGTTAGGGTGCTGCCGTCGGCACTGAGCGCCAGGTTGGTGGCTGCGGCTGGTGGAGTGAAGTCCGGTGCAGTGACGGCGGTCGCGGTGGAGGTGTTGCCGGCGGCATCGGTGAGGGTGACGCTAAGCGCCTGATTGTCCACCTGCGCCGCTGTGAGACTGACCACGAACAGACCGTTGCTGCCGACCGTGGCGGTGCCCAGTAGGGTGCCGGCGCTGTTGCGCACGGTGACCGTACTGCCGATTTCCCCAGCGCCGCTGATCGAGGTGCCGTTGGCATTGATGGTGGCTGTCGGGGCGGTCGGCGCGGTGGTGTCCGGAGCAGTGATACTGGCACTGGCTGACACATTGTTGGCGGCGTCGGCCTGGCGAACCGTGAGGACTTGCCCATCGTTCTGCGCCGCGCTCAGGCTGACGCTGAACGTGCCGTTGGCCAGCACCGTTGCGGTGCCCAGCGGGGTGCCGCCGGCGCCGAGGACGGTGACGGTGGCGCCCGGTTCGCCGACACCGGTCAGGGTAAGGCCCGCATCGGTGATGACGAGGTTGGTCGGTGCCGCAGGCGCTTGTACGTCGGGGGCGGTGAAGCTGGTACTGCCCGAGGCATTGTTGGCCGCATCGGTCTGGCTCACGCCCAGTACCTGTCCATTGAGTTGCGCACTGGAGAGGTTCACGGTGAAGCCGCCACCGGCGTTGACCACGGCAGTGCCGAGGACGACGTTGCCGGGGCCGGTCACGGTGACCGTGGCGCCGGCTTCACCGGTACCGGTGAGTACCAGTCCGTTGGCCGACAGCGCCGTTACCACGGGGTCGTCGGGTGCTGTGATGTCGGCGGCCTGGATCACCACCGGTTCGGACTCGGCACCGCTGAGCAGATCGACGGCGCGCACGGTCAGCACTTCGCCATTGAGCTGGGCGCTGTCCAGTTGCAGGGTGAAACTGCCATCGAGGGGATTGGCCAGGCCGGTACCGATGAGGTTGCCGTCCGCATCGTAGGCGTTGACTGTCACGCCGACCGCGGCTTCACCGGTCAGGGTCAGGCCGTCGGCGGCCAGTTGCACGTTGAAGGGCGCATCGGGTGGTGGAACCAGTGGCGTATCGTAAGTCTGCACCTCGGAGCCGTTGCCGGCGGCATCGGCTTGCGTCACCTCCAGGGTCGTGCCCGGAGCTACCGCTGCGTCGAGGGTGACCTGGAAGAAGCCATTGGCATCGACGGTCGCCGTGCCTAGGGTCGACGTGCCGTCGCTGACCGTGACGGTCGCATTCGGTTCGCCACGCCCGGTGAGCACGGTGTAGCTACTGTTGATGGCGAGCTCGGTGACTGGCGCAGGCGGTGAGGTGTCCTCGGTCTGGAAGGTCGCCGGCATGGAGTCGTTGCCGGCACCGTCGGTGGCAATGACGGTCAGCACCTGGCCATTGTTCTGCGCGGGGTCCAGCGCCACTTCGAACGTCCCGCCGGCCGGTACCACGATGCTACCCAGCTCGGATCCGTCCGGTGCATAGACAGTAACGGTGCTGCCGACTTCGCCGGTGCCGGTCAGCAAGGTACCGTCATTGGTCACGGCAGTGACGACGGGCGCATCGGGGGCGGTGAGGTCGGGGGCGGTGACTTCCAGTGGGGTCGACGGATTACCCGTGGCATCGCGGGCGATGATCGACAGTATCTGGCCATCGATCTGTGGCGTGGTGAGGTTGAGTACGAACGTGCCGTCGGCATCGATCTGGCCTTCACCGACCATGTCGCCGCGGTCGTTCATCACCACCAGCCGCGCACCGGGTTCACCGCTGCCGCTGAGCTGCGTGCCATTGGCATTGAGAGTGGCGGTAACGGCTTCGGGGGGCGTGATATCCGCTGCAGTCAGCGTGCTGATCGGCGAAATGTTGCCACTGGCGTCCTCGAGGGTGATCTGCAACTGCTCGCCGTTGACCTGTGGATCGTCCAAGGTGACCACGAAGCTGCCATTGGCACCGACGACGGCGGTACCGATCGCCACACTGCCGAGGTACACCGTCACCGTGGTGCCGGCTTCACCAGTACCGCTCAGCTGGGTGCCATCGGCGCTCAGGCGCAACTGGGTCGCCGGCTCCGGCGGCGTGAGGTCCGGTGCGTCGACCGTCACCGCTGGGCTGATGTTGCCAGGTGGATCGGCCTGCTGGACCGACAACACCTGCTGGTTGATTTGCGGCGGGTCCAGCTCGACGCGGAAGCTGCCATCGGCCAGCACCGTGGTGGTGCCGATCACCACGCCGTCAGGGTCGGTCACGGTGACGGTCGCACCGGCCTCGCCCTGACCGCTGACCACGCTGCCATCGGCGTTGATGATCACGTTGGTGAGTGCCGCGGGCGGCGTGAAGTCCGGTGTCTGCAGGGTGGCCACGGCAGAAGCGTTGCCGGCCGCATCGCTCTGCACCACGCTGAGCAGTTCGGCGTTGCTCAGCGCTGGGTCGAGGGTCAGCGTGAAGGCACCGTTGGCGTCGACGACAGCGGTGCCGATCTCGTCGCCATCCGGATTGCTGACCACGACCGTGGCACCCGGCTCGCCCCTGCCGGTAATGGTCGCGCCGTCGCTGGCGATGGCCAGCTCGGTGACGGCGGCTGGCGGGGTGGTATCAGGCGCGGTGATGGCCGTGGCGCTGGACTGGTTGCCCGCCCCATCGGCGAGTATCACCTGCACCGTCTGGCCGTTAGCCAGAGGTGGGCTCAGGGTCACCTGGAAGGTCCCGTCGCCGCGCACGACCGCCGTGCCCAGTTCGCTACCGTCGCTGGCCACCACGCGCACGCTGGCACCGGCCTCACCGGTGCCGCCGAGCAGACTGCCGCCACCGCTGAAGGCCAGGTTGTCGGCAGCCTCCGGTGCGACCCGATCCGGTGCGGTGAGGTTGACGCTGTTGGACTCGTTGCCGGCCCCGTCGGTCTGGCTGGCGCTGAGCAGTTCGCCGTTGAGCTGCGCCGGATCGAGATCGACGCTGAAGGTGCCATCGGCGCCGACCACGGCATTGCCAAGAGCGATACCGCCTTCGCCGACCACAGCGACCGTGGCGCCCGGCTCGCCGTGGCCACTGAGCACCAGACCGTCGGCGGACAGCGCCAGTTGCGTCAGCGGCTGCGGTGCGGTGGTGTCCGGGGCTTGCAAGGTGGCCGGCAGCGAGGCGCTGCCATCGGTGCCGACCGCATTCACCTGCAGTACCTCGCCATTGGCCTGGGCGCTGTCCAGGGTCACGCTGAAGGTGCCGTCATTGCCTACGGTGGAAGTTCCCAGCAGTACGCCGTTGGGTCCGTAAACGTTCACCGTGCTGCCTGCCGAGCCGGTACCGCTGACGACCAGACCGTCCGCTGACAACGCCAGGTCGTCGGGAATGTCCGGGGCAAGGGCGCCTGGTGCGGTAATCGTCTGCGCCGGCGAGGCATTGTCGGCGGCGTCAGCTTGCACCACGCTGAGGCTGTCGCCGGCGTTTGCCGGTGGTGCCAGGGTGACGCTGAAGCGTCCATCGGCGCCAACCGTGGCGGTGCCCAGGGCGTTGCCATCGGCATCGCGCACGGTCACCGTGGCTCCCGCCTCACCGTTACCGGTCAGGGTCGCGCCATCGGCCGAAACCGCCAGGCCGGCCACCGCCACTGGCGCGGTGGTGTCGGCTGCACTGTAGGCCGTACTTGGCGATACGTTGCCAGCGGCATCGGTCGCCGTGACCGACAGGACCTGGCCATTGGTCTGGGCGTCGTTGAGGGTGACCTGGAAAGTGCCGTTGGCAGCGGCTGTCGCAGTGCCCAGCACAGTGCCGGCGGCATCGCGCACGATTACCGTGCTGCCGGCTTCGGCCATGCCGCTCAGCTGCAGGCCGCTGCTGGCCAAGGCCAGATCGGTCGGGGCGGCGGGTGGAGTGAAGTCGGGCGCGATGACCTGGGTTGGGCTGGAGGTGTTGTTGCCCGCGTCGGTCTGGGTCACGCTCAGGCGCTGAGCGTTGAGCTGAGCGCTGTCCAGGGTGAGGGTGAAGCTGCCGTTGGCCGCTATCAGGCCGGTACCGATGATGGTGCCATCTGGCCCGCGTACGGTGACGGTGGCCCCGGCTTCGCCCAGGCCGGTGAGGGTCAGGCCGTTATTGTTGAGCACGAGGTTGGTGAGGGGGTCGGGAGCGGTCAGGTCCGGTGTGGAAACGTTGACTGCCGGCGAGGTGTTGCCAGCGGCATCGACCTGCGTGACACCAAGCGCCTGGCCACTGGCCTGGGGAGTGTCGAAGGTGACGGTGAAGCGCCCATCGGCGCCGACGGTTGCCGTGCCCAGGACGGTCCCCGCAGCATCGCGCACCTGCACTGTGGCACCGACTTCGCCGCTCCCGGACAGCTGCCGGCCATCGCCACTGAGCACGGTATCGGTAACGGCTGCCGGTGGTGTACGGTCGGGTGTCGCCAGGTTACTGGGAGCGGAGGTGTTGCCAGCGGCATCGGTGAGGGTCACCTGCAACGGACTGCCGCTGGTCTGCGCACTGGGCAGGGTGATCTGGAACTGGCCGCTCTGGTTCACGGTACCGGTGGCCAGCACTGCACCGCTGGCATCGCGGACGGTCACCGTCGAGCCGGCTTCGCCCTGGCCGCTGACCACCGTGGCAGCATCGTTGAGGGTTACGCCGCTGGCGGCTTGCGGCGCTTGCAGGTCAGGCGCCAGCACGGTGGCGGCCAGCGAAACGTTACCGGCCGCATCGGCCTGGGTGATGACCAGGTTCTGCGCGTTGGCCTGGACGGGGTCGAGCGTGATGCTGAACAGGCCGTCGCTGCCCACGGTCGCAGTGCCGAGCAACGTGCCCTGGGCATCGGTCACACTGACCGTGGCGCCCACTTCGCCGCGCCCGGTCACGGTCGTGCCACTGCGGTCGATGGTAACGTTGGTGGGAGCATCCGGCGCGGTGGTGTCGTCGGCGACGACGGTCGCCGGCAGCGATGGCTTGCCGTCTGCACTTGCGCGGGCCGAGACTTGCAAGGTCTGGGCGTTGAGCTGGGCGTTGGCGAAGAACACCCGGAAGATGCCATCGCTGCCGACCGTAGCGGTACCCAGCGTGGTGCCGCCGGACGTCACGGTGATCAGCGATCCGACCGTGCCTTGGCCGGTCAGCAGGAAGCCGTCGTCGCTGATGGTGAGGTCGGTTGGGGTGGCCACTTCGGTGCCATCGGGGCCGGTGACCGCGACGACGGTCTCGTTATCGGCGGCGTCGCGAACGACCACCTCCACGGTCTCACCGTTGGCAATGGGCGGTTGCACGGGAATGACGAAGGTGCCATCCGGGCCGACCACCGCACTGCCGCGTTCGGAGTCGTCCACTGGGTCACGAACGATGACCGTGGTACCTGGCTCGGCACCGCCGCCGACGAGGGTGCCATCAGGACTGACCGCGACATTGGTCGGCTCGGCCGGAGGGGTGGTGTCTGGGGCGGTGACCGTGGTCGGCAAGGTGGTGTTGCCCGCTTCGTCGCTCACCACCACGGTCACGGTTTCGCCATTGCTCAGCGGAGTATCGAGGTCCACGCTGAAGCTGCCGTCGGCATTGACCGGCACGGTGATCGGCGTGCCATCCGGGCCGGTGACGGTAACCTCGGTGGCTCCCGGCGCGTTACCGGTGACCGTGGTGACGCCTGCAGTATTGGTGACCTCCAGATCGGTCGGGGTGGCCGGTGGGGTGAGGTCCGGTGCTGTGGTGGTGGCTGAGCCGCCCGCGTTGCCGGTGGCATCGGTCAAGCTCACGGTCAGCGATCGGCCATCGACCTGAGCGGGGTCCAGGGCGACCTGGAAGCTGCCGCCAGCCGGGATGGTGACGCTACCGATCAGGTTGCCGTCGGCATCGCGGACCTCCACGGTAGCGCCGACTTCGCCGGTGCCTTGCAGCGAGGTGCCGTCTGCACTCACGTTCAGGCCTCCCGGCGCGGCTGGCCCCGTGGTATCCGGTGCCGTGAGGGTCGCCGAAGGCGAGGCGTTGCCGGCGGCGTCGCTGAGCACGACGGAAATCACTTCGCCGTTGGCCTGGGCCGGGTTCAAGGTGATGCTGAAGTTGCCGTCGCCGTCGACCTGGCCTTCACCGAGCAGGTCGCCAGCGGCGTTGCGCACCTCTAGGGTGCTGTTGGGTTCACCCTGACCGGTGAGCACGCTGCCCCCACCGGTCAGGCTCAGGCCTTGCGCAGGGTCTGGAGCCTGCACATCGCGGGCGATGACCGCGCTGCTATCGGACGTCTGCCCGGCGCCGTCGGTCTGGCTCACCGAAATCGTCTGACCGTTGAGCTGCGGGGGTGACAGCGTCACGCTGAAGCTGCCGTCTGGCTGCACCACGGCAGTGCCCAGCGGCACGCCGCCGTCACCGACCACTTGCACTTGGGCGCCGGGCTCGCCGGTCCCGGTAAGGGTGGCGCCATCGGCCGACAGCGCCACGCCAGTGGGCGCGTCGGGAGCCTGGGTATCAGGCGCTGGCAGTTCGACCGCCGCCGAGACATTGCCTGCCGTGTCGCGTTGCTCGACGGTCAGGGCCTCGCCGTTGGTTTGCGGCGGGTCGAGGGTGACCGTGAAGCTGCCGTCGCCATCGGCCACGGCGCTGCCCAGTTCGGTGCCATCGGGAGCGCGGACGATGACCGTGGCGCCGGGTTCTCCGGTACCGCTGACGGTGGTGCCGGTGTCATCGATGGTCGGAGTGGTAACCGCTTGCGGTGGGGTGCTGTCCGGTGCGGTGATGTTCACGGCGCCGGAGCTGTTACCGGCGCTGTCGGACGCGTCGACGGTCAGCGTCTCGCCATTTCGTTGTGGTGGATCCAGCGATACCTGGAAGCTACCGTCGGCGCCGACGACGGCGCTGCCGAGCTCGTTGCCATCGGCGTCGCGCACGGTCACGGTCGAACCGCTCTGGCCCGTGCCGGTGACCACCGTACCATTGCCGCCCACCGCGAGGTCAGTCGGTTGCAGCGGGCCGTCCAGGTCTGGCGCGGTGAGCGAGGCGCTGGAGCTGTTGCCGGCGGCGTCGCGCAGTACCACGTCAAGCATCTGGCCGTCGGTCTGGGCGGGGGAGAGGATGACGGTAAAGGTGCCGTTGCTTTGGACCACGGCACTGCCCAGCACGTTGCCTTGGGCGTCGGTGACCTGGACGGTCGCGCCGACTTCGCCATGGCCGGTGAGTGTCACGCCATCGTTGGCCAGGACCAGGTCGGTGGCTTCGGCCGGAGCGGTGATGTCTGGAGCGGTTACCAGGGTCGGCAAGGAGCTGACGCCACCGTCTATTGCAACGACATCGAGCACCTCGCCGTTGGCCTGCGCAGGTGTCAGACCGATGGTGAAGCCTCCGCCGGCACCCACGGTAACGCTACCCAGCACGTTGCCGTTGGCATCGCGTACTTCAACCACGCTGCCTGCTGGGGCCGTACCGCTGATGGAAGTACCGTCGCCCGCCAGAACCAGGTTGTCCGGGCTTGCCGGCAGCGCGGTGGCCGGAACGGTGACGCTCACGGGGTCGGAGGTGTTGCCGGCAGCATCGGACTGCACCACCTGCAGGCTTTCGCCGGCGACGACGGGGGTATCGAGGGCGATCACGAAGGTGCCGTTGGCCGCCACGGTGCCCGAGCCAATCAGGTTGCCGGCGGAATCGCGTACTTGCACGGTAGCCCCTGGCTCGCCGCGCCCGCCCACCTGTTGCGTGCCGATATCGACCTGGAGGTCGCTGACGTCTGCCGGTGGCGTGATGTCCGGGGCCGTGAAGTTCAGCGGTGCAGAGCTGTTGCCGGCGGCATCGGTGACGGTGACGGCCAATGGCTGACCATTGGCCTGGGCGGGGTCGAGAGTCAGGCTGAAGCTGCCGTCGGCATTGACCACGGTGCTGCCGATCAACGTGCCATTGGCATCGCGGACCTCAACCCGTGTGCCCGGCTCGGCGCGGCCGGTCAGGGTGGTGCCATCGGTCAGGATGAGCCCCTCCGGCTGAGCAGGTGCCAGCAGGTCGGGTGCGCTCACCGGGCTGGACAGCGATACGTTGCCCGCTGCGTCGGTGAGGGTCACCTGCAGCGTGGAGCCGTCGGTCACTGCTGAAGGCAGTTGCAGGGTGAAGGTACCATCGGCCTGTACCGTCCCGGTGGCCAGCACCTGGCCTTGGTCATTGAGTACCCGTACCGTGGTGCCCGCCTCACCTCGGCCGGAAAGGGTCCGGCCATCGCCGCTGATGACCAGGTCGCTGGCAGGCTCCGGTGCGGTGGTGTCGACGGGTTGAGTACTGTCGGGGGCGGTGATGCTTGCTGCCTGCGAGACGTTACCGGCACTGTCGGTGGCGGTGACGCTCAGTTGCTCTCCGTCGATTTGCGGCGGATCGAGGGTGATGCTGAACACGCCGTTGGCGCCGGCGATCCCACGGCCCAGTTCGCTACCGTCGGCGCCGAGCACGCGCACCGTGCTGCCCGGTTCGGCGCGGCCAGTGAGTCGGCTGCCGTCTGCGGATACCGCCAGATCGGTCGGCGCATCGGGCGGGGTGGTGTCGGGCGGGTTGCCGGTGCCATCGTCCGGGGCGGTAATCGCCGCACCCGTCGACGTGTTGCCGGCGGCATCCTCGGCAGTGACCTGCAAGGCCTGGCCATCGGTCTGCGGCGGCTGCAGGGTAATGCTGAAGGTGCCATCGGCCCCAGCCACCGCACTGCCCAACAGGGCCCCATTGGCGCCGCGCACCTGCACGGTCGAGCCGGGCTCGGCGCGACCGGTGAGGGTGGTGCCGCTGTCGTTGATCACCAGGTCGGTGGGGGCGTCCGGGGCGGTGATGTCTGGTGCGGCGACGTTGCCGGGAGCAGAGACGTTGCCGGCGTCGTCGGTGAGCGTGACGTCCAGGTTTTCGCCGTTGACCTGCGGGGGATCGAGGGTCACCTCGAAACGACCATCGGCACCCACGATGCCGGTGCCGATCAAGTTGCCCGCGGCATCGCGGATGTTGACCGTGCTGCCGGGTTCACCACGCCCGGTCAGGCGCAGTCCGTCCGGCGATACCAGCAAATCGATGGGTGTAGCCGGTGCCTCGGTGTCGCCGCCACCACTGCCGCCACCGCCGCCACCACCACCGCCGCCCCCGGCTGCCGCCGCCGCACCGCCCACGCCGAGCAGTCCGAGGCCGGCAATCGCCCAGGTCGGCATGGCGTCACCGGCAGTACCGACTCCGGCCACCAGTTCGTCGAGCGAGTCGACCTCGTCGAAGGTGAAGCCAGTGAAGGCCTCGGCATCGTAGTTGGCATGCCACAGGGTGCCATCCTCGCCAACGAACACCATGTCACTGGCAGTGCCTGCCTGATCCACGGCGAAGAAGTTGCCAACTGTGACCTTTTCACCCGACTTGAGGGTGACGATCAGGTCCTGGCCTCGTCGAGTGACGGTGGCCACCTGGTCGGGGGCGACGGGCATTTGCACCACACCGGGGCTATTGAGGCTGATGTTGCCCCAGGCGTTCTGGGTGGCGACTGCGGTTTGCTTATCGGCGACGACGATGTTGTCCATGGGTGCTCCCTGCTGGGTTTCGCGATACAGGGCGCACTGCCGGTGGCGGGGCTTGGCGCTGGCCAACCGGGGAGCGGAGGCAATGCGCGCAGCCGGTGCCCGGGTAGCGGCCCTGTTAGCGCTCGTTAGGGAGATATAGCAGCCCAGGAAAGCTCAACCAGAGGCTTTCTGGACTAATCCTTTTGTTAACGCATGGGTTCAGCGCAGGCCCAGTCGCCGCGCCAGACGGCTCAGGTTGGCGCGATCCAGGCCCAGTTCGCGGGCGACCGCGGCCCAGTTGTCCTGATGTTTCTGCAGGCAGCTTTCGATGAGGGTGCGCTGGTAGTCGTCGATCGCTTCGCGCAGACCACCGCTGGGTAAGGGACGCGGTTCGACCGGCTGCTCAGCGGGCGTGCTGTCGGCCGGGATCACTGCACGCAGGTCGAGGTCGCTCGCCTCCAAGGTCAGGATGCGGGGGCGCTGCGGATGGAGGCCCATGGCCTTGAGCGCCGAGCGACCAATCAGGTGCTCCAGTTCGCGCACGTTGCCCGGCCAGTCGTAGGCCAGCAGCGCTGCCTGGGCCTCGCTGCTCAGGCGCAGGCTGCCGAGCCCCAGCCGCGAGCGGTTCTGCTCGAGAAAGTACCCGGCCAGCAGCAGCACGTCGCGGCCACGCTCGCGCAAGGGCGGCACCTGCAGTGGGTAGACACTCAGGCGGTGGTAGAAGTCGGCACGCAAGTGACCGCTGCGCACCTGGGCGGAGAGATCGCGATTGGTGGCGGCGATCAGGCGTACGTCGACCTGGTGCTCTCGGTCAGAGCCCAGACGCTGCAACTGTCCGCTTTGCAATACCCTCAGCAGCTTGGCCTGTACGCCCAGCGGGAGTTCACCGACTTCGTCGAGAAACAACGTGCCGCCGTTGGCCAGTTCGAACTTGCCACGGCGTTCGCCATGGGCACCGGTGAAGGCGCCGCGCACATGGCCGAACAATTCGCTTTCCACCAGGGTGTCGGGAAGCGCGGCGCAGTTCAGGCTGATCAGCGGCTTGTCGGCGCGGTCGCTGGCCCGGTGCAGAGCCTGGGCGACCAGTTCCTTGCCGACCCCGGTCTCGCCAGTGATCAACACCGTCAGGTCGCTGCCGCCCACCAGGCGGATCTCTTCGATCAGGCGTTTGTGAACCTTGCTCTGGCCGATCAGTTCGCGATCCTGGCCGCTGGCCTGGCGGTAGACCTCGGCCCGTTGGTGTTCGTCCTCGGCGCGCAGGGCCAGACCCTCGATGCGCTCGGCGACGGTGACGGTGGCGGCGGCCAGGCTGGCGAACGCTTGCAGGGAGTCGAGTTCCAGGCTCTGGAACTGGCCAGGGGTCAGCGCATCCAGGGTCAGCAGCCCCCACGGTCGTTCGTCGACCATCAGCGGGCAGCCCATGCAGTCGTGTACTTCGAGGTCGGCGTGGGCGGCGTTGACCAGGCCATCGTAGGGGTCGGGCAGTTGCGAGTCGCTGGCGAAGCGGGTGGGCTCCGCGCGGCTCAGCAGAACCTGGAAGCGCGGGTGCTCACTGACTCGGAAACGCCGCCCTAATGTGTCCGCTGACAAACCATCGACCGCCAGTGGTACCAGCCATTCACCGTCCAGACGTAACAGCGCGGCGGCGTCGCACGGTAGAAGTCCACGCATGGCCTGAAGCAGGCGGCGATACCGCTCCTGGTCGGGAAGGTCGCGGGAGAGATCGCTGACCAGGGGGAGGAGGGCAGTGAGCAGGGGCGTTGCTGTCATATTGACTCCTGTAGGTCGTTATGACTATACGCGGCTGTTGGTCATTTTGACATAGTAGGGTGTGTAAGGTCCGGTTTCATTGGGGCGCAGAGTTGGCACGATTGCTGAAACGTTAGGTGCAACCCATTCGAAGCCCAAGGCTCAGGAGTCGTTGCCCATGCTTACTGCCGAACAACGTTCGATCATCAAGGCCACCGTTCCGTTGCTGGAAAGCGGTGGCGAAGCGCTGACCACCCATTTCTACACGATGATGCTCAGCGAATACCCCGAGGTTCGCCCGCTGTTCAATCAGGCCCATCAGGCCAGTGGTGACCAGCCACGCGCCTTGGCCAACGGCGTGCTGATGTATGCCCGTCACATCGACCAGCTCGAGCAGTTGGGCGGCTTGGTCGGTCAGATCATCAACAAGCATGTTGCCCTGCAGATCCTGCCTGAGCACTACCCGATCGTCGGCGGCTGCCTGCTGCGTGCGATAAAGGAAGTGCTCGGCGAAGAGATCGCCACCCCGGCAGTGATCGACGCCTGGGGCGCGGCCTACGGACAATTGGCGGATATCCTCATCGGTGCCGAAGAGGGCCTGTACCGGCAGAAGCAAGAGGCCGCCGGCGGCTGGCGTGGCAGCCGTGAGTTCCGCCTGGTGCGCCGCGAGCAGGAAAGCAGCGAAATCGTTTCGTTCTACTTCGCTCCGGTCGACGGCAAGCCTGTGCTCAAGGCCGACCCTGGCCAGTACATCGGATTGCAGGTGTTTATCGACGGTGTCGAGCATCGCCGCAACTATTCCCTGTCGGCCCTGTGCGATGGCGAGCAGTACCGCATCAGCGTCAAGCGCGAGGCCGAGGGCAAGGTTTCCAATTACCTGCACGATGAGCTCAAGGTCGGCGATAGCGTGCCGATGTTCCCACCGGCTGGCGATTTCACCCTGGCGGACGGCGACAAACCGTTGGTGCTGATCAGCGGTGGCGTGGGCATCACGCCAACCCTGGCGATGCTCGAAGCGGCGCTGCAGGGTGAGCGTCCGGTGCACTTCATCCACTGCGCCCGCAACGGCGCTGTCCATGCCTTCGCGGACTGGATCGACGGGTTGGCTGCGCGCCACCCCCAGCTCAAACGCTTCTATTGCTACGCCGAGGACGATGGTAGCCAACGTGCCACTGCAGTCGGCCTGCTGAGCCAGGAACAACTGGAGCAGTGGTTGCCCCAGGAGCGAGACGTGGATGCTTACTTCCTCGGGCCCAAAGGGTTCATGGCGGCGGTCAAGCGCCATCTGAAGGGGCTGGGCGTGCCGGAGCAGCAGAGCCGTTACGAGTTCTTCGGGCCGGCGGCTGCGTTGGAGTGATCGATTGACCCCGGCGGACCCATCGCCGGCAAGTCGGCTCCTGACGGATCACCACCTTTGTCGAATACGGTGAGGTCACGTCGGCGTGGATTTACCTGCGAAGGGTCTGCTACTTCCTGCCTATATATAAAGGAAGAAGATGAACCGCTACGTAGCGATCTTTCATCTTTAATCCTCCGTTAATCACGGTATCCTTCACTCCCGGTTGTCGAGGGGCTTGCCCTGAGCGACGCCCGGGCAGGCGCTTTTCTGCCGGCTGGCATTGAACCCGTTCGGCTCTCGTCGGTCACAAGGCCGCTGCGGATAGCTCCGCGCAGTGTCTTGGCCGCTTCCTCGGCATGCTCTGAAGGCCATGTCAGCGTGTAGACTTGCGCGAGGCAGGCTCCCACGCTGCCACTATCCATCGAAGGAACCGGCAATGAACGAACAAACACTGCGCCTGAACCGTGAGCGGCGCTTTTTGGTGCTGCTTGGGGTAATCTGCCTGTCGCTGATCGGCGGGGCGCTTTACATGCAGGTGGTACTCGGTGAAGCACCGTGCCCGCTGTGCATCCTGCAACGCTATGCCCTGCTGCTGATCGCACTGTTTGCTTTCATCGGCGCGGCCATGCCGGGGCGACGCAGCCTGACCCTGTTCGAGGGGCTGGTCGTGCTCAGTGCCATTGGTGGAATCATTGCAGCCGGCAACCATGTGTATATACTCGCCAACCCGATGGTCAGCTGCGGTATCGATACGCTGCAACCGATCGTCGATGACCTGCCCCTGGCCAAGGTCTGGCCGCTGGTGTTCCAGGTCGACGGCTTCTGCAGCACGCCATACCCGCCGATCCTCGGCTTGTCGCTGGCGCAATGGGCTTTGATGGCGTTCGTTCTGACGGCGGTTCTGGTACCGCTGGGCATCATCCGCAACCGACGCCGGGGTTAGACAAAGGTCACGAATTTCGCAGGGTTTTTTACGCCCGATGAGAAGAGCGAAATGCCCATCACCGCTTGATCTTCATAGAGCTCAAAGCCTTGTATGGCAAGGGCTGCAGGGCGATCAAGCGGGGTGCGACAAACTGTCGCGAAGTTGATTTGTCGGGCTTGATTGTTGCAGATTCTGTAAAAGACTGTTGCTCAATAAGTCATAGTCAAGGGTTGGCGACCTATCTACAATCGCCCCCAATTTCCGTTCGGCACTGCTTGCGAGTCGCAGGATTGAAGGAAGCCCCAGCGCTCCTTTTTGCTGACTTCGTCAAGTTTCGCCCAACGGCGATACCGGGCGGACCCCCCTCCGCGTTTTCCGCACCAAATGGACTTGGTCTGAAGTACAGGCCTGTGCCTACGAAACCAAAAGCACCGCTAACACGCTTGAAGCCAGGATCCTGCAGTCGGACCCCGGCGGGAGCGAGTACGGGCGCACATTGCTGACACCTGGCAGGACGACGTGTTGGCTACCAAAACACAAATTGCATTGAAGCAAGCTGATCTAGAGGTCGTGAGATGAGTAAAAAGCGTTACCCCAGACTGTTTGGCATATTGCCCTTTTTAGGCATGCTTTTACTCAGTGGGTGCAACTGGACCCTGCTCGACCCGAAGGGCCAGGTGGGCATTGAGCAAAAGAACCTGATCCTGATCGCTACCGGCCTGATGCTGCTGGTGGTCATCCCGGTCATCATCATGACCGTGGCGTTCGCCTGGAAGTACCGTGCTTCCAACAAGGCTGCCACCTACACCCCCGACTGGTCGCACTCGACCAAGATCGAGGCCGCGGTGTGGATCATCCCGATCATCATCATCATCGCCCTGGGTTACGTCACCTACAAATCCACCCACAAGCTGGACCCGTATCGCCCACTGGATTCCGATGTGAAGCCGGTGCAGATCGACGTGGTCGCTCTGGATTGGAAGTGGCTGTTCATCTACCCGGAACAGGGCATCGCCACGGTCAACAAGATCGTCTTCCCAGCTAACACCCCGGTCAACTTCCGCGTCACTTCCGACGCCGTGATGAACTCGTTCTTCATCCCGGGCCTGGGTGGTCAGATCTACGCCATGGCCGGCATGACCACCAAGCTGCACCTGATCGCCAACGAGAACGGCGAGTTCGACGGTATCAGCGCCAACTACAGCGGCGCTGGCTTCACCGGCATGAAATTCAAGGCCACTGCCACCTCTCAGGAAGACTTCGACAAGTGGGTCGCCGAGGTCAAGCAGTCGCCGAAGAAGCTGGACAAGGCCGAATACGAAGCCTTGGCCAAACCAAGCGAAAACAACCCAGTCGCGCTGTATAGCGAGGCTTCGCCTGACCAGTTCCAGCTGATCGTCGACAAGTACGAAGGCATGAACCGCGGTCGTCCGAGCCACGAAGAAGCAGGCAGCAAAGATCTGGCCACAACCAAGGGTGTGGAATCGAGTATGCAACCAGCTGCCGGTGCAGAGGAGTAAGAGATGTTCGGTAAATTAAGCCTGGAGGCGATACCCTATCACGAGCCGATAGTCATGGTGACGCTTGCCATGATCGCGCTCGGTGGTATCGCTGTCGTCGGTCTTATCACCTATTTCCGCAAGTGGACCTACTTGTGGAGCGAGTGGCTGACTACCGTCGACCACAAGAAGATCGGCGTGATGTACATCGTCGTCGCGATGGTCATGCTGCTGCGCGGCTTTGCCGACGCCATCATGATGCGTACCCAGCTGGCCGCCGCTACCGGTGGCTCCGAAGGCTATCTGCCGCCTGAACACTATGACCAGATCTTCACCGCTCACGGTGTGATCATGATCATCTTCATGGCGATGCCGTTCTTCACCGGCCTGATGAACCTCGCGGTTCCTCTGCAGATCGGTGCACGTGACGTGGCCTTCCCGTTCCTGAACTCCCTGAGCTTCTACCTGCTGCTGGCAGGCGTGCTGCTGGTCAACATCTCGCTGGGCGTTGGTGAATTCGCCAAGACCGGCTGGGTTGCCTATCCGCCGCTCGCAGGTATCCAGTACAGCCCTGGAGTAGGTGTCGACTACTACATCTGGGCGCTACAGCTATCAGGCCTGGGTACGACACTGACAGGCGTGAACTTCCTGGTTACCGTCCTGAAGATGCGTGCTCCTGGCATGAAACTGATGGACATGCCGATCTTCACCTGGACCTGCACCTGGGCCAACGTGCTGATCGTCGCTTCGTTCCCGATCCTGACCGCTGCACTCGCTCTGCTGACCGTTGACCGTTATCTGGACTTCCACATCTTCACCAACGAGCTTGGTGGGAACCCGATGATGTACGTCAACCTGTTCTGGGCGTGGGGTCACCCTGAGGTCTACATCCTGATCCTGCCGGCCTTCGGTGTGTTCTCGGAAGTCACCTCGACGTTCTCCGGCAAGCGTCTGTTCGGCCACCACTCGATGATCTACGCATCGGGCGCCATCGCCGTCCTGGGCTTCGCCGTATGGCTGCACCACTTCTTCACCATGGGTGCCGGCGCCAGCGTCAACACCTTCTTCGGCCTGGCGACGATGCTGATCTCCATTCCGACCGGTGTGAAGCTGTTCAACTGGCTGTTCACCATGTACCAGGGCCGTGTGCGTTTCACCGCACCGATGCTGTGGACCCTGGGCTTCATGATCACCTTCTCCATCGGTGGTATGACTGGCGTTCTGCTGGCTGTTCCAGGTGCCGACTTCGTGCTGCACAACAGCCTGTTCGTTATCGCTCACTTCCACAACGTGATCATCGGTGGTGCGGTATTCGGCTACATCGCCGGCTTCGCCTACTGGTGGCCGAAGGCCTTCGGCTTCAAGCTGAACGAGAAGTGGGGCAAGGCTGCCTTCTGGTTCTGGATCTCGGGCTTCTACGTAGCGTTCATGCCGCTGTACGCCCTGGGCTTCATGGGCATGACCCGTCGTCTGAACCACTCCGACAACCCGCTGTGGGAACCCTACCTGTACGTAGCCGTCGTCGGCGCCGTGCTGATCCTGTTCGGTATCGCCTGCCAGCTGATCCAGATCGTCGTTTCGATCCGCGATCGCCAGCAGAACCTGGACGTGACGGGCGACCCATGGGGCGGTCGTACCCTGGAATGGTCGACTTCTTCGCCACCTCCGTTCTACAACTTCGCTCACATGCCTGAGAAAGTTGGTCTGGACTGCTGGCACGAAGCCAAGGAAGCCGGTGTCGCCTACAAAGCGCCTGGCAAGTACGAGCCGATCCACATGCCGAACAACACCTCTACCGGTCTGTTCATGGGTCTGTTCCTGACCGTCTTCGGCTTCGCCTTCATCTGGCACATCTGGTGGCTGGTCGGCGCGAGCCTGGTTGCAACCATCGCTGTCTTCGTTCGCCACGCTGCGCGTGACGATCAGGGCTACATGGTTCCGGCCGAAGAAGTGGCGCGCATCGAAGGCGAGCGCATGAAAGCGCTGGCCCAAGCAGGTGCTCTGCCTGCCGGCGCACGTGTCGAATCGTTTGAGCGGGTGTAATCAATGTCCAGTCAAGTAATCCACGGCGGCGCTCATGGTCACGACCATGGGCACGACGATCACCACCACGACTCGGGCCAGATGACCGTATTCGGTTTCTGGCTGTACCTGATGACCGACTGCATCCTGTTTGCGTCGCTCTTCGCCACCTACGCGGTGCTGTCCGGCAGCTTTGCCGGCGGCCCGTCGGGTCACGACATCTTCCAGCTCGACTTCGTAGCGGTTGAAACCCTGTTCCTGCTGCTGTCCTCGATCACCTTCGGCTTCGCCATGCTGAAGATGTTCGACGGCAAGAAAGCGGGCGTACTGGGCTGGTTGGCCGTGACCTTCCTGTTCGGTGCAGGCTTCATCGCGATGGAAATCTATGAATTCCATCACCTGATCGGCGAAGGCTTCGGCCCGAACCGCAGTGGCTTCCTGTCGGGCTTCTTCGCCCTGGTAGGTACCCACGGTCTGCACGTGACCGCCGGCCTGATCTGGATGGCAATCATGATGTACCAGATCAACAAGCACGGCATCACGCCGACCGCCAAGACCCGCATGAGCTGCCTGAGCCTGTTCTGGCACTTCCTGGACGTGGTCTGGATCTGCGTATTCACCGTCGTCTACCTGCTGGGAGTTCTGTAATGGCTAACGCACACGACACTCATCACGAAGGTAATCACGGCAGCGTGAAGTCGTACATGATCGGCTTCGTCCTGTCGATCATCCTGACCGCGATCCCGTTCGGCCTGGTGATGTACCCAAGCCTGCCGAAGAACCTGACCGTTCTGATCGTTGTTGCCATGGCCGTCATCCAGGTAGTTGTGCACCTCGTGTACTTCCTGCACATGGACCGCTCGAAAGAGCAACGCAACAACGTATCGACGTTCCTGTTCACCACCTTGGTGATCGCTCTGCTGGTCGGCCTGTCGCTGTGGATCATGTTCAGCATCCACTTCGAAATGTTGGCCAAGTGAGGTAAGACTGCATGTCCGTTAAGCACTTTATCCAAATCACCAAACCGGGGATCATTTTCGGTAACGTGCTTTCCGTGGCAGGCGGATTCTTCCTTGCCGCGAAGGGCCATGTGGATTTCGCCCTGTTCCTGGCAGTGGTGGTGGGTACTTCCCTGGTGGTGGCGTCCGGTTGCGTGTTCAACAACTGCATCGACCGCGACATCGACCAGAAGATGGAACGCACCAAGAACCGTGTCATGGTTCAGGGCGGCATGTCGCTGCCCCTCGCACTGATCTACGCCACCCTGCTCGGGGTGGCGGGCTTCAGCCTGCTGTATGTCCAGGCCAATCCGCTGTCGGCGTTCTGTGCGCTGATCGGTTTCATCGTCTACGTCGGTTTCTACAGCCTCTGGCTGAAGCGCAAATCGGTGCACGGCACCTTGGTCGGCAGCCTGTCCGGTGCCATGCCTCCGGTGATCGGCTACTGCGCCGTGAGCAACAGCTTCGACCTGGCTGCGGTGACCCTGTTGGTGATGTTCAGCCTGTGGCAGATGCCACACAGCTTCGCCATCGCCATCTTCCGCTTCAAGGACTACAGCGCTGCCAACATCCCGGTCCTGCCGGTGGCGCGCGGTATCCTCGCGGCGAAGAAGCAGATCGTGCTGTACGTATTGGCTTTCGTCCTCGCGACCCTGATGCTCACCCTCGGCGGTTACGCCGGCCTCGGCTACCTGGCCGTGGCGGCAGCCATGGGCCTGTACTGGCTGTACATGGCCTGGGGTGGCTACAAGGCCGAAGACGACAGCAAGTGGGCTCGCAAGGTGTTTGGCTTCTCGATCCTCACCGTCACCGCCTTGAGCGTGATGATGTCGGTGGACAGCCAGACCGCTGCGGACGTGCTGATGACCTACGCACGTTGATAGCTGCCTGCTGCAGAGAAAACCCCGGCCATGTGCTGGGGTTTTTTTTATCTTCGCGGATTAGGGGGCTTTGGGATTGGGTGGCGGATCCGAGGGATGTAGCGGCGCTACTGGCCCCTTCCGCCTTTACGGCGGGCAACTTTTTTCTTGGAAAAAGTTGCGCAAAACCGCTTGCTTCCCACATACGGCCCCTACGCTGCGCTTCGGGGTTCCCTCGCTCCGGCGGCTTGCGGGCCCGCGCGGCCTACGACTTGCTGCGCAAGTCTACATCTCGCGCCTCCGGCTACGCCGGAGGGTGCTGCGCACCTGGCCCTCCAGCCACCTCCACTCGGCCTCCTGAGGTCGCGGGTAGATCAAAAGCAAGATCAAAAGCCGGAGCAACGGCAGGCGAATCGCTGCGCTCTCGCTTT
Source organism: Pseudomonas putida (assembly GCF_004357765.1). Taxonomy (GTDB): domain Bacteria; phylum Pseudomonadota; class Gammaproteobacteria; order Pseudomonadales; family Pseudomonadaceae; genus Aquipseudomonas; species Aquipseudomonas putida_U. The sequence continues at coordinate 257 of NZ_SMTE01000022.1, read as the reverse complement.
TCCCTTTACCTATCGTTTTGTGTTGTTGCGGATCGCGCGATCTGTCTTTCGAAGATAACGCCAGTGGCGGCGCCGCCCCTAACTTTGCGACGTCAGGAGGCCGAGCGTAGGCGTCTGTAGGGCCAGGTGCGCAGCACCCTTCGGCGTAGCCGAAGGCGCGAGATGTAGACTTGCGCAGCAAGTCGTAGGCCGCGCGGGCCCGGAAGGCGCCGTAGCGAGGGGACCCGTAGCGAAGCGGAGGGCCGGATGCAGGAGCA
>NZ_SMTE01000021.1 GCF_004357765.1 Pseudomonas putida | reverse complement strand
CTTCGGCTTACGCCGAAGGGTGCTGCGCACCTGGCCCTACAGACGCCTACGCTCGGCCTCCTGACGTCGCAAAGTTACGGGCGGCGCCTGCACTGGCGTTATCTTCGAAAGACAGATCGCACTATCCGCGGCAACACAAAACGAAGGTAAAGGGAAAAGCGAGAGCGCAGCGATTCGCCTGCCGTTGCTCTTGCTTTTGATCTTGCTTTTGATCTACCCGCGACCTCAGGAGGCCGAGTGGAGGTGGCTGGAGGGCCAGGTGCGTAGCACCCTCCGGCGTAAGCCGAAGGCGCGAGATGTAGACTTGCGTAGCAAGTCGTAGGCCGCGCGGGCCCGCAAGCCGCCGGAGCGAGGGGACCCCGAAGCGCAGCGTAGGGGCCGTATGTGGGAGCAAGCGGTTTTGCGCTCCTTTGTCCAAGAACAAAGGAGCCCGCCGTAAAGGCGGAAGGGGCCAGTAGCGCCGCTACACAAAATGGATCGTTCCCGATCCCAAAGCCCCAAAACCCAAGCCTAACCCCGAAAAGCCCGCCACCGATCCACCCCCAGTAACACCAAGCCAATGCCCCAGAACCCCGCCAGCACCCCCAACGCATTGAGCATGACCTGCCCATACCCGAGACTGGCGACATCGATGAACGGATAGGCATAGACACCGATCTCGCTCCCTCGCCACAGCGCATAAGCAAAATACAAGGCCGGATACAGCGCCCAGAGCGCCAGGTGCCAGAGCCGCAAGCTGCCTTTGGGCACCTCGAACCACCAGTACAGCACGTACAACAACGGCATCACGTCGTGCAGCAGCTCATCGGCCAGCCACTGCCAACCTTGCGGGTGCCACAGGTGCCGCAGCAACACGCTGTAGGCGAGCGCTACCAACACGATGCTGGCCGCCACCGCAGAACTCACCATCGGCGCCAGGAAAAAGCGTCTGGCCCGGCCCTGGTGACCGAAAGCGGCATAACTGAGCACCGTCGCCACCAAGGTATTGCTGAGCACCGTGAAGTAGCCGAAGAGATTGACCAGGCCGCCGATCAGGCTGGCCTGCGCCTGCCAGCGGCCCAGCAGCACCAGATAGACCTGCACCGCCAGCCCCACCCAGCCCAGCACAGCCGCTGCGGCCACCCACAAGCGAGCTGGCCGCTCAGGCATTGCGCTGCAATTTGACGTAGAGCTGCTCGACCTTCTCCCGCGCCCAAGGCGTCTTGCGCAGGAAGGTCAGGCTCGACTTGATGCTCGGGTTGCTCTTGAAACAACGCACATCGACGCGCTCAGCCAGCCCCTGCCACTGATAGTGAGCCACCAGCTCGGTGAGGATCTGCTCCAGGGTCTTGCCATGCAGTGCGTTGTGTTGGGCCGTGCTCATGCCAGTGCTCCGTAAAAGATGCGCACCTTACACCAGTGTAGTGGTCGGTGCTGAGCGATGTGCTCGCCTCGGCGCTGGGAGAAAAGCGCTGGTCAAGTCGAGAGGCGCTGTGCTGAAATAGTGATGTTATACAGTAACACTAACAAAACTCTGCCAAGGAACGCCTTAACCCAATGCAACACCTCCCGCTACGCCTCTCCCCTCTTGCCATCGCCCTATGGCTGGCCTCCTCTCCCAGCCAGGCCGTGGAACTCGAACCCCAGATCATTACCGCCAACCCGCTCGGCAATGGTCAACTCGCGACGCCCAGCACCGTCCTTGAAGGCGGCGACCTGCTCCAACAGCAACATGGCAGCCTCGGCGAAACCCTGAACAAGCAACCCGGTGTCGCTTCCACCTGGTTCGGCCCCGGTGCCAGCCGTCCGGTGATCCGCGGCCTGGATGGTGATCGCATACGCATCCTGCGCAATGGCGTCGGCGCCCTGGATGCCTCGTCGCTGTCCTACGACCACGCAGTGCCGCTGGACCCGGTGACCGTCGAGCGCATCGAGATCGTTCGCGGCCCGGCCGCTCTGCTGTACGGCGGAAACGCCATTGGTGGGGTGGTCAACACGTTCGACAACCGCATACCTGACGCACCGATCCAAGGCATCCAGGGCGCCGGCGAACTGCGCTACGGAGGGGCCGATACCACCCGCAGCAGCGCTGGCAAGCTGGAAGCCGGCAACGGCGAGTTCGCCCTGCACCTGGATGCCAACAGCCGGCAATTCAACGACCTGCGCATCCCCGGTCACGCACTCAGCGCCAAAGTCCGCGATGCCGACGAGCCTGGCAGCCATGGACGCCTGGAGAACAGCGACGGTCGCCAGGACGGTGGAGCGGTTGGCGGCAGCTACCACTGGGATCATGGCTATGCCGGCCTGTCCTACAGCCGTTACGACAGCAACTACGGCTCGGTAGCCGAGTCGGGCGTGCGCCTGGACATGAAACAGGACCACTACGCCTTCGCATCGGAACTGCGAGATCTCGACGGCCCGTTCAGCTCGGTCAAGGTCGATGCCGGCTACACCGACTACCAGCACAGCGAAATCGAAGAAGGCGAGGTCCACACCACGTTCAAGAACAAAGGCTACGAGGCCCGCGTCGAGGCCCGCCATCAGCCGTGGGGCCCATTGGAAGGCGTGATCGGTGCGCAAGTCAGCCGCAATGAGTTCTCGGCATTGGGTGAGGAGGCTTTTGTCCCACACACCGATACCGACAGTCTGGCCTTGTTCGCCCTGGAGCAATGGCAGGCCACCGAGCGCCTGAATCTGAGCCTGGGGGCCCGCCTGGAACACACCAGGGTCGACCCGGACGCCAAAGGCAACGAGAACTTCATCGATGCCGACAGCAGCAGTAGTTTCAATGCCTTCAGCCTGTCGTCCGGCGCGCTCTACCAGCTCGACCCGGTATGGGCTGTGGCGGCCAACCTGGCCTATACCGAACGTGCACCGACGTTCTACGAGCTCTATGCCAACGGCGCCCACGTAGCGACTGGCGCCTACGAAGTCGGCGATGCCAGTCTGAACAAGGAAAAGGCGATTTCCGCCGACCTGGCCCTGCGCTTTGACAACGGCACCCACAAGGGCAGCGTGGGCGTGTTTTATAGCCACTTTCGCAACTACATCGGCCTGATAGGTACCGGCAACCTGCGCGAAGGTCATGATCACGACCATGACGAGGACCACGACCACGAGACAGACGGCTTCCCCGAGTACCGCTACCAAGGCGTGCGCGCACGCTTCTATGGCATCGAGGCACAGGACCACTGGCAACTGCTGGAGAATCGCTATGGCAGCTTCGCGCTCGAGCTGTCCGGCGACTACACCCGCGCCAAGAACCTCGACAGTGGCGAGCCTTTGCCGCGTATCGCCCCGCTGCGCCTGAACAGCGGACTGGTCTGGACTCTGGAGCGCTGGCAGGCGCGAATCGACGTGCAGCACGCCGCGTCGCAACATCGCAAGCCGGCCAACGAGACCAGCACCGACGGCTACACCACCCTGGGGGCGAGCGTCGGCTATCGCTTCGATATCGGCAAGAGCCAGTGGCTGGCGTTCGTGCGCGGTGAGAACCTCACCGATCAGACCGTACGTTATGCCAGCTCGATCTTGCGCGACATCGCTCCAGCACCGGGGCGCAGTGTCGAGGTTGGGCTGCGGACCACCTTCTGATCCGGCCTGGACGCCCATCGCCGTCGCGCCGGCGATGGGCCGCCCACTGTTACCGGATCGGCAACGATTCCCTGCGACAATCTGTCTTTTTTTCATCGAGCCAGCACGCTATCCTCCCGCCCACGCTGAATCGATTCATTCCTTCCAGATAGCGCCCTGAACGTCGAGCCTGGCCAGACTCGCCGCGCTCGACTGTTGTCCATTTTCCAAAGACAGCGCTATCTCAAACGAAACGATGATTGTCGGCTGCTACTACTTTAAGTGCGCAAGCACTGAATTTTGACCTGACGGAGTACCTACGATGAGCACCGAAGGTGCCAAGAATGAAAAACACCGGCTACCACGCATCATGGGCGTGCTGTTGCTGGTGATGGGCCTTGCCTTGCTGGCAGGCGGTATCAAGCTTAGCCTGGTGGGGGGATCGCTTTATTATTTGATCGCCGGCATCGGTTTCGCCCTGAGCGGCATCCTATTGCTGGCCCTGCGCCGCATCGCCTTGGGTTTGTACGGTGTATTGTTGTTGGGCAGCACGGCGTGGGCACTGCTGGAAGTCGGCCTGGATTGGTGGCAACTGGTGCCACGCCTGTCGCTGTGGTTCGCCATCGGCGTGATCCTGCTGCTGCCCTGGGCACGCCGCCCACTCACCGGGCCGGCCTCCAAGGCCAACACTGCCCTGCTCAGCGTCGCGGTGCTCGCGTCGGGCGCCTGCGCGCTGGCCAGTCAGTTCACCCACCCAGGCGAAGTGTTCGGCGAAGTGGGCCGCGAGAGCAGCGAAATGGCCAGCGCCGCGCCGTCGATGCCTGACGGTGATTGGCAGGCCTATGGACGCACAGAACATGGCGACCGCTACTCGCCACTGCGCCAGATCACGCCGCATAACGCCTATCGTCTGGAAGAAGCCTGGCGCATTCGCACCGGCGACCTGCCGACCGACAACGATCCAGTCGAACTGACCAACGAGAACACCCCACTCAAGGCCAACGGCATGCTCTATGCCTGCACCGCCCATGGCCGGGTGCTGGCCCTGGATCCGGACACCGGTGCCGAGATCTGGCGTTTCGACCCGCAGATCAAAAGCCCTACCCACACCTTCAAGGGCTTTGCCCACATGACCTGCCGCGGCGTCTCGTACTATGACGAGAACAGCTACGTCAGCCGCGATGGCAGTCCGGTACCGAAGGTATCCGAAGCCGGCCAGGCGGTGGCGCTGGCCTGCCCGCGTCGTCTGTACCTGCCAACCGCCGACGCTCGCCTGATCGCCATCAACGCCGACAATGGCCGGGTCTGCGAAGGCTTCGCCAACCAGGGCGCCATCGACCTGAGTATCGGTATGGGGCCGTTCACCGCCGGTGGGTATTACTCCACGTCGCCGGCAGCGATCACCCGTGAACTGGTGATCATCGGCGGTCATGTCACGGACAACGAGTCGACCGACGAGCCCTCTGGGGTGATCCGCGCCTACGACGTGCACGACGGTCGTCTGGTCTGGAACTGGGACAGCGACAATCCTGAAGACACCAAGCCCTTGGCCCCCGGCAAGACGTACAGCCGCAACTCGGCCAACATGTGGTCGCTGGCCAGTGTCGACGAGAAACTCGGCCTGATCTACCTCCCCCTGGGTAACCAGACGCCCGACCAATACGGCGCCAACCGCACCCCCGGCGCGGAGAAGTACAGTGCTGGCGTGGTCGCGCTTGACCTGGCTACCGGCAAGGTCCGCTGGAACTACCAGTTCACTCATCACGACCTCTGGGACATGGACGTCGGCAGCCAGCCGACCCTGGTACACCTGAAGACCGACGACGGCATCAAGCCGGCGATCATCGTGCCCACCAAACAAGGCAGCCTTTACGTGCTCGACCGCCGTGACGGCACGCCGATCGTGCCGATCCGCGAAATCCCGACGCCCCAAGGCGCCGTTCCCGGTGACCACACCGCGCCGACCCAAGCGCGCTCGGACCTCAACCTGCTGGGCCCGGAACTCAGTGAGCAGGCCATGTGGGGCGCCACGCCGTTCGACCAGATGCTGTGCCGCATCCAGTTCCGCGAACTGCGCTACGAAGGCCAATACACGCCGCCGTCGGAACAGGGCAGCCTGATCTACCCGGGCAATGTCGGGGTGTTCAACTGGGGTGGTGTCTCAGTCGACCCCGTGCGCCAGTTGCTGTTCGCCTCGCCCAACTACATGGCCTTCGTGTCGAAGATGGTGCCGCGCGAGCAGGTGGCTGCCGGCAGCAAGCGCGAGAGCGAGACCAGCGGCGTACAACCCAACACCGGTGCGCCGTACGCAGTGATCATGCACCCGTTCATGTCGCCGCTGGGCGTGCCTTGCCAAGCGCCCTCCTGGGGCTATGTAGCGGCCATCGACCTGTTCACCAACAAAGTGGTGTGGAAGCGCAAGAACGGCACCACCCGCGACAGTACGCCAGTGCCGATCGGCTTGCCGGTGGGCGTGCCGAGCATGGGAGGTTCGATCGTCACCGCCGGCGGCGTCGGCTTCCTGGCCGGTACCCTGGACCAGTACCTGCGCGCCTATGACACCAATGACGGCAAGGAACTGTGGAAGGCTCGCCTGCCCGCCGGTGGCCAGGCCACACCGATGACCTATACCGGCAAGGACGGCAAACAATACGTGCTGATCGTCGCCGGCGGTCACGGCTCGCTGGGCACTCGCATGGGCGACTACATCATCGCTTACAAATTGGCGGATTGAGCTGCAAGCGGCAAGCTGCAAGCCACAAGCGATCAAGCGGTGCCGGTGAGCCCGCTTGATCGCTTGTGGCTTGTGGCCTGCCGCTTGAAACCCTCCGCCGCCCGCCCCATCTAAGCACCATAGCCATTCACGCAGGTGCCCCATGAGCGACCAGCAGGATTTCCCCGAACAACCCGACGAACACAGTACAGTCGAACACCTCGATGCCCAGGCCGGACGCGGCCATGCGCTCGCCCTGCCCGGCCAGCAATTGCCGGACAAGGTCTATGTGATCCCGATCCACAACCGCCCGTTCTTCCCGGCTCAGGTGCTTCCGGTGATCGTCAACGAAGAGCCCTGGGCCGAGACCCTCGACCTGGTGGCCAAGACGCCGCACCATTCCCTAGCGCTGTTCTTCATGGATACTCCGCCAGAAGACCATCGTCATTTCGACACCTCGGCCCTGCCCGAGTACGGCACCCTGGTCAAGGTGCACCATGCCAGTCGTGAAAACGGCAAGCTGCAGTTCGTCGCCCAAGGCCTGACCCGCGTGCGCATCCGCACCTGGCTCAAGCATCACCGCCCGCCCTACCTGGTGGAAGTCGACTACCCACGGGAACCCGCCGTACCGACCGATGAGGTCAAGGCCTACGGCATGGCCCTGATCAACGCGATCAAGGAGCTGCTGCCACTCAACCCGCTGTACAGCGAAGAGCTGAAGAACTACCTCAACCGCTTCAGCCCCAACGACCCTTCGCCGCTCACCGATTTCGCCGCCGCCCTGACATCGGCCACAGGCCAACAGTTGCAGGAAGTGCTCGACTGCGTGCCGATGCTCAAGCGCATGGAGAAGGTCCTGCCGATGCTGCGCAAGGAAGTCGAGGTCGCGCGCCTGCAGAACGAGATTTCCGCAGAGGTCAATCGCCAGATCGGCGAGCATCAGCGCGAGTTCTTCCTCAAAGAACAGCTCAAGGTCATCCAGCAGGAGCTGGGCCTGACCAAGGACGATCGCAGTGCCGACCTGGAACAGTTCGAGCAACGGCTGGCGGGCAAAACCCTGCCCGAGCAGGCGAAGAAGCGCATCGACGAAGAGATGGGCAAGCTGGCGATCCTGGAAACCGGCTCGCCCGAATACGCCGTCACCCGCAATTACCTGGACTGGGCCACCGCCTTGCCCTGGGGCGTGTATGGCAAGGACAAGCTCGACCTCAAGCATGCGCGCAAGATACTCGACCAGCACCATGCTGGGCTCGATGACATCAAGGAACGTATCCTCGAATTCCTCGCCGTTGGTGCCTGGAAAGGCGAAATCAGTGGCTCCATCGTGCTGCTGGTGGGGCCGCCAGGCGTGGGTAAGACCAGCATCGGCAAGTCGATCGCCGAGTCTTTGGGCCGGCCATTCTACCGCTTCAGTGTCGGCGGCATGCGCGACGAAGCCGAGATCAAAGGTCACCGCCGCACCTACATCGGCGCTCAACCTGGCAAGCTGGTGCAGGCACTGAAGGATGTCGAGGTGATGAATCCGGTGATCATGCTCGACGAGATCGACAAGATGGGCCAGAGCTACCAGGGCGATCCGGCCTCGGCTTTGCTCGAAACCCTCGATCCCGAGCAGAACGTCGACTTCCTCGATCATTACCTCGACCTGCGCCTGGACCTGTCGAAAGTGCTCTTCGTATGTACCGCCAATACCCTCGACTCGATCCCCGGCCCCTTGCTCGACCGTATGGAAGTGATCCGTCTCTCCGGCTACATCACCGAAGAAAAGCTGGCCATCGCCAAGCGGCACCTATGGCCCAAGCAATTGGCCAAGGCCGGTGTCGCCAAGAGCAGTCTGAGCATCAGCGACAGCGCATTGCGCACGGTGATCGAGGGGTATGCCCGTGAGGCCGGAGTTCGCCAGCTGGAAAAACAACTCGGCAAACTGATACGCAAGGCGGTGGTCAAGTTGCTGGACGACCCGCAAGCCAAGCTCAAGATCGGTCCCAAGGACCTCGAGGCCGCCCTGGGCATGCCGGTATTCCGCAGCGAACAGGTACTGGCCGGCAAAGGCGTGATCACTGGCCTGGCTTGGACCAGCATGGGAGGGGCGACGCTTCCGATCGAGGCGACGCGCATCCATACGCTCAACCGTGGCCTTAAGCTGACCGGTAAGCTCGGCGATGTGATGAAGGAGTCTGCAGAGATCGCCTATAGCTATGTCAGCTCCAACCTCAAGCAGTTCGGTGGCGAGCCGGGCTTCTTCAACGAAGCCTTCATCCATCTGCACGTGCCTGAAGGCGCCACGCCCAAGGATGGCCCGAGCGCCGGGGTGACCATGGCCAGCGCACTGCTGTCGCTGGCGCGCGACCAGGCACCGAAGAAAGGCGTGGCCATGACCGGCGAACTGACGCTTACCGGCCAGGTGCTGCCGATTGGCGGCGTGCGCGAAAAGGTGATCGCGGCCAAGCGGCAGAAAATCTACGAGCTGATCTTGCCCGAGGCCAACCGTGGCGATTTCGAAGAGCTGCCCGATTACCTGCGAGAAGGCTTGACGGTGCACTTCGCCAAGCGCTTCGCTGACGTGGTCAAAGTGTTGTTCTGATCGATCGCCGGCAAGCCGACGCCTACGGGAATCCGACGCCCCTTGGAACGGCGGTGTATCCCTAGGCGCCAGCTTGCCGGCGACGCGGCCCTTGCCAACTGCACAAAAACCCGGCGTCATCGGTTATCCTCAGGCCATCGTCTGCCTCCGGAGCCGCCATGTCCGCCCCTCGCCTGTTCGTTCCACTGGGCCTTGCCTTGCTCGCAGCCTGCGCCCAACAGCCCCAGAACAAACCCGCCGAACTGGATGCCGACAGTGAATGTCCCAAGCGTCTGCTGGTCGGCCAGGTCGTCAGCCTGACCCTGCCCAGCAACCCCTCTACCGGCTATCGCTGGCGGGTTCAGGACGCAGCCCCAGGTGTGCTGCGCAGCCTTGGCCCAGAAGTCTATGCCGCCCCCGAGGACAGCGGTCTGGTCGGTACCGCCGGCGAATCCACCTGGCGCTTCCAGGCCGAGGCGGCCGGCGACGGCCACCTGGTCCTGGTCTATCAACAACCCTGGGCCCCGGAAGTGCAACCGGTGCAGACCTTCGATTGCGAAGTCCGGGTGCGCTGAGCGTCGGTCAGACCGCTTCGATTCGCCGACGCAGCGCCAGCAGGTAGTCACGCGCCTCACCCAGAGCGGTGACCAAGTCATGCAGTTCGGTGCATCTCCGAAGCGTGACCGAGAGCGCTTGCCAACGCACCGTGAACCTGTTGGCCTGCTCCAACCAAGGCTCGCGCAGCGCCAGCAGCTCCCGTGCACCCACCAACTGCCCGCCCCTCCCCTGGGCTGCTTGCAGTTGCCGTTGCAACTCCTGCAATAGCCGCATCTGTTCCTCCAGTTGAGCGGCAAGCCGCGCCCGTGCATCCAACACATCGGAAAACCTGCGCCCTTGCTCGAGCAGGTCAAGGTTCTGGTTGAGCTTCTCCAGGGCTGTTTTGACCAACCCCACGCTGAGGGTGGGATCGCTGAACGCGGACAGCATGGCATCGATATCTTTTTCCTGCGGGATCAGGTTGCGCAGCGCCTTCTGTACTGAGGGTCGATCCAAGGTGTTTAGCAGCTCATCGACTTCGGACAAGCGCTTGCGTTGCGCGGCGATCAACTGCTCCTGGCGTTCCACCGCGGCGCGACTGCTGGCGACACGCTGATCGTTGTCCTCGGCCACCGCGATGAGCGAGGGTGATCGGTAACGCGTCACACGCTCGACTGCCTGGGCAATCTGCACCATTTCCTCATTCAGGAACTGGCAGGAACGTAGCAGGTCCTCCTCGGTCGCTGTCGAGGAGAATTCGAGGTCCATGTTCAACGCCACCAGCGCACTGATCACATTTTCCCGCAGAATATCGTTACTACCCTGTATCAGCCCCCTCAAATCGCGCAAGCGCTCGCGAACGGCCGGGACCATACCGGCAGTCTTACTGTGATAAAGGTCGTTCAATCGGCTTTCGATAGACAGCATTGCGCCGATGTCCGGTAGATCGTCTGCTTTGATGTCCATGATTTATTCGTCTCCTTCGAGTTTGAGCGCTTTGTTGAACAGCCGAGAAAGCTGGACCGAGATGTCTTGGATGTTGTTCCAAGGCCTGATGACCCGCTCGAACGAAGTGACGAAGTGACGAAGCTCCAACTGGGTCGACACCCGCTCGGCTCTTCTGATGGAATGTTCTACATAAGATCCCAAGAGAATCCAGACATCCTCTAGATTCTTTGCCGCGACACTGACGTCAACCAGGCGAAACTGTATGTCCAAGATATGCTCACCGATGGTTTCGAATCCACCGACATCACCAACGAGCGCTTTGATGTCGCGGTCCACCTGCGCGCGTTGTTTAATCAGTTCGTTCTTTTCATTTCTGACCTTTTCAGCTTTGGCGCCGAAGATGCCACCGGTAATGATGAGCCCATAAGGGCCAAACGCCAAGCCGGAGAAAGAAACACCGACAAAGGTTTTATATTGGCTCAAATTGAATTGTATGGCCTCGTCCAACTCGGCAAGCTTCTGCTGCAGCTCGACCAGTTTTTCGGGAACGGATTGGCTCTGGACCTGCGCCAACAAGGCATCGGTCATGGGCTTGAGATTTTCGCTAATGTCATCACCGAAACGGTCGACAAGCGCCCTGATGTGTTGAATGTTGCTGCGTTGGTGCAGGACATCCTCTTTGATCAACGAGAGGTGGGCGTCGACCTGCTCGCGGAAGGTCTTGCCATCATCGTTCATGAAGGCTGCGGCACCCAGGGCCTTGCTGTCGACCTGGGCACTCCAGGAGTCCATTGCCTTGATCTGCGCTATCAGCGCAGCGCCTTCCGTGATGATTGATTCGGCAAATACCTGCAAGCCGGAACCTAAACGCTTGCATTCGTCTTCGATCGCATCCCAGGAGTTGGCGTGCGCTCGCAGATTGTCAAACAGCACTTTCACGTCGGCGACGTCGATCTGCAAGATGGCAAAGGCTCGGTTTGCCTCAATCTCCTGATGACTGGGCAAGCGTCCAACGGCATGTTCATAGCGCTTGATGGTTAATAGATTGTCCGAACTAAAAATGAATGCCGGGTCATTTTTCTTATGATCGAACAGTTGACTGGGTATGAGAGCTGCGCGCTGCTCGCTGTCCAATTGTTCAAAGGTGAAGGACTTCCCAGGTGTTACTTTATCCGACGCGAACAGCGCTGAATACTCATGACTTTCCTTTACCATACATTCAATGCCTCTAATGGCTTATTCGACAGTGGACTACTTAGACGACTTTAAACATCTCCACTGCGCGGCGAAGTCGGGGTTATTACGATACCCATGGAGAAAGATCGCCGTTCCCGGTCAGGGCTTTGAAACAAGGAAACCGTCCCCCACCCCGCAGTTCGTCGCATTGGTCCGATCATTAGGCAGCGATGCCGGCTTTTGGCTAGAATGGCGCCCCGTTTCCCAGCACGAGCACACCGTGAGCAAGCAATCCGACCGGCTTTTCGCCCAGCCCCTCGAGCAGGTGCCCGACTTCGTCTTCAACGAGGACGTGGTCCGCGTATTCCCGGACATGATCAAGCGCTCGGTGCCCGGTTACCCGACCATCGTCGAGAACCTTGGGGTGCTGGCGGCACGGTTCGCCCAGCCGCACACCGCGCTGTACGACCTTGGCGCATCGCTGGGCGCGGTCACTCAGTCTCTGCGTCGCCACGTACGTAGCGAAGGCTGCCAGGTAATCGCCGTGGACAATTCGGCGGCCATGGTCGAGCGCTGCCGACAGTATCTGGCCGCCCAGGATTCGATGTTCCAGGAACTGTTGCCGGTACAGGTGCTGGAAGCCGACATTCTCGCCCTGCCGCTGCAACCTGCTTCGGTCGTGGCGATGAATTTCACCCTGCAGTTCATCGCGCCTGAGCAACGCCTGGCATTGCTTGGACGCATCCGCCAGGCGCTGCTGCCTGGAGGCGCGCTGATCCTCTCGGAAAAACTGCGTTTCGCCGACGATGCCGAACAGGCCCTGCTCAATGAATTGCACCTGGACTTCAAGCGTGCCAATGGCTACAGCGAACTGGAGATCGCCCAGAAACGCAGCGCCATCGAGAACGTGATGAAACCCGACACCTTCGACGCTCACAAGGAACGACTGCTCGCCGCCGGCTTCACCAAGGTGGTGCCATGGTTCCAATGCCTTAACTTCGCTTCGCTGATAGCCCTGCCATGATCGATCTGTCTCCCCTGGTCCGCCGCCTGGCGGGTACTCCACTGGCTTCCTGGTCCCGAGGCCTGCAAGCTCAACTCGAAGCCAAGCTGGAAAAAGGCCATGGCGACCTCGATCGCTGGCGCGGGGCCTTGGAGGCCCTGCCGCGTCTGCAACCGAGCGAGATCGACCTGGTCGATGGCCTGCGTCTGGACTGCCCCTGCGACGATGCCACCCGCGCCCAGATGCATCAGGCTCTGATGGGCCTGTCACCTTGGCGCAAGGGGCCGTTCGACCTGTTCGGCGTCCACGTCGACACCGAATGGCGCTCGGACTGGAAGTGGTCTCGGGTCAGCCCGCACCTGGACCTCAAGGGTAAGCGCGTCCTCGATGTCGGCTGTGGCAACGGCTACTACCAGTGGCGCATGCTCGGCGCGGGGGCCGACATGGTCATTGGCGTCGACCCGAACTGGCTGTTCTTCTGTCAGTTCCAGGCAGTGCAGCAATACCTCCCCGACCTGCCCGCCTGGCACCTACCATTCGCCCTGGAAGACCTGCCTGCCAATCTCGAAGGTTTCGACACGGTGTTCTCCATGGGAGTGTTCTACCACCGCCGCTCACCGATCGAACATCTGCTGGCGCTGAAGGACTGCCTGGTCAAAGGCGGCGAACTGGTACTGGAAACGCTGGTGATCGAAGGTGACGAACAGCAGGTGCTGGTGCCCGAAGACCGCTACGCGCAGATGCGTAACGTCTGGTACCTACCGTCGGTGCCGGCGCTGGAGCGTTGGTTGCGGCGCGCGGGTTTCAGCGAGGTACGCTGCGTGGATGTCAGTGTGACCAGTGTCGAGGAACAACGCAGCACCGACTGGATGCGCTATCAGTCGTTGGTCGACTTCCTCGATCCCAATGACCATGGCAAGACCATCGAAGGTCTGCCGGCGCCACGGCGCGCGACGCTACTGGCGCGCAAGTAACGCCGCCTGCCCCTTGAGCCGGCGCCTGCAGGCGCCGGCGATCGATCTCAGCGCGCGGCCGCCACGATCAGGGCCTTCATCTCGGCCACGGCAGCCTTGAAGCCGACGAACAGCGCATGGGCCACCAACGCATGGCCGATGTTCAGTTCATTGATGCCTTTGATAGCGGCTACCGCCTCGACGTTGTGGTAATGCAGGCCATGCCCGGCATTGACGATCAGCCCCTGACCCACGCCAAACGCCACGCCGTCCTTGATGCGCTGAAGCTCTTCGGCAAGCTCGGTTGGCGTCTGGGCATCGGCATAACGTCCAGTATGCAGCTCGATCGCTGGGGCACCGACACGGCGCGAGGCCTCGATCTGCCGCTGGTCGGCATCGATGAACAGCGACACCTCGGCACCGGTGCGCGCCAGGCGCTCGACCGCAGCCTTGATCCGCTCCTCCTGGCCTGCCACGTCCAGCCCACCCTCGGTGGTCAGCTCCTGACGGGTTTCGGGCACCAGGCAGATGTGCGCTGGGCGGATCTTTTCGGCGAAGGCCATCATTTCTTCGGTGACGCCCATCTCGAAGTTCATGCGGGTCTGCAGCACTTCCTTGAGCAGCAGCACATCACGCTCCTGGATATGCCGGCGGTCTTCGCGCAGGTGCACGGTAATGCCGTCGGCACCGGCTTCCTCGGCGTCCAGGGCGGCCTTGACCGGGTCCGGGTAACGCGTGCCGCGGGCTTGGCGCAGCGTCGCCACGTGGTCGATGTTGACGCCAAGAAGCATGCGGTTGCTGTGAGTCACGAAAGGCTCTCCTGATGGTTTAGCGCTACAGGATACGACGTGCTCAGCGCTTGCGAAACAGTTCCCGGCTAACCAGAGGCTTTGGCCCAAGATGCACCGCCAAGGCCTGGCGCATCAGGCGCTTCGCTGCAAGCAAGGCGCCGGGAGCGTCCCAGTCGGCCTGCGCCAGGGCCAACAGCTCGGCCCCCGTGAACAAGCCAGGCTGCACCAGTTCCACCCGCTCCAGGCCCGCATCGACTCGCAGGCGATAAAGGCCACTGGCATCCACGGGCTGGCCATTGACATCCTGCCCCAGGGCGAAGGCATAGCCCAGTTCATCCAGCAGGCGCCATTCGAAGGAACGTAACAGCGGCTCCAGCGGCCGATCTGCGGCCAGCGCTTGCAAGGTCAAGGTGTAGTGCTCGAACAATGCCGGGTGAGGCGCTTCCGCCGGCAGCAGGCGCATCAGCAATTCGTTGAGATAGAGGCCGCTGAACAGTGCGTCACCATGCAACCAGGCGGCGATGCCCAGGGTATCGAGGCGCCCGACGTTCTTCAGCTCGCCGCGCCCACGCAGCTCCACTTCCAGCGGCACGAACGGCCGCACCAGGCTGCCGCCCTTGCCCCTGGCCCGGCGCAACACTGCGCGCATACGGCCTTGGGGCGTGAGGAAGTCGACCAGTGCACTGGTTTCCTTGTAGGCACGACTGTGCAGTACATAGGCCGGCTGGGCGTCAGGTTGTTCCATGCACTATCTCTGTAGGCCCGCTCCCACAGAGCACGCCAATTGCGCTGGACCGCTACAGGTCGCCGTAGCCCAACGAGCGCAGGGCGCGCTCATCGTCGGACCAGCCTCCTTTGACCTTGACCCAGAGGTTGAGCATGACCTTGGCGTCGAACAGCACTTCCATGTCCTTGCGGGCATCGGAACCGATACGCTTGATACGCTCGCCCTTGTCGCCAATGATGATCTTCTTCTGGCCATCCCGCTCGACCAGGATCAGGGCGTGGATATGCAACACATGCCCCTGCTGCTTGAACTCCTCGATCTCGACGGTGATCTGGTACGGCAGCTCGGCACCGAGCTGACGCATGATCTTTTCACGCACCAGTTCAGCGGCGAGAAAGCGGCTGCTGCGGTCGGTGATCTGGTCTTCGGGGAAGAAGTGCTCGTTTTCCGGCAGGTGCTTGGCGATCAGCGCTTCCAGTGACTCGAGGTTGTGCCCCTGCTGGGCCGAAATCGGCACGATCTCGGCATTCGGCAGTTGCTGCTGCAGCCACTGCAGATGCGGGATCAGCTCGGCCTTCTCGTCCATCCGGTCGGTCTTGTTCACGGCCAGGATCACGGGGCCGGTGACGTACTGCACCCGCTCCAGCACCAGTTGGTCCTCATCGGTCCAGCGGGTCCGGTCGACCACGAAGATCACCACGTCGACGTCCTTCAGGGCCGCCGAGGCGTTGCGGTTCATGTAGCGGTTCAGGGCCTTGTCGTTGGCCTTGTGCATACCCGGGGTATCGACGTAGATCGCCTGCACGTCACCCTCGGTCTTGATACCGAGCATGTTGTGGCGGGTGGTCTGCGGCTTGCGCGAGGTGATCGCGAGCTTCTGCCCGAGGATGTGGTTGAGCAGCGTCGACTTGCCCACGTTGGGACGGCCGACGATGGCCACGTAGCCGCAGCGGGTCGGGTTGCTATCAGTCATTGCCATTCTCCACGCCCAGGGCGATCAATGCAGCGGCGGCGGCGACTTGCTCGGCGATACGCCGGCTGACGCCCTGGCCACGGCTCTTGTTGTTCAGCAGAACCACTTCGCATTCGACGAAGAAGGTACGGCAGTGCGGTTCGCCCTGGATGTCCACCACCTCGTAACGCGGCAGCTCGCAACCACGCGATTGCAGGAACTCCTGCAGGCGTGTCTTGGGGTCCTTGTTGGTGTCGACCAAGGTCAGGCCGTCGAACTCGTTGGTCAGCCAGTCCAGGATACGCTCCCGGGCAGCCTGCATGTCGGCGTCCAGGTAAATGGCACCGATCAGTGCCTCAAGGGCGTCGGCGAGGATCGACTCGCGGCGGAAACCGCCGCTCTTGAGTTCACCCGATCCCAGGCGCAAATACTCGCCCAGGTCGAAGCCCCGGGCCAGGCGGGCCAGGGTCTCGCCCTTGACCAACCGTGCACGAAGGCGCGACAACTGGCCTTCGCGCGCCTGAGGGAAGCGCTCGAACAGGGCTTCGCCAACCACGAAATTGAGAATGGCGTCACCGAGGAATTCCAGGCGCTCATTATTGCGCCCGGCATAGCTGCGATGGGTCAGGGCCAGGAGCATCTGATCCTGGTTCTTGAAGGTGTAACCGAGCTTGCGCTCCAGACGGGCAAGGGAAGCACTCATGCGGCCACCCGTGGGTTGTTCAACGCGTTGTTCAAATCAACATCCTGGAAGACTTGTTTGGCTGTGGTCCACCGCCACCGGCGGCGGATCTCTCGATCCCTGAGAACACAGCCTATGTCAGAAATGCATTCGGCGCTGTCTGCTGGACAGCGCCGTTGGGTATCAATGGATCAGGCCGACCCGCGACAGGTTGGGGAAGTGGCTGAGCTTGGGCTCTGGCCAGCTCATCCACACCGCGAAGGCCTTGCCGACGATGTTGCGGTCCGGGACCATGCCATGCAGCGCCTGGGGGATATTGGGGTCGTCCCAGTAACGGCTGTCGTTGGAGTTGTCGCGGTTGTCGCCCATCATGAAATAGTGGCCGGCCGGCACGGTCCATTGCTGGTCGGGCGGCATGCGATAGCGGGTCATTTCCTTGCGGATCAGGTGTTCGGTCTCGCCCAGCTTCTCTTTGTAGAGCTCGGCGCTGCCCAAGGTGCCCGGCTCTGCGCCGACCAGTTGCTCGGCGACCGGCTGGCCGTTGACGTACAACCGCTTGTCGCTGGTGTAGCGGATCTGGTCACCCGGAAGACCGACCACACGCTTGATGTAGTTGACGTTCGGGTCGCTGGGGTAGCGGAAGACCATCACATCGCCGCGTTGCGGGTCGCCCACCTCGATGACCTTCTTGTCGATCACCGGCAGACGGATGCCGTAGGAGAACTTGTTCACCAGGATGAAATCACCGACTTCCAGGGTCGGTTTCATCGACCCCGACGGGATCTGGAACGGCTCCACCAGGAACGAACGCAGCACCAGCACGATGAACAGCACCGGGAAGAACGACTTGCCGTACTCAACCAGCAACGGCTCCTTGTTCAAGCGTTCGACCACGGCCATTTCTGGCTGGCTGACGCTGCCCTGGTAATTGGCGACCGCTGCTCGCCGGCGCGGGGCCAGGAACAGCAGGTCGATCAAGCCCAACAGGCCGCAGACAGCAACGGCGATGACTAGCAACAGCGGGAAATTTAGCGACATAGGACCTAGCTATCCAACCTGAGCACGGCAAGGAAGGCTTCTTGTGGAATCTCCACGTTGCCGACCTGTTTCATGCGTTTCTTACCGGCCTTCTGCTTCTCCAGCAACTTCTTCTTACGGCTGACGTCACCGCCGTAGCACTTGGCCAGTACGTTCTTTCTGAGCGCCTTGACGGTTGTCCGCGCAATGATCTGGCCGCCGATGGCTGCCTGAATCGCTACATCGAACATCTGCCGAGGAATCAGTTCCTTCATCTTCTCGGTCAACGCGCGGCCTTTATAGGCCGCGTTGTCGCGGTGCACGATCAATGCCAGGGCATCGACCTTGTCGCCATTGATCAGTACATCCAGCTTGACCAGGTTGGCCGACTGGTAGCGATCGAAATGATAGTCCAGCGAAGCGTAGCCGCGGCTGGTGGACTTGAGGCGGTCGAAGAAGTCCAGCACCACCTCGTTCATCGGCATGTCGTAACGCACCTGCACCTGGCTGCCGAGGAACTGCATGTCGCGCTGCACGCCGCGTTTCTCGATGCACAGGGTGATGACGTTGCCCAGATGCTCCTGCGGCACGAGGATGGTCGCAGTGACGATCGGCTCGCGGAAATCGGCCACGGCCGATACATCTGGCAGCTTCGACGGGTTATCGACGGTAATGGTTTCGCCGGTCTTGAGTTCGAGCTCGTAGATCACGCTTGGTGCAGTGGTGATCAGGTCCAGGTCGTACTCGCGCTCCAGGCGCTCCTGGATGATCTCCATGTGCAGCATGCCGAGGAAGCCACAGCGGAAACCGAAGCCCAGGGCGTCGGAGCTTTCCGGCATGTACTGCAACGAGGAATCGTTGAGCGTGAGCTTCTGCAGGGCGTCGCGGAAGTCTTCGAAATCGTCGGAGCTGACCGGGAACAGACCCGCGTAGACCTGCGGCTGGATCTTCTTGAAGCCTGGCAGCACCTCGACCTCGGGGGTCGCGGACAAGGTCAGGGTGTCACCGACCGGAGCACCATGGATGTCCTTGATGCTGGCAATGATGAAGCCCACTTCGCCGGCCTTGAGGTCAGCGGTCTGGGTGTGTTTGGGGGTGAAGACCCCGACGCTGTCGACCAGGTGCACCTTGCCGGTGGACTTGACCAGGATCTTGTCGCCCTTCTTGACGCGGCCATGACGCACACGCACCAGGGAAACGACGCCCAGGTAGTTGTCGAACCAGGAATCGATGATCAGCGCCTGCAGAGGAGCGTCGATTTCCCCCTCGGGGGCCGGGATGGTGTGCACCAGGCGCTCGAGCACCTCGTCGACGCCCATGCCGCTCTTGGCGCTGCACGCCACGGCGTCGGTGGCATCGATGCCGATGATCTTCTCGATCTCGTCCTTGACGCGGTCCGGGTCGGCCTGGGGCAGATCCATCTTGTTCAGTACCGGCATCACCTCGAGACCTTGCTCGATCGCGGTGTAGCAGTTGGCCACCGATTGCGCCTCGACGCCCTGGCCAGCATCGACCACCAGCAGAGCACCCTCGCAAGCTGCCAACGAGCGCGAGACTTCATAGGTGAAGTCGACATGGCCGGGGGTGTCGATGAAGTTCAGCTGGTAGATCTTGCCATCTTGCGCCTTGTAGTTGAGCGTGACGCTGTGGGCCTTGATGGTGATACCGCGCTCACGCTCCAGGTCCATGGAGTCGAGCACCTGGGCTTCCATTTCACGCGCAGTCAGGCCACCGCACATCTGGATGAAACGGTCGGCCAGCGTCGACTTGCCATGGTCGATGTGGGCGATGATGGAGAAATTGCGGATATGACTCAAATCACTCACAGGTCAACACTCGAAAAGGCTGCGAGCCGGACGCCCGCCGAAAAATAGCCGGGAATTGTACCTCAAGCTTCAGGGATATGGGAGATTCCTCGATCGGCTGTGCATTGAGGTTTCATCACCGTGAATAAAGGACTTCATGAAAAAGGGCAGCCGAAGCTGCCCTTTTCCTACCTCAACGCCAGCTTATTCAGCCAGTTTGAAGGTAATGAAACTTGCACGACCCTGACGCAGGACGCGCATCGACACCGAGCGGTTCTTCGGCAGCTCCTTGGCGATCTCGGCAAATTGCTTGGCCGAGGTGATGGCCTGGTTGTTCAGGTGACTGATGACGTCGCCCGGACGCAGACCGATCAGCGCAGCCGGACCTTCCTGGACTTCCTTGATGACCACGCCGCCCTTGAGCTCGAGCGATTTCTTCTGCTCGTCGGTCAGGTCGCTGACCGATACGCCCAGGCGGTTGCTGCTACGTTCGGCACTCCCTTGGGCACCGGCAGCGATGTCAGCGTCGTCGTCCGGCAGCGTGCCAACGACTACGTCCAGGTTCTGACGCTTGCCGTTGCGAATGATCTCCAGCTTGGCCTTTTCGCCGTCCTTGAGGCTACCGACCAGATGCGGCAGATCGGCGGACATGACGATCGGCTGACCGTTCATGCTCAGGATCACGTCACCTACCTGCAGGCCACCCTTGGCAGCCGGACCATCTTCGAGTACCTGGGCGACCAGTGCGCCAGCCGGCTTGTCGAGACCGAACGACTCGGCCAGGTCCTTGTTGACCTCCTGGATCACCACGCCCAGCCAGCCGCGACTGACCTTGCCGTCTTTCTTCAGCTGATTGGAAACGTCCAGCGCCACGTCGATCGGGATGGCGAACGACAGGCCCATGAAGCCGCCGGAGCGGGTGAAGATCTGCGAGTTGATCCCGACCACTTCGCCCTTCATGTTGAACAGTGGGCCGCCGGAGTTGCCTGGGTTGATCGCCACGTCGGTCTGGATGAACGGCACGTAGGTGTCATTGGGCAGGGTTCGGCCCTTGGCACTGACGATACCTTTGGTCACAGAGTGATCGAAGCCGAACGGCGAACCGATGGCCAATACCCACTCACCGACCTTGAGCTTCTCCGAGTCACCGAGCTTCACGGTCGGCAGGTTCTTGCCGTCGACCTTGAGCAGGGCCACGTCGGTGCGCGGATCGGTACCGACCAGCTTGGCCTTCAGCTCGCTACGGTCCGACAGGCGGACGATGATCTCGTCGGCATCGGCCACCACGTGGTTGTTTGTGAGCACGTATCCGTCGCTGGAGATGATGAAGCCCGAGCCCAGCGACTGGGCTTCACGCTGACGGTCGCCGCGGGGCGAACGCGGCTGCTGCGGGATGTTGCGCTCGAAGAACTCGCGGAACATCGGTGGCAGACCTTCAAGATCAGGCATCTGCCCACCGGCGAGGCGGTCAGGCAGTTTCTGTTTGGTACTGATGTTGACCACCGCTGGCGAGGCCTGCTCGACCAGGGTCGTGAAGTCCGGCAGGGCTTCTTCGGCCTGGGCAGTGAGCACCTGGCCAAGCATGAGCACGGCGGCGAACATCGATAGATAGGATTTCAAGCGTGGTATTGACATACGGCTCCCGTCACAACGAGCGTAGTTAGCAGTTAAGCTTTTGCAGACGCAGCAAAGGCCAGACTCCAAGAAGTCTGACCTATAGAAAATTTGACGAAGGATTGCAAATGACAATGCTTTAATTTCATTTCAGCCAAGGGTTTGCACAGGTTGGCACGGCTAAAAGAAAAGCGCGCCATTACTGGCGCGCCTGGTTGTCCTGCGGACGCATCGATAGCGCCACTCGCTCTGCGGTGCCCAGAGGCACCTCGCCCACCACGGTCACCATGACCTTGCCTTTAGGCGTATTCAGATGCCGCGACACTGCCGAGGTAGGACCAAGCTGAGTGCGCGTGTCGGTGCCCGCATCGCCGTCGATAGGCTCGAGGAACACCGAAAAGCGGGTCAGGCCATCGTCATACATCAAGCTGCTCACCGTGGTGCCACGCTCACTGTCGCGGCGGACTGAACTGCTGATCAATTCGAAACCCGGCGGCAACCAATCCGAGCGCCAGCCAACCACAGCCTGCGCCGAAGAGCCGCTGGCACGCGCCACAGGCTTGCAGGCGGCGCTGGCACGCAGATCATCGTCACTGGGCACATCATCGGTGTCCAGACGAGTCATCTGGAAGCGCTCGAGCAATTGCCCCTTGTCGTTGAGCATCAACGAGCGCAACGGCAACCCGGTGCGACGGTCGAGGTGCAACTCGAAGCCGTAGCGGTGTTGATCACGCGGGGTCAAGGTGACGATCACCGCATCGCGGTCGGCCACCCGTGACTTGCCGGCCACGCTCAGGTCGTACCAGCTCATCAATTTGAGGGGATCGAGTACCCGCGGCGCCGAATCCGGTGCCCCTGCGCCAGCCAGATCACTGGCCAACGCACCACTGACGCACTGCACCTTGCCATCCACGCGCACGACTTCCTGGGCGGCGCCATCGAGCTGCAACAATCGCTCGCTGACCTTGCCGTCCTGGACGCGATGCCAGATATCGTGGGAAGAAAAGCTGCCATTACGTTCGTAGACGAAGGAGCCCTGATAACTCTGATTCTGCTCGGCTTGTGCCAGCTTGCTCAGCCATTCGCTCGCCTCGGGCGAAGAATTGGCCGCCAACACTGGCACCGTCATGCAGCTGCCTAGCAGCAGCGACAGGAGAGGTAGCGCGCGCATGGTCCTCCTTATTTAGCGGTTTTCCAGGCTGGCGGCGCGGGCATATGGCAGAGCGGTTTCGGTGCCCTTGATCGCAGACTCCTGAGCGTGTTGGCGCAGGTAACCTGGCAGGCGCTGATCCCAGCCAGCCTGGTTCTGCAGCACGCCGTTGGCCATCGGCCCGGTCGGTTGCTCACTGCTCTCACTATAGCCTGCCAATACAGCGGGGCCCTGGGTTTGTGGCATGCTCAGGCCTTGCTGGGCTGGCTGCTGGGAGGCGAGCTCGGCACCAGTGATCTCGTCCTGGTTGTACATACGCACACCGGCCAGTACCGCAACGGTGACCGAGGCAGCGACAGCCAGGCGGCCAATGCTGCGCCACGGGCCTTTCTTGGCCTTGGCCGGCACGGCTTCGTCGGCCAGTGCGGCAGACACCGCCGAGGCGATATCCAGTTTCGGCAGCAGCAACTCCTTGTGCATGGCTGCACGGGCGACCTGGTAACGCGACCAGGTGGCACGGGTTTCGGCATCGTCGACGGCGTTCAGCACCCGACGTAATTCCAGTTCGTCCGCTTCGTTATCCATTACCGCGGACAGCGATTCCTGCAAAGCTTCACGACTCATGGCGGTTCCTCTCTTGGCTGTCGCCGCTGTCTCAGGTTTCCTGCAACAGAGGTTGCAGGGCTTTGTCTATGGCCTCCCGAGCGCGGAAGATTCGAGAGCGCACGGTACCCACCGGACACTGCATGACACTGGCAATGTCCTCGTAACTCAACCCATCGAACTCACGCAGGGTCAACGCCGTGCGCAGGTCTTCGGGCAGTTGCTGGATGGTGCGATGGACGGTGCCTTCGATTTCATCCCGCAACAACGAGCGCTCTGGGGACTCGAGATCCTTGAGACCATGATCGCCGTCGTAAAACTCCGCATCCTCAGAGCTCACATCACTGTCTGGCGGCCGTCTTCCACGGGACACCAGGTAGTTCTTCGCCGTGTTGATGGCGATGCGGTACAGCCAGGTATAAAACGCGCTGTCACCGCGGAAATTGCCAAGCGCACGGTAGGCCTTGATAAAGGCTTCCTGCGCCACATCCTGGGCCTCGTGGGTATCGTGAACGAACCGCACGATCAACCCCAGAATCTTGTGCTGATACTTCAGCACCAACAGATCGAAAGCTCGCCTGTCGCCGCGCTGCACGCGCTCGACCAGCTGCTGATCCTCTTCCTGGGTTAGCATGAACACTCCTCAATGAACCTGAAGGAGCGTTGCAACAGCCATCGTTCAGGCTTGCAAACATAGACTCGGGCTTTGCGCAAAAGTTCTCCCCTCCAAGCAAGTTTCCTGCGGCCCTTGGTCGGCTCGCACGAAAGACGCGGCACGATCGGAGCCGGCGGCGTCGATAATCAGGTTTCGAATACGCGGGTAGCAGCCCGGATACAGCTGCCGCCCTGCGTCGCCGCTGGCAAAATGGTGGCGTGCGGGCAGCCTTCATAGGATTTCCCGCCGTATCGGAAAGTTCCCACGAGATTGCCGACACCTCACCAGCGGCATGGAAATTCGCCACCCGGGGCTGCTATAAAGGCATCCCGGCCAGTATTCACGATAGTTTCACATTGCCATCGGCGCGTGACTATTGTGCCGTGCCCCTTCCAAAGATTACTAGTGTCCCGACATGAGCCAACAATTCCAACATGATGTCCTGGTGATCGGCAGCGGTGCGGCCGGCCTCAGCCTGGCACTGAACCTTCCCAGCCACCTGCGCATCGCGGTCCTGAGCAAGGGCGACCTGGCCAATGGCTCGACCTTCTGGGCCCAAGGCGGTGTCGCCGCGGTGCTCGACGACAGCGACACCGTGCAGTCCCACGTCGAGGATACGCTCAATGCCGGAGGCGGCCTGTGCCATGAGCAGGCGGTGCGGTTCACCGTCGAACACAGCCGCGAAGCGATCCAGTGGTTGATCGAGCAGGGCGTGCCCTTTACCCGGGACGAGCGGCACAGCGTCGACGACGGCGGTTTCGAATTCCACCTCACCCGCGAGGGCGGTCATAGCCACCGACGCATCATCCACGCTGCCGATGCCACGGGCGCGGCGATCTTCACCACCCTGCTGGCCAAGGCCCGTCAACGCGCCAACATCGAGCTGCTGGAACAACGCGTGGCCGTCGACCTGATTACCGAGCGCCGCCTGGGCCTGCCGGGCGAGCGCTGTTTGGGCGCCTACGTGCTGGACCGCAACACAGGCGAGGTCGACACTTTCGGCGCGCGCTTCACGGTGCTGGCCACCGGCGGCGCTGCCAAGGTCTACCTCTATACCAGCAATCCGGATGGCGCCTGTGGCGACGGCATCGCCATGGCCTGGCGCGCCGGCTGCCGGGTGGCCAACCTGGAGTTCAACCAGTTCCACCCGACCTGCCTGTACCATCCACAGGCCAAGAGCTTCCTGATCACCGAAGCCCTGCGCGGCGAGGGCGCCCTGCTGCGCCTTCCCAACGGCGAGCGCTTCATGCCGCGCTTCGACCCTCGCGAAGAGCTGGCACCACGCGATATCGTGGCGCGCGCCATCGACCATGAGATGAAGCGCCTGGGCGTGGATTGCGTGTACCTGGACATCAGCCACAAGCCAGCCGATTTCATCAAGCAGCACTTCCCCACCGTCTACGAGCGCTGCCTGGGCTTCGGTATCGATATCACTCGCCAGCCGATCCCGGTGGTACCGGCCGCGCACTACACGTGCGGCGGTGTGATGGTCGACGATCGCGGCCACACCGACGTGCCCGGCCTCTACGCCATCGGCGAGACCAGCTTCACCGGTCTGCATGGCGCCAACCGCATGGCCAGCAACTCGCTGCTCGAATGCTTCGTCTATGGCCGCGCCGCCGCCGCCGACATCCAGGCCAACCTGGAGCAGGTACAGATCCCCAAGACCCTGCCCTGCTGGGATGCCAGCCAGGTGACCGACTCGGACGAAGACGTGATCATCGCGCACAACTGGGACGAACTGCGGCGCTTCATGTGGGACTACGTGGGCATCGTCCGCACCAGCAAACGCCTGCAAAGGGCCGAGCATCGGGTCCGCCTGCTGCTGGATGAGATCGACGAGTTCTACAGTAACTACAAGGTCAGTCGTGACCTGATCGAGCTGCGCAACCTGGCGCAGGTGGCGGAGCTGATGATCCGCTCGGCCATGCAGCGCAAGGAAAGCCGCGGACTGCATTACACGCTGGATTATCCAGGGATGCTCGACGAGGCCAGGGACACCATCCTTACTCCGGCGTAAGGCCTGCCCAACGCCTGCGGCTGAACTTCAGGCGCAGGCGCAGGCGCCGGTGCTGCTCGGCCTCCAGGGCATCCACGACCACGCACTGGCTCTGGGCAAAACGCTGCCCTGCCCTGACGTAACGCAGCACCACCCACCCCGGCAATGCCATGCTGTCGCGGCACAAACGCACGGGTTGCCAGCCCCCCGCCTGGGAGAATACCCACCAACCACGCCCATCACGGCGCAGGCCGGTCGCGGCATGTGGATGGGTCAACGAAATACGGCGGGGGATGGCCCAGCAGGCGTGGGCCAGACAAGCGAAGACAAGCACCAGAATGAGCCAGCCAGGCAACGTGCTCGACAACAAGGCCAGCGACGCCAGCAGCTGGCAGCCCAGGTAGGCCGTCAGCAGCAGGCGCGAGCCTTGCCAGCGGCACTGGAAACCTTCACTTGGGCTGGACACGGTCCAGGATGATACGGACCATGCGCTGCAGCTCCGGGTCTTCGGACTCGGTACGCTCCATGAACCAGCCGAACATGTCCTGATCTTCGCAGGTCAGCAGGCGGCGGTACAGTTCCCGGTCCGCTTCGCTCAGGTTCGGGTAGACCTCCTGGGTGAAGGGCACCAGCAGCACGTCCAGTTCCAGCATGCCGCGGCGGCTGTGCCAGAAAAGCCGGTTGAGTTCAGTTTGTTCGACCATGGGGCCCTCCTCGAATAGGTCGCGCAGTATACCAAGCGGCGAACGAAGCGGCACAAGGCGTTGGTCTAGTCACCTACCTATTTTGTTACCGGCGTTCTATGATGGCCACCAGTCTTTAAGCCACCGCGATGACCCATGCCCGATTCCGCTTTCTACAGCCCCCTGTCCCACGAGGGCATCCTCGCCGTCCGCGGCTCGGACGCCGGCAAGTTCCTCCAGGGCCAGCTGACCTGCAACATCAACTACCTGAGCCTCGACCACGCCAGCCTCGGTGCCCGCTGCATGGTCAAGGGACGGATGCAATCGAGCTTCCGCATCCTCCCCGAGGGCAACGGCTACCTGCTGGCCATGGCCAGCGAGCTGCTCGATGCGCAAATGGCCGACCTGAAAAAGTACGCGGTGTTCTCCAAGGCCACGCTGACCGACGAAAGTGCCGCCTGGACCCGCTTCGGCCTGCAGGGTGGCCAGGCTGCGCTGCAGGCACTGCAGGTGCCGCTGCCAGCCGATGCGCCAGCCGGTACCACGGTGCGCAACGCCGGGCTGATCGCAGTGGCCGTCTCGCCAGGGCGTGTCGAGCTCTGGGTTCCCGCCGAGCAGGCAGGTTCCGTGGGCGAAACCCTGGCGGCCAGCATGGCCGAGGCCAGTCTCAATGACTGGTTGCTCGGCCAGATCCGCGCCGGCATTGGCCAGGTCACAGGACCGACCCGAGAGCTGTTCATCCCGCAGATGATCAACCTGCAGGCCCTGGACGGTGTGAGCTTCAAGAAAGGCTGCTATACCGGCCAGGAAATCGTCGCCCGCATGCAGTACCTGGGCAAGCTCAAGCGCCGGCAATATCGCCTGGCTCTGGAGCAGCAGGAAGTGCCTTTGGCCGGCACGGAAATCTTCTCGCCAACCCACGGTTCGTCGGTCGGCGAAGTGGTCCTGGCCGCCAGTACCGGTCATGGCTGCGAGTTGCTTGCCGTGCTCAGCGCCGAGGCCGTGGCCGATGACAATCTGCACCTGGCCAGCCTCGGCGGTCCGCGCCTGACGCTGTTGAATCTGCCTTACGAACTGGACCGCGACCAGGAAATCCAACGCTGACCAGCCTGCCCCGCCCGACGGACGGGGCCGCACCACCACTGCCGTAGAGAAGCCCATGAACAAGCTGGCCGAAATGGTCCAAGCGCAACTGCTCGATGCTATCAGCAACGATGACCTGGTCCTGCCCACCTTGCCGGAAGTCGCCCTGAGCATCCGCGATGCCGCCGAAGACAGCGAGATCAGCGTGGCCGCCCTGAGCAAGGTGATCGGCCGTGATGCAGCGCTCTCGGCACGTCTGATCAAGGTGGTCAACAGCCCCTTGCTGCGCGCCGCGGTGGAAGTCACCGACCTGCATACGGCGATCACCCGACTGGGGATCAACTACAGCTGCAATCTGGCCATCGGCCTGGTGATCGAGCAGATCTTCCACGCCCGCTCGCCGGCCGTGGAGCAGAAATTAAGGGATATCTGGGCAAACAGCCTTGAAGTGGCGGGCATCAGTTATGAACTGTGCCGACGCTACACTCAGCTCAAAGCCGACCAGGCCACCCTCGGCGGCCTGGTTCACCAGATCGGTGCGCTACCGGTGCTGATCTATGCCGAAGAGCACAACGAGCTGCTGTCTGATCCGGTGTGCCTGCATTACGTGATCGAACAGATCCAGCCCGTGCTGGGCGACAAGATCCTGTCGTCCTGGGAGTTTCCCGAGCAACTGGTCAGCCTCCCGAGTCTGGTCCAAGACCTGGACCGACGCACCGATCACGTGGATTACATCGACATCGTGCAGATCGCCCGCTGCGTCAGCCAGCGGGGGCGCAGCCGGCCATTGGCGGCGCTACCGGCCTACCGGCACCTGGGCCTGCCGTTCGGCACCGAGCTGGAGATCGGCGAGTTGCTCGAAGCCCGCAGCATGTTGCGCTAGGCACCTGAAGCTTGCCGGAGTCACGGCCGGTGGAGACTGCCACTCAATCTGCAGTGAAACTCACCCGCACCTTCAAGCCGCCCTTCTCCCCATCATGCAGGCTGATCTGCGCCAAATGCGCGCGACAGATCTCGCCCACGATGGCCAAGCCCAGGCCGCTACCCTGGGCGCTGCGCCGATAGAATCGCTCGAACACCCGCGCCCGCTCCTGCTCGGGAATTCCTGGTCCATCGTCCTCCACCTCCAGCACCGCCGGGGCCAGCACCCGCAAGATCACATTGCCCCCCCTTGGCGTATGGGCCAAGGCGTTGTCCACCAGATTGCTGAGCAGCTCGTTGAGCAGGGTCGGCTCGCCCTTGAGCCACACCGGTCGCTCGGCCTCCAGTGCCAAGGCCACGCCACGCTTGTACGCCAGGGGTGCCATGGCCATGCCCAGCTCGCGGGCCAGCTGGCTCAGGTCCAGGCGCTGCGCGCCGCCTTCGGCGATTGCCCGCGCGCCGTTCTCGACTCGTGCCAGCGAAAGCAGCTGGTTGGCCAAATGGGTCAAGCGGTCGGTACCCTGCACTGCGGCGTCGAGGGTCTGGCGCCAGTGCTCAGGTTGCTCCGAGCGCAGCCCCAGCTCCACCCGCGCTTTGAGCGCCGCCAAGGGCGTGCGCAACTCATGGGCGGCATCGGCGATGAACTGCGCCTGGCGCTCGAACTGCGCACGCAGGCGCTCGGTGAAGTGGTTCAGCGCTTCCACCAACGGTCGTAGCTCACGTTGCACCGGTACCACCGGCAAGGCACGCAGGTCGTCGGGTTGGCGCTCCTCCACCGCCGAGCGCAAGCGCTCCAGGGGCCGCAATGCTGCACTGACGGTGAACCAGACCATCAATAACGCGGTGAGCGCCAGCATGCCCAGGCGCAGCAAGGTATCGGCCATCAGCCCACGGGCCATGCGCACACGTGCCTCTTCGGTTTCAGCCACCCGGATCTCGGCCATGCCATTCATGTTCGGCTCGCTCACTGCCCGCAGCAGGCTCACCACACGGACGTCCTGGCCCTGATAGGTGGCGTTGTAGAACCGCGCCAGCGCCGGGTAATCATCGGTCCGGGGGGTGCCGGGCGGCGGCGGCGGCAGGTTTTCGTAACCGGAGATCAACTGCCGATCGATGTCCAGCACCTGATAGTAGATACGCCCGGCGCTGTCGTAAGCGAAGGTGTCCAGGGCCACGTAGGGCACATCGGCACTCAGGCTGCCGTCCCGCTGGGAGACGCCGGCAGCGATGGTCCGCGCCGAGGCCAACAGGGTGCGATCGTAGGCGGTATCGGCTGCTTCACGGCCGTTCCAGTAGGCGCTCAGGCCACTGGCAAGCATCAGCATGACCAGCAGCAGTGCCAGATTGCCCAGTAACCTTCCACGCAGGCTGCCGGCATCACGCATCGCGATGCTCGAGCAGGTAACCCAGACCACGGAAGGTCACGATGGCGACCGATTGGCTGTCGAGCTTCTTGCGCAGGCGATGGATATAGATCTCGATGGCGTCCGGACTGGCTTCTTCGTCCAGGCCGAACACCTGGGCGGCCAACTGCTCCTTGCTCATCACCCGACCAGGGCGGGCGATCAAAGCCTCGAGCACGCTTTGCTCACGCTGGGTCAAGGTCAGGTTCTCGTCACCAAGGCTGAAACGCCGCGTGTCGAGGTCGTAAACCAGCGGCCCACAGCGCTGCTGACGCTCGCCACCGAGCACGCTGCGGCGCAACAACGCCTTGACCCGCGCCTCGAGTTCGCTCAGTTCGAAGGGCTTGGCCAGGTAGTCGTCGGCCCCCAGGTTCAGGCCGTGGACCCGGTCCTTGACGTCACTGCGCGCGGTGAGCATCAGCACCGGAATGTTCTTGCCGCGCCCGCGCAGACGGGCCAGCACTTCGAAACCATCCAACCGCGGCAAGCCGACATCAAGCACGGCCACGGCATAGTCCTCGCTGGCCAGGGCCAGGTCGGCGGCCACGCCGTCATGCAGCACATCAACGGTCAGACCTTGGCTCTTGAGGGCCTGAGCAACGCTTTCGGCCAGTTGCAGATGGTCTTCGACCAGCAGCACACGCATCGGATTCTCCCTGCTCGGGTGGACGGTGGCGCGGAGTGTACCGCTGTAATCGGCACTGTGAAGCTCCTTGTAACAATCCTTTCACAGTGAAAGCTTGGTGAAAGGTTCGTTACCTAGCATCGCATCACGGTCGCACTGCGCGCCGGAAAAAGCACCAACAAGGTGCATCGAATAAGAACAAAAATACGGAGTCATCCCGATGCTGTCATCGCAGCCGCAGGCGTTCACGCCTCGCCGTTCCCTGTCTACACGACCTTCCGCCCTCGCCAGCGCCCTCGCGCTAGCCGGCGTCGCCCCATTGAGCCAGGCAGCCTTCCTCGAAGACAGCACGGCCACCTTCGAAACCCGCAACATGTACTTCAACCGCGATTTTCGCGACGGCACCAGCGCGCAACAATCCAAGCGCGACGAATGGGCCCAGGGTTTCATGCTCAATTTCGAGTCTGGCTACACCGAAGGCACCGTAGGCTTCGGCCTGGATGCATTGGGCATGCTGGGCATCAAGCTCGACTCCAGCCCAGACCGCGCCGGCAGCGGCCTGCTGCCGGTACATGATGACGGCAAAGCCGCCGACGAGTATTCCAAGCTTGGCCTGACCGGCAAGGTGAAGGTATCCAACACCGAGCTCAAGATCGGCTCGCTGATACCGGATCTGCCCACCCTGCAGCCCAACGACGGGCGTATCCTGCCGCAAACCTTCGAAGGTGGGCTGCTCACTTCGCAGGAAATCAAGGGTCTGACCTTCACCGGCGGACGCCTGGACAAAGCCAAGGATCGCAACGACACCAACTGGGAAGATCTCGCCCTCAACAACAAGAATGGCCGCTTCGGCGGGAGCTTCACAGCCGACAATCTGTCCTTGGCCGGCCTGGACTATCAAATCACCGACCGCCTCACCGGCAGCTACCATTTCGCCCAGCTCGACGACATCTACCGTCAGCACTTCATCGGCCTGGTCGCCAGCCAGCCGTGGGGGCCGGGCACCTTCGGCGCCGACCTGCGTCTGGCGCTCAGCGACGACGCAGGGCAGGCCAAGGCCGGACGCATCGACAACACCACGTTCAACGGCATGCTCAGTTACGCCCTGGGCGGCCATAAGGTCAGCGCTGCCTGGCAGCAGCTGACCGGCGACAGCGCCTTTCCCTACGTCGATGGCGCCAACCCGTACCTGGTCAACTTCGTCCAGATCAACGACTTCGCCGGTGCCGACGAACGCTCCTGGCAAGCGCGCTACGACTACAACTTCGCCGCCCTGGGCGTTCCTGGGCTGACCTTCATGACCCGCTACATCAGCGGCGACAACGTCAGTCGCGCCGCAGGCGGCGAAGGCAAGGAATGGGAACGCGATACCGAGCTCAAGTACGTGGTACAAAGCGGCCCGCTGAAAAACGTCGCCGTTCGCCTGCGCAATGCCACATTCCGCTCGAACCTCGCCCGCGATGCCGACGAAGTGCGTCTGCTGGTGAGCTACAGCGTGGCCCTCTGGTAACACCTCATAACAACAACACCCTCGGAGATAGACGATGACCTTTTCACTGCGCCGCCTCGCCCTTGCCACTGGCTGCCTGCTGCTTGCCAGCAGTGCCATCGCTGCCGAACCGAAACGCCCTGAATGCATCGCGCCGGCTTCGCCAGGCGGTGGCTTCGACCTGACCTGCAAGCTGGTGCAAAGCGCTCTGGTGCAGGAAAACATCCTGAGCAAGCCAATGCGCGTCACCTACATGCCCGGCGGAGTCGGTGCAGTGGCGTACAACGCCGTGGTCGCCCAGCGCCCCGCCGATGCCGGCACCCTGGTGGCCTGGTCCAGCGGTTCGCTGCTGAACCTGGCCCAAGGCAAGTTCGGCCGTTTCGACGAAAATGCAGTGAAATGGTTGGCCGCTGTCGGCACCAGCTATGGTGCCATCGCGGTGAAAAGCGACTCGCCCTACAAGACCCTCGACGACCTGGTCGCAGCGCTGAAGAAGGACCCGAGCAAGGTGGTGATCGGTTCCGGCGGCACCGTTGGCAGCCAGGACTGGATGCAGACCGCGCTGATCGCCAAGGCCGCTGGCATCAATCCGCGTGACCTGCGCTATGTGGCTTTGGAGGGCGGCGGCGAGATCGCCACTGCACTGCTCGGCGGCCACATCCAGGTCGGTTCCACCGATATCTCCGACTCCATGCCGCACATCCAGAGCGGCAGCATGCGCATCCTTGCGGTGTTCTCGGAAAACCGCCTGGATGAGCCGGAGATGAAAGACATCCCGACTGCCAAGGAGCAGGGCTACGACATCGTCTGGCCAGTGGTACGCGGTTTCTACCTCGGGCCAAAGGTCAGCGACGAAGACTACGCCTGGTGGAAGGCCTCGTTCGACAAGATGCTGGCTTCTCAAGACTTCGCCAAGCTGCGTGACCAGCGTGAGCTGTTCCCGTTCGCCATGACCGGCGAGGAACTGGACGCCTACGTGAAGAAACAGGTGGTTGCGTACAAGGCACTGGCCAAGGAATTCGGCTTGGTTCAGTAACCCGCCGAGTCCTTCCACGATCCCTGTGGGAGCGGGCTTGCCCGCGAAGAACGCACCGCGATGCATGGCATCGGCGTTGCCGATGTTCGCGGGCAAGCCCGCTCCCACAGGGAAGTATGAGAGCCGCTTCAATCGAGGATTTTCCAATGATCCTGCAACGCATCTTCGCCCTGGCCCTGCTGGCGGTATGCGCCGCACTGGCCGTGATGGCCTGGCCCTACCAGGCCGCATTTTCCTATGAACCGGTGGGTCCGCGGGCCTATCCGTTGCTGATGCTCGCCTTGATGAGCCTGGGTCTGCTGTACCTCGCCATCCGCCCCACGCCCATCGTGCGCAAGGATGACGAACCCGAACTCGACCGCGCCACGTTGACCAAGATCGCAACCTGCGTCGGCCTGCTGCTGGTCTTCGCCGGCACCTTCGAAGCCCTGGGCTTCATCCTCAGCGCGATCCTGATCGGTATCCCGATGGCCCGCCTGTACGGCGGTCGTTGGTTGCACAGCTCGTTGGTGGTGGTGGCCATGAGCCTGTTCCTTTACTGGCTGTTCGATCACGTCATGGACGTGCCCCTGCCCCTTGGTCTGCTGAGCGTACTGGAGAACTGACACATGGATACCTTGAGCTACCTGGGCCAGGGCTTCGGCGTCGCCCTGAGCCCCTATAACCTGGTCACCGCCCTTTCCGGCACCTTGATCGGCACCGTGGTCGGCCTGCTACCGGGCCTGGGCCCGATCAACGGCGTGGCCCTGCTGATCCCGATCGCCTTCGCCCTTGGCCTGCCGCCAGAGTCGGCCTTGATTCTGCTGGCAGCAGTGTACCTGGGCTGCGAATACGGCGGGCGGATCAGCTCGATCCTGCTGAACATCCCGGGCGAGGCCTCGACCGTGATGACTACCCTCGACGGCTACCCCATGGCCCGCAACGGCCTGGCGGGCGTGGCTCTGTCGCTGTCGGCCTGGAGTTCGTTCATCGGCGCCCTGATCGCCACATGCGGCATGGTGCTGTTCGCTCCACTGCTGGCCAAGTGGGCGATTGCCTTCGGCCCGGCGGAGTACTTCGTGCTGATGGTATTCGCCATCGTCTGCCTGGGCGGCATGGCCGGCGACAAACCGTTGAAGACCTTCATCGCTGCGTTGATCGGCCTGTTCCTCTCGGCGGTCGGCATCGACGCCAACAGCGGCGTCTACCGCTTCACCGGTGACAGCGTGCACCTGGCCGATGGCATCCAGTTCGTGGTGCTGGTACTGGGCCTGTTCTCGATCAGCGAAATCCTCCTGCTGCTGGAAAAGACCCACCATGGCCACCAGGCGGTCAAGGCCACCGGGCGCATGCTGTTCAATTTCAAGGAAGCGGCATCGGTGTTCGTGGTCAACATCCGCTGCGGCCTGCTTGGCTTCATCATGGGCGTACTGCCCGGTGCCGGAGCCACCCTGGCCAGTGCCGTGTCCTACATGACCGAGAAACGCATCGCCGGCGCCAGCGGTAACTTCGGCAAAGGCGACGCCCGCGGTCTGGCGGCTCCGGAAACCGCCATCGGCGCGTCCTGCTGCGGCGCCCTGGTGCCGATGCTGACCCTGGGCGTACCTGGCTCGGGCACCACCGCGGTGATGATCGGTGCGCTGACGCTGTACAACATCACCCCTGGCCCGCTGCTCTTCGAACAGCAGCCGGATCTGGTCTGGGGCCTGATCGCCTCGCTGTTCGTGGCCAACATCATGCTGGTGATCCTGAACATCCCGATGATCCGCATCTTCACCCGCATCCTCGCCGTACCGAACTGGGCGCTGGTGCCGGTCATCGCGATCATCACCGGGATCGGCGTCTATGCCGTGCACGCCACCACCTTCGACCTGTTCCTGATGGTCGGTATCGGCATCATGGGCTACATCCTGCGCAAACTGGACTTCCCGCTGTCGCCGATCCTGCTCGGCTTCATCCTCGGCGGCTTGATGGAACAGAATCTGCGCCGGGCATTGTCGATCTCCAACGGCGAACTGGGCATTCTCTGGTCCAGCCCGATCAGCCTGTCGGTTTGGGTGCTCACCGCCTGCATGCTGACCCTGCCGCTGCTGCGCATCTGGCGCAAGCGCAGTCAGCAGCGCCGGGCTCTGGCCGATGCCTGACCGGTCGTTGCCGCTGTACTGGGCCACCGGGCTGGTCGGTCTTGCTGGCGGTTTTGCCGCCAGCAAGATCGGCTGGCCCTTGCCATGGATGGTCGGGGCGTTGCTGGCGATCATCCTGGTACGCTGCCTGACGCCCTGGCAACTCTCGGAAATCCCCAATGGCCGCAAATGCGGACAATGCATCATCGGCATCGGCATCGGCCTGCACTTCACGCCAGCGATCATCGAACAAGTGGCCAGCCACTTCGTCCTGATCTTCTTCGGCGCACTGTTCACCACCCTGTCCAGCGTGATCAGCGTATGGCTGCTGCGGCGCAGCGGCGAGGACCGCGCCACGGCGTTCTTCGCCAGCATGCCCGGTGGTTCGGGAGAAATGGTCAACCTCGGCGCACGCAACGGTGCCGTGCTCAGCCAAGTGGCCGCAGCCCAGAGCCTACGAGTGCTGGCCGTGGTGCTTTGCGTGCCGGCACTGTTCAAGCTGCTATTGGGCAATGGCGTGGCACTGAATCACTCCGCTGGCGTGAACTGGGGCTGGATAGCCTTGATCGTGCCGGCGGGCGTGGCGGTCGGCTTTGCCTGGCAACGTCTGCGCCAGCCCAACCCTTGGCTGTTCGGGCCATTGCTGGTGGCCGCAGCAGTCAGCCTGGCAGGCAACCTGCAGATCGCTCTGCCCAATGGCGCCAGTCAACTCGGGCAATGGCTGATCGGCAGTGGCCTGGCCTGCCACTTCAACCGTGCATTCTTCCGTCGCGCGCCGGCATTCCTGGGCCGGACCTTGCTTGCCACCCTGCTGTGCATGGTGATTGCCGCCACCGCGGCGTGGGGGTTGAGCGCACTGACAGCGCTCGATCTGCGTTCGCTGACCTTGGGCATGATGCCTGGAGGCATTGCCGAAATGAGCCTGACGGCGGAGACGCTGCAACTGTCGGTGCCGCTGGTGACAGCGTTGCAGGTGATGCGCCTGTTGTTCGTGCTGTTTCTGGCTGAGCCGCTGTTCAGGTGGTGGAACGCCAGCCAGCCTTGATCGCATCGCTCTTTTCGCGGGCAAGCCCGCTCCCACAGGTACAGCACCGTCCTTGCGGCGTGTGGTGTACCTGTGGGAGCGGGTTTACCCGCGAAAAGGCCACCGCGAACTACAACGCCGGCAACGCCCAATTGATCGGCGCCAAGCCCCGCTGCTCGAGAAACCCATTGGCCCGGCTGAAATGTCCACAGCCGAGGAACCCACGATAGGCCGACAGCGGCGAAGGGTGCACCGACTTGAGTACCAAGTGCCTGGTGCCATCGATCAGCTTCTGTTTGCTTTGGGCATGTGCCCCCCACAGCAGGAACACCACGTTCGGGCATTGCTCGCTGACCACCTGGATGATCCGATCGGTGAAGAACTCCCAGCCCTTTTTCGCATGCGACGCAGCATTGGCGCGCTCGACGGTCATGGTCGTGTTGAGCAGCAGCACGCCCTGGTCGGCCCAGCTTTGCAGGCAGCCATGGTTGGGGATGGGAATGTTCAGGTCACGCTGCAGCTCCTTGTAGATGTTCACCAACGAAGGCGGTGCAGGGACACCCGGCTGCACCGAGAAGCACAGGCCATGGGCCTGGCCGGGACCGTGATAGGGGTCCTGGCCGAGAATCACTACCTTGACCTCAGGCAACGGCGTGGAGTTGAGTGCGTTGAAGATCAGCGGCCCTGGCGGGTAGATCTCTTTACCGGCGGCGTGCTCCTGGCGCAGGAACTCGCGCAACTGCTGCATGTAGGGCTGGTCGAACTCGGCACGCAGGGCGGCCTTCCAGCTGGGTTCGAGTTTGATGCGATCGTCGTCAGTCATGGCGCCATCCGTAAACAATGGCGCGACACTAGGTAACCCGGCCACGGCTGTCAATCGATCCGACCGACGACCGGCATGATCGGCGTGGCAAGCCATACTGCATAGATGACTTGCGCGAGGTAGTTCATGTCCATTCACTGCGAGGTACTCACCGGCGTCGATGGCGCCAGGCTCGGTATCGCCACCCTGGATGCGCCCAAGGCGCTCAACGCCTTGAATCTGCCGATGATCGAACGACTCGGCGAGCAGTTGCACAGCTGGGCCCACGACCCCGGCGTCGTCTGTGTGCTATTGCGTGGCAGCGGCGCCAAGGCATTCTGCGCCGGCGGCGACGTCCGCGCCCTGGCCCAGGCCTGTCGCGACCACCCCGGCAGCGTGCCGCCGCTGGCTGCCAGTTTCTTCGCCGCTGAATACCGCCTCGACTACGCCCTGCACACCTATCCCAAACCCCTGCTGTGCTGGGGGCACGGACATGTACTCGGTGGAGGCATGGGGCTTTTGCAGGGTGCCTCGGTGCGCATCGTGACGCCCAGTAGCCGGTTGGCGATGCCGGAGATCAGTATCGGCCTGTACCCGGATGTCGGCGCCAGTTGGTTCCTTGCTCGATTGCCCGGCAAAGTCGGCTTGTTCCTCGGCCTGACCGGTGCACCGATCAACGCCCGGGACGCCCTGGACCTGGACCTGGCCGACCGCTTCCTGGGGGAACAGCAGCAGGACGCCCTGATCGAGGAGTTGCTGCAACTGAACTGGCAGGAACAGACGGCCCTGCAGTTGAACAGTCTGCTCAAGGCCGAGCAGCATCGCGCTAGCGCCGAACTGCCAGCGGCTCAATGGTTGCCCCGCAGGCAAGTGATCGATGAGGTGCTGGATGTGGCCGATGCCGCATCGGCCTGGCGTGCACTGGAAAACCTCAAACATCACCCCGACCCACTGCTGGCCGAAGCTGGCCAGCGCCTGCACGAGGGCTGCCCATTGACCGCGCACCTGGTCTGGGAGCAGATCAGGCGAGCTCGCCATCTGTCATTGCCACAGGTGTTCCAGATGGAGTACGGCTTGAGCCTGAACTGCTGCCGTCACCCGGAGTTCAGCGAAGGAGTGCGCGCCCGTCTGCTCGACAAGGACAATCTGCCGCGCTGGCACTGGCCCGATGTGTCGCAGGTGCCGGCAGCGGTGGTCGAAGCGCACTTCGCCAAGGCCTGGGAGGGTCGCCATCCATTGGCTGACCTTGGCTAGTGCAGGTCCTCAACGCTGCCAGTTACGATTGCGCTCGCCACGCATGCCGTCCGGTCGGCGCTCGCGCTCGCCACGGCCGCTGGAATGCCAGCGATCGTTCTGATAACGCTGGCTGTCGTTTCGATAGTCGTGGCGGTCGCGATCCCGACCGTAGTCATGACGCTGGCGATGGCCATAATCGTTGCGTGGATTGCCATGCCATTGATTCACTCCCGGTCGCGGGTAACCCTGATAATGATGCGGCGCAGGGGCCGGTCGGTAATAGCGAGGCACCGGCTGGTAGTAGTACCGGGGCTGCGGTGCTACATAGTAGCGGTCATAGCGGTAGTAACCGGGGTTCACATAGCCACCGCTGTAGTAGGTATCCGAGCGATAATAACCGCCGTCGCCGTAATAGGGTGCGCAAGCGGAAGTCATCAGACCCAACAGAGCGAGCAGCAGAATTCGATAGGACATGGCGGCCTCCTGGACCGCTAAGATGCCCGGCCAACGGCGTTGGCGAGCGCCGGCGAGCAGACGCTCATCGGCAATGATTAAGACCGCTGAACCTAGGTGCAGTGCCCTTTGTGCAATAATTTGAAACAGGTAGCTTTAACGTGAACGACCCTCAGCGCTGCCCCGCCTGCGGCGCCCCCAATCGCTGCACCCTGGCCGATCCGCGGACCGCCACGCAGCCTTGCTGGTGCTTCTCGGTCAGCATCGACCCGGCCGTGTTGCAGGCCCTTCCCGACGAACTGCGCGACCGTGCCTGCCTCTGCCCTGCCTGCGCTGCGGTCGAGTTGCAATTACCCGCATCCTCCACAGCGTCGACACGATAGACTGCGTTCCCCAATCGATACCCTCCCAACCATGCGCCTTGACCGCTTCCTCGCCAATCTGCCCTGCTATAACCGCCAGCAGGTCCGCCTGCTGCTCGCCCAGCGGCGCGTACGCCTGGGCGGTGAGGTGGTGGTCGACCCACAGGCCGAGGTCCGCGAATTCAGCCGC
The DNA here is from genome assembly GCF_004357765.1 of Pseudomonas putida. GTDB lineage: Bacteria > Pseudomonadota > Gammaproteobacteria > Pseudomonadales > Pseudomonadaceae > Aquipseudomonas > Aquipseudomonas putida_U. The sequence goes on along the minus strand of NZ_SMTE01000021.1, from coordinate 27,760 downwards.
GTCGAGGTGGATGAGCAGGTGATCCAGGTCGGGCGTCCGGCGCGCTACCTGATGCTGCACAAACCGGCCGGCTGTGTCAGTGCCACCCAGGACCCGCAGCACCCTACCGTCCTCGACCTGTTGCCCGTGGCTCTACGCGAAGGCCTGCACATCGCCGGGCGTCTGGACTACAACACCACCGGCCTGCTAATTCTGACCAACGACGGCCAATGGTCACGGCGCCTGACCCAGCCGCAGACCAAGCTGCCCAAACACTACCTGGTCGAGACCGAGGACGAGATCGGCGCGCACTACGCTGCCACCTTCCAGCAAGGTCTGTACTTCGCGTTCGAAAACCTCACCACCCAGCCTGCCAGCCTGGACATCCTCGGTCCGCGCAGGGCTCGCCTGGGCATCGTCGAAGGGCGCTATCACCAGGTCAAGCGCATGTTCGGCTTCTTCGACAACAAGGTGGTCGGGCTGCACCGGGAAAGCATGGGCACCATCCGTCTCGACCCGACGCTGGCGCCAGGGGAGTTCCGGGCGCTGAGCGCTGAGGAAATCGCCTCGGTGTGAAGACTGGACACTGTCCGGACGTCATACGACCGCCCAGCGGCTCAGGTCACATTTCTGCTCATGCGAACCTTGCAGGATCACCGCCTCGCTGCTTGACTCCTAATTCGTCGGTCTGCATGTGACCACCTGGTCAGCCCCGCAGTCCAAGACGCCTTTTTGCCGGCCACCCAAGACCCCGATGCCTTGGGGCACGGCAGATTGCCCGCCTATAACAATACCGTCGAACCGTTTGCCATGGATCGACACAGGGCCCCCGGTTAGCTTCAGGCGAATGCCTACCTGTCATAAAGCACGTGCACCCTAGGTGACGCGAATACCCTTTTTGCGCCAGGAGTCGATGACATGAGGCCAGAAATCGCTGTACTTGATATCCAAGGTCAGTATCGGGTTTACACGGAGTTCTATCGCGCGGATGCGGCCGAGAAGACGATCATCCTGATCAACGGTTCGCTGGCTACCACGGCCTCGTTTGCCCAGACGGTGCGTAACCTGCACCCGCAGTTCAACGTCGTGCTGTACGACCAACCCTATGCCGGCAAGTCCAAGCCGCACAATCGTCAGGAACGGCTCATCAGCAAAGAGACCGAGGCGCACATCCTGCTTGAGCTGATCGCACACTTCCATGCCGATCACGTGATGTCCTTCTCCTGGGGCGGAGCCTGCACCCTGCTGGCGCTGGCGCATCAACCCCGGCAGGTGAAGAAGGCGGTGGTCAGCTCGTTCTCGCCGATCATCAACGAACCAATGCGCGACTATCTCGACCGTGGTTGCCAGTACCTCGCGGCCTGCGATCGCTACCAGGTGGGCAACCTGGTCAACGACACCATCGGCAAGTACCTGCCGTCGCTGTTCAAGCGCTTCAACTACCGCCACGTCAGCAGCCTCGACAGCCACGAGTACGCGCAGATGCACTTCCATATCAACCAGGTGCTGCAACATGACCTGCAACGCGCTCTGACCGCAGCGCGCAACATCGACATCCCGGTACTGTTCATCAACGGCGACCGGGACGAGTACACCACCGCCGATGACGCCCGTCAGTTCAGCCGCCATGTGGACAAGAGCCACTTCAGCGTGATCCGTGATGCCGGGCACTTCCTCGACATGGAACACAAGACCGCCTGCGAAGCCACCCGGGAAGCCATACTCGGCTTCCTCAAGCCGACCGTGCGCGAGCATCGACCGCGTTTCAACTACGCGCAGGAGCAGCATGCACTGGCCATCTGAGCGCATCGGCGACCTGGCGCCTCGACCCGCAGGCTAAAGGCCGCCGACAAGCTTTTTTATAACCTTGGGCTTCTCATTGCAGGCAGGTTCTGGTACAAAGTCGACCGTCTACGCGGGTATAGTTTAATGGTAGAACAGTAGCTTCCCAAGCTTCCGACGAGGGTTCGATTCCCTCTACCCGCTCCACATCGCATCCCCGCATGGCGTTCCAGCAACGTCATCGCAGTCAAAAGGAGCCTTGGCTCCTTTTTTCGTTTCTGCACGTTCGTTGACCTGGCCCAACGCCCCCTTTCCCACTCCTCGCTTGAATGCACGGCGCGCCGACATGCTTGCAAGCAAAACGGCTTATGGCGCATATGCTTCATGGATTAGCGAAACATCCGGAAAGGACTGCACATGTTTCTCTCACGCTGGCTCCCAGGCCTCGCCAACCTGCTGCATTACCGACGCGAGTGGTTTTCCGCCGATCTCCAGGCTGGGCTTTCAGTCGCCGCCATTCAGATCCCCATCGCCATCGCCTATGCGCAGATCGTCGGCCTGCCGCCACAGTACGGGCTGTATGCCTGCGTGCTGCCAATGATGGTCTACGCCCTGGTGGGCAGTTCACGTCAGCTGATGGTCGGCCCCGATGCGGCCACCTGCGCGATGATCGCCGGCGCCGTGGCGCCACTGGCCATGGGCGATACGCAACGCACCGCCGAGCTGGCAGTGATCGTCACCGTGCTGGTCGGGGTCATGCTGATCGCCGCCGGCATGGCCCGTGCCGGCTTCATCGCCAGCTTCTTCTCCCGACCGATCCTGATCGGCTACCTCAACGGCATCGGTCTTAGCCTGATCGCCGGGCAGCTATCCAAAGTGGTGGGCTTCAAGATCGAGGGTGATGGCTTCATCCTGAGCCTGCTCAACTTCGTGCAGCGTCTGAACGAGATCCACTGGCTCAGCCTGGCCATCGGCCTCGGTGGGCTGGCCTTGCTGATCTGGTTGCCGCGGCGCTACCCGCGCCTGCCCGCGGCGCTGGTGACGGTGGCGGTGTTCACCCTGCTGGCCGGCGTGCTCGGCCTGGACCGCTTCGGCGTCGCCATTCTCGGTGAAGTACCCGCGGGCATTCCACAACTGGCCTGGCCGCAGAGCAGCCTGGCAGAAATGAAAAGCCTGCTGCGCGACGCCCTCGGGATCGCCACCGTCAGCTTCTGCAGTGCCATGCTCACCGCGCGCAGCTTCGCCGCACGGCACGGCTACGCGATCAATGCCAACCATGAGTTCGTCGCCCTCGGGGTGAGCAACCTTGCCGCTGGCATTTCTCAGGGTTTCGCCATCAGTGGTGCCGATTCGCGCACCGCAGTCAACGACATGGTTGGCGGCAAGAGCCAATTGGTAGGCATCATCGCTGCCCTGGTGATCGCCTTGATCCTGCTGCTGTTCACCGCGCCGATGGCCTGGATCCCGCAGGCGGCGCTGGGCGCGGTGCTGCTGATGGCCGGCTGGGGACTGATCGACATCAAGTCGCTGCCACAGATCCGCCGCCTGAGCCGCTTCGAATTCTGGCTGTGCCTGCTGACCACGGTCGGTGTACTGGGCCTGGGGGTGCTGCCCGGTATCGTCTTCGCCGTGACCCTGGCGATCCTGCGCCTGCTCCATAGCATCTATCAGCCGACCGATGCAGTGCTCGGCTGGCTGCCGGGAACGGAGGGCCAGGTCGACATCCGTCGGCACAAGGACGCCCGTACCGTTCCGGGTCTGGTGGTGTACCGCTTCGACGACGCGATCCTGTTCTTCAACGCCGACTACTTCAAGATGCGCCTGCTCGAGGCCATGCAGACCGAACCCGAGCCCAAGGCCGTGCTGTTCGACGCAGAGGCCGTCACCAACATCGACGTCAGTGGCATGGCCGCCTTGCGTGAGTTACGCGATACCCTGGCCGCTCAAGGTATCCACTTCGCCATTGCCCGCGCCCGCGGCACCTTCCTGCGCATGCTGGTGCGCTCGGGCATGGCCCGGGAAATGGAGGAGAAACAGCTGTTCGGGTCGGTGCGGGCGGGCATCCGGGCGTATCGCGTGTGGCGGAACAGGCAGCGCCAGGAGGCCACGGACCAGTAAACCAACGGACCATCTCCTGATAGCAACGACACGAGCTTTTAGAGGATGCAGTGCGCACGCCGTGCTAAAGTCCCGCCGTTTCCCGCTTTACCGAATGGAACGCACATGCCAGCCCTCGACGCCCGTCTCGCCCCTTGGCCAGAACTCAACCAACGCCATCCTTGTGATGCGCTGCTGCTCGGCAACGGCGCCAGCCGTGCATTGTGGAAGCCATTCGGCTATTTCTCGCTGTTCGAAGAGGCCCAGCGCGCTGGCCGCAAGAAAGGCCTGGGAGTCAGCGACCAGGCGTTGTTCAAGTCCCTGGGTAGCGAGTTGTTCGAGCCCCTGTTGAGCACCCTCAATCACACGGTGCGGGCCAATGCCGCGCTGGCGATCAACTCGACCGCGCCGCTGAACCGTTATTACTCGATCAAGGAAGCGTTGATCCATGCCGTGCGCACGGTGCACTTGCCGTGGTCGCTGTTACCGCCCGCCAGCCTGGGGACGATCAACCTGGCCTTGCGCGGCTATCGCAGCGTCTATACCAGCAACTATGACCTGATCCTGCCCTGGGCCATGCAGCACGACCCACAGGGCTTCGCCACGCTGTTCGACGAGCAAGGTTTCTTCGACGTGCGCCGCCCCCACAGCGAAGGGACCCGTGTCCTGCATCTGCATGGCGGCCTGCACCTGCTCAAGCTGCCCGACGGCAGCACCCGCCAACGCAGCGCCGAAGCCGGCGAACTACTGGACGGCTTTGCCGTGAATATTCCGGGTGAGGTACCGCTATTCGTCAACGAGGAGCGCAGTGACGAGAAGCTGCGCGCCATCCGCAGTTCCGACTACCTAACCTGGTGCCTCGGCCAACTGGCGCAGCAAAGTCAGGGCCTGTGCCTGTTCGGCCAGCACCTGGACAGCAGCGACCGGCACCTGCTCGAAGCGATCCGCCAGGCGCGACCAGCGCATATCTCGATCGCCATTCGTCCATTGAGCGAAGCGTCGGTGATCAACCAGAAGCAGCACTTCGTCGAGCGCTTCGGCGATATGACGGAGACGACACTGCACTTCTTCGATGCTTCAACGCATCCGTTGGGCGCAGCCGATCTGGCGATCCAGGTGCCGGAGGCGTACCGCTGAGGCGCGTACCGCCTTACTGACAGCTGCCGCCGAAGACCCGTTCATGGGCGCGGGAGACATTGACCGACATTGCTACGCGCGCCAGCTCCATGAGCTCCTGAGCGATGGAGTAGCTTCCCCGCGCCTGGAGCCAAGCCAGTACTTCCGCCAGGTGCCACAGCGATACGCTGCTTTCATGAATCGGCGCCGGGAAGCTGTGCATGTGCGAGAGCATCAACTTGCGCATGTTCTGGCGCGATACGCCAATCATCGCCGCGACGTCGGTAAGCCCCACCAGGTCAGGCGTCGCCTCGATCAGCCGGGCCCAGGGCACAGCCGTGCGCACGTCATGCAGCGCGCTTTCGATGGCTTCTTTGGCCGAGCGGGATTCGCGCACGAAAGCCAGCGCCAATCGCCCCGGTTGGCCGATACCGACTACTGCATCGTCACAGCCTGCTTCAGCCAGCCGTTCGAGCAGTAGATCGACGTTCTCGTCTTTCAGAAGTTGGTATCTGAGAGTGAATTCGTATTCCATTTCTACTTCTCCTCAGCAGCCGCCGATATGCTGGTTACCCGAGCACGGGCGCAATTGCACACAATTCGCTTCAGCTGACGAGCGAAGTTCTCAGGGTTTTTCGGGGTACTCCAGATGCTGGTGATACAGAACTCACCACATCGGCAATCGGTATCGTTATAAGGGCAATACATCTTTCCCCAACAGTGCCCTCCTCCCGCCACGACTTTCCATCCTTGTGACTCAGCGTGCCGAAGGGCCTGTTCGACCTCTTTCCTGCATGACTGGGGCGTGACATCAGCGCTTTCTCCAGTGTGGGCTCATCACCGCATGGTTGTCAAATGACAACCATGCGGCAGCTAGAGCGGTTAAGCCACACTACAGAGCTTTGTCCTCAATGCCCTCTCCACTAAGGCGCCTTCGGAAGGTTCTCACAAAGATTCCGGATCAGATCAACCCATCATTGCGCAGCAACGTCTCCAGACAATGCTCCTGTACGCCATAAAACGCCTTCAACTGGGCAATCTTCTCCAACAGCGCTGCGTTATCCACCGGCTGGCGCCGCTTCACCGCGAGAATCATCTTGTTCTTGTTGGTGTGCTCCAACGAGATGAACTCGAACACCTTGGTCTCGTAACCACAGGCTTCCAGGTACAGCGCGCGCAGGCTGTCGGTGAGCATTTCGGCCTGCTGGCCCAGGTGCAGCCCGTACTGCAGCATCGGCTGCAGCAGGCCTGGGCTGTGGAGCTGCGGGCGGATCTGCTTGTGGCAGCACGGCGAGCACATGATGATCGAGGCGTTGCAGCGAATGCCGGTGTGGATGGCATAGTCGGTGGCGACATCGCACGCATGCAGGGCGATCATCACCTCGATGGCCTCCGGGACCACACTGCGCACATCGCCGCACTGGAATTGCAGCCCTGGATGATCCAGGCGCGCGGCGGCGGCGTTGCACAGGTCGACCATGTCCTGGCGCAATTCGACACCGGTCACCTCGGCCTCGCGGCCGAGGGTGTCACGCAGGTAGTCGTGCATCGCGAAGGTCAGGTAGCCCTTGCCCGAACCGAAGTCGGCCACGCGCAGTACCTGCTCCCCAGGGATAGGGGCGCTGGCAAGGGCATGGTCGAAGACTTCGATGAACTTGTTGATCTGCTTCCACTTGCGCGACATGGCAGGAATCAGCGCGCCCTGGGCATCGGTCACGCCCAGGTCGCGCAGAAACGGCCGCGACAACGACAGGTAGCGCTTCTTCTCGCGATCATGCGCCGTCGAGCCCGCGGCCTCACGCGGTGGCTGGGCGCCATGGCGTTGCAGCATCGGCTTGCCCTTCTTGCTGAAGGTCAGCTGCAACTCGCCGTCGGCATCGAACAGGTGGGCATTGCGAAACCCATCGGGCAACAAGTCAGCCACCAACGCCTGGGCTTCATCCAGCGGCAGATTGCGGGTGATGTCGCGGGTCTGGTGGCGGTAGACCAGCGAAAGGCACGGTTGACCCTTGACCTGCAACGGCTTGGCGATGATGCGCTGCAAGGTCGGGTCGGCGCCCACCGGGCGGGCCAGCACCAACTTGACCAGGGTATCGCCCTGCAGGGCAGCACCGAGCTGGTCGAGGAACTGGGCACGCGCATCCGGCGCGGAAGAAGCGGAAATAGGGGCGGACATGGAAACGGGTGCCTCGAATAGCGGGAAGCGCAGTGCGCAATGCCGCGCATTCTACGTCGATGACCGGGTCAGGCGAAGGCTTTCACGATCGGCGTGGCCGAATCGGGAGTGACAGGACTCCCTTCGCAAGCGGCGGATTCAGGCATAATCGCCGGCTGGCATGCACAACAATATCCGCCTGAACATTTCGCCTGCGCCCATAGCCAATCTGGTTAAAGCCAAGGCCCCGACCACGGAATTCACGATGAAACTGTCTTTGCTGGGCCTGGCCATGGCCCTGGCCGCCCAGGCCGCCCTCGCCGCCCCGACCGCTCCTCCCCTGCAGGACAAGCAGGCCTTCATCGACCACCTCATCGGACAAATGACCGAGGCCGAGAAGATCGGCCAACTGCGCCTGATCAGCATCGGCCCGGAAATGCCCCGCGAAAAGATCCGCGAGGAAATCGCCGCAGGGCGTATCGGCGGCACCTTCAACTCGCGTACCGCACCCGAGAACCGGCCCATGCAGGATGCCGCCATGCGCAGCCGCCTGAAAATCCCGATGTTCTTCGCCTACGACACCATCCACGGCGAGCGCACCATCTTCCCGATCGGCCTGGGCCTGGCGGCGACCTGGGACATGGAGGCCATCGCCAAGGTCGGTCGGACCTCGGCCATCGAAGCGTCGGCCGACGCGCTGGACATGACCTTCGCCCCCATGGTCGACATCGCCCGTGACCCACGCTGGGGGCGCACCAGCGAAGGCTTCGGCGAAGACACCTACCTGACCTCGAAGATCGGCCAGGTGATGGTCCGCGCTTTCCAGGGCAGCAGCCCAGCCAACGCCGACAGCATCATGGCCATCGTCAAGCACTTCGCCCTGTACGGTGCGGTGGAAGGCGGACGCGACTACAACACGGTCGATATGAGCCTGCCGAAGATGTACAACGACTATCTGCCACCCTACCGCGCCGCACTGGATGCCGGTGCCGGCGGGGTGATGGTCGCGCTCAACTCGATCAATGGCGTGCCGGCCACGTCCAACACTTGGTTGATGAACGATCTGCTGCGCAAGGAATGGGGTTTCAAGGGCGTGACCATCAGCGATCATGGTGCCATCCAGGAGCTGATCCGCCACGGCGTCGCCCGTGACGGTCGCGAAGCCGCCAAGCTGGCGATCAAGGCCGGCATCGACATGAGCATGAACGACACCCTTTACGGCGAGGAACTGCCAGGGCTGCTGAAGTCCGGCGAGGTGTCACGCGCCGAACTGGACCAGGCGGTACGAGAGGTTCTGGGCGCCAAGTACGACATGGGTCTGTTCAAGGACCCCTATGTGCGCATCGGCAAGGCCGAGACCGACCTCAAGGATTACTACACCGACGACCGCCTGCACCGCGAAGCCGCCCGCGACGTGGCGCGGCGCAGCCTGGTGCTGCTGGAGAACCGCCAGCAGACCCTGCCGCTGAAGAAGTCCGGCACCATCGCCCTGGTCGGACCACTGGCCGATGCGCCGATCGACATGATGGGTAGCTGGGCCGCCGACGGCAAACCGATGCACTCTGTCACCGTCCGCGAAGGCCTGCGCCGGGCCTTGGAGGGCAAGGCCAAGCTGGTCTATGCGAAAGGCTCCAATGTCACCGGTGACAAGGCCATCCTCGACTACCTGAACTTCCTCAACTTCGATGCTCCGGAAATCGTCGACGATCCTCGCCCCGCCTCCCTGCTGATCGACGAAGCGGTCAAGGCGGCCAGGCAATCGGACGTGGTGGTCGCCGTGGTCGGCGAATCGCGCGGTATGTCCCACGAGTCGTCGAGCCGCACCACCTTGGAAATCCCAGCGGTCCAACGCGACCTGATCAAGGCCCTGAAAGCCACCGGCAAACCGCTGGTCCTGGTGCTGATGAACGGCCGTCCGCTGTCGATCGGCTGGGAGCGGGAGCAGGCCGATGCCATCCTGGAAACCTGGTTCGCCGGGACCGAGGGCGGTAACGCCATCGCCGACGTGCTGTTCGGTGACTACAACCCGGCCGGCAAGCTCGCCATCACCTTCCCGCGCTCGGTCGGCCAGATCCCGATGTACTACAACCATACACGCATCGGCCGCCCCTACACGCCGGGCAAGCCGGGCAACTACACCTCGCAGTATTTCGAGGAGCCCAATGGTCCGCTCTACCCGTTCGGCTATGGCCTGAGCTACAGCACCTTCGAGCTGTCCGGGTTGCGCCTGTCGACCAAGCAACTCCAGCGTGGCGGCACGTTGGAAGCCAAGGTCACGGTGAAGAACACCGGCAAGCGTGAGGGTGAAACCGTGGTTCAGCTGTACCTGCAGGATGTATCCGCCTCGATGAGCCGCCCGGTGAAAGAGCTCAAGCACTTCGAGAAGCTGATGCTCAAGGCGGGTGAGTCGCGCACCCTGAGTTTCACGCTCAACGAAAACGATCTGAAGTTCTACAATGCCCAGCTACAGCGAGTGGCCGAACCTGGCGAGTTCAATGTCCAGGTCGGGCTGGACTCCGAGAACGTGCAGCAGGCGAGCTTCGAGTTGCTGTAACGTACCGCCCCTTTCGCCAGACAAGCCCGCTCCGCCAGGAGCGGGTTCACCCGACAAAGGGCAGGCCCCGATAGTGCAATTTCCCGGACCGCTCCCATGCCGTTTTCCTTTCGCGCCCTGCGTCTGGGGCTGATCACCCTGCTGATTCTGGTCGGCACTGCACTGAGTGCCGGCTGGGCAATGCACCAGGCCAAGCGTCAGGCAATGGGGGACGATGCCTTGCGTGCCAGCCAGCAACTGACACTCTATGCCAACGCCCTGCAAACCTTGATCGACCGCTACCGGGCGCTGCCTGCCGTACTGGCGCTGGATCCAGAACTGATCCAGGCCTTGGCCGGGCCGGTCGATGAAACCACCCGCGACGCCCTCAACCGCAAGCTCGAACGCATCAATGGTGCAGCCAATTCCTCCACCCTCGAACTGCTCGACCGCACGGGCCTTGCAATCGCGGCCAGCAACTGGCGTTTGCCGACCTCCTACGTCGGCTTCAACTATGCCTTCCGGCCCTACTTCAAGGCGGCCCGCAGCCAGGGCAGCGGCCGCTTCTACGGTGTCGGTGTGACCAGTGGCGTGCCAGGGTACTTTCTCGCCAACGCCATCACCGACGAGCAGGGCCGCTTTCTCGGCGCCATGGTGGTCAAACTGGAGTTCCCGGAATTGGAGCGAGAGTGGCGTCAGGGCAGCGATGTGCTGCTGGTGAGCGACGCCCGTGGCATCACCTTCATCGCCAATCAGGACGGCTGGCGCTACCGCGAGCTTGAGCCTTTGAACAGCGCCGACCGTGCCGAGCTGGCCGAAACCCGTCAGTACAACAAGCACCCCCTGGTGCCCTTGCAACACGAAATACTGACCCGCTTTTCCGCCAACAGCCACCTTAGCCGCGTCCAGGGCCCGGAAGGCAGCGCCGAATACTTGTGGGAAAGTCTGCCACTGGATGCCGAAGCCTGGACCCTGCACCTGTTGCGCAAGCCCCAGGTCGAAGCCGCCGGGCGCAACGCGGCACTCGGTGCTGCCGCTGTGTGGTTGAGCCTGGTATTCGCCATGCTGTTCGTCAGCCAGCGCCTACGCCTGGCCCGCGTGCGCCAGCGCAGCCGTGAGGAACTCAAACGCCAGGTCGAAGAACGCACCCGGGAGCTGCGTACCGCACAGGAAGGCCTGGTGCAGTCGGCCAAGCTGGCCGCGCTGGGGCAGATGTCAGCCGCCATGGCCCACGAGATCAACCAGCCGTTGACCACCCAGCGCATGCAACTCGAAACCCTGCGCCTGTTGCTCGACCACGGCCGCTACCAGGAGGCACGTCAGGCCCTGGAGCCGCTGGAGCAGATGCTCACGCGCATGGCCGCGCTCACCGGTCACCTGAAGACCTTCGCGCGCAACAGCCCAGTCGGCCTGCGCGAGCGCCTGGACCTGGCCGTAGTCGTCGACCAGGCCCTGCACCTGTTGCAAACGCGGATCCGCGCCGACGACGTCGAGGTCGCCTTGTACCTGGCGCGACCGGCCTGGGTACGCGGTGACGCCATCCGTCTCGAGCAGGTGCTGATCAATCTGCTGCGCAACAGTCTCGACGCCATGGCCGACAAAGGCTACAAACGTCTGGAGATTCGCATCGAGCCCGAAGCAACGCAGTGGCGCCTGAGTATTCTGGACACCGGCGGCGGCATTCCTGAAGCGGACCTGGCACGGATCTTCGATCCCTTTTTCACCACCAAGCCCGTGGGCGAAGGACTTGGTCTGGGCCTGGCGATTTCCTACGGTATCGTTCATGAGTCAGGTGGCCAGTTGCAGGCCGAGAACCTGCCTGGGGGTGCCCGCCTGAGCCTCACCCTGCCCCAAGATCAGGAGCCTGCATGTTGAATTCCGTGATCGTCGTCGACGATGAAGCCAGTATCCGTACAGCAGTCGAGCAGTGGTTGAGCCTGTCCGGCTTCAACGTGCAGTTGTTCGGCCGCGCCGAAGATTGCCTCGCCCAACTGCCCCGCCACTTTCCAGGCGTGGTGATCAGCGATGTGCGGATGCCGGGCATGGACGGTTTGCAATTGCTCGAACGCCTGCAAGGCGATGACCCCGACTTGCCGGTGATCCTGCTCACCGGCCACGGCGATGTGCCGATGGCGGTCGAGGCCATGCGCAACGGCGCCTATGATTTCCTGGAGAAACCCTTCACTCCGCAGCACCTGCTGGGCAGCCTACGCCGCGCCTTGGAAAAGCGCCAACTGGTACTGGAGAACCGCCACCTGCATGAGCAGGCCGACCTCAAGTCGCGCCTGGAGGCGACCCTGCTAGGCATGTCCCAAGGCCTGCAACAGTTGCGCCGACAGGTGCTGGACCTTGCCAACCTGCCGGTGAACGTACTGATTCGCGGAGAGACCGGCAGTGGCAAGGAGCGGGTCGCGCGCTGCCTGCATGACTTCGGCCCGCGCGCCGACAAACCCTTCGTCGCACTCAATTGCGCAGCCATTCCCGAAACGCTGTTCGAGGCCGAACTGTTCGGTCATGAAAGCGGTGCATTCACAGGCGCCCAAGGCAAACGTATCGGCAAGCTGGAGTACGCCAACGGCGGCACCCTGTTCCTCGACGAGATCGAAAGCATGCCCCTGGCCCAACAGGCCAAGCTGCTGCGGGTGATCCAGGAGCAGAAACTGGAGCGGCTGGGGGCCAACCAGAGCATCAGCGTCGATCTGCGGATCATTGCCGCCACCAAGCCTGACCTGCTTGAAGAGGCCCGCGCCGGGCGGTTCCGCGAAGACCTGGCGTATCGCCTGAACGTCGCCGAACTGCGCCTGGCACCGCTGCGGGAGCGGCGTGAGGACATCCCCTTGCTGTTCGAGCACTTCTCCCGGGCGGCGGCTGAACGGCTGGGCCGCACCGCGCCTGCGTTATCGGGGCCGCAGTTGGCGCAACTACTGACCCATGAGTGGCCGGGCAATGTCCGCGAGCTGGCCAATGCGGCTGAGCGCCATGCCCTGGGGCTCGGCGCGTCGAACATCGAGGTGGCTCCGGCCGGCCCCTCGCTGGTTGAACAGATGGAAGCGTTCGAGGCCCAATGCTTGCGCGCGGCTTTGCGCCAGCATGGCGGTGAAATAAAAGCCGTGATGGAAGCGCTGCAAGTGCCGCGGCGTACATTGAATGAAAAGATGCAACGGCATGGCCTGGCGCGGGAAGATTTTCTTCCGCGGCAATAGGCGGTTTTCCGCTCATTAGCCCCGCACAATAAGCGGAAGATCGCTCACCAGGGCGCATGGGGCTGCCCTGAAGTCCCACCCGGGGCAATCTCGTTGTTGCTGAAAGCAGTGCCCCAGGCCAGTATCGACGGGGCTTCCATGGACGCTTGGAACCCGCCACGCACTCAAATGAATCACGGCGCCCCCGTTTGGCACACCTTCTGCAATTGCCCTGGCAAGCTGCGCTCAGGCGCGCTCCACAAAAACAACGAGAAGGTATCCCAGATGGATAACGCCACCTCCCTGCCAGCCGGGGCGGCCGTCGCGCCCGCCGCTGAAAAGTCCACGTCCAGCCGTCTGAAATCGATCTTCAGCGGTTCCATCGGCAACATGGTGGAGTGGTACGACTGGTACGTCTATGCCGCATTCTCCCTGTATTTCGCCAAAGCTTTCTTCCCTGCCGGCGACACCACCGCACAATTGCTCAACACCGCCGCGATCTTCGCCGTGGGCTTCCTGATGCGCCCGATCGGTGGCTGGCTGATGGGCCTGTACGCCGACCGCAAGGGACGCAAGGCCGCACTGATGGCCTCGGTGCTGTTGATGTGCGCAGGCTCGCTGGTCATCGCCCTGACCCCCGGCTACGACACCATCGGCGTCGCCGCTCCGATCCTGCTGGTCATCGCACGTTTGCTACAAGGTTTGTCGGTTGGTGGTGAATACGGCACCTCCGCGACCTATCTCAGCGAGATGGCCACCAAGGACCGCCGCGGCTTCTTCTCCAGCTTCCAGTACGTGACCCTGATCTCCGGTCAGCTCATCGCCCTGGCGGTGCTGATCATCCTGCAACAGACCCTGACCACCGAACAGCTCTACGCCTGGGGCTGGCGCGTGCCCTTCGTGATCGGCGCGATGTGCGCAGTGGTCGCGCTGTGGCTGCGTCGCGGCATGGAAGAAACGGCTTCGTTCACCAAGAAGGAAAAAGCCAAGGAAAGCGTGATGCGCACACTGATGCGCCACCCCAAGGAACTGATGACTGTGGTCGGCCTGACCATGGGCGGCACGCTGGCCTTCTATACCTACACCACCTACATGCAGAAGTACCTGGTCAACACAGTGGGCATGAGCATCAGCGACTCGACCACCATCTCGGCCGCTACGCTGTTCCTGTTCATGTGCCTGCAGCCGGTGATCGGCGGCCTCTCCGACAAGATCGGCCGCCGCCCCATCCTGATCGCCTTCGGTGTCCTGGGCACGTTGTTCACCGTACCGATCCTCAGTACCCTGCACACCATCGAGACCTGGTGGGGTGCGTTCTTCCTGATCATGGCGGCTCTGATCATCGTCAGCGGCTATACCTCGATCAACGCTGTGGTGAAGGCCGAGCTGTTCCCTACCGAAATTCGCGCCCTGGGCGTAGGCCTGCCGTATGCCTTGACCGTGTCTATCTTCGGCGGCACCGCTGAATACGTGGCGCTGTGGTTCAAGAGCGTCGGTCTGGAGAGCGGGTTCTACTGGTATGTCACCGGCTGCATCGCTTGCTCGCTGCTGGTTTACGCCACCATGAAAGACACCAAGCAGCATTCGCGGATCACCACTGACTGAGCGTGATACCTCGCAATGGAAAAAGGGCGGCCGGTGAAATGGGCGCCCTTTTTCAGTTTCACGGGTAGTCGAGGTAGCTGGTTTGGTGCTGCGCACCTGGCCCTACAGGCGCCTACGCTCGGCCTCCTGACGTCGCAAAGTTAGGGGCGGCGCCACCACTGGCGTTATCTTCGAATGACAGAACGCGGGCAGCGATTCGCCTGCCGTTGCTCTGGCTTTTGATCTTGCTCTTGCTTTTGCTTTTGATCTACCCGCGACCTCCGGAGGCCGCGCGGGCCCGCAAGCCGCCGGAGCGAGGGGACCCCGAAGCGCAGCGTAGGGGCCGGATGTGGGAGCAGCGGTTTTGTGCAACTTTTTCCAAGAAAAGAAGTTGCCCGCCGTTCAGGCGGAAGGAGCCAGTAGCGCCGCTACACAAAATGGATCGTTCCCAATCTGAATGCAGACCAGCTCCAGCCTTAACCTGCAATTAATGCCCAGCCCACATCATTGATTCACAGGGCAAATTCATCACGCCAGCCTCCATTTCCTAGCACCGCAGAGCCGTGGCTCAAAGGGAGCACCCAAACACATCGATAAAATCGATTTTTAAGCTCTATTTTTTGCGCTTTTTAATCAAATTATTCGGCGTAGGATGAAACCCATAGAAGCAAACAACCTCTCGTCCCCAAAGGAGCACTGACCATGAAAAACACTCTGATCCTCACCCTGGCTCTCTCGGTCTTCGCCGCTGGCGCTTACGCCGAAGATGGCTTCGAACGTACCAACGCTCATAGCTTCGCCGCCGTACAAAGCCAATCGGCAACCTACGCTGAAGACGGTTTCGATCACACCGGCGCACAACGCTTCGCCGAAGACGGCTTCGATCACACCGGCGCACAGCGCTTCGCCGAAGACGGTTTCGATCACACCGGCGCACAACGCTTCGCTGAAGACGGCTTCGATCACACCGGCGCACAGCGCTTCGCCGAAGACGGCTTCGACCACACCGGCGCACAGCGCTTCGCGGAAGACGGTTTCGATCACACCGGCGCACAACGCTTCGCGGAAGACGGTTTCGACCGCACCCAAGCCAACCGCATCAGCTGATCTCTGATGCGCCCTACCAGCCCGGCCTTGTCCGGGCTTGATCATTCCCAGACGTCCCGAGGCTTGGCACACTAGGCGCCTCATCTACAGGAGGTGGGCCTACCAGCCCAAAGCAGATGTACTATTACGAACCCGCAAAAGGCCACGGCCTGCCCCATGATCCTTTCAACGCCATCGTCGGTCCGCGACCGATCGGCTGGATTTCCTCACAGGACAGCGAGGGTCGGCTGAACCTGGCGCCGTACAGCTTCTTCAACGCCTTCAACTACATCCCACCGATCATCGGTTTCTGCAGTGTCGGGCGCAAAGACAGCCTGAACAACATCGAGCAGACCGGCGAGTTCGTCTGGAACCTGGCCACGCGCCCCTTGGCCGAGCAGATGAACCAGAGTTGCGCGGCCGTTGCGGCGGATGTGAACGAATTCGAGTTAAGCGGCCTGACCGCTACCCCCTCGCGCATCGTCAAGGTACCCCGCGTGGGCGAAACCCCGGTGGCCTTCGAGTGCAAGGTGAGTCAGATCGTCCAGCTCAAGCGTGCCGATCAGGAGCCAGTGCCGAGCTGGTTGATTCTTGGCGAAGTGGTGGCAGTGCACATTGCCGAACACTTGCTCAAGGACGGGATCTACGACACTGTCGCCGCCGAGCCGATCCTGCGCGGCGGCGGTCCGGCGGACTATTTCGAGCTGGGCAACCTGTTCAAGATGACCCGCCCGCAGGTGTGACGGGTGACGCCGATCACCAGATCAGCTCGCCTTGCTCGCCGACGCCTTGCAGGCGCTCGAGTTCGGCACAGGCGGCCGCATCGGCCGCCAGGGCACTCTTGAACAGTTGCTCTTCGAGCACCTTATGGAAACGTGGCGCGCCGCCCATGCCCAGGGCCTTGACGGCTATGGCGGCGTGGTAGCCACCGCCTTCCACTGGAACCATCGCCGAAACCGCTTCGAAGTGCGGGAATTCTCTACGTGCCATGTCGCTTTCCGCTTGCTTGATCGAGGGGCAGCATCTTACCCCATGCATCAGTCGAAGGTGTGCAGGTCCAGGCTACGCAAGACCTGGGCCTGCACCAGTTCGCCGAACACATCGAGGGTGGGCGAGGCGAAGTATCCACGCATGGCCTGCTGGTCGCTCCAGCTGCCGCTGAGCAACCACAGGTCATCATCGGCCTGCGAACGCTGCACGGTGAAACTCAGGCAACCTGGCGTACGCAACGATGGTTCGAGCAGGTCGCGCAGGCGTGCACCGAGCTCTGCCGAGCGACCGCTGCTGGCACGGATGAAAGCCAAATGGGTGACCGGTTGTCGTAGGGTCATTGCACGATCTCCTTGAAGCGGGCGGACGTAAACACCAGGCTGCCAAGGTTAGGGTCACGCACGTGAGGCGCGTTAGGCCAATACTGCTCATCGATTGCCTGATCCTGCGGCGCGACAGGATCAGGCAATCGACAGGCAGGTTTCGACTAGCGCGCAGCGTTGCCCAAACCTATGCTGCGTCGGTCAGCACACCACTGTGAGAACGCCAGGAACGCCACCATGACCATCGCCCCGTCCATCGAACCGACTCTGGAAGCGCAACGTCAGGAACTGGCCGAGTTGATCCGTCGGCATGCCAGCGAGCCCCACGGCCCGGCATCGGCTATCGACGACCTATACCTGGTGCGCTACACCGAGAACGTCCGCTCCGTGCCAACCTTGGCCCAACCCGCTTTGTGCATCCTGGCCCAAGGCAGCAAAAGCCTGTTTCTCGGTGACGAGCAGTATGCCTACGATCCGTTGCACTATATGGTCGTCTCGGTGACTCTGCCGCTCAGTGGCGTCAGGCTCGACGCCAGTCCGGAAAACCCCAGCCTGGGCATTCGCCTGGACCTGGACGCGGCTGAAATCAGCCAGTTGATTGCCGAAAGCGGACCGATGCTGGTACCCAACCTGCCGTCCGGGCGAGGCTTGTATGTGGAGCGAACCGACCCGCAACTGCTCGATGCACTGTTGCGGCTGATTCGCCTGCTGGACTCCCCTCGCGATATCGCCATGCTCGCGCCATTGATCCGTCGGGAAATTCTCTACCGCTTGCTGCGTGGGCCGCAGGGTTATCGCCTGTACGAAATAGCACTGGCCAACAGCCAGACCCACCGCGTCAGCCAAGCCATCACCTGGCTCAACCAGAACTTCCAGCAACCCTTGCGCATCGAGGACCTGGCGCGCGAGGTGAATCTCAGCATGTCGACCCTGCACCACCGCTTCAAGGCGGTGACCTCGATGAGCCCGTTGCAGTACCAGAAGCAACTGCGCCTGCAGGAAGCACGGCGCTTGATGCTCAACGATGGCTTGGAAGCGGCGGTGGCAGCCTATCGGGTGGGTTACGAGAGTCCCTCGCAGTTCAGCCGGGAATACAGCCGGTTGTATGGTGCGCCGCCGATCCGAGATGTAGCGCGGCTGCGCGCCAGCGCCAGCTGAGAACTGCTGAAAGAGACGCCCGAGCGCTCACTCTTCGACGCTCATGTACTCCTTGGCCCAGCGGATGTAGTCCTCAGGCTGGGTATAGGTGTGCGAGAGCTCGGTAGCACTGAGGTTCTCGGAGCGGTTCTGCTGGCCGCGCTGCAAGCGCAGGCAATCGTAGGTCGCCTTGATCGCAGCGAAATAAGCGGCGTGGCCATCGACCACTACGCGCACGCCCAGCCGCGCCAGACGCTCGTCGTCACGCAGGTTGGGATTGCCGTAGGTCACCAGCATCAGCGGCACGCTCAGGTGCTCGGCGATCTGCTCGAGTTGATCGAAATCCTTCACGCCTACCATGCAGATGCCGTCGGCACCGGCCTTCTGATAGCTCTGGGTGCGCACGATGCACTCCTCCGTCGTGAGTACGCCGGCATTGGTGCGGGCAATGATCGACAGCGACGAGTCGACCCGAGCTTCGAGGGCCGCGCGGATCTTGCCGACGCCCTCGTCGACCGGGATCAGGTCGGTGGACTTGCGGCCGAACTGCGCCGGCAGCAGGGTATCCTCGATGGTCAGTGCCGCTACACCAGCGCGCTCCAGCTCAATCACCGTGCGCATGACGTTCAGCGCATTGCCATAACCATGGTCGGCATCGGCCAGAACCGGCAATTGGGCCACACGACCGATACGCGTGGCCTGTTCGACGAATTCGCTGAGGGTGATCAGCGCAAAATCGGGGGCAGCCAGCACCTGCAACGAGGCGACCGAGCCCCCCAGGATACCGACTTCAAAACCCAAGTCGGCGGCGATCCGCGCCGACATGGGGTCGAACACCGACGCGGTGTGGTAGCACGCACCCGAAGCGAGCAGCTCGCGGAAGGCAATACGCAGATCTTGATGGGAAGCCTTGGGCATGATCACTCCGCTTGAAAGGTAAAATTGAACGTTTGCTACCGAGCCCTGAATCGGGTCCACCTGACCTGTTCCAACCGTCGCCATCTGGGCGGTCATGCTCGACATGCAGGCAGAGGGATATAAGGTGTGGGATGCAACGGCGCGGAAAACCTGCGACATTTTGCTGCACCATGCTGGTGCAAGCCCCGGTTTTCAGCCGTTGTGGCCCTGTCACGATATCACGCAGCCATGTCGCACTGGATGAAAGCGCCAATGCCGATCTTGCATAGGGGATGCAGATAGTACATAGGAAGCTACCTAACTCCGGTTACAATCCCGCCAATCCGCGAAAAAAACATCGCTATCGTGCTCGAACAAGGTAATGCCGTGACTGCCGCCCTCCCCCCCGCCGCCTTGCGTAACGTCCTCAGTGCGTTGATGCTGGCCATCTTCCTCGGTGCCCTGGACCAGACCATCGTGGCCGTGTCCATGCCCGCGATCTCCGCGCAGTTCAATGACGTTGGCCTGCTGGCCTGGGTGATTTCCGGTTACATGGTAGCGATGACCGTCGCGGTGCCGATCTACGGCAAACTCGGCGACCTGTATGGGCGCCGGCGCATGATCCTCACCGGCATCAGCCTGTTCACCCTGGCCTCGATCGCCTGCGCGCTGGCCCAGGACATGCCACAACTGGTGCGGGCCCGAGTGCTGCAGGGGATCGGCGCAGGCGGCATGGTCTCGGTGAGCCAGGCGATCATTGGCGACTTCGTCCCGCCACGTGAGCGCGGTCGTTACCAGGGCTATTTCAGCAGCATGTATGCCATTGCCAGCGTCGCCGGCCCGGTGCTGGGCGGCTGGCTGACCGAGTACCTGTCCTGGCGCTGGGTGTTCTGGATCAACCTGCCGCTCGGAGTACTGGCATTGTGGGCGATCCACCGGGCCATGGCCGACTTGCCGATGGCTACCCGCCGGGCCCGGGTCGACTACCTGGGCGCCGTGCTGCTGGTCCTTGGCCTGGGCAGCCTGCTCCTGGGCATCACCTTGGTCGGCCAGGGCGAGCCATGGACTGCGCCCGCAGTGCTGGCGATGTTCGCCTGCGCCCTGCTCGGCCTGACATTGTTCATCGCCCATGAGTGGCGCTGTCCGGAGCCATTGCTGCCGATGCCATTGTTTGCCAACCGGGCCGCCGTGCTGTGCTGGGCAGTGATCTTCTTCGCCGGCTTTCAGTCGATTTCCCTCACCATGATCATGCCCCTTCGTTTCCAGAGCATCACCGGTGCGGGGGCAGACAGTGCGGCGCTGCATCTGCTGCCGTTGGCCATGGGTTTACCGATGGGGGCATTCTATGGTGGGCGAATGACCAGCCGCATCGGCCGCTACAAACCGCAAATACTCGCCGGAGCGCTGCTGATGCCGCTGAGCATCGGCGCCATGGCCCTGACGCCGCCCCAGGCAGGTTGGCTCAGTGGCCTGTTCATGCTGCTGACCGGGATCGCTTGCGGCCTGCAGTTCCCGACCGCACTGGTAGGTACGCAGAACGCCGTGGAACGCGGCGACATCGGCGTTGCCACCAGCACCACCAACCTGTTCCGCTCCCTGGGCGGCGCCATGGGGGTGGCGTGCATGTCCAGCCTGTTGCTGGCCTTGTTGCAGCACAACGGCTTCGCTGCGCTGGGCAACCCGCTGCTGGGCAGCCTGCAGACCGGGGAAGCCGATCCAGCGACCGAGGCGCGTCTGCTGGAGACGTTCCGCCATGTACTGATGGCCAGTGCCGGGGTGGCATTGCTCGGCCTGTTCGCAGCGCTCGCCCTGCCAGACCGGCAATTGCGCGGGCGCTGAGAACCCGTGGGACCGGATAGCGCTGATGGAATCTGCTTTGAGGAAGCGTTAATCCCGGCTTAATCCACCGGGGAAACACTTCCTCACAATCCTTCACAAAGAGTCATTTGCGCAGCGCTGGGCTCAAGCGCAGCATATCGAGCCCTGTATCGACCCATTTTTCCGCGTCACCCAGTAGGTCGAAACTGTCAGGCAGCAACAACCAGCGGCCAATCAAGCCGTCTACATAGGCAAACAGGGCGACCGCCGCACGCTGCACATCCAGGTCAGCAGGCAACTGCCCGCGACGGGCGGCATTGGCCAGCGCCAGGGTGATGCCCTCATGACAATCCAGCACCGCGCCCTGGCGCTGCTGACGAATCTCACACATGTCATCAGTGAACTCGCACTTGTGATGCAGAATTTCGTTGATTCGCCGAGTCCGGGCGTCAAGCACCAGGCCCTGCACCACCTGCAGCAGCAGCTTGCGCATGCAGCCGAGCGGGTCGAGTTCATCTTCGCTTTCGCTGGCCCGAGCCAGGTGGTCATGGGTTTCGTGCAGGCAGTCCAACAGCGCCTGCACCAGTTCAGCCTTGTTACTGAAGTGCCAATAGATCGCGCCGCGGGTCACGCCTGCCAGTTCGGCGATGTCGGCCAGTGTCGTACGCGCGATACCGCGCTTGTAGAACGCCTTCTCCGCGGCCTCGATGATCTGAGCGCGGGTTTCCAGCGCTTCTTCTTTGGTTCGTCGGACCATGGCAGTAGGACCTCATCTGCGCCAGCAAGCTATTTGCCTGCAGGAAATCGGCCGGCGGCGCCTCTGCAGGGCGCCTACCGGATGGCTAATCAAGGGCTGCGGGGATAGCGATGTGCCCAGCAGCGGTATTTACAAACAACCGTGAATGTAAGTATATTCGTTAGTAAGCTACTTATCCACTCGATAAGATTTTTTCTGACAAGACTCTTCCATTACTCTTGAGCGTCTACCTGCTCTAGCGACCCGAGGATCCCCATGCAATTCAAGCCAGCCGTTACCGCTCTGGTTTCCGCCGTCGCCCTGGCAACCTTGCTCAGTGGCTGCAAGCAAGAGCAAGCCGCCCCCGCTGCCCAGCCGCCGCTGGTCGGCGTGGTGACCTTGCAGCCCCAGCCCTTCACCCTCACCACGGAACTGCCGGGGCGGACCACCGCTTTCCGCGTAGCCGAAGTGCGCCCACAGGTGAACGGCATCATCCTCAAGCGCCTGTTCAAAGAAGGTAGCGAGGTCAAGGAAGGCCAGCAGCTGTACCAGATCGACCCGTCCGTCTATGAGGCCAATCTGGCCAATGCCCAGGCCAATCTGCAATCGACCCGTTCGCTGGCCGAGCGCTACAAGCAACTGGTCAACGAACAGGCTGTGTCCAAGCAGGAATACGACGACGCCAATGCCAAACGATTGCAGGCCGAAGCGTCGCTCAAGAGCGCCCAGATCGACCTGCGCTACACCAAGGTCCTGGCCCCGATCAGCGGCCGTATCGGACGCTCGGCGGTCACCGAGGGCGCCTTGGTGAGCAACGGCCAGACCAACGCCATGGCGACCATCCAGCAGCTCGACCCAATCTACGTCGATGTCACGCAGTCCACCGCCGAGTTGCTGAAACTGCGCCGTGAACTGGAAAGCGGTCAGTTGCAAAAAGCCGGCGACAATGCCGCTTCGGTGCAACTGGTGCTGGAAGACGGCACCCTGTTCAAGCAGGAAGGCCGCCTCGAGTTCTCCGAAGTATCGGTCGACGAGACCACCGGCTCGGTCACCCTGCGTGCGGTCTTCCCCAATCCCGAGCACACCTTGCTGCCCGGCATGTTCGTTCATGCGCGGCTCAAGGCTGGGGTCAACTCCAAGGCCATTCTCGCCCCGCAGCAAGGCGTGACCCGCGATCTCAAAGGCGCGCCGACCGCCCTGGTGGTCAACCAGGAAAACAAAGTCGAACTGCGCCAGCTCAAGGCCAGCCGTACCGTAGGCAGCGACTGGCTGATCGAATCCGGCCTCAACGCTGGCGATCGCCTGATCACCGAGGGCCTGCAATACGTGCGCCCTGGCGTCGAGGTCAAGGTCGGCGAAGCCAGCAACGTCAAGAAGGCAGCGGCCCCCGATCAGGCCAGTGCGGCCAAAGCAGACGCCAAAGCGGAGTAAACCATGTCGAAGTTCTTTATCGATCGACCGATCTTCGCTTGGGTCATCGCCTTGGTGATCATGCTGGTCGGCGCCCTGTCGATCCTGAAGTTGCCTATCAACCAGTACCCGAGCATTGCGCCTCCGGCCATCGCCATCGCCGTGACCTACCCGGGCGCCTCGGCGCAGACGGTGCAGGACACCGTGGTGCAGGTGATCGAGCAGCAGCTCAACGGTATCGACAACCTGCGTTATGTGTCCTCGGAAAGTAACTCCGACGGCAGCATGACCATTACCGCCACGTTCGAGCAGGGCACCAACCCCGACACGGCGCAGGTCCAGGTGCAGAACAAGCTGAACCTGGCTACCCCGCTGCTGCCGCAGGAAGTGCAGCAGCAAGGTATCCGCGTCACCAAGGCAGTGAAGAACTTCCTGATGGTGATCGGCCTGGTGTCCGAAGACGGCAGCATGACCAAGGACGACTTGGCCAACTATATCGTCTCCAACATGCAGGACCCGATCTCGCGGACAGCCGGCGTCGGTGACTTCCAGGTGTTCGGTGCACAGTACGCGATGCGAATCTGGCTCGATCCGGCCAAGCTGAACAAGTTCCAGCTGACCCCGGTCGACGTCAAGACCGCGGTGGCCGCACAGAACGTCCAGGTGTCCTCCGGCCAGCTTGGCGGCCTGCCTGCGGTACCGGGTACCCAGCTCAACGCCACCATCATCGGCAAGACCCGCCTGCAGACCGCCGAACAGTTCCAGAACATCCTGCTCAAGGTCAACACCGATGGCTCGCAGGTCCGCCTGGGCGATGTCGCCGAGGTAGGCCTGGGTGGCGAGAACTACGCCATCAGTGCGCAGTTCAACGGCAAGCCGGCCTCGGGCCTGGCGGTCAAGCTGGCGACCGGTGCCAACGCCCTGGATACCGCCAAGGCGCTGCGCAAGACCATCAGCGATCTCGAGCCGTTCTTCCCGCCTGGGGTCAAAGCGGTGTTCCCGTACGACACCACGCCAGTGGTCACCGAATCGATCAGCGGGGTTATCCACACCCTGATCGAAGCAGTGGTTCTGGTCTTCCTGGTGATGTACCTGTTCCTGCAGAACTTCCGTGCCACCATCATCACCACCATGACCGTTCCGGTGGTGTTGCTGGGTACCTTCGGCATCCTCGCCGCCGCCGGCTTCAGCATCAACACCCTGACCATGTTCGCCATGGTCCTGGCCATCGGCTTGCTGGTGGACGACGCCATCGTCGTGGTGGAAAACGTCGAACGGGTGATGTCCGAGGAAGGTCTGCCGCCCAAGGAAGCGACCAAACGTTCGATGGGGCAGATCCAGGGCGCTCTGGTCGGTATTGCCCTGGTACTGTCGGCGGTACTGCTGCCGATGGCCTTCTTCGGTGGCTCCACCGGTGTGATCTATCGACAGTTCTCCATCACCATCGTCTCGGCCATGGGCCTGTCGGTGCTGGTGGCGCTGATCTTCACGCCAGCCTTGTGCGCGACCATGCTCAAACCGTTGAAAAAAGGTGAGCATCACGTCGCCAAGGGTGGGTTCTTCGGCTGGTTCAACCGCAACTTCGACCGCAGCGTTCAAGGCTACGAGCGCAGCGTCGGCACCATTCTGCGCAACAAGCTACCCTTCCTGTTGGCCTATGCGCTGATCGTGGTCGGCATGATCTGGCTGTTCGCTCGCATCCCGACTGCGTTCCTGCCCGAAGAGGACCAGGGCGTATTGTTCGCCCAGGTGCAGACGCCAGCCGGTTCCAGCGCCGAGCGCACCCAGGTGGTGATCGACGATATGCGCAAGTACCTGCTCAAGGACGAAGCCGATACCGTGTCGTCGGTGTTCACCGTCAACGGCTTCAACTTCGCCGGTCGCGGCCAGAGCTCGGGTATGGCGTTCATCATGCTCAAGCCATGGGACGAGCGCTCTGCGGAAAACAGCGTGTTCAACCTGGCCAGCCGCGCCCAGCAACATTTCTTCAGCTTCCGCGATGCCATGGTGTTCGCCTTCGCCCCGCCGGCGGTACTCGAACTGGGCAACGCCACCGGCTTCGACGTGTTCCTCCAGGACCGCGCCGGGGTTGGCCATGCCAAGCTGATGGAAGCGCGCAACCAGTTCCTGGCCAAGGCCGCGCAGAGCAAGATCCTCAGCGCCGTGCGCCCGAATGGCCTGAACGACGAGCCGCAGTACCAGCTGACCATCGATGACGAGCGTGCCAGCGCCCTGGGCGTGACCATCTCCGACATCAACAACACCCTGTCGATCGCACTGGGTGCCAGCTACGTCAACGACTTCATCGATCGCGGTAGGGTCAAGAAGGTGTACATCCAGGGTCAGCCGAACTCGCGGATGAGCCCGGAAGACCTGCAGAAGTGGTACGTGCGCAACGCTGCGGGCGAGATGGTGCCGTTCTCCTCGTTCGCCACCGGCGAGTGGACCTACGGTTCGCCGAAGCTGTCGCGCTACAACGGCGTGGAAGCGGTCGAGATTCTCGGTGCCCCGGCCCCAGGCTACAGTACCGGCGAAGCCATGGCCGAAGTCGAGCGCATCGCTGGCGAACTGCCAACCGGCATCGGCTACTCCTGGACGGGTATGTCCTACGAGGAAAAACTCTCCGGCTCGCAGATGCCGGCCCTGTTTGCCCTGTCGGTACTGTTCGTGTTCCTCTGCCTGGCAGCCCTGTACGAGAGCTGGTCGATTCCGATCGCCGTGGTTCTGGTGGTACCCCTGGGTATCATCGGTGCGCTGATCGCCACCAGCCTGCGCGGCCTGTCCAACGACGTGTACTTCCTGGTCGGCCTGCTGACCACCATCGGTCTGGCGGCGAAGAACGCCATTCTGATCGTCGAATTCGCCAAAGAACTGCACGAAGACGGTCGCAGCCTGTACGACGCAGCCATCGAGGCATGCCGTATGCGTTTGCGCCCGATCATCATGACCTCGCTGGCGTTCATCCTCGGCGTGGTACCGTTGACCATCTCCAGTGGCGCAGGCGCAGGCAGCCAGCACGCCATCGGTACCGGGGTAATCGGCGGCATGATCAGTGCGACCGTGCTGGCGATCTTCTGGGTACCGCTGTTCTTCGTCGCAGTGTCGTCGTTGTTCGGCAGCAAACAGCCGAAAAAAGACGCCACCCCTGAAACTCCAAGTTATGAGGCTGGGCAATGACCAAGTCTTTGCTGTCCCTGACAGTAACCGCTTTCATCCTCGGCGGTTGCTCGCTGATTCCCGATTACCAGACCCCGGAGTCGCCGGTGGCCGCGCAGTGGCCGCAAGGCCCCGCGTACTCCCCGGCCCAGTCGGCCGAAGTGGCCGCGGCCGAACAAGGTTGGCGCCAGGTCTTTCACGACCCGGCCCTCCAGCAGCTCATTCAGACCTCGCTGGAGAACAACCGCGACCTGCGTGTGGCGGCATTGAACATCGACGCCTACCGCGCCCAGTACCGCATCCAGCGCGCCGACCTGCTGCCGGCGGTCTCCGCCACCGCCAGCGGCAGCCGTCAGCGGGTGCCGGCGAACATGTCGACCACCGGTGAATCCAACATCACCAGCCAGTACTCGGCCACCCTCGGCGTCAGTGCCTACGAGTTGGACCTGTTCGGTCGGGTGCGCAGCCTGACCGAGCAAGCCCTGGAAACCTACCTGTCCAGCGAGCAGGCACGCCGCTCCACGCAGATCGCCCTGGTGGCCAGCGTGGCCAACGCCTACTACACCTGGCAGGCCGACCAGGCGCTGCTGAAGCTGACCCAGGAAACCCTCAAGACTTACGAGGAAAGCTACGACCTCACCCGCCGTAGCAATGAAGTCGGGGTCGCCTCCGCCCTCGACCTCAGCCAGGCGCGTACGGCTGTGGAAGGCGCGCGGGTCAAGTATTCGCAGTACCAACGCCTGGTCGCCCAGGACGTCAACAGCCTGGCCGTACTGCTCGGCACCGGCATCCCGGCCGATCTGCCTCAGCCACTGGAACTTGGTGCCGAGCAGTTGGCCGAGTTGCCGGCCGGCCTGCCGTCCGACGTCCTGCAACGGCGTCCCGACATTCAGGAAGCCGAGCACCTGCTCAAGGCCGCCAACGCCAACATCGGTGCGGCGCGTGCTGCGTTCTTCCCGAGCATCAGCCTGACGGCCAACGCCGGTAGCCTGAGCCCGGACATGGGCCACCTGTTCGCAGGCGGCCAAGGCACCTGGCTGTTCCAGCCGCAGATCAACCTGCCGATCTTCAACGCCGGCAGCCTGAAGGCGAGCCTGGACTACTCGAAGATCCAGAAGGACATCAACGTCGCCAAGTACGAAAAGACCATCCAGACCGCCTTCCAGGAGGTTTCAGATGGCCTTGCGGCGCGCAAGACCTTCAAGGAGCAGCTGCAGGCGCAGCGTGACCTGGTGCAGGCGAACCAGGACTACTATCGTCTGGCCGAACGTCGCTACCGCATCGGTATCGACAGCAACCTGACGTTCCTCGACGCCCAGCGCAACCTGTTCAGCGCCCAGCAGGCACTGATCAGCGATCGTCTGTCGCAGCTGACCAGCGAGGTCAACCTGTACAAGGCACTTGGCGGTGGTTGGTACGAGCGCACCGGCGAGGCCAATCAGCAGGCTGCGGTCGGTACGCCGCAAGGCTGATCGCCCGGTCACGCCATCGAGCCCACCCTTGCGGTGGGCTTTTTGGCTTTTGGCTTTGGGGTTGGGTGGTTGATCCTAGGGATGTGGCGGCGCTACTGGCCCCTTCCGCCTTCGGCGGCGGCGCCGCCACGGGCGTTATCTTCGAAAGACAGATCGCGAGATCCGCAACAACCCAAAACGAAGGTAAAGGGAAAAGCGAGAGCGCAGCGATTCGCCTGCCGTTGCTCTGGCTTTTGATCTTGCTCTTGCTCTTGATCTACCCGCGACCTCAGGAGGCCGAGTGGAGATGGCTGGAGGGCCAGGTGCG
>NZ_SMTE01000020.1 GCF_004357765.1 Pseudomonas putida | reverse complement strand
TGGTGGAGCTAAGCGGGATCGAACCGCTGACCTCCTGCATGCCATGCAGGCGCTCTCCCAGCTGAGCTATAGCCCCGGATTTCTAGCCTCTCGGCCCAGCGACGTCGAACATCGCTTGTGCAAAACTGGCGTCCCCTAGGGGACTCGAACCCCTGTTACCGCCGTGAAAGGGCGGTGTCCTAGGCCACTAGACGAAGGGGACGAACCTTCTTACCTTCAAGACCCGGTTGCTGGACCCGGTCTTGCTTGCCAGCCGTTGACTGCCAAGCGGAATTTGGTGGAGCTAAGCGGGATCGAACCGCTGACCTCCTGCATGCCATGCAGGCGCTCTCCCAGCTGAGCTATAGCCCCACAATGTCGCGTTGAACCGAATCGCCGGCTGGGTGCCTGGCACTTCGTTTTCGTTCATCGCTGTGGACGGGGCGCATATTAAGATCGGATTGCAGGGCTGTCAAACGAATTTTTCAAAATATTCAAAAATTTTTGCACAGATAACAATCACTTACCGCCCTGCCCCACGGTGTCAGAGCACCACGTCCTCCTGTAGGAGCGGGTTTACCCGCGAATGCTGTGCCGAATACACCATCGTATTCGCGGGGCGGCACCGTCCTACAGGGTTCAGTGCAAGGTGGGACGAAGCCGTCAGGCGATATTGGCCAGCAGCTTTTCCCATTCCTTGTTTTCTTTCTTCGACACACCACCGAGCAGATCCAGGGCCTGACGCAGGCGGTAGCGAGTCAAGTCTGGCCCCAGGATTTCCATGGCATCGAGTACCGAGACCGAGCTGGCCTGTCCGGTAATGGCAGCGAACATCAGCGGCATGGCGTCACGCAGCTTGAGCTCCAACGCCTCGACCACCGCCTGGATGCAACCGGTGATGCGGTCCTTCTCCCACTGGCGCAGGCTCTCCAGCTTCCAAAGGATCAGCTGCATGACCTGGCGGACCTGGTCGGCGGACAGCTTCTTGCTCTCGAACAGCTTGGCATCGAGCTTCAGCGCGCCTTCGAAGAAGAAGCCGCCCAAGGGGGCGATCTGGCTGAAGGTTTCGACGCGGCCCTGCACGTGCGGGGCGATCTTCATCATGTAGTCGCTGTTGAACGCCCACTGCTGCACGCGCGCGGCGAACGCTTCTACCGGCAAATCACGCAGCCATTGACCGTTGAGCCAGGAGAGTTTCTCGATGTCGAAGATCGGCCCCCCCAAGGAAACACGCGACAGGTCGAAATGCTCGACCATCTCGGCGAGGGAGAACTTCTCGCGCTCGTCCGGCATCGACCAGCCCATACGACCCAGGTAGTTGAGCATGGCCTCGGGCATGAAGCCCATGCGCTCGTAGAACGTCACCGACGTCGGGTTCTTGCGCTTGGACAACTTGCTCTTGTCGGGATTGCGCAGCAGCGGCATGTAGCACAGCTTGGGTTGTTCCCAGCCGAAGTATTCGTAGAGCTTGATCAGCTTGGGCGCCGATGGCAGCCACTCTTCGCCACGCAGCACATGGGTGATGCCCATCAGGTGATCGTCTACCACGTTGGCCAGGAAGTAGGTCGGCAGGCCGTCGTTCTTCATCAGCACCTGCATGTCCATGCGGTCCCACGGGATCTCGACGTCACCGCGCAGCATGTCCGGAACCACGCACACGCCTTCGCTCGGTACCTTCATGCGAATCACATGGGGCTCGCCGGCAGCCAGGCGGCGCTGCACCTCCTCGTCGCTCAGCAGCAGAGCGCGACCGTCGTAGCGCGGAGTCTCGCCACGGGCCATCTGCTCGGCGCGCATCTGCTCCAGTTCCTCGGCGGTGCAGAAGCAGTAGAACGCATGGCCGGCATCGACCAGTTGCTTGGCGTACTGGGCGTAGATCTCGCCCCGCTCGCTCTGCCGGTAAGGGCCGTGCGGGCCGCCGACGTCCGGGCCTTCGTTCCACTCGATGCCCAGCCAACGCAACGCATCGAAAATCTGCTGCTCCGACTCACGTGTGGAACGCAACTGATCGGTATCTTCGATACGCAGGATGAACTCACCGCCATGCTGCTTGGCGAAGCAGTAGTTGAACAGGGCGATGTAGGCGGTGCCGACATGGGGGTCGCCAGTGGGCGATGGCGCAATACGCGTGCGAACGGTGGTCATGGAAAGTCTCGGACGAAAGATGAAACAAAGGCGGGATGTTAGCAGGGAGCGGGCCTTTCGCTCCAGCAATGGCGCGAACGTCACTTGCCGACATACGGTAGGCGGCAGTTAAATTTGCTTACACTTGCCGAAAGATAGCCGTCATGCCCACCCAACTCAAACGGCGCCTGCTGATCTTCTTCGCCCTCGTGGCGGTGATCGCCCTCGCCTTTCTCGCGCACTGGTACGTGCGCGGGCGTTACTTCGAAAGCACCGACAACGCCTACGTACAGGGCGAGATAACGCGGATATCCAGCCAGCTTGCAGCACGTGTCGAGGAGGTCCGCGTCGACGACAACCAGCACGTGCGCCAGGGCGAGCTCTTGGTACGCTTGGAAGCGGCCGATTTCCAACTGGCCGTGGAACGAGCCCGCGCCACCCTGGCCACCCGCGAAGCCGAACATGCCCAGGCCGAGAGCCGCCTCACCCAACAGGACAGCCTGATCGCCGCGGGGCGTGCTCAGGTAGCCGCCAACCAGGCCACCTTCGATCGCTCGCGACTCGACCTCAACCGCGCCCAGGCCCTGCGCAAGCCGGGCTTCGTGTCCGAGGAGAGGGTCACCACCCTGTCAGCGGAAAGCCATGTCGCCGGCTCGCAAGTCGACAAGGCCCGAGCCGATTTGCAGAGCCAGCGCCAGCAGGTCAATGCCCTTACCGCCGAGCTCAAGCGGCTCGATGCGCAAATCGCCACGGCCCGCGCCGACCTGGCGCAGGCCGAGCTGAATCTGAATCGCTGCGAGATCCGCGCGCCGATCAGCGGCACCATCGGCCAGCGCAACGCACGCACCGGCCAAGTCGTGCAGGCCGGCGCCTATCTGCTGTCGATCGTGCCGGACGAAGCCATCTGGGTGCAGGCCAACTTCAAGGAAACCCAGATCGGTCGCATGCACCCAGGCCTGCGCGCAGAGCTGACGTTCGACAGTTACCCCGACACGCCAATCGTTGGCCGGGTCGACAGCCTGTTCGCCGCCTCCGGTGCGCAGTTCAGCCTGCTGCCGCCCGACAACGCGACCGGTAACTTCACCAAGGTCGTACAACGAATCCCGGTAAAGCTGACTTTCGCCACCGACAATCCGCTGCATGGGCGCATCCGTCCGGGCATGTCGGTGACCGCCACGGTGGACCTGCGCCCGGAGAACGAAGACCACGATGGCCGGTGACCAGCTGCTCAGGCCAACCGCCGAGCCGACCCGCCGCGACTGGATCGCGGTGATGAGCGCGATGCTCGGCGCCTTCATGGCGGTGCTGGACATCCAGATCACCAACTCCTCGCTCAAGGACATCCAGGGCGCACTGTCGGCCACCCTGGAGGAAGGCTCGTGGATTTCCACGTCGTACCTGGTAGCCGAAATCATCATGATTCCGCTGACCGCCTGGCTGGTGCAGTTGCTCTCGGCACGACGGCTGGCGGTGTGGGTGTCGGCGGGTTTTCTGCTGTCGTCGCTGCTGTGCTCCATGGCCTGGAATCTGGAAAGCATGATCCTGTTCCGTGCACTACAGGGTTTTACCGGCGGCGCGCTGATCCCGCTAGCGTTCACCCTGACCCTGATCAAGCTGCCCGAGCACCACCGCGCCAAGGGCATGGCGATGTTCGCCATGACTGCTACCTTCGCGCCTTCCATTGGCCCCACCCTGGGCGGCTGGCTGACCGAAAACTGGGGCTGGGAGTACATCTTCTACATCAACATCCCGCCTGGGCTGGTGATGATCGCCGGCCTGCTGCACGGCCTGGAGAACAAGCCGGTGCACTGGGAGCTGCTGAAAAGTACCGACTACGCCGGCATCGTCACGCTTGGCCTGGGGCTGGGTTGTCTGCAGGTGTTTCTCGAGGAAGGCCACCGCAAGGACTGGCTGGAATCGCACCTGATCGTCGGACTGGGCAGCATTGCCCTGATCAGCCTGATCACCTTCGTCATCCTGCAGTTTTCCAAGCCGCAACCGCTGATCAACCTGCGCATACTCGGGAACCGCAACTTTGGCCTGTCGAGCATCGCCAGCCTGGGCATGGGGGTGGGTTTGTATGGCTCGATCTACCTACTGCCGCTGTACCTCGCCCAGGTACAAGGCTACAACGCCCTGCAGATCGGCGAGGTGATCATGTGGATGGACGTACCGCAGCTGTTTCTGATCCCGCTGGTACCGCTCCTGATGAAGGTGATTTCACCCAAGGTCTTGTGCGCGATCGGCTTTTGTCTGTTCGGTGTCGCCAGCTTCGGCTCGGGGGTGCTCAACCCGGACTTCGCCGGACCGCAGTTCAACCATATCCAGGTGGTGCGGGCCATTGGCCAACCGATGATAATGGTGACCATCTCGCTGATCGCCACAGCCTACATTCAGCCCCAGGATGCCGGCTCGGCGTCGAGCCTGTTCAACATCCTGCGCAACCTGGGCGGTGCCATCGGCATTGCCTTGCTGGCCACCCTGCTCGATGCGCGCACCAAGGTCTATTTCGATTATTTGCGTGAAGCGCTGGTACCCAGCAATCCGCAGGTGGCCGAGCGCCTGTCGCTGCTGAGCGAGCGGCTGGGCAGCGACAACGCGGCATTGGCAAAGCTCAGCGAGATCACCCACCAACAGGCGCTGATCATGGCTTACAACGATGCGTTCCACCTGGTCGGAATCGGGCTGGCGGTGAGCATGGTGGCCGTATTGCTTACGCGAACATTACCGCAGGGATTGAAGGCTGGCGGCGGCCATTGATCCGCACGCCCCGATCCAAGAGCGGCCTTGCGCACCACAAGGCCGCCCCAACGGCGTGAACGCTCTCAAGCGCTGATCAGCCGCTCACGCAACTGGGTGATCTCGTCGCGCAATTGCGCGGCCGCTTCGAACTCCAGGTCGCGGGCGAACTGCATCATCTTGTCTTCCAGTTGCTTGATCCGCTTGGTGATCTCGCCCGGCGTACGCAGTTCGGCCTCGTAGCGGGCAGTCTCCTCCGCCGCCTTGGCCTGGGCCTTGCGCTTCTTGCTGCGAGCGCCCGGCACCGTGGCGCCTTCGAGGATATCGGTGATGTCCTTGACCACCCCCTTGGGCACGATGCCATGGGCCTCGTTGAAGGCAATCTGCTTCTCACGGCGCCGCTCGGTCTCGTCGATGGCCCGCTGCATGGAACCGGTGACCTGGTCGGCATACAGAATCGCCCGGCCATTGAGGTTACGTGCCGCCCGGCCAATGGTCTGGATCAACGAGCGTTCGGAACGCAGGAAGCCTTCCTTGTCGGCGTCGAGAATGGCCACCAGCGATACCTCGGGCATGTCCAGGCCCTCGCGCAGCAGGTTGATCCCCACCAGCACATCGAAGGTACCCAGGCGCAGATCGCGGATGATCTCCACCCGTTCCACCGTGTCGATGTCCGAGTGCAGGTAACGTACCCGCACATCGTGATCGGCCAGGTAGTCGGTGAGGTCTTCGGCCATACGCTTGGTCAGCGTCGTAGCCAGGACCCGCTCGCCGTTGTCGACGCGCTTGCGGATTTCCGACAGCAGGTCGTCGACCTGGGTCAGCGCCGGACGCACCTCGACCTGCGGGTCGACCAGACCGGTGGGGCGCACCACCTGCTCGACCACCCGCCCGGCATGCTCGGCTTCGTAGGGCCCAGGGGTGGCGGAGACAAAGATGGTCTGCGGACTCACCGCTTCCCATTCATCGAAACGCATGGGACGGTTGTCCAGCGCCGATGGCAGTCGAAAACCGTACTCGACGAGGGTTTCCTTGCGTGAGCGGTCGCCTTTGTACATCGCACCCACCTGCGGAACGCTGACGTGGGACTCGTCGATCACCAGCAACGCGTCAGGCGGCAGGTAGTCGTAAAGGGTCGGCGGGGGTGCCCCTGCTGGGCGCCCGGACAGATAGCGCGAGTAGTTCTCGATGCCGTTGCAGTAGCCCAGTTCGAGGATCATTTCCAAGTCGAACCGGGTGCGCTGCTCCAGGCGCTGGGCTTCGACCAGCTTGTTGGCCTTGTGCAGGAATTCGAGGCGCTCGGCGAGTTCTTCCTTGATGCCGTCGACTGCCTCCAGCAGGGTCTCCCGCGGCGTGACGTAGTGGCTCTTGGGGTAGAACGTGAAGCGCGGCAGCTTGCGAAACACCTCGCCGGTGAGCGGGTCGAACGCGGCGATGTTCTCCACCTCGTCGTCGAACAGCTCGATACGGATGGCCTCCAGGTCCGATTCGGCAGGGAAGATATCGATCACGTCGCCGCGGACGCGGAAGGTGGCACGGGCGAAGTCCATCTCGTTACGGGTGTACTGCAAGTCAGCCAGGCGCCGCAGCAAGGCGCGCTGGTCGAGCTTATCGCCGCGGTCGACGTGCAGGACCATCTTCAGGTAGGTCTCGGGGCTGCCCAGGCCATAGATGCATGACACGGTGGTGACGATGATCGCATCGCGGCGTTCCAGCAGTGCCTTGGTCGCCGATAAG
This sequence comes from Pseudomonas putida, assembly GCF_004357765.1. Taxonomy (GTDB): domain Bacteria; phylum Pseudomonadota; class Gammaproteobacteria; order Pseudomonadales; family Pseudomonadaceae; genus Aquipseudomonas; species Aquipseudomonas putida_U. Next base: position 84,778 of record NZ_SMTE01000020.1, on the reverse strand, counting down.
CGCATCTGCTCAATGTGGTCGTTGATCGAGGCGTCCTTCTCGATGAAGGTGTCCGAGGACGGTACGTAGGCTTCGGGTTGGTAGTAGTCGTAGTAGGAAACGAAATACTCCACCGCGTTGTTGGGGAAGAACGCCTTGAACTCCCCGTACAACTGCGCAGCCAGGGTCTTGTTGGGCGCCAGCACCAGGGTCGGACGCTGCACCTGCTGAATGACGTTGGCGATGCTGAAGGTCTTGCCCGAGCCGGTCACACCGAGCAGGGTCTGGTGCGACAGGCCCGCCTCGATGCCTTCGACCATCAGGCGAATGGCCTCGGGCTGATCGCCGGCCGGCTGGAAACGGGTGACGAGCTGGAACTCGGACATGTCGGACCTCGCGGTAACGCAGCAACTGTAAATTTAGCCAGTAGTCTATACCCAAATGCGTCCCGCCGGGCCTGCTTTCAAGTCCGGTATGTGAACGCTTATTGCGATGGACCCGGCAATTCGACCAATGGTTGAAAAAAAATCGCGCAAAACCCTTTAAAAGCCGCGCCAGACTGTCGCAGGGACCTGCGGGTATCACTATACTGACTCCCCGTTTGTGCACCGCTTCAGTGCATTCGGCTGGAGCGTGTACGCCCTATCACACTCCATTCAGAGCCAAGGTAACAATGAGCCTGTTTTCCGCTGTCGAGCTGGCACCCCGCGACCCCATCCTGGGCCTCAACGAAGCATTCAACGCCGATACCCGTACCGACAAGGTCAACCTCGGCGTCGGTGTGTACTGCAATGAGGAAGGCCGCATTCCGCTGCTGCGCGCCGTGATCGAAGCCGAGACCCAGCGCGCCGCCCAGCACGCTTCGCGCGGCTACCTGCCGATCGACGGCATCGCCACCTACGACCAGGCCGTGCAGAAGCTGCTGTTCGGTGCCGAATCGCCACTGCTGGCCGCCGGCCGCGTGGTCACCGTCCAGGCCGTGGGCGGTACCGGTGCTCTGAAGATCGGCGCCGACTTCCTCAAGCGCGTATCGCCCAATGCCGTGGTCGCCATCAGCGACCCGAGCTGGGAGAACCACCGCGCCCTGTTCGAAGGTGCCGGCTTCCCGGTCCAGAACTACCGCTACTACGACGCTCCGAGCAACGATGTCAACCGCACCGGCATGCTCGAGGACCTCAATGCCCTGCCGTCCGGCTCGATCGTGGTACTGCACGCCTGCTGCCATAATCCGACCGGCGTCGACCTCACCCTGGACGATTGGAAAAACGTCCTGGAGGTGGTCAAGGCCAAGGGCCATGTGCCATTCCTCGACATGGCTTACCAGGGCTTCGGTGAAGGCATCGCAGAAGACGCTTTTGCCGTGCGCCTGTTCGCCGAGTCGGGCCTGGAGTTCTTCGTTTCCAGCTCGTTCTCCAAGTCGTTCTCGCTGTATGGCGAGCGCGTCGGTGCCCTGTCGATCGTCACCGCATCCAAAGACGAGAGCACCCGCGTGCTGTCGCAGGTCAAGCGAGTGATTCGCACCACCTACTCCAACCCGCCGACCCACGGCGCCACCATCGTCGCCACCGTGCTCAACAGCCCGGAGCTGCGCCAGATGTGGGAAACCGAGCTGGCCGAGATGCGCGAGCGCATCCACGGCATGCGCAAGCAGATGGTCGAGCTGCTGGCCCAGTATGGCGCCAAGCGCGACTTCAGCTTCGTCGGTCGTCAGGTCGGCATGTTCTCCTACTCGGGTCTGACCGTCGACCAGGTGGCGCGCCTGAAGAACGACTTCGGCATCTACGCCCTGGACACCGGTCGCATCGCCGTTGCCGCACTGAACCAGAGCAACATTCACGTGGTCACCAAGGCCATCGTCGAAGTGCTGTAACTGCTTGATTTGCCAAGGGGTAGCTTGACTTCCCCTTGGCGATCAGTAAGATACGCGCAGATTCCGCGATAGCTCAGTCGGTAGAGCAAATGACTGTTAATCATTGGGTCCCTGGTTCGAGTCCAGGTCGCGGAGCCAGACATTGAAAAAGCCCCCGAGTGCGCGAGCACCGGGGGCTTTTTCGTTTGCCTTGCGTCAGTCCGGTCGCCCGATGGGATAGAACTCGCCGTGGCTCCAGACCCCAAGCCATTGCTCGCCATCGATCAGCCGCGGCACTGCCAGGTCCACTATCTGGTAGAACACGTTGCGGTGGATCAGCGCCTCGAGGTTGTGGCGTACCCGCACGTATGGCGACGGCTCCTGGGTGTCGGGGTCGGTCTCGACGCGCAGGGGGTTCTGCGGCCCGGCTTCGAAGGTGTCGTCAACATTGCTGGTAAAGCGCAGCACCTGCCCTTCCCCGCTGCCCTGCACCTCGAGCGCCACAGCGACGAACGGCGCGTCATCGACGCGGATACCGACCTTCTCCACCGGCGTGATAAGGAAGTAATCGTCGCCATCGCGGCGGATGATGGTGGAGAACAGGCGCACCATAGGCTTGCGTCCGATCGGCGTACCGAGGTAGTACCACGTCCCGTCACGGGCGATGCGCATGTCGATATCGCCGCAGAAATCCGGGTTCCACAGATGCACCGGTGGCAGTCCCTTGTGCTGGGGAATCTGCGTCAGTAGATCGTTGGCCTTACCGGAATCCGTCATCACCCTGCCCTCATTCGCTCATGCCCAGAAGGCTACGAGCGTACTCGCGCATCGGCCTGGCAAGCAAATCCTCGGGACTCTTGTCGTGAAACGTCAACAAACCGCCACGACTCTTGATACGCGCGGTGTCGATCAGATAGCGGGTGTTGGTCTCGATGAGCATCATCTGCACCACGCCCGAATCCCAACCCAGGCGATCGACCGCCTGTTCGTCATACCACTCGTCGCCATTGCCTATGCGGTCATCGGTGCGGGCAAAGCGGGTGTACAACACATAATCGGCCCCTACCGAGCGAGCTTCGGCGATAGCCTGCTCCAGGCCCAGCGGCCCCTGAGCGCGGCGCACCAGTGGGAAGTACTCGACGAAGCTCTTGAAGGCCTCCTCCGCCACCGCGTTCTGCCGCGGCACCGGCCCTTTACCCGGCGGCACGAAGACGCCCTGGCCAATGAAGATGAACGAATCGGGCTGCAAGCGAATCGACAATGTGCGTCGGGTTTCGCTGTGGTCCAGCAGCCCAGCATCGCTCATCTGGCTGCGGGCGGTCTCGCCCATATCGCTGACACTCATGCAGCCGCCCAACGCCATCAGCGCCAGCAGCAAGACCAGGCTACGCATCTTTCCTCCAAATGGCCGGTGACGAAAAACCGGCGAATAGCCGCCAGATGCAGCTTTTGCGCCAGAGTCAGCCGCCGATCACCTTCATCACCGTCACTCCCCCGGCAAACGCCAGGTCCTGCTTGTCGGCAAGGGCCTTGACCAGTATCCGTTGCAGGGCCGCAAGCGCCAGATGGCGTGGCTGCTGCAGCAGGTCGCCGACGAAATGACGGTTGCTCGAAGACAGACAGCCATGCAGCCAGCCGGTCGACGACAGGCGCAAGCGCGAACAGCTTCGGCAGAACGGCTCGCTCTCGTTGGCGATCACACCGAAATGACCGCCGCCAGACACTTGGTAGCGCAGCGCAGTGGCGTCCGATGGTGCTTCCACGCGTCGATAGTCGTAGTGGTTGCCGATCAGAGCCAACAGCTCATGCAAGCCGACGAACTGTTGGCCGAAGGCCTGGGCAGCACCTGCCAGGTGCCCCATGCGCATCAGCTCGATGAAGCGCAACTCAAAGCCGTGCGTCAGGCAGTATTCGAGCAATGGCAGCACCTGATCGAGGTTCTGTCCACGCATCGGCACCATGTTGACCTTTATCGCCATTCCACGGTCACTGGCCTGCTGCATGCCGTCGAGCACGGTCGCCAAGTCGCCGCCGCGGGCAATCCGGCGAAACGCCAGCGGGTCGAGGGTATCAAGGGAAACGTTGAGCCGGCGAATCCCGGCGGCCTGCAACTGCGGCAGCTTGCGTGCAAGCAACTGGCCATTGGTGGTCAGGGTCAGGTCGGCCAGTGGCAGTTCAGCCATCGCCGCGAGAAAGCTGTCCAGCCTGGGGCTGATCAATGGCTCGCCACCGGTAATGCGTACCCGCTCGATGCCAGCGGCTTCGATCAGATAACCCACGCCCCGCGCCATGGCCTCGGCTGACAGCTCTTGCTGGGCGGCCACCAGACGCTTGCCATCCGGCACGCAGTAGGTACAGGCGTAATTACAGGCAGCCGTCAGGCTGACGCGCAGGTTGCGAAAACGCCTGCCTTGACGATCAACGATCATGAATGACTCCGGCCAGGATGAATCGAGCCGGCAAAATCTGACTCAGAGATCAGGTTTTTGCAAGCATTCGATTCATATCCTGCCTACCGGACGTCGTGGCTCGCTATCAGGCTGCCGATTCCGGGTCGCGCTTGCGCTTGTTGCCCATGCGCACGCCGATATCCATGAGGAACTGGAAGAAGCCCTCCTGGTCCTCGAGCACATTGCTCCAGAACGGCGAGTGGTACAGCGCCACAGCGCCGTGCACCAGGGCCCAGGCCGCGCAATAGTGGAAGTACGGCGGCACGTCTTCGAGCTTGCCTTCGCTGATCCGGCCCTTGATCAGCTGAGTCAGGCGATCGAAGTTGGAAGCACGGATGCTGTGCAGTTCCTCGACCATCTCGGGTACCTGGTTGCCCTTGACCACCTTTTCCTCGAGGCGGTCGAACAGACGGTAGCGTTGTGGATCGCGCATGCGGAATTCGAAATAAGCGCGCGACAGCGCCTCCTTGTCGCGATCGACATCGGCCGAGTGCAACAGCGTGTTCAAGTCGCGCTCGTAGTCGAGCATCAGGCGCAGGTAAATCTCGGCCTTGGACTTGAAGTGCTTGTAGATCGTGCCTTTGCCGATACCGACTGCGTCGGCGATCATCTCGACGGTGACGCTGTCTTCACCTTGTTCGAGAAACAGCTTGAGCGCGGTATCGAGGATTTCCTGTTCGCGGCGGCGAAACTCACGGACCTTACGAGGTTCTTTCTGCATGGGAAGGACTGGATGACGATCGAAGCGGTTTATTATGCCTAACTTGCGGCAAATTGCACGGATGTTCCATACATATGAGTGTTTCCGGTCGCTTTTGCCGGATCAATCAATGCGCAGAGGGAGGAACCAATCCCCGGCGTATTCCAAATCTGTTTAAAAAACGACCAAGAGGCACTGGCACTGGGCCAAACCTGGCCAATACTACAAGTGTTGGCGCGGCGCATCCCCCCAGTGGCGCGCCAATAAGGGTGCCCAGGGACCGCGGTACCTTTGTTTTACTCCTAATGGTCTTAACCCGGATTCCTCCCCCAGAACCCGGGTTTTTTTTGTGTATCGGGGGGCTTGTCTTGGGTTTTGCAGCGGCTGTCAGATCTAATGCCGAACACCTGTCACCCCACCCCCCGGAAGTTCAGGCAACCCGGGCCAGGGGAAACAGCCGCTTGAAATTGGCAGTCGTCTGCTCGGCCAACTGGGCATAGCTGACCCCGCGCAACGACGCGACGTACTCCGCCACTTCACGCACGTACTGCGGCAGGTTTGGCTTCCCCCGATAAGGAATCGGCGCCAGGTACGGCGAATCGGTCTCGACCAGCAAGCGATCAGCCGGCACCTGTCGGGCGACCTCGCGCAGCGCATCGGCATTGCGGAAGGTGACGATGCCAGACAACGAGATGTAGTAGCCCAGGTCCAGCGCCGCACGCGCCATGTCCCAGTCTTCGGTGAAGCAATGCAGCACGCCCGCTTGCGGCAGGCTGGCTTCACGCAACAACGCCAGGGTGTCGGCGCGGGCCGCGCGTGTATGCACGATCACCGGCTTGCCGGTCTGCCGCGATGCCTCCAGATGCAAGCGGAACGAGGCTTGCTGCAGGTCGGCGGCCTCAGGTTCGTAATGGTAGTCCAGGCCGGTCTCGCCGATCGCCACCACATGCGGGTGGGCAAGTTCGCGCAACAGCCATTCCAGTGCCGGCGTCTCGCCAGGCGCCAAGTCCAGCGGGTGCACGCCCACCGAGCAGTCGACATCGGCATAGCGCTCGCTGAGCGCTTTCACGGCGCCGGCATTCTCGGCGCTGACGCCGATGCACAGAAAGTGTCCCACCCCACGCTCCCGGGCAGCCTGCAAGGCTGTGTCGAGGGAACCCTGGTGGGCGCTCAGGTCAAGTCGGTCGAGGTGACAATGGGAATCTACAAGCATGATTTAACGGCACATATCGGCAAATGGAAATCAGCGGGTGCCCGGTAACTGCACCCAATGGGCGAGCAAGGCTTCGAGCAACAGCACGCGGTTGAGATTGGCCTTGCCCAGTACCTTTTGACGCTGTTCGAGGATCCACGCCTGGACCTCGAGCACTTTCGCCTGGCGACTCTTTTGCGCCAGGTACTGGACTACCTTGCGCATATCGGCCAAGCCTAGCCCCTCCTCGTCCTCGGTCAATTGGTAGCGCAGTATCAGGTGCGACCAATCGCAGAACCAGTCGAAGACCAGCAACAACGGTACGCTGTTCCAGGCTTCGGCCAACTGGCTGGGCGTCTGCTGGCCCTTGAGCAGCTTCTTGACCCCGTCAGTGACCTGTGCGCGTTGTTCAAGCACGCCCTTGGCCTGCAGGTCCACGGCCATCAATGGCGAACCGGCCGCCAGGGTCAGCAGCTCGGCGCGCTGGGCTTCATCGCTGTCGGGTAGGGCCTGGTCAAGCCAGGCCTGGCTTTGCGCCAGGCTCGGCTGCGGACAGGTGACCTGCTGGCAACGACTCTTGATGGTCGGCAACAGGCGACTGGGCTGGTGGCTGACCAGCAGCAGCACGGTATCGCCGGAGGGCTCCTCAAGGCTTTTGAGCAATGCGTTGGAGGCATTGACGTTCATGGCCTCGACCGGCTCGATCAGCACTACCTTGCGCCCCCCCAGCTGCGCGGTCTGCACCACGAACGACACCAACTCGCGGACCTGATCGACCTTGATCGGTTTGTCCGCCTCTTCCGGCTCCAGGACGAAGTTGTCGGGATGGCTACCAGCCCTGAGCAGCAAGCAGGACTTACACTGACCACAGGCATCGAGAGCGCCGGGCTGCTGGCACAGCAGGCGGGCCATCAGGCGCTCGGCCAGGGCACGCTTGCCGATGCCCTGCGGCCCGTGCAGCAGGTAGGCATGGGCATGCTGGGCACGCCCGGCCAATTGCTGCCAGAGCGCTTGTTGCCAGGGGTAGCTATCAGCCACGGCAGCGGTCCACGATGGTCGGCACCAGGGCATCGATCGAACGCTGCACGGCCTGCAAAGGCTGCGCGGCGTCGAGTAGACAGTAGCGCTGGGAGTCGCCCTGGGCGCGCTGCAGGTAGGCCTGGCGCACAGCTTCGAAGAAGGCCTGGCCTTCCTGCTCGAAACGATCGAGGCGGCCACGGGCGGCCGCCCGGGCCAAGCCGACTTCCACCGGCAGGTCGAAGACCAGGGTCAGGTCAGGGCGAAGGTCGCCCTGCACGAATTGCTCCAGGGTGGCGATACGCTCGAGGGACAGGCCACGGCCGCCGCCCTGATAGGCGTAGGTGGCATCGGTGAAACGATCGCACAGCACCACTGCGCCGCGAGCCAGCGCCGGGCGAATGACCTCGGCCAGGTGCTGGGCGCGGGAGGCGAACACCAGCAGCAGTTCGGTGTCGGCAGCCATGGGCTCATCCCTCGGCGCCAACAACAGTTCACGGACCTGCTCGGCCAGCGGCGTACCACCCGGCTCGCGGGTCAGTACCAGGTCCAGACCGTGCTCACGCAGGCGCGCGGCGAGATAGTCGCGATTGGTGCTCTTGCCCGCGCCTTCGGGGCCTTCCAAGGTAATAAACAAGCCGCTCACTAGCAGTCCTTAATGTTGTTCGTCAGGTGCTGGCACATCGGCCGGCGCAGACTCGGCGGCCGGTGCCGGCACACTGGGCTCGGCAGGTGCAGGCTGCTCGTTGGTCGCTGGCGATTCATTTTCTCCGGGCGTCTCGTCCGGTGCTGACGGTTCAGCGGGAGCTGTCCTGGGCGCCGGGCTCGAACGATAGTCGGCACGACGCTTGAGCTGGAACTCGCGCACCGCGGAGTTGTGATCGTCCAGGTCGTCGGAGAACACGTGGCTACCATCACCGCGGGCGACGAAATACAGGCTGGTGCCGTCGGCAGGATTGAGCGCCGCATGAATCGCCTCGCGGCCGACCATGGCGATCGGCGTCGGTGGCAGGCCGGTCATGGTGTAGGTGTTATAGGGGGTCGGCTGACGCAGGTCGGCACGGGTGATGCGACCGTTATAGCGCTCGCCCATGCCATAGATCACCGTCGGGTCGGTCTGCAGCATCATGCCCAGGCGCAAGCGCCGCACGAATACGCCAGCGATCTGCCCGCGTTCCTGGGGAATCCCGGTCTCCTTCTCCACCAACGACGCCATGATCAGCGCCTGGTACGGGTCGCGGTAAGGCAGGTCGGTGCTGCGCTCAGCCCACTCCTTGGCCAACACTTCGTCCAAGCGCATATAGGCCTGCTGCAGCAGTTCGACATCGCTCATGCCACGCACGAAGCGATAGGTATCAGGGAAGAACCGTCCTTCGGGGAACACGCCGGAATGACCGAGCTTGTCCATCACCTCGGCATCGGTCAGGCCGTCGAGGGTGTGCTTGATCTTTTCATGCTTGGCCACAGCCGCGCGCACCTGGCGGAAGGTCCAGCCCTCTACCAGAGTCAGGTTGTACTGCACCACATCGCCCCGGCGCCAGGCATCCAGCAGGTCCTCGACGGTCATGCCAGGGGTGATGCGATATTCGCCGGTAGGCAGCGGTGTGCCGGCCATGTTGAAGCGCCAGTACAGGCGCAGCCACAGCGCATCGTCAAGCAGGCCTTCGCTCTGCATGCGATAGAACATGCGGTTGGGGTTGGTGCCGTTGGGCACGTCGAGCAAGCGCTCTTGCGTCACGTGCAGAGGCTGCTCCACCACGGAGGTGACCTTCCAGGCCGACCAGCCCAATGCCAGTCCAGCGAGGATCAGGCACATTTCCAGCAGCAGCAGGAATTTACGTCTCACAAATCAGGTATCCAGTAACGTACGGGCAACGGCCTGAAGTTTACGGGTCACAGGGCCTGGCGACCAGTTTAGGCTCAATGCAGGGATGCTGCGCACCGGCCACACACCGTACACGCTGTTGCACACGAACACTTCGTCAGCCTGCGCAAGGTCGGCCAGCGACAGGTCGCCGATCCGCACCGGCATGCCCAGCGCCACGGCCTGCTCGAGCAATACGCCGCGCATCACGCCGGCGACGCCGCAGCGGCCAAGGTCAGCGGTCTGCAAGACGCCTTGATGCACCAGAAACAGGTTGCTGAACACACCCTCGATCACCCTGCCCTGCACATCGCGCATCAGACCCTCGGCATGCTCGCTGTCCTGCCATTCGGCACGGGCCAGCACCTGCTCCAGGCGATTGAGATGTTTGAGGCCAGCCAACAACGGTTGTTCCGCAAGGCGGGTTTGGCAGGCGAAGAGGCAGATGCCCTGCACGGCATTAGCTTCGGGATAGGCAGGCAGTGGGCTGCCCTGAAGAATCCGCCGCGGCGCCGCGCCCACCACCGGGGCATAGCCGCGCTGACTGTCGCCGCGGGTGAGCATCAGCTTGGCGACACCTTCACCGAGCAGACTGGCGTAGCGCTGCACTTCATCGCGGACCAACGCCAGATCGGCATCGATGCCCAGGCGCTGGCAACCCAGCGCCAGGCGTGCCAGGTGACCATCCAAGAGACTGGGCTGACCACCGCGCACGGCGATGGTCTCGAACAACCCATCGCCGTACGCCAGGCCGCGGTTCTGCAGGTTGACTGCAGTCGCGGGCTGACCATCGATCCAGCTGTGCATCAACCGGCGAACCGGCGGAACACCAGAGAACCGTTGGTGCCACCAAAGCCGAACGAGTTCGACAGCACCACGTCGATCGGCATGCTGCGCGCTTGGTGCGGTACGAAGTCCAGGTCACAGCCTTCGTCCGGCTCGTCCAGGTTGATGGTTGGCGGCGCCATCTGGCTGTTGATCGCCAGCACGCTGAAGATCGCCTCGACGGCACCCGCGGCACCGAGCAGGTGGCCGGTCATCGACTTGGTCGAGCTGACCGCCAACTTATAGGCATGCTCGCCGAACACGCGCTTGATCGCCGCCACTTCGGCGACGTCACCCGCTGGGGTGGAGGTACCGTGGGCATTGATGTAGCTGACCTGCTCGGGCTGGATGCCGGCGTCACGCAGGGCATTGACCATGCAACGGGCTGCGCCTTCGCCGCTGTCGGGTGGCGAGGTCATGTGGTAGGCGTCGCCGCTCATGCCGAAGCCAACCAGCTCGGCATAGATGGTCGCGCCACGCGCCTTGGCGTGCTCCAGTTCTTCGAGCACCAATGCGCCGGCACCGTCGGACAGCACGAAGCCGTCACGGCCCTTGTCCCACGGACGACTGGCACGGGTCGGCTCGTCGTTGCGGGTGGACAATGCGCGCGAGGCGCCGAAACCGCCCATGCCCAGGCCGCATGCGGCCATCTCGGCACCGCCAGCGATCATCACGTCGGCTTCGCCATAGGCGATATTGCGGGCTGCCATGCCGATACAGTGAGTGCCAGTGGTACAAGCGGTGGCGATGGCATAGTTCGGCCCCTGCAGGCCCAGGTGGATCGACAGGAAGCCGGAGATCATGTTGATGATCGAACCCGGCACGAAGAACGGCGAAATACGCCGCGGGCCTTGGTCATGCAAGGTCCGGCTGGTTTCCTCGATATTGGTCAGACCGCCGATGCCCGAACCCATGGCCACGCCGATGCGCTCACGGTTGGCGTCGGTAACCTCCAGGCCGGCATTACGCACGGCCTGGAAACCGGCCGCCAGACCGTACTGGATGAACAGGTCAAGCTTGCGGGCCTCTTTGGCCGACAGGTATTGCTCGACCTCAAAACCTTTCACCGAGCCGCCAAAACGGGTGGAGTAGGCGCTCAGGTCCGTGTGTTCGATCGGACCGATGCCACTGCGGCCAGCCAGAATGCCCTGCCAAGTGCTCGGTACATCCGTACCCAGTGGCGACAGCATACCCATACCGGTGACCACGACGCGTCTACGCGACACAGTACTCTCCTTTTCTAGTAACAGAGTCTCTTGCCATTGCATTCAAGGCAAAGGAATGAAATGGCAACAGGCTCTCGGTGCCCGCATAACCTGTGCACCGAAACGTGGGGCTGGCAAAGAAAAAACCGCACGCCGGCAAAGGCAGTGCGGTTCTTCTCGACAAGAAGCGTCGACTACAGCGTCTTAGGCCTGGTGGCTTTTGACGTAGTCGATGGCAGCTTGAACGGTAGTGATCTTCTCGGCTTCTTCGTCAGGAATTTCGGTCTCGAATTCCTCTTCCAGAGCCATCACCAGCTCAACGGTGTCAAGCGAATCGGCACCCAGGTCATCGACGAAGGACTTCTCAGCAGTCACTTCTTCTTCCTTGACGCCCAGTTGCTCGGCGACGATTTTCTTGACGCGTTCTTCGATGGTGCTCATACCTAGTTTTCACTCCTAATGGACATATGTCAGGCAGCTGGCCGGTGACCAATTTTATAGAAAGACATTCGCTTTTCAAGCAGAACGCACCTTCCAACGGACCACCCGACCCTCTGCCTGGAATCTGGTTGCAGCTTTATAACGGATTTTAGGCTCGGAGTATGACTCTTTTTTTACCCAATCCGTCACATTGACTTGCGTTGTTACATGTACATACCGCCGTTCACCGGTACTGTAGCGCCGGTGACGTAGGCTGCGCCGTCGGATGCCAGGAAGGAGACCACCTTAGCGATTTCCTCGGCCTGACCCAGGCGGCCCAGCGGAATCTGGGTCTGCAGGGCCTCGCGCTGCGCTTCTGGCAGCTCACGGGTCATGTCGGTATCGATGAAGCCCGGGGTTACCGAGTTGACGGTGATGTTGCGCGAGCCGACCTCACGCGCCAGGGCGCGACTGAAGCCTTCCAGGCCTGCCTTGGCGGCAGCGTAGTTGACCTGGCCGACGTTGCCCATGGCACCGACGACCGAACCGATGCTGATGATACGACCCCAACGCGCCTTGGTCATGCCACGCAACACGCCCTTGGACAGACGGTAAAGGCTGTTCAGGTTGGTGTCGACGACATCGAACCACTCGTCGTCTTTCATCCGCAGCATGAGGTTGTCACGGGTGATACCGGCATTGTTGACCAGGATCGCTGGAGCGCCGAACTGCTCGCCGATGGCCCCGAGCACAGCGCTGACGGACTCGTCGCTGGTCACGTTGAGTTCCATGCCGGTGCCCTGGATGCCGTGCTCCTTGAGGGTGGCGGCAATACGCTCGGCGCCCGAAGCGGACGTGGCGGTACCGATCACGATCGCGCCCTGACGGCCCAACTCGAGGGCGATGGCCTGGCCGATGCCACGGCTGGCGCCGGTGACCAGTGCTACTTTACCTTGCAGGCTCATGCAAGCTTCTCCAAATTCAGGCCAGCGCCGCACGGGTGGCGGCGACGGCGTCGGGGGTATTGAGGTTGTAGGTGGTCACACCGTCGGCGCAACGCTTGTTGAGGCCCGCCAGGACCTTGCCTGGACCGCACTCGACCAGGTTGACCGCGCCATTGGCGGCCAAGGTTTGCACGCATTCCACCCAACGTACCGGCTGGTACAGCTGCGCCAGCAGGTCATGCTTGAGCGCGTCGAGGTCTGCGGCGATGGCGGCGGTAACGTTCTGCACCACCGGGATCTGCGGCGCCTTCCACTCGATGGCATTGACCGCCTCGGCGAAGCGCTCGGCAGCCGGCTTCATCAGTGCGCAGTGCGACGGCACGCTGACTGCCAGGGGCAAGGCACGCTTGGCACCCTTGGCCTTGCACAGTTCGATGGCGCGATCGACCGCAGCCTTGTTACCGGCGATGACCACCTGGCCTGGCGAGTTGAAGTTCACCGCACTGACCACTTCGTCTTCAGCCGCTTCGGCACAGATGTCCACCACCACGGCGTCGTCCAGACCCAGAATCGCGGCCATGGCACCATGACCGGCCGGTACCGCTTCCTGCATCAGTTGACCACGGCGCTCCACCAGGCGCACCGCGTCTTTCAGGCTGATGCTGCCGGCAGCGACGAGAGCGCTGTATTCACCCAGGCTGTGGCCGGACACGAAGGCCGGACGAGCGCCGCCCTCCTCCAGCCACAGACGCCACAGTGCGATGGACGCAGTGAGGATTGCCGGCTGAGTCTTGTCGGTTTGGTTGAGTTGTTCCTCCGGACCCTGCTGGACCAATTGCCACAGGTCGTAGCCCAGAGCCTCGGAAGCTTCCTTGAAGGTCTCGATGATCACCGGCTTTTCAGCACCGAGTTCGGCGAGCATGCCCAGCGACTGGGAACCTTGACCGGGGAAGACGAATGCGAGGGATGCAGACATTGAACAAGCCCTTATGATCTTGTCGTCGAATAGAGTGCGCCAGGCCTAGGGCCAGGCGCGGAATCTGTTAGCTTGGATGGAGACGCGGACCAAGCGGTCACATTTAAGCATCTCGCGACCGATATGCCTAAGGCCTTTGTACGCGCAGATGCGACAGATACAAACACTAAGGCAACAAATCCTCGAGCCGCCCGTGCAGGCGCTGCGGCAGGTTTTCCTGGATCTCGATCAGCGCCCGATGGATCGCACTCTGGAATCCCTGCACGCCCGCAGAGCCATGACTCTTGATCACGATACCCTGCAGCCCGAGGAAGCTCGCGCCATTATGCCGTGCCGGCGCCAGGTCGGCCTGCAAGCGTTTGAGCAACGGCATCGCCACCACCCCAGCCAGACGTGATAGAGCGCCACCTTTGAACAGCTGCTCGATGCGCGCCCCGATCATGGTCGCCAACCCTTCGCTGGACTTGAGCAGGATGTTGCCGACGAAACCGTCGCACACCACCACGTCCGCTTCGCCACGGTACAACCCATCTCCCTCGACGAAACCGACGTAGTTCAACCCACGCGCGCCCTGCAACAAGCTGGCGGCCAGCTTGACCTGCTGGTTGCCCTTGATGTCCTCGGTACCGATGTTGAGCAGCGCCACCCGTGGCCGGTGGATACCCAAGGCCTGGGCGGCCACCGACCCCATGACGGCGAACTGATAGAGGTTCTCGGCGCTGCAATCGACATTGGCGCCCAAGTCCAGCAACTGGCAGTACCCCGTCTGGGTCGGGATAGCGGCGACCATGGCCGGACGATCGATACCCGGCAGGGTCTTGAGGACGAACCGCGAAAGCGCCATCAGCGCCCCGGTATTGCCGGCACTGACGCAGGCCTGGGCCTTGCCGTCACGCACCAGTTCCAGGGCGATGCGCATCGACGAATCCGGTTTGCCGCGCAACGCCTGAGAAGGCCGCTCGTCCATGCCGATCACCTCGTTGGCCGGCACGATCTGCAGGCGCGCGCGATCCGCAGCCGCAAGGCCGCCGACAAGCTCTTCAAGGAGGGAGGGTTGACCGACGAGGGTCAGGTGCAACGAGGGTGTAGCCGAAAGGCAGGCAATGCTAGCCTGGACAATGCTGCGGGGACCGAAGTCCCCGCCCATTGCGTCGATCGCGATGATCTGAGCGGACAAGGATTACTCGTCAGCGCCCTTGTCGATCACTTTGCGACCACGGTATACGCCTTCTGGCGAAACGTGGTGGCGCAGGTGGACTTCACCGGTGGTTTTTTCTACCGACAGCGCGTTTTCCGACAGGGCGTCGTGGGAACGGCGCATGTCACGGGCAGAGCGGGATTTTTTGTTCTGCTGAACAGCCATAATTGATTAACTCCTAAACGTTTGGGTCACGCTTTAACTGCGCCAAAACACTGAACGGGTTGGACCGCGATACCTCGTCCTTGCTCGATTCGGGCTCGTCTGCGCCCGCCGGCTGCTGGCATTCTTCCGGATGATGAGCAGGCACGATAGGCAAGGCGAGCAACAGCTCCTCCTCGACCAATGCCTGCAGATCCAAAGGATCTTCGCCCAGTTCCAGCACGTCATAGCCTTTCGGCAACGACTGGGTATTCGCACCCTCTTTCACCACGGCGTATGTGCATTCGCTGTGGATCGGCAGGGTGACCAGCTCAAGACAACGCTGGCAAACCATCTTGACCTCAACGTCCAGTTCGCTGTGGATAACCACGACGTGCTGTTCGTCTCGTTCAAAATCGAACTTCGCCTGCACCGTACCGACATCGTCGGAAAGCGGGTCGCAGAGTCTTTCCAAATCAGCGAGTTGCAGCGAACCAGTGATGGTTACGCCACGATCAGCTAATTTGCGCGGGTCAACGTGAGGTGGAATCGGGTCATTCAACATAGGCGCAGCATTCTAGGGATGCCCCCCGTCCCTGTCAAAGGAAATTCGGCGGCATCGCGCATGTTAGAATCGGGCTCATCCGACCAGGAGTCTATCATGCTTCCCCTGTTACTGGCTTCGAGCTCTACCTACCGGCGCGAACTGCTGACCCGCCTGCGCCTGCCCTTCATCTGGGCAAGCCCCGATATAGACGAAAGACGCCTGGATGAGGAACCAGCTGTCGACTTGGTGCGACGACTCGCCAAGGCCAAGGCCGAGGCGTTGGCGGCGGACTATCCAGGGCACCTGATCATAGGCTCGGACCAGGTCGCGGTGCTGGGCGAACAAGTGCTGGGCAAGCCACACACCTTCGAGCGCGCCTGCGAGCAATTGCTCGAAGCCAGCGGACAGCAGGTCACGTTCCTGACCGGGCTGGCATTGCTCAACAGCAGCACCGGGCGCTGCCAGGTGGACTGCGTGCCGTTCACCGTGAACATGCGCGAACTGGACCGCGAGCGCGTGGAGCGCTACGTGACGGCGGAGCAGCCACTCGATTGCGCGGGGAGTTTCAAGGCGGAAGGGTTGGGAGTGAGTTTATTTCAAAGCACCCACGGGCCGGATGCGACCAGTTTGATCGGGCTGCCACTGATTCGGCTGGTGGATATGCTGACCCAGGAGGGGGTGGTGATCCCGTAGCACGTCGGGAGACAGAGGGCGGCGCTCGATCTCAGAGCCACCACCGCCCTCAAACGCCCCCGAGAATCACCGCAACTGCGGCCCCTGGAAGCCCATCCACATGGCCAGATGCTCTGCGACACTGGCCCCGATACGCTTGGAGAATCGATCGAACGGCGACTCCTGGACGGTAAAGTCCACCAACTCCTTCTCACCGACGATATCGCGCGCCACGTAACTGGCACTCCCCAAGCCATCCACCAGCCCCAGCGCCTGGGCCTGCTCACCCGACCAGATCAGGCCACTGAACAGCTCCGGATGCTCTTTGTCCTTCAGGCGCTCGCCACGCCCTTGCTTGACCATGGCGATGAACTGCTGATGAGTGGTATCCAGCACACCTTGCCAGAACTTGGTTTCCTCGGGTTTCTCCGGGGAGAACGGATCAAGAAACGCCTTGTGCTCACCCGATGTGTACGCCCGCCGCTCGACACCCAGCTTCTCCATGGCACCGACGAACCCGTAGCCAGCCGCCGTGACGCCGATCGAGCCGACCAGACTGGCCTTGTCGGCATAGATCTCGTCAGCCGCACTGGCGATGTAATAGGCACCTGACGCGCCCAGGTCGGTGATCACCGCATAGAGCTTGATCTGCGGATGCTCGCCGCGCAGGCGGCGGATCTCGTCATACACATAGCCGGCCTGCACCGGGCTGCCGCCCGGACTGTTGATGCGCAACACCACGGCCTTGGTCTTGGGATCCTTGAAGGCTTCGCGCAGGCCCTTGATGATGTTGTCGGCGCTGGCCGCCTCCTGGTCGGCAATCACCCCTCGCACCTCCACCAGCGCCGTGTGGCTGGCGCTGCGCGATGCGGCCTTGTCCATATCGGTCAGCGGCAGGAACAGCGCCAGGATGCCGAACAGGTAGACGAAGGTCAGCAGTTTGAAGAAGATCCCCCAACGCCGCGCGCGACGCTGCTCTTGAATACCCGCCAGAAGGGTCTTTTCGAGCAGCTTCCAGCTTTTGCGCTCCTCGCGCTCTGCCGGCTCGGGCTCAGGTGCTTTCCACTCGTCTGTCATGCTCACCTACCTTGGATTGGGAATTGCGCGGAACCGGCCAACCACTCGCGTAGCTGGGAAAAGCGCTCGATGCAGACCTGCGGACCGAACTCGGCCAGGGCCTGCAGCGACATGGCACCATAGCCGACGGCGACCGAATGCATGCCGGCATTGCTGGCCATCTGCAGGTCGAATGCTGAATCTCCGACCATCAGGGCCCGCCCAGGTTCGACCCGGCAGTGCTGGAGTATCTCCTCGAGCATCAACGGGTGCGGCTTACCACGGGTTTCATCTGCTGCGCGGGTAATATCGAAGTAGCGCTCCCAACCGTGCGCCTTGAGCACCCGATCCAGACCGCGACGCGCCTTGCCGGTGGCAACCGCCATGCGGTAACCCTCGACACGAAAGGCCTCCAGCGACTCGGCCACGCCTTCGAACAGTGGCGAGGGCTCCTGATCGAGGGCCATGTACACATCAGCGTAGTGTTGGCGGAACACCGCAACCTGATGCGCATCCAGATGCGGGTACAAGACCGAAATGGCCTCGCCCAAGGCCAGACCGATGATGCCCTTGATAGCATCGTCCCGACTCGGTGCCTCGCCGGCACGCTCGGCGGCAAGGTTCATCGCCTCGACGATGCGACCGATGGAGTCGGCCAGGGTCCCGTCCCAATCGAAGATCAGCAGCTGGTAATCAGGTCGCACTCAAACGCTCCACGGTCTTGGCCCAGACCTCGTCCACCGGAGCCTCGAGCTTGAGCTCGCCGCCATCGGGCAGCGGCACGGTCAGCGCATAGGCATGCAGGAACAGGCGCTTGCCGCCCAGTTCGCGGATCTCGCGACTGAAATCTTCGTCGCCGTACTTGCTGTCACCGGCGATCATGTGCCCGGCATGCAGGGTGTGCACGCGAATCTGATGGGTACGGCCCGTGATAGGCCGCGCCTCGACGATGGTGGCGAACTCGCCGAAGCGGCGCAGCACGCGAAACATCGTCAACGCCTCCTTGCCTTCGTCGTTGACTTCGACCATGCGCTCACCGGAGCGCAAGTTGCTCTTGAGCAGAGGTGCGTTGACCTGCTTCTTCGAGGTTGGCCAATGGCCACGCACCAGGGCCATGTAGCGCTTGTCGACGCCATCGCCACGCAACGCGGCGTGCAGGTGGCGCAGCATGCTGCGCTTCTTGGCGATCATCAGCAGACCGGACGTATCGCGATCGAGCCGGTGCACCAGCTCGAGCTCCTTGGCATCGGGACGCAACTGGCGCAGCGCCTCGATCACGCCGAAGCTCAGGCCGCTGCCGCCATGCACGGCGATGCCGGCGGGCTTGTTCATCACGATCAGCGCCTTGTCTTCGTAGACGATAGCCGCCTCCAGGCGCTGCAGCAGCCCCTGGGCCACCGGCGCCGGCTCGTCGCGCTCGGGCAGACGGACGGGCGGCACCCGCACGATGTCGCCTGCCTGCAGTTTGTACTCGGGTTTGATGCGGCCCTTGTTGACCCTGACTTCGCCCTTGCGCAGGATGCGATAGACCAGGGTCTTGGGCACACCCTTGAGGGCCGTGATGAGGAAATTGTCGATGCGTTGGCCGGCAAGCTCCGGCGCGACTTCGATCAGCTGAACGCCGGAAGTCGGAGGGGTATTGGTCGTCATGGCGGGATCATAACAATTTTTTATGGAATTGAAGCACTTAATCATTACTGCTATAGTCGCGAACGCCGCCAAAAGCGGCAGGCCAGCGGAACCAGGCCCTCGGCCGGCCCCTGACCAACGCAATTCTCCAGGACGCGAGGCCGTCCTACGGGGTTTTCGCCAGTTTACCGAATTGCCTGGAATCGCCACCAGCGCCGTGTAGAGAAGACCGAAAAAAAACGACAAGTGCGGTGTTTCACCTGCTTACCCGCTTCTTTTCGCCGTACCTCTGCCCCGCCTCGATGCTTCCACGCAACCCCGGGCGAATGCTTCGGAAATACCTGCCTTGGACATGAATGGCGTCAGCGCGGTAGCGCGCTGGCGAAAAATGCAACCCGTTGCGGATTCAGCGCGCGGCAGCACCCGAATTATCAGGGATACGTGCAGGGTGGAGATGCACAGCCCTCGGACCGTGTAGCACCGCGTCCGGCCACCGGCCCAAAGACATTGCCGGCGAGCGGATAAGGTCCTGAAAAGATGCCTCCGGGCGTCCACGGCTGACGGTTGATTCCTCCTCCTGACTGAGTGCACGGGGCCGGCAAGTTGATTCGGATATCGATCGGATATCGCATCAGTTGGCACAAGGCCTCGTTGGCACCGCAGCAAACAGGACGCGTCGTCGCGACAACGGCAGGCTGGGCAACCGGCTGGTGCCGAACGTCGCCAGACACGGGGGTGGCCCGGCCATCCTTTGCGCACCTTGGCACCGACCATTGAGAAGTCGTGTGTGCCGAACGCCGTTTCCGGCAGCCCGGAAACCGACGGTACAACATGAAAAGAATGCTGATTAACGCAACTCAACCCGAAGAGTTGCGTGTAGCCCTGGTGGACGGCCAACGTCTGTACGACCTGGACATCGAGTCCGGCGCCCGTGAGCAGAAAAAGGCCAACATCTACAAAGGCAAGATCACCCGCATCGAACCCAGCCTCGAAGCCGCCTTCGTCGACTTCGGTTCCGAACGTCACGGCTTCCTGCCGCTGAAAGAAATCTCCCGCGAATACTTCAAGAAGACCCCGGAAGGCCGCGTCAACATCAAGGACGTGCTCAGCGAAGGTCAGGAAGTCATCGTCCAGGTCGAGAAGGAAGAGCGCGGCAACAAAGGCGCCGCCCTGACCACCTTCATCAGCCTGGCCGGTCGCTATCTGGTACTGATGCCGAACAACCCGCGCGCCGGCGGCATCTCCCGCCGCATCGAGGGCGAGGAGCGCAACGAACTGCGTGAAGCGCTCAACGGCCTGACCGTTCCCGGCGACATGGGCCTGATCGTGCGCACTGCCGGCCTTGGCCGCAGCAGCGAAGAAATGCAGTGGGATCTCGATTACCTGCTGCAACTGTGGAGCGCCATCAAGGAAGCCTCCGAAGACCGCGCCGCGCCGTTCCTGATCTACCAGGAAAGCAACGTCATCATCCGCGCCATCCGCGACTACCTGCGTCAGGACATCGGCGAAGTGCTGATCGACAGCATCGACGCACAGGAAGAAGCCCTGACCTTCATCCGCCAGGTGATGCCGCAGTACGCCAGCAAGGTCAAGCTGTACGAAGACAGCGTCCCGCTGTTCAACCGCTTCCAGATCGAAAGCCAGATCGAAACCGCCTTCCAGCGCGTGGTCGACCTGCCGTCCGGTGGCTCGATCGTGATCGACCCGACCGAGGCCTTGGTATCCATCGACATCAACTCGGCGCGCGCCACCAAGGGTAGCGACATCGAGGAAACCGCCCTGCAGACCAACCTGGAAGCGGCCGAGGAAATCGCCCGCCAGTTGCGCCTGCGTGACATCGGCGGCCTGATCGTCATCGACTTCATCGACATGACCCCGGCGAAGAACCAGCGCGCCGTCGAAGAGCGCGTGCGCGAATGCCTCGAAGCCGACCGCGCCCGCGTCCAGGTAGGCCGCATCTCGCGCTTCGGTTTGCTGGAAATGTCGCGTCAGCGACTGCGCCCATCGCTCGGCGAAAGCAGCGGCATCGTCTGCCCACGCTGCTCGGGCACCGGCATCATCCGTGACGTCGAGTCGCTGTCGCTGGCGATCCTGCGCCTGATCGAGGAAGAAGCCCTCAAGGACCGCACCGCCGAAGTGCGCGCCCAGGTACCGATTCCGGTGGCAGCCTTCCTGCTCAACGAGAAGCGCAACTCGATCACCAAGATCGAACTGCGCACCCGTGCACGCATCATCATTCTGCCGAACGACCACCTGGAAACCCCGCACTTCGAAGTCCAGCGCCTGCGCGACGACAACCCGGAAGTGCTGAACAACCAGTCCAGCTACGAAATCGCCGCCGCCGAAGCCGAAGAAGCACCGCAGCCGACCGCCACCCGCACCCTGGTGCGCCAGGAAGCGGCGGTCAAGACTGCCCCGGCGCGCGCCAACGCCCCGGTTCCGGCTGCCGCCGAGGAGCCGCAGCAGCCTGCCGCGACCCCCGCCCCCAGCGCGCCCGAGCCGAGCCTGTTCAAGGGTCTGGTGAAGTCGCTGGTGAGCCTGTTCGCCGGCAAGGACGAACCCGCAGTTGCCGCCCCGGCCGTGACTACCGAGAAGCCTGCCACCGAGCGCCCGCAGCGTAACGAGGAGCGTCGCAACGGTCGCCAGCAGAGCCGCAATCGCAATGGCCGTCGCGATGACGAGCGCAAGCCGCGGGAAGAGCGCGCCGAACGCGCACCACGCGAAGAGCGTCAGCCTCGCGAAGACCGTGCACCTCGTGAAGAGCGAGCGCCTCGTGAAGAGCGCGCCCCACGCCAGCCACGCGAAGACCGCCGTGGCAACCGTGAGGAGCGCGTACGCGAACTGCGCGAGCCACTGGACGCTGCACCAGCCGCCCGCGAAGAGCGTGCACCTCGTGAAGAACGCGCACCGCGCGAAGAGCGTGCTCCACGCGAAGAACGCGCACCTCGTGAAGAGCGTGCTCCACGCGAAGAACGCGCACCGCGTGAAGAGCGTGCTCCACGCGAAGAGCGTGCTCCACGTGAAGAACGCGCACCGCGTGAAGAGCGTGCTCCACGTGAAGAACGCGCACCGCGTGAAGAGCGTGCTCCACGTGAAGAACGCGCACCGCGAGCGCCTCGCGAAGAGCGCCAACCACGTGCAGCCGAGCAGGCTGCAGAGCAGGCCGAGGAGCAGCTGCCGAACGAAGAGGCACTGCAGCAGGACGAACAGGAAGGCACCGATGGCGAGCGTCCACGTCGCCGCTCCCGTGGCCAGCGTCGTCGCAGCAATCGTCGTGAGCGCCAGCGTAATGCCAACGGCGAGCTGATCGAGGGTGGCGAGGAAGAAGGCAGCGAAGAGCAGCCACAGCAGCACCAGGCCAGCGAGCTTGGCGCTCAACTGGCCGCCGGGGTGGCCGTCACTGCAGCCGTCGCTTCCAGTAACATCAGCGCCGAAGCCGAAGCCGAGGCCAACCAGCAGGCCGAGCGCGCTACTGCCGACACCGCGGTCACCGACAACAGCGAAGCCACCCCGCCGGTCGAGCAGGCTGAAGGGGTTGCCGAAACCGCTGCCAAGGTCGAGGAAGTGGCTATCGCGCCAGTGGTCGAGCAGCCGGTCAGCGAGCCGGTCGCCGTGGTCGAAGCCGGTAGCGAACCTGTGGTCGAGGTCACGCCAGAGCCAGTCGTCGAACAAGCGCCTGCCGCCCTGCCGGTAGTGGTCGCCGAAACGCCGGTAGAGACCGCGGAGCAGGCACCTGCTGTGGAACCCATTGAAGCCGAGCAGACGCCAGTCGTCGTTGAGGCGGCTCCGGTGGTCGAACAGCCAGCCGCCGTCGTCGAGGCCCAGCCAGAAGCAGCTACCGAAGCCGCCCCGGTGGTCGAACAAGCCGCTCCTGTCACCGCCGAGCCCGCCCCGGTCGAAGCACCGGCAGTGGTCGAGGCCGCGACCGTGATGCTGCCTAACGGTCGCGCCCCGAACGATCCACGTGAAGTGCGCCGCCGCAAGCGTGAAGCCGAGGCAGCCGCCAAAGCCGCCGAGGCTGCCGCCGCTGCTGTGCCTGCCGAACAGGCAGCGCTGGAAACCGCCGATGAGCACAAGCCTCATCACGGTTGATAGCCACGGCTGAATGAAAAAGCCCCGCCAGTGCGAACTGGCGGGGCTTTTTTTGGGTCGCTGATGAGCGCCACTAGGTGCTTGTCTTGGAGGCTGAGGTGGTGCGTAAATCGAGCGCCGCGCGGGCGGCGCTAGATCTCACAGGCGCCTAATACCTTACGGCAGGCACCCAAAGCCCCCCAACATTCAGTAAAGGTTAGGCTCCATCTCCAACGCCACCCCGAATCGCTCAAGGATGTCCGCCTGGATACGCTGCGCCAATTCATGCAACTGTGCCCCACTCGCCTGGCCATGGTTGACCAGCACCAACGACTGCAACCGATGCACGCCGGCATCGCCCTGGCGATAACCCTTCCAGCCGGCTTGTTCGATCAACCAGCCCGCCGCCAGCTTCATCTGCCCATCGTCCTGGGGATAGGCCACCACCCCCGGATGCTCGATTCGAATCCGCAGCACTTGCTCGGCAGCGACCACCGGGTTCTTGAAGAAACTCCCAGCATTGCCCAGCTCGGCAGGATCCGGCAGTTTTTCCCGGCGAATACTACAGATGGCATCGCTGATCGCCTGAGCCGTCGGCTGCTGCACCCCCTGCTCCGCCAGGCGCTGACGCACCGGGCCGTAATCCAGGTGCGCTTGCAATGCATGGCTCAGGGCAAACCGTACGCGCAGGATCAACCAACGCCCCGGGGTGCGCTTGAACACGCTGTCGCGGTAACCAAAGGCGCATGCCCGCAGGTCGAATTCGTGCAACTCGCCGGTTTCTCGGTCCAGCGCAGTCAGTCCGGCGAACACGTCCTTGATCTCGACGCCATAGGCACCGACGTTCTGCATCGGCGCCGCACCTACAGTGCCGGGAATCAGGCTGAGGTTTTCCAGGCCGCACAAGCCTTGCTCCAACGACCACTGCACGAACGGATGCCATGGCTCGCCAGCCTCGGCTTCGATGACCACCCGCTCACCGTCGTCGACCAGCACGCGGCGGCCCCGACTGGCCATGTGCAACACCAAAGCGTCGATATCGCGAGTCAGCAACAGGTTGCTGCCACCGCCGATGACGAACACCGGCACACCGCGCCGACGCGCCTCGGCCAAGGCCTCACGCACCTCGTCGTCGTCGTGCACCTGAACGAAGTAGCGCGCCTTCACATCAATGCCGAACGTATTGAAGGGCTTGAGCGAGACCTGCTCCTGCCACTGCATCGTCATAATCGTCCCTTGATTTCAACGATCAGTTCACGGCATGCCGCCTCGATCAGGTCGAGCACCTGCTCGAAGCCTTCGGCGCCACCGTAGTATGGATCGGGGACTTCATTGAGCGGCGCACCATAGCGTCGCAGGAACAAGTCGAGTTCGCCGCTGGCAGTGTGCGGGCGCATGGTCCGCAGATGGCCCAGGTTGCTCTCATCCATGGCCAGTATCAGGTCGTACTCGGCAAAGTGGGCAGGCTTGACCTGCTGGGCGCGCTGCGCCGACAGGTCGTAGCCACGCGCCAGAGCCGCTCGGCAGGTACGGCTATCCGGCGCCTTGCCCACGTGCCAGTCGCCGGTGCCGGCCGACGCCACATGCACCTGCTCGGCAAGGCCAGCAGCCTGCAACTGGTGACGCAGCACGCCCTCGGCGGTGGGCGAGCGGCAGATATTGCCCAGGCAGACGAACAGGATGCGCATCAGGCCTCCAACAAGCGCCGCACGCGCTCCAGGTCTTCAGGGGTGTCGACGCCCACGGCAGGGGCCTCGATGGCGTCCTCGACGTGGATCCGCACGCCGTGCCACAAGGCACGCAATTGTTCCAGCGCCTCAGTCTGTTCGAGCCAGCACGGCCCCCAGCCGACGAAGTCCTGCAGGAATCCGACGCGGTACGCGTACATGCCGATGTGACGGCGGTACGGAACGCCTTCAGGCAGGGCGTCCCGGTCCTTGGCAAAGGCATCGCGAGCCCAGGGCAGCGGCGCTCGGCTGAACGTCAGGGCCAGGCCGTTCTTGTCGCTGATCACCTTCACCGCATTGGGGTTGAACACGGTTTCAGGCTCGGCGATCGGCTCGGCGAGCGTGGCGATGCCGGCTTCCGGGTGAGCGGCCAGATTGGCGGCTACCTGGTCGATGATCACCGGCGGGATCAGCGGCTCGTCACCCTGCACGTTGACCACGATGGCGTCGGCAGGCAGACCCAGGTGGGCGGCGACTTCAGCCAGGCGGTCGGTGCCGGACTCATGGTCGGCGCGGGTCAGCAGCACCTCGGCGCCGAATGCCTGGCAGGCATCGACGATGCTGGCATCGTCGGTGGCGATGACCACGCGGCTGGCGCCACTCTTGCGCGCCTGCTCCCAGACATGCTGGACCATCGGCTTGCCGGCGATCGCCAGCAGCGGCTTGCCCGGCAGGCGCGTGGAGCGCAGGCGAGCGGGAATCACCACGGTGAAATTCACGCTCATTTGTCCAGACGCTCGTCGTCGGTCAGGGTGCGCGCCTCGCTTTCCAGCATCACCGGGATGCCGTCGCGGATCGGGTAGGCCAGGCCTGCACCCTTGCTGATCAGCTCGGTCTT
Source organism: Pseudomonas putida (assembly GCF_004357765.1). GTDB lineage: Bacteria > Pseudomonadota > Gammaproteobacteria > Pseudomonadales > Pseudomonadaceae > Aquipseudomonas > Aquipseudomonas putida_U. Next base: position 59,478 of record NZ_SMTE01000020.1, on the reverse strand, counting down.
GTCGGCACTGAGCTTGAGCGGGCCCTTGGTGATCGGGCAGGCCAGAATATCGAGCAGTTTGGTGTCCATGGAAGCTTCCTTGAGGCCAGGTGGCCGGAAATTGAATAAGGGCTCAGGGCTGCGGCTGTCGATCGCGCAGCAGGCGCCGCAGCTGGTCGTCGAACCAGGCGGCGAAGGCCGGCGTCGGCTGCGCCTCGACGGCCAGATACCACCAGTCGTCGGCGGCGAAGTCACGGCATTTCACCGCGTCCTTCTCAGTCATGACCAGGGGCAATGGCGGACTGAATGCCAGGCTCTGGGCAGAAAACTGCGCGTGGTCGGCAAAAGGATGCGGTATCGGCTGCCAGTTTAGCGCCAGCAGGGTGTTGAAGAAACGTTGCGGGTTGCCGATGCCGGCCACGGCATGCAGGCGCTGGCCGGCGGGAAACAGATCGAGGTCGCGGCGTTCGCCGCTGCGCAGGTTGACCAGCGCCGTAGGCTGCAGGCAGAAACCGAAGCCATCGGCGCGGTCTTCGCTGGCACCGTTGAACAGCACCGCATCGGCGTCCTGCAAGCGCTCGGCCGGCTCACGCAGCGGGCCGGCCGGCAGGCAACGGCCGTTGCCCAGGCCACGGGCAGCATCGATCAGCACCAGCTCGAGGTCGCGGGCCAGGCGGTAATGCTGCATGCCGTCGTCACACAGGATCAAGTCCAGCGGCTCGCTGGCCAGCAATGCCTGCACGGCGCGGGAACGATCAGGGTCGATCATCAGAGGCACGCCGGTGCGCTGGACGATCAGCATGGGTTCGTCGCCGGCCTGTTCGGCGCCATGCTCGGGGCGAACGCGCCAGGGCAGTTGCGGCGGCTTGGCGCCGTAGCCGCGGCTGACCACGCCGACCTTGAGCCCCCGCTGGCGGCAATGCTCGATCAGCCAGAGGATCATCGGCGTCTTGCCAGTACCACCGACAGTGATGTTACCGACCACGACGACCGGCACCGGTGCCCGATAGCTGGCGCTTTCACCGCTGAGGAAACGCGCGCGCTTGCGCTCCACCACACGTCGGTATAGAGCCTCGAGCGGGCGCAGCATGGCCAGGGCCGGGTGCCCGGTGTACCAGGCCGCGAGCAGACGATCGGCGAACGCCATCAGGGAGTCCCCTGGGCCGCCTCGACGGTGGTCATGCGCAATTGGCTGAAGCCGAGCTTGCCGGCGGCATCCATTGCAGTGATCACGGCCTGGTGCGGCGTCTTGCCGTCGGCGCTGATGGCGAACGGCAGGGTATTGTCACCCCCGGACTCACGCTCGATCGCCTCGGTCAGGGTGGCGAGGTCGCTCTTGGGCAGCAGGTGGTTGTTCACCGAGTACACGCCGTCGGCGCTGATGGTGACTTCAACCAGCTTGTCCTGGTCGGCCGGTGGCCGTTCGGCGCTGGTCGCCTCGGGCAGTTCGACGCGCAGCTGGGTCTCGCGAGTGAACGTGGTGGTGACCACGAAGAACAGCAGCAAGACGAACACCACATCGATCAGCGACGCCAGATTGATGTCGACGTTCTCGCGCTGGCGATTGCGCCGGAACTTCACGCCTTGCCTCCGGCCACTTCGACTTCACGGTCGCCCTGCAACACCTCGACCAGCTTGATGGCCTCCTGCTCCATGCCCACCACCAATTCGTCGATGCGGCGCAGCAGGAAACGGTGGAAGAACACCGCCGGGATACCGACCATCAAACCGGCTGCGGTGGTGACCAGGGCCTTGGAAATACCGCCGGCGAGCACCGCGGCGTTGGCCGTCATTTGCGAGCCCATGAAGGCGCTGAAGATATCGATCATGCCCAGCACCGTACCCAGCAAGCCCAGCAAGGGGGCCATGGCGGCGATGGTGCCGAGGGTACTGATGTAGCGTTCGAGCTCATGGATCACGCGCGAGGCGGCTTCCTCGATGCATTCTTTCATAATGTCGCGGCCATGGCGCGAATTGGCGAGGCCCGCCGCGAGAATCTCCCCCAGCGGCGAGTCGGCGCGCAGGGCCTTGAGCTTGTCACTGGTGAGTTGCTTGTCCTTGATCCACATCCACACCTGGCCCAACAGGTGCGGCGGCGTGACGCGACTGGCGCGCAGGGTCCACAGACGCTCGACGACGATAGCCATGGCGACGATGGAGCTCAGAATGATCGGCAGCATCATCCAACCACCGGACTTGACCAATTCCCACACGGTAACGCCCCTCTGAAAAATGGTCGCCACTCTACCATACGCTGGCGGAGGGCTCATCTGCCGGAGGTCAGGGAAATAACCCGCCACCACCGCCGCTGCTCACGCACACCCTCAACCTCGCCCCTGCGCCCCAGCATCAGCCGCAACGCCCCATCCACCGCCGTATCGTGCACCGCCAACCCATGGCGCCGATAGCGCTCGAGGACCTGCCCATGGGGATGCCCGAAGCTATTGTTGCGCCCTCGCGAAATCAGCACGCCACGAGGCGCCGTGGCACGGATGAACGCTTCGGTCGACGAGCTGCGACTGCCGTGATGGGGCGATTGCAACCAGTCGACTGCCGGCTGGTCGGTCGCCGCCAGCCAGGCGCGCTCGGCCCCCGCCTCCATGTCGCCGGCCAACAGCAAGCGCTCGCCCCGGGCCTCGACCAGCAGCACGCAGGAGCGGTCGTTGCTGCTTTGCCCCTGTGCCCAACGCCATACCGAAAAACGCACCCCGTCCCACTCCCAGCTGTCGTCGTTATCGCATGCCTGGGCCTGCATCGCGTCCGGCAGCGCCTCGGCTTCGCCGGCCAACACCCGGGCGACCGGCAAGTCACGGTGAATGGCCGGCGCCCCGCCGGCGTGATCGGCATGGGCATGGCTGATCAGCATCACATCCAGCTGCCGAACGCCCAGCTTGCGCAAGGTCGGCAACACCACCCGCTCGCCCAGGTCGTGGTCGCCGAACGCCGGACCGGCGTCGTACAGCAAGCTATGGCTTCGAGTACGCAACAGTACCGCCAGCCCCTGACCGACATCGAGCTGCCAGACTTCCACATGCCCTGGAGGCACCTCGTCCCTGGGGACCCAAAGCGCCAACAGCATGACCGCACCCAAGCCACGCAGCGGCACGCCACGGGGCAGCAGCAGCACCAACGCGCCCAGGCACACCACGACCCAGGCCCAGAACGGCGGTGCCGGTGGCACCCAGGCCGGTTGCCACGCCGCCAGGTGGGAGAGCCCACGCAGCAATACTTCCAGCAAGCCGCCGGCCACCCACAACAACGACTCGCCAACACCACCGATCGGCAACAGTGCGGTCCCCAGCAATGCCAAAGGCAATACCGCCAGACTGATCCACGGCACGGCCACCAGGTTGGCCAGCGGCGCACTGAGACTGACCGGCAGTCCGGTCGCCAGCAATACCGGCAACAGGCCGATGGCGATCACCCATTGCGCCCGCGTCCAGGCCTGCCAGGGCCGCCAGCCGCCCAGGCGCGCGCCGAAGCTGTAGATCAGCACCGCAACGGCGGCGAACGACAACCAGAAGCCCGGCAGCAAGGCCGCCAAAGGCTCGACCATCAGGACCAGGGTCAGAGCAAGCAGCCACGGGAAGAAAGCGCCCAGGTGACGAAAGCGCAGGCGCCAGACCAGCACCACGGCCAGCATCAGGCAAGCGCGCTGCACCGGGACGCCCGCACCGGCCAGCCAGCCATACACCAGCGCCGCCGCCATCGCCAAGCTACAGGCCCAAGGCAACCACGGCCAGCGCTGCGGCCACACGCCGTAACGCGCCAGCCCGGCGACCAAGGCATACACCAGGCCGGCGACCAGGCCGATATGCTGTCCGGAAATCACCAGCAGATGCACTGTGCCGGTGGCTTGCAGTACTTGCCAATCCTGACGCGCCAAGCCCGAACCATCGCCCAGCACCAGCGCCGCCAGTACCGCTTCCCGGCCATGGGCGTCGAGCGCCAGCAGCCGCTCGCGCAAGGCGTGCCGCCATCCCGGCGTTGCGGCGTCGACCAACTCCCCGGCCTTGACCGTACCGGTAGCGCCGATCCGCCGCGCCAGCAATTGCGCCTGGCGATCCGGACCGTGGGGGTTGGACAACCCCGTCGGACGCTGCAAGGTCACCGCCAGCCGCCAACGTTCCCCGGTCTGCACGGCGGGCCCATCGAACCAGCTCACCTGGATACGCCCTGGCAATCGGGCACGGCGCGACTGTGGTTGCTCCAGTTCGAACCGCACGCCCTGCGCGGTACGACTGGGCAAGCCAACCACCCTGCCCTCCAGCCACAACGTGCGACCATCGAGCTGCGGCGCCAGACGATCGTCCAACGCCTGTTGCGCCGACCAGCAGGCCCAGCACAGCCCGAGCAGGAAACAGCCCAACGGCCACAGCCTGGTGAAGGCGCAGCCGATACCGCTCAGCAGCATCAGGCAAAGCCATCCGACCGATGGCAATTCCGGAAGCAGACCCAGGCCAAGCAGCCCGAGCGCAAGCGCAAACATCCCTGTGCGCATAGAGGTAGAGCTCCAGAAGCGAAATCACCCGATCATGCTAAGCGCAGATCGAGGTTGGGCTCTTTCAACAATTGTCACAAACTCTAAACGAGGGCGAGGCCCAACACAGGCATACTGCCAGGATCCACGCTCCGGGAGCCTACATGCCGCGCCGACTTTTCAAACGCTACATGCCGGATCCGACCAGCATTCGGGAACACAAATCCCTGCGCTTCTTCGGGCGGCTGCTGCATGATCCGAACCTGTGGCACCTGAACCGCCATTCGGTGGCCCGGGCCATGGGCGTAGGCCTGTTCGCCGCGCTGATCCCGATGCCGGCGCAGATGCTGCTGGCTGCCGCCCTGGCCATCCCGGTTCGCGGCAACCTGCCGATCGCCGTGAGCCTGGTGTGGCTGACCAATCCGCTGACCATGCCGCCGGTGTTCTTCGCCACCTACATGACCGGTGCCTGGCTGATGCAGGTGCCGCCTCGCACCTTGCCCGACGAGCTGACCTTCCAATGGATCAGCGACCAGCTGTCGACCCTGTGGCAACCGTTCCTGCTCGGTTCGGTGGTCTGCGGCGTGGTGCTGGGCATCCTCGGCTACTTCAGCACCATGCTCTACTGGCGTTGGTGGGTGGGCCGGCAGTGGCGTCGGCGCCAATGCCGGTGCAAGGTCTCAGGCGCGCATGCCGCGACCGCTGACCAACAGGCGGACGCACAGCAGATAGAGCACCGCGGTGGCCACCAGCATGAAGGTGATCGCCGTGCCGATGCTGATATCCGACACCCCTAGGATGCCGTAGCGGAACGAGTTGACCATGTGCAGCACCGGGTTGGCCAACGACACCGCCTGCCAGAACGGCGGCAACAGGTTGATCGAGTAGAACACCCCACCCAGGTAGGTCAGCGGCGTCAGGACGAAGGTCGGGATGATCGAGATATCGTCGAAATTACGCGCGAAGACCGCGTTGACGAAGCCAAGCAGCGAAAAGATGGTCGCCGTCAGCAGCACCACGATGACCGTGACGCCCAGGTGATGCACCTGCAGATGGGTGAAGAACAACGACAGGATCGTCACGATCACGCCCACCGCCAGACCCCGCAGCACGCCGCCCAGCACATAGCCGACGAGAATGGTGTGCGGCGACACCGGCGAAACCATCAGCTCTTCGATCGAACGCTGGAACTTGCTGCCGAAGAAGCTCGACACCACATTGCCGTAGGAGTTGGTGATCACCGACATCATGATCAGCCCAGGCACGATGTACTCCATGTAGGTGAAGCCACCCATGTCGCCGATCTGCCGACCGATCAGGTTACCGAAGATGACGAAGTACAGGACCATGGTGATCGCCGGGGGCAGCAAGGTCTGCGGCCAGATGCGCAGGAAGCGCCGCACTTCGCGGTAGACGATGGTGTTCAGGGCGACCCAGTTGGTGCGCAGCTCCACACTCATACCGCCACCTTCGACAGGTTTTTTTCCACCAGGGACACGAACAGCTCCTCGAGTCGGTTGGTCTTGTTGCGCAGGCTCTGCACCTCGATGTTCTGCAGTGCCAGTTGGCCGAACAGCGCGGTGATGCCGATTTCCTTGTCCACCTGCACTTCCAGGCTGTGCGGGTTGATCAACCGGCACGGGTAGCCCTGCAGCACAGGTGCGGCAGGCAGGTCGCGCTTGAGGTCGAGGACGAAGGTCTCGACGTGCAACTTGCCCAGCAACTGGCGCATGCTGGTGTTCTCGACGATGGTGCCGTGGTCGATGATGCCGATGTTGCGGCACAGCTGCTCGGCTTCCTCGAGGTAGTGGGTGGTGAGAATGATGGTGATGCCTTTCTGGTTGAGCTCGGTCAGGAAGCTCCACATCGAACGGCGCAGCTCGATGTCGACCCCAGCGGTCGGCTCGTCGAGGATCAGCAGGCGCGGCTCGTGGATCAGTGCGCGGGCGATCATCAGGCGCCGCTTCATGCCACCGGACAACGAGCGCGACGGCACGTCGCGCTTGTCCCACAGGCCGAGCTGGGTCAGGTACTGCTCGGCACGGGCCTTGGCGACTTTCGGCGGGATGCCATAGTAGCCGGCCTGGGTCACGACGATGTCGAAGCACTTCTCGAACTGGTTGAAGTTGAATTCCTGCGGCACCACGCCCAGGCAGCGCTTGAGCGCCGCCGGCTCGCGGTCGAGGTCATGGCCGAACACGTTGACCGTGCCGCTGGTCTTGTTGACCAGGGTCGAGAGGATGCCGATGGTGGTGGACTTGCCGGCGCCGTTGGGGCCGAGCAAGGCGAAGAAGTCACCTTCGGCGACGTCCAGGTCGATGCCCTTGAGGGCTTGGAAGCCGTTGCCGTAGGTCTTGGTCAGCTGTCGAATGGACAGTGCGGAACTCATAGCGGGTCACTTACCGAGGATAAAGGTGCAGGACACGCCAGATCAGGTCACTGGCGCAGTGAGTACGGCCATGGTGCAAGCCCTGGCCGCACAAGTACAGTCACGTCTATTGATAGTGACTATCGAAATAGCCAAGGTGTTCGATCAGGTCAACGCGGTCATCACCGCGGCCTGATAGGCCGGACGCGACTTGAGCCGCTCGTACCAGGCCTCCAGGTGATGCATCGCCGGACGCTCGATGGGCATCTCGAACCAGGCATAGATGAAGCTGCCCAATGGGATGTCGCCCATGCCGATCTGGTCACCTGAAAGGAACGGCTGCTTGGCCAGGGTTTCGTCGGCGATGGCCAACAGCTGGGCGCACTGTTTCTGCGCAGCGTTGATCGCCACCCAGTCGCGCTGGTCTTCGGGGGTGCGCAGCAGGCCCCAGAATAGCGGACGGAACGGCGTGGCGAAGGACGAGGTCCAGTCCATCCACTTGTCGGCCAGGGCGCGCTGGCGCGGGTCCTCGATGTACCAGCCCTGCTCCGCGCCATACTCGGCGCACAGATAGCGGACGATCGTATTGGACTCCCACAGGGTCAGATCGCCATCCTCGAGCATCGGCACCAGCCCATTGGGGTTGCGGGCCCGGTAGTGCGGTTCGTCGACCACGCCGAAGGCGCCACCGGCGTCGATCGACTCGAAATCCAGACCCAGTTCGTGGGCGATCCACAGTGCCTTGCGCACATTGCTCGAATTCTTACGGCCCCAGATCTTCAGCATGGCAACGTCCTTATAGGTGAGGAAGCGTGAGTCTACTCCAGACCTTTGGTGTCTGTACCGGCCTCTTCGCGGGACAAGCCCGCTCCTACAAGTACGGCGCCGTACCTGTGGGAGCGGGCTTGCCCGCGAAGAGGCCGGTCCAGACAAACAATGGACTGAAACTCCCACCGCCACACCCTGTCACTGTTCAGACCCTGCCGTTTACAGCACTGCGTCTAAGCTTTGTTAAACGGCTAATGCCCCTGGCTCCAAGGAGGAACGAATATGTTGCTGTTGTGGTTGGTGGTGCTGGTGATCGGTGCGGCGTACCTCACGCACCGGCGCCTGGCGCCCTTGCAGATACTCGGCATTCTTGCGGCCTACGTGCTGCTGATGGGCATCTTCAGCAGCGCCCCCGGCTGGTTGCTGACGTTGCTGTGGTTGGTGCTGGCCCTGAAAATCGCCCTGGTGGCCCTGCCGCAATGGCGGCAGAAGGTATTCACCGCCCCGGTGTTCAAATGGTTCCAGCGCACCCTGCCGCCAATGTCGCAGACCGAGCGCGAAGCCATCGATGCCGGCACCGTGTGGTGGGACGGCGAGCTGTTCAGCGGTCGCCCCGACTGGCGCGTGCTGCTCGACTACCCGGCGCCGAAACTCACCGATGAAGAACAAGCCTTCATCGACGGCCCCACCGAGGAACTGTGTGCCATGGTCAGCGACTGGCAGATCGGCCAAGACCTCGACCTGCCGCCAGAGGCGTGGGCGCATATCAAATCCAACGGTTTCTTCGCCCTGATCATTCCCAAGGAATATGGCGGCAAGGGCTTCAGTGCCTATGCTCACTCCCAGGTCGCGATGAAACTCGCCACCCGCAGCGGCGACCTCGCCTCCACGGTGATGGTGCCCAACTCCCTCGGTCCTGCCGAACTGCTGCTGCACTACGGCACCGACGAACAGCGCAACCACTACCTGCCGCGCCTGGCCAGCGGCGAGGACATCCCCTGCTTCGCCCTGACCGGCCCGCTGGCGGGCTCCGATGCTGGTGCCATGCCAGATACCGGGGTCATCTGCAAAGGCCAATGGAACGGCGAGGAAGTCATCGGCCTGCGCCTGAACTGGGAAAAACGCTATATCACCCTGGGCCCGGTGGCCACGCTGCTGGGCCTGGCTTTCAAGGCCTACGACCCTGACCACCTGCTGAGCGAACAGGAAGAACTGGGCATCAGCCTGGCGCTGATCCCCACCGACACCCCCGGCGTCGACATCGGCAAGCGCCACCTGCCCCTGGGCGCCGCCTTCATGAACGGCCCCAACAGCGGCAAGGACGTGTTCGTGCCGCTGGACTACCTGATCGGCGGCCAGGACATGCTCGGCAAGGGTTGGATGATGTTGATGAACTGCCTGTCGGTAGGCCGCTCCATCTCGCTGCCTGCCGTCGGCACGGGCGCTGCCAAGTACACCAGCCTGGTCACCGGCCAGTACGCCAACATCCGCGAGCAGTTCAACGTGCCACTGGCGGCGTTCGAAGGCATCCAGGAATCGTTGGCGCGCATCGGCGGCAATGCCTGGCTGATGGACAGCGCCCGCCTGCTGACCGCCAAGGCCGTGGACCTGGGCGAAAAGCCCTCGGTGCTATCGGCGATCCTCAAGTACCACCTCACCGAACGCGGCCGTGAGTGCATCCAGCACGCCATGGACGTGCACGGTGGCAAGGGCATCATCATGGGCCCGAACAACTACCTGGGGCGCAACTGGCAAGGGGCGCCGATCTTCATCACGGTCGAAGGCGCCAATATCCTTTCGCGCAACCTGATGATCTTCGGCCAAGGCGCCATCCGCTGCCACCCGTTCGTGCTCAAGGAGATGGCTCTGGCCGGGCGCCAGGACCACGACCAGGCGCTGCGCGAGTTCGATGACCTGCTGATGAAGCACATCATGTTCGCCGCCGGTAACGCGTCCAGCACCTTGGTCTACAACCTCGGCCTGGGCTTGCTGGAGAAGGTGCCCGGCGATGCCCTGAGCCAAGGCTACTTCCGCGCCCTCAACCGCCAGGCAGCGGCCTTCGCCCTGTTGGCGGACCTGTCGATGATGCTGCTCGGCGGTGCCCTCAAGCGCCGTGAGCGACTCAGTGCTCGCCTGGGGGATGTGCTCAGCTACCTTTACCTGTCCAGCGCCGCGCTCAAGCGTTATCACGACCTGGGATCGCCCGAACACATGCGGCCCTTGCTCCGTTGGGCGATGGAAGAAAGCCTGGGTCAGGCGGAAAAAGCACTGGATCGCTTGCTCGACAACTTCCCCAACCGCTTCGTCGGCTGCGCCCTGCGCGTGCTGGTGTTCCCCTTTGGCCGTCGCCATACCGGGCCAAGTGACGAACTGGATGCCGAGGTCGCGGCGCTGATCGGCCGTCACAAGGGCGACCCTGCGCTGGAAGAGTTGTTGGCCGGCTGCTTCAGGCCTCAGGCCGAAGGCGACCCGGTGGCGGCGCTGCAACGGGCGAACGATTTGCTGGACGCTACAGCGCCTCTACGCCACAAGGTACGAGAGGCGATCAAACGGGGCGACATAAGCCTAACTTCCGGCCAAAACTTGGTCGATATGGCAATCGAGGCGGGTACGGTGCTGCCAGAGGAAGGGCAGGCACTCCGAGAAGCGGAAAAAGTTCGCCGGCTCGTCATCGAAGTTGATGCTTTCGATAAGCAAAGCCTCATACGCGACCGGAACAAAATTCGCTAGCCCACACTCGATCAGCTGAAGGGCGACACGACTCCTGCACCGTTCGCCCTTTCACTCATCGAACAGCTCAACTACTTTCTCTGGGCTATAAAGGGGTACTGGAATGATTGTCAAAGCCCAATACAGCAATCTGCCTCCATTGTCTAGATCACGTGCCCAGACCGCTGAGTATGGCGAAGGATTATTGATAGCGGGACTGAATACACCCGTAGCAGACACTGTTCCGTTACCCGCCACTACGTGCCATTCAATATTCGCAGTATCCACTTCAACCTCCCGATTCGTATCCCAAGCCAGGTACCAGAGCGACAGTTTGACTTTATTGTTCGCCAAGATGGCTTTGAAGTAGTGTGTTTGCGGGGCATACATTGAAACGAAAGAAGTGGAAGCGGTACAACCAGTTACCGATGCGCTCACCGTATCAACGGTTGCTGGCTGTCTGTCCCCCACCCACTCGATCGCTGCATGTCGGGTTTTATTCAAGACAATTAACTCCATATCACATAAGGTTGGTGGCGGAACATAGAAATGCTTACCGCCCTCATGCACCAATGTCCCAAGGCCGCTCCCGCCCAACGACCAACTGACCTCGCTTTGCGCTGTCTCGATTGCGATTTCTGACCGCTGCCCTCCCGCACCCACCGTCCTGACCCAAGGCGAAAGGTGCAGGTCCGGTGGCTGGCTACGCTGCACAGAAGAAGAAGGCTCATTGCGGTAAACCCCAAAATAAGTAAATACATCCGGCCAATAGATACCGCCCTGAAAAGACAACGTTTTCTGCGGATCAACAAGCTGAGGTACCCAGTGAACATCAAAAGGGGTGCCGCCAGAAATTATTTCTGGATAGGCAATGGAATAAAGGATCAATTTATCCTCATTCTCAGATATCCGGGTCTTTACACCGAATCGTTGGTTGGGGGCAGAACCCCGAGCGTTAGCGCGGAGGGAATTCCACAACCAGAACCCTTTAGCGCCAAAAAAAACATACACATCATGCATGAGCGGATTGAGGGGTGGAAATACTCGATACAAGAATTTTCGCTCGACTGACTCGAAGTACCGTTTAAACAACGACATGTCAGCGTCAATTCCGGTATAAGCGTAATCAGCGCCGCCTGCCCATTCCAAGGACACCTCTCCTCGCGCAACAGTTCTATAATGCAACCTGCTGCTGAGCGTACGAAACGTAATCGTGAGTTTTGGCGGATCAAGAGGTGTTGTCTGGCTGACTTCACTTATATAACCTCCAGCCGCCCCAATCTCTCTTGTAAAGTGGGCTTTCAGGTCTCGCAACATCAGAAAACTGACCCGAGTAACCTCCGCGCCAAAGTCAAGCTGCGGGTATCCGAATGCTACCGACCTGACTTGCCTGCTGTGAGAATCAGTGAGTCTGTCTAGATAAATTGTATCCGCTATTTGCTGCGCTTTTTGCGTATAGGCTTCACGCCAGAGCTCGTTGACATATTCCAAATCAAGGTACAGCCACACCAATGCTGCTGCCTCTCTGTCCAACAGATTGATGGACTTCATTGTCGACTCCAAAGAAAAGACACTCTGGAAAAATTATGTCAAGCCAACCAATAGGTCACAACTGGTAAAAATCATAGGTACCTTCGAACGACGAGGCGAAATGCTGGAGCAGGCCACGTGCTGCCACTGAAAACCGGAATACTCAGGAAAATGGATTTTCCCGACCGTACCTAGGAAAAAGCCGATAGCTGGAAATAGCGCCTTCCGAATAATTTACCGCCGTGTTCAGCAAAGAGCCCCGCTAGGCTTAAGCACGAACATATTCAGCCACCTCATAAACCGTAATTGGATCGCTCATGAAACCTATCTTCGCACTCTTTGCATTGAGCTTGGCCAGCGGTTCGGCCATGGCCAACACTGGCATTATAAACTTTGAAGGAACTGTCACTGCCGGTGGCACCTGCCCAATCGATGTCGTAACTCCCGGCGGCCCATCGAAGAGTTTGATCTATCTTGGGGACTTTAAAGATAAAGATTTCACAACCGTCGGTCAAAAAACACCGATACAACGATTTGGGCTAAGGCACGATCCTTCCAAGTGCCCGGTAACCCCAGGCCAAAAAGCATTCGTGAAATTTTCTGCCAACTATGGAGCAGGTCCTTCTGACCTGTATCAACTGCAAAGTGGGGTCGGCTACAGCGAGGGCATGGCACTTGCCATTCTCGACAAAAGCAATAGCGTCCTGGCTCCCGACACGGAATCGGTTGGCTACGATCTGAGCGACAGACTCACCACGGACATGAACTTCACCACTTACCTACAAACGATTGATGCCACCGTGACGGAAGGTCAAATTGCAACCAGTGTCAATTTCACTGTAGACATTCGTTAAGTAACTCCAAATAGGCGCGCTTCAGCGTGCCTATTTGTCTACCAACCTGCGAGACAAATCACCATGCTGAACATCAAACTCCGGAACATGATCTTGTTGGCCTTGGCCGTTTGCTATGGAGCTCACGCACAAGGAGCATTGACCATCAGCTCTACCCGGATTGTACAATCCAGTGACAAGCAAAGCAGCACGGTGGTCGTTGCCAATCCAAGCGAGCAGATCTTTGCCGCTCAGGCCTGGGTCAATACCATTGAGGACGACTCCACTACCGCAGTCCCCCTGATCGCCTCGCCAGCGCTGTTTCGCCTTGACCCCGGCGGCGAACAGACGGTGCAAATCAATCGCCTTCCGAACGACCTCCCCGATGACCGGGAATCGCTGTTTTTCTTCAATGTGCAAGAGATTCCACAAGCTGCAGACGAGAAAAAAAACACGCTGACCATCGCCCTGCGCACACGCATCAAACTGTTCTACCGGCCCGCCGGCCTGCCCGGCAATACCCAGGAGAGCCTCAATACCCTTGAATGGACAATGGCTTCGATCGATGGCCAATCCCACTTGCAGGTAAATAACCCTTCACCCTACTACTTTACCTTCAGCAAACTGAAAATAGACTCCGGCGAAGACTCCACGCTCATTGATACGAAGGAAATGGTAGGGCCATTTAGCACCCAAGCCTATGCGATAAATGATGTCAAAATAGGGCCGAATCCAAGAGTGACTTTCACGACCATCAGTGACTTCGGTGGTACCACACCTGAACGAAGTGTTCCCCTGGCGCAATGACGGCCAGATCTCAGGCGCTCAATACGAGAGAGAGGGAAGGAAACGGCAACCATTCTTCGCCATCATCGAAACTCACACTGACATTGAGCGTGAATTGCTGATCAAGCCACAGGGTCGACAGGTAAGTCTTTTCCAGAATCACATCATTACGTTCACCAATGCCCTCCCGGAGTTCTTGCTCGATGACTGCATGCGCCGACAGCACGGTAAACGGCTCGGCATCGCGCCCCCCAGGAACTACCCCTGTCACCCAGATATTGACTAACTGACCAAGTGCAATATGGCGCCACTTACCTAATTTCACCGGAATCCTCGCCGGTGCGGTGGAAAGGCTCAATCCACCAGAGGATGCACCCTGTACCTGTACAACTGGCAACCCAGAACGTATGGGCCTCACTAGCACTTCGCTCGGCGCCGAGGAGTGGACGCGCCCCCCATCATCAATCTCGTAGCTGATTGGCGATGTACGACCACTCATGCCCACGACATTACGAAGTGGAACCTCAAAGCACCGATTCGATCCAGGATCGGATTGGCTGCTGCAGAAGTAGCCATAGTCATCCGACTCGCCCCAGAAGAGGGTGACTGTCTCGCCAGGATAGACCACCGCCTCTTCCGGTATCGTTATTACTAAAGGCGGAATAAACTTGTCGAGATCGAGCGTGAAGCTAGGTGCGGATCCGGAGGCTTGAGAAACTTCGACAGGCGGCAACATCCTGGTCGTGGCAGCACTCACTTCCAGTATTAACGGAGTTGACGTATTGCTGATATTTCCTGCACGGTCCTGGATTGCATAGTAAAGATAACGACGACCATCACCACGCTGGATGATCAACTCACTCGGATAATCAATGAAATAAGGGCCGCCAATTTCCTCTGCTGCCAATTGGCGCTCGAACGCCTTTTCCTCGGCATATGGCTCGGTATCCCAGTAAGCAATCAACGTATCACCAGGTCTCGGTGAGCCATACAGAGGCACTTCGGTTCGCAAACGATCACCATGATTTTCCAGATAGCGTTCTGTAAGCCCATCCCTCTCGACTTCTTCGGCATCCTCGACAAGGGTGAGTTTGCCATGGCCCGAGCCCAATACTGGCGGAGTTGTATCAATGATCAGTGGAAGCACCTCGGATATGCTCCTGTCACCTTCGAAATTCAGGACTTCGTAGTGCAACCGATGTTCGCCTTCTGTTAAACATGCCTGCCGAACATGCATTTCTATTTCAGCCGGGGGTTCGTCCTCCCACACCAAGCTTTCAATGATCGCATCATTCCACTTCAGTTCAAGTGTTTCTGGCTCCTCCGGCGTCGGGTGGGAAACTGGCCACTTGGGAACGATGACCGTCAAAGGATTTTCAAGCGCAGCCCTCGGTAGCAGGTTGTTCTCCCCGCCGGGAATGTCGGGTAATAGATCAGGCACCTGGGCGACCGCCAGAAGCGCGGTGTCCTTATCATCTCCACTGTTCATCATCGTCACTCCTCAGGAAAGGGAAGGCGACGCCTCCCCGGTCCGGATCACCAGCTATAGCGCAAACCTACATTCACGCCCCAAGGCTGATCTATCTGCTCACCGCGACTGTGCTCCACATCGGCATGCAGCTGTAACCGCTCCATCAGCGAAACCGCTACGCCGGCGCCCAACTCCAGACGCGACCCGGAAAGATCGTTACTGAAACGGTGATTGTTGACCTTTACATCGTTGTTATTGATGAACTCATGCGTATAGGCCGCACGCACATATGGCTGCACCACACGACCCTCACTGAATTCAAAGTTTCGCCCGGCCGTTGCACCTGCTTTACCAAGCACCGAGCGCACCGCCTCGCCGCTGGCCTGCAGATCGTTGTCCAGACGATAGTCTTTGCCATCAATGTAGGCGGCGGACCACTGGGTGAAGGGCTCGATGAAATAACCGTCCGCGAGCTCAAGATGACGACCAACTTCGACAGACGCGCCGACACCGTTGTTGTCATAACTACCCTTGGCCCGCTTACCATCGCTGAGTGCAACTTTGGATTCATTATTGAAGCGGTTGAACTTCACGACGCCATCGAAGTAGTAGCCGCTCTGCGGATCGATCCAGGTGGTGTACAAGCCGAGGTAATAGCTATCGATCTCGCCTTGGCTGCCTGCCGACAGGTCCAGATCCGAGCGACTGTGCCCTGCGAGCACCCCCAGCAGCCAATGCCCGTCGCCCACTGGAAGCGGGGCATCGGCACCGATGGAAAAACCATGCTGGGTTTGCCGATAGGCGACACCCGAGCTGGCTGCCACGTCATACTTGTTGCCATAGCTGCGCATCCAGGCGCCTGCCTTGCCATCGTCCAGCCGCAACTCACCCATACGGCTGCGCAAAGAAGTCAGTTCGCCATACCAGACGGTGGGCGCGGTATTGAACATCGCCAGCACCGTGCGAGTGCCAGGACTGATGATCTTGCTCGACCCATCGAGGTACCAGTCATCTCCACGCTTGACCAATTCGTAGGAAAATGCCCCGAGATCCACCGGCCCGTTGACCAACGAGAATGAAGCATCCCCTCCCCCGGTATGAACCACTCGAAGTGAGTTCTCTCGGTCCGGCTCATCTCCGCTGCTGCCAACCAGCAACCCATGATTCCCGCTAGCGTCACCACTGACATCCAGAAAGTCGGTCAACTCCTGCGAAAAATCGGCATCCATCATGAATGTACCGTTGCCAGACAGGGTGTTCAGGGACAGACGGTGGTAGGCATCGGCAGCGCCGAACTGCACCGTACCGCCGTCCAGTCGTAAATCGCCAACAGTGGCATCGTCTACCATCACCCATCGCGCCCCGCTTTCGACCGAAAGCTGCGCAACGTTTTCGAGTTGCCCCGTCAGCGTGGCCTGGTTGGCCAATGCCACCGACGCTGACGAGCCCTCCTCGACCCAGACATTGCCGTTGAGCTGAGCGTTGTCGACGCTGAACTCGGCCTGGGAATCGTTGCGCACTTCCAGCAGATTGCCATTACTGGCGTCAAGGCTCGTGCCATTGCGGACATCGATCCGTGCCGAGGCTGCCCCCAGTCGCCCACCGGCAACAACGATTGCTGCACCATCCTGGCCAACAACATGCGTCGCGTCCAAGTCGATTTGCGCCTGCCCGGCGCGGCCGTCGGCATTGACCAGGATACCTTCCTGCGCCCCGGTTATCTGGCTACCCTGGGTTTGCAGTGAACCATTGAACATGCGCACCCCGGCACTGCCGGCGCCTGTACTCAACAGCACGGATCCGGTCAGATGCAGCTCGGAATCAGTGGCTATCAAGGCTGCTCCTTCTGCACCGATAACGGTACTGGACGAAACCTCGATCACAGAGCCACTGTCGCCAGTACGCGCAGCGACAACGCCGAGCCTATCGCTGCTGACATAGCTCCCGACGATGCTCGCAGTGGTCCCCCCTTCTGCCAGCACGGCATCGTCGGTTGCAACGATAGTGGTGGCATCCGCTTCCAGGCGCGCGCCCTCCCGCAAATTGATCTGCCCGGTACTGGCCCCCCTGGCAGTCAACGTAGCACCGCGCGTCACCTGATACTCTTTGACAGGTACGGTGAAATCAATGGTTTTGTCCTCATTGACAAGTTCCAGTGCCACAACGCCCGAGGCATTGAATACAGCGACAGGCATAATAATGGCCAAACTTGCTGTCGACCTGGTTAGCAGCCAATGTTTTTTCATCACTAGGTTCTCATGTAGAGCCGGAACTGGAGACACCGTTAACAGCGTCGGTAAATGCCGCCCAACCTACAGGAATCACAGTAAAATAATGTAGGAAAATACCTACGACAACAGCAGGAAAACCTGAACCTTACGGGCGCTCGCTTGTATCTGCTACTCCAAAAGTTTCAGGGATTATTAGGGTCGCATTCACCAGAAGGAGGAAGGAACGCCAGCCGGACCTGAGCCTCCTCAGACAGCAACTGTTTGTCTGCAAGCAAGGTATACGTTACTCGTGCACGGGATTGAGAGAAGTTAGAATCATGTGGGTCGGGGATGATGCCCGGCTCGACATTCGTCGCAAACGGTACGCGCCAGATAAATCCTGTCAATGGATGATCCGCATCGATGGGTAGAGTCACTTCGAGTGTTACCTTGTCGAATGGATCGGTCCCCTGTGCGTCATCGCGCCCCAGCATTACCCACCACTTCATCTTCACTTCAGTGAACTCGCCATATTCGGCGTACTCGGTCAGATCAGGAACTTGAACTTCAACTGCCGGACCGTCGACATGTGGAAGACTGGCAGCAATAGTGGCGCAACTGACCCGCCCGTTACTGTTGAGATGCAAATAGGTTGCGGCAATGGGGGTAATGGTGATGGCATCGACATCGACATCGGTAACGCGCGAATCCGAAGGATTATGCACACCAGGCCGCGTAACTTGATAGTAAACGGGTATGGCATCTCCGTTTCCGCCTGCCCTGATGACATCCCATGACACTTCAACAATCACCTCGTCTCCGGAGCCTTTAGCAGCCGGGACAACGTACGAAGCCGCTTTACTATTATTCCAATAAAAATCAAGCTGATCATTTTCCTCTACGAAGTCGTAGAGTATTACCTTTAGATCCGCTGCCTTTCCGGCATCATCACCGTTCAGCTCGTTGTCATTGCTGCTACCGCCACGGCCTTTCACCGTCACTGGATGGAGCTTTTTATTGATGGGATTGGGCCACTCTGGATCCGGGCCAGCAGGGTCAATTATCTCGAGGTTGACGTTAATTGTGGTTTTTTCCCCGCCTAGGGGATGGGTACCCCGTAAAATCGTATAACTGACCTCGGTAGAAATCGCTCCAGTACTTTCGCCATAGTGCTGCAGCAGTACGGCATTGGGCACCCTGACTTGTACATTATCCCCTGGCGAGGACCCCACTACTTCCGCATCCAATGGTATGCCTCCCCATATCACTTGCACGAAGTCTTCGGCTTTGGCGTGCTCGGGAACCGGCACCCATACCTCCACCCCCAGTGAGGCATCCGCCTGGTCGATTAGGAAACTGTCCATTGCCGTTGCCAAAGGCACCGTCGGCGGTGCGAAGGTATCGGGAAGGTCACCGAGTGCCACAGCCACAGGCAAGTGCTGGGAAATCCGGCTTACGTTTCCGGCCTTGTCCCTCAGTACGTAAACCGCATAAACTCCACCATCGCCCACCTTACGCACCTCATCGCCTGCGACCTCCAGGCTCTGCTTGCCCCCTGTAGTAGGCGCAATGCGCACTGGTACGAGCTTTTGTATATCGTCCGGTACCTCTTTCAGCCAGTAAACGGCGACATGATCACCCAACGCTCCATCCGCATAGGCTGGTAAATCCAAAATTACCTTGTCACCTTCACTACTGAGTCTGTCATCCGTTACCGCCGGAATGGATGGGAACGGTTTGGGGTAAGCGGTGCCGTATGGCGCCTGCCTGTCGAAAATGAGGGGGCATGGAGGCGACGTAGAGACGTCTCCTTCATCGCTCCGGATCCAGGTTCGAAAAATATGCGGACCATCCCCATTTAGTAACGGATTGGACAGATCCAATTTCACGGGATAGGGATTTGGATATTTGTCAGGATTATCAAAATAATTTACCTCTTCGTCATAAACTGATAGCCAATCGAGACCATCATACGAGAGCTCGATCTTCAGTCTGTCTAAATCGGAGAACAGCCAGTGCGGAACGTTGAGCGTGACGCCCTTCGTAGGATCCAGCAGATACTCGCTCTTAAGTGTTCCATCCGAATCATCTGCCAGCATGTCGGGATCAAGTATCAAAGGGCGAAGATCTGCAAACTTTCGCTGCGCAGCTTTCGCGCCCAAGTAGTCCTGTCGGACTTGACGTGATAGCAATCGAGCATTCGTTGAATCGTTCATCGCTTTACCCCTTATGTGGAAGCGTTAGGAAGACAGGACAGTGCCCGTTGAACTCATTAAACGAGCCTCAGCACAACGTCACAACTGGCATTTTTATCAGGTTCATCTGATTGCGAGCTTCAGCCAGCGGCCAGCTGGCAAGCGAGCCATTGCGGCTCGCTTGCACATCCGTGCGGTTTAATTAGCAGACGTCACGTAGGCCCCTGTCGATCAATCGCATGGATATATGCCGACTGCAAACACCGCTTACTACTCCAATGCAGTGGCGTCTGGCCGCAACGCCGAGTTTTGCCCTGTGAGGTCGTCGCCAGGCAACTTCACTGAAGACCCAGGTGCAAGATATTACGGCCGTCCTCCCCCCCGCCAAAAGTCACTCTGAGAGGGTGTTTCGTGCCAAAGTTATCAATCAATGTGAATTCCATGGCTTGATCCAAGATCGCCCGGTGATTCTCGACGCTGCCACTATCCTGCCAATAATTCATGGTCGATACGCGATCCAATGTCACCAGCAACTGACCAGTGGCGACCGCCTCCTGCCCCTTGAAGCCATAATCCAACTCTCCGAAATTGACCTTCTCTTCGATCGTAAGCATTTGCAGCGCACCTTCGTACTCCACGCCTTTAGGCGCAGCTGGCATATCACTATTGCGCCTTGGGGTGAAAGCGTACCCTGTATAGCTGCAAAATGTTTCGTCCTCTTGCTCACTTTCCCATTTTATCATCGAGCACGTATTGAAAATGACGTGTACAAACTGGAAATAGGCACTCCTCAATACATAATAGTCCGTCGTGTAATGCCAGTAATTAAACCGGTCCTCACCCACATTCGAACCGTTCTTCTCCTCCACCCGCTTTCCAGAACCTTGCTCCCCCCAGAAATAGTTTGCAAGGTCAGGTAAAGGCAGTTCCTTTCCCTCGACCTGCACTTCGCCAGCCTCCTCGTCCAGGTCGCTCGACGTTCGCCAGCCATTGTAATGATCCTGAAATTTGGCACGAATGTTCAGAACTTCTGCTTCAAGGGTCTGGACATAAAGCGTCAGGTTACGCTTACCGTTTCCATCCGCATGCGGTACTGCCTCGTCTGCGACGGCGCTTGGGTAATAGTCGAATCGATTACGCCTTCGGCTCACAGCCCATTTGGCAGCAGCCGGGGTAGGCATGATTTCATCGACGATGTAGGGAAGCTCCACGCCGCTCCGGTCTATCAACTTGAGCGTAGAAAGCTCCAAGTCACTGATTGGATCGAACACGTCCTCCCCATTGCTATCGGGGAAGCTCTGTGTGGCGATTTCGATATCGATGCCGATTTGTTGCGCCCCATTGCAAAATGCGACGTTGCGGGCAGCGTTATTGAGTTTGACTGTAAAGCTGACAAGTTCTTTCCATCGTTCCTCAGAAACCGCGCTACGCTGGGGCGCGGCCTGCTGGTGCTGCACAACCGCCAGTCCTGCATGCCGCCCCGAAACACCGACCACGACACTGACTTCTCCTGAATACGTGTCGGGTGCGGTATAAACCCCTGTGTCCTCGTCAATCTCACCTGGGCCGAAAAGCAGCCATTTTTCGGCATCTCCATCGAGCAGGGAAAAGCGCTCGCTACCCGAGGCAGGTATATTCGGAACATGGTAGGGCTCTACATCCAACACAGCTGGAGAGCCCAGGATCACTACTGTCGCATGGCCTGCCGACTCTCCATCGCTGACCTTGATACGTTGCAGCAGTAAATTCTGGTCGCCGGAAGGCTCATTGGGAGTAAATACGGCATGACGGCTGTCCTCCTGATCTTCTAGTAACGTTCCGTACGCTTCGCCTTCCAGTGTCCATTTGAGATCCGTATCACCCGAGGCAACCAAAGGAACTGGGTCGAGCTCCGGCGACCAAATGACTACCCGCGGAGAAATTGCCAGGGGCTCAGCTGTTTCTACCA
Source organism: Pseudomonas putida (assembly GCF_004357765.1). GTDB lineage: Bacteria > Pseudomonadota > Gammaproteobacteria > Pseudomonadales > Pseudomonadaceae > Aquipseudomonas > Aquipseudomonas putida_U. The sequence continues at coordinate 38,201 of NZ_SMTE01000020.1, read as the reverse complement.
ACAGGGCAGCGCGGACGCTTTGCTCTTCGTCCTGGTCAGACCTTGCCGTCACCGCAACGATCTGCTGGTCGGTCGCCAGACGCTCCAAGGGAGTCGCACTGTACGTCCCATTGCTCATTTGCCCCGACGCACGGGGATGCACTATATTGCGCGCCTGCCAGCCGATCAGCCGTTGGCCTTCGGCATCGAGCTGCATAGTCTGCCCTACTCCGATACGAGCGAGCGCAGGATTGAGCACGGTCTGCCGCGGGCTAGCCGCAATGGTACCGAGCAACACTCTATGGTGGGGTTTGCTCTCTTCTCTCCATTCGAATCGATAGTTTCCCGCCATGATCACTTGCTCCGCCATAGCACGGGCCAGCGTCGACTCGCCCTCCACTGACTCCAGATCCAAGGGATCGCGTCGACGTCCGAGCAGCAGTGCGGTGTCAGGCTCTGTATCGGCGTCCTCGGAGGCTGCAAATGGCCAAGGCCAGCCATTGCCCGCCAAACCAGGCCGGCCAGTGCCCTTTAAATGCAGCGCGAGTAACAGGGCACCATCGCCCTCGTCGGAGCTGGCCTGGCCGGGATCCTCAGGCGCGGCCAGGGTGAAAGCCCCCGCACCTAGCACCGAAATGGCGTTGTAGACAAGGCGATTATCCAAGGTAATGAAGGAAAACACCTGCGAAAAAAGCCGCTGCGTGCGGACTTGCTCGAAGATGAAATCCCCCATCTTGCCAGCAGCCGCATCGCTCACTCCCAAGCTACACCGCATGGCGGTAGCGGTGCCCCAATCAATGGCGAGCTCAGGCAGTCCGTCAGTGCCGCTCACTACAACCAATTGAGCTCGCATCCGCAGCGTGTGCCCCATGCCCAGCTGCAGTGTATGGCTGCGACGGAGCCGCTTTGGTGAGCCAGGTTGCAACACGGTCGAAACGCAGCGGCCCGCGATCAGTTCCATGGCAACCGTGACCGTGCCGGTACGACCGCTTGCTTCTTCGAACGATAACTGGGGAGGTCCGAGCATCAAATCCTCAAACACGAATTGTTCGGTGCGGCCTGCATCAACGTAGCCTGTACCAGTGATCGGCCAGAGTATGTCGTCATCCTGAAATGCCTGGACGTAGCGGGCGCGCAACAAAGCGTTAGCGGGTCCGCGGCGCAGCATGAGGACACCGCCCCAGCCATTGATCATATCGTCCTCGGTCGACTCAGCGATCCGCTGTTCAATGATATTGGTAACCATGATCAGACCTCCTTGCACACCGCAGGGGCGAAATAAGGCATTGGCAGCACGCTGTAGGCCCACGTTGGCTGCGACGATGAACCTTTCTCGAGGGCGGCGATGATGACATAGGGACCTTCATCGTCTCCTGGGGAATAGATGCCTTTGGCTTCATCAAACTTTCCGCTGCCGACCAGCACTCCCCAGATGCAATCCGCCGGCTCCACTTTGTCTGCCTGAACCTTCCACCCCTCATACCAAAGCGACACCTCCACAGCACCGCCGTCAAGAGCTTCAGCTTGCAACCAACCGTTTTGTGATCGCCACGGAATGACGATGTCCATGAACCCAGTTTCCCCGGCATGAGACACCTGAGCCCGGTCCACATGCATCAATGCGCCAATCGTTCTACCCGCCTCTGGCTGGCGAGTGGGCGCTTCATAAATACGTACGTTCTTATCCTCTGGAACTACCAAGCCAGGCTCTCCGTCCTGCGCCTCCCGCAGTTCACCTTTTGACCCACTCGCCATAGTCCAGGTCAGGGCGCCTTCGATGCTTCCGCCTACCAGTACGTACCGATTCGGTGTGCCTTCGTCTGAATACTGAGCCGTCATCAACCGGGGGAAAACGGAGATGGCACTGGACACGACCGTTACGAGGGCTCGACTAGTATTACCGTCGCTGGTAGCCGAGACGATGACGCGTTTCAGACCTCCTTCTATCTCATCCACCGCTGGTGCGGTGTAGACGCCACCGCTGGTGGTTATGGTACCCACGGCCCCCGAATCTCCCGGCAGCGGCTGAACGTCCCAATGCAGGCCCACCTGGTCAGGTGATGCGCTGAATTTCAGCGTTTGACCAGCGGAGACCGTAGTTTCAAGGGGCTCGATGGCGAATGCCGTAAGGTTGGGGGCCAGGGTTCCCAATAGCGACATGTCCCCGGGAACGTAGACTGTACGGGGAGCAGCAATTTCCTGACCACGGAATAGAATCCCGTGGAATCGCATCACGTCGATCGTCAAACCGATTGCGTTGAGCAATTCACTTTGCTTGGCAGCTACTACGCGCTGAATCTCGGTGACCACCGGATCGCAGAGAAACTCTGCCGCGTCGGCGGTGTAGCCACTCTCAAGGTCATCTTCGTCCTTGATGAACCCCGCAGTGGGGCCAAAGCCTTCATCGAGAACCAATTTGACGGTGCCAGCTGTGTCGCCTGGGCTGCCGAGTTCAGGGACCAGCCTGACACGGTTCGTTACTCGGTAATGGCCCTTTTTACGCCCGGTGTGCCAACGATCAGTGATGTAGCCCAGCACCCAGGTAACCGACTCACCCACCGCATCCCATTCGACCACCAATGCATTGTCTTGCATTGTGATCTGGTAGGTACCCTCGAGAGTGAATGCAGGCCACTCGAGTTCTTCGACCGCTCCCCACCTGAATTCATGGCGCTCTCTTTTCTTATCCGCCGGAACCGGGAACGAAATGGTGCCCACTTTGTTGATGAAGCTGCTTCCATCAGGCTGATCGCGCAGACCTGAGATATATTCGAACCTCTCAGCCAAGGTTCCCACCAAGTCAGTCATCCATACTTTGTTGCCGATAATGAAATTGACTGAGTATTCCTCCCCCTCGACGGCCTCCGGCAACAGATAAGGCAGGTCTTCATCCTGAGTAGGAAAGCTTCCTGCCGCTTCACCGTCAAATGCAATGCCAACCAGCACAGCCCCCTCCTCCTGCTCATCTGGGTCGCTGGATGCCAGCGCATTGCCTGCTCTGGCCAAGGAGTGGGTGCGTACCGCGAACGATGTCGGGTTCAACTGACCGTCCACCCGCTGGAGTGTATTCAACTCCCACACCCGCTCTTCCGGCGGTCGCTCATCGAACTTGAGTTTCATCGCCGCGCCGACTTTATCGTTCAGGTCATTGAAGTTGGATACTTCGAATGTATACGCCGACCCCCTCGACAAATCCAATGTCACTCGCCCCGTTTCGCCGACTTGCCCATTCCCACTATTATTGAGGTCAATATCCATGCGCACGGTAGGACCGGTCAACGGATCCAGCGTAGATACATGCGTTAATTCTTGGTTCGGGCTGCCAGTGGCTTGGTGCAGTTGCAAGATCTCACCAGAGATAGCGTTCATGCTCAAGCGTGCTTTGGAGCCGCCAATGTTCGAATTCACGAACGACAAACGTGGCTTGTCAAACATCAGATTATTAAGCTGGGTCCAGGTGCCCTCTTCGGTTTTTATGGAAGTCGTAATCGGTGCCAGCCAACTCCCTTTATCGAAGCGCTCGATATGTTCGTGGGCCAGCAACCTATTGGTCCTGAAACGATCGTAAACCAACAACGCGCCCCATCCGAACGTGCGGGGCGTCTCGCCCATGTAGTTAAGATATTTTTCCAGTGTGGGCTTTGCCATCGTTATATCCTCATGCCAAGGGGCAAGTCGATGCCCCTGCCTACTGACGTAATTATTAAGTCAGCGCCGCAACGTTATGCTTTTCTCTGGGAATTCGGTGTAACGTTCCCCTCCATCGAAACTCAGACGTGCACTCAATGTGAATTGCAAATCTATCGTCAATTTTTCCAACAGCGCCTTGGGAAGTTTGGCCTTGAATCCAGTAGTCGCCTGTTCTTCCGTAACTGATACGCTGTCGATGAAATCCTCGGTCATGTCGCCCTCCGCAGACTGGAGGGTGAGCGTCAGCAATTGACCTTCGGCAGCGAACCGCCAAGGTGCCAGAGAGATATCGGCTCCATCGGCCGGCACTTTGTGAAGTGGCAAACCGCCAACAACACCGGGTTCTTCCTGGTCACAAAGAGGTTGGGGATACCCGTTCTTGGGCGGCGGGGTAATCCGTAAGTTAAAAGGTCGCGAATCCAGATACCCATCCTTTGTGATCAAACGGTAAAAAACTTCGAAACGGCGGGATTGGTCTACCGCCCCGCGCCCCATATTTGCAGGGACGTATCGAGCCGGAATAAAAAACCTCAACGAGTTGCTCGGCAGCGGGCTATCGGCGATGTAGCGGCCAAACTCGGAACGCCCCCACCAATGAAGTTCGATAGACTCGTCGAGTCCCGCTACGTCCGGTACATCGACATGGACACCACCGAGCGCGAGCAGGGCCGACAGAACGCCGCTATCGCTATCGCTCTCCGGAACGGCATCGTTCACCCAAGGGGCCGTCAGCATGCGAGACCTGGCCACCTCTAACTGCAGAACCTCAGAGCGTAAACTGACGCCTTCACGGGCATAAAGGTACGACAAGCCAACTTGAAGCCCCTGGTTGGCCTCCACGATTGTCGCCGGCAAGTGAAAGAGGATGCTGTTTGTGGCCTGAGTGCTAGGATCCACCCGAACCGGCTGGATGATATTTTCGACGGGGCTTTGCCAAACGAGCACCAGTCGGTCGCCGACCGTCAGGCCTGGATAGGGTTCGATATGGACGCGCAAGCCATCGCGAAACCTCGCCGGGTCCAGTGGCTTGCCGGCTTCATGCCCTTCGATGGATGGCGGCTGCAACTCTGCGGGAGATAGGTGCGCGGAGTCGACGACGAAGATCTGGGTTGGCGATTCAAGCTTCTGCCCATCGACGAATCCCAAGGTATATGAGGCGTGTGCAGAACCTGGATCTATGAACCTGAACCAGTTGCGTCTGACCTGAAAGATCAGCGGCGTGGTGCCGAAATGATCCTTGGTGACTGTCAACCTTTGCCGCTCGACATCCTCCTCGACATCGTGCTCGTCGTACCCTATCAGGGTGAAGTCAATCTGATCACCGACTTGCATCGCCTGATAGCGCGGTATGATGAACGATACATTTTCAATGCCGATCTCATCAGGCTTGATCACCAAATCGTGCGCCTGCTGGGTGATCGGCACAGACAGAACTTCCGAAGTTCTGGGACGTGTACCGATATAACAAAATTGTCGCTGAGACTCAATACCGTCGTGATTATAAGAATAAAAAGCCCAACCTCCGGCCGCGTTGCACACCAATGAGTTACTGATGATGATCTGCGCGCCCTGATCCAGATCACCTGGGCCTATCGTATAACCGCTTCCTACAAAGTCGAATGCCTCTCCCCCTGGCCCGGCGCCTACCCATCGAGGCGAAATCATATCACCCGCTTTCATCGCGGAATACTTGATGAACGTCACCAGTCCATCATCCCCTAATGCCTCCAAATCAATTTCGTCGAAGGGGGTCAAGTCCGGAATAATCGGGCGTTCCAGCATCACCCTATTCGTATCATTCATGACAGGGGCTCCTAAGCGCCACGCTTCACTAAGTGTATAAATAACTATTTCGATCGGACCGACCTGTCGATGCTGCAGCATAAGCAATTGCGCCATGCGCTTCGTCTACAGGTATCGTGCGTTGCCCGCTCACAGTGGTTGATCAAGTTATATTCTTCTGCTCGGCGTGCCACAACTGACAGAAATGCTAGGTGTCCGCGTTGACGGTTAGCCGTACGCTAGTGCAATAGGAGACCGAGTCCAGTCGATAGAGTGCTTGGTCGGAATAACAAACTAAAGCGTACGAGGACATGATCATGTCTGCACTACCAATCACCCAAGGTGGCGAAATTCAAGTCATTGATGCTGAGGGAGAATTCAGAAACCTATCGGTACCGCCTGCGGGGAGTGATACCGTTGTTACGCTTGACCTGACCAGCGGTGCCGGCAAGCTATCCAACCCCAAACAGATTCAGTTCAGTAACTTACCATCCGCCGCCACTATCAGATTGGAGTCCAGTAGAAAATCCGGCAATTGGCCGCTTTGGTGGATGAACATAAAAACGACCCATCAGTTATCGTTTCTCGGAAAGGAAGATATCGATTACATTATCAATAGCTATTCAATCAATTCATTCATTACTGAGGGATTGGGTTGTTTGATAATCGACAAGGGTGGAAGATTAAACGAGGGTAAGTTGGGATATGTGAAAGTCAAGGTATCGGCCTGAACTACACCCTACCCGGGCTATCCAGAGGAACTCGCTAATGGCTATTCAATCTAACGCTTTCAACTTTCGTAGCTTTACCCAAGGCAGCGTCGACCCACGCACAGGACTTTATACATTGGGCCTTACGCTTCCGCAGCTCAATGCTAATGATAATATCGGGCCAGACTTTCCCGTCCAGTTATCATTCAACCCGCTGAAAAGTGAAAATGTCGGCTTTGGCCTAGGCTGGCAATTGAACCTAAGTACCTTCTCGATTCGCGATGGCATGCTTGACCTGCACACGGGAGAAAGCCAATACATTGCCGACAATGGTCCTGGGCAGCCGGGTCTGGCACCCGAGCGTAAACTAGACAGTTTCCATTTCAAGAACATCAGCGAAGGCGGTAGCAAACGCTATAGAGTGGCGCACGCAGCCGGCCTGGTGGAGGTGCTTGAGCCACAGCTGGGTGATCCCGACACGGCGTTGCCCACACGCATACAAATGCCCTCTGGCCACGGCATTAACCTAGTCTACGACCGGGTGAACGGGCAGCCACGCCTGAAATCGATTCACGACGATAGCAAACGCATGCTGCTCAATATCGATTATCGGGGCAATCAGGAAGTATGGATTGAGTTGCAGCCAGGAACGAGCAGCGTAGCACGGTATACGCTGAAGTTTGAAGGCGAGGAACTTCGCTGGATCGTTCTACCGTCCAAGGATGAACCCAGATGGACGCTCAACTACAAAACACTCGGATCATTTCGATTACTCGAGAGAATGGAAAACCCGACGGGAGGCGTCGAGCGGGTGGTTTACAAAGAAACCGGCCACGCGTTCCCCGGCATCGCGCGACACCTGCCGTACGTCCGTGAGCACGTCATTCAACCGGACCCGCTTGACGAAAAGTCGCACATGAGGACCACCTACGACTACAGCACGAACAATTTTCTGGGTTACGGTGCCGATGGCGTGGTATGGGATGACAACTACCACCAAGACCACCTTTACAAGTTCACCGGAAGGGAGTTCAGCTACTACTCCACTGCCAGCCATTATCGCGATGGCAAGGTACTGCGCACGGTCAAGACCATCTTCAACCGCTTTCATCTAACTACCCAGTGCATCACCACCCAGGGCGATTGCGTCGAAACCGTAACCACCGAGTACCATGAGCGAGCAAACCTGCGGTTCGAGGATCAACCGGCCTACTTCCAGTTGCCCAAGAAAATCACCACTAGTTGGACGCAGAACCGCCAACGGCGCGAACAATCGGTCAGCACTGAATATGATGCCTTCGGCAACGTGGTGGAGGAAACACAGGCGTCCGGTGTACGTACTGTCAGCGAATATTACCCGAGCACGCAAAGCGAAGGTTGCCCGGCCGACCCAGAGGGCTTCGTGCGCAATCTGAAAAGCGTCACCATTTACCCCGCCAAATCCGACTCGATCACCGGCAGTCCTGCTCAGATTGTACGGACCCAATTCACCTATAAAGCACTCCCGCTCTTGAGTCTGGCATCCACCTCAGCGGATGCGGACACCTGGTTGGCAGCCTTCACGGAGGACACGTTCCAAATCGAGGACGAAGAAGATGAAGAGCAAGAGATTCTTCTCCAGTCAATCGAACACGCTTACCTGAACCAACCCAGCAACCCCCTGTTACACGGGCGCAACGACCGAGAGCTCTATACTCTTCAAGGCCACACCACCAGGACAAGCTGGCACTACAAGCGCGTACCTGACGAACACGAGCAACCCCCACTACTGAGCATCAAGAAAACGGTGGCCGCGAGCGGGGGGACGCTGGAACGGAGCAACACTTCCATTTTTTCCATACTGAATGGGCAACTCGTGGAAAGTGAAGACGTCAATGGCGTCGTCACTCGTTACAGCTACGATGTTCTGGGTCGACTGGTGACGGAAACGGTCGCTCCTGACGATCCCCAATACATGACTTCGCGCACATTTGCCTATGGCGAATTCAGAGAGGACAACCACCCCCGATCGTATGAGCAGGTTACCGATGCCAAGGGGGTGACGGCCCGCACGATCTACGACGGGTATCAACGACCTATCCGTCAGGAGCTGGAACGAGACGCCGCAGAGACCAACGAACGAACCATTCGTATCACCTCCACGCAAGAATATGACTCGATAGGGCTGCTGGTTGGGGAAATCGACTACGATTACCTGCCGGATCCTTCTGGGAACAAATGGGCAGAAGAACGTACATTGAGCATGGCCTCGCGCTACGACTATGACGACTGGGGCTCACGCTGTAAAACCATCCGTCCTGATGGCGTCGAGGAGTTCAACCACCGTTCACCATTCGGTGAGGGTGGCATCATAGTCACCAGTTGGATCGAAGCCCCTGACCAGCGCGGTATCCAGCGGCAGCTCAACATCACCCAGTACAACGCTTTCGACAAGCCAGCCTTCACCTACCGCCGCAACAGTGCAAGCGACGAAACAGATATTGGCCGCATTGATTACCAGTACGATGGCCTTGGCCGGTGTGTGAGCAACACCTCCACCTTCAGAGGCCCTGACAATGTACCCATCACTCGAACTTCGCAGTTTACCTATGACGTCTGGGACCGCATGTGTGAGCAGGTACGGCCCGATGGCAGTGCCCTTTTGCGCACCTTCGCGGCCCACAGCACTGCTGAATTGACGACTGATCTGCAGTTACGCGCACGCTCGAATGGCGAAATTTCCACTATCTGTGCCCGCACCTTCGACGGCTTGGAGCGTCTGACCAGCGTCACCGTAGGGCCGCGCAAGGAAACGCTGGTGTACAAAGGCACGACGGAGCTAGTCCAGACCCGTACCGTCATCAACACTGAGGAACACCGCCCTGGCAAGCGCAGGCGAGTGTTCACCTATTCCTACAAGCCACAGCTCACTTTAAAACCTACGACGATCGACAGTTCCGTCGAAGTTGAAGAAGATGCGCAGACAGCGGCCAATGAGCAGGCAAGCTTCGATTACGATCGCCACACTGCCAACCTTTCGAGCGCTACCAACCATGCCGGCAACATGAGTTATACCTACACCGACCAAGGCTTTGTGGACTGCGAGTCCTGGGCAGCATCCCAGGGGCATGGCTACAGCATCCAAAACAGTTACTCCTGGCGGGGCCGGCCACTATCGCGCACGCCCAGCGATGCTTCCGCCCGCATTCATAGCTACGACAACCAAGGCCGTGTCAACGGGATCGCCCAAGGTCCTTTGAGCGCTACCCTCGCATACAACAGCCAAGGCCTGCTGTGTAGCACCACCACTGAGGATGCCGACAACCCCGACCGCTCGGTTTGTTGCGAACAGGAATACGACAACCTGGGAAGAGAAGTCCGACGTACCTTGGCTGTGAATGGCGAGAACGATCAGGAGTTGCTGCACGTATGGCGCGATGACGACGTGCTGCTCTCGCGAAAGCTCTGGCGAGCCGGCTCCCTGGTACGCGAAGAAATCTTTGGTTATGACGAACTCGGACGCCTGGAGTCGTACGATTGCACAGGCGACCTGCAGGCACGGCCATGCAACGCAAAGGGGCGGCCCATCACCAGCCAGATCTTCCGCTTCGACGACGTTGACAACATCACCCGTTGCATCACCGACTTTGCCGATGGCAAGAGCGACAGCGCCCGGTTCACCTATGCCGAGGATGGCAGCTTCCAGCTCTCCAAGGTCACTCATACCCTAACCGAGGATTACCCAGCGGAACAGACGTTCGCCTACGATGAGCAGGGCAACATGCTCAACGACGAACAAGGACGCCAACTTCGCTACGACGTCGCCGGTCGCCTCCATCAGGTACTCGACCATTCAAGCCAACCGCTGGTCGAATACCTCTATGACGGCCATGACCGCCTGCAGGCAAGCGCGTATGGCGGCAGCCTGGTCCAGCGACGCTATCAGGACCAGCGCCTGGACTGTACGGTGCAGGATGGTCTCGTCACCCAATATCTGTATACCAATGAATGCGCCGTGGGCGTTTGCCAGCCAGGAGGGCAGTCCTTGTTACTGACCGACCATGCCGGCAGCATCGTCACCGAAGTGAACGACGCCGGCACCCACCATGCGGCCTACAGCGCTTACGGTGAACGAGCGGACGACAATGACTTGAGCAGCCTACTGGCATTCAACGGCGAAGTCCGGGAACAGACATCCGGTTGGTATATGTTGGGCAACGGCTACCGGGCCTACAACCCAGGCCTGATGCGTTTCCACAGCCCTGATTCGCTCTCACCCGAAGCGTCAGGCATCAACCCATACGTTTACGTTCTTGGTAATCCGGTGAACTGGCGCGACCCAAGCGGCCACCGAGCACAGGCCCCAAATCTAGATCGCTCCATCGTGTACACCGGGAATTCGGAAAAAAGATCATCCTCGAATTGGTTCTCATGGGCAATGTTAGCGCTTAATTCTGTAATGGTGGTTGTTGCTGCAGTGGGGGCGCCCTGGGCACTACCTATGACAGTGAAGGGAGCAGTTGCACTAGTCAGCCTGATGGGACAGGTAACCGGTTTGGCCATGGAAGTGGGCGGTAAGTTAACCAAGAACTCGACTTTGGAATATGTGGGAGCTTTTGTCTCATTAGTGTTCGGTGTGGTCTCGCTGGGGGCAGGCGCTGCCCTGAGAAAATCCGCCGGAGCCAGGATGGCCCAGCCAGGGTCAAGAGCTGGATCACTTAATGGAGATCTGGTGTGGGCGCTGACTCCTGAGCATCGATTCATCCCCCGGGCACGGATACTTACGCCGCCTCAGGTATCACGCCAATCATCCATTAGGTCCTTGGCCAGTGGCTCTGCGGACGCAGCGGGAGATGTGCAGCAAGTAGCTTCTAACTCAAGTTCAATCGTTCCCGCGAATACCCCAACTCGAGGGTCAATTACTCCGCCTGCAAGTCAGGCTTCGGGCTCGCTTCCAGGTTCGGATATATATGACGATGTTTCGCATCATATATATGAGACGGTGCCAACACCACCCCCATCCACACCGCCGCAGACACGTTTAGCAACGTCCGGCACCGCCGCCGACAAGTATCAATGGAGAAAAAATCCGTATACTGGTGGTAACGAAGTAGTATCAAACATACCCAGGAGCGGGACTTAACTACCTTCTCAGCGCCACTCCCACTGCACTTGCAGTGGGAGCTTTTTCCTATCCGCGAGCCTCTCACGTTTCAATATTTTCATCGCCGCTTTGCAGACACGTCCTACATTCTCTCTTTGATACCGCCCCTAACCTAGCGCTTGCAACGCAGACCTGACGGCTACAGTGCCGCTCAGCCCAACTTAAACGCAAGCGTCACCGATCATGTGCCTTGGCCGTGCCCGGTGACACGTTATGGGACACTCCAATGAACCAGCTTGACCGGCGCTGGCTGCTGCAGCCGCGGCCGTGCTTCGCTTGGCCGCCCCTGCTTGGCGGCTGCCTGACACTGGCACTCACGTCCCCTTCCTTCGCCACCACATCGGCCCCGCGCTTTCAGGCCGAATTCATGCGTCAACCACCTGGCCAATCGGCTGATGCCGGTACCGTTGCGCTGCAATCTCTAGCAGCCGAGCGGTCTTTGGTCGCGGGTCGCTATCGCGTCGCTGTCAGCGTGAATTTCGAACCCTTCGGCACCCATGAACTCGATGTGTTTCAGCCTCCAGGCGGTAGCCTTCAAGCGTGCGTGAATGCAAATCTGTTGCGTGCCGCCAACCTGCGCGAGGAAGCGCTCGCCAGCCCATTGCCCGACGACGACCGCTGCTTGGACCTGCCGGATTTGGTGCCGGATGCGCGGGCCGATTTCGACCCCTCCCGTCTGGAGTTGTCGCTATCGATCCCCCAAATCGCACTGCGCCACGACCGCTCTCAGGCCACGCTGCAAGCTCGCTGGGACGAAGGTATCAACGCAGCATTTGTCAGCTATCAGGCTTCGGCTCAGCAATACGAGAGCCGCAACGGTGGCCGCCGCAGCAGCCAGGACATCTACCTGAACACCGGACTCAACGTGGCGGGCTGGCGGTTACGCAGCAATCAAGCCCTGCGCGACGACCAGTATGGGAACCATCGCTGGACTCGCAGCGATACCTACGCCCAACACGATCTGCCAGGCCTGCGAGCCAATATTACCTTGGGCGAAACATCGACACGCGGCGACGTGTTCCGAGCATTCCCTTTTACCGGCGTGAACGCTGCCTCCGACATGGACATGCTGTCGGACATCGAACAGCACTATGCCCCCGTGATCCGTGGCGTCGCACAAACACGTGCCAAGATCGAAGTGCTACACAATGGCTACCCCATCTATTCGACCTACGTCGCGCCCGGGCCGTATGCCATTGACGAGCTGGGCGTTGGCTCCAGCCATGGTGAACTCGAAATCGTCGTCACCGAAGCCGACGGACAAGTGCGTCGCTTCACCCAACCGTATTCCACATTGAGCAATCTGCTACGCAACGGGGTGATGCGCTACAGCCTCACTTTCGGTCATTACAACGGTGCCGAACAACTGGACAGACCGGGTTTCTGGGAGGCAACCCTGGCCCGCGGCGGCGCCTGGGGCACAACACTGTATGGCGGCTTGCTGGGTAGTGATTACTACAAGGCCAGCGCCCTCGGCGTGGCCCGGGATTTCGCGGACATTGGCGCCTTGTCTCTGGATGTCACCCACGCCAGCACCGATCGCGGCGCAACTGACAGCCAGGTACGGGGACGGAGTGTGGCGTTACGCTATGGTAAAAGCTTCGCCACCGGTACCAACCTGCGATTCGCGGGTTATCGCTATTCCACCGAGGGTTACCGCGACTTCAACGAAGCGATCCATGAGCGTTTCTCCTCGACTTCCTGGCATGGCAATCGCCGTAGTCGCCTGGAAGCTTCCATATACCAGGGCATCGGCGACGGTTCGCTCAGCGTGGGGCTATCCCAGGAAGACTACTGGAACAGCAATACCCTTCGTCGCCAATACCAGATTCAGTACAACACTCGCCTGGGTGATCTGGGGATCAACGTATTCGCCTCTCAAGCCCTGACCGAGCGCGGCCACGATAGCCGCCAGATAGGGCTCAGCCTCAGCTTGCCTTTGGATTTCGGCTCTCGCCATAACGTACGCTTCGACCTCATGGAGTCCGAAGGCCGTTACAACCAACGCGCCACCCTCAACGGCGGCACGACCAATCGCCGCCTCAGTTACCAGGCATCGCTGAGCAACGACCAGAGCCAAGGCCAGACCGGGGCGTTCTCGCTGGCCTACCAAGGCGAGCGAGGTAGCTACGGCGCGGGTTATACCGAAGGCGGCGATTATCGCAACCTGTCGGTCAATGCCAGCGGCGCCGTCATGCTGCACAGCGGCGGCATCGCGCTGGGGCCGTATCTGGGCGAAACCAGTGCCCTTGTACATGTACCCGAGGTCGCCGGGGTAACCGTGCAAAACTCACCCGGCAGCCAAACCGATTCGAACGGCTACCTGATCGTACCTTACCTGCGACCCTACCGGCTCAACTCGCTGGTATTGCAAACCGATGATGTGCCTCCCGAGGTGTTGATCGACAATGGCAGCCAACAAGTCGTCCCTCGACGGGGAGCGGTAATCAAGGCTGCGTTCGAAGCCCACCGGGTGACTCGAATGGTGTTGACTCTTCACCAGGCTAATGGGCGTGCGCTGCCCTTCGGCGCCCAAGTGACCAACGCGGCCGGAGAACGATTGGCCGTAGTGGGCCAGGCCGGGCAGGCACTGGTCGCCACTGAAACGGACGCACCACAAAGACTGGGTGTGCATTGGGGAGGTCAAACCGAGCAGGCTTGCTATATAGAGGTGCAGCCTCAAACGATGCCAAGCCAAAACGGCTATCGCTTGCAAACCCTGGCCTGTCTGCCACCAAACAACAGTGCGAGCGATCAACCGAGCGCGACTTCTCAGGAACACTCTCTATGAATGGAAAACACCACAAGCTTACTCACGTGCTTACCCTGGCGGCCTGTCAACTCTGCTGGTCGCTTTATGCCAGCGATGTGCAAGCACGCTGCGAGTGGAGCTCTGCGTCGACTTCCATCAGCCTAGTCCTGGACCTCGGCAGCGTTTGGGTACCACGCGATGCAGCGGTTGGGAGCATCATCGCCGAGCGGGACAGGACCGAAGGCGTCAACCGCAGCGGCGGCAAAGCTGTGTGCTTTTACAATAGCACCCCCCCCACCGTTGCCCAGCTGATACCCTCGACCGCATTCGTCCCCGGCATCATGGTTCCATCCATGGGGCGAACGGCCAAGGACAACATCTTGAAAACCAATGTTCCTGGCATCGGCGCCATCATCACAATGGGCTGGCCCTACGATAATAGTGTAACCAATACATTCGCCCCAGATGACGGAGATACTTCTCTTCCCTATAAAGGGACAATCTTGCGTGCAGAGGCGATCGGGACTCCTGTCGATAGAGGCATAATGAACCTCAAATTGGTCAAGACAGGTGCCATCCCCCCAGGCATGCACAGGATCAGCGGCGAGCTATACCACGGAATATTCACCGATTTGGGCAAAGCCCTGGATTTCAGCTTGGAGGCCAACGTACATCAGGCGCAATGTACGCTCAGGGCGGATGCGGTCAGCGCCGATCCGGTCATGCTCGGCGATTACACCGTGGCGGACTTCAAGGGCCCCGGCTCAACCACTGCGGACGTGCCCTTCAGCATCACCTTGAGCGACTGCGAGGACGACAGCACCGGCAGCACTGCCCATGCCCATATTTACCTGGAAGGCACCAAGGGTTCTACCAGCGTAGACCCGGCAAACGGTATTTTTTCCCTCTCCACGGGCGCTACGGCAACGGGCGTGGGCATACAGATACGGCATCAGGATAGCCGTGTGCTTCCACTGGAGCAGGACGTAGAGATCAAAAAACTGGACCTTGGCCTGACACGCATGGACTTCAAGGCGCGCTACATACAAACGGCCCCCAATGTATCACCGGGGCTGGCCACCGGGGCATTGAACTTCACGATAAGCTATCAGTGAACAAGCTCCCCTCCCCAACTCAGGAGGCGTATACTGCGCGGCCCGTTTTGCCGCCCGAGGATCGCTACATGGCTACCCCACACCTGGATTACCACCTGCAACTGCTCAACCACCTGCGCACCATCCTGGTGGCGCTGGGCGAAGCCGAGCAGGTACCGGAGGAAAGCCACGCCCTGTTCCTTGAGCGCTTCGACGAACTGTTGACCTTGCTGCCGCAGGACCCACTGGAAAGCCAGTACCTGGGTCAAGACCTGATCTGCCAGGTGATCCAGCGCTATCCGCAGATCGCCCACCTGGTGCCCCGCGACCTGCTGTGGTTCTTCGCAGGCGACTGCCTGCACTTCATGCCCGATGAGGAACTCGAGCTATACCAGCAGCTGGAAGAGCGCCGCTACGAGGCCGAGCAGAATGGTGAACCGTTCGATTGGAACCTGGAAAAACAACTCCTGAGTGCACAACAGGGCCCTGCCAATACACACTGAGCCGAGCACGCACGCTGCGATGAAAGAATCGTGGCGTCGAGTGCCCCATTTCAGGCGGGCAAAAAAAAACGCCACCTCATAAGAGATGGCGTTTTCGATTTGGAGCGGGAAACGAGACTCGAACTCGCGACCCCGACCTTGGCAAGGTCGTGCTCTACCAACTGAGCTATTCCCGCTTTGAAACTTTTAAAACCACTACACCGTCATGAACGCCATAGTTTTGGAAACTGGAGCGGGAAACGAGACTCGAACTCGCGACCCCGACCTTGGCAAGGTCGTGCTCTACCAACTGAGCTATTCCCGCAAATGGCGTCCCCTAGGGGACTCGAACCCCTGTTACCGCCGTGAAAGGGCGGTGTCCTAGGCCACTAGACGAAGGGGACACACGACACTTTTCAGTGCACCAGCACATGAACCTCACGATTCAGACTGGATTTTCTTTTCCTGCCCCGCCGCTAGGCGTTGCCGGATAAACTGGAGCGGGAAACGAGACTCGAACTCGCGACCCCGACCTTGGCAAGGTCGTGCTCTACCAACTGAGCTATTCCCGCATTGGCGTCCCCTAGGGGACTCGAACCCCTGTTACCGCCGTGAAAGGGCGGTGTCCTAGGCCACTAGACGAAGGGGACACGCTACAAGCATCGCTGCTTGCTTTCACTCCCTGAAGCGTTTGGCTAAGTGCTTTACGCTGCAAGTGGCGCGCATTCTAGGGATGCCTTACCGGGTCGTCAACCCTTTTGTAGAAATTTATTTAAATCAATGACTTCGGGCACTGCGAGGGCGGCTTGCGAGCGACGTCCGAGGATTGGCGTTGATTTTCTGACGGCACCTCGGCATTAATGTGCCACTATCCAGTTATCGGGCCGTTTGCCGATACAAGCACAGATTTGCCTGCACGGGCTTCTGGCGAGCACACGGGCTCCTACACTCTATATGCAGAACCTTTTGACGAGGCGTAAACGGTGACACCACTTCTGATCACACTGCTCATCGTGGCGGGTATCGCATTGCTGATCGTGATCGGCTACCTCAACAACGTGGTCGAAAACGGCAAGCTGGAACGCGCACGCCTAAAGGTCGAGCTGGCCGACCGCCTGCGCCGTTGTGGCGAAATCACCGAGACCTTCCCCGGCCAGTTCATGACCCCGGCATTGAAGCTGCTGCTGACCCGCCTGGAACTGAACCTCAACCAACGTCAGTTGGCGCTGGACAAGAACAGCGGCGACCTCAAGGCGCGCATCGCTGAGATCGAGGGACTGATCGCCAAGGGCGAACAGATCCCGGTCAACAACCCGCCCAGCCCGATCCAGACCGAGGCCAAGGCCAAGGACGTGCGCTTCTTGCTCGAAGCCCTGCACCAGCAGATCGTGCGGGCCAACCAGGAAGGCTTTCTCAATACCCAGGAGGCCAAGTATTGGGTCAAGGAGATCCGCCATATCCTGGTGCTGCTGCATATCGAGTTCTTCAACAACCTTGGCCAGCAGGCCTTGCAGCAGGAGCAACCTGGGCAGGCGCGGCTGGCGTTCGAGCGTGGCGTGCAGTACCTGCGCAAGCAGCCTGAGCCCAAGCAGTACGAAGAGCAGCTGCGGTATCTGGAGAAATTGCTGGCGCGGGCCAATGCCCAGGTGCTGGACAAGATGGAACCGGCGGCGGATGAGCAGAACGAATTGACCGATGGGCTCAAGACCGATGAGGACGAGACCTGGAAGAAGCGGGTGATCTACGACTGATCCCGGGTTTTGGGCTGAGGCTACCGGCCCTTTCGCGGGCAAGCCCGCTCCCACAGGGCAAACGCATCAGTCAGGATCTGCGCTGTCCCTGTGGGGCTTGCCCCCTCCCTCCGGATAAACACAACAGTCAGGATCTGCGCTGTACCTGTGGGGCTTGCCCCCTCCCTCCGGATAAACACAACAGTCAGGATCTGCGCTGTCCCTGTGGGAGCGGGCTTGCCCGCGAAGAGGCCGGTAAGATCACCCAACAATCAGCAGTCAGTCAGCTCCAAGAAGATCGCCGCCAACCGCTCCAACCCCACCTGATCGGCCTCACTGAAGCGCGCAAGCTTCGGGCTGTCCAGATCGAGCACACCAATCAACCTACCCTCCTTCACCAGCGGAATCACCAATTCGCTGTTCGAGGCGCTGTCGCAAGCGATATGCCCCGGGAACGCATGCACATCCTCGACCCGTTGGGTCTGCCGACTGGCGGCAGCTGCGCCACAAACACCCTTGCCGAACGGGATGCGCACGCAAGCTACTTGCCCCTGGAATGGGCCGAGCACCAGCTCTTCGTTGCGATTGAGGTAGAACCCCGCCCAGTTCAGGTCATCGACCTGGCTATACAGAAAAGCCGAGAACTGCGCGGCATTGGCGATGAAATCACGCTCGTCGGCGAACAGTGCCTGCACTTGCGCGGCCAGTAGGCTGTAGCCATCGAGGCCGGCGCCACTGGCATTGAGGTCGATCATTTACTTTTGCTCCAACAATTGCAGCCCGACCCAATAGCGGGCGAACTGATAGGCACAACGGCCATTTCGGTTACCGCGGCCGGTAGCCCAGCGCACGGCGAGGATGTCGAGTTCTTCGCTGCGGCTCCAGCTCAGGCCCGCAGGGCGTGCCAGCTGGCCGATCCAGTGCTCGACCACGTTCAGAAAGTGCTCCTGGGTGAACGGGTAGAACGACAGCCACAGGCCGAAGCGGTCGGACAAGGCGATCTTGTCTTCCACCGCTTCGCTGGGGTGCAGCTCGCCGTCGACGCGCTTCCAGTTCTCGTTGTCGCTCTCTTTCTCCGGCACCAGATGGCGGCGGTTGGAGGTGGCGTACAGCAGCACGTTGTCCGGGGCCTGCTCCAGCGAGCCATCGAGCACGCTCTTGAGCACCCGGTAGTCGCCCTCCCCGGCTTCGAACGAGAGGTCGTCGCAGAACAGGATGAAGCGTTGCGGCAGTTTTTGCAGTTGTTCGACCACACGCGGCAGGTCGGCCAGGTGGTCGCGCTCGATTTCGATCAGGCGCAGCCCGGCACCTGCGTGCTCGGCCAGCAAGGCGCGCACCAGCGACGACTTGCCGGTGCCGCGCGAGCCCCACAGGAGGGCGTGGTTGGCAGGCATGCCGTTGATGAACTGGTGGGTGTTGCGGCCCAATTGTTCACGCTGCTTGTCGACGCCGATCAGGTCGCTCAGGCGGATGTCCAGGCTCACTTCCAGCGGCAGCAGGTAGCCCGTGCGGCCATCGCGCTGCCAGCGCGCGGCCAGGGTGGTGGTCCAGTCGATGTCCGGGCGGACCGCCGGCAACAGGGGTTCGAGACGCGCCAGTACGGATTCGGCGCGTTCCAGGAAAGCATTCAAGCGAGCGTCCATGAGGACTCCTACAAATTTCAGTTTTTTGGGGCCGCGTTGCGCCCCCGCTCGGCGACCAACTGAAATGAACAGACAGACCCGCCAGCAGCCGGGGCTGATCGGCTATGCTTGCGCAGCGCAAGGGAGTTGAAACCGGCTCGGGACTCATGGATATCAAGTTCACCAATCGCCTGTCATACAAGCAAGCCCGGTTGACAGTCCTGGTCGGCTTCATCCTGGGAACATTGCTCAGTCTCATCCAGATCGGCATTGATTATGCCAGCGAAGACGCGTCCATCAACCGCGAAGTGCAGGCTTTGCTGCAAATCAGCCAGACCCCGGCCTCACGCATCGCCTACAACATCGATTCGGAACTGGCCCTGGAGCTGACCCGCGGGTTGCTGCAATCGCCGGCGATCATTCGCGCCCGGCTGATCGACAACAACGAAACGGTGCTGGCCGATGTCGAGCGTCCGCGCCTGGAAGCCCGCTACCGCCCCCTGAGCGATTTCCTGTTCGGCCAACAGCGCCAGCTCAGCGAGCGCCTTTACTTCGCCCACATGCCCAACGACTACCTGGGCACGCTGTACCTGGATGTCGATACCTACGCCTTCGGCAGCCGTTTCCTCGACCGCGCCGGGATCACCCTGCTCAACGGCTTCGCCCGCAGCCTGGTGCTCACCGGCATCCTCCTGGCGCTGTTCTACATCATGCTGACCAAGCCGCTGGTCAAGGTGATCGCCGACCTCAGCAGCGGCGACCCGCGCCAGCCCCGGCAGCACCGCGTGGAATGCCCGCCCGGCCACGAACACGACGAGATCGGCGTGCTGGTGCAGGTCGCCAACCGGCAGTTCGTCAGCATGGCCACCGAGATCCAGCAGCGACGCACCGCGGAAAACCGCCTGACCCAATACCTCAACGAACTCGAAGACATCGTCTCGGCGCGCACCAACGAGCTCAAGGCCAGCAACAGCCGCCTGAGCCAGTCCAACCAGGAGCTCGACGACGCACGCCAGCGCGCCCTCGACATGGCCCAGGCCCGGGCCGCATTCTTGGCCAACATGAGCCATGAGATCCGTACCCCGCTCAATGGCATGCTCGGCATGATCGCCTTGGCCTTGGACAGTCCGCTAGCCGGCGAACAACGCCAGCAGCTGTCGATCGCCCACGATTCGGGCAAGGTGCTGGTGGAACTGCTCAACGATATTCTCGACTTGTCCAAGTTCGATGCCGGGCAACTGGAGCTCGAGCGCATTCCCTTCGATATGGGCGCCATGGTCGAGGACACCGCCAACCTGCTGTCGCAGAACGCTGCCCAAGGCGTCGAGTTGACCTGCTTGGTGGCCGAGCAGTTTCCCAGCAGCGTGCTCGGTGATCCTACGCGGGTGCGCCAGATCGTCAGCAACCTGCTGTCCAATGCCCTCAAGTTCACCCGTTTCGGCCGCGTCGACGTGCGCCTGGCGCCGATCGTCGGCGGTGTGCGCCTGGAGGTGTGGGACACCGGCATCGGTATCCCCGAAGATGCCCAGGCGCGGATATTCCAGCCCTTCACCCAGGCCGGCGCCGGCATCACCCGTCAGTTCGGCGGCACCGGCCTGGGTCTGGCCCTGACCCGCAACCTGTGCCAGGCGATGCAAGGCCGGCTGCACATCCAGTCGGAAGCAGGCTTCGGTAGCCGCTTCTGCGCTGAGCTACCGTTGCTGCCGCATACCGAAGCCATCGCCGCCGCCCCCTTGCAGGGCCGGGTGATGGCTCTGACCGGCTCCGGCAGCGGCCTGAGCGAACTGCTGCAGGACCTGCTGCCGCGCTGGGGCCTGGCCTACCAGCGCCTCGACAGCCCAGCGCAGGTGCCTGACCAGGCCATCGATCTGTTGATCACCGACGACCTGGAGCACCTGTTCGCCCTGCGCCCAGCGTTCAGTGTGCCCATCCTGCTGGTGACCGCCTATGGCAACTTCCTGCCAGCCGAACAATCGACGCCACTGGCGCCCCTTCATCAGTTGGCTCGGCCACTGGCCCGCAACGCCCTGTATCAGACCCTGCGCCGCACCCTGCAGGGCCATGAACCCGAGCACCCGCTGGCCAGCCCCAGCCTTGCCGCGCAACTTGGGCGCGCGCGGGTGCTGCTGGTGGAGGACAACCCGGTCAACCAGCTGGTAGCCAAAGGCATGCTGGCCAAGCTCGGCTGCCAGGTCCAACTAGCCACCCAGGGTGCCGAAGCGCTGGAACTGCTGGAGCGAGACGAATTCGACATGGTGCTCATGGACTGCAACATGCCGGTGATGGATGGCTACGAAGCCAGCCGGCAGATCCGCCGCAGCGGACGCTGGCCGGACCTGCCGATCGTCGCGTTGACCGCCAACGCCATGCCCGAGGAGCGCGAACGCTGTCGCGCCGCGGGCATGGATGACTACCTGGCCAAGCCGTTTCGCCGCGAAGAGCTCCTGGCGCTGATCGACCACTGGGTGCCGCTCAACGGCTGAGCAGGCGTTCGATGTCCGCCTCCAAGGCCTGAGGCTTGGTGCTCGGCGCATAACGCTTGATCTGCCCGCTGGCCGGGTCGATCAGGAACTTGGTGAAGTTCCACTTGATCTTCTGCGTGCCGAACAGGCCCGGCGCCCGTTGCTTGAGCTCGACGAACAGCGGGTGGGCTGCGGGGCCATTGACCTCGACCTTGCGGAACAGCGGAAAGCTCACGCCGAAGTTGCGCTCGCAGAACTGCGCGATGTCCCGCGCCTCGCCCGGCTCCTGCTTGCCGAACTGGTTGCAGGGAAAGCCCAACACCACCAAGCCCCGTTCGCGGTACTGCTGCCACAGCTGCTCCAGGCCCTTGTACTGCGGAGTGAAGCCACACTGGCTGGCGGTGTTGACCACCAGCAACGCCTTGCCGGGGAAGTCGCCGAGCTTTTTGTGCTCGCCGCCCAAGGTCACGCAGGCGATGTCCTGCAGCGACATCGCCATGATCAGCCCTCTTCTCGCGGGGTGAAGTCCAGGCAGACCGAGTTGATGCAATAGCGCAGGCCGGTCGGTGGTGGTCCGTCGGGGAACACATGGCCCAGGTGGGCGTCGCACTGGGCGCAGGTGACCTCGGTGCGGATCATGCCGTGGGAGGTGTCGCGGATCTCGATCATCGCGCTCTCCTCGATCGGCGCGTAGAAGCTCGGCCAGCCGCAGCCGGAATCGAACTTGGTCGCGCTGTCGAACAGCGCCAGGCCACAGCAGATACAGCTGTAGGTACCGACACGCTTTTCGCTGTTGTACTTGCCGGTAAACGGCCGCTCGGTGCCCTTCAGGCGGCAGACCTGGTACTGCGCCGGGTCGAGCATCGCACGCCATTCTTCCAGGGTTTTTTCGATCTTTTGCATGTGGGTACCTCGGCAGGCTGAATTTCACCTCGCGCCGTCTTTTCCCTGGCGCGGGCGGCACGTATATTAGGTGGCTTCGTGTGCAAGGCTCCAAGTCTGGCACCCGCGCCTCGCCCTTTCAAACCTTTCGACGACGGCGCACCGCGTATTCTCAATCGGGATCACATCATGCAGTTCAGCAAATCGAACAAGCTCGCCAATGTCTGCTACGACATTCGCGGCCCGGTGCTCAAGCACGCCAAACGCCTGGAAGAGGAAGGCCATCGCATCCTCAAGCTGAACATCGGCAACCCGGCGCCGTTTGGCTTCGAAGCGCCGGACGAAATCCTCCAGGATGTGATCCGCAACCTGCCCACCGCCCAGGGCTACAGCGATTCCAAGGGCCTGTTCAGCGCGCGCAAGGCCGTGATGCATTACTGCCAGCAGAAGGAAATCGCCGGCGTCACCATCGAGGACATCTACCTCGGCAACGGCGTGTCCGAACTGATCGTCATGTCGATGCAGGCGCTGCTCAACAACGGTGACGAAGTGCTGATTCCGGCGCCGGACTACCCCCTGTGGACCGCCGCCGTGAGCCTGGCCGGCGGCAAACCGGTGCACTACCTGTGCGACGAACAGGCCGACTGGTTTCCCGACCTCGAAGACATCAAGGCCAAGATCACCCCGAACACCAAGGCCCTGGTGATCATCAACCCGAACAACCCGACCGGCGCGGTGTACTCCAAGGAGCTGCTGCTGGGCATGCTGGAACTGGCGCGCCAGCACAACCTGGTGGTGTTCTCCGACGAGATCTACGACAAGATCCTCTACGACGAAGCCGTGCACATCAGCACCGCCTCGCTGGCCCCGGACCTGCTGTGCCTGACCTTCAACGGCCTGTCCAAGTCGTACCGGGTAGCGGGCTTCCGCTCCGGCTGGCTGATCATCTCCGGGCCCAAGCACCACGCCCAGAGCTACATCGAAGGTATCGACATGCTGGCCAACATGCGCCTGTGCGCCAACGTGCCGGCCCAGCATGCCATCCAGACCGCACTGGGCGGCTACCAGAGCATCAACGACCTGGTGCTGCCGCCAGGTCGTTTGCTGGAGCAGCGCAACCGCACCTACGAGCTGCTCAACGACATCCCCGGCGTCAGTTGCGTGAAGCCGATGGGCGCGCTGTATGCCTTCCCGCGGATCGACCCGAAGGTGTGCCCGATCCTCAACGACGAGAAGTTCGCCCTCGACCTGCTGTTGTCGGAAAAACTGCTGATCGTCCAGGGCACCGCGTTCAACTGGCCATGGCCGGACCACTTCCGCGTGGTGACCTTGCCGCGGGTGGATGACCTGGAAGCGGCCATTGGGCGGATCGGTAATTTCCTGCGGAGCTATTCGCAGTAGGGTTCAACTGGGTTTTTGCGGGAGTGGGGAGATCGAGCGCCGCGCGGGCGGCGCTCGATCTCACTGCCAGCGCATATCTCAAGACACGCACCTTTTCTTACATCCTGCAACGCTCTATCCCACAGCCTGCGCCCTATCCTCTGCCATACTCCGCCGTACACAGTTTGAAATAGTCGGCGCATTGAATCTGCGCCACCGGCCCCTTATATACCCCGCAGTACGCAACAAACCCTTCCGTCAGGAGAACGTGACAACCATGATGCGCATTCTGTTGTTTGTAGCCACCAACCTCGCGGTGGTGCTGGTTGCAAGCATTACCCTGAGCCTGTTCGGCTTCAATGGGTTCATGGCCGCCAATGGGATCGACCTTGATCTCGGCCGCCTGCTGGTCTTCTGCGCCGTGTTCGGCTTCGCCGGTTCGCTCGTCTCGCTGTTCATCTCCAAGTGGATGGCGAAGATGACCACCGGCACCCAGATCATCAGCCAACCGCGCACCCGCCACGAGCAGTGGCTGCTGCAAACCGTCGAGGAGCTGTCCCGCGAAGCCGGCATCCGCATGCCGGAAGTCGGTATCTTCCCGGCCTACGAGGCCAACGCCTTCGCCACCGGCTGGAACCGCAACGACGCCTTGGTAGCAGTGTCCCAGGGCCTGCTAGAGCGCTTCTCGCCCGATGAAGTGCGCGCGGTACTGGCCCACGAGATCGGCCACGTGGCCAACGGCGACATGGTCACCCTGGCGCTGGTGCAGGGCGTGGTGAACACCTTCGTGATGTTCTTCGCCCGCATCATCGGCAACTTCGTCGACAAGGTGATCTTCAAGAACGAAGAAGGCCAGGGTATCGCCTACTACGTGGCGACCATCATCGCCGAACTGGTGCTCGGCATCCTGGCCAGCATGATCGTCATGTGGTTCTCGCGCCGCCGCGAGTACCGCGCTGACGAAGCCGGCGCCACCCTGGCCGGCACCGCTGCGATGATCGGCGCCCTGCAGCGCCTGCGCGTGGAACAGGGACTGCCCGTGCACATGCCCGACACCCTCAAGGCGTTCGGCATCAATGGCGGCCTCAAGCATGGCCTGGCCGGCCTGCTGATGAGCCACCCGCCACTGGAAGACCGCATCGAGGCCCTGCGCCGCCGCGGTTGATGGGCCGTGTGATGCAAACAAGGGCGACTTCGGTCGCCCTTGTTGTTTGTCTGCCAGCGAAAGGGCCAGCACAGACAAGCTCAGAAACCGACCCGATACACCCGCTCCACCACACTGGGCACCCCAGCCTGGAGGAATTTCGGGCTTTCCCCGATCACTTCCCGCTCATCCAGCACCTGAACATTACCCCCTGCGTACCCTCGCCTCACCTCGCCATCGGCCACCGCAAACGGCGGCCCATCGAGCAGCTGCTGGTCGTAATCCATGGTCAACAACAGCCCTTGGCACCCCGCCGGCAGCAACGCCGACAGATGCGCCATGTAGCGTTCGCGCATCTCTGCTGGCAGGGCGATCAACGCCGCCCGGTCATAAAGCCCGAAACAGTCGCCAGCATCCTGCGCCCGCAAGTCGAAGAAATCGCCGCACCAGACTTCCACGTCACCGCTACGCCAGACTTCGAATGCGCCCTGCACGGTGACTTCGGCCTGCAACCCCTGCTCGCCGAAGAAGTCTTCGACCGCACGGCGCGAAAGCTCCACGCCCAGCACCCGGTAG
Source organism: Pseudomonas putida (assembly GCF_004357765.1). Lineage (GTDB taxonomy): Bacteria > Pseudomonadota > Gammaproteobacteria > Pseudomonadales > Pseudomonadaceae > Aquipseudomonas > Aquipseudomonas putida_U. The sequence continues at coordinate 12,773 of NZ_SMTE01000020.1, read as the reverse complement.
CCCTGCCCCGCCAACCAGGCCATGTCCACGCTTTTGCCACACAACGGCACCAGAATCCGCGCGCCGGAGGCCAGCGCAAGGGTGCGCCAGTGGGCCTCTAGAAAGGGGTTGACGTCTTCGCGGTGAAAACCGATCTGGTTATCGGCCCACCGTTTCTGCCAGAACGCTGGCTCCATGATCACTCCCGATTTTTCGATGGATTAAGGGTAAATCTTGATTTGGATTTCGATCGGTAGCTGACCGAAGATAATCACATCTTAAACCTCAGGACCGCCATCATGCTTCCCAGCCTGTTCATTTCCCATGGCTCGCCCATGCTCGCCTTGCAACCCGGGGCCAGCGGGCCGGCGCTGGCCGGTCTGGCCAATGCCCTGCCGAGGCCGAAGGCGATCGTGGTGGTCTCGGCGCACTGGGAGAGCCAGGAGCTGCTGGTGACCGCTGCCGCCCAGCCAGAGACCTGGCATGACTTCTACGGCTTCCCCGCAGCGCTATATGCGGTGCAGTACCCGGCACCAGGCGAGCCACAGTTGGCTGCCCAGGTGAGTGACCGACTCAAGGAGGCCGGCCTGCCGGCGCGCCTGGATGCGCAAAGGCCCTTCGACCATGGCGCCTGGGTGCCGTTGTCGTTGATGTATCCACAGGCCGACATTCCGGTGATCCAGGTATCGCTGCCAAGCCGCCTGGGGCCGGCCCTGCAGGTCAAGGTCGGGCAGGCCCTGGCAGGCTTGCGCGACCAAGGCATCCTGCTGATCGGTTCGGGCAGCATCACCCACAACCTGGGCGAACTGGACTGGCATGCCGGGCCGGATGTGATCGAGCCTTGGGCGCTGGCGTTTCGTGACTGGGTGGTAGAACGCCTGACGGAAAACGACCAGGCAGCGCTGCTCGATTATCGCCAGCAGGCGCCGTTTGCACGGCGCAACCACCCCAGCGACGAGCATTTGCTGCCACTGTTCTTCGCCCTCGGGGCTGGGGACAGGTTCGGGGTGGTGCACCAGGGCTTCACCCTGGGCGCGCTGGGAATGGATATCTATCGGTTCGACTGACGATTGCCGAAGCGCAAGGCCGCTCCTTCAGTCGCAGCGCAGTACCTGTAGGAGCGGCCTTGTGCCGCGATGGGCTGCGAAGCAGCCCCAAAAAGGCAAAAAAATCCCCGACCTAGGCCGGGGATTTTTTCATTGCGCCAGGATCAATCCTCGCGGTAGCGACGCAGCTTCAACTGCTTGCCTGCCACGCGGGTGTCCTTGAGCTTGGACAACAGACGCTCCAGGCCATCTTCCGGCAGCTCGATCAGGCTGAAGCTGTCGCGCACCTGGATGCGGCCGATGGCATCACGTGCCAGGCCACCCTCGTTGAGGATCGCGCCCAGCAGGTTCTTGGCGGCGATGCCATCACGGGCACCGAGGGCAGTACGGCAACGCACGCGGCCTTCGGCCAGCGGCATCGGCGCACGACGCTCACGGTCACCACGCTCGCTGCGATCGCCACGATCACCGCTGCGCTCGCGCGGCGTGAAGGTCGGCACCAGCGGCTGCTCGCGCTCGACCGACGGCAGGTCCAGGGCCTGGCCATTGGTGGCTTTGCGCAGCAGGGCCGAAGCCAGGGCACGGGCACTGCAACCGAGGTCGGCAGTCAGACGGTCGAACAGCTCGCCGTGGGTGGCTTCGGCTTCAGCGACCAGCGGCGCCAGGCTCGAGGTCAACTTCTTGATACGGGCATCCAGCACGGCCTGGGCATTCGGCAGGCGCGCCTCAGCGACCTTCTGCCCGGTGACACGCTCGATCACCTGCAGCATGCGGCGCTCACGCGGGGTGACCAACAGCAGCGCACGGCCTTCACGACCGGCACGACCGGTACGGCCAATACGGTGCACGTAGGACTCTGGGTCGTACGGCATGTCGACGTTGAACACGTGGGTGATGCGCGGTACGTCCAGACCACGGGCAGCGACGTCGGTGGCGACGACGATGTCCAGGCGACCATCCTTGAGCGAGTCGATGACGCGCTCACGCTGGTTCTGGGCGATGTCACCGTTCAGCGCGGCAGCCTTGTAACCTTTGGCTTCCAGCGCGGCAGCCAGGTCCAGGGTGGCTTGCTTGGTTCGCACGAAGGCGATCAGCGCGTCAAATTCCTCGACTTCCAGCAGACGCAGCACAGCCGGGATCTTCTGGTCGGCGTGGACCATCAGGTGGGCCTGGTCGATCGCGGTGACGGTCTGGGTCTTGCTCTGGATCTTGACGTGCTTGGGCTCGCGCAGGTGACGCTCGGCGATCGAGCGGATCGACGACGGCAGGGTGGCGGAGAACAGCACGGTCTGGCGGCTGGCCGGGATGGCATCGAAGATCACTTCGAGGTCGTCCATGAAGCCCAGCTTGAGCATTTCGTCGGCTTCGTCCAGTACCAGGTACTGCACGGTGGACAGGACTTTCTCGTCGCGACGCAGGTGGTCGCAGAGACGGCCCGGGGTAGCCACGACGATTTGCGCGCCGTTACGGATGGCACGCAGCTGTGGGCCCATCGGGGCACCACCGTATACGGCCACCACGTTCACGCCCGGCATCTGCTTGGCGTAGGTTTCGAAAGCGGTGGCTACTTGCAGCGCCAACTCACGGGTTGGCGCCAGGATCAGGGCTTGCGGTTCGCGCTTGCTCACATCGATCTTGTTGAGGATCGGCAGGGCGAAGGCAGCGGTCTTGCCGGTGCCAGTCTGCGCCTGGCCGATCATGTCGTGACCGGCGAGGATGATCGGGATCGATTGTTGCTGAATGGCCGACGGCTCTTCGTAGCCGGTAGCCAGAACGGCGGCAACAATGTTCGGATTAAGATCGAGAGCGGCGAAGCCGCCGGTTTCCTGGGTCATGGGTCTGCCTCTAGGTGCATCCGCAAAGACCCATGCTCCAAAGCTGCACATGCCTTGAAAGACCAGAAGGTCACCCAGGCAGCTTTGGCGGCGGGGATTTGCGAAAACGATTGAAAAAGAAAAACTTGGGAAGGTCCGCCTAGCGGACGCGCAGCCGAAGCTGGACTCGGAGGATTTGCACCACCTGATTTTGAGGTCCGCTAAAAGACCGGCGCGTACTATACCTGAATTGGGCGGAGACAGTGAGGAAATTTTTTGCGGTTACCGGCCATGATCGCAGCTTCCGCTCTAGGTCGCTGAAACGATTCATTTTTGAAATACTGCGTCGTCCCCTTCGCGGGCAAGCCCGCTCCCACAGGATCATCGCTCGTTTCAGAAGCGACGCCGTCCCTGTGGGAGCGGGCTTGCCCGCGAAAGGGACGATGCGGTCTGTCAGCTAGCCGGCCGAATCTCCCGAATCAGGCCTTCAAGGCTGTACCCCAACCGCGGCGCCAAGGCCGCGGCCCGTGCCCGCAGGCCGTCCAGGTCCAACTGCTGCTCCAGATCCGCGGGCACCAGCAGGATCACATTGCCCTCCTTCACCGGCAGCTCCCAGTAATGCCGATGGTACAAGCCGCGCAGCAGCGCCGCCCCGAGCGGCCGTCCATCGTCGCCGGCCCACTGGTTGATCACCAGCCAGCCACCGGCGTTGAGCTGCTTCTGACAGTTTTCCAGGAAGCCCCAGGCCAGATGCCCGACGCCTGGGCCGTGGTCGGTGTAGAGGTCGACGAACAACAGGTCGGTCTTCTCCGCCGTGGGCAGCAACTCCAAGGCATCGCCGGTACGCACGTACAGGCGCGGATCGTCGTCCAGACCCAGAAACTCCATGGCCAGGCGCGGCACGTCCGGGCGCAGTTCGATGGCCTCGATGTCCTCCAGGGGCAGGAACTTCATGCACGCCTGGGTCAGGGTACCGGCGCCCAGCCCCAGGAACAGGGCGCTCTCCGGCTGCTCGTGGCACAGCGCGCCGACCAGCATCGCCCGGGTGTAGTCGTACTCCAGCCAGCTGGGATCGGCGGTGAACACACAGCTCTGCTCGATGGCATCGCCGAATTCGAGAAAGCGATAGTCCTCCACCTCGTAGACGCTGATGACGCCGAAGGCATCCTCGACCCGCGCCAACAGCCGCTCTTCCCGCTCCGTCGCCATGTGACCCGCCACCTGCCCGCGCAAAACGCGCATTGTCCGTCAACGCCCCGGATGCAACAAGCACAGCGCCGGCTGTTACCATGGCAGTCAGCCTATCCTCTACCTGATCGAGCCCGTGATGAACCACCCGTGGAGCCCCGACAGCTGGCGCGCCCTGCCGATCCAGCAGCAACCGACCTACCCCGACGCCGCCCACCTGGCGCGGGTCGAGCAGACCCTGGCCAGTTACCCGCCGCTGGTGTTCGCCGGCGAGGCGCGAGAGTTGCGCCGACAGTTCGCCGAGGTCACCGAAGGCCGCGCCTTCCTGCTGCAGGGCGGCGACTGTGCGGAAAGCTTCGCCGAGTTCTCTGCGGCAAAGATCCGTGACACCTTCAAGGTGCTGTTGCAGATGGCCATCGTCATGACCTTCGCCGCCGGCTGCCCGGTGGTGAAGGTCGGACGCATGGCCGGCCAGTTCGCCAAGCCGCGCTCGGCGAACGACGAGACCATCGGTGACATCACCCTGCCCGCCTACCGTGGCGACATCGTCAACGGCATCGGTTTCGACGCCAAGAGCCGCGTACCCGACCCGGATCGCCTGCTGCAGGCCTACCACCAGGCCACTGCCAGTCTCAACCTGCTGCGCGCCTTCGCCCAGGGTGGCTTTGCCGACCTGCACCAGGTGCACAAGTGGAACCTGGACTTCATCGCCAACTCGGCGCTGGCCGACAAATACCATCAATTGGCCAACCGCATCGACGAGACCCTGGCCTTCATGCGCGCCTGTGGCCTGGACAGCGCCCCGCAACTGCGTGAAACCAGTTTCTTCACCGCCCACGAAGCCTTGCTGCTCAACTATGAAGAAGCGTTCGTGCGCAGTGACAGCCTGACCGGGGACTACTACGACTGCTCGGCGCACATGCTGTGGATCGGCGACCGCACCCGCCAGCTCGACGGCGCCCATGTCGAGTTTCTGCGCGGCGTGCACAACCCGATCGGCGTCAAGGTCGGCCCGAGCATGAACCCCGAGGAGCTGATCCGCCTGATCGACATCCTCAACCCGCTCAACGATCCTGGCCGCCTGAACCTGATCGTGCGCATGGGCGCCGGCAAGGTCGGCGACCATCTACCCGGGTTGATTCGCACCGTCGAGCGCGAGGGGCGCAAGGTGCTGTGGAGCTCCGACCCGATGCACGGCAACACCATCAAGGCCAGCAGCGGCTACAAGACTCGCGATTTCGCGCAGATCCTCGACGAGGTGAAGCAGTTCTTCCAGGTGCACCAGGCCGAGGGCAGCCATGCCGGTGGCATTCACATCGAGATGACCGGGCAGAACGTCACCGAATGCATTGGTGGTGCGCGACCGATCACCGAAGATGCCTTGTCCGATCGCTATCACACCCACTGCGACCCGCGCATGAACGCCGATCAGTCGCTGGAACTGGCGTTTCTGATTGCCGAGACCTTGAAACAAGTTCGGCGCTGAGGTTTGGGGGATTAGGGGGACGGGTGTTTTGAGGGTGTGCGCTGGAGGGTTGTGGGGGCGCATATATCGAGCGCCGCGCGGGCGGCGCTCGATCTTCTAGACACCCACAATCTATCGACGAACTCTTCATTTACGCAGCGGATCATCCCAGAACGGCCGCTCGGCTTCCTGCATGATGTCCGCCCGACTCAATCCCAGATCCTTCAAGGTCTCATCGCCGAGGCTGGCCAGTTCGCGCCGCTGGCGATACAGCTGCTGCCAACGTGTCACGCGCTGAAGCAGCCTGTGCCACAGATGGGAAAAAGAGAAGGCAGGTTGTTGGATGCTGCTGACATGACCTTTCATCGTGAAGCCCTCCGTGTTCGATGGCTTCAGTTTCATCCTGGGCTTAAGATCAATCCAACGAATGTTTCTGATGCGATCCATCTCGGAGATTGATGCAATGTCTCAGTACCAGAGCCTCGACGCGGATGTGCTGCGCACCTTCGTCGCCATCGCCGAGCAAGGCGGCTTCACCCGCGCCGGGGAAGTGGTCAACCGCACCCAGTCGGCGGTGAGTATGCAGATGAAGCGCCTGGAGGAGGACATCCTGCAGCGCCAGCTGTTCCTGCGTGACGGCCGCCAGGTGCGCCTGACCGCCGAAGGGCAAGTGTTGTTGGGCTATGCCCGGCGCATCCTCAAGCTGCACGGCGAGGTGTTCAATACCCTGCGCATGCCGCACATGGTCGGACTGGTGCGCATCGGCACGCCTGACGACTATGCCATGCGCTTCCTGCCGACCATTCTTTCCAGCTTCGCCCAGTCCTACCCGCTGGTGCAGGTCGAGGTGCACTGCGACTCGTCGAAGCAATTGATGCTGCGCCAGGATCTGGACCTGACTATCGTCACCCGCGAACCCGGCAACGAGGTCGGCCAGTTGTTGCGCCAGGAGCGACTGGTTTGGGCCGCCGCCGAAGGCTTCTGCCCCCACGAGCAGCGGCCCATGCCCTTGGCGCTGTTCAACACCGATTGCTTCTGCCGAGCCTGGACCTGCAATGCGCTGGAAACCCAAGGTATCGATTACCGCGTTGCCTACACCAGCCCCAGCCTGGCGGCAATTTTCGCCGTGGTCACGGCAGGGCTTGCGGTGACCGCGCAGTTGCAGAGCCTGATTGGCGGCAACGTGCGCATCCTGGGGGAAAACGAGGGGCTGCCGGAGCTACCGATGGCCAATGTGATGCTCCTGCGCAATTCGCAAAGCCAGTCACCGATCATTGATTGCATGGCCGACTACATCGTCGAAGGATTCCAGTGAACCCAAGGCGCTCGGCGCCGGCTTGGCTGCGATCGTGCCAGTGCGCTCAAAGCTCGTAAGCCAACATCACCGCGCACACCACCAGGAAGACGCAGAACATCCCGCGCAAGACCTTTTCCGGCAGTGCATGAGCCAGCTTCACCCCCCAGCTGATGCTCAGCAAACCACCGACCGCCAAGGGGATCCCGATGCTCCAGTCGACACTGTGGTGCAGGCCGTAGGTGACCAGGGTCACCGAAGTGCTCGGCGCGGCCAGTGCCAACGACAAGCCTTGAGCCACCACCTGGGTGGTGCCGAATACGCTGGTCAGGATCGGCGTGGCCACCACGGCCCCGCCCACGCCGAACAAGCCCCCCATGGCGCCGGCGAAGCTACCCAAGACCCCCAGCCAGGGCCAGGCATAGCGCAGCTCGTTGCTGGCCGGGGCGACCTTGAGGAACATCCTCGCCACGTTCCATGCTGCCAGCGCTACCAGGAAGCCGACGAACCCCAGCCGCATCGAGTGGGCATCGAGCCCCACTGCGAAGAGCGACCCCAGCCAGGCGAACACCAGGCTGCACAGCGACAGCGGCAAGGCGTGGCGCAATTCGATGCGATTGCGCTGGTGATAGCGCCACAACGCCAGCAGCACATTGGGCACCACCATCACCAGCGCAGTCCCTTGGGCGACCTGCTGGTCCAGGCCGAACAACACACCCAGCGCCGGGATGGCGATCAGCCCGCCGCCAATGCCGAACAAGCCACCCATGGTCCCCAGGGCGGCGCCCAGCACGATATACATCAACCACTCGATCATCAGGGCCTCATCCGCCTGTACTTTCAATCCGAGCAATGCTAACGACTGCCAACTGGCGGGGAAACGCACAGCAGCGCACAATGGCTTTGCGTTTCATGCACAAGCACGGTAGCCCATGAACCCCGATACCCTCACCGATCAGTTGAGTCTGTTTCTCGACGTACTGGAAACCGGCAGCTTCTCCGCCGCGGCCCGCCGCCATCCACTGACGCCGTCCGCCGTGGCCCGGCGCATCGACAGCCTGGAGCAGGCCGTAGGCAGTCGCCTGTTCACTCGCAGCACCCACGCCGTGCGCGCTACCCCGGCCGGCAACGCATTCGCCGAACGGGCTCGGCGTATCCTCGAAGAGCTGCGCCTGGCCCGTGCCGAGGCGGTGTCGCTGAGCAACGCCCCGGAAGGCCTGATCCGGGTCGACGCGCCGGCCCCGTTCGGTCGCCGCCACCTGGCTCCGGCGATCGCCGACTTCCTGGTAGCCTATCCGGGTCTCGACGTGCAACTTCGCCTGATCGACAGCTTCGTCGACCTGCGTGGCAGCCACTTGGGCGAAGTCGATCTGGTGCTACGTGCCGGCCCCCTGGCCGATACCCGCCTGGTGGCCACGCCATTGGCCTACATGGTACGCATCGCCTGCGCCAGCCCCGCCTACCTGGCCAGCCGCGGCATGCCGAGCTGCCCCAGCGAACTGGCGGACCACGACGGCCTCGACTGGGCCGGCCTGGCGCCGCCGTTCGCCTGGCGCTTCAACGTCGCCGGACAAGCCCGGCTGTACAAGCCGACGCGCATGCGCATGACCGCCAACAATGCCGAAACCCTGCTGTTCGGAGCGATCAGGGGCCTAGGCATCGCCCACCTACCCACCTGGCTGGTCAGCGAATACTTGCTGCGCGGCGAGTTGGTGCCGTTGTTTTGCCAGAACGGCCTGCCTGAAGCGGAGAACAGTGGCATCTATGCACTGCGCCTGGAACATGAAACGAACTCTCGCAGCCGTTTGCTGCTCGAATTTCTCAAGAGCCGGTTCAGCCCGGTCCCGCCGTGGGACTTGGCGCTGCGCAGCGAATTACGTTGGTAGTGAGCGCGCCAACCTTCAGCGTGCTAGATTCTCATCTGATCGAACTCAAGGACCTGCATGAACGCCGACATACAAGCCCCCTGTGACGAGCTGCTGCTGAACAACCAGGTCTGTTTCGCCCTGCACTCGACCTCGTTGCTCATGACCAAGGTCTACAAACCGCTGTTGCAGGCCTTGGGCCTGACCTACCCGCAATACCTGGCGATGCTGGTGCTGTGGGAGCAGGACGGTCTCACCGTCGGTGAGATCAGCCAGCGCCTGCTCACCGATCCAGGCTCGCTGACCCCGCTGCTCAAGCGCCTGGAAAGCGAAGGCCTGCTCAAGCGCACGCGCAGCCGCGAAGATGAACGCGTGGTGCTCGTGCAACTGACCGACAAGGGCCAGGCACTGCGCGAGCAGGCCAAGCGCGTACCGCAGTGCATCCTCGAAGCCAGCGGCAAATCCGTCGAACGCCTGCGCCAGCTGCAGGCAGAATTGCTCGAACTGCGCGACAACCTGCAAAAAAAGCTCTGACGACTACGCTGTGAAATGGCCGTCGGACAAACGGTCGAATATTTATCTTGCGCACTAACTAATTGCGCGCTAATTTAAATCCCGTACTCACCCGAAGCGGTCCGGATACCCCGGGCGCACAGCACACTCACGAGGCTCAAGATGCAAAAGGTCACTCCGCTGTACATCGCCGAAGCCACCTCCACTGGCGGGCGCGACGGCAAATCCCGCGCCAGCGACGGCAAGCTCGAAGTCAAGCTCAGCACCCCCAAGGAACTGGGCGGCGCGGGCGGTGAAGGCACCAACCCCGAGCAGCTGTTCGCCGCCGGTTACTCGGCCTGCTTCATCGGCGCCCTGAAGTTCGTCGCCGGCCAGGAGAAAAAAGCCCTGCCCGCCGATGCCTCGATCACCGCCAAGGTGGGTATCGGCCAGATTCCTGGTGGTTTCGGACTGGACATCGATCTGCACATCAACCTGCCGGGCCTGGCCCAGGCCGATGCCGAAGGACTTGTGGAAAAGGCGCACCAGGTTTGCCCTTACTCCAACGCCACCCGCGGCAATGTCGATGTGCGACTGCACGTGACGGTGTAAACCGCAGGCACAAAAAAACCCGGCCAAGGCCGGGTTTTTCGTGCTCGTCGCAAGAAGAATTACTTCTTGGAACGGCCTTTGAAGCTGTTGTCGCGAGTGTCGATGTCGATCCACTCGTCGATCTGGATGAAGTCGGCAACCGAGATCTCGGTACCGTTCTTCAGCTTGGCAGGCTTCATCACCTTGCCCGAGGTGTCGCCGCGAGCAGCGTTCTCGGTGTAGACGACCTGGCGGCTGATGGTGGTCGGCAGTTCTACCGATACCAGACGGCCTTCGAAGAACACGGCTTCGCAGACGTCTTCCATGCCTTCTTCGATGTACGGCAGAACGGCCTCGATGTCTTCGGCGTTCAGCTCGTACATGGTGTAGTCGGTGGTGTCCATGAAGGTGTATTCGTCACCGTTGATGAACGACAGGGTCGCTTCTTTGCGATCCAGGATCACGTCGTCCAGCTTGTCGTCCGCACCGTAGACGGTTTCGGTCTTGTAGCCGGTCAGCAGGTTCTTCAGCTTGGTCTTCATGATCGCGCTGTTACGGCCCGACTTGGTGAACTCAGCTTTCTGTACCAGCCACGGGTCGTTGTCGATACGCAGTACGGTACCGGGTTTCAGTTCTTTACCAGTTTTCATTACGAAGTATCCGAATCTGGATGGATTTATAAAAATCGAGGCCGCGTATCATAGCCAATTTCGGTAAAACTGTACCAGCTTCATGGCAAGGTCCGGCTGAGCGGCCTGATTGGCGCACCATTGGCGGGCATGCGCCTGCAGTTCGTCCCAGTGCGTCAGCACAGCGCGCCAGGCCGGGTTCATGTCGCGATGCATGTTCCAGGCCCGCCACAGCGCGACCAACGCCTCGCCGGCAGTTTCCGACAACCCCTGGCGATAAAGCTTGAGGAACGCTTCGAGTTTTTCCCAGTGGGCATTCTCTTCCTGGACGTAGATGTGCCACAGCAGCGGACGTCCTGCCCACTGCGCGCGGACGAACGAATCCTCGCCGCGCACGGCATTGAAGTCGCAACTCCAAAGCAGCCGGTCGTAGTCGTCCTGGCTGACGAAGGGCAGGATCTGCACGGTCAACGAACCGCGCACGCGGCATGCCCCCACTGCCAGTGAATCCTCGCCGAGCCAGGCACACAGGTCACCAAGGATACGCCCCTGGGGCACCAGCAGGTGACTGGGGCAGACATCTTCGGCAAGGGCATCGAGCCAGCCGCCCAATTGCGCGTTCTCGTAAGCGAACAGCGAGATCAGCCGCGCCCCGGCCTCGGGCTGCACGCCGAGCCCGGCCAGAAAGGCGGCGCGCGGGCCCGGCTCGGTTTCGAATGCGGCCCGGCGCGTCAGCAAGGTGCCTTCGCGCAGCAGCCCACCAGTCCTGTCGGTGAAACCGGGGAAGAAGAACACCTTGCGCAGGCCGCCCGGCTGCGGCGATGGCAAACCATGGCAGCCTTCGACCCAGTCCTCGGCACTGAGGTATTCGAGGTTGAGCCACAGCGCAGGCGTGCGGCGCTGGGCCAGGGCCTCGATGTAGGCCTCGGGCAATTGGCAACCAAACGCTCCGATGACCACGTCGGCAGGCTCGGCTGGCTGCCACGGGGCCGGCCAGGCGCGCACTTCGACGCCCTGCTGCCACTGCTGCGCGGCGCTCGCATCGGCTCCTGGACACAGCGGCACGAAGGCGCCCAGGTCGTCCACCCACAGGCGCACCGCCAGGTCATGCTCGGCCACCAGTTGCCGGGCCAGGCGCCAGGTGACGCCAATGTCGCCATAGTTATCGACGACCGTGCAGAAGATGTCCCAGCTGGTTTTCATCGGTTTTCTCCGCGAGATACCGGACTTTAGTGCGGGGAGGATGTCAAGTGCCCCGCCCTTGCCCCTCAGGTAAACCGCGAATTCTGCGGATAATTTATCCTGGGTTAAAGCACTGCCTCTGAAAAAACCAGCCGAGGCCATGCCACAATAGCGCTCGACCCGCCTTGCCAGGAGGCTGCCATGCCGCGCCCGCGTGAACTGAAGATTACCCTCAAGCCCGTGCAACTGATCCTCTGCGTGGCCCTTGGCCTGTGGCTGGGTGCCGTGGCAGTGGCCGTGAGCGCATGGCTGGCCCTGCGTTTCTGGCCCGAGCAGGCGCAGCCGGTCGCTGCCGTAGTGGCGCCCTCCCTGGCCCGTCCGGTAACGCCGAGCGCCGCACCGGCCGACGCCCAGGCCGAGATGTTCGAACGCTACAAGGACATCTTGCACAAGCAGGAACTGCAACAAGCCGCCGAAGCCGCCCAAGGCAACCCGCGCAACCTGAACAGTCCCAAGTGCCAGTTCTGGTTGCAGCAGAACCGTACCGCGCCGACCGACAAGAGTCAGGCCAACGTGCTGGAGTTCTGCTACCGATGATCGACAAGGTCACCCTGCTCGAGGGTATCGTCACTGCCCTCGAAGCCGATATGGAGGTGCTACGCCGTGCGGCCCAGACGGCGTACGAAGCGGCCACCGCCGAAGAGAACATCGCCGAGAACAAGTACGACACCCTCGGCCTGGAAGCCTCCTACCTGGCGACCGGCCAGGCCCGGCGCACGGCTGAGATCCGCCAGGCGCTACTGACCTATCAGCAACTGCTGTTACGCGATTACGACCCCGCTCGGGGTGTGCAGGTGAGCAACCTGGTGATCCTTGAAGATGAACAGGGCGAGCGGCGGCGGCTGTTCCTCGGCCCAGAGGCGGCGGGGCTGAAGATTGGCCAAGGCGATGGGCTGGTGACGGTGATCACGCCGCGCTCGCCACTGGGGCAGCAGCTGGTCGGCAAGAAGGTCGATGATGAGCTGGGGCTGGGGGCGCAGGTGTTCTATATCGTTGAGGTCGTCTGAACCGGCCTCTTCACCGGCAGGCCCGCTCTCATAGAACAAAACATAACTCATTGATCAGCTTGGCTCAGTGGGAGCGGGCTTGTCCCGCGAACACCGGCGAAGCCGGTGCCATTCACCGCGTCGCCCCATTCGCGGGACAAGCCCGCTCCCACAAGGACCAT
>NZ_SMTE01000002.1 GCF_004357765.1 Pseudomonas putida | reverse complement strand
CTTTAGCGAAGATGCCCGTGGCCGTTGGTACTTCAACGTGTGTGTTGAGGTCGAACGTACTTGCCCAGCCGGACAGGATGAAATCGGTATCGACCTTGGGTTGAAAACCACGGCCACCTGTAGCGACGGCAGCGCCCTTGAGGCTGGACGGTTCTACCGTGACCTTGAAGGCAAGTTGGCCACTGCCCAGCGTGCCGGCAAGAAAACCCGCGCCCGAGCCATCCACGCCAAGATCGCGAACCGTCGCAAGGATGCACTTCACAAATTCAGCACCGCGCTTGTGCAGCGGTGCGGGCTGATCGTTGTTGGCAACGTCAAGCCCAAAGCGTTGGCTAAGACCCAAATGGCCAAGTCGGTGCACGACGCCGGTTGGGGCATGTTGAAAACGATGCTGTCTTACAAGTGCGATAGCGCAGGCATCGTTTTTCGTGAAGTCAACGAAGCGTACACCACCCAAGCCTGTTCGCATTGCGGCGTACTCCCGCCCAGTAGTCCGAAAGGTAGGACCGGCCTTGGAATAAGAGAATGGACGTGTGAGTGTGGTGTCACTCACGACCGCGACATTAACGCGGCGAAGAACATTCTCGCGGTCGGGCATGGCCGTCTACCTGTAGGAATCCCCGTCCTGTAGGGCGGGGAGGATGTCAAGGGCGAAACTCCAGCAGATGGCTTGACCCTATAGTGGCTACAGGGTGTTCACTTGGCAACAGGCCCATTTAAGGACGATCCCATGAACCAGCCTGTCAGCCACGATCATGATCACGAGCATGCCCACGCCCACGCGTGCTGTGGCTCGCATGCCGCGCCGTCCCGGGTGCAATTGACCCAGGACGCCAGCGACTCGGCTCAGCTCAGCCGTTTTCGCATCGAGGCCATGGACTGCCCCACCGAGCAGACTCTGATCCAGGACAAGCTGGGCAAGCTGGCAGGCATCGAGCAGTTGGAGTTCAACCTGATCAACCGCGTTCTCGGGGTGCGCCACACATTGGGCGATACCATCGAGATCGAGCGCGCCATCGACAGCTTGGGCATGAAAGCCGAGCCGCTCGATGCTGCCGAGGAGGTCATTGGCAGCGCAGCGCAGTCCCATGCGACCCGCTGGTGGCCGCTGGCACTGTCTGGCGCCGCCGCGATCGCTGCGGAGATCGTGCACTTCGCAGCGCTCGCCCCTGAGTGGGTCGTGGCGCTGTTGGCGTTGGCCGCCATCCTTGGTTGTGGCCTGGGGACCTACAAGAAGGGCTGGATCGCCCTTAAGAATCGCAATCTGAACATCAACGCGCTGATGAGCATCGCCGTGACCGGCGCGGTACTGATCGGCCAGTGGCCGGAGGCCGCCATGGTGATGGTGCTGTTCACCGTCGCCGAACTGATCGAGGCGCGCTCGCTGGATCGCGCGCGCAATGCCATCAGCGGCCTGATGCAGCTGACTCCGGACATGGCCACGGTCAGGCAAGCGGACGGCCAGTGGCGCGAGGTCGAGGTCCGTGAGGTAACGGTGGGCGCGCGTGTGCGACTGCGCCCCGGTGAGCGGGTCGGTCTGGACGGTGAGGTCACCAGCGGGCAGTCCAGTGTCGATCAGGCACCTATCACCGGTGAAAGCCTGCCGGTCGAGAAGACCGTGGGCGATCAGTTGTTCGCCGGCACGATCAACCAGGCTGGTGCGTTGGAGTACCGGGTCACGGCCGCTGCCGGGCAATCGACTCTGGCGCGGATCGTCAAGGCGGTGGAGGAGGCGCAAGGTGCGCGGGCACCCACGCAGCGCTTCGTCGACCGCTTCTCGCGGGTGTACACCCCTGCGGTGTTCGCCTTGGCGTTGGCCGTGGCGATCATTCCGCCGCTGTTCATGGCCGCTGCCTGGTTCGACTGGGTTTACCGGGCCCTGGTGTTGCTGGTGGTGGCCTGCCCCTGTGCCTTGGTGATCTCTACCCCGGTGACCATCGTCAGCGGACTGGCTGCCGCGGCGCGTAAAGGCATCCTGATCAAGGGGGGTGTGTACCTGGAGGGCGGCCGTAAGCTGGACTTCCTGGCCTTGGACAAGACCGGCACGCTGACCCATGGCAAGCCGGTGCAGACCGACGCCCAGGTGCTCGACCCACGGGTCGAAGGCCGGGCCCAGGCGCTGGCCGCCAGCCTGGCCGAGCGCTCGGACCATCCGGTCTCGCGCGCCATTGCCCAGTTCGCCAAAGCGCAGGGCTTGCCGCTGAGCGAGGTCGATGGTTTCGCTGCCCTGGCGGGCCGTGGCGTGCGCGGTGAGATCGACGGTGAAACCTACCATCTGGGCAATCACCGCCTGGTCGAGGAGTTGGGGCTGTGCTCGCCGGCACTGGAGGTGCAGCTCGATGCCCTGGAGCGCCAAGGCAAGACCGTGGTCCTGTTGCTCGACCGCGCCGGCCCGCTGGCGCTGTTCGCCGTGGCTGACACGGTCAAGGACAGCAGCCGCGAGGCCATCGCCGAATTGCATGGGCTGGGGATCAAGACGGTCATGCTCACCGGTGACAATCCGCACACTGCCCAGGCCATCGCCGCCCAGGTGGGCATCGACCGCGCCGAAGGCGACCTGCTGCCCGCCGATAAGCTGCAGAGCATCGAGCGGCTATATGCCGAGGGCCATCGGGTGGGCATGGTCGGCGATGGTATCAACGACGCGCCGGCCTTGGCCCGCGCCGAGATCGGCTTTGCCATGGCTGCGGCTGGCACCGACACGGCTATCGAGACTGCCGATGTGGCGCTGATGGATGACGACTTGCGCAAAATCCCCGCGTTCGTCAGGCTGTCCCGCCAAAGTGCGGCGATCCTGATGCAGAACATCGTTCTGGCGTTGGGCATCAAGGCGATTTTCCTGGCGATCACCTTTGCCGGTATGGCCACTCTGTGGATGGCGGTGTTCGCCGACATGGGTGTAAGCCTGCTGGTGGTGTTCAACGGTCTGCGCCTGCTGCGCAAGTAATGAGGTCCTGCAATGCTGAGTGCCGAGCTCAAAGCCTTCTACATGGTGGCCCGTCTGGGCAGCATCACCCAGGCGGCGAAGAAGCTCGGGCTCAGCCAGCCGACGGTGACCACCCAGATCCGCAACCTGGAGAGCCAATACGCGGTGGAGCTGTTCTTCCGCGGGGGCCGGCGTCTGGTGCTGAGCGAAGCGGGCGCACGCCTGCTGCCTAGGGTCAAGGCGCTGCTCCAGCAGGAGGCCGACATCGAGTTCGAATTGCGTAACAGCGGCCAACAGCAGGGCAACCTGCGTATCGCCGCCACGGCGCCTTACTACATCCTCGACCTGGTGAAGATTTTCCGCGAGCGACTGCCCCAGGTCGAGGTGGCGATGGAAATCGGCAACTCTCAGCAGGTGCTGGAATTGCTCGAGGACTACCGGGTCGATATCGCGGCTTCGTCGCAACTGGTCGAAGACACGCGCCTGGTGCGGCGGGTGCTGGGGACCGACCCGTTGGTGGTGGCCGTACACCGCAATCACCCGCTGGCGCAACGCCAGAGCGTGTCCATCGAGGCCCTGGCCGGGCACTGCCTGTTGATGCGTGAGCAGGGTTCGATCACGCGCAGGCTCACCGAGCAGATGATGCACGCGGCGGGGGTCAAGGCCGGGACGCTGTTGGAGATCGGCAGTCGCGAGTCGATCCGCGAGGCGGTGCTGCGCAACATCGGCATCAGCGTCATCGCCCGCCATGAGGTGCCGCATAACGCCGAGCTGCGGGTGTTGGCGCTGGAGGATGCGCCGGTGATGCACGAATACCTGTATTGCCTGAAAGAGCGGCGCCAGGCCCGGTTGCCGGCGGCCTTTCTGGGGGTGGCGCAGGAAGTGGCCGGGTCGCAGTTCTAGCGTCGTCTTCTTCGCGGGCAAGCCCGCTCCCACAGGTACTGCTTCGCTCTCTGGCTCCGTGCAGTACCTGTAGGAGCGGGCTTGCCCGCGAAAGGGCCCTCAAGTTCACTACAAAATCTACCTATACCACTATCACCCGCTTTTGCCCTAAAGCCACACAACCTTCGCACTGCCTTCCTAGCATGGCCTCACTTGTTCGATGAGGCCTCGCCATGAACCACGCCACTCCAGGCGCACAGATGAAAGTGCGCGGTATCCACAAACGTTTCGGCGCTTTCACCGCGCTCAACGATGTCTCGCTGGACGTTTCCGCTGGCGAGCTCGTGTGCCTGCTGGGCCCGTCGGGCTGTGGCAAGACCACCCTGTTGCGCTGCATCGCCGGGCTCGAGCGCCAAGACCGCGGCGAGCTGTATATCGGCGAGCGAGACATCTCCGAACTGCCGCCCCAGGCCCGTGATTACGGCATCCTGTTCCAGTCCTACGCGCTGTTCCCCAACCTCACGGTCGAGGCCAACATCGCCTACGGCCTGACCGGCAGTGGCCGCGACGCGAGTCGCCAGCGAGTGGCCGAGATGCTCGAACTGGTTGGCCTTGCCGGCAGCGAAAAGAAATACCCCGGCCAGTTGTCCGGTGGTCAGCAGCAGCGGGTGGCGCTGGCCCGGGCGCTGGCCCCGGCACCTTCGTTGTTGCTGCTCGATGAGCCGATGTCGGCGCTCGACGCCCGTGTCCGCGAGCATTTGTGCGGTGAACTGCGCCAACTGCAACGCCAGCTCGGCATCACCACGCTGATGGTGACCCACAACCAGGACGAGGCCATGCTGATGGCCGACCGTATCGCCGTGATGAATAACGGCCAGGTCGAGCAGTACGCCCCACCGCAGGCCATCTACGAGCGCCCGGCCACGCCGTTCGTTGCTGATTTCGTCGGCCAAGGCAATTGGTTGCCGTTCCAGCGCAGCAGCGACAGCCATGCGCAGGTCGGTGGCATGAATATGCGCTTGGCCCCGGGTGTTGCGCCGTTGGCCAATGGCCGACTGTTCTGCCGCCCGGAAGCGATCACCGTCAACCCATTGGTGCACGAGGAAAACCTGTTCCCGGCCAAGCTCAACGAGATTACCTTCCTTGGCAACCGTTGCCGCATGAGCTTCGAGTTCAAGGCCCTGCCAGGTCATTCGTTGCTTGCCGAGCTGGCGCCGGAAGCCATGCCATGTCTGGGCTCGCAAGACATCTGGGTGGCGGTGCCGCCGCACAGCCTGCAGGTGTTCGCCTGAGATGGCCGCGCCAATGACCCTGCCCCTCGGACAGGCCAAGCGTGCCTCGTACGCTGCCACTGCCGCGGGCGATCGATTGTTCGTGATCGGCGGTAAGAGCTTGCTGCTGGTGCTCCTGCTGCTGGCGGTGGTGATGCCGTTGCTGGCGATCTTCTGGCGTGGCTTGAGCGGTGACGCCGGACAGGGCGGTGGCTTGCTGGCGGCACGCGAGATGTTCGCCAGTGCCAACTTCCGCTGGCTGCTGGGCAACAGTCTGGCGGTCGCCTGCACCGTGGCCGCCGTCGTGGTGCCGCTGGCCTATCTGTTCGCCTATGCCCTGCAACGCACGCTGATCCCGGCCAAGGGCCTATGGCGCGGCATCTCGCTGTTGCCGCTGCTGGCGCCGTCGATGCTGCCGGCCATCGCCCTGGTCTACCTGTTCGGCAACCAGGGCCTGCTGCGCCATTTGCTCAGCGACAACATCTATGGTTTCTGGGGCATCGTTCTGGGCGAAGCCATCTACACCTTCCCGCATGCGCTGATGATCCTGCTCTCGGCCCTGTCGCTGGCCGATGCGCGGCTGTTCGATGCGGCGTCGAGCATGGGTGCCGGGCCGTGGCGGGCGTTCTCCAGCATCACCTGGCCGGCGTCGCGCCAGGCGGTATTCGCGGCTTTCTGCCTGGTGTTCACCTTGACCATCACCGACTTCGGCGTTCCGGTCGTGGTCGGTGGCGACTACCAGGTGCTGGCACTGGAGGCGTACAAGGCGGTGGTCGGTCAGCAACAGTTCGGCCGTGGTGCGTTGATCGGCATGGTGCTGCTGGTGCCGGCGCTGCTGAGCTTCGCCGTCGATGCCTGGCTGCGTCGACGTCAGGGCGACGCCATGAGTGGTCGTGCCCAGGTCTTCGAGCCCAAGCCGTCACGGATGCGTGATGCCTGCTTCCTGACCGTGGTGGCGTTGGTCTGCGCGGTGCTGCTGGTGGTGATCGGCATGGCGGTGTATTCGTCGCTGGTCACCTTTTGGCCATACAACCTGACCTTGTCGTTCAAGCACTACCTGTTCGAGGACACGGCAGGCGGTGGCTGGCTGGCCTACCGCAATAGCGTGACCATGGCCATTTGCACCGCGCTGGTCGGCAGCCTGGTGATCTTCACCGGGGCCTACCTGATGGAGAAGACCCAGGGTCAGCGCCTGCTCAACCAGATCCTGCGCCTGCTGAGCTTCATCCCCATGGCGGTGCCGGGCCTGGTGCTGGGGCTGGGTTACGTATTCTTCTTCAACTTCGCCGGCAACCCGTTGCACGTGTTCTACGGCAGCATGGCGCTGTTGGTGCTGTGCACCGTCGCTCACTACCTGACCACTGCGCAGATGACCGCGACCACCGCGCTGCGCCAGCTCGATGGCGAGTTCGAGGCCGCCGCGCTGTCGCTCAAGGCGCCGCTGTACAAGCACTTCGTACGGGTCACCGTGCCGATCTGCCTGCCTGCGCTGCTGGATATCGTTCGCTACCTGTTCGTCTCGGCGATGACCACCGTCTCGGCGGCGATCTTCCTCTACAGCCCCGACACCATCCTGGCTGCCGTCGCGGTGCTGAACATGGACGACGCCGGCAACGTCGGTGGTGCTGCCGCCATGTCGACCCTGATCCTGCTCACCAGCGCTGCCGCGTCCCTGCTGCTGGCCGCGGCTTCGCGTGGCCTGCTGCGCCGCTCCCAGGCCTGGCGCCAACGTGCGCCCGGTCACTGACCGATTGCCCAAACGATAGGAACCGCATCATGTTCAAGCCCCTCGCACTTGCCGCTGCCGTATCCGCCGTCTTCAGCCTGCAGGCTTCGGCCGCAGCCACCCAGTTGACCGTCTACACCGCCCTGGAAGCCGAGCAGCTGCGCAGCTACAAGCAGGCGTTCGAAAAGGCCAACCCGGACATCGAGATCAAATGGGTGCGTGACTCCACCGGGATCATCACCGCCAAACTGCTGGCCGAAAAAGACCGCCCACAGGCGGATGCGGTCTGGGGGCTCGCAGCGTCCAGCCTGGCCATCCTCGACCAGAACGGCATGCTTGAAGCCTACGCACCGAAAGACCTGGGCAAGATTTCGCCCAACTACCGCGATGCGGCCAATCCGCCGGCCTGGGTCGGCATGGACGTGTGGGCCGCGACCATCTGCTTCAACACCATCGAGGCCGAGAGGCAGGGCTTGAGCAAGCCGGTGAGCTGGCAGGACCTGACCAAGCCTGAGTACAGGGGCAAGATAGTCATGCCCAACCCGGCCTCGTCCGGCACGGGCTTCCTCGACGTGAGCGCCTGGCTGCAGACCTTTGGCGAGCCGCAGGGCTGGACCTACATGGATGACCTGCACCAGAACATCGGCCAATACGTTCACTCCGGTTCCAAGCCTTGCAAGCTGGCGGCGTCGGGTGAATTCCCAATCGGTATCTCGTTCGAGTACCCGGCAGTACAGCTCAAGCGCCAGGGCGCGCCGCTGGACATCGTGCTGCCCAAGGAAGGTCTGGGTTGGGAAATCGAGGCCACCGCGGTGATCAAGGGCTCGGCCAAGGCCGATGCCGCCAGGCGCCTTGCCGATTTCTCGGCAAGCCCGGCGGCGATGGAGCTGTACAAGGAAAACTTCGCGGTATTGGCCGCGCCCGGGATCGCCAAACCCCAGACAGAACTGCCGGCCGACTATGAACAGCGGTTGATCAAGAACGACTTCGCCTGGGCTTCGAAGAACCGCGACCAGATTCTGGCCGAGTGGCGCAAGCGCTATGACGGCAAGTCGGAGAAGGTGGCGCAGTAGGGTCTGTCTTGAGGGGTGTGGTGTTCACGAGATCGAGCGCCGCGCGGGCGGCGCTCGATCTCAACGGCGCTACACCTCTCAAGCCAGCCCTTACAGCCCCCTTAAATCTGCAAAACCAGCGCCTCGAGTTGCTCCTGCCGCTCCGCCTGGTTCACCTTCGCCCCTGGGTTGAGCGTCGACCACTGCGGGTGCGCCCTTGCCTTGCTCAAGGCCTCCGGCAGCTTGCCTTCGCGCCAGGCCTTTTCATCCAGCGGTGCGAGGCGAATGCTGTCCTGCGCTGCATGCCCACGGCGGTCCAGCGCCGCCATCAACTGCTGTTGGCGCAAGGCCAGCAACCGCAGCACGGTGTCATCCACGGTCAGTTCCCGCTGCCCCTTGAGCTTGCCCATCAGCCGCGACCCATAGTTGCGCGCCGTTTGCAGCGCGCCTCCGGCAACGGCACCGGCCAGTGCGGCGATGCCGAGGGTCAGCCCGCCCACCAGCAGGTCGACCCCGGCTCCGGCTGCGGCACCCGCTGCCACGCCGCTGCCCAGGCGTACACCGAGCAATTTCAGGGTTTCAGGGTTGAACAGGTCATCGCCCCAGCGGCCATCGAGCAGTGGCAGGTCTCCCGCGTTGGCGTCCTCGCGGCGGAAGGCATACAGCTTGAGCAATGCCTCGACGCAGCGTTGCTCGCGCTGGCGAACGTCTTGGCGCAGCGCCTCGATGGCCTTGGCTTCGGCGGCAGGTTCGGCCTGGACACTGCGCCGGCAGGCGGCGCAGTCGAGCAGCAGTTCGGCGATCAGGCGCTTGCCGCTGTGCTGACGGGCCAGACGCTGCGCCTGCTGGTCGTCGATCAGCCGTTGCAGGGCCGGGCGGGCATCTTCGAGCAGCAACGCCAGGCTTTCGTAGAGGCGCCGCTCGCCATCTTCTGGCGGCGCCACGCTGTCGAACCGCACCAGCGCATGCAGGCCAAGGCGGGCCAGGGCTTCGCGCCATTCGGGCTCGCGGTGCTGGTCGCTGGCCACGAAGTTCAGCACCGGCAGCAATGGCTTGCCGCAGCCGGCGAGTACCTCCAGCTCGTCGCGGTACTTGGCCAGCACCGGCTCGCGTACGTCGATCACATACAGGCCGGCATCGCTGGCCAGCAACTGGCGCAGCACCTTGGCCTCCTGTTCGAATCGCTGGCGGGCCTCGCTGCCTTGCAGGAAGCGAGCGAGGCGCGCCGGACCGTCCAGGCGTTCGCCTGGGCGCTCCAGGCGTTCCAGGTAGTCGAGCAGGGCGATGGCGTCTTCCAGGCCAGGGGTGTCATAGAGTTCAAGCAGTGGCTCGCCGTCCACCGACAGGCGTGCACCTTCGACGTGGCGGGTGGTGCTCGGACGGTGGGAAACCTCGCCAAAGCCGATGTCGCGGGTCAGGGTGCGCAGCAGCGAGGTCTTGCCGACGTTGGTGTGGCCGACCACGGCCAGTTTCAGCGGCTCAGTCATGGCCATGCTCCAGCCAGGTCAGGGGCGAGGTGTCGGCGTGGGGCAGGCCGAGGCGGTCGAGGGCTTCGTGCCAATCGCCCAGGCGTTGCGCGTCCAGGGCCTGGCCCGGCTCGGCCTGGAGCAGCCAGATGCGCGTCGCACCGGCGTAACGCGCCAGCTCCGCGAGCAGTGCCAGGCTGCCGCGGTCGGGCGAGCGCCGCGGGTCGCAGGCGATGGCCAGGCGCGCCGGCGGAAAGCGGCTGAGCTGTTCGAGCAGGCGGTTGCGCGACTCGCGGCTGTCGAGCACGCCGGCGTTGGTCACAGCCTTGGGCATTGCCGGCGGCCAGGGGCGCTGCTCGTCCAGTTCGAGGCCGACCAGAAGGGCACCGCTGCTGCCGCTTTCCAACTGGCCGGCCTGGAATTGCGGCAAGCTCTCGGGCGCGGCATCCTGCACACCGATCCGCTCGCTGCGCGGCATCAGGACCTCGCGCAGTTGCGCATAGCCCGGCAGGCTGAGGTCCAGGGCCAGGCGCTCGCGGCCCTGGCGCCAGCGCCACAGGCACAGGCCGGCCAACAGCAGGCGCGGCAGCAGGCCATAAACCAGGACTACGCCGAGCAACCAACTGGCCCAGGCCTGACGGGCGATGTCCAGGGCCGGAAGGGTCGCGCCGCTGGCGCGGATCATGGTTTCGTCCGGCACGGCGAAGCCCAGCAGCGAGGGCAGGGCGCCGAGGGTCTGGGTCAGGCGAATGAACGGTTCGGCCGCCAGCAACGTGGTTTCCCAGACGAAGCCATAGCGGCGGGTGGCCAGCAATGCCAGAAGCATGGCGAGTGCCGTCAGCATCGCCAGTAGCCACAGGCCATGCACCAGCGCGCCCAACACCCAGCGGTTCAGGCGCTGGCGTTGCAGCAGCACGAGCAGGGCGGGGGCCAGCTGGGCGGCCTTGGCATCGCGGGCGAAGCGTTCGCTCAACCACAGCCACAACCGCCCGAGGCTGGCGCCATGCTCGCCGCTGAGCATCAGACCCGCAGCCCAGCCCAGCAGCATCAGCAGGTTGAGCCCCAACAGGCTGCCCAAGGCCCAGAATACGTTGACCGGTCGCTGGCCATCGCCCAAGGCGGCGAAGGCCAGCCCAGAGCCGCTGACCACGGCCAGCAGCGCCAGGGCCAACAGCGCCAGGCGAGCGCCTTGCTTCCAGCGACCCAGGGCGGCGCTCATGCCGTCGCGCTCGGCCAGGAACAGCGCCCGGGTCTCGATCCGCGTAGCCAGGTCGCCGCCTTGCTGTCGGGCATGGCGGTTGGCTTCCTGATCCTCCAGGGGACCAGCCTGTTCCTCGCGCAGGCGCACCGCTTCGGTGAGCCAACGTTTGTCCAGTGATGTAGGTGCAGTCACAAGCTCTTCCATTGCACGGTTCAGGGCAGAAGCATAACCCACACGCCGGGTGCTATCCTCGCTGGCATGAATACATCACTTCCCCTCAGCCTGATCGCGGCTCATGCCGAGAACCGCGTCATCGGCATCGACAATTCCATGCCCTGGCACCTGCCGGGGGACTTCAAGTACTTCAAGGCAACCACCCTGGGCAAGCCGATCATCATGGGCCGCAAGACCTGGGATTCGCTGGGGCGGCCGTTACCGGGGCGGCTGAACGTCGTGGTCAGTCGTCAGCCGGGTCTGCAATTGGCTGGCGCCGAGGTGTTCGCTTCGCTGGAGGCTGCGCTGGTGCGAGCCGAGCAATGGGCGCGCGAACAAGGCGTGGGCGAGTTGATGCTGATCGGCGGGGCGCAGTTGTACGCGCAGGCGTTGGAGAAGGGGCTGGTGAGCCGGATGTACCTGACCCGGGTCGAGCTGCAGCCGGAGGGCGACGCCTGGTTCCCCGAATTCGATATGGCGCAGTGGCAGCGGGTGTCGAGCGAGGCGCAGGCTGAAGAAGGCAAGCCTGCGTATCATTTCGAGGTTTGGGACAGGCGTTGAGTTTATCGGGGCTGCACTGCAGCCCCGATAGCTCAGGAGTGCTTCAACTCGGCATGCTCATCGCCGCCCAACAAGTCTTTGTCGGTTTCCTTGAGCAGTTGGCTGGTCACCACGCCCGCGGTCATCGAACCATTCACGTTCAACGCCGTGCGGCCCATGTCGATCAGCGGCTCCACGGAAATCAGCAGCGCCACCAATTCGACTGGCAGGCCCATGGCCGGGAGCACGATCAGGGCGGCGAAGGTCGCGCCACCGCCCACCCCGGCCACCCCGGCCGAACTCAGGGTGACGATGGCCACCAGCGTGGCGATCCACAAGGGGTCGAACGGGTCGATGCCCACGGTCGGGGCGACCATCACCGCCAGCATCGCCGGGTACAGTCCGGCGCAGCCGTTCTGGCCGATGGTGGTGCCGAACGAGGCACTGAAACTGGCGATCGACTGCGGCACGCCCAAGCGGCGGGTCTGCGCTTCGATGTTCAGTGGAATGCTGGCAGCGCTGGAGCGGCTGGTGAAGGCGAAGGTCAGCACTGGCCAAACCTTGCGCAGGAACCGCAGCGGATTGACGCCGGTCAACGCCTGGATGATGGCGTGCACCCCGAACATCAACCCCAGGCCCAAGTACGACACCAATACGAAGCTGCCGAGCTTGAGGATGTCGTCCAGGTTGGAGCTGGCGACCACCTTGGTCATCAAGGCCAGTACGCCATAGGGCGTGAGCCGCATCACCACACGCACCAGACGCATGACCCACGCTTGCAGGGTATCGATGGCCGACAGGGCGCGCTCGCCCTGGGCGGCGTCATCCTTGATCAATTGCAGCGCGGCAAGGCCGACGAATACTGCGAAGATCACCACGGCGATGATCGAAGTCGGTCGTGCCCGGGCCAGGTCGCCGATCGGGTTGCTGGGGATGAACGACAGCAGCAGCTGCGGAACGTTGATGTCGGCGACCTTGCCGGCGTAGTCGCTGTGGATGGCCTGCAGGCGCGCGTGTTCCTGCACCCCGGCCACCAGGCCTTCAGCGCTCAGACCGAACAGGTTGGTCAGGCTGATGCCGATCAGGGCGGCGATGGCGGTGGTCAGCAGTAGTGTGCCGATAGTCAGCACACTGATGCGGCCGAGCATCGAGGCATTGTGCAAGCGTGCCACGGCACTGAGGATCGACGCGAAGATCAGCGGCATGACGATCATCTGCAGCAGGCCGACATAGCCGTTGCCGACCAGGTCGAGCCAGCCGATGGTGGCCTTGAGCACCGGGTGGCCGGCGCCGTAGACCGTGTGCAGGGCCAGGCCGAAGACCACGCCCAGCACCAGACCGAGTAACACCTTCTTGGCCAGGCTCCAGTCGGTGCGGCGGGTTTGTGCCAGGCCCAGCAGCAGGGCCAGGAACGCCAGCAGGTTGAGAGACAGCGGCAGGTTCATTGAAGCTCCAGGAGAATGCAGTAGGGGGCGTCGCTTCTGTGAGCGATTGCGAACGCAAATGCTAACAGGCTGAAAACAAACGAACTTATATCCAAAAATAATTTGCATAGTCGTTTTTGGAATATAGGCACGTCGCTCACACCTACGTCCACGACGCCCAGAGTTGCATGAGGGTCGCTGTCGGAGCCCGCGAACCTGGATGATTGCACTAGCGTCTTTGGGTCTTTTCAGGAGAAACGCACATGAAGTTCGCTTCGAAAGCCCTCGCGGGCGGCTTGGCCCTGCTGTGCTGTGTCGAATCCTTTGCCACCGAGCTCCAGCACTGGCCGGCGGACGCCGCCCGGCAGTTGAATGCCATGATTGCTGCCAACGCCCACAAAGGTAACTTCGCGGTGTTCGACATGGACAACACCAGTTACCGCTATGACCTCGAAGAGGCCCTGCTGCCTTTCATGGAAAACAAAGGCCTGCTGACCCGCGACAAGCTCGATCCGTCGCTCAAGCTCATACCCTTCAAGGACACCGCCGAGCACAAGGAAACGCTGTTCAGCTACTACTACCGCCTGTGTGAAATCGACGACATGGTCTGCTATCCGTGGGTGGCCCAGGTGTTCTCGGGGTTCACCTTGAAGGAACTGAAAGTGCAGGTGGATGAGCTGATGGCCGCCAACAAGCCGATCCCCAGCACCTATTACGAAGGTGACCAGGTCAAGTCTATAGAGGTGCAGCCGCCGAAGGTGTTCAAGGGCCAGGCTGAGCTGTACAACAAATTGATGGAGAACGGCATCGAGGTCTATGTGGTGTCTGCGGCTTCCGAGGAACTGGTACGCATGGTCGCCTCGGATCCCAAATATGGTTACAACGTCAAACCGCAGAACGTGATCGGTGTCAGCCTGCTGCTCAAGGACCGCGCTAGCGGCCAGGTGACGACCGCGCGCAAGCAGGTCGCCGAGGGACACTACGATGCCAAGGCCAACGAGCGACTGGAACTCACGCCTTATCTGTGGACGCCGGCAACCTGGATGGCGGGCAAACAGGCGGCGATTTTGACCTATATCGATCAATGGAAGAAGCCAGTGCTGGTCGGCGGCGATACACCCACCAGCGATGGTTACATGCAGTTCCATGGCGTCGACGTGAGCAAGGGTGGCATCCATCTGTGGATAAACCGCAAAGCCAAATACATGGACCAGTTGAACGGGATGATCGCGAAGAATGCGGCGGCGCAGGCCAAGGAAGGGTTACCGGTGACGGCAGACAAAAACTGGGTGATCGTGACGCCGGAGCAGATTCAGTAAGGAGCAGGTTCTAAGTTGTTACGGCTGAGCCCTGGCATCGCAGACTGTCAGGGCTCCTTTAGCCATTCTGGATGGGCCGCATACATACCGGGCACGAACATCCCTCACGGCAGTGGTGGGGGGTAAACCCAGTGGTCAAGTCAATCGGGCCCGCTAGCGTAACGGGTCAGTGCAGTCTCGGTGGAGGTAATTTATAAGAACAAAGACACGCCCAGTCTTCCAATCAGAAAGACCAAGATTAGTAGAAAGAGGGTTCTGATCAATCCGCTTCCGTATCGCAGCGCCAGGAATACGCCTGTCACAGAACCAGCGATGTTGCAGGCAGCCACCAGTCCGCCGATCATCCACAAAACATTCCCTGATGATATGAAAAATACCAGTGCTGCACCGAAGGTCCCCACGTTTACCAGCTTTGCTGATACTGAGGCATTGAGAAAGTCAAACCCGAAAAACCGGACAAATACGAACAGTAGGAGACTGCCGCTACCAGGACCGAAGATACCATCATAGAAACCAATAGCCCCTCCCAAGACAGTACCGAGTAGTACGGTTCGAGTAGTCAGATCTAAATTCCGGTCGACGTGGCCGAAATCCTTTTTGAAGAAGGTGTACGTCGCCATGGTTATAAGAAGACTAAAAACCACGTACTCCATGAAAATTTTGGGAATAATTGATACAGAATAAGCCCCGAGATAGGAAGATGCGAGTGCAGATAACGACATGGGTGCCACAAGCTTCCATTTTATTCTGATGTTTCTTGCATAGCGAAGTGTTGATGTTAACGTGCCTGCTAGCACCGCTAGTTTGTTCGTCCCGAAAACGGTAGCCAGGCTGTACTGAGGGAGCGCGTGCAGTAGAGCGGGAACTTGTATTAGTCCGCCTCCCCCCACCGCTGCGTCAATTAAACCACCGCAGAAAGCAAAGAACCCTAAAGCTAACAGTGCATAGTCAACGGTCATAAATGATACCGAGTTTATGGCGTGGAGGATGGCCGTTCTCATTGCCCGTCGATGAATTAACCACCAAGTCCGTGCTGTAAAAGGGCTTGATGCAGAGAGCAGAAGGCTTTGCCGACGCGCTGATTATAATCAATCATCTTTTCCTTGAGTTTACATAGATCGAAATCCAAGTTGGCGAGTTGATGGTACTTCTGCACAGCAGCTAGCGCGTGTAAACCATGGCGACTTTCAACGGTGCCGGAGTGACTCATTACATATCCATTCGCCTTGCGCAGTGCGACGTTATCGTTGGCTAGAGAGGGGTGCATGTCTATGATTTTATTGTTTATATATTGCGCTAGAAAATTATATTCGCTTCCGTTCCACAGTTCTGAAGCCACAGCGGTCATCATTGCGTTTATCACAGCGTATCTGTATTGATCAGACTCGACAGGGAGTTTATGTCCTGCTACACCGGTCCGGTATAGAAATTCAGAAAATTCGCTACATTCATCTACTGAGTACTGGCAATTCTCCCAGCCGTGAGCTCCGAATGCTGCAGCCATGCTCGGAAACATTCCGTCATGGCCGGAGTGTCCCAAACCCAAGTCATCTTTCGCTACCTCGTACATATGCGCCATTACAGTGTTGTGCATATGTTGTTCCGCAATGTTGACGTACAGGGCGTCCCGGGATAGCCGCACGATCAGTTTGGCCGACACCAGACTTGTTGTCTTGTGTGTTTCGTTCCATCCATGAAAGAAAATTAACAGGCCAATGTCTGCATTTCGTTTGTCGAGAAAGGTAAGTAGTGCACGCTCGGCTCGCTGCTGGGACAAGACTGTCTCAGGGTGGTGAAATACATCTTCCAGCATTGCTTTTATTTCACTTGCGCGTTCTATTTGAGCAAGCAGCGGTCTATGACGCAAGCCGTTGATGTATTCTCGCTCAGGTATTTTGAGCCTCTCGATATGCTTTTCAAAATTGCTTATGAAAAGTGTAGAGAAATCTTGCATGGATCTGGCTTTCATGTCACGCATTGCGGAGCCTCATTTAGTTATTTTTAAGCGAGTTATACGCGAAGCGAAAATCCATTAGCTTTGTCGAAAGGTATAAGCGCGTGCAGTAACTTTAGGTACGGTTACTGGGTGTGTGTGAATTGGTTATCGGATGCTTGAATAAGAGCACGCGTTTCAAATGTCGTCAATGCACTTTTTCGTGCTCGTTGAAATATCAGAGAGTTCCTACGGATACGTCTTCTTGCTCAGTAGGATGGTTCTGTAGTTGGGTTGGATAGAAGATGTTGCGGCGATGACTTGTTCTAGTGCGCTGAAATGCCACTCCCCTTTAATTGCATGCGACATCGCTCAGGGCTGGCTTGGTAGAGACGATATAGGATTTATTACGTCGTGGAGATTATCCGGAT
Organism: Pseudomonas putida; assembly: GCF_004357765.1. Classification (GTDB taxonomy): domain Bacteria; phylum Pseudomonadota; class Gammaproteobacteria; order Pseudomonadales; family Pseudomonadaceae; genus Aquipseudomonas; species Aquipseudomonas putida_U. Next base: position 434,374 of record NZ_SMTE01000002.1, on the reverse strand, counting down.
ATTTCGTAATGGAGCGGGCTGGAGGGCTGGTCTTGCATTTCCAGGCACTGTAAGAAGATTGATTTCTTGTGCACGATGTTCCGAGCTCAAAAAAGTGCACAAGTGCATTGATTGTCCTGACCCGAAATGAAAAACCGGCGCTTGAAGCGCCGGTTTTCTTTTGCCATGAAACCCTTACAGCCCTTCGAGCATCGCCTTGTTACGCACTGCACCCTTGTCGGCGCTGGTGGCCAGCAGGGCATAGGCCTTCAGCGCGGTGGTCACCTTGCGCGGGCGGACTTCGGCGGGCTTCCAGCCTTTCTTGTCCTGCTCGATACGGCGGTGGGCCAGCTCTTCATCGCTGACCTGCAGGTTGATCGAACGGTTGGGGATGTCGATCAGGACCTTGTCGCCATCGCGCACCAGGCCGATGGCGCCGCCGGCAGCGGCCTCTGGCGAGGCATGGCCGATCGACAGGCCCGAGGTACCGCCCGAGAAACGGCCGTCGGTGAGCAGGGCGCAGGCCTTGCCCAAGCCTTTGGATTTGAGATACGAAGTCGGATAGAGCATCTCTTGCATGCCCGGGCCGCCTTTCGGACCTTCGTAGCGGATGATGACGATATCACCGGCCTTCACCTCGTCGGCGAGGATGCCGCGTACGGCGCTATCCTGGCTCTCGAAGATCTTCGCGGTGCCTTCGAACACCAGGATCGACTCATCGACACCGGCAGTTTTCACCACGCAGCCGTCCAGCGCGATGTTGCCATAGAGCACGGCCAGGCCGCCCTCTTGCGAGTAGGCGTGCTCGACGCTGCGGATGCAGCCGTTCTCGCGGTCGTCGTCGAGGGTTTCCCAACGGGTCGACTGGCTGAAGGCGGTCTGGGTCGGGATACCGGCTGGGCCTGCCTTGAAGAAGGTGTGCACGGCTTCGTCATCGGTCTGGGTGATGTCCCATTTGGCGATGGCTTCTTCCATGCTGCGGCTGTGCACGGTCGGCAGGTCGGTGTGCAGTAGGCCGCCACGGGCCAGTGAACCGAGGATGCTGAAGATGCCGCCGGCGCGGTGGACGTCTTCCATGTGGTACTTCTGGATGTTCGGCGCCACCTTGCACAGCTGCGGCACCTTGCGCGACAGGCGATCGATGTCGCGCAGGTCGAAGGCGACCTCGCCTTCCTGGGCGGCAGCCAGCAGGTGCAGGATGGTGTTGGTTGAACCGCCCATGGCGATGTCGAGCATCATGGCGTTCTCGAACGCCTTGAAGTTGGCGATGCTACGCGGCAGCACCGAGTCGTCGTTTTCGCCATAGTAACGCTTGCACAGCTCGACGATGGTGCGCCCAGCGGTGAGGAACAGCTGTTCGCGGTCGGCATGGGTGGCCAGGGTCGAGCCGTTGCCCGGCAGGGCCAGGCCCAGGGCTTCGGTCAGGCAGTTCATCGAGTTGGCGGTGAACATGCCGGAGCAGGAACCGCAGGTCGGACAGGCACTGCGCTCGTACTCGGCGACTTTCTCGTCGGAGGCCGAAGAGTCGGCGGCGATGACCATGGCGTCGACCAGGTCCAGGCCATGGCTGGCCAGTTTGGTCTTGCCAGCTTCCATCGGGCCGCCGGAGACGAAGATCACCGGGATGTTCAGGCGCAGGGCGGCCATCAGCATGCCGGGGGTGATCTTGTCGCAGTTCGAGATGCAGACGATGGCATCGGCGCAGTGCGCGTTGACCATGTACTCCACGGCGTCGGCGATGATCTCGCGGCTCGGCAGGGAATACAGCATGCCGTCATGGCCCATGGCGATGCCGTCGTCGACCGCGATGGTGTTGAATTCCTTGGCTACGCCACCGGCGCGTTCGATCTCGCGAGCGACCAGCTGGCCCAGGTCCTTCAGGTGCACATGGCCTGGGACGAACTGGGTGAACGAGTTGGCGATGGCGATGATCGGTTTCTTGAAGTCTTCGTCCTTCATCCCGGTGGCGCGCCACAGGGCACGGGCGCCGGCCATGTTGCGGCCTTGGGTGGAAGTCTTGGAACGATAATCAGGCATGTAACACTCCTGGCGGCTTGATCAGGTCACGAATAGGGGAGTGAGCTTCTCTTGTCCTTAGCGCCGCAGGCCGGTTGCCACTGGCACGGATGGGGCCAAGACTTCGCGGGATCGCCGCGTGCTTGGCCAGAGCTCATAAACCCGCCGGGGATGACTGGCGATGAATACGCCGATTCTACACCGCTGGCGCGGCGAGGGAATGAATTAGCGTGTGCAAGCCGAGGTGCGGTCGTGCCCAGCTAACTATATAGGGCCCGTTGCAGGCGCAGATCAGTAACCTGGCAGGGACTCATCGACCCCAAAAGGACTTGATCATGCAAACTACTTACACCGGTTTTTGCCTTGGCGGCCTGCTTTTTGGCTGGCCACAGCGGCGCAGGCGCACCGTGCAATTGAGTGAGCTGCCCCTGCCGAGTACCCACGACACGGCAACCTGCTTTCTACGGGTCTCGTTTCGGTAGGGGAGGTCGACTTGATTGCCAATATCATTGCCAATAACCACCACGTCGCGCATGACTTGGGGAAATGATTTGTAGGTCGCTTCTGAAACGCACATCCCTGCCTTTTTCCCTGCAGACGCGGCTGGCCACCTTGCCTATTATCCCCACGCCGCATGTGCGGCTCGACGAGATTCATTCTTGATGGACCTTCCCAGTTTTCGGTTCGACACGAACCCACGATCTGGCACTGAGTGCGTTGTCGCCAGGGCTTGCGAAGACCTGAGCCTGTCTGGCTGAGGTCTCCGGGCGCCTGCGTCGGCGCCTGGAGAACTGCATGCAACCTGTTTCCGATTTTCGTGATACCCCACGGGCCCTGCGCCTGGCCGCCCAGACCCGCCGCGATGAGCTTCTGCAGCCGGAAGGCTATGGCGACGGCACGGCTGGCCGCTTGATGAGCGGCGATTATTCGAGTCTCGATGCCGGCCTTACGGCCAGCCAGGCCATCGACATGCTCCGTCGGGAAGCGGCAGACGCCGAAACCATCTATCAGTCCTATGTGCTCGATGCGCAGCGTAACCTGCTGGGTACGCTGTCCTTGCGAGAATTGATACTCGCCGCGCCTGATCAGCCCATCGAGGACATCATGGTGCGCGACGTGATCAGTGTTCGCACCGCAACCCACCAGGATGAAGTCGCACGGCGGATCCGCGAGCACGAGCTGCTAGCTGTGCCGGTGCTCGACGAAGCGGGCTGCCTGGTGGGAATCGTCACCTACGACGAAGTGCTCGATGTGGTGGTGGGCGAAGCCACAGAGGATTTCCACAAGGGCGCATCGATCACCAACCATGTCGGTAACCTGGGCGATGCCACGGTCGGCCTGTTATACCGCAAACGCGTGCTGTGGCTGGTGGTACTGGTGTTCGGCAATCTGTTCTCAGGCGCGGGTATCGCCGCCTTCGAAGAAACCATCGCTGCCAATATCGTTCTGGTGTTCTTCCTGCCGCTGCTGGTGGACAGTGGAGGCAACGCCGGGGCACAGTCGGCGACCTTGATGGTGCGTGGCCTGGCGACGGGCGAGGTGGTCATGGCGGACTGGCTGCGCATGCTCGGGCGTGAATGCGGTGTTGCGCTGGCGCTTGGCTGCACCATGGCGGTGGCGGTGGCATCGCTTGGGGCGCTGCGCGGTGGTGCGGAAATTGCCCTTATCGTCGCCAGCAGCATGCTGGTGATTGTCCTGGTGGGCAGCTTGATCGGCATGAGCCTGCCGTTCATGTTCACCAGGTTGAAGCTCGATCCGGCCACTGCCAGTGGCCCACTGGTGACCTCGATCGCCGATGCGGCCGGGGTGTTGGTGTACTTCGGGATCGCATCGTATGTACTGAATCTCTGATTCGGTACTTGCACGAGGTCGATTGGCCCGAGTGCCGGCAAGCCGGCGCTCGGGCCAATGCGGATCAGCTGTTGGGCAGCAACCGGCAGGTGATGCTCTTGATGTAGCGGGTTTCGGCGATGGCCGGGTGGACCGGGTGATCAGGGCCCTGGCCGCCGCGCTCGAGCAGTTGCAGGTTGCGGTCCAGGTGGCGGGCGCTGGTCAGCAGGATGTTGTGCAGATCGTCCTCGGGCAGGTGCATCGAGCACGAGGCGCTGACCAGGATGCCGTCCTTGGTCAGCATGCGCATGGCCTGTTCGTTGAGGCGACGGTAGGCCGCTTCGCCGTTTTTCAGGTCCTTCTTGCGTTTGATGAAGGCGGGTGGGTCGGCAATGATCACGTCGAAGCGTTCTTCGGCGGCCTTGAGCTCGCGCAGGGCCTCGAATACATCGCCTTCGATGCAGGTCAGCTTCTCGCTGATGCCGTTGAGCGCGGCGTTGCGTTCGACGCCGTCCAGGGCAAAGCCCGAAGCATCGACGCAGAACACCTCACTGGCGCCGAACGCGCCGGCCTGCACGCCCCAGCCGCCGATGTAGCTGAACAGGTCGAGTACGCGCTTGCCTTTCACATAGGGCGCCAGGCGTGCGCGGTTCATGCGGTGGTCGTAGAACCAGCCGGTTTTCTGGCCTTCGCGTACTGGGGCTTCGAACTTCACGCCGTTCTCTTCGAGCGCCACCCAATCGGGCACTTCGCCGTAGACGGTCTCGACGTAACGTTCAAGGCCTTCGGCGTCACGGGCGGCCGAGTCGTTCTTGAACAGGATGCCACTTGGCTTGAGCACCTGTACCAAGGCGGCGATCACGTCGTCCTTGTGTGCTTCCATGGTGGCCGAGGCGAGTTGGACCACGAGGATATCGAAGAAGCGGTCGACCACCAGGCCCGGAAGCAGGTCGGAGTCACCGTAGACCAGGCGGTAGCAGGGCTTGTCGAACAAGCGCTCGCGCAGCGACAGGGCGACGTTCAGGCGGTGCACCAGCAGCGATTTGTCGAGCGGCAGCTTGGCATCGCGCGACAGCAGGCGGGCACAGATCAGGTTGTTCGGGCTCAGCGCGACGATGCCCAGGGGTTTGCCGCTGGCCGCCTCGAGGACTGCTTGCTGACCGGCCTGAAGGCCTTGCAGTGGGGTGGCGGCAACATCGACTTCGTTGCTGTAGACCCACAGGTGGCCGGCGCGCAGGCGGCGGTCGGCATTGGCTTTGAGGCGAAGGCTGGGCAGGGACATGACGTCGCTCCGGAAAAAAGAGCGGGATTATAGCGTGTTGGTCCCTGGGGCGGTGCGGGGTTCGACAAAGTGTTGGGCCCCATCGCCGACAAGCTCGCGCCTGCAGCGATGGGACCGCAGAGATGGATCAGCCTTTCAGGGCCTTGATCAATGCTTCGTTGAATGCGGGGATATCATCCGGTTGGCGACTGGTGATCAGGTTACCGTCGACCACCACCTCTTCATCCACCCAGTTGCCCCCTGCATTGCGGATATCGTCCTGCAGGGTCTTGTAGCTGGTCATGCGCTTGCCTTCGACAAGCCCGCAAGACACCAGCAGCCAGCCGCCGTGGCAGATCACCGCCAGTGGTCGACCTGCGGCGGCATGGCTTTTCACCAGCTTTTGCGCACCAGGGATCAGGCGAATGGTGTCGGAATTCTGTACACCACCTGGCAGTACCAGGGCATCGTACAAGTCCAGGTTGGCGGCTTCGAACGTCGTGTCGACGGCAAATTCATCCGCCGGTTTGTCGTGGTTCCAGCCGCGCACCGAGCCTTGTTTGTCGCTGAGGATATCCACGACCGCACCGCACTGTTGCAGGGCATCGCGAGGGCCGGTCAGCTCGACCTGCTCGAAACCATCGGTTACCAGGAAGGCGACGCGCTTGCCGTTCAAATCGGTACTCATCGGTGGTACTCCTTTTTCAGTAGGGCTGTACCAGAAGGCCTGCGCTGCGAGGGCAAAGTTCCTGCGCAATGCGCCAATGGTTACAGCGCTGCCGATTGCTGCGTCAGGCGCTGGACAGAGGTTAGAATCGCCCGTCCCCATCGAGTAAGCACTAATGTCCCAGGAACTCAGCGCCGAGCAGATCCAGCAAGCCCTGCAAGGCATCACCATCCCGCCGCAACCGCAGATCATGGTCGACCTGCAGTTCGAGCAATACATGCCCGACCCCGACCTCGAGACCATCGCCAAGCTGATCTCCCAGGATCCGGGCCTTGCCGGCGCCCTGCTCAAGTTGGTGAATTCGCCGCATTTCGGGCTTTCCAACAAGATCGGCTCGATCCAGCGTGCAGTTAACCTGTTGGGTAGCCGCTCGATCATCAACCTGATCAACGCCCAGTCGATCAAGGGCGAGATGAGCGACGAGACCATCGTTACCCTCAATCGCTTCTGGGACACCGCCCAGGACGTGGCCATGACTTGCCTGACCCTGGCCAAGCGTACCGGCATTCAGTCCGCGGACGAGGCCTACACCCTCGGCCTGTTCCACGATTGTGGTGTGCCGTTGATGCTCAAGCGCTTTCCGGAATACATGGAGGTGCTGGAGGATGCCTACGCCAAGGCCGATGAGCGGACCCGGGTAGTGGACACCGAGAATCGAGTGTTCAACACCAACCATTCGGTGGTCGGCTACTTCACCGCCAAGTCCTGGCGCCTGCCGGAGCACATCAGTGCGGCGATCGCCAATCACCACAATGCCCTGGCGGTGTTCCGCGAAGAGTCCTCGCGCAACGCCCAGACTCAGCTCAAGAACCTGCTGGCGGTCCTGAAGATGGCCGAGCACATCTGCGCCTCCTATCGAGTGCTGGGCAATCAATCGGTCGATCACGAGTGGCAAGCGGTCGGCCCGCTGGTACTGGACTACATCGGTCTGTCGGAATACGACTTCGAGCAGCTCAAGCAGAACATCCGCGAGCTGGGAGGGCACTGACGCATGCCAGAACTACCAGAGGTCGAGACGACCCGGCGCGGTATCGCTCCGCATCTGGAGGGCCAACGGGTCAGCCGTGTGGTGGTGCGCGACCGCCGCCTGCGCTGGCCGATCCCGGAGGACCTGGATGTGCGCTTGTCCGGGCAGCGTATCGTCACCGTGCAGCGACGGGCCAAGTACCTGTTGATCAACGCCGAGGTCGGCACGTTGATCAGTCACCTGGGCATGTCGGGCAACCTGCGCCTGGTCGAGGTGGGGCTCCCCGCGGCCAAGCATGAGCACGTGGACATCGAATTGGAATCGGGGCTGATGCTGCGCTATACCGACCCCCGTCGGTTCGGTGCGATGCTGTGGAGCCTCGACCCGCTCAATCACGAACTGTTGCTGCGCCTGGGCCCGGAGCCGTTGACCGACCTGTTCGACGGCGAGCGGCTATTCCAGCTGTCCCGTGGGCGTTCGATGGCGGTCAAGCCGTTCATCATGGACAACGCAGTGGTGGTGGGGGTGGGCAACATCTACGCCACCGAGGCGCTGTTCGCCGCTGGCATCGATCCGCGCCGGGAGGCAGGCGGGATCTCGCGAGCCCGTTACCTGAAGCTGGCCATCGAGATCAAGCGGGTACTGGCGGCAGCCATCGAGCAAGGCGGTACTACCCTGCGCGATTTCCTCGGCGGGGATGGGCAGCCGGGATACTTTCAGCAGGAACTGTTCGTCTACGGGCGCGGTGGCTTGCCCTGCAAGCTATGCGGCACGACTTTGCGCGAGGTGAAGCTCGGGCAGCGCGCCAGTGTGTTCTGCCCGCGCTGCCAGCGCTGATACAGGCGCCCCTTCGCCGGCTTGTCGGCGATGGGGCGGTGATCAGTCCTTGCCGGTGATGCGGCGGTACTTGGCCATCAGTTGCTCTTCGGTCTCCGGGTGCGCTTCATCCAGTGGGATGCAGTCGACCGGGCAGACCTGCTGGCACTGCGGCTCGTCGTAATGGCCTACGCACTGGGTGCACAGGTTGGGGTCGATCACGTAGATCTCTTCGCCTTGGGAGATGGCCTCGTTCGGGCACTCGGGTTCGCAGACGTCGCAGTTGATGCAATCGTCGGTGATGATCAGGGACATGGGGGCTCCGGCCTGGGCATTGGGCCCGGGCATGTTCAAACGCAATGGGCACAATTGTGCCGCATTCGCGCCCGCAGTGCACGCGGGCGCGATGATCAGGCGGTGTAGCTCACTTCTTGAAGCGCTCGGTCAGTGCGTCGGCCACCGCCGGGTGGACGAACTTGGTGATGTCGCCGCCCAGCGCCGCGATCTCCCGGACCAGGGTCGAGGAAATGAACGAGTAGCGCTCCGAGGGCGTCAGGAACAGGCTTTCGACGTCCGGGGCCAGTTGCCGGTTCATGTTCGCCAACTGGAACTCGTACTCGAAGTCCGATACCGCTCGCAGGCCGCGCAGGAACACGTTGGCGCCTTGTTCCTTGGCGAAGTGCGCCAGCAGCGAGGAGAAGCCGATGACTTCGACATTGGGCAGGTGCTTGGTGACCTCACGTGCCAGCGCTACCCGTTGTTCCAGAGGAAACAGGGGGTTTTTCTTCGGGCTGGCCGCTACCGCGATGATCACGTGGTCGAACAGCCGCGAAGCGCGCTCGACCAAGTCGCCATGGCCTTTGGTAATGGGGTCGAAGGTACCTGGGTACAACACTCGGTTCATCGCGTCATCCTGGCTGGAGTGCGTCGGGAGTCGGATGGTAGCGCAGCGAACGCGCTGCGGCCAAGTGACACGGTCGGCCGAAGGTAATTATGGACAGTCTCTGGGTTCGTCTTCATGCGCCGTTGGCCAGGCGGCGGGCAAGCGCATCGGTGAGTCTGGCACTGATGGCATATACCGACAGTTGTGGGTTGGCGCCGATGCTGGTGGGGAATAGCGAGCCGTCGTGAATCGACAGGTTTTCCAGTTGGTGATGGCGGCCCAGGCTGTCGCAGACTGCCTGGCGCGGGTCTTCGCCCATGGCGCAGCCACCCATCACGTGGGCGCTGCCCAGACGCGTACGAAACGGCTCCAGGCGCAGGCGGTCGATCATCCCACGTGTCTGCGCCAGCTCGCTGGCCCGGCCGGCATCGCTGTGCAGCGGCATGACCTCGGTGGCACCAGCGGCGAACTGGATCTGCGCCATGCTGTGGTACGCCCGGCGCAGGCCATCGCGCAGGTAGTCGGTGATCGGGTAGTCGAGTACCGGCGAGCCATCGCTGCGCAACGTCACGTTGCCGCCAGGGCTGTCGGGGTGGAAGCCATCACGCAGCAGCGCCAGCATCACGTGGGTGTGCGGCAGTTCGGCCATGCGCTGGGCGTTGTCGGCCCCATGTCCGCCGAACAGAGTGCTGGCCAGGGCCGGATGCAGCGGCGGTACCTCCAGTTTGTAGCCGACGGGCCCGGTGACGCCCGCCGCCCACTGAAAATGGTCGCTGTAGATCGATTGCGGAGCACCGTAGTACGGGTCGATGCGTTCACTGAAGCGCGCGGCACTGAAGTTGACCAAGTGCAGGAAAGTCCGCCGACCCAAGCGTCCATGCGGGTCGGGGGCCTCGGAGCGCATCAGCAGGGCGGGGCTGTTGATGCCGCCGCCCGCCAGAATGTAGTGCCGGGCGCGTATCCGGATGGTGCGCCCGGTACGCTGAACGCCTTGGGCGTCCAGCGCCTGGCAATGGAGGTGGGCGATGCGCTCGCCGTCGTGCTCGAAGCGCTCTGCACGGGCCAGATACAGCAGTTCGCCACCCTGTTCGAGGGTGGCGGGGATTCGGGTGACCAGCATCGACTGCTTGGCGTTGACCGGGCAGCCCATGCCGCAATAGCCGAGGTTCCAGCAGCCACGCACGTTACGCGGGATCACCGCCCAGCGGTAACCGAGCTGTTCGCAACCGCGGCGCAGCACTTCGTTGTTGGCATTGGGGGGCATGGCCCACGGCGTGATACCCAGTTCCTGTTCCATGCGCTCGAACCACGGGCGCAGGGCGTCGGCGTCCAGGCCGGTCACACCGTGTGCCGCAGCCCAGTGGGCCAGGGTCGGTGCTGGCGTGCGAAAGCACGAGGCCCAGTTGACCAGGGTGGTGCCGCCCACGGCGCGGCCTTGCAGAATGGTGATGGCGCCATCCTTGCTCATCCTGCCCAGGCCTTCCTGGTAGAGGCTGGCGTAGGCCTCGTTCTCCAGCAGGTGGAAGTCGCTGCTGGTCTTGAGCGGGCCTTCCTCGATCAACAGCACCTTGAAGCCCGCCGCACTGAGCATCTGCGCGCTGGTGGCGCCACCAGCGCCGCTGCCGATCACGGCGATATCGGCCTCCAGGTTCAGGTTCTGCTCCAGGCGCGAGCCGTCGTAGGTGATCCAGCCGCGCTCCAGGCCTTGGCGAAAGGGGTCGGTCACTGGCATTTGCGATGCTCTTGTGGGTTGTCGGTCAGATGTTCGGTGGCCCAGGATAGCCGCAGGCAGCCCACGCTTCCGGGCGCTCGTACCAGGCCATCAACAGCAGTTGCAGCAGCGAGGCATGCCCCATGCGCAGCAGGTTCAGCGAGCTGTCCTGCCAGCGTTGCAGGAAGGCCGTGACCTCCCCAGGACTGGCCTCGGACCAGGCGCCCCAGATACCGGTCAACGGACCTCGCGTCAGGGGCAGGCTGAGCACGTCGAACAGCTGTCGGGTGAGCTTGAGCATTTCCGGCGACAGCGCCGCCAACGTGTGGTCAAGGCTATGCAGGACCAACGTGTCGCTGGCGCCTGTGCCAGCAAGGACCACTGGGATCAGCGCCAGCAGCACGGGCAGGTCGTCTTCGCGCAGCGCCTGGTAACCGCTGGCAGGCGTTTGTTGGGTGCAGCCGAGCAGGCTGGCGGTGCCGAGGAAAACACTGGCACCGAGGCTCAAACGCAGCAGATCACGACGATGCATGGCCCGGACCTCAGCGGATGAAAAGCTTGTAGACCAGGCGCTGCAACGCTTTGCCATAGGGCGGGTAGATCAGCCGGGCGGCATTCAGGCGCTGTTTGGCCAACACGGCCTTGGCCTTGCTGAAGGTCAGGAAACCATCGTGACCGTGGTAATGACCCATGCCGGAAGGGCCGATGCCACCGAATGGCAGGTCATCCTGAGCCACGTGCAGTAGGGTGTCATTCAGGCAGACGCCGCCGGAATGGCTGTGCTGCAGCACCCGGCGTTGCTCGGCTCGATCGTATCCGAAGTAGTACAGCGCCAGTGGGCGCGGGCGCTGGTTGATATAGTCCAGAGCCTCATCGAGGTGGTCGTAGGGCACCAGCGGCAGCAAAGGGCCAAAGATCTCGTCCTGCATCACCTGCATGCCGTCGTTGACCCCCAGCAGCAGATGGGGCGGCAGGCGTCTGCCTTGGGGGGCCTCGCCAGGGTACAGGTCGATGACCTCGGCACCTTTTCTGCGGGCATCGTCCAACAAGTGCTGCAAGCGCTGCCACTGCCTGGGGTTGATGATCGCGCTGTAGTCGTTGTTGTCAGCGATGCGCGGGTACAACCGGTGCACCGCCTCGCGGTAGGCCTCGCTGAACGCCTGCAGGCGTGCTCGGGGCACCAGGACGTAGTCGGGGGCGACGCAGGTCTGGCCGGCATTGAGGGTCTTGCCGAAGGCGATGCGCTCGGCGGCTGTCGCCAAGGGCACGTTGGCCGAGACGATGGCCGGAGACTTGCCGCCCAGTTCCAGGGTCACTGGCGTGAGGTTTTGCGCGGCGGCCAGCATGACCTGGCGTCCGATAGAGGTGGCGCCAGTGAACAGCAAGTGGTCGAACGGCAGCCTGGCGAAGGCCTGGCCGATCTCGATCTCGCCCAGCACCACGCTGACCAGGTCTGCCGGGAACACCCGCTCGAGCAGCGCCTTGAGTGCCTGGGCTGTGGCCGGTGTGGCCTCGCTGAGCTTGAGCATGACCCGGTTGCCAGCGGCCAGCGCGCAGGTCAGCGGGCCGATGGCGAGAAACAGCGGGTAGTTCCAGGGCACGATGATGCCGACTACGCCCAGGGGCTGGTAGAGCACCCGGGCATTGGCCGGCTGGAAGGCCAGGCCGACGCTTCGCCTGGCCGGGCGCATCCAGCGTTGCAAGTGGCGCTCGGCATGGCGGATGCCTTGCACCGAGGGCAGTAGCTCGGCCAACAGGGTCTCATCGGCGCTTCGGCCGTCGAAGTCCTGGTCGATGGCAGCGATCAACGCCTGTTGCTCTGCCAGCAGTGCTGCCCGCAGGCTTTTCAGCCATTGTCGGCGCTGCGCCGCAGGGGGCATGGGATTGCCGGCGAAGGCCTGGCGTTGGGTGGCGAACGTCCACGCCAGGTCGGTGTCCGATGGCACAGCAGTCAGGGCGATGGGCGAGGTCACGGCGGTGTCCCGTCTCGGCTGGTTTTTTCTAGAGCCTATACTCTAAAAGTGACCCTGGCGCGATTTTTTTTCACGCAACCCGACGGTGCATCAGCAGCGCGATACACCGTAATATGGCGGCATTATCGAGAGCCTGCAGATTGGGAGCTGAGCATGGCCCCGCGCATGAAGACCCGCGAGCGCATCGTGCACAACAGCCTGGAGCTGTTCAACCAGCAGGGCGAGCGGAGCGTCACCACCAATCACATCGCCGCGCACCTGGAAATGTCGCCCGGCAACCTGTACTACCACTTCCCCAACAAGCAGGCGATCATCGCCTTGCTGTTCAGCCAGTACGAAGCGCTGGTGGACAGCTTTCTGCGTCCGCCGCAGGGGCGCGCGGCCACTGTCGAGGACAAGCGTTTCTACCTCAAGGCGTTGCTCGCGGCGATGTGGAACTACCGTTTCCTGCACCGCGACCTGGAACATCTGCTCGACAGCGACCCCGAGCTGGCTGCCCGTTATCGGCGTTTTTCCGAGCGCTGCCTGCGCCAGGGCCAGGCGATCTACCGTGGTTTCGTCGAGGCCGGGATCCTGGCCATGGAGCCGGCGCAGATCGAGTCGCTGACCATCAATGCCTGGATCGTCCTGACCTCATGGGTACGTTTTCTCAGCACCACCCGCGAGCATTCGGCGCACTTGGGGGAAGAAGCCTTCAAGCGCGGTGTCTATCAGGTATTGGTGCTGGAGCTCGGCTTCGTCACCGCCAATGCCCGCGGTGCCGTGGAAACGCTCTGCGAAGAATTCCACGTTCCGTTCAATCAGGCCCTGGAGCACTAGGCCAGGGTCACCGTGCCATCGATCAGGAGACTGTCATGCCCCTTGCGCAATTGATCACCCCGCAACAGCTGGCCGAGCGTCTGGACTCGCCCAAGCTGGTGATCCTCGATTGTCGTTTTGCCCTGGAGGATGCCGACTACGGCCAGCGCAGCTATGCCGAGGGGCACATCGCCGGGGCGCATTTCGCCGACCTGGAACGTGACCTGAGCGGCCCGGTGAGCAAGGGCAGGACCGGCCGCCATCCGCTGCCGGATGCGCGCCGACTGGTCGAACGCCTGCGCGAATGGGGTGTGGACGACGACAGTGAGGTGGTGCTGTACGACGATGGCCCCGGCGCTTTCGCTGCCCGTGCCTGGTGGTTGCTGGTCTGGCTGGGCAAGCGCAGCGGTGTGGCGATCCTCGATGGAGGTCTCAAGGCCTGGCACGCTGCCCATCTGCCGCTGAGCCTGGATCCGCCGGCCAAACGCGAGGGTAGCTTCGAGGGCGAGCCGGACCCCAGGCTGTTGATCGATGCGGAGCACTTGGCCAAGCGCCTGGGCAGCGCCGAGTTGACCCTGGTCGATGCGCGGGCGTTGCCACGTTTTCGCGGCGAGGTGGAGCCCATCGATCCAGTGGCAGGACACATTCCCGGCGCCCAATGCGCGACATTCACCGACAATCTCGGTTCGGATGGGCGCTTCCTGGCGCCAGAAGCGCTCAAGCAGCGCTTTGCCCAGCTATTGGCCGGGCGTGCGCCCGAGCAGCTGGTGGCGTACTGCGGGTCCGGGGTGACGGCGTGCCACAACCTGTTCGCCTTGGCACTGGCAGGCTACCCGCTGGGCCGGCTGTATGCCGGGTCGTGGAGCGAGTGGATCAATGATCCGCAGCATGGCGTGGCCATTGGAGAGTAGCCCAGGCTGAAGGGTTTAACTGCCTTCGACCAGCCACTGCGGAATTCGCCGCTCCAGGTAATAGCTCGGATTGCGCAGGCTGCCCTCGACGAAGCCCACGTGGCCGCCGCGCGCATGCAACTCTAGCTGCGTCCTTGGCGCCAGTTCGTTGGTCGTTGGCAGGCTGTGGCTGGAAACGAAAGGGTCGTCGGCGGATTGAATGATCAGTGTCGGTGTGCGGTTCTGCCCCAGGAAATAGCGGCTCGACGAGCGGCGATAGTAGTCCTGGGCATCGGCGAAACCATTGAGCGGGGCTGTCACCTTGCCGTCGAAATCCCAGAACGTCCGCAGGTTGCGCAAGGGTCCAAGGCGGTCCAGGGTGGCCAGCCGTTCGTGGTGCCCCTGGTCACGGAAGTGACGCTGCTTGACCTGCACATAAGCAAGCATTTCTCGCATGAAATGTGCCTGGTAGACCTTGGAAAAGCCCTGGCCAATGCGGTCGGCGCATAGATCCAGGCGAAACGGCACCGACACCGCCACGGCCGCCTCCAACCCGCTGGCCGTACCGCTTTCACCCAGGTACTTGAGCAGCACGTTGCCGCCCAGCGAATAGCCCACGGCATACAGTGGGGCCATGGGCCGCTGGGCTTGCAGGTGGGCGACGACTTCGGCCAGGTCTTCGCTGGCGCCAGAGTGATAGCTGCGTGGTAACAGGTTCGGTTCACCCGAACAGCCGCGCCAGTTCACAGCCACACTCGCCCAGCCGCGGGCCTGCAGCGATTGCTGCAAGCCTTTGACATAGGGCGAATGGGAAGAGCCGGTGAGACCATGCAGGATCATCACCAAGGGCGAGCCGGGCTGATGCGGCCCATGCCAGTCCAGGTCGAGGAAGTCGCCATCGGCCAGCCATAGGCGCTCGCGGTTGCGTTCGAGCGTCGGCAGCTTGCGCCACAACGGTCCCCACAGGGTCTGCAGGTGAGGATTGGACAGGCCGGTGGCCGGGCGGAAGCTGGCGGTAAGACTGGGCATGCTGGGCGACTCGTGTTGTGCCTGTCTAGAGTGCCACGAAATACCGCTCCTGTGTCTGTACCCATTAGTCGGTGTCGGGCAGTTCCGGCAGCGGTTGCTGATCGACGGTTGGCCCCACGCTTACCCACACCGCCTGGCGCAGGTCGAGCCTGCGCCTGAGGGTTTCCCGTACTGCGCCCGTGGTGAGACCGTTCAGCATGGCGTTGTAGCCGTTCAGATAGCCCTCTGGTTGGCGCTGCCTGGCGGTGACCGACAACAAACCGGCGAGTCGTTTGTTCTGGGCAACGTTACGCAGCAGCTCGCCAGCCAACTGGTGCCGAGCCTGTTCCAGTTCCGCCTCGGTGGGTCCTTCATCGATGAACCGTTGCAACAGCGTGCCGACCAGTGTCTTGCTGGCCTCTACCAGGTCCGAGGCGATGTCCCATTCGATCATGAACACGCCGCCTGAACGCATCGCCGAGATCTTCGAACTCACGTCATAGGTCAGCCCCCTGCGCTGACGCAGTTCGGTCATCAGCCTGGAGTCCAGGCCTGAGGTCAGGATCTCGCTCGCCAGCACCATGGCCAGGAATTGCGGATCGTTTGCCGGAACGTTCATGGGCAATGCGAGGAGCACGCAATTGCTCGCGCCGGGTCGCTCGACATGCAACGTCATGGCAGGGACTTCGGCCACTGCTGGCGGAGGTAGGGCTGTCCAGTCCTGTGGCAAAGTCTGGCTGATGCGGTGGGCAATGGCCTTGGCCTCGGTAGTGGATAGGTCACCCACCAGAGTCATTTGCAGGTTGCTGGCACTATAAGCTCTGCGGTGGAAGGCCCTGAGGTCGTCTACCGTGACGGCTTCGATTCCCTCCGGCGTGGTGCCGTTCGGGTTGCCATAGGGGTGGCCATCGAATAGATAGCCGAAGGCCGCGGAGCGTGCCTGCACGATGGGGTTTCTGAGGCGTGAGGCGGTATATGCGAGCGTCTGCGACTTCACTTTTTCCAGCGCGGCCGGCAAAAAGTCAGGCTTAGCGGCCATTGCGCCGAACAGTGCCAGGGCAGGGTCGAGCAAGGTCCGCTGGCTGAGGCTGCGCAAGCTCAGCACGGCTTCTTCCAGGCGCACCTCCTTGCTGACTTCTGCGCCCAGGCGCTCCAGGGCCACCGCATGCTCGCTCGCGGTGAGCCCATCGCTGCCTTCATCGAGCATGTACAGCGTCAGCGCAGCCAAGCCCGATTTGTCGGTGTCCTGGACGACTCCGGCGCCAAAGCGCAGGACCAGATCGACGACGGGCAGCCCTCGCGCTTCGACGAACTGGACGCGTGTACCGGCCTCGGTCGTCCAGGTCTGCACGTGGGTATCGACAGGTTCCAGGTGGTTGAGGTCCAGCCCTTGGAGGGAAGTCAAACGGGTCATGTCATTCATCATGGCTCTCCATGCCACTCATGAAAGTGGTCGTCAGGCGGTCGTCGCTCAGGAAGGCTTCTACGGCTTGGCAGACTTGCACGTCGGTCAGGCCCTCGATCATCGTTGTCTCGAACTCCAGTTCGGTTGGGTCGAGGCCACAGGCGGCCATGCGGCCCAACATGTCGGCTTGTTTGGCGATGTCATCCCGGGCAAACACCTCTTTCGCCATCAGCTGGGCTTTGGCCCGCTGGAGTTCTGCTGCTGTGGGCGGCGTCAGGCGAAGCGCGCTGATTTCCCGCAGCAATTGTTCCTGAGCCTGCTCCGGCGTGGCTTTGGCGGGGTCGTTGAAGGCACTAAATGTCAGCAGGCCGTCGCCGCGAAGCAGCAGGTCATAGCCGCCTTTCACGCCTTGCAGCAGCGGTTGTTCCGCGACCATCGAGCGCTGCAGTCGTGCGGAGGCGCCCTGGGTGAGCAGTTCGGGGATCAGGCGCAACGCCTGGGCTTGGGTCGGGTCATCAGCGGTGGCCAGGCTAGGGCAGTTGAAACTCATGATCAGGCCTTCGCGCAGGCCCTCGATGCGCACCGATTGCGTGCGGCGGGTCAGCGTCTGGTCGTGTCGAGGGAGTGGCGCGATGGGCAGGGGATGAGCGGGAATCGCGCCGAAGTGACGCTCTACCAGCGTGCGCAATTGCGCCGGGTGCGCGGCGCCAACCACCGCCAGTGTGGCGTTGTTGGGGTGATACCAGCGCTGGTACCAGCTAAGCGCCGCGGCCTGAGCCAGCTGCTGCAGGTCTTCTCGGAAACCGCGGGTTGGTGTGGCGTAGCCGCTCCTGCCGTGGGCCAGCAGCTTGTGTTGCTCGACAGCGACGGCAAAAGGTTTGTTGTCGACATCTACCCGGCGCTCTGCCATGACGACGGCGAGTTCGCGCTCGAACGGTGCTTCGCTCAGTGTCGCCGTGGCCATCGCATCGGCCATGGCTTCAAGGGCGACCTCCATACGGCTGGCAGGCAAGGTGACGGGATAGACCGTGGCGTCCGAGAAGGTATAGGCATTGGGATCGCCACCGAGACGCGACATCAATTGGAAGTATTCGCCCGCGGCCAGTTTGCTGCTGCCTTCGAACATCAGATGCTCAAGGGCGTGGGATAACCCGCTGTGACCCTCGGGCTCGTAGCTGGAACCCACGTGGTACCAGAGTTGGACGCTGACCAGCGGGGCGCGATGATCTTCGCGCAGATAGACCTTGAGGCCATTGGCCAGGGTGAAGTGCTGCAATGAGAATTGCGCACGTGAGGTGTCGGGCATGGCTGAACTGCTCCTGGATGAATCGGAAGGAGCAGCTTCAGCCATGCCCGAGGTGCAATGGCGGTAGTTAAGTCTTCAACTCGTGGCCATCGGCCCGATCAATCTCTGTGCCACAAGGCGTAATGCACCTGCCCGGTCTTTTTCTCGCGATGCAGACGCCAGTTGCCCGGCATCGCCAGACTCGACGGTGCCGCTTCGCTTTCGGTGTAGATCCAGGCTTGCTCACGCAGCCAGGCGTTCTGCTCCAACAGGCCGCAGGTGTCGGCCAGCAGGTCTTGGTGGAATGGCGGGTCGAGGAACACCAGATCGAACTGCTGCTTGGCCGGGCCCTGGAGGTAGCGCAGGGCGTCGGTTTGAAGGATCTGGCCGCGTGGACAGCGGAGGATCTCGAGGTTGTTCTTCAGATTGGCGATGGCCGCCGGGTTGCTGTCCAGGGCCACCGCATCTTCTGCGCCGCGCGACAGCGCTTCGAGCACCAGGGCGCCACTGCCGGTGAAGGCATCCAGCACCCGCGCCCCTTCGATGTACGGCGCCAGCCAGTTGAACAGAGTTTCGCGCACGCGATCAGGCGTCGGCCGCAGGCCTTCGCCGTCCGGTACCGCCAGGCGGCGGCTGCGCCACTCACCGGCGATGATGCGTAGGTGGCCCTGGCCCTTGCTTTGGCCGGCTTGCGGGCGGGCGGGAGGGGTGGATCTGGGCATTAGTGCTCCGGTACGCCGAGCGGTTGCTCGGCGGGTTTGTCAGTGGGGGCCGGCAGCGGTTTCTGCGGCACTTTCGGGCCGACGGTGACGATCACCAGCTTGTCGGCAGCCAGGTGCTTGTTCATCGCGACCTTGACCTGGTCGACGGTCAGCGCCTGGGATTGCTGCATGAAGTCTTCCAGCCAGGTCAGTGGCAGGTTGTAGAAACCGATGGCACCTAACTGGCCGACGATGCTGGCATTGCTGGCGTTGGACAGCGGGAAGCTGCCGGCCAGCTCACGCTTGGCATCGTCGAGTTCCTGCTGGGTCGGACCGTTCTTCAGGTACTCGGCGAGGATCTCCTGGACCAGCTTCAGCGTGCCCTCGCTGAGTTCGGCACGGGTCTGCAGGTTGATCATGAACGGGCCGCGAACCTGCATGGGGCTGAATGCCGAGTATACGCCATAGGTCAGGCCGCGTTTTTCCCGCACTTCGCTCATCAGCCGAGTGCCGAAGGCGCCACCGCCGAGGATCTGGTTGCCCAGGGACAGGGCAGGCCAGTCGGGGTCCTGGCGATCGATGCCCAGCTCAGCGAGCATCAGGTGGGTCTGTTTGCTCGGAAAGTCGATGTGGGTCATACCCGGTTTGGGCTCGACCGGCTCGGCTGGCGCGGCCAGTGCAGGGCCCTTGGGCAGGGCGGCGGAGACCTGGGCGGCGACGGCCTCGGCTTCGCTGCGGCTGAGATCGCCAACCAGGGCGATGACCGCGTTGCCAGCGGTGTAGGCCTTGGCGTGGAAGGCGCGCAGTTGTTCCAGGGTAATGCCCGGGATGCTTTCGGCGGTGCCGTCGCTGGAGTGGGCGTAGGGGTGGTCGCCATAGAGCTTGGCGAACAGCGCCTTGCCGGCGATCTTGCCAGGGTTCTGTTTTTCGTACTCGAAACCGGCCAGCAGCTGGTTCTTGATGCGCTTGAGCGCGTCTTCGGGAAAGGTCGGCTTACCGGCCACCTCGGCGAACAGCTTGAGCGCCGGTTCGCGTTTGTCCTTGGCGCTCAGGCTGCGCAACGAGGCAATCGCCATGTCGCGGTAGGAGCCGTTGCCGAAGTCCGCGCCCAGGCTTTCGAAACCTTCGGCAATGGCGGTCACGTCCTTGCCGGCCACCCCCTCGTTGAGCATGGCGTTGGTCAGGGTGGCCAGGCCTGGCGTGGCGCCATCCTGGCTGCTGCCGGCGGCGAAGGTCACGCGCAGGTCGAACATCGGCAGCTCGCGAGCCTCGACGAAGAGTACGCGGGCACCTTCGGCTGTGGTCCAGTTCTGGATGTTCAACTGGCGCCGGCTGGGCGTCTTGCCGTCCAGCTCGGCCAGCGACTGCAAGGTATTGGCCGGGCGCGCGGCGCTGGTCTCGGCTTCGGCGTGGACCGGGCGTGCCAGCACGGCGGCCAAGGCCACCACCAGGGCGATGATGCCAGCGCCGATCAGGGTGTAGCGTGGTGCGCTGCGATCACTCATGAGCGGACTCCTCGGGCAATACATGGGCAACGCTCAGGCGTTCGCGGGTGAAGTAGGTGCGCGCGGCATTCTGGATGTCCTGCGGCGTCACGCGCTTGAGCTCGTCCAGCTCACTGTCGATCAGCTTCCAGGACAGGCCGACCGTCTCCAGTTGGCCAATGGTGGTGGCCTGGCTACTGATGGAGTCGCGGTCGAAGACCAGCCCGGCGATCACCTGGGCACGCACCCGCTCCAGCTCTTCGCTGCTCGGCGGTGTGGTCTTGAGCTCATCGAGCAACTGCCAGATGCCTTTTTCGACATCGGCCAGGGTCTTGTGCTTCTGCACGTTCGGCGTGGCCGAGATCATGAACAAGCTGTCGCCACGGGTGAAGGCGTTGTAGCTCGACGAAGCGCCGGCCACCAGCTCCTGGTCGCGCTCCAGGCGTGCCGGCATGCGCGCGCTGTAGCCGCCGTCGAGCAGTGCCGAGATCAGGCGCAGGGCATGTACGGTGCTGGGGTCCTTGGCGGTGGCCAGGCCCGGCACGTTGAAGCCGTAGATCAGGCTCGGCAGTTGAGTGCGGACATGCAGCGTGAGCAGACGGTTACCGGGCTCGGCCAGTTCCAGCGGCAGCTTGGCCGGCGGTACGGCGCGTTTCGGGATGGCGCCGAAGTACTTCTGGGCCAGGCCCTTGACCTCGTCGGCGGTGACATCGCCGACCACCACCAGGGTCGCATTGTTCGGCGCATACCAGGATTCGTACCAGTTACGCAGCTCTTCGACCTTCATTCGCTCGAGGTCGGCCATCCAGCCGATGGTCGGTGTGTGGTAGCCGCTGGCCGGATAGGCCATGCTGCGGAACAGCTCGAAGGCCTTGGCGCTCGGCTGATCGTCGGTGCGCAGGCGGCGCTCCTCCTTGATGACCTCGATTTCGCGGCTGAACTCGTCGGCCGGCAGGCGCAGGCTGGCCAGTCGATCGGCCTCCAACTCCAGGGCGACGGGCAGGCGGTCACGGGCTAGCACCTGGTAATAGGCGGTGTAGTCGTCGCTGGTGAAAGCGTTCTCCTCTGCGCCCAGGTCGCGCAGGATGCGCGAGGCTTCGCCGGGGCCGACCTTGGCGCTGCCCTTGAACATCATGTGCTCCAGGGCGTGGGACAGGCCCGTCTGCCCGGGCGTTTCGTAGCTGGAGCCGACCTTGTACCAGATCTGCGAAACCACGACCGGGGCGCGGTGATCCTCGCGTACGACCACTTTGAGGCCGTTGTCGAGAATGAATTCGTGGGTCGGCTGCACATCGGCGGCGAAGGCGGCCAGTGGCAGGCAGAGCGTGCTGAGCAGCAGGCCAGCGGCGCGGCGGGCTAGAGCATTCATACGGTGTTTGACCTGTTCGGCGGCCCGCAGGGTTTAGCGTCGGCGGGCCAGGAGGTGCTAGGATACTGATCCGGTTGCCTGGCGACCATGCCTGTCGCCGTTCTGGCCCACAGGACCCTACGACAAAACATTGCGCATGAACCAGCCGGATTCAAAATAGTCTGTTCTGCGTTTAGAGAATTCCTGATGCGCCAATGCTGGCCCATCGCTACCCTGAGATAGCCGTCTTCCATGTTTGGTTCCAACGACGACAAAAAAGCGCCGGCCGAGGCTGGCGAGAAAAAAGGCCTGTTCAGCTGGTTTCGCAAGAAGCCGCAGCAACCTGTCGCCGAACAGCCACAAGCCCCTGACACGCAACCCGCAGAGCCGGTAGCGCCGCAGGTCGATCCCCAGCCTGCGCCGGCCCCGGCTGAGCCAGTGGAGGTGCCTGCTGCCCCCGCGCCGGTGGTCCCTGCAGCCTCCACAGCACCAGAGCCTGTGCCGCCTTCGGAGCCGGCCCCGGCCCCTGTAGACACCGGCTTGCCGGCGGCTGCGCCGCCCGCCGCAGCAGAGCCACCGTGCCCTGCGCCGATAGCGACCGTCCCAGAGGCCGCGCAGCCCCCGCAAGCCCAGCCCGTCGAGGCGCCCGTCAGCAACCTGGTCCTGCCCGTTGCCGAAGAGCCCGTCGCCCTGGTCCCGGACCTCGAACCCAAGGCCCCGCCGGCCATCCCCGAGCGGCCGGCGCCAGAGCCGGTAGCACCTGTTGCCGCAGCTCCGGCCAGCGCCGAACAGTCCAAGCTGGGCTTCTTCGCCCGCCTGAAACAGGGCCTTTCGAAGACCAGCGCCAGCATCGGCGAAGGTATGGCCAGCCTGTTCCTGGGCAAGAAGGTCATCGATGACGACCTGCTCGACGAGATCGAGACTCGTCTGCTGACTGCCGACGTCGGCGTCGAGGCCACTTCCGCGATCGTCCAGAACCTGACCCAGAAGGTCGCCCGCAAGCAATTGGCCGACGCCGACGCGCTGTACCAGTCGCTGCAGGAAGAGTTGGCCGCGCTGCTGCGTCCGGTCGAACAGCCGCTGAAGGTCGAGGCGCAGAACAAGCCCTACGTGATCCTCGTGGTCGGCGTGAACGGCGCCGGCAAGACCACCACCATCGGCAAGCTGGCCAAGAAGCTGCAGCTCGAAGGCAAGAAAGTCATGCTCGCCGCCGGAGACACCTTCCGCGCTGCCGCGGTCGAGCAGCTGCAGGTATGGGGCGAGCGTAACCAGATCCCGGTGATCGCCCAGCACACCGGCGCCGACTCCGCTTCGGTGATCTTCGATGCCGTGCAGGCCGCCAAGGCCCGGGGCATCGATGTGCTGATCGCCGACACCGCCGGACGCCTGCATACCAAGGACAACCTGATGGAGGAGCTGAAGAAGGTGCGCCGAGTGATCGGCAAACTGGACGCCGAGGCGCCCCATGAGGTGCTGCTGGTGCTCGATGCCGGCACCGGTCAGAACGCCATCAGCCAGGCCAAGTACTTCAACCAGAGCGTCGAATTGACGGGCCTGGCGCTGACCAAGCTGGATGGCACCGCCAAGGGCGGGGTGATCTTCGCCCTGGCCAAGCAGTTCAAGTTGCCGATCCGCTTCATTGGCGTGGGCGAGGGCATCGATGACCTGCGCACGTTCGAGGCCGAACCTTTCGTCAAAGCCTTGTTTGCCGAGCGGGAGCACCCATGATCCGATTCGAACAGGTTGCCAAGCGCTATCCCAACGGCCATGTCGGCTTGCATGAGCTGAGTTTCCGGGCGCGTCGGGGCGAATTCCTGTTCGTCACCGGGCATTCGGGCGCCGGCAAGAGCACCTTGTTGCGCCTGCTGCTGGCCATGGAGCGACCGACCAGCGGCAAGCTGATGCTGGCCGGGCAGGACCTGGGTCAGATCAGCAATGCACAGATCCCGTTCCTGCGCCGGCAGATTGGCGTGGTGTTCCAGAACCACCAACTGCTGTTCGACCGCACGGTATTCAACAATATCGCGCTGCCGCTGCAGATTCTCGGCCTGTCCAAGGCCGAGATCACCAAACGCGTGGATTCGGCGTTGGAGCGCGTATCGCTGGCCGACAAGGGCGAGCTGTTCCCCGCGGACCTGTCCACGGGCCAGCAGCAGCGGGTCGGTATCGCCCGCGCCATCGTCCATCAGCCGGCCTTGTTGCTGGCGGACGAGCCGACCGGCAACCTCGATCCGCGCCTGGCTGCGGAAATCATGGGTGTGTTCGAGGACATCAATCGCCTCGGCACCACGGTTCTGATCGCCAGTCATGACCTGGCACTGATTGCGCGCATGCGCCACCGCATGCTGACCCTGCAGCGCGGTCGTCTGATCGGCGATGGGGAGGCCGGGCAATGAGCACTACACGTACACCCAAGGTTTCCGAGCGCGTCGCGCCCAAGCCTGCGGACCCACAGCCGGCGAAGAAAAAACGCGGCGACCATGACGACGACGGCCCGGACTTCCGCACACTGCTGCACGCCTGGCTGGAAAGCCATCGCGCCAGTCTGGCCGACAGCTTGCGGCGCCTGGGCAAGCAGCCGATCGGCAGCTTCTTCACCTGTCTGGTGATGGCGGTTGCCCTGAGCATGCCCATGGGCCTTTCGCTGCTGCTGAAGAATGTCGAGAAACTCGGCGGCTCCTGGCAGCGGGCGGCGCAGATCTCGCTGTACCTCAAGCTTGACGCGGGCAGCCGCGAAGGTGAGGCACTGCGTGACGAGATCAAGGGTATGCCGGGCGTGGCTGACGCCCAGTACGTCAGCCGCGAGCAGGCGCTGGAGGAGTTCCAGCAACAGTCGGGTCTGGGCGAAGCCCTGCGTGAACTGCCCGACAACCCGCTGCCTGGCGTGGTGGTGGTGACTCCAACCGAGGTGGACAAGCCGGCCCTGGAGGCATTGCGTCAGCGCTTGGCTGAATTGCCGCGGGTCGAGGTGGCGCAACTGGATCTGGTCTGGGTCGAGCGTCTGGCCGCCATACTCAAGTTGGGTGATCGGTTCGTCTTTGGCCTGGCGGTGATGCTGATTTCAGCGCTGCTTTTAGTAATTGGTAACACAATTCGCCTGCACATCGAGAACCGGCGTACCGAGATCGAAGTCATCAAGCTGGTCGGCGGCACCGACAGCTACGTACGCCGGCCTTTCCTGTACATGGGCGCTCTGTACGGCCTGGGCGCGGGCTTGCTGGCCTGGGGGATCCTGGCGTTCGGACTGAACTGGCTGAACGAAGCAGTGGTAGGGCTTTCGGGGTTGTACAACAGTGATTTCGCCCTGGGCGGGGTGCCGGCCTCCGATGGTCTTTCTCTCTTGATCGGAGCGGTCTTGTTGGGGTATATCGGTGCATGGATCGCGGTAGCCCGAC
The DNA here is from genome assembly GCF_004357765.1 of Pseudomonas putida. Classification (GTDB taxonomy): domain Bacteria; phylum Pseudomonadota; class Gammaproteobacteria; order Pseudomonadales; family Pseudomonadaceae; genus Aquipseudomonas; species Aquipseudomonas putida_U. Next base: position 409,897 of record NZ_SMTE01000002.1, on the reverse strand, counting down.
ACCTGAACGAGTTGGCGCCACGATAGTTTTCTTTGCCAGCATTGACTTTTTTTCATCTTGTGAACCACTCGGAACTTGTACAGTGGTTCAAGGTCTATGTTGGCAGTGCCCACAAGGCACGAGTCTAGTGAGTCGGAGGTTCTTGAATGACCACTTCGTTGCAACCTGCCTATGCCCTGGTCCCCGGTGCGAACCTGGAGGCCTACGTGCACACGGTCAACAGCATCCCGCTGCTGACGGTCGAGCAGGAGCGTGAACTGGCCGAGCGTCTCTATTTCGAGCAGGATCTTGAGGCCGCTCGGCAAATGGTAATGGCCCACCTGCGTTTCGTCGTGCACATTGCACGCAGCTATGCCGGCTATGGCCTGGCTCAGGCCGACCTTATCCAGGAAGGCAACGTCGGCTTGATGAAAGCCGTCAAGCGCTTCAACCCGGAGATGGGCGTGCGCCTGGTTTCCTTCGCCGTGCATTGGATCAAGGCGGAAATCCACGAATTCATCTTGCGCAACTGGCGTATCGTCAAGGTCGCTACCACCAAGGCCCAGCGCAAGCTGTTCTTCAACCTGCGCAGTCAGAAGAAGCGTCTGGCCTGGCTGAACAACGACGAAGTCCATCGCGTGGCGGAAAGCCTGGGCGTCGAGCCTCGCGAAGTGCGCGAGATGGAAAGCCGCCTGAGCGGCCAGGACATGGCGTTTGACCCGGCCGCCGAGGCGGACGACGACAGCGCGTTCCAATCGCCGGCGTACTACCTGGAAGACCATCGCTACGATCCGGCAACGCAGCTGGAGGACGCCGACTGGAGCGACAACTCCACCAGCAACCTGCACGAAGCGCTCCAGGGTCTGGACGAGCGCAGCCGCGATATTCTCTACCAGCGTTGGTTGGCCGAGGAGAAAGCCACGCTGCACGAGTTGGCGGACAAATACAGTGTGTCGGCTGAGCGTATCCGTCAGTTGGAAAAGAACGCGATGAACAAGGTCAAGGCGTTGATCGCGGTTTGATCTAGTTTGGTGGGATTGGAAAACCGCTGGCTCGGAGACGGGGCGGCGGTTTTTTTATACTCGTCTTGAGGGTTGCTGCGTTGTTGAGATCGAGCGCCGCTACAACTCCAAGCTTACGCTGCACTCGCCCTCAAGGCCGGCGCGAAGCATCCAGTTGCATCAGATAGCTCGGCCCACCCAACTGGCTCATCTGTCGGCGAATCCAGCCGGCCCGGCTGGCGACGTAGGCACTCGGCCGGCTGGCGCTCCACTTGATCGGATTGGGCAGCACTGCTGCCAGCTGCGCGGCCTGTTGGCGGCTCAGGCGGCTGGCATCGATGCCGAAGTGATAGCGAGCCGCGGCCTGGGCGCCGAACACGCCTTTGCCCCACTCGGTACTGTTGAGGTACACCTCGAGGATCCGTTCCTTGGACCAGAACAGCTCGATCAGTACGGTGAACCACGCTTCCAGGCCCTTGCGCAACCAGCTGCGACCCGACCACAGGAACAGGTTCTTGGCCACCTGCTGGGTCAGGGTGCTGGCACCGCGGATACTGCCGCCACGCTCGTTGTAGGCCAGCGCTGCCTGAATCGCTGGGATGTCGAAGCCCCAATGGCTGGCGAATTTCTGGTCCTCGCCGGCAATGACCGCCACCTTGAGCTGATCGGAGATGTTGTCCCAGGGCTCCCAGTCGCGTTGCAGGTCGATCGGTTCGCCGCTGACCCAAGATTCCACCTTGCGTTCGACCATCAGGGCCGTACCTGGCGGCGGTACCCAGCGAAACACCAGGACCAGCACGATGCTCGCGGCGGCAAACCAGAGCAGGACGCGGACGAATCGGCGGAAAAGGGATGACAGCATGGCAATGGCTTGGCCGGACCGGTGGAAGGGGCCATTATACAGACCCGTTCCAAGGAGTCGTCCCATGCTTCGCAGCTTCCTGATGCTCGCCGCGTTTTTCGGCTTCACCGGTGTCGCGCTCGGCGCGTTCGCCGCCCATGGCCTGAAAAGCCGGCTCAGTGCCGACTACTTGGCGGTGTTCCACACCGGCGTCACCTACCAACTGGTGCATGCCCTGGCGATCCTCGCGGTGGCGGTGCTATCGGTGCACTTGCCTGGACGCCTGGTGGCCTGGTCCGGTGGTCTGTTCGCGGTCGGTATCGTCCTGTTCTCCGGTAGCCTTTATCTGCTGACCCTGAGTGGCCTGGGCAAGCTTGGCATGATCACGCCTTTCGGTGGGCTCTGCTTCCTGGCCGGTTGGCTGTGCCTGGGCCTGGCAGCCTGGCGACTGGGCTGACCGCCCGGTCCACATTCGCGACTAATGGTGCCCGTCGCCCTTGGGTTCAAGGGTTGATCGGGGCTAGAATGCGTGCCCCAAAGTACAATGGTGGCCGTGCGCATGCGCATTCAACTGAACGGTGAACCTTACGAATTGCCTGTTGGCGAAAGCGTCGCGGCCTTGCTGGCCCGCCTGGAGCTGACCGGGCGCCGCGTGGCGGTGGAACTGAACCTGGACATCGTGCCGCGTAGCCAGCACGACAGCACCCTATTGAACGAGGGCGACCAGGTCGAAGTGGTCCATGCCATCGGTGGCGGTTGATCCGTCCCGGCGATTCACCCGCAAGTCCCGTAACCTTTTCCCGAGGAACAACGATGAGCAACGTTCGTAGCGACAAGCCCTTCACCCTGGCCGGGCGCACTTTCCAGTCGCGCCTGCTGGTAGGCACCGGCAAATACCGTGACATGGAAGAAACCCGCCTGGCCATCGAGGCTTCGGGTGCCGAAATCGTCACTGTCGCCGTGCGCCGTACCAATCTGGGCCAGAACCCGGGCGAGCCGAACCTGCTCGACGTGCTGCCGCCTGACCGCTACACCATCCTGCCCAACACCGCCGGCTGCTACGACGCGGTCGAGGCCGTGCGCACCTGCCGCCTGGCCCGCGAGCTGCTCGATGGCCACAACCTGGTCAAGCTGGAAGTCCTGGCCGACCAGAAGACCCTGTTCCCCAACGTGATCGAAACCCTCAAGGCCGCCGAAGTGCTGGTCAAGGACGGGTTCGACGTGATGGTCTACACCAGTGACGATCCGATCATCGCCCGTCAGCTGGCCGAAGCCGGCTGCATCGCGGTGATGCCGCTGGCCGGCCTGATCGGCACCGGCCTGGGTATCTGCAACCCCTACAACCTGCAGATCATCCTCGAGGAATCCAAGGTGCCGGTGCTGGTCGATGCCGGTGTCGGCACTGCCTCCGACGCCACCATCGCCATGGAAATGGGCTGCGAGGCCGTGCTGATGAACTCGGCCATCGCCCATGCCCAGCAGCCGGTGCTGATGGCCGAAGCCATGAAGCATGCCATCGTCGCCGGCCGCATGGCCTACCTCGCCGGCCGGATGCCGAAAAAACTCTACGCCAGCGCCTCTTCGCCGCTGGATGGTCTGATCAAGTAAGAGCCCCCGATGACTGACTCGCAAGATACGCCGATTCCCGCCGACGGCGACCAGCGCCACCACCGCCGCATCAAGAGCTTCGTGATGCGTGCAGGGCGCATGACCGAAGGCCAGCAACGTGGCCTCGACCAGGGGGGGCCGCTGTTCATCCTGCCGCTGACCGACAGCCCGGTCGACTACGACCAGGTCTTCGGCCGCACGGCACCGCGTACGCTGGAGATCGGCTTTGGCATGGGTCACTCGCTGCTGGAGATGGCCGCTGCCGCCCCGGAACAGGACTTCATCGGTGTCGAAGTGCACCGTCCAGGTGTGGGCGCGCTGCTCAACGGCGTGCTGACCCAGGGCCTGAAGAACCTGCGGGTGTATGACTGCGATGCCATCGAAGTGCTCAACCGCTGCGTGGCCGATAACAGCCTCGACCGGCTGATGCTGTTCTTCCCGGACCCTTGGCACAAGGCGCGCCACCACAAGCGCCGCATCGTGCAGCTGGAGTTCGCCGAGCTGGTACGGCGCAAGCTCAAACCCGGTGGCGTGTTCCACATGGCGACCGACTGGGAGCCCTATGCCGAGTACATGCTGGAAGTGATGAGCGCAGCGCCCGGCTATCGCAACCGTGCTGCTGACGGCACCTATGTACCGCGTCCGGAAGAGCGTCCGATCACCAAGTTCGAACGCCGTGGCGAGCGCTTGGGGCATGGGGTGTGGGATTTGAAGTTCGAGAAGGTGGATTGATCGGCTGATCGGGCCCTTCGACATGGCCTGAGAACCATGCCGGTGAATTTCTTCGAAGGGCCATCAACCTGGCCAATTCACTGAGAACTCTGCACAGTTTTCGAAGGCATCGAAGTACCGGTTAGATGCTGGAAGATTGGCCCGCCAACACGGAGGCCAAGGCTTATGAAGCGTTTGCTTGGTACGCTGAGCCGCCAGGTGGTTGGGCTGCCCCGGTCTTCCGGGGCAGCTTCTAGCAGCCTCAACCCCGGCGATCCGCCACAACGCCAATCAACACCAGTACCACCAGCAACACCGGTGCCAGCGCATAGTTGTTGAACTGTCCCAGACCCTTCACCACCCATGGCGTGGCATAGATCAGCGCGGCGCCACTGCCGATCATCACCAGCAATGCCATGAACGGCACGCGCAGCGCACCGGCCAGGCCGCCCAGGCGCTGTTCAACCCAGCCCTTGATATCGGTGCCGAACAGCACCAGCAGACAGCCGACCAGGGCCAGGGAGATTTCCGAGAGGTGGCTGCGGCTCCAGCGGGAAACCGTCGCGAGCAAGTCAAGTACCAGATCCATGGGTCATCCTTAGGTCAAGAAATACTGCAGCAGGTCGTTGAGGAACAACTGGCCGCGTGGCGTTGCCACCAGCCGATCCGGTTCGACCTGCAAAAGGCCTTTTTGTTCGGCCGCACGCCTCGCTTCGGTAAGCTGCGCCAGGGGCAGGCCGGTGCGCTGGGTGAACAGCTCCGCCTCCACGCCTTCGGTCAGGCGCAGGGCGTTCATCAGGAATTCGAACGGCAACTCGTCGACTGGCAGCAGCTTCTCGCCAGCCTTGAACGGTTTGGCCAGGTTCAGGTAATCCTTGGGCAGGCGGGTCTTCCAGGTGCGAAGGATTCGACCATCGGCAAACGTCAGTTTGCCGTGGGCGCCCGCGCCGATGCCGATGAAATCGCCGAAGCGCCAGTAATTGAGGTTGTGCCGTGCGGCGCGCCCGGCCTGGGCGTAGGCTGACACTTCGTACTGTTGGAAGCCGTTTGCCGCCATCAGCGCCTGGCCGGCTTCCTGGATATCCCAGAGGATATCGTCCTCGGGCAACTCCGGCGGCTGGTTCCAGAACACCGTGTTCGGCTCCACCGTCAGCTGGTACCAGGACAGGTGCGTCGGACTCAAGTCGATGGCTTGGCGCAAGTCGCCCATGGCATCGTCCAGAGACTGGTCGGGCAGGCCGTGCATCAAGTCCATGTTGAAGTTGTCGAAACCGGCGGCGCGGGCCATGGCGGCGGCGCGGATCGCTTCGTCGCCGTTGTGGATGCGCCCCAGGGCCTGCAGCTTGGCGGGCTGGAAGCTCTGCACGCCGATCGACAGGCGATTGATACCGGTCTGCCGGTAGGCCTTGAACTTCTCCTGCTCGAACGTACCGGGGTTGGCCTCGAGGGTGATCTCGATATCTGCAGTGAACGGGATGCGTTGCTCCACCCCGCGCAGCAAGCGCCCCAGCGCGTTGGCGCTGAACAGGCTCGGGGTGCCTCCGCCGAAGAAGATCGACGTGATCGGCCGGCCCTGCACGGCGGGCATCTCCTGGTCGAGGTCGGTCAGCAAGGCATCGACGTAGGCCTCTTCCGGCAACTCAGACCCGGCGGCGTGGGAGTTGAAGTCGCAGTAGGGGCACTTGCGCACGCACCACGGAATGTGGATGTACAGCGCCAGCGGGGGCAGGCTGGAAAGGCCTGCCGCGCCTGGCTGGGACAACGTTTCGATCATGCCAGGCCCAGACGTTTACGCAGCAGCGCCATGGCGCGGGCGCGGTGGCTGAGCTGATTCTTGTCCACCGGGGCGAGCTCGGCGCTCGAGCAGTCGCGCTCCGGCACCCAGAACAGCGGGTCGTAGCCGAAGCCATGCTCACCGCTGGCCTGGAACAGGATACGGCCGTGCCACAGGCCCTCGCAGAGGATCGGCAGCGGGTCGTCGGCATGGCGCACCAAAGCCAGCACGCAGACGAACTGAGCGCCACGTTCTGCCTCGGGCACGTCCTTGAGGGCTTCGAGCAGCTTGGCGTTGTTCGCTGCATCGCCCTTGCCATCGGCATAGCGTGCCGAGTAGATGCCGGGGGCACCGCCGAGGAAGTCCACCGCCAGGCCCGAGTCGTCGGCCAGCGCCGGCAACCCTGAGATACGCGCGGCATTGCGCGCTTTGAGGATGGCGTTTTCGACGAACGACAGGCCGGTTTCCTCCGGCTCGACCTGGCTGAACTCGCCGATCGAGCGCAACTGCACCGAGGTGCCGAGCATGGCCTGGAGTTCCTTGAGTTTGCCGGCGTTATGGCTGGCCAATACGAGTTGCTGGAGATTCATCATTCGCCTGGGAACACTTCCTGGTTGAAACTGAGTGGGTGGCTGATACCGCCGGTTTCGACGTTCAGGTCGAAAGTCAGTGTCTCGGCCTGTTCGATCTTGAACTGAGCGATGTAATACACCGCCCCTTGGTCGGTGATCTGCCGGAACGACAGTGGGCTGCTGCGTCCGGTGAGGTCTTTCACCGTGCCGCTGACCACCGCGATGCTCGGCTTGCCGGCCTTGATCACGGCAATGTTGAGCACGCCCTGGTTCTTGCTGCGGACCAGACCGGTGGCGGCGGCAATATTCGGCTGCAGCATGCTGGAGGTGAAGGCGCTGTAGTGGACCGTCACATCGCCGAACACTTCCTTGCGCTCGGGGCGGGCGGCGTCGGCCGCCAGGGCTGGCAGGGCCAGGCACAGGCTGATCAGGAACAGGGCTAGGCGACGCATGGTGCGAGTCCTCCGGTGGGCGTCAGACCGCGAGCTGATGCTCCTGCAGGCTTGGGCTGCTGACGCGGTAGATGCCGATTTCACCTAGAAGATTAGGCCAAAGCCGCCCGCCCCACCCGTTGCGGTGCAAGTGATCCACAGCCAGGCGGTCGAGGACCTTGGCGTGGCGCTCGTGGCACAGTTCTTCGAAGTCGGCGAAGGTGCAGAAGTGGATGTTCGGCGTGTTGTACCAGGTATACGGCATGAAGTCCGATACCGGCATGCGGCCTTTGGTCGCCAGATACCAGCGGCAACGCCAGTGACCGAAGTTGGGGAAGGTGATGATGCACTGACGTCCGACCCGCAGCATCTCGTCGAGGATGCGGTCGGGGTATTCGACGGCCTGCAGGGCCTGGGTCATGATCACCACGTCGAAACTGTTGCTGGCGAAGTTGCCCAAGCCCTTGTCCAGGTCCTGTTCGATGACGTTGACGCCCTTGGCCACGCACGCGGCGATGTTGTCAGGGTCGATCTCCAGGCCATAACCGCTGACCTGCTTGCGGTCACGCAGCGAAGCCAGCAGCTCGCCGCTGCCGCAGCCCAGGTCGAGTACCCGGCTGCCGGCGGGGATCCAGTCGTGGATGATTTCCAGATCGGCTCTCATGCTGTCCTCAGATGGCGATGCGGTTCATGTAGTTCGAGAATCCCTGGATGTAGCGAGGTGTTGGGATCAGGAAGGCATCGTGGCCGTAAGGCGAGTCGATCTCCAGATAACAGACGTTCTTGCGTGCGGCCATCAGGGCATCGACGATTTCCCGCGAGCGGGCCGGCGAGAAACGCCAGTCGGTGGTGAACGACATGATGCAGTAGTCTGCCTTGACGTGGGCCAGGGTGGCAGCCAGGTCGCCGCCGTGGGCGGCTGCCGGGTCGAAGTAATCCAGGGCCTTGGTCATCAGCAGGTAGGTGTTGGCGTCGAACCGACCGGAAAACTCCTCGCCTTGGTAGCGCAGGTAGCTTTCGACCTGGAATTCGACGCTGTGGAAATCGTAGTTGAGCTTGTCGCTCTTGAGTTCCCGGCCGAATTTCTCGCCCATCGAGTCGTCGGACAGGTAGGTGATGTGGCCGACCATGCGCGCCAGCATGAGTCCGCGCTTGGGGATCACGCCCTGATCCTGGAACGAGCCACCGTGGAACTCGGGGTCGGTGAGAATGGCCTGGCGCGCCACTTCGTTGAAGGCGATGTTCTGCGCCGAAAGCTTGGGCGCCGAGGCGATGTCGACGCAGTGGCGCACGCGCTCAGGATAGGTGATGGTCCATTGCAGGGCCTGCATGCCACCGAGGCTGCCGCCGACCACCGCGGCCCACTGGCCGATGCCCAGGCGATCGGCCAGGCGCACCTGGCTGTGCACCCAGTCTTCCACGGTCAGCACCGGAAAATCGGCGCCATAGGGCTTGCCGGTGGCCGGGTTGAGGCTGCTTGGCCCCGTGCTGCCATTGCAGCCGCCGAGGTTGTTCAGGCTGACCACGAAGAATCGGTTGGTGTCGATCGGCTTGCCTGGGCCGATGCAGCTGTCCCACCAGCCCGGCTTGCGGTCGGTGACCGCGTGATAGCCGGCGGCATGGTGGTGGCCGGACAGAGCATGGCAGATCAGCACAGCGTTGCTCGCGCTGGCATTCAGGGTGCCATAGGTTTCGTAGACCAGCTCGTAGCTGGTCAGGGAACGGCCACAGGCCAGGGCCAGGGGCTCGTCGAACCGGGCGACCTGCGGGGTCACCAGACCGACGGAATCTTCGGGAAGGACAGTGGACATCGACCCTGCTCACGCTTGACGGAGGCGTAAGTCTAAAGAGCGCTACCCCCAGCGGCAAGCAAAGGCTTGCCGCCAGGCTCAAGGAGCGCTGATCCGGGTCAGATCATCCGCCACAGTTCTTGTGGCATGCCGGCGTAGGCGGCCAGCGGGGGCATGACGAACGACTGGATCACCTGGATGGCGATGAAGGCGAAGATCGGCGAAATGTCCAGGCCGCCAAGGTTCGGCACCAGGCGGCGGAACGGCGCGAGTACCGGTTCGCTGATCTGGTAGGCCAGCTCGGCTGCCGGGTTGTGGCTGTTGGGCGCGATCCAGGACACGATCACCATGACGATCATCGCCACCCAGAAAATCTTCAGGAACAGCGACGTGATGCCGATGATCGCCCACAGCAGCAGGTGCAGCACATCGCCGAAGACGCCGTAGGTCAGCATCAGCACGAAGGCCATCAGCAGCGCCTGAATGACCACGGCGAGCAGCAGCGAAGACGTATCCAACCCGCCGATGCTGGGGATGATACGGCGGATCGGCTTGAGCAGCGGTTGGGTGGCGCGCACCGTGAACTGGCTCAGCGGGTTGTAGAAGTTGGCTTTGACCAGTTGCAGCACGAAGCGCAGCAGGACGATCACCAGGTACAGGCTGACCAGGGTTTGCACCACGAAGATCGCGGCGCCGGACAGTGCATTCATCAAGAACTCCTTATTTGCCCAATTGTTCGGCGAGTTCGGCCGAGCGTTTGGCCGCAGCCTGCAGCGCTTGCTCGACGAGGGCCTCGAAACCGTTGCCCTGGAACGACTTGATCGCAGCTTCAGTGGTGCCCGCCGGCGAAGTCACACGGCGACGCAATTCGGCGGCGTCGACATCGCTGGAAACGGCCATGCGCGCAGCCCCCAGGGCGGTCTGCAGGGTCAGCTGCGAGGCGGTTTCACGCGGCAGGCCGAGTTTTTCACCCGCGGCAATCATGGACTCGATCAGCAGGAAGAAATACGCCGGGCCGCTACCGGAGACAGCGGTGACGGCATCCAGTTGCTGTTCCTGCTCCAGCCAGACGGCGGTGCCGACCGCCGACAGCAACTGCTCAGCCTGTTGGCGCTGGGCGTCGGTCACTTCGGAAGTGGCATACAGGCCGCTGACGCCTTCGCGCAGCAGGGCCGGGGTGTTGGGCATGCAGCGCACCAGCGGGCGGGCACCCAGCCAGGCTTGCAAGCTGGCACAGGTGATACCGGCAGCGATGGAGACGATCAGCTGGCCGTCCTGCAGCGAGGGCTGCAGGGTCTGGCACACGGTTTTCATCACTTGCGGCTTGACCGCCAGCACCACCACGTCGGCACTGGCCACGGCCTGGGCATTGTCTTCGTAAACCTCGATACCGTGCTCGACGTGGACGCGGGTGCGGGTCTCGGCGCCGGGATCGCTGGCGGTGATCTGCGAAGCATCCAGGCCCTGGGCACGCAGGCCACCGATCAGGCTGGCGGCCATGTTGCCGGCGCCGATAAAGGCGATACGTGTCTTGCTCATGTCAGGTCCTTGAGGGAAAGAGTGAGTAAAGCATGGAATCAGGCAGCCCCGTAGTCGCGGGCACCGAACAGGGCGGTCCCGATACGGATCCAGGTCGCGCCCTGGGCGATCGCCGCTTCCAGATCGTGGCTCATGCCCATGGAGAGGGTGTCCAGGCCAAGGTCCAGGCCGTCGCGCAACTGGCGCACGGTGGCGAAGGCCGCCTCTTGCGCCGCCCGGTCATCGGTCGGTTCGGGAATCGCCATCAGCCCGCGCAGGCGCAGGTTGGGCAACGCCATCACCGCCTCGGCCAGCGCCGGCAGGTCGGCCGGGGTGCAGCCGGACTTGCTGTCTTCGCCGCTGACGTTCACCTGCAGGCAGATATTCAGCGGCGGCAGCCCGGCAGGGCGCTGTTCGGAAAGGCGTTGTGCGATCTTCAGGCGATCCACGGAATGTACCCAGTCGAAATGTTCGGCAATGGCTTTGGTCTTGTTCGACTGGATGGGGCCGATGAAGTGCCAGATCAAGGGCAGATCGGCAAGTTCCTGTTGCTTGGCCAGGGCTTCCTGCAGGTAGTTCTCCCCGACATCGCGCACGCCGGCGGCATGGATCTCGCGGATGGCGGTGGCGGGTTTGGTCTTGCTCACGGCCAGCAACTGGATGCTCGCCGGAGCCCGGTCGGCAGCCTTGGCGGCGCTATCGATGCGGGTGAGTAGGGCGGAAAGGTTGTCTGCTATGGTGGACATGGATCGATGCCGGCGGCTCAGGAGTCTGCCGCATTCTACCTGCTTGACGGTCTTTGGGGAGTCTCATGGATGTGACCGACCTGTTGGCCCTGGCCGTGGAGGCAGGGGCGAGCGACCTGCACCTGGCCGTGGGTGAGATACCAATGCTGCGCTGTGCGGGCGAGTTGCAGCGCATGGGCCTGCCGAGCCTATCGCCGGCATTGCTGGACCATGCCCTGGCGCAATGGCTGGATGCCAGCCAGCACCAGCGCTGGCTGCGCGGAGAGGATCTGGACCTGGCACTGGACCTGGAGCCGCTTGGGCGTTTCCGCGTGAACCTGTTCCGCCAGTTGCGCGGCGCTGCGGCAACGTTTCGCCTGATCCCGAAGAACGTCGCCAGCCTCGCTGCACTCGAACTGGAAAATTTGTACCCAATGATTGCCAATCATAGCGACGGCCTGGTGCTGGTCGGCGGTCCGACCGGCAGCGGCAAGTCCAGCACCCTGGCGGCTTTGCTGCACCAGCTAGGGAGTCAGCGAGCGTTGCACATCGTCACGCTGGAAGATCCGATCGAAGTTATCCACAAGAGCGGGCGAAGTCTGGTGACTCAGCGGGAAATCGGTCGCCACGCCCAGGATTTTTCCCAGGGCCTGCGCAGTGCGCTGCGCCAGGACCCCGATGTGATCATGATCGGCGAACTGCGCGACCTGGAGACCATTCGCCTGGCGTTGCGGGCTGCGGAAACCGGGCATCTGGTCCTGGCCACGGTGCATGCGCGTTCGGCTTCAAGCAGCCTTGAGCGCCTCGTAGAGGTGTTCGCCGCCGAGGAAAAGCCGCTGGTGCGTGCGATGCTGGCCGATTCGCTGCGTTTGGTCGTGGTGCAGGCGCTGGTCAAGCGGGTCGACGGCGGACGTGTGGCAGCCCGGGAGGTATTGGTGGCGACCCCGGCGGTACGCAACCTGGTTCGTGAGGGGCGCATGGAGCAGTTGTGTTCAGTGATGCAGGCAGGTGCTGCGCAGGGAATGTCGACGATGGAGGGCGCCGTGCGGCGGCTGGTGGAGAAAAGGCTGATCAGTGACCATCACCTGTAGCCGCTCGTTGACGTGGCAGGCCCGCTCCTTCGGGCGGGCTTGAAGCAAGCGGGCCTGCCCCGCGAACAGGTCGTCGAGCTGCAGCGCCGATCGGATCAGCGCTTGGCCAAGCTCAGTTGCTGTTCCTTGGGCAGCATTCGCTTGGCCACCACGTAGTGCTTTTGCCAGTAAGGCTTGCTCAGCGTGTCGATGCTCACCCGCTTGCCGCGACGCGGCGCATGGATGAAGCGATCGTTGCCCAGATAGATGGCAACGTGATTGACCCGACGGCTCTTGATGTTGAAGAAGATCAGGTCACCGGGCTTGAGGTCGCTCTTCGCCACCTTGATGCCGTGGCCCTGGGCCATGGCATTGGAGGTGCGTGGCAAGTCGACATTGGCCACGTCATCGAAGGCGTACTTGACCAGACCACTGCAATCGAAGCCCTTCTTCGGGCTGCTACCGCCCCAGCGATAGGGGGTGCCGAGCATATTGACGGCGCGACTGAGCACAGTGCTGCTCTGCTTCGGCGACATCGCGGCCACCGGCAGACCGTGACTGCTGGCAACGCTGCTCGGGCGAGCACGCAGCGTGGTGTGCTTGGCCGGGGCGTGTTTCACCGTGGCATTGGTGGTATAGCCGGTGAACCCGTTGGGAAGACGTTGCTCACGATTGGTGGCGTGGGCGGCCAGGGGCAATAATAGGCAGAGGGTCAGCCATGTCTTGAAGAAAGGCGGCATAGATGAAGCTCTTATGAATGTTGTGTGTTGGGCGCGCAACTTTATAACAGCTTTTTGATCAATTTCTGATCCGTTGGTCGATTGTCATGTTGCCGTACGTCGGCCTGCGCCAGAAAAGTCACATTTTTCGTTAGAAAATTTTTGGATAAACCCAGGGAGCTATGAATGAACAGTTATCAAGACGGCGTGCCGTATCACGACACCCATAGCAAGGTCATCGGCTACCTGTTGTGGATCTTCGGCTTCACCGGATCGCACCGTTTCTACTACGGCAAGCCGATCACCGGGACCATCTGGTTCCTGACCCTCGGTGTGTTCGGTATCGGCTGGCTGATCGACCTGTTCCTGATCCCGTCGATGGACCGAGAGGCCGACATGCGCTTCACCTCCGGCCGTATCGACTACAACATCGCCTGGATCCTGCTGACCTTCCTCGGCATCTTCGGTGTGCATCGCCTGTATCAAGGGAAATGGATCAGCGCGATCATCTATTTCTTCACCGGTGGGTTGTTCCTGCTGGGGGTGTTGTACGACTTCTGGACGCTGAACAGCCAGGTCTCCGAGGCCAATGCCCAGCGCTGAAAGGGCTGCCGGCACCCAAAGGTTATTCACGGATTGTCGGGGAGCTTGGCTTGGCTTGGCTTGGCTTGGGTTGGCTTGGGTTGGCTTGGGTTGGCTTGGCTTGGGTTGGCATTTAGATCGTGAGCTGATCCATTGTGTGTAGCGGCGCTACTGGCCCCTTCCGCCTTTACGGCGGGCAACTTTTTTCTTGGAAAAAGTTGCACAAAACCGCTTGCTCCTGCATCCGGCCCTCCGCTTCGCTACGGGTCCCCTCGCTACGGCGCCTTCCGGGCCCGCGCGGCCTACGACTTGCTGCGCAAGTCTACATCTCGCGCCTTCGGCTAACGCCGAAGGGTGCTGCGCACCTGGCCCTACAGGCGCCTACGCTCGGCCTCCTGACGTCGCAAAGTTAGGGGCGGCGCCTGCACTGGCGTTATCTTCGAAAGACAGATCGCGAGATCCGCTACAACACAAAACGATAGGTAGAGGGAAAAGCGAGAGCGCAGCGATTCGCCTGCCGTCGCTCTGGCTTTTGATCTTGCTCTTGATCTACCCGCGACCTCAGAAGGCCGAGTGGAGGGCGCTGAAGCTAGGCGGACCCTGCAGGTAATCCGCGATGAAAAGCGTTTTCATGTCCATAGGTTTCAGCTCTTGCCAAGGCATGGTCAGATCCTCGAAAAACCGACCATGCCAGTTAAAAACTGTTACCTATGTGCGTGAACTGATTTGTAACCCATGTGGGTGAGTCATACCCAAACCCCTGCCCCCCACTAATCCGTGAAGAGCCAAAAAAGGCCTTGTCGCGTCGTGTGACAAGGCCTTTTTCACTCGCTGGCTTTATTGGCGAGTCTGACGCTGCTGCAACAGCAGGTTGCTGAAACCTGCTCCCGCCAACTGCTTCTGTGCCCCGGTCAACTGTTCGCGGTTGCTGAACGGACCTACCAATACGCGGTACCAGGTTTCATCCTTGACCGTACCCGACTCTACCTTGACCGCCTGGCCGAGCAGGATGATCTGCGCGCGAACCCGGTCGGCATCGGCCTGCTTGCGGAACGAGCCGGCCTGCAGGAAGAACTGGGTGGTGGCCGCCGGCTTGATCACGGGCGGTGCCGGTGGTGGCGTCTGTCCAAGCAGTGCTGCCTGGGCGCGTGCGGTATCGATCTTGGCGGCTTCGGCAGGGGTGACCGGTGTCGGCGGTTGGGCAGGCACGGGCGGAGTCTTCTCTGGCACAGCCTCCGGCGGCACGATCACCTCGGACTCCGGCAACAGGGTATAGAAGTCGTACTTCGGCTTCACCGGCTGCTGTGGGGTGGCGGCATTGCCCTTGCTGGCCTCGGCCACCTTCTCTGGCTTCTGCTGCTCGGGTTTGCTGCGTTTGATATCGCCGCCGCCCGGTTCGAGCTTCATCAGGAAGACGATGAAAGCACCGACGGTGAGGCCGACCGCCAGCCAGACCCATCCGGGGATGGGCTGCTTGGCGGGGGCTTGCGGGCGGCTGGCGCCGCGTTTGGGGGCGGGTTTTTTCTTGGCAGCCAACTTACATGCGCTCCAGGGTTTCCAGGCCCAGCAACTCGAGGCCCTGCTTGAGCGTGCGGCCGGTCAGGGCCGCCAGGCGCAGGCGGCTCTGCTGCTGCTCCGGGCTCTCGGCGGCGAGGATCGGGCAGTTCTCGTAGAAGCTCGAGAACAGACCTGCGAGGTCGTACAGGTAGCTGCACAGCACGTGTGGCGTACCCTTCTCCGCGACGTTGTTCAGGACTTCACCGAACTGGGCCAGGCGTGCAGCCAGGTCCTGCTCCTTCTCGGCCTGCAGCACGATTTGCCCGTCCACCTCGTCGAAGCCCTTGCCCAGCTTGCGGAACACGCCGGCCACGCGGGTGTATGCATACAGCAGGTAAGGGGCGGTGTTGCCCTCGAAGTTGAGCATCAGGTCGAAGTTGAAGCTGTAGTCGCTGGTGCGATGCTTGGACAGGTCGGCGTACTTGACCGCGCCGATACCCACCACTTCGCCGATATGGCGCAGGTCGTCCTCGGCCAGGTCTGGGTTCTTGTCCTTGACCAGGGCATAGGCGCGTTCCTTGGCTTCGGTGAGCAGGTCGATCAGCTTCACCGTGCCACCGTCGCGGGTCTTGAACGGGCGGCCGTCGGCGCCGTTCATGGTGCCGAAGCCCATGTGCTCCATCCGCATCGGATGGCCGACGAAGCCTGCGCGGCGCGCGACTTCGAACACCTGGTTGAAGTGCAGGGCCTGGCGCTGATCGACGAAGTACAGCGCGCGGTCGGCCTTGAGCACGTTGCTGCGGTAGCGCACGGCCGCGAGGTCGGTGGTGGCGTACAGGTAGCCGCCGTCGGCTTTCTGCACGATCACCGGCAGCGGCTCGCCTTCGCTGTTCTTGAATTCATCGAGGAAGACGCATTGGGCGCCCTGGTCTTCGACCAGCAGGCCTTTGGCCTTGAGATCGGCGACCACGTTGGCCAGGTCGTCGTTGTAAGCGCTTTCGCCCATCACGTCGGCCATGGTCAGCTTGACGTTGAGCAGCTCGTAGGTCTTCTGGCAGTGCGACAGGGAAATATCCTTGAAGCGCGTCCACAATGCCATGCAGTCAGCATCGCCGGCCTGCAGCTTGACCACCAGACCACGTGCACGGTTGGCGAATTCTTCGGACTCGTCGAAGCGTTTCTTGGCTGCGCGGTAGAAGTTCTCCAGGTCCGACAGTTCGTCGCTGGTGATCGGGTTCTCTTCCAGGTAGGCCAGCAGCATGCCGAACTGGGTACCCCAGTCGCCCACGTGGTTCTGCCGCACGACGTCATCACCGAGGAACTCCAGCACGCGGGCGACGCTGTCGCCGATGATGGTCGAGCGCAGATGGCCGACGTGCATTTCCTTGGCCAGGTTGGGCGCCGACATGTCGATCACCACTTTCTCGGCAGGTCCGTTCTTGCGCACGCCGAGGTGATCGTCGGCCAGGGCGGCGTCCAGGCGACTGGCGAGGGCGCCGGTGTTCTGGAAGAAGTTCAGGAAGCCGGGGCCGGCGATTTCGACCTTGCTGATGTCATCGCTGGCCGGCAGCGCATCGATGAGCTTTTCTGCCAGGTCACGCGGCTTCATGCCCGCTTGCTTGGCCAGCATCATGGCAATGTTGCTGGCGAAATCGCCGTGGGTCTTGTCGCGGGCGTTTTCGACCTGGATCGCCGGCGTCAGCCCTGCTGGCAGCACACCATCGGCGGCGAGTTGGGTGAGGGCTTGCTGGATGAGCTGGCGAATGGTGTCTTTCATGGGGTTCTCTTTTCGACCGCAAGCGCGGTGAGCGCCTGGATGCGCAGGTGGAAAAACTGGCTATTATCCGTTGCCGGGAGCGGGTTGCCAACCTTTGAACTGCTGGCTCAGTACAGGTCGACAGGGTCCACGTCCAGCGACCAGCGCACCTGGCGCCCGCTCGGCATCTGCTCCAACACTAGCAACCAGGCGCTGATGAGTCGATGCAAGGGCGCCCGGGTGTTGGCCTGTATCAACAATTGCGCCCGGAAGCGGCCGGCGCGCCGCTCCATCGGTGCCGGTACCGGTCCCAGCAGTTCGATGCCGGGCAGGCGCTGCTCGGCCACCAAGCGCTCGGCGGCACTGCAGGCCTCATCGAGAAAGCCTTCTGCCTGGCCGGGCTTGTGCGCCTCGGCGCGCAGCAGGGCGAGGTGCGAGAAAGGCGGCAGCCCGGCACTGCGGCGTTCTTCCAGGGCCTGCTCGGCAAAAGCGAAATAGCCCTGTTCGGTCAATTGCACCAGCAATGGGTGGTCGGCCAGGTGGGTCTGGATGATCACCTTGCCCGGTTCTTCGGCGCGTCCAGCTCGCCCGGCCACCTGGACGATTAGCTGGGCCATGCGCTCGCTGGCGCGAAAATCGCCGGAGAACAGTCCTCCATCGGCATCGAGGATGGCTACAAGAGTGACCCGGGGGAAGTGATGACCCTTGGCCAGCATCTGGGTGCCGACGAGAATGCTCGGCTGTCCCCGCTGGATGGTGCTGAACAGGTTGTGCATGGCGTCCTTGCGCGCGGTGCTGTCACGGTCCACCCGCAGGACCGGGTAGTCCGGGAACAGCACCTTGAGCCGCTCCTCGGCGCGTTCGGTGCCCGCGCCAACGGCACGCAAGTCGACGTGCTGGCACTTGGGGCAGTGGTGCGGCAGGCGTTCGTCGTAGCCACAATGGTGACAGCGCAGTACCCCCGAGCGCTGGTGCACGGTCATGCGGGCGTCGCAGCGAGGGCATTCCGACAACCAGCCGCAGTCATGGCATAGCAGTGTGGGCGCGAAGCCGCGACGGTTGAGGAACACCAGTACTTGCTGGCCGGCCTCGAGGGTCTGGCGAATGGCCTGTTGCAGCGGGCCGCTGATGCCGCTGTCCAGGGGTAGGCTCTTGACGTCCAGGCGCAACATTCGCGGTGGGCGCGCGCCGCCGGCGCGCTGGTTCATGCGCAGCAGCCGATAGCGTCCAGTCAGCGCGTTGTGCAGCGTTTCCAACGACGGGGTCGCCGAGCCGAGCAGGATCGGGATGTTTTCCTGATGGGCGCGCACCAGTGCCAGGTCGCGGGCATGATAGCGCAGGCCTTCCTGCTGTTTATAGGAGCCGTCGTGCTCTTCGTCGATGATGATCAGGCCGGGGTTTTTCATTGGCGTGAACAGCGCCGAGCGCGTGCCGATGATGATGTCCGCCTCGCCGTCGCGCGCGGCCAGCCAGGCGTCCAGTCGTTCGCGATCGCCGACCGCCGAGTGCAGCAGGGCGATGCGGGCGTTGAAGCGCTGTTCGAAGCGGGCCAGGGTCTGAGGGCCGAGGTTGATCTCAGGAATCAGCACCAACGCCTGCTTGCCGGCCTCCAGCGTTTCGCGAATCAGTTGCAGATACACCTCGGTCTTGCCGCTGCCGGTAACGCCGGCCAACAGAAACGCGGCGAAGCCGCCAAAGCCTTCGCGAACGCTGTCGAAGGCCTCGCGCTGTTCGTCGTTGAGCGGCAATTCCGGCTGCGCCAGCCAATGTTCGTGGCGGGTGCTGGGCAAGTGGCGACGGACCTCGACCTGGACCAGCTCCTTGGCCAGCAGCAGATCGAGGCTGTCCTTGTTCAGGTTGAGCTTGCCCAGCAAGCTGTGCGCCACGCCATGGGGATGCTGGGCCAAGGTCTTGAGCGCATCCCGCTGGCGTGGTGCGCGGGCGATGCGCGGGTCTTCCAAGCGTGCACCGGGTGCCACGTGCCAGAAACGCTCCTGGCGCATCTCGGCCGGTTCGCCTTGGCGCAGCAGGGTGGGGAGCGCCCAACTGAGGGTGTCTCCGAGGCTGTGCTGATAATACTGGGCGGTCCACAGGCACAGCTTGAACAGCGACGCCGGGATCGGCGACACCGGGTCGAGCAGGGCCGTGGCCGGCTTGAGCTTGTCGGCGGGCACCTCGCTTTGCGCGCATACCTCCACCAGCACGCCTATCATTTCGCGTCGACCGAACGGCACGCGAATGCGCATGCCTGGGGTCAGGGCAAGACGCGCCATGCTCGCCGGTGCCTTGTAGTCGAACAGGCGGCGCAGCGGAGAGGGCAGGGCAAGACGCAGGATGACATCGGACACGCGGAAGGTCTCGGCAGGGCATTTCAAGGTTTGGCGAGCCTAGCAGACGACCGTTGGTACACGCGACAACTTGCGCTAGCGCTGTGCTCTGGTATTATTCGCCGCCTAATTACGTGCGGTATTCAACAATTGGTGTTGGATGGCGGCACGCAGCTCGAGGAAGCAACCATGAAAGATATTCATCCGAACTACGAAGTAGTTGCAGTCACTTGCAGCTGCGGCAACAAATTCGAAACCCGTTCGACCCTGGGCGATACCCTGGCGATCGACGTGTGCAACCTGTGCCACCCGTTCTACACCGGTAAGCAGAAAGTCCTGGACACCGGTGGTCGCGTACAGAAGTTCGCCGACCGCTTCGGCATGTTCGGTACCAAGAAGTAATCATGCGCATGGCGAATCCTTCGGGCTTCGCGTTGTTGCAGAAGAAGGCGCCCCTCGTGGGCGCCTTTTTTGTGGCTGCGATCTGGCACTGCCCTGCTTCGGCCACTGCCTTTTGCCCGCTGCCAGCCAATCCGCAGACGGTCGCGGTTCGCCAGGTGGTCGATGGCGACACCGTGCGCTTGAGCGATGGCCGCAGCGTGCGGATGATCGGTATCAACGCGCCGGAAATCGGGCGCAAGGGGCGCACCAGCGAACCCTATGCCGAAGCCGCCAGACGGCGCCTGCAGGCGTTGGTAAAGGCCAGTGATGGCCAGGTCGGCCTGGTGTTGGGGGCGCAGGGCAGGGACAAGTACGGTCGCACCCTGGCGCATTTGTATGGGCGCAATGGCGACAATCTCGAGGCGCGGTTGCTTAGCGAAGGCTTGGGTTACCGGGTTGCGGTGGCGCCCAATGTCAGCCTGGCGCGCTGCCAGCAGCGGGCCGAACAGGCTGCGCGCGACGCTGGCGCCGGCCTATGGCGGCAATCGCCGGTGCTGCGTGCCGATGCCGTGCGGCACGCCGGCTTCGCCGTGCTCAGTGGCACCGTGCAAGGCATCGAGCGTAATCGAGGTGGAGTCTGGCTGACCTTGGATGATGCCGTGGTGTTGCAGGTGCCGGCTCGTCTGCAGCGCAGCTTTCCCTCCAGCTTCTTCGAACACCTCAAGGGGCATCGGGTCGAGGCGCGGGGTTGGGTGCTGGATCGGTCCCGCCGGGGAGGGCTCAAGTCGGGCCAGCGGCGCTGGGTGCTGCCGCTGACCGACCCCAGCATGCTGCAGCGTATTTCCGGCTAAAACATGTAGACATTAAGAGTGTAGATTGTACACACTGTGAGGCGTATGCCCCGTGGGTTATAGCGGAAAGTCTTAGGCCAAAGGCCTTGACACAAGTGACCGGGCAGTCTTGTGACTACCCGGCTCTTTGCGTATCCTCGGCGGTCCGTCAGAACAGTAAACAAGCGGAATGCCCACCATGTCAGACCTGAAAACCGCCGCTCTCGATTATCACGCTCAACCTCGTCCGGGGAAACTGAGCGTCGAGCTCTCCAAGCCAACCGCCACTGCCCGTGACCTCGCCCTGGCCTACAGCCCTGGCGTTGCCGAGCCGGTGCGCGAGATCGGCCGCGATGCAGAGCTGGCTTACAAATACACCGGCAAGGGCAACCTGGTTGCTGTGATTTCCGATGGTACCGCCATCCTCGGCCTGGGCGACCTCGGCCCACTGGCCTCCAAGCCGGTCATGGAAGGCAAGGGTGTTCTGTTCAAGCGTTTCGCCGGTATCGATGTGTTCGACATCGAAGTCGAGTCGGAAAGCCCGCAGGCTTTCATCGATACCGTGCGTCGTATTTCCATCACCTTCGGTGGCATCAACCTGGAAGACATCAAGGCACCTGAGTGCTTCGAGATCGAGCGCACTCTGATCGAGCAGTGCGACATCCCGGTGTTCCACGATGACCAGCACGGTACCGCCATCGTCACCGCGGCCGGCATGATCAACGCCCTGGAAATCGCCGGCAAGAAGCTCGAAGACGCCAAGATCGTCTGCCTGGGTGCCGGCGCTGCCGCCATCTCCTGCATGAAGCTGCTGGTCAGCATGGGTGCCAAGGTCGAGAACATCTTCATGATCGACCGCAGCGGCGTGATCCACGCTGGTCGTGACGACCTGAACCAGTACAAGGCGCAGTTCGCCCACGCCACCGACAAGCGCACCCTGGCCGACGCATTGGACGGCGCCGACGTGTTCGTCGGCCTGTCCGGCCCGAACCTGCTGAGCCCGGAAGGTCTGAAGTCGATGGCTGCCAACCCGATCGTGTTCGCCTGCTCGAACCCGGATCCGGAAATCAAGCCTGAACTGGCCCATGAAACCCGCAGCGACGTGATCATGGCTACCGGTCGTTCCGACTACCCGAACCAGGTCAACAACGTACTGGGCTTCCCGTTCATCTTCCGTGGTGCGCTTGACGTTCGCGCCAAGCGCATCAACGAAGAGATGAAGATCGCCGCCGCCATCGCCCTGAAAGACCTGGCCAAGCTGCCGGTTCCGAAGGAAGTTTGCGACGCCTACAACGTCCAAGCCCTGGAATTCGGTCGCGAGTACATCATTCCGAAACCACTGGATCCACGTCTGATCACTGTGGTTTCCGATGCCGTGGCCAAGGCCGCCATCGAATCCGGCGTCGCGACCCTGCCGTATCCGAAGCACTACCCGCTGAACAGCGTGGATGAAGTGTTCAACGGCTGAAAGTAGCAGACAAAAAAGAACCGGCTCATATGAGCCGGTTTTTTTTGCTTCAGGTTCCAGGCTAGAACAGGTCCATCGGCGTCGCTTCGTCGGCCGGTAGCGGGCTGCCAGGTGCCACCCCATTGCCCAGTTCGTCCACCGAGGGTGGCGAGTCTTCGGCCTTGAACAGCTCGAAGTAGGCGTTAGGCGTGCTTGGCGAAGCGGCCCGTCCACTGATCGGATCGACGCGCAGGCTGAGGATGCCCTCGGGTTCGGCAGGCGCATGGCTTGGCTTGCCTTTGAGCGCCGCGCCCATGAAGTTCATCCAGATCGGCAGTGCCGCGGTACCGCCGTATTCCCGACGGCCAAGACTTTCCGGCTGGTCGAAACCGACCCAGACGGAAGTCACGTAGTCGGCGTTGTAGCCGGAGAACCAGGCGTCCTTGGACTCGTTGGTGGTACCGGTCTTGCCTGCGAGGTCGTCACGGCCCAAGGCCAGGGCACGACGACCGGTCCCTCGCTTGATCACGTCCTGCAGCATGCTGGTGAGGATGTAGGTGGTGCGGCCATCGACGATCCGCTCGGCCACCGCCGGGGTCTGCGGCTGCGCAGCCTCCTGGCTGTCAGCCGGTGCCTCCCCAGGCAATGCGGCGGTGCTGAGCGGCTGCTCCGGCGCGGCTACTCCGGCGTTGTCTTCGGCGCCTTGAGGCACGCGAGCGGGATTGGCGGTGAACAAGGTTTCGCCATTGCGGCTCTCGATCCGCTCGATCAGGTACGGGTTGATCTTGTAGCCGCCGTTGGCGAAGGTGCTCCAGCCGGTCGCGATCTCCATCGGCGTCAACGTTGCGGTGCCCAGTGCCAGGGACAGGTTGCGCGGCAGGTCCTGCTTGTTGAAGCCGAACTTGCTGATGTAGTCGATGGTGCGGTCGACGCCCATGGCTTGCAGCAGGCGAATCGACACCAGGTTGCGCGACTTGTACAGCGCCTCGCGCATGCGGATCGGGCCGAGGAACGTGTTGGTGTCGTTCTTCGGTCGCCAGACTTTGTCCAGGTACTCGTCGACGAACACGATCGGTGCGTCGTTGACCAGGCTGGCCGCGGTATAGCCACTGTCCAACGCCGCGCTGTAGACGAAGGGTTTGAAGCTCGAGCCTGGCTGGCGCTTGGCCTGCATGACGCGGTTGTAGTTGCTCTGCTCGAACGAGAAACCGCCGACCAAGGCGCGGATCGCGCCGCTATAGGGGTCGAGGGTCACCAGTGCACTTTGCGCCGCCGGCACCTGACTGAACTTGAGCGAACCATCCTCCAGGCGTTGTACCCGTACCAAGTCGCCCACCTGGGCAACGTCCGCCGGTGATTGCGGCGAACGCCCCTGGGCGTTGGTGTTGAGGTAAGGACGTGCCCATTTCATGGTGTCCCAGGCAACGTGCTCTTCTTCACCGTCGCGGGTCATCACCTTCAGCCCGGTCTTGTCGACCTCGGTGACGATGGCCGGTTCCAGGCCGCCGAGGGCGCGCTGTTTGTTCAGTTCCTGCAGCCAGGCAGCGTGGGTCTTGCCGGGGAAACGCGACTCGGGGCCACGGTAGCCGTGGCGCTCGTCGTAGGCGGTGAGCCCATTGAGCACGGCTTTGTTGGCCATTTCCTGCATGTCGCTGGGCACCGTGGTGGTCACCCGGAAACCTTCCGTATAGGCGTCGCTGCCGTAGCGCCCGACCATTTCGGCGCGGGCCATCTCGGCGATGTACGGCGCGTTCACCTCCGGCGTCGGCACGTGATAGCTGGCGTTGAGCGGTTCAGCCAAGGCCGCTTCGTAGCTGGCCTGATCGATTTTGCCGAGCTTGTACATGCGGCCCAGGATCCAGTCGCGGCGCTCCTTGGCGCGCACCGGATTGGCCAGCGGATTGAAGCGCGACGGTGCCTTGGGCAGGCCGGCGATCATCGCCATCTGCGCCAGGCTGATGTCGCGGATCGACTTGCCGTAGTACACCTGCGCGGCGGCATCGATGCCATAGGCGCGGTTGCCCAGGTAGATCTTGTTGACGTACAGCTCGAGGATTTCGTCCTTGGTCAGTTCCCGTTCGATCTGCAGCGCCAGCAGGATCTCGGTGGTCTTGCGCGAGAAGCTGCGCTCGTTGGTCAGGAAGAAGTTCTTCGCCACCTGCATGGTGATGGTGCTGCCGCCGGTCTGGATATGGCCGGACTTCAACAACTGGGTCGCGGCGCGCATCAGGCTGCCCGGATCGACGCCGTAGTGGTTGAGGAAATTGTCATCTTCGGCTGACAGAAGCGCCTGAATGAATTGCGGGGGAATATCCGCAAAACGGATCGGCGAGCGGCGCATTTCGCCGAACTCGGCAATCAGCTTGCCGTCGCTGCTATAGACCCTCAGGGGGATCTGCAACTGGATGCTTCTGAGAGCGTCGACCGAGGGCAGGCTGGGACTAAGATACAGAAACGCACCGCTCACACCGAGTACGAGCGCGCAGATGACTGCGACGAGAGACCACCAGAAGAACTTCAGCAGGCGTATCAAGGCTTTTGGGTGTCCAGGTTGAGGAGTGGATTGCACGCGGCCAGCGCCGGAAAAGCGCTGGGCATTATAAGCATTTTTCGCTCCGCCGGGTCACCGCCTGGGCGGCCGGCCTCGGCGCATGGCCTGCACGGCCGTCTGTCGGCGGGGCGACATCACAGTAAAAAAGGAACAGCGATGCTAGGACGCTTCGGCAAGGATGCCGGTTCACTGCTGGGGGTGGAGATCGCCTCCGATTCGGTACGGATCATTCAACTCCAGGGCTGTCGTCGGCGTCACCGGGTGGCGGCCTGCATATCGGAGCCCCTGTCTTCCGATGGGGCTGCCGGCGACCCCGACAGCGTCGTCGCCGCCCTGGAAAACGCCCTGCGCCGTTGTGGCAGTCGGCAGCGCCGGGCAGCCCTGGCGTTACCGGGTTCCCAGGTCATCTTCAAGCACTGCCAGTTGCCACAGGGCCTCGGGGCGTCCGGACTCGAAGCGCAACTGCTCGCCGATGCCGAGCGGCTGTTTCCGTTTCCACTGGATGACCTGGCGCTGGACTTCCAGGTGCTTGGCGCTTCCGGTGAGCGGGACGGGCACCAGGACGTGCTGGTGGCCGCCTGTCGGCAGCGAGCGCTGGAGCCGGTCGAACGGATGGTTGCGCGGGCCGGACTGGACCTGGTGGCGGTCGAAGTCGATAGCATTGCCTTGCGGCGTGCGATGCCGACCCGTGCGGAGGGCGACCAGGCGCTTTTGCGGTTGGAAGGCGGGGACGCCATCCTGTATGGCTGGTCCCGCGATCAAGTCCCGCAGCGCCATGCTTTGGAGCTTGCGCCAGGTGCAGTGGGCATTCCTTCTTCGCTTGTGCTGCAGTCGCTGCAGGTGGTCGGTCGTCAAGCGCTGACGCCTGACCGGCTCGATGCATTGAGCGCGACACTGGGTGTTCCATGCCATGCGCTACCGGCCATGCCAGGGATGACCAGGGGGGATGGGACCATGGTCCTGGCCTACGCATTGGCGCTGGGAGGGCTGCATTGATGCTGCGCCTGAACCTGTTGCCCTGGCGCGAGCGCCAACGGCTGTCTGCGGTGAAGCGATTCAAGCGAGCGCTGGTGGGCAGCATGTGCCTGGCGTTGTGCCTGGTGTTGCTGATCGATCGGATGGCGAGGCAACGTGTCCAGCAACAAGCTCTCGCCAATGATCGACGTGAGCGCGCCATCGCGGCGCTGGACCAGCAACTCGAACCGTTCGCACAGGTGCGTACGACGCTGGAGGCGGCGAGCAGGCAGTCCCAGGCCCTCGCTTCGCTTCGCGCCGGGCAACAGCGCTTGCCTGCGCTATTGAGCGAACTGGAGCAGGCATTGCCTGATGGCGTCGAACTGACCACGCTAAGCCTTGATGGTGCGCAGTTACACATGACGGGTTTGGCGGTGTCTGCGGGTGCGGTGGCGGCGTTCATGAAAGGCCTCGAAGACGCCAGGGGGGTGAGTGAACCCGCGCTTCGGCACATGCAGCGCCAGGCAGGCGGGGAGCACTTCCGCTTGGCCGTGCGTGTAACGGCTTCGCCGTCGTGACGCGCTGGCCCTGGGTGGATGAGGACTGGATTGCGGTTCAGAGCAGCGCGGTGCGCTGCGCGTTGGTCGCCCTCGCTGCGCTGTTGGTGCTGGGAGCAGGTGCCGCCGTACGCCTGCCCGATCTGTTGCGGCTGCAGCAGGAACAGGCGTTGGTCAGCCAGGCGCTGGCCGCTGAGGAGCAGGCTGGTCGGCGCGATGTGGCGGGGTTGCAAGCACTGCGTGCGAAGTTGATCGGCGTGCAGAGTGAGGTGCAGGGAGCGCTTTGGCGACTTTCCGCGGGCGAGGGGGTGGCCGGTCTGGTGGAGCATCTATCCCGGTCTGCCCAGGTGCGCGGGGTGATCCTCGAGCGACTCGAGTTGCTCGATGAAATCCGCGAAGACCTTTACTGGCGAATGCCCATGCAGGTGCAGGTGGTCGGACGTTACGGCGCTCTGCGGCACCTGCTCGACGACTGGCTGGGGCAGGTTCGCGTACTGGGAACTGGCGACTTCCAGTGGCGGCAGACGGAGTCCGAGGACGGCCTGTTACGTTTGACCTTGCAAGTAAATGCCTACCGCGCCGAGGGTGAGCCGGTGATGCCCGCATCGCTGGCTGACGAGCCCGCTCGGCCTTTGCCGGCAGCTCCTGCCGGTGACCTGTTCGCCAGCGGCGGTGGGCCGGGAGAGGCCGGTCTGGCTGGCGTCGCACTGGGTCAACTGAGGATGGTCGGTAGCCTTGCCCGGGGCGAGGAGCGACAGGCCTTGCTGCTGGCCGGAGGCCAGGTGTATCGGGTCCAGTTGGGGGATGTGCTGGGGCGTAACGAGGGGCGGGTGGCGAATATCGATGAAACCACCCTGGAGGTGCGCGAGCGCTTGTTCGCAAACGGGAGCTGGCATGAACACAGCGTGTACTTGAGCGTGGGGCATCGGCGGCATGGAGAAGGCAGGGATGAAGTGGGGCAGAAGTTGGAAATGGCTGTTGGCGCTGATGATGCCGATCCCGCTGGCTTCGGCGACAGCCTACCGTGGTGAAGCGTTGTCGTTGAATGTCCAGGATGTGCCGGTGCGCGCAGTGTTGCAGGTGTTAGCCGACCATGCCGGGATCAACCTGGTGGCGAGCGATGCGGTCGAGGGCAGTGTCACCCTGCGCTTGCAGGAGGTGCCGTGGGACCACGCGCTTGACCTGATCCTGCGTAGCAAAGGCCTGAGCAGTCGTGAGGAAGGCAACGTCCTGTTGGTCGCGCCCGCCGGAGCGCTTGCCTGGCCATCGGGCGAAGCCACTTTGGGACAACCGGACCCGCCGTTGCAGCCCCTGCGTCGTGAATTGCTGCCGGTTCACCATGCCAAGGCAAGTGAGTTGGCCGAACTGCTGCTGGAGACGCTCGCCGACGACGGCATTCTCACCGGGCGTGGCAGCCTGAGCGTAGATCCACGCACCAACACCTTGGTGGCCTACCAGCCGGCCGGGCGCTTGGCGGAATTGCGACAGCTGGTCGCGCAGTTGGACGTGCCGGTGCGCCAGGTGGCGATCGAGGCGCGGATCGTCGAGGCCAATGTCGACTACGAAAAGAGCCTGGGAGTGCGTTGGGGCACTGCGTTGCATGGCGAGTCTGCGCGGCTGGGCAAGGACCTGTTCGTCGACCTTGGCGTCGAACGGCCCGCAGCTGGCCTTGGTCTGGGCCTGTTGCGGGGCGGCCTGTTGCTGGACCTCGAACTCAGTGCCATGGAAAAGAGCGGTAATGGCGAGATCATCTCCCAGCCCAAGGTGGTTACCGCCGATAAGGAAACCGCACGGATTCTCAAGGGCACAGAGGTGCCCTACCAGGAAACCAGCAAGAGCGGCGCCACTTCGGTGTCGTTTCGCGAAGCTTCGCTGTCGCTGGAAGTCACCCCGCAGATCACCCCGGATGGCAAGGTCATCATGGCGGTGCGGGTGACCAAGGACGAGCCTGATTACGTCAATGCCTTGAACGACGTTCCGCCGATCCGCAAGAACGAAGTCAATGCCAAGGTCCGCGTGGCCGATGGCGAAACCATCGTGATCGGCGGTGTGTACTCGACCACGCAAAACAAAGTGGTCGACAAGGTGCCATTTCTCGGCGATCTGCCGTATGTTGGGCGGCTATTTCGACGCGATGCATTACAAGAGAAAAAATCCGAGCTGCTGGTCTTCCTGACTCCGCGTATCATGAGTGACCAGGCGATTGCTGTGAGTCGTTGATTCTGTGCGAAATTTGATACTTGTAGGGCCCATGGGTGCCGGTAAGAGCACCATCGGGCGCCTGTTGGCCAAAGAGCTGCGCCTGCTGTTCAAGGATTCCGACAAGGAAATCGAACTGCGAACCGGCGCCAATATCCCGTGGATTTTCGACAAGGAAGGCGAACCGGGCTTCCGTGACCGAGAGCAGGCCATGATCGCCGAGCTGTGCGAGCTCGATGGCGTGGTCGTCGCCACCGGCGGCGGCGCGGTCATGCGCGAAGCCAATCGTCGTGCCCTGCATGCCGGCGGTCGGGTGATCTATCTGCATGCCTCGGTGGAGCAGCAGGTCGGGCGCACCGCGCGCGACCGCAATCGCCCGTTGCTGCGCACCGCCAATCCGGAAGCCACCCTGCGTGCCCTGCTCGAGGCTCGTGACCCGCTCTACAGGGAAATCGCCGATCTGGTGGTGGAAACCGACGAACGGCCGCCGCGCATGGTAGTGCTCGATATTCTCGAGCGTTTGCAGCAGTTGCCGCCCCGGTAAGCCGGGACTATTCTCGGCGACCAAGCCGAGGCGAGGTTCAACGCGTGGCTCCCACCATTGGCGCCGCGCCCAAGTACATTGTGGGGATACATGCAGACACTAAAGGTCGACCTGGGCGAGCGCAGCTACCCGATCTACATTGGCGAAGGCCTGCTGGACCAGCCCGAATTGCTGGCCCCGCACATTGCCGGGCGGCAGGTCGCCATCGTCTCCAATGAAACCGTTGCCCCACTTTACCTCGAGCGGTTGAGCAAGACCCTGGGGGCCTATTCGGTCCTGCCGGTGGTCCTGCCCGACGGCGAGGCCTACAAGAACTGGGAAACCCTGCAATTGATCTTCGACGGTCTGCTGACGGCGCGGCATGACCGTCGCACTACCGTCGTCGCGCTCGGCGGCGGCGTGGTCGGTGACATGGCCGGTTTCGCCGCGGCCTGCTATCAGCGTGGCGTCGACTTCATCCAGGTGCCGACGACCCTGCTGTCTCAGGTCGACTCGTCGGTGGGCGGCAAGACCGGTATCAACCATCCGTTGGGCAAGAACATGGTCGGTGCGTTCTACCAGCCCAATGCGGTGCTGATCGACACCACGAGCCTCAAGACCCTACCTGTGCGTGAACTTTCCGCCGGCCTTGCCGAGGTGATCAAATACGGCCTGATCTGCGACGCGCCGTTCCTCGGTTGGCTCGAGGACAACATGGCTGCGTTGCGTGCACTGGAGCCGGTTGCGCTGACCGAGGCCATCCGTCGCTCCTGCGCGGCCAAGGCTGCGGTGGTGGGCGCCGACGAGCGGGAGTCCGGCGTGCGTGCCACGCTGAACCTGGGCCACACCTTTGGTCACGCCATCGAGACCCACATGGGATATGGTGTCTGGCTGCATGGCGAAGCCGTGGCAGCAGGCACGGTCATGGCCCTGGAGATGTCCATGCGCCTGGGCTGGATCGACCAGGCGGCACGCGATCGCGGGATCCGCTTGTTGCGTGATGCCGGGTTGCCGGTGGTGCCTCCCCAGGAAATGACCCCGGCGCACTTCATGGAGCATATGGCGGTCGACAAGAAGGTGATCGATGGCCGTTTACGCCTGGTGCTGTTGCGCCAGATGGGCGAAGCGGTGGTGACCGACGACTATCCGAAAGAGATTCTTCAGGCCACGCTGGCGGCGGATTACCGTACGATCGTGGCCCAGCTTTGAGGTTGTGACAGCGCAATGACCAGTTTGCATGCCGATGAGGCGTTTCTCGAGCACTACCAGCTGAGCCACGATCCGTTCGCGCCGCGTGTGCCCGGCTTCAAGTTCTTCCCTGCCCAGCGCAAGCCGGTGCTCGGCCAGCTGCACCACCTGGCACGCTACAGCCAGCTGATGCTGGTGGTCAGCGGTCCGGTGGGCAGCGGCAAGACGCTGCTACGCCAGGCCCTGGTGGCCAGCACCAACAAGCAGTCGGTGCAGAGCGTGGTGATCTCGGCCCGCAGTGCCGGCGATGCTGCCAGCGTGCTTGGTCAAGTGGCCCAGTCGCTGGGCGTAGCCCAACCGGAGATGCAGGCGATCCTGTCCCAGGTGGTACAACTGGCGCTGACCGGGCAGGAAGTCTATCTGTTGGTGGACGATGCGGAACAACTCGGCGAGTCGGCACTCCAAGCGTTGCTGGAACTGGCGGCGGGCGTACCGGAAGGGCACCCCCACGTGTTCCTGTTCGGCGAGCCGTCCCTGATCGCTTCCCTTGAGGCGATCCACACCGATGAAGAGCGCTTCCATGTCATCGAGCTGGCGCCCTACAGCGAGGACGAGACCCGTGAATACCTCGAGCAACGTCTTGAGGGCGCGGGGCGCGGCATCGAGGTCTTCAGTCGTGAGCAGATCGTCGATATCCATGAACAGTCCGACGGATGGCCTGGCAACATCAATCAGGTCGCCCGCGATACTTTGATCGAAGCCATGATCGCTACCCGTTCCACGGCCAAGCGACCATCCATGGGGTTCAAAATGCCTAAAAAACACGTGCTCGCCCTGTCTGCAGTCGTAGTGGTCGCCGTGGCGGCTGCCGTGCTCATGCCCAAGAAAGGCGACAAGGCGCCCGCCGAAGCGCCGGTCGCGCAAGCGCAGTTGCCATTGGGCGATGGCCAGCCCAATGCCGCGCAATCCAACAATGGCGGCCCCGCCATCGAGTTCTCCGGCAACTCCCAGCCCATGCCATTGCCGTTGGTCGGTCAGTCCCAGCCGGTGATGCGCGAGCCGCTTGCCCAGGCCGCAGGTATGGGGGATGGAGAGGAGGGGAGCCCCGCCGGCACCACCGAGCTGCAGCCGTCCAATCCGCCGACTGTGACCACCACTGCGCCGCCTGAAGGCGTCGCTGCAGGTCCTGCGCCAACGCCGGTCCAGCCGGTTGCGCCTGCCCAGAAGCCTGTCGCTACCCAGCCCGCCAAGTCGGTTGCACCTGCCAAACCGGCTTCGCAGCCAACTCAGGTCGCCACTGCCAAACCAGCGACCAAACCTGCTGCTGGCGGCAGTGGCAACAGCGGCTGGTACAGCGGCCAGAAGCCCGGCAACTACGTCGTTCAGATCTTCGGCACCAGCTCCGAGGCCTCGGCCCAGGCCTTCGTCAAGGCGCAAGGTGGCGACTATCGCTACTTCAAGAAAAACCTCCAGGGCAAGCCACTCTACGTCGTCACTTATGGTAGTTTTGCCAACCGTGATGCCGCGGTTGCGGCGATCAAGAACTTGCCAGCGAAGGTTCAGGCTGGTAAACCTTGGCCACGTACCGTCGCCAGCGTCCAACAAGAGCTGGCTGCGGCCCGCTGATACCTGCCGGGCGGCACCACCCCGCTGCCCAGTTGCTGAGCGACCACTGATACCCGTCTAGCCTGCTGCGCCTGAGCGCGGCAGGCTTTTCTGTCCCAGACTGCCGGCCACAAGCCCAACTTGCAGTCATGGCTGAAACGCTTCAGACTCGAGCCAATCCGCTATCACGGCGTATGGCGTAAAACATTCAAAAATGCGACATGAATTTTCAATGGTGAGACATGAAAATTTGTGAGCGTCACTGTCGCTGTGCAACAATGGTTTTCCATGGCCACCGCAAAAAAGCTGGCATTTGATCGGCGTGGATGGTAAGTGGTTGTACTAAAAAGAGATTTGCCTCCGTTGAGAGGTGAACCTGGTGAGAAAGTGTCTATGAAAACAGGTCTGTACCATCCCGAAGAATTCAAGGACAACTGTGGTTTTGGCCTGATCGCCCATATGACGGGTGAACCGAGCCACCACCTTCTGCAAACCGCCATGCAGGCGCTGACCTGCATGACCCACCGCGGTGGCATCAACGCTGACGGCAAGACCGGTGACGGTTGCGGTCTGCTCATGCAGAAGCCCGATCAGTTCCTGCGTGCCGTGGCCCAGGAACACTTCGCCGTCGAACTGCCAAAGCAGTACGCCGTCGGCATGGTGTTCTTCAACCAGGACCCGGTCAAAGCCGAAGCTGCCCGCGCCAACATGGATCGCGAGATCATCAATGCCGGTCTGAAGCTGGTCGGCTGGCGCAAGGTGCCGATCGACACCAGCGTGCTCGGGCGCCTGGCCTTGGAGCGCCTGCCGCAGATCGAACAGGTGTTCATCGGCGGTGAAGGCCTGAGCGACCAGGAATTCGCCATCAAGCTGTTCAGCGCCCGTCGTCGTTCGTCCGTGGCCAACGCCCATGACGCCGACCACTACATCTGCAGCTTCTCGCACAAGACCATCATCTACAAAGGCCTGATGATGCCGGCGGACCTCGCCGCATTCTTCCCGGACCTGGGCGACGAGCGCCTGCAGACCGCGATCTGTGTGTTCCACCAGCGCTTCTCCACCAACACCCTGCCGAAATGGCCGCTGGCTCAGCCGTTCCGCTTCCTCGCCCACAACGGCGAGATCAACACCATCACCGGTAACCGCAACTGGGCCATGGCCCGTCGCACCAAGTTCTCCAATGACCTGATCCCTGACCTCGAAGAGCTCGGCCCGCTGGTCAACCGCGTGGGCTCGGACTCCTCGAGCATGGACAACATGCTCGAACTGATGGTCACCGGTGGCATCGACCTGTTCCGTGGCGTGCGCATGCTGGTGCCGCCAGCCTGGCAGAACGTCGAGACCATGGACGCCGACCTGCGTGCCTTCTACGAATACAATTCCATGCACATGGAACCGTGGGATGGCCCGGCCGGTATCGTCATGACCGAAGGCCGCCACGCGGTCTGCCTGCTCGACCGCAATGGCCTGCGTCCTGCGCGCTGGGTGACCACCAAGAACGGCTACATCACCCTGGCTTCGGAAATCGGCGTCTGGGACTACAAGCCCGAGGACGTTCTGGCCAAGGGCCGCGTAGGTCCGGGCCAGATCTTCGCCGTGGACACCGAGACCGGCCAGATCCTCGATACCGATGCCATCGATAACCGTCTCAAGTCCCGCCACCCATACAAGCGTTGGCTGCGTCAGCATGCCTTGCGCATCCAGGCGACCTTGACCGACGACCAGGGCGTGGCCAGCTACGACAGCGACCAGCTCAAGCAGTACATGAAGATGTTCCAGGTCACCTTCGAAGAGCGTGACCAAGTACTGCGTCCGCTCGGCGAGCAAGGCCAGGAAGCGGTCGGTTCGATGGGTGACGATACGCCGATGGCCGTGCTGTCCCAGCGCGTGCGTTCGCCGTACGACTTCTTCCGCCAGCAGTTCGCTCAGGTGACCAACCCGCCGATCGATCCACTGCGCGAAGCGATCGTCATGTCGCTGGAAATCTGCCTCGGTGCCGAACGCAACATCTTCCAGGAATCCCCAGAGCATGCCTCGCGGGTTATCCTCAGCTCGCCAGTGATCTCGCCGGCCAAGTGGCGTTCCCTCATGAGCCTGGAACGTGAAGGTTTCGAGCGTCAGCTGATCGACCTCAACTACGAGGAAAGCGTCGGCCTGGAAGCTGCCATCCGCAACATCGCCGATCAGGCCGAGGAAGCGGTTCGCGCGGGCAAGACCCAGTTGGTGCTGAGCGACCGCAACATCGCCCCGGGCAAGCTGCCGGTTCACGCTTCGCTCGCCGTCGGTGCCGTGCACCACCGTCTGACCGAAAAGGGTCTGCGTTGCGACAGCAACATCCTGGTCGAAACCGCCACCGCTCGCGACCCGCACCACTTCGCCGTGCTGCTGGGCTTCGGCGCCTCGGCCGTGTATCCCTACCTGGCCTACGAAGTGCTCGCCGATCTGATCCGCACCGGTGAAGTCCTCGGCGACCTGGACGAGGTGTTCAAGTACTACCGCAAGGGCATCTCCAAAGGCCTGCTGAAGATCCTGTCGAAGATGGGTATCTCCACCATCGCCTCGTACCGTGGCGCCCAGCTGTTCGAAGCCGTGGGTCTGGCCGAGGAAGTGGTTGGCCTGAGCTTCAAGGGCGTGTCCAGCCGTCTCAAGGGAGCGCGGTTCGTCGACCTGGAAAGCGACCAGAAGCTGCTCGCCGCAGAAGCCTGGAGTGCGCGCAAGCCGATCCAGCAAGGCGGCCTGCTGAAGTTCGTCCACGGTGGCGAATACCACGCCTACAACCCGGACGTGGTCAACACCCTGCAAGCTGCCGTGCAGCAAGGCGACTACGCCAAGTTCAAGGAATACACCACGCTGGTGGACCAGCGCCCTGTGTCGATGATCCGTGACCTGCTGAAGGTCAAGGTCGCTGATCAGCCATTGCCGCTGGATCAGGTCGAACCGCTGGAAGCGATTCTGCAGCGCTTCGACTCCGCTGGTATCTCGCTCGGCGCGCTCTCGCCAGAGGCCCACGAGGCGCTGGCCGAAGCCATGAACCGCCTGGGTGCACGTTCGAACTCCGGTGAGGGCGGTGAAGACCCGTCGCGTTACGGCACCATTCGCAGCTCGAAGATCAAGCAGGTGGCCACCGGTCGCTTCGGCGTCACCCCGGAATACCTGGTCAATGCCGAAGTGCTGCAGATCAAGGTGGCCCAGGGCGCCAAACCCGGCGAAGGCGGCCAGCTGCCTGGCGGCAAGGTCAACGGTCTGATCGCCAAGCTGCGCTATGCAGTGCCGGGCGTGACCCTGATCTCGCCACCGCCGCACCACGACATCTACTCGATCGAGGACCTGGCGCAGCTGATCTACGACCTCAAGCAGGTCAATCCGCAAGCGCTGGTGTCGGTCAAACTGGTGGCAGAAGCCGGTGTCGGCACCATCGCTGCCGGCGTGGCCAAGGCCTATGCCGACCTGATCACCATTTCCGGCTACGATGGCGGCACCGGCGCTTCGCCTCTGACCTCGATCAAGTACGCCGGCGCGCCATGGGAGCTGGGCCTGGCTGAAACCCACCAGACCCTGCGCGGCAACGACCTGCGCGGCAAGGTGCGGGTGCAGACCGACGGCGGTCTGAAGACCGGCCTGGACGTCATCAAGGCAGCCATCCTCGGCGCCGAAAGCTTCGGCTTCGGCACCGCGCCGATGATCGCCCTGGGCTGCAAGTACCTGCGTATCTGCCACCTGAACAACTGCGCCACCGGCGTGGCTACCCAGAACGACAAGCTGCGCAAAGATCACTACATCGGCACCGTCGACATGGTGATCAACTTCTTCACCTTCGTCGCTGAAGAAACCCGCGAGTGGCTGGCCAAGCTGGGTGTGCGTAGCCTGGGTGAACTGATCGGCCGTACCGACCTGCTCGACGTGCTGCCAGGCGACACCGAGCGCCAACAGCACCTCGACCTGACGCCGTTGCTGGGCAGCTCGCACATCCCGGCCGACAAGCCACAGTTCTGCGAAGTGGAGAAGAACCCGCCGTTCGACAAGGGCGAATTGGCCGAGAAGATGGTCGAGATGGCCCTGCCAGCGATCCGCGACCAGGCCGGTGGCGAGTTCAGCCTCGACATCTGCAACTGCGACCGCTCCATCGGTGCGCGCATCTCTGGCGAAATCGCCAAGCTGCACGGCAACCAGGGCATGGCCGCAGCGCCGATCACCTTCCGCTTCAAAGGCACGGCTGGCCAGAGCTTCGGCGTGTGGAACGCCGGTGGCCTGAACCTGCACCTGGAAGGCGATGCCAACGACTACGTCGGCAAAGGCATGACCGGTGGCAAGTTGACCATCGTGCCGCCGGCCGGTAGCCCGTTCGAAACCCAGCACAGCGCCATCGTGGGTAACACCTGCCTGTACGGTGCCACTGGCGGCAAGCTGTTCGCCGCCGGCACTGCGGGCGAGCGCTTCGCTGTGCGTAACTCCGGCGCCCACGCTGTTGTCGAGGGTACTGGCGATCACTGCTGTGAATACATGACCGGCGGCTTTGTCTGCGTACTGGGCAAGACCGGTTACAACTTCGGTTCTGGCATGACTGGCGGCTTCGCCTACGTGCTCGACATGGACAATACCTTCGTCGACAAGCTCAACCACGAGCTGGTGGAAATCCAGCGTATCAGTGGTGAAGCGATGGAGGCCTACCGCAGCCACCTGGCGCGTGTCCTGGGCGAATACGTCGAAGAAACCGGCAGCGAGTGGGGGCGTGAGCTCTCGGAGAACCTGGACGACTATGTGCGGCGCTTCTGGCTGGTCAAGCCGAAGGCAGCCAACCTCAAGCAACTGTTGTCCAGCACCCGTGCCAACCCGCAGTAAATAAAGCTGCAAGTGGCGAGCTGCAAGCTGCAAGTGAAGGCAGCATGCGGTTCGCCCGGCTTAAGTGATCGTCTTGCGGCTTGCGGCGTGTAGCTTGCAGCTGCTGTAAAGAGGTTTTGAAAAATGGCTGAACGTCTGAACAACGACTTCCAGTTCATCGAAGTGGGTCGTAAGGACCCGAAGAAGAAGCTGCTGCGTCAGCGCAAGAAAGAGTTCGTGGAAATCTACGAACCTTTCAAGCCCCAACAGTCCGTCGAACAGGCGCACCGCTGCCTGGGCTGCGGCAACCCGTATTGCGAGTGGAAGTGCCCGGTCCATAACTTCATCCCCAACTGGCTGAAGCTGGTTTCCGAGGGCAACATCCTGGCGGCGGCGGAGCTTTCCCACCAGACCAACACCCTGCCGGAAGTGTGCGGCCGCGTGTGCCCGCAGGACCGCCTGTGCGAGGGTGCCTGCACCCTGAACGACGGCTTCGGCGCGGTAACCATCGGTTCCGTCGAGAAATACATCACCGATACCGCCTTCGCCATGGGCTGGCGTCCGGACATGTCCAAGGTCAAACCGACCGGCAAACGCGTTGCCATCATCGGTGCCGGTCCGGCTGGCTTGGGCTGTGCCGACGTGCTGGTGCGCGCCGGGGTGACCCCGGTGGTGTTCGACAAGAATCCGGAAATCGGCGGCCTGCTGACCTTCGGTATTCCTGAGTTCAAGCTGGAAAAGACCGTGCTGAGCAATCGTCGCGAAGTCTTCACCGGAATGGGCATCGAGTTCCGGCTGAACACCGAGGTGGGCAAGGACATCACCATGGAGCAACTGCTCGCCGAGTACGACGCAGTGTTCATGGGCATGGGCACCTACACCTACATGAAGGGCGGATTCCCGGGCGAGGACCTGCCAGGCGTGCACGATGCACTGGATTTCCTGATCGCCAACGTCAACCGCAACCTGGGTTTCGAGAAGTCCCCTGAAGACTTCGTCGACATGCAGGGCAAGAAAGTCGTGGTGCTGGGTGGTGGCGACACCGCGATGGACTGCAACCGCACTTCGATCCGCCAGGGGGCCAAGTCGGTGACCTGCGCCTATCGCCGTGACGAAGCCAACATGCCGGGTTCGCGCAAAGAAGTGAAGAACGCCAAGGAAGAAGGCGTGAAGTTCCTCTACAACCGTCAGCCTATCGCCATCGTCGGCGAAGACAAGGTCGAAGGCGTCAAGGTGGTCGAGACCCGTCTCGGCGAGCCCGATGCCCGTGGCCGCCGCAGCCCCGAGCCGATCCCAGGCTCCGAAGAGATCCTGCCGGCCGATGCCGTGGTGATCGCCTTCGGCTTCCGTCCGAGCCCGGCGCCGTGGTTCGAGCAGCATGGTATCCAGCTGGACAGCCAGGGCCGTGTGGTGGCACCGGAGAAAGGCAAGTTCAAGCACCAGACCAGCAACCCGAAGATCTTCGCCGGTGGCGACATGGTCCGCGGTTCGGACCTGGTAGTGACGGCGATCTTCGAAGGCCGTACCGCCGCCGAAGGCATCCTGGACTACCTGGAAGTCTGATCCAGCGCATTCGCGGGCGAGTCGACCCGACCCGCCCGCGGAGCTTTTGTATACAAAAACGCTTGATCCATGGCACCTAATAGACAAATCGCATGGCCTCGACCGTGCCTTTTGCGCTGGCGTCTGAGAAAATGCCGGCACTATTTTTCCGGATGCCGACATGACTGCCCTGAAGAACGATCGTTTCCTGCGTGCACTGCTCAAGCAACCCGTAGACGTCACCCCGGTGTGGATGATGCGCCAGGCTGGCCGCTACCTTCCTGAGTACCGCGCGAGCCGTGCCAAGGCTGGCGACTTCATGAGCCTGTGCATGAACCCGCAGTTCGCCTGCGAGGTCACCCTGCAGCCGCTGGACCGTTATCCGCTGGATGCCGCGATCCTCTTCTCGGACATTCTCACCATCCCTGATGCCATGGGCTTGGGCCTGTATTTCGAGACCGGCGAAGGCCCGCGTTTCAAGAAGGTCATCACCACCCCGGCCGATATCGAGGCGCTGCCGATCCCCGATCCGCAGAAAGACCTCGGCTACGTCATGGATGCGGTCAGCACCATCCGCCGCGAGCTCAATGGCCGAGTGCCTTTGATCGGTTTCTCCGGAAGCCCCTGGACCCTGGCCACCTACATGGTCGAAGGCGGCTCCTCCAAGGACTTCCGCAAGACCAAGGCCATGGCCTACGACAACCCAGAGGCCCTGCACCTGCTGCTGGACAAGCTGGCCCAATCGGTCACCAGCTACCTCAACGGGCAGATCCTGGCCGGCGCCCAGGCTGTGCAGATCTTCGACACCTGGGGCGGCAACCTGTCGGCAGCGGCCTATCAGGAATTCTCCCTGGCCTACATGCGCAAGATCGTCAGCGGCCTGATCCGCGAGCACGAGGGGCGCAAGGTACCGGTAATCCTGTTCACCAAGAATGGCGGGCTGTGGCTGGAAAGCATCGCTGAGGCCGGCGCCGATGCCTTGGGCCTGGACTGGACCTGCGATATCGGCGATGCCCGCCGTCGCGTGGGCGACAAGGTGGCGTTGCAGGGCAACATGGACCCGACCGTGCTCTACGCCAAACCCGAGGCCATCCGCAAGGAAGTGGCGCGTATTCTGGCCAGCTATGGCAATGGCAGCGGCCATGTATTCAACCTGGGCCATGGCATCACCCCGGAAGTCGATCCGGAACATGCCGGCGCGTTCATCAACGCCGTGCACGAGTTGTCGGCGCAGTACCATCAGTGAGTTGATCGCCGACCCGGTCAGCCCAAGCTGATCGGTGCGGTGGAAAAGCACCTCATGAGCCGGGACGTGGACGTCCCCATCATGGAGCTCATGAACTGAAAGTCCACAGTTCTTACAGGTTTAATCCTACATATCGACTTACGACAACTTTCTAGACTCGCGCACTCCCGTCGGGCCCTCCCGACATAGTCCCAAGCAGTTCGGGGTGCGATATGAGTCAGAAAAACAATCTACGAGGAATCATCACCAGCGGTGTGTGGCTGGCGGTTGCTAGCGCGGGCATGCACGCTCAGCTGGCCAACGCGCATGGCTATGCGAGTGAGCCACCTTCGCGTGCCTACGCCTGTCGGCTGGGTTTGAACACCGGCTGTGGCCAGGCGATGTATGAGGAGTTCTCTGTCGGCGAGGCCCCGAAAGGCTTTCCGGCACAGGGTCCTGCAGACGGCAAGATCGCCAGTGGTGGAGTGCGTGCAGACTTCTCACCGTTAGATGAACAGTCGGCCAACCGCTGGCATCTCACTCCTCTGACGCAGCGGGAGGTGGCCTTCGACTGGTACTACACCACGGGGCACCGGACGACCCGGTGGGAATATTTCATCACCAAGAGCGGTTGGAACCCCAATGCGCCTTTGGCGCGAGAAGCGTTCGAAACGGCACCTTTCTGCACCGTCGACGGTCACGGCAAGCCAGCCCGTGGCGAGGGGCAGGAGTCTCACGGTCCAGCCTTGGAAAAACACCAGTGCACGCTGCCTGCCGACAAGTCCGGACAGCACATCATTCTGGGTGTCTGGACCATCGACGATACCGCCGCCGCATTCTACAACGTCATGGACGTGGACATTCAGGTCGACGGTGGCCCGGCGCCTGAGTGGCCCCGAGTCGGCAGCATCAACCCGCAGCGTGACCTGCAAGTGGGCGACAGGGTCAAGGCTCGCGCGTTCGTGGAAGGTGTCGAAAGCCCAGAACTGAGCGCCAGTATCAGCATCGACAACGCCGACGAGGGCCTTGCCCCGAACTGGTCGTACAAACTCGCCAAGCGTATCAACGAAACCCTGCCCCTGGTGCGCGCAGGCCAGATCGATAGCGACGGCGAAATCAAGCCGGTGCAGGGCAGCAATACGATTTTCGCCAAAGCGGAGTCGGGTATCACCAGCTATCAGTTGGACTTCAAAGGCAAGCCGGTCGATGACAGCTACATGCACCTGCATGACCTGAAGCCCGACTACACCCTGACGGATGGCAAGACCAGCGTGGACTTCACGGTAATGACCAACCGTGATCTGCAAGTGACTTCGCGTCTGTTCGACAGCGCCAACCAGCAGGTCGGCTTCGCTCGTCAGGCGGTGAATGCCACCTCCAGCCCGATCAAGCTGCAGGCCACCAGCAGTGAAGGCGAGCACCTGCTGAAAGTCGTCGGCGTCAACAAGACCGGCCGCATCCTGCTGCAGGAAGAACGCCCTGTGCAGCTCAAGGCCGCAGGCGGCGACCAATACGACTTCGAATTCCCGCAGTCGTTGGCGAGCTATGCCGCTGGTGTGACCGTTCTGCAGCCCAAGACCGGCGAAGTCTTCGAGTGCAAGCCATTCCCGTATGAGGGTTGGTGCAAGATCTACTCGGAAAATGCCAACCAGTACGAGCCGGGTGTAGGCAGCAACTGGCAGGACGCTTGGATCAAGCGTTGAGAAAGGTCCGATAAGTGCCTCGCCAGATGTTGTCCTGATCAATGAAGTCGTTATCGGTGTTGTCGTGGTTGGCTGTTCCGCTCGTGACGCTCGTCTTTCTGATCGCACGTGAAACGACGCGGCCCACCGTTGCCGTGGCCGTCGAGCAAGGAGCAGTTCGGCCCGCAGCACCGACATACCCATCATTGCCCACGGCAACCCTGGCGTTGGCCTTCGGCTACCACGAGCCTGGTGCCCAGGCCGCCAGTCCGGCAGGGCTGGTACTCAAGGCAAGTTTCATCTCCAGTCGCGGCACCGCCCGTGTGCTGGTGGCCAGCGGCCAGGATGAGCGTTTCTACCAGGTGGGCGACCGCTTGCCGGGTGGCCATGTGGTGCGCCACATCGATGTCCGTTCCATGACGCTCTGGGATGGCAGTGGCGAGCGCAGAGTGACGCTGTCCGAGGGCCGAACCAACCACATCTATCCATCTGGTGGCGCACGTGACCCAGGTCCTGCTGCTGCCGATCCACCCCGCTTGTTGCGGGAGGTGCAATGAAATTCCAACGTTACCTGCGAGCGGCTTCTCTGGGCGCGTGTCTGAGCATCGGCTGCTCGCTGGTACTCGCAGATCAGCCCGATCAGCCAACGTGGCAGTTGGCAATGAGTGATGCCGATGTGCGCGACGTGGTGCGCGAAGTCGGGATGATCCTCGACCAGACGATCGTGCTCGATCCGCGTGTGCAGGGCCGCATCACTGTCCATTCCAATGAGCCCCACGATCGCGAGGGGGTTCGCCGCTTGTTCTATTCGGTGCTCAGTGCACAAGGCTTTGCGGCGGTGAACGACGGCGATCGCTTGCTGATCGTGCCGGCCAGCGAGGCCAAGGCCTGGGCCAACCAGCAGGTCGAAAGCATTCCTGCTGCCTTCGGCACGCGCGTGTTCGAACTTTCCGGCAGCACGGCATCCGATCTGGCCGGCCTGCTCCGGCCGCTGGTGTCGAGCAATGGCTACATAGGTCCTTCCAACTCGGCCAACGCCCTGGTCGTGACTGACTCGGCGGCGAACCTGGACCGCCTGCAAAGCCTGGTGGCGCAACTGGACAGCGGGCAACGGCAGGATTATGAGTTGGTGACCCTGCGCGCCACCCAGGCGACTGACCTGTTGCCCGTGGTCGAGCAATTGACCGCGGCCCCGGACAGCGGTTTGCGTGTGCTATCCGACCCGCGCGGCAATCGTCTGCTGGTGCTTGGTCCGTCCACATCGCGCAAGCGTCTGGCCCAACTGATCCGTGACCTGGATGTTCCGGCGCCGATCAGTTCGCAGAACTGGCGCGTCGTCCGGCTTCAGCATGGCAATGCCGAGCAGTTGGCCGAGGTTCTCGGCGAGGTGGGCAAGCGTTTGGCAGGCAAGAGCGACCCGCAGGCTCTGGGCCAGTCGCTCACGGCAGGTACCATGGTGAAAGCCGATGTCAGCCAGAATGCCCTGGTACTGCTCGGAGAGCCGCGCATGCTCGGCAACGTAGTCAAGATCATCGAGCAGTTGGACCAGCCCCGTGCGCAGGTGTTGATCCACGCGGCGATCGTCGAGGTCAGTGGCGACATCAATGAAGCCCTGGGCCTGCAGTGGGGGATCAATACCGGCAGCCTGAAGGGGGGAATCACCTTCCCCGACAGTGGCGCCGCCTGGGGCGACCTGCTGGGCGATGACAAGGTGCTACCCAGCGGCGCAGCGCTGGCACTGGGTTCGGACCGCTTCGGCGTGCTGGTCTCGGCGTTGGCCAGCAACAGCCGCAGCAACCTGCTCTCCACACCCAGCCTGCTGACCCTCGACAACCAGGAAGCGCAGATCCTGGTGGGTCAGAACGTGCCGTTCAAGACCGGCTCGTACACCACCTCAGGCAGTGGTGCGGATAACCCGTTCACCACCGTCGAACGCAAGGACATCGGCATCAGCCTCAAAGTCCGCCCGCACATCAACGAGGGCCGGAGCCTGCGTTTGGAGGTGGAGCAGGAAAGCTCCGAACTGGCGCCGAGCACGCTCGAAGGGGACCTGGTCACCAGTAAGCGCACGCTCAAGAGCACGATCCTGGCGGAGGATGGCGAAATCATCGTGATTGGCGGCCTGCTCAAGGACAGTGTGCGTCAGGAGCAGCGCGCAGTGCCGCTGCTCGGGCGGTTGCCGCTGATCGGAGGTCTGTTCCGCTGGACCCGGGACACCCAGGAAAAAACCAACCTCATGGTGTTCTTGCGGCCCACCATTCTTCGCAGCCAGGCAGAACTGATCGAGTCAGGACGCCGTGCATACGATGAAGTGCATGCTTCTGATCCGGCGCGCCTCTCCGAAGATCCACACTCGCTGTTCGAAACGCGGCGCATGCCGGTGGGCGAGGAGTCCGCCCAGTGAGTCCCGTGCTGCCCTTCAGCTTTGCCCGTCGCCACGGGATCCTCCTCGACCAGCAGGCTGCGCAGCCAGCACTGCTGATGCGCGAGGATGCCACGCTGGAGGCGCTTTCCGAGGCCCTGCGGGTGGTGGGTCCTGACTGGCCGTTGCGTTGGGTGGATGCCGAGCAGTTCGCCCGGCACCTGACGCAGTGCTATGGCGCGGCCCAGGATGCCGCCCAGTCGCTGATCCAGGGCCTGGACGAACACATCGATCTGTCCCGCCTGGCCGAGGCCTTGCCGCAGACCTGCGACCTGCTCGACCAGCAGGACGATGCGCCGATCATCCGCTTGCTCAACGCCCTGCTCAGTGAGGCCGTCAGGGCGCAGGCTTCGGATATCCATCTCGAGACATTCGAGCAACAGCTACGGGTTCGGATGCGCATCGACGGCATCATGCGTGAAGTGCTCACGCCACCCCGGGCGGTCGCGGCTTTGCTGGTCTCGAGAATCAAGGTCATGGCGCGCCTGGACATCGCGGAAAAACGCGTGCCTCAGGATGGTCGGATCAGTCTGCGGCTGGCGGGTCATGAAGTCGATGTGCGGGTCTCGACGCTGCCCGCCGCACATGGCGAGCGGGTGGTGCTGCGTCTGCTGGACAAACGCGCTGTGCGCCTGGATGTCGATCACATGCAGATGCAACCGTCGGTGCGCGACAGCTTCCTGGGCCTGCTGGACAGGCCCCATGGCATCTTCCTGGTCACCGGCCCGACCGGCTCCGGCAAGACCACGACCCTCTACACCGCGCTTTCGGTGCTCAACCAGGAGTCGCGCAACATCCTCACCGTCGAGGATCCGATCGAATACCACTTGCCCGGCATCGGGCAGACCCAGGTCAATACCAAGGTCGAGATGACCTTTGCCCGTGGCCTGCGGGCGATTCTGCGGCAGGACCCGGACGTGGTGATGGTCGGCGAGATCCGTGACCGGGAAACCGCCGACATCGCCGTGCAGGCGTCGCTGACCGGCCACCTGGTGCTGTCGACCCTGCACACCAACGATGCCTTGGGCGCCATCACCCGGTTGGCGGACATGGGGATCGATACCTGCCTGCTCGCCTCGTCGCTCGCTGGGGTCATGGCCCAACGCCTGGTGCGTAGGCTGTGCCCGCACTGCAAGGTCGCCTGTGCGGTGGACGCCGCCATGGCACGAGCCCTGGGCAACCCCGATGATCTGCCCACGCATCTTT
This sequence comes from Pseudomonas putida, assembly GCF_004357765.1. Lineage (GTDB taxonomy): Bacteria > Pseudomonadota > Gammaproteobacteria > Pseudomonadales > Pseudomonadaceae > Aquipseudomonas > Aquipseudomonas putida_U. The sequence goes on along the minus strand of NZ_SMTE01000002.1, from coordinate 365,866 downwards.
ACCGGGCCGCCGGTTGCGAGCATTGCCAGATGGGTTACAGAGGACGTGTGGCGCTGCACGAGCTGGTGGTTGTCACGCCGTCCCTGGCTCAAGCCATTCATGGTCGCGCCGCCCAGGCGCAGATGCGCGAGATGATCCGGCCCATGACGTCCAGCCTGTTCCAGCACGGCGTTGAGCGTGTCTGCCAAGGGCAGACCAGTGTCGAGGAACTGTTGCGCGTGACGGGACAGGATTGACGATGCCGGTTTTCAGGTATCAGGCACACTCGCTCGAGGGCGCACGTCTACGTGGCACGCTGGACGCGCCGAATGCGCGTCAGGCCCGGCAACAGCTGCGCGAGCAAGGCCTGACGGTGTTGGCGATCAGGGCGGTGCAGCCGTCGCCTTTCACTGCGCTGGCCCCCGGTCACCGGCTTTCGCTCGACCGTCGTTGCCTGCTGACCCGACAACTGGCCACCTTGTTGCAGGCCGGCATGCCGCTGACCGAGGCCTTGCACGCGGTGGCGTGGCAGACCAACCAGCGCCAGGCCAAGCAGCTGTTGCTGGGCGTGGCCGAGCGGGTCGCCGAAGGCAATGCCTTTGCCGATGCACTGGCGCATTATCCCGCAGCTTTTCCCCCCATGTACCGTGCCACTGTCGAGGCGGCCGAGCGCTCCGGGCATCTGGCCGGGGTGCTGGAACGGTTGGCCGAGCATGGCGAGGCCCAGCAGGCCCTGCGCCAGAAGGTGCAGTTGGCGATGCTCTATCCGCTGATCCTGATGGTCGTGTCGATTCTGGTGGTGGGGTTTCTGCTGGGCTATGTCGTGCCAGACGTGGTGCAGGCCTTCGCCCGTGACCAGGCGCAATTGCCGTTGCCGACCCAGGTGCTGATCGCGCTAAGTGAGGGGGTCGTCAGCCTGGGTTTGTCGGCATTGCTGTTGGTGGTGCTCGCTGCGGTGGGCATAGCCCTGGCGTTACGTCAGCCGCAACGACGCCGGCAATGGCATGCCCTGGTCTTGCGCTTGCCCGGTTATGGCGGCTTCGTGCGCGCCAGCGACGCGGCGCGGTTTGTCAGCACGCTGGCGATTCTAGGTCGCAGTGGTGTCGTTCTGGTCGATGCTATGACCATCGGCGCGGACGTCGTGGGCAATCGGGTACTGCGCGAGCGCCTGCAAGCGGCTGCGCGGGAAGTCGCCGAAGGAACGACCTTGGCCAATAGCCTTGCCCGCAGCGAGACCTTGCCCCCATTGATGCTGCACATGATCGCCAGCGGCGAGCGGGCGGGCGAACTGGACAGCATGCTCGAACGCGCCGCCGACCTTCAGGCCAAGCACCTGGCCGGCCGTATCTCTCTTCTCGTCAGTCTCTGCGAACCCCTGATGCTGCTGGTGATGGGTGGCATCGTGCTGTTCATCGTGCTGGCCATCCTCCTGCCGATTCTCAACCTCAACCAATTGGTCAACTGATATGTCTCCTGGCTCTGTTCGTCGCCGACAACGCGGCTTCACCCTCATCGAAATCATGGTGGTCATCGTCATCCTGGGCGTACTCGGCGCACTGGTCCTGCCCAATGTGATGAGCCGCCCGGAACACGCCAAGCTGACAGCGGCACGTACCGATATCCAGTCCATTTCCACCGCGCTGGAGATCTATCGCCTGGACAACGGGCGCTACCCCAGCACGGCCCAAGGCCTCGAGGCACTGGTCAAGCGTCCTACCATCGCCCCATTGCCCCGTCAGTGGAGTGCCCAGGGGTACCTCAAAAGCGCTCCGCTCGACCCCTGGGGCGCGCCATACCAATACGCCAGTCCCGGGACCCGTTCGAACCAGGGCTTCGATCTCTATTCCCTCGGCGCCGACAGCCAGCCGGGGGGTGAGAACGCCGATGCCGATATCGGCAACTGGACCGAATGATGCGGCGCCAGGCACGGGGCTTCACCCTTCTGGAAATGATGCTGGTGCTGGTGCTGGTGGGCATCGTCATGGGGCTCGCGGGGTTCCAGGCTGGGCGTGACCCGCAGCGACTGGCCCGTGAAGAAGCGAGCCTGTTCTTGCAACTGGTTCAGCATGCCCGGCACCAGGCCGTCCTGGAGGGGCAGGCGCTTGGCGTGCACATCGACCCGCACGGCTATCAGCTGCTCAAGGCGGCAGGGCGAATCTGGCAGGTCGAAGGGCCGCGCCACGATACGGGGCTGGACCTGTTGCTGGAGATCGACAGCCTTCCTGTGGTCCTCGCCAGCGATTCGAATATTGCCCAGTTGGTGTTTGCCAGCAACGACGAATACACCCCTTTTTCGTTGTCCTTTCAGCAGGCAGGTGTGGAACTTGCCCGCGTCACGAGCGATGGCCTGAATGACCCCTGGCTCGAACTCTGAACGTGGCTTCACGCTGTTGGAAGTGCTGGTGGCACTGACGGTGTTCGCCGTCCTTGCCGCGGCGGTGACCACGGCCAGTCAGCACCTGCTGACGCAGTCCCAGGATGTGCGTGATCGCTTGTTCGCCAGTTGGATTGCAGACAACCACCTCAGCGAGCTCCGCGTGCAGGCGATGCCGGCCAAGGCGCAACGTACGTTGCAGGTTCGCCTCGATCAGCGCACCTGGGTGCTCGAGGAATCGCGGCGCTCACTGGTGGGCCTTGGTCTGGTGGAGGTGAGCGTGAGCGTTGGCCTGGCGGCTGATGGGCGACCGCTTCACCAGGCGGTGGGCTGGCTGGAGGCAGGCGATGAACGCCCATGATCCACGGCGTGCCCAGCGCGGCTTCACGCTGTTGGAACTGCTGCTGGCCATCAGCGTCTTCGCCTTGCTTGCCACCGGCACCAGCCAGTTGCTGGCGACCTGGGTACGCGCCGATGCCGCGCGTCAGGCCTACGCCGACGAACTCCGCGCACTCGGCCGAGCCATGAGCGTGATGCAGCGTGACGCCCTGCAAGGTTACTGGCCAGCCTCCGGGGACAAGCGTGCGAGTTCCAATGTGGTGCTGACGCCGCATCGAGTGAGTTGGTTGCTGGGCGCAGAATACGACCGCCAGGCATTGCCGCGCAGCGATCTGAGGATCGTCGAGTACTGGCTCGAGGATGGGGTGCTGTGGCGTCAGCGGCGCACGCTGGAGTACGGCGAAGTGCGCCCGCAGCGGCTATTGGAAGGCGTAGTGGCGTTGCACTGGCGGTTGTATGGCGCAGAGGAGGGTTGGTCATCCGACGGGAAGATGACCCAGCCACCGTTGGCGCTCGAAGTCATCCTGTCGACCCAGCGTCTGCAGGCGATACGCCGGGTCCTGCCGTTGGCGGGGGCCAGCCTGTGAGCAAGCCGCGGCAGCGGGGCGTGGCACTGGTAACCGTGCTGCTGGTGATGGCACTGCTGATCATGCTGGTCGCCGGCTCGTTACGCAGCCATCACGGCATGCTCGGTGCTATCGGGCAACAGATCGACGCGTCGCGGCTTTTGCAGCTGGCGCAGGCGGGAGAGCGCTACGCCATGGCGCAGCTCAAGCAGCAGGCCACCACCTTGTTGCAGATTACCCATACCGGCCAGCCCTGGGCGCAACCGCGCGTGCTCGATCTTGCGCAGGGGCAGGTGCACTTGAAGTTGGAGGACCTGTCCGGTCGCTTCAACCTCGGGGCGCTCACTGCACGCAAGACCTTGGACCCGGTGCTGCTCGAACGTTGGCAGCGTCTGTGTCGCGTCTTGCAGATCGAGGCGCCGGCATTGGACGCCCTGGCTGGTCAACGGCTGCTCGATCCCAGCCAGCTGCGGGCTCTGCCGGGTGTCGATGGCGAAGTCATGCGGCGTTTGCGCCCCTGGGTCGTGGCGTTGCCGGCGCAAGCGGGGCTGAACATCAATACCGCGTCGGCCACGTTGCTCGCAGCCCTCGAAGGGGTCGAACCCGCCACCGCCGAGCGCCTGGTCAACGGGCGGGACGAGGAGGGCTCTGCCAGCGTTCAGCGCTTTCTGGCGCAGCCACAACTGGTTGGCCTGGGCATCGACAGCCATGGCCTGAGGGTAAACAGCCGATGGTACCGCCTGGAAGTCCGGGCAGTGCTACAGGGCCGGTCCCTTTACTTGTACAGCGACTTGGAGATCGACCCGGACACGCTTCGGATACGCGTGGTGCGTCGGGTTCATTCTGCACAACCGGAGCCAATGCCCGATGAATGACATTTACCTGTTTCTGCTGGCCGAGGGGCTGGCGCAGGGGGACGCGCAGTGGCCAGTGCTTGTGCGTGCGGCGGATGGTAATACCTACCGTTCCACCTTGGCTGAGCTGCCGGCGGCACTGAGCGACGCAGGTGTGGTGCTGGTGCTGCCCATGGAAATGGCGGGATATTGCCCGATCGGGCCGGTGCCGGGGCGGCGCCCCAGTCGCGAGGCCCTGGCGTATGCCGCCGAAGAGCAGCTGGCCGCATCGCTGGAAGCATCGCACCTGGCGTTCGGGCCGGTGGATGGACAGGGTCGGCGAAAGGTCCTGATCGTCGCCCAGGCGCAACTGCGCCGGGTGCTGGCGCTATTGCAGGGACAGGGCATCGACCCTGTAGCAATCCATGTCGATGCCGATCTGCTGGTGGCCGAGCGGGTCTGTGCTCTGTGGTTCGAAGGGCGCTGGTTGTTAGGGGGCACCGAGGGCGTGCGGCTGGCGGTCGGTGCCCAGGCTGCGGGAGCTCTCTTGGCGAAATGCCCGGGCATGCCTTGGATGGCGGAGGCCGGGGCGATTACTGGGATGGGTGACGAACGGCAGGTCGGCAATGCCCTCGACATCTTGTTGCAAGGCCGTGGCGGCGCCGTGGACCTGCGCCAAGGGGACTTGCGGCGGCGAGGCAAAGCCCCCTCTTGGGTAGGGCTGGCAGGCGGGGTGACGCTTGCCGCGCTGATGGTCTGCGCAGCGGATCATCTGCAGGCTGAGCGATTGTCGCGGCTCGCATCACGCCAGCATGCCGAGACCGTCCAGGCATTGCAGCGCTGGACGCCCGGGCAGCCTGTCGGCTCAGACTTGAACCTGCTGATCAGTTCGCTGCAAGCCCGCCCCCAGGCAACCACCGCGGTAGAGAAGCTGGCCGGATTCGCCGAGCAGTTGGTCGCGGCCGCGAACATCACCATCGAGCGTGCCGAATCGAGCCCTGCGCAAGGATGGCGGGTGGACGTTGTCGCTCAGAGCTTCGGCGACCTTGAACGACTGGCCGAGCGGGTTCCAGGTCTGCATATGGAGCATGGCCGGCAGGACGATGGCGGCGTTCGAGCCAGTCTTTCCTGGGAGGAGGTTGATTGAAACCCTGGAGCGATCACACCTTGGTGCGTCAGTGGCAGCAGATATCGAGCGCTCGACGTGTCCTGTTGCAAGTGGGTCTGTGGGCCTGCGGCCTGCTGGTGATTCATCAACTGCTCTGGCTACCGGGTCAGGCGCGCTTGCAGCAGGCTGAACGAAATCTCGTGGCGGAATATGAGCAGGGCGCCAATTTGCGGCGGCTGATGCAGGGGCCGCCCCGGTCAGATGGCGCAACCCCCCGGCTGACACCTGCCACCTTGAGTGAGCGCGCCAAGGCCGCCGGTATCCGCATCAACAGTCTGCAAGCCAAGGCCGGGCAGCTGGATGTCAGCCTCGAAGGCCCGGCCACCCAGGTCTTGCCGTGGTTGCATCAGCTCGAACGGGATGGTGGCAGAGTTCGTGGCATCCAGTTGCAGGCCCAGGGTGAGTTGCTGCATGCGCGCTTGGTGCTGGAACTGGCGGACATTTGAAGTGCGCCGTGTTCAGGCACTCTTGGGCGCCAGCTTGCTCAGATGCAGTGCCACCAGCAACGCCACGGCCAACAAGCTGCCAATGAACAGCCCGATGCCGTTCCATCCGCCATGGTGCCAGAACACCCCGCCCGCCGTACCGGCCACGCTGGAGCCTGCGTAATAACAGAACAGGTACAGCGACGAAGCCTGGCCCTTGGCCTTCAGGGCCCGGCGACCGATCCAGCTGCTGGCCACCGAGTGCGCGCCGAAGAAGCCGAAGGTGAACACCAGCATGCCGACGATCACCAGCGTCAAGGGACTGGCCAGGGTCATCAGCAGCCCGCCGGCCATCACCAGGATGCTCGCCCAGAATACCCGGCGGCGGCCTAGCTTGTCGGCAAGGGCGCCCACTTGCGCCGAGCTGTAGATGCCCGACAGGTACACCACCGAGAGCAGGCCGACCAGTGCCTGATTCATGTGATAGGGCTCGGCGAGGAGGCGGTAGCCAATGTAATTGAACAAGGTGACGAAGGCGCCCATCAACAAGAACGCTTCGAGGAACAGCCATGGCAGGCCGGCATCCTTGAAGTGCATGAGGAAGCCATCGAGCAGGCTACGTGGATTGAGCGTCTGCGCGCGGAAGTTGCGAGATTCGGGCAGGACCTTCCAGAACACCACTGCCGCCACCAGGGCGAGGCCACCGATCACCAGCATTGCCGTGTGCCAACTGACGAAATCGATGAGAACGCCGGTGATCAGGCGACCGCTCATCCCCCCGATGGCGTTGCCGCCGATGTACAAGCCCATGGCCAGCCCGATGTGCTGTGGGTGGATCTCTTCGCTCAGGTAGGTCATCGCCACCGCCGCCAGGCCGCTCAGCGACAGGCCGACCAGCGCGCGTGTGGCCAGCACCAGTTCCCAGGTCGGCATCACGGCGCTGGCCAGGGTCGACAGTGCGGCGCAGAGCAAGGCAGCGACCATCACCGGCTTGCGTCCGATGCGATCGGAGATCGGGCCGGTAACCAACAGTCCGAACGCCAGCAGGCCCGTCGATACCGACAGCACCAGGCTGCTCTGCGCGGCGTTGATCGAAAACTCCTTGGACAGCAGCGGCATCATCGGCTGAACGCAGTACAGCAAGGCGAACGTGGCGAAACCGCCGCTGAACAGGGCCAGCACGGTCTTCATGAAGGCGGGGGAGCCTTTTTCGATCCAGATCTCGTTCAGCGGGGCGGGGTCGGGCTCGGCGGAAAGTGGGGCTACAGCAGTTTTCACGGGGGAGACCTCTGGGGCAATGGAAAAAATCATATAGCTGCCTAATGATTAGATCCAATATATTGTTCGACCTATTTAAGAGCTTTAACGACTCGTTAGGAGCGAACATGGAACTGCGTCACCTGCGGTATTTCATCGCCGTCGCCGAAGAGCTGCATTTCGGCAGGGCCGCGCAGCAACTGGGCATCTCCCAGCCGCCCCTGAGCCAACAGATTCAGGCCTTGGAACAGGAGCTGGGTGCGCGCCTGTTCGAGCGCACGAACCGACGAGTGGAGCTCAGCGAGGCTGGCCGACTGTTTCTCGAGGAGGCGCGGCAGGTGCTGGCACAGGTGGAGAAGGCGGCCGACGTGGCCCGACGTGCCCAGCTCGGCGAGTTAGGTGAGTTGAAGATCGGCTTCACCTCATCGGCGCCGTTCACGTCGAAGATTCCCAAGGCTATCCACGCCTTCCGCCAGCGTTTTCCTGCCGTGCACCTGCACTTGCAGGAAATGAGCAGCCGCGATGTGGCCCAAGCGGTGTTCGACGAATCCATCGAGGTCGGCCTGATGCGACCGATGCCGTTGCCGGACGGACTTCTGGCCACGGAACTGTTCCGCGAGCCGTTGGTGGCCGTCATCAATGCCTCGCATCCGCTGGCTGCCGGTACCGAGCAGGGCCTGCACATGGCGGCATTGGCCCATGAGCCATTCGTGTTCTTCCCCCGTAGCTATGGCAGTGGGCTGTATGCCCAGTTGCAGAGCCTGGCACGCCAGGCCGGCTTCAGCCCGCACTTCGCCCAGGAGGCGGGTGAGGCGATGACCATCATCGGGTTGGTCTCGGCGGGGTTGGGCGTGTCGGTACTTCCGGCTTCCTATCAGCGCATGCGCATCGAAGGGGTGGTCTATCGCACGTTGCTGGACCAGGACGCGATGTCGGCAGTGTGGCTGTTGCAGCGTGCCCATGGTGGATCGGCGATGGCCAAGGCCTTCGCCGAATTGCTGACCGACCAGGTGAGTGGCTGAGCGCAAACGCTCGGACGGTTGGTGGCGGGCACGGATGAACAGGGCTGGTCAATGCCGTGGCGCCGCCACATACTCGGGCATTCGTTGATACACGGAGGTCTGTCATGCGGCGTGTGGTGTTCAATCAGAAAGGTGGTGTGGGCAAGTCGAGCATCGCTTGCAACCTGGCGGCGGTGAGTGCCAACGAGGGTTACCGGACCCTGCTGATCGACCTGGATGCCCAGGCCAACTCGACCCAGTACCTGACCGGCCTGACCGGTGAGGACATTCCCATGGGCATCGCGGATTTCTTCAAGCAGAGCCTGTCCAGCGGGCCCTTCAGCAAGAAGAACAAGGTCGATATCTATGAAACGCCGTTCGACAACCTGCATGTCGTCACGGCGACCCCGGAGTTGGCCGACCTGCAGCCCAAGCTCGAAGCCAAGCACAAGATCAACAAGTTGCGTAAGTTGCTCGACGAGCTGGACGAGGACTACGAGCGGATCTATATCGATACACCACCGGCGCTGAATTTTTACGCTGTTTCTGCACTGATCGCGGCCGATCGTGTGTTGATTCCCTTCGATTGCGACAGCTTCTCACGCCAAGCCCTGTATGGCCTGCTGGCCGAGATCGAAGAACTCAAGGATGACCACAACGATGAGTTGGTGGTCGAGGGCATCGTCGTCAACCAGTTCCAGTCCCGCGCCAGCCTGCCTCAGCAAATGCTCGACGAATTGCTGGCGGAGGGGTTACCGGTGCTACCGGTGTACCTGGGCAGTTCGGTGAAGATGCGTGAATCGCACCATGCCAGCCTGCCGTTGATACACCTGGAACCGCGGCACAAGCTGACCCAGCAATTTGTCGAGTTGCATTCGTTGCTTGAGGAGAATGGGTGAGTTTGCCGTGGCATTTTCAGCGTCTGTGAGATCGAGCGCCGCGCGGGCGGCGCTCGATCTCGCAGGCGCCAAACAACTCAAGCCATGCCCTTCAAACCCCCAAGCTCCGCAACCACTCCAGCAACGACTGAAGCGGGAAAGCCCCCGCCTGGCGGCTGACTTCGCGGCCATTCTTGAACAGGATCAGGCTGGGGATCGAGCGGATGCCCAACTGGCCAGCGAGGTTGCGATTGGCTTCGCTGTCGAGCTTGGCCAGGCGGCAGCGGCCACTGAGCTGACGGGCGGCCTGCTCGAAGGTCGGGGCGAAGGACTTGCACGGGCCGCACCAGTCGGCCCAGACGTCGACCAGCAATGGCAGGTCGCCCTTGATTTGGCTGGCATAGCTTCTTTCGGTGAGGTCGAACGGCGTGCTGAGCAGCACATCCTGCTTGCAGCGCCCGCATTTAGGCGCATCGCCCAAGCGGGCGGCGGGCAGGCGGTTGAGACCGTTGCAGTGAGGGCAGGGGATTACCAATGGCTCTGACATGTCTGTTCCTTGTGTGTTGTAGGTACCGGCCTATCGCCGGTACAGCCAGCACCGATCATCATGAGGAGCAGCTGATCTCCAGATGCTTGCCCCACTCGGGTGGTCGCTCGGCATAGGCCTGCATGCCGGGCTGCTCTTCGAACGGCGTGCTCAACACCCGATGCAGCCGCCGCACTTCACTATAATCCCCGGCTTCGGCGGCTTCGATGGCCTTTTGCGCCAGGTAGTTGCGGAGCACATACAGCGGATTGACCGCGTGCATCCGTTGCCGACGCCCTTCGGCATTGGCCGGTTCGCGCTGACACCGAGCGAGGTAATCCGCGCCCCACGCATCGAAACCTGCGAGGTCGACGAAGTCGTCACGTACGACCCTGAGCGCCTCGGCCAGCGGCTGCTCGCCCAGTCTGCGGAAGAACAGGTTGTAGTCCACACCGCCGCTCTGCATGCGTTGCAGCAGCCGCTCGACCAGCGCCATGTCGTCGTCCTCGGCGCAGGTCAGGCCCAGGCGGCGACGCATCAGGTCCAGGTAATGGGCCTGGTACAGCGGCAGGAACAGCCCCAGCGCTTCCTTGAGCGGCTCCACCTCGACCACCGTGGTCAGCGCCTGGGCCAGGGCGCTCAGATTCCAGTGGGCGATCGGCACCTGATTGGCGTAGCTGTAGCGGCCTCGGTCGTCGGAGTGGTTGCAGATGAAGTTGGCGTCGAAGTCGTCGAGGAAGGCGTAAGGGCCGAAGTCGAAGGTGATGCCGAGAATCGACATGTTGTCGGTGTTCATCACCCCATGGCAGAAACCGTAGGCTTGCCAGCGTGCGATCAGCTCGGCGTTGCGCTCGACGATGGTGCGGAACATCGCCAGGTACGGCTGCTCGGCGTCGCGACATTCGGGATAGTGCTGATCCAGCACATGATCGATCAGCAGTCGCTGCTGCTCTGGCTGCTGGGTGTAGTAGAAGTATTCGAAGTGGCCGAAACGCACATGGCTGTGAGCCAGTCGCGTGAGCATCGCGGCGCTTTCGCGGGTTTCGCGCCACACCGGGGTGTTTGAACCGACCACGCACAGCGCACGGCTGGTGGGAATACCCAGGGCGTGCAGGGCTTCGGAGGCAAGGAATTCGCGAATCGACGAGCGCAACACGGCGCGGCCATCGCCCATGCGCGAGTAGGGCGTCTGCCCGGCACCCTTGAGGTGCAGATCCCAATGCTCGCCGGCGTCGTTGAGCACTTCAGCCAGCAGCAGGCCTCGGCCATCGCCAAGGCGTGGGTTGTACGAACCGAACTGGTGGCCGGAATAGACCATCGCTCGTGGGTCGGCCTCCTCCCAGAGCTTGGCGCCGCTGAACAGTTCGGCAAAGATCGGCAGTTCTGCCTGGGTCGGGTCGAGGTCGAGCAGGGCCATGGCCGACTCGCTCGCCACCACCAGGCGCGGCTCGGCGATGGGCTCGGGCAGGACCTGAGTGGAGAAGGCATCGCCCAGGCGGGCGAAGCGGTTGTCGAAGCTGAGTTGGTCGAGGGCTTTCACGGGGCCGGCTCCTGAAGTCTGGACATCGGGGCCGCTTTGCGGCCCTTCGCGGGCAAGCCCGCTCCCATAGGTAGTGCGCGGTCTCTGTGGGAGCGGGCTTGCCCGCGAACGAGGGCGCAGCCCTCGCAGGGGGTGCGCACAGCATAAAGTATTGGAGTGTACTCAGGCCGGTGCGGTGCCATCCGATTTTGGTTGTTCCAGTGGAATCAGCTGTTGCTTGCCGCCCTTGGTGTCCATCAGGAACACCTCGACCTGGCGCACCGAGATCTTGATGCCGTGCGCCTTGAATTCACGGTTGATATAGCGGTTGATCTCGTCCAGGGTCGGGTTGCGGTCGCCCAGGTCGCGCACGTGCATGCGCAGTTCGTGGTCCAGCGAGCTCTCGCCGAAGTTCAGGAAGTACACGATCGGCTCCGGGTCCTTGAGCACCCTTGGGTTCTCGTGGGCGCCCTTGAGCAGCAGCTCGCGCACCAGATCCAGGTCCGACCCGTAGTCGATGCCAAGCTTGAGCGTCACCCGGGTGACCGTGTCGGTCAGCGACCAGTTGATCAACTGGCCGGTGATGAAGGTCTTGTTGGGGACGATGATGTCCTTGCGGTCGAAGTCGGTGATGGTGGTGGCGCGGATGCGGATCTTGCTTACCGTGCCTGACAGGTTGCCGATGGTGATGGTGTCACCGATACGCACCGGGCGCTCGAACAGGATCATGATGCCGGAGATGAAGTTGGCGAAGATCTCCTGCATACCGAAGCCCAGGCCGACCGACAGCGCCGCCACCAGCCATTGCAGTTTGTCCCAGCTGACCCCGAGGGTCGACAGGGTGCTGACGATACCGATCCCGACGATGGTGTACGACAGCAGTGTCGTGGTGGCGTAAGCGCTGCCCTGGGCCAGGTTCAGCCGCGACAGTACCAGCACCTCCAGCAGACCTGGCAGGTTGCCGGCCAGCGCGAAGGTGATGCCGACGATCACCAGCGCACCGAGGAGGTCGCCCAGACTGATCGGCACCATGCTGGCAGCGGACCCGGTGCCGCTGGTGTACTCGTACAGGGTGAAGTTGTTGAGGTAGGCGAACACCGACAGCAGGTCCGACCAGACCCAGTACAGCCCGGCGATGAAACCACCGAGCAGGGCCAGGCGGATCAGGCGCAGCGACTGCTGGTTGACCTGCTCGATATCCAGGGTCGGCTCTTCGCTGATGACCTCGCCATCGAGCCCTTCCTTGGCCGCCGCACGCTTGCTCAAGGCTCGCTGATAAGCCAGGCGCCGCGCCGCCACCGACAGGCCGCGGACGAAGGCCGCTTCGATCACCAGCCAGAACAGCAGCAGGTACAGGGTGTAGATCAGACGGTCGGTGAGTTTCAGGGCGGTGTAGTAGTAGCCGAAGCAGACCGCCACGAACAGCGCGATCGGCAGGGCGGTGAAGGCCACCCCGACCGCCTTGCGGAACAGCGAGGTATCCCGGTGCGCCGGGCTGCTCAGCAGCAGGCGGCTGAGCAGCCATGCCATCAGCGCGTAGCAGGTGAGCACGATACCGATGCCCAGTACGTCGTCGGCCAGCGCCGAAGGTTGATGTTCGGCCACCGCGACCACGCCGACCAGCGCCAGCACCACCGTGCCCAGGCGCCGGACCCAGCCGCGCAGGAACTCGACCTGGGGCTTGTGCCAGCGGAAGTGGATCTCGGCCACGCCACCGGGAGCGAGGATGCGGTAGGCGGTGTAGAACACCAGCCAGGCCTGGGCCAGTTGCCAGAGTGCTGCGCCCAGGTTGGCGTTCTGCCCGCGGGCGTCGATCTGCAGGGCATAGCTGCACAGCGCCAGGCCCAGGCTGACCGGCATCGCCAGGAGAATGTTGATCAGGATCGCCTGTGGCGTGTGCCACTGGCTGTCGCGACGGAAGTGGCCGATGTCCTGGTGCACCTTGCCCAGGCGCTGGTACAGGTACTTGCGGCGCCACAGCAGTGCGCCGATCACCAGTAGCAGCGGCAGGAACAGCAGCGGGCGCTGGCTGAGGCCGTCGGCCAGTTCCTTGATCCCTGAGCTCCATGGCAGGCTCGCGACCTGGCTGGCGAACCGCTCGGGCACATAGCGCAGCCAGTCCCAGTCCAGGGCTTTGTTGCTGGGAATCCAGAACATCTGCTCTTCGAGGGTGGTACGCAGGCCCTGGGCCGTGCCCAGCAGTTGCTTCTGGTTGAGCTGCAGGGTGATCGACTCGTTGAGCAGTGCCGACAGTTCCCGATTCAGCCGCTCGAGCAGGTCGCTGCGGGTGATTGCGACTTCCAGCAACGCCTTGCGCAGTTGCGGGGTGACCTGCTCCTGGGGCTGGTTGGCCAGCAACTTGTCGACATAGGCCAGCGGGCTGCTCATCTGTTCGCGCTGCTGGTTGATCTCGAACTGATACAGGCGAATGTCGGCGATCTGGTCGGCCAGGTCGCGGTCGACCTTCAGGTGGGGCAGTGCCTGTTTCTGCTGATAGAGGATCTTCGACAGCAGCAGGCTGCCCTTGAGTACGCTGATCTGTTCGTCCAGGGCCTGGTCGGCCTGGGTCAGGCTGTCCAGTTGCTGCTTGGTGCGCAGGTTTTGCTGGGTCAGTTCGTTGAGGCGGTCGGTGCTCTTGAGCAGATAGTCGGACAGCTTGAGGTTGGTCGCGCTTTCGTTGGCCAGCAGGGTGCTACCCCCGGCTTTTTGCGCTTCGATCGACTGCTGGGTGACCGTTTGCTGCGACTGCGCCAGGCGCTTGTCATTGATCAGCGTCTGCAGGTCCTGAATTTCCTGCTCCAGGCGGGTGGCACGTTCGATCAGCAGGTCGTGGCGGGCGTTGCCCAGGTCCTGCAGTTGGCCATTGCCGGCCAATTCCTGACGCCGGAGCAGGGTCAGGGCATTGAGCGAGGCCAGCTCGGCAGTGAGTTGGTTGCGCTGGTCGGCGTTGATCGGCTTGCCATCGACCTTGCCGCTTTTCAGGGCGTTATTGATCTGCTGGGTGCGGGTCTGGTTGTTGCTGATTTCGGCCTGGGCCCGCTCGGGGCGGGTCTGCGAATTGATGATCAGGCTGTTGGCCTCGGACAGCGCCTTTTGCAGCTCGCCCTGCTGGGTACTGCGCTCACTGAGCAACTGTTCGAGCTGCGGCACGCTGAGGTCGGCGTAGCGCTCGGCCACCGGCACGCTCTTGCTGCCCTTGAGCTTGGACAGCTCACGTTGGCTTTCGGTGGTCTCCTTCGGTGCGTCGGCCAACTGCTGCTTGAGGGCAGCCAGCTTCTTCTCGCTGTCCTCGGCGCTGGCGAGCAGGGTCAGGGTCTGTTCCAGGACTTGCTGCAAGGCCTTCTGCTCGGCCTCCGGCAGCTTGCGCTCGGCGATCTTGTCGAGGCTGCTCTGGATGCTGGCAGTGGTGGGCGCCTCGGCCGCGAGGGTCGTGAACGAGAAGGACAGGCACAGCCCGAACAGGGCTGCGCGAAGGGATGCGCGCAGGGACATAGGCAGACTACTTAGGATCAGGCTGAAACGGAGTTTAGAGGAACAATCCTGGTCCTGGTCGCGTTCCTTCGGGGAATCTGACGCCCACTTTCTGGATCTTGTTCCCGTCCATGGTGGCCACGGTCCAGATCGTGCCGTGCCATTCGACCTGGTCGCCCACTACTGGAGCGCCTCCGACCTTCTGTCGGATGAACTGCGCCAGCGGCATTTTTGCGTCCAGGCCGTCGAGTTTCAGGCCATACAGTGCCGCCACCGCACCCAGCTCGGCATCGCCCTCGAGCACGAAGTCGCCGAAGAAGCGCAGGTCGAGTCCGCGCTGCGGTGCCTGGCTGAACAGCTTGCCCAGCGCTGGCAGGTTGTGTTCGTGGCCGATCACGCAGAGCATGTCGCCGACCTCCAGGACGGTACTGCCAGAGGGGTGCAGCAGCTGTTCGCCACGGAACAGGGCGGCGATACGGGTGCCCTCGGGCATCTTCAACTCGCGCAGTGCGGCGCCGATGCACCACTTCTCCGCGCCCAGGCGGTAGACGAACATCTCCCACTCGCTGGTGATGTGGACCTCCAGGGCCGAGCGTGAGATCGGCGCGGGGTCCGGCGGGACCGTGACCTTCAGCAACTTGGCCATCCACGGCAGGCTGGTGCCTTGCACCAGCAGCGACACCAATACGATGAAGAAGGCCAGGTTGAAGAACAACTGGGCGTTGGGCAGGCCGGCCATGAGTGGGAACACGGCCAGAATGATCGGCACCGCGCCGCGCAGGCCGACCCACGAGATGAAGCCTTTTTCTCGGCCATGGAAGGCCTTGAACGGCAGCAGGCTGGCGACTACCGACAGGGGGCGGGCCACCAGGATCATCCACAGTGCCAGACCCAGCGCGGGCAGGGCGATCGGCAGCAGGTCGTGGGGGGTGACCAGCAGGCCGAGCACCAGGAACATGCCGATCTGTGCCAACCAGGCCATGCCGTCGAGCATGTGCAGGATGCCATGGCGACTGCGGATCGGCTTGTTGCCCAGCACCAGGCCACACAGGTACACGGCGAGGAAGCCACTGCCGTGCAGGGCGTTGGTCAGGGAGAACACTGCCAGGCCGCCGGCTATCACCAGGATCGGGTAGAGCCCACCTGCCAGGTTGATGCGGTTGACCAGTTGCAGCATCAGCCAGCCGCCGCCCAGGCCGATCAGCCCGCCGATGCCGAACTCCCGCAGCAGGTGGCCGAGCAGGCTCCAGTGCAATCCGGTCTGGCCGCTGGCGATCATGTCGATCAGGGTGACGGTGAGGAATACCGCCATCGGGTCGTTGCTGCCCGATTCGATTTCCAGGGTCGCCGTGACCCGTTCGTTCAGGCCCTTGCCGCCCAGCAGCGAAAACACCGCCGCAGCGTCGGTGGAGCCGACGATGGCGCCGATCAGCAGGCCTTGGATCAGGCTCAGGTCGAACAGCCAGGCGGCGACCATACCGGTGAGACCGGTGGTGATCATCACGCCCACAGTGGCCAGCGACAAGGCCGGCCACAGCGCCACCCGGAAGCTGGCAACGCGGGTGCGCAGGCCGCCGTCGAGCAGGATCACTGCCAACGCCAAGTTGCCCACCAGGTAGGCGGTCGGATAGTTGTTGAAGATGATGCCGCCACCATCGACCCCGGCTGCCATGCCGACGGCGAGGATGATGACCAGGATCGGGATCCCCAGGCGCGACGACAGCGAACTGACCAGGATACTTGCGCCCACCAGCAATGCGCCGATCAAGAACAGGCTGTTGATGGTGCTTGCATCCAAAGGCAGGTACTCCGGGACAGCGCGGGGAAAAGGACACGGTAGTTGCGATGAACTAGCAGGTCGCGTGCCAATCGATTCTAACCTGATGAATTGGCAGCATGTAAAGCGTTTCTGCAGATGTAGAAAAGGCACCGTAGCGGTGCCTTTTAGGTTGTTGCCGGTGATGGCCCTTTCGCCGATCAGCCTTGCTTCACCTCACGCATCGCCTTGCCCTTCACCGGTGCATCACCCGCCACATAGTACTTGGCGGTGCTGCGCGGCAGTGGCTGGCGACCACGGATCTTGTCCGAGATCTTCTCGGCGATCATGATCGTGGTGGCGTTGAGGTTGCCGGTGATGATGATCGGCATGATCGACGCGTCCACCACACGCAGGCCTTGCATGCCATGCACGCGGCCTTCGTTGTCGACCACGGCCATGTCGTCGGTGCCCATCTTGCACGAGCAGGACGGGTGGAACGCGGTCTCGGCGTGTTCGCGAATGAACTTGTCCAGTTCCTCGTCCGTCTGCACATGCTCGCCTGGGCTGATTTCGCGACCACGGTACGGGTCCAGCGCCGGCTGGGCCATGATCTCACGGGTCAGGCGGATGCCGTCACGGAACTCCTGCCAGTCCTGTTCGGTAGCCATGTAGTTGAACAGGATGCTTGGGTGCTGGCGCGGATCCTTGGACTTGAGCTTGATGCGGCCACGGCTTGGCGAGCGCATCGAACCCATGTGCGCCTGGAAGCCATGCTCTTTCACGCCGTTGGAGCCGTTGTAATTGATGGCCACCGGCAGGAAGTGATACTGGATGTTCGGCCACTCGAACTCGGGGCGCGTACGGATGAAACCGCCGGCCTCGAACTGGTTGCTGGCGCCGATGCCGGTGCCTTTGAACATCCATTCGGCGCCGATGGCCGGCTGGTTCCACCACAGCAGCGATGGGTACAGCGACACCGGCTGGGTGCAGGCGTACTGCAGGTACAGCTCGAGGTGGTCCTGCAGGTTCTCGCCGACGCCTGGCAGGTCGTGCACTACTGGGATGTCGAGGCTTTCCAGCAGTTCGCGCGGACCGACGCCGGAGCGCTGCAGCAGTTGCGGCGAAGCGATGGCGCCGGAGCTGACGATGACTTCCTTGCGGGCACGGGCTTCGACGCGCTCTTCGCTGTCCCCGACCAGGTAGGTCACGCCAACGGCACGCTTGCCTTCGAACAGCACGCGGTCGGTCAGGGCGTGGGTGACGATGGTCAGGTTCGGACGCTTCTTGGCCTGGTCCAGATAACCACGGGCGGTGCTGGCGCGGCGGCCTTGCTTGGTCACGGTGCGGTCCATGGGACCGAAGCCTTCCTGCTGGTAGCCATTGAGGTCTTCGGTACGCGGGTAGCCCGCCTGCACGCCGGCTTCGACCATGGCATGGAACAGCGGGTTGTTGCCGGCCTTGGGTGTGGTCACGCTGACCGGGCCTTCGCCGCCGTGGTAATCGTTAGGGCCGATGTCGCGGGTTTCGGCCTTGCGGAAATACGGCAGGCAGTCGAGGTAGGTCCAGTCTTCCAGGCCTGGCAGTTTCGCCCAGCCGTCGAAGTCCATGGCGTTACCGCGGATGTAGCACATGCCGTTGATCAGCGACGAGCCACCCAGGCCCTTGCCGCGGCCACACTCCATGCGGCGGCCGTCCATGTGCGGCTCCGGGTCGGTCTCGTAGGCCCAGTTGTAGCGGCGGCCCTGCAGCGGGAAGGCCAGGGCCGCCGGCATCTGGGTGCGGAAGTCGAAGCGGTAGTCGGGGCCGCCGGCTTCGAGCAGCAGCACGGTGACGTTGGCGTCTTCGGTCAGGCGGGTGGCCAGGGTGTTACCGGCGGAACCTGCGCCGACGATGATGTAATCGAATGCTTGGGACATGAGCGTTCCCTCGTTTGGCGGTGATCAGGAGGCGGGAACGCCCGTGCACGGTGGCACGGGCGTGGCTGGACCGGGTTTAGAAAACCGAGGTATAGCCGCCCAGTTCGACCTGGACCGACTTGATGCGAGTGTATTGAGCCAGCGAGCTGATGCCGTTCTCACGGCCAACGCCCGACTGCTTGTAGCCACCGACCGGCATTTCCGCCGGCGACTCACCCCAGGCGTTGATCCAGCAGATACCGGCTTCGAGCTGGTGAATGATGCGGTGGGCGCGGGAGATGTCGTTGGTGCAGACACCAGCGGCCAGGCCATATTCGGTGTCGTTGGCGCGGCGGATGACTTCTTCCTCGGTCTCGTAGGTGAGGATGCTCATCACGGGTCCGAAGATCTCTTCCTTGACGATGGTCATGTCGTCGCGGCAGTCGGTGAACACGGTCGGGGCAACGAAGGCGCCCTTGGCGAAATCACCGGTAGTCAGGCGTTCGCCGCCGCACAGCACACGGGCACCTTCTTCTTTGCCCTTGGCGATGTAGCCGAGCACGCTTTCCATGTGTGGGAAGCTGACCAGCGGACCGAAGTTGGTGTTCTCGTCTTCCGGGTTACCGGCACGAATGCGTGCCACCCGCTCGACGATCTTGGCTTCGAAAGCGGCTTTCATCTCGGCTGGGACGAACACGCGGGTGCCGTTGGTGCAGACCTGGCCGGAGCTGTAGAAGTTGGCCATCATGGCGATGTCCGCGGCCTTGTCCAGGTCGGCGTCGGCGCAGATGATCAGCGGCGATTTGCCGCCCAGTTCCATGGTGACTTCCTTGAGCGAGGAGCTCGAAGCGCTGGCCATGACCTTCTTGCCGGTGGTGGTGCCGCCGGTGAAGGACACTTTCTCGATGCGCGGGTGCTCGGTCAGCCAGGTGCCGACTTCACGGCCACTGCCAGTCAGAACGTTGAACACGCCGTCCGGCAGGCCGGCTTCGGTGTAGATCTCGGCCAGTTTCAGGGTGGTCAGGGAAGTGACTTCCGACGGCTTGAAGATCATCGCGTTGCCTGCGGCCAGGGCCGGGGCGGACTTCCACAGGGCGATCTGAATCGGGTAGTTCCACGCGCCGATGCCGACGGTCACGCCCAGCGGCTCGCGGCGGGTGTAGACAAAGGACGACTCGCGCAGCGGGATCTGTTCGCCTTCGATGGCCGGTACCAGGCCTGCGTAGTATTCCAGCACATCGGCGCCGGTGACGATGTCGACGTAGCGGGTTTCGGAGTACGACTTGCCGGTGTCCAGGGTTTCCAGCATGGCCAGCTCGTCGTTGCGCTCGCGCAGGATGTCGACGGCGCGGCGCAGGATGCGCGAACGCTGCATGGCGGTCATCGCCGCCCAGACTTTCTGGCCACGCTCGGCGCTGGCGACGGCTTTTTCGACGTCCGCCTCGGTGGCACGTTGCACGTGGGCGAGGACTTCGCCGTTGGCCGGGTTGATGGCTTCGAAGGTGGCATCGCTGCCGGCGTCGACATAACCACCATCAATGTAGAGTTTTTGCGTTCCGAAACGGGCCATAGTGTCCTCGCAAGTGCAGTGTGTGTTTGGCTGCGCGTCACGCTCCCGCCGGGTTGGCAAGCGCCGTGTGCGTCTGGTCAGCGGCCTGGGCGCTTGCGCTCAGGGTGTGCTGCTTAGCCAGTTGTAGATCCATGTATTCGTAAGCGATCCGTATCGCCTGGTCGGTGTCGAAAGCATCTCCCGACAAAGCGCCACGCAGCCACAAACCGTCGATCAGGGCCGCCAGTCCGCGGGCAGCCTTGCGCGCATGGTAGAGCGGCAGGACGCGGCGGAACTGACAGCACAGGTTGGAATACAGGCGGTGATCGTTGATCCGCTGCAACCTGTGCAAATCGGGCTGGTGCATGCTGGACGCCCAAAAGGCCAACCAGGTTTTCATTGCCGGGCCATTCACCTGGCTGGCATCGAAGTTACCCTCGATGATCACTTTCAGGTGGGCGCGCGGACTGTCGTCGGTCAGGGCCTGGCGCCGTGCTGCAACGCCTTCGTTGAGCATGGTCATGATGTAGCCCATCGTCGCTGCGATCAGGCCGTTCTTGTCCCGAAAGTAGTGACTGATGATGCCGTTCGACACGCCGGCCAAACGGGCAATGAGCGCAATGCTGGCGTCCCCCAGGCCGACCTGATCGACCGCCTGCAGGGTGGCTTCGATCAATTGCTGGCGGCGGATGGGTTGCATACCGACCTTGGGCATCTTGCTTTCTCCTCAGGCCTGCGAGCAGACGACAAGCGGCTGACTCGGCGAAGACCAGTCTATTTTGTTTTGATTGAACGTTCAATCAATAAAGAATAAGCTCTGCGACAATTTGTGCCATTGACAGTTGTTCAGGCGGTCGAGCCGGCACGAATTGACACCCCGGGAAATTTTCCAGGGTGCTTTTATAACACCCGGGGCAGTGGGGGTATTCCACCAATTGCTCGGGAAAAGACTGATTAGCCTCCACAGCCGCACTGCCCGGAGCCTTCGTGCAATGAGTTCTGCCTCCCTAACCAAACCCCCCGCCGAGAGGGTAGGGGTCAACCGCGTGGTGTTCTTCACCTCCGCGCTGATGATCCTCGTTTTGACTGCCTTGCTGATTGCTGTTCCCGAAACCGCTGGCCGAATCCTGGGTGTTGCCCAGCATTGGCTGACGCGGACCTTCGGTTGGTACTACATGCTGGTGATCTGTGGTTACCTGCTGTTCGTCGTTTATCTGGCATTCTCCGACTACGGCAAGCTCAAGCTTGGCGGCAAGGACGACCAGCCCGATTTCAGCTACGGCGCCTGGGCCGGGATGCTGTTCTCGTCCGGCATCGGTATCTCGCTGCTGTACTTCGGCGCATCCGAACCGCTGGACCACTACTTCAACCCACCGGAGGGTACGCCTGCCAGCCTCGAGGCCGCGCGTCAGGGCTTGCAGTTGACCTTCCTGCATTGGGGCCTGCATGGTTGGGCGATCTATGCCCTGGTCGGCCTGGCCGTGGGCTATTTCGCCTACCGCCACAATCAGCCGCTGGCACTGCGTTCCGCGCTGTACCCGTTGGTCGGTGAACGTTGGGTCAAGGGCGCTGCCGGCAATGCCGTGGACATTTTCGGCATGTTCGTCACCCTGTTGGGCCTGGTGACCAATCTCGGTATCGGCTCGATGCAGGTGGCCTCCGGCCTGGAATACCTGTTCGGCATGGACCACAGCAAGACCAACCTGCTGGTGGTCATCCTGGTCATGGCCGGTGTGGCCACCGTGGCGGCGGTTTCGGGTGTGGAGAACGGCATTCGCCGTCTGTCCAACCTGAACATCGTGCTGTTCAGCGGCCTGCTGATCTTCGTGCTGCTGGGCGGCCAGACCCTGCACTTGCTCAATGGCCTGGTGCAGAACGTCGGTGATTACCTCAACGGCATCGTGCTGAAAACCTTCGATCTCTACGTCTACGAGGGCGAGGCCGGCAAATCCGAGCGCTGGCTCGGTCTGTGGACCGTGTTCTACTGGGCCTGGTGGATCTCCTGGGGCCCATTCGTCGGCATGTTCATCGCCCGTATTTCCAAGGGCCGTACCGTGCGCCAACTGGTCAGCGGCGTGCTGTTGATCCCGCTGGGCTTCACCTTGGCCTGGTTGTCGATCTTCGGCAACACCGCGTTGGACCTGGTCATCAACCAGGGCGCCGTGGAGCTGGGCAAGACCGCGTTGGAACAGCCGTCGATGTCCATCTACCAGCTGCTGGAATATTTCCCGGCAGCGAAGATCGTGATCGGTGTGGCAGTGTTCGTCGGCTTCGTGCTGTTCCTCACCCCGGCCGATTCCGGCGCGGTGATGATGGCCAACCTGTCGTGCAAAGGCGGCAAGGTCGATGAGGACGCACCGCACTGGATGGTGGTGTTCTGGTCGGTGGTGATCACCCTGGTGACCATAGGCCTGTTGTTCGCCGGTAACTTCGAGGCGATGCAGACCATGGTGGTGCTCGCCGGCCTGCCGTTCTCGGTGGTGCTGGTGCTGTTCATGTTCGGTCTGTACAAGGCCATGAAGCAGGACGTGGCAGGGGAGCAGGAGCGCGCCGAATTGGCCGCCCGCGGTCGCCGAGGCTTCAGCGAGCGCCTGACCCAGCTGGAACTGCAACCGACCCAGGCGGTGGTGCAGCGCTTCATGGACCGGCAGGTGAGCCCGGCGTTGCAGGAAGCCGCCGCGCAGCTTCGTACCTTGGGCTTCGAGGTCGAGACCCGGGTTGGCCAGTCGCGCAACATGATGGGTTTGCGGGTGATGATGGAGGAGGGCAACCCCTTCGTCTATGAAGTGAGCCTGGACGGCTACCTGGCCGCGCCGAGCGAGGCGCCGGTCGAGGGCGAGCCGGAGGTGCGTCAGCGCTTCTATCGTGCCGAGGTGTACCTGCATGACGGCAGTCAGGAATACGACCTGATGGGCTTCGCGCCCGATCAGATCGTGCGCGATGTGCTCGATCAGTTCGAGAGCCATCGACAGTTGCTGGGTCGCGTCTACAGCTGATCGCAATATGTACAGCCTGGTGGGAGAGGTGGGGCGGCAAAGTCTTGCGCCCTTATCCCGCCAGGAGCTTCCCTTCCCATGCTGCACTCTGTCCAGGGCGACCAGACCCTCAAGCAAGCGGTCGCCACACAGTTCGCCTCCCGTCCGACGGTACGCCAGGTGCTCAGCCAGCAGGTGTTCGACGTCGTCTGTAGGCACTACCCGGCCCACGCCGCTGCCGCTATCGATCATCATCAGCATGAGCCCTATACCCTGTGGCGCCCCGATACTACCGGCACCGTGCAAGCAGAAGGCTGCCTGACCCTGTTGCTGAAGGTGTTCGTGCAGGGCGGGCAGGTGGCGTTCGGCAGCCGTGACCTGCTGGTGTTGACTCCCTATGCCGCCGGACAGACAAGCGTTCTCGAGACGCAGGACAGCGCCCTGGCGTTGGCCGCCTTGAACCATGACCTTGAACAGGCCCTCGACACATTGCTGGTGCGCTTCCAGCAGGCCCAGGTGGCGTTCTGGAACGAGGACGATGTGACCGGGCCGCAGGCATCGGGGATCAGCCGGCATGGCTGGATGCGTCAGATGCTCAGGCTGGGGCTGGCAGGTCATCTGCAGCGCAGCGCGCTAGGGCCGCAGGAGCGTGCGGTAGTCTACGAGGTGTTGCTGGGCCAGCCGCATGCACCGTCGGTTTCGGCCATCGAACTGACGCGTGAAAGCGACGGCGAGACCTACACCCAGTTGTTGCCGGAGTTGCTGATCGAGGCCGAGCGGGACGAACGCCGCCTGTTGTTGCGCTGTCCACCTTCTGGTCAGTTCGAGGAACTGGAGTCCGAACAGGCGTTGGTCCAGTCCCTGTACACCCGCTTCGCCGTGACGCACCAGATCGATGGATTGGCGTGGCGGCGACGGCAGTTGGCCGAAGACGTGTTCTTCCAGCAATCGGCCATGCTACTGGAGAGCCTGCTCAACGATATCGACCGTCTGCGCCTGTCGGCCATCGACGACAATGAAACCCTCGAGCAGACCTTGCACTGGCTCAGCGATCCTGCGCGGCATTTTCTCGACGATGTCCTGTCGGCGTTGAATGCCACACCCGAGGTACCGGACTGGTTGGTCGCGGCCACCAGCCGTGATCGGTTCGAGTACCAAGTCGCCATGCTGGATGTCGCCTTCTATCAAGGCGCTTGTCAAGGTGCGACCTCGCTCGATGGCGTACAACCGCTCTCTCTCTACGCTGCTGGGCGCCTGCGTGAGCAGTTGTTGAAAGAGTGGCCGGTTGAGGCCAACTACTTTCCCGACGACCTGGTACTGCACGTTTCGGTCCCTGACCCGACCGTGGACAAAGAGTTGCCTGCGCGGCTCAAACCCGCCGGTAGCGTGAGCCTGACCGAGTTCGCGATCAACCGCCTCGGCGGCCTGCAGGATGCCGTGGTGACGAGCATCGGCCACCTTAACGATCAGTTGATCATGCCTTGGATGACCCCGGCGTATTGCGTGCGTCTGGTGGAGACTGTCGATATCGGCGGGCATTATCCAGGCTATGTCGCAGCGCTGTTGCGCGATCCGGCTCAGCAAGCCCAGCGCATGCGGCTCTTCGCCCGCGAGTGGCGCCTTGGTCTGTTGTTCGATGCTCTGCGGGCCAAGGTCGATGGGGTGCTGGACGAGCACTGCTGGGAGACGCTGGCGGAGTTTTGCCGCAGTGACCGCGACCTCAAGGCCACCGTCGATGTCGCGCCATTGGGATTCAAGGCGGACCCGAGCAGCCAGCGGCGTGATGAGGTGACGTGCATGTATGTCATCACCTTGCATCAACCCAGTACCGTGTTGTTGTATCGGCCGCTGTATCCTCAGCAGGCGTTGCTGAGCTACCCGGACAATAGGGCGCTGATGGCGGCGATCGCTGCACCGGGGGCGCTCCAGCAGAGTGTCCTCGACTGGTTGCCGGAATCGCTCTTCAGCACGTACGCCAATGGCGGTTTCCTTGAGCCGCATCTGCGCCGGGTCATTTTCGACACCTCGCTCTGGCCGGAACCGGTCGCGCCTGCACGGCTCGCCTTGAGCCCGTACAAGGCCGACATCGACAGCCGTCTTTACGTCGACCGATGCCGGGCGCTGGTCGAGCTGGGCGATCGCCAGAGCCTCTCCAATGCCGAGCAGCGCTGGGAAGTGGTTCAACGCTTCGGCTGGCTGTTGTTCGACCTGGTGGCGCCGATCGTGCCTGGGCTGCTCGGCAAGATCGCCGGGCTCGCCAGCCTGTTCGCGCCGTTGCTGCAAGCGCCGGTGCGTCTGCCGCTGGCCGGATCCGACAGCGTGTTCTCGGTCGAGCTCGCCGCCAACCTGGCGCTGGCATTGTTGCATGGACGCTTGCCCGAGCAGGGCCGACCGAATGCGCCAGTGAATGCCGGCGTACCCGTCCTTGCAGCGCCCCGCTCGCGGGCCTTCATACCTCTGTTACCGGAACCGATCGGGGTGGTTCATCAACCCGCTTTGCCGCTGCAGGAGTGGGAGGGACACTTGGCGCTTGGCGATGGCTGGGGAATGGGGCCGGAGGCTCGGCGGCGCTTGCTGGAACCGTTCCGCGCAGACGTCGATCTGAGCAAAGCCGCGCGCGGCAACGGCCTGGACGAGGTGAATGGCCGCTTCTATGTCTCGCTGGCGGAGGGCACCTTCGAAGTGATGCACGATGATAACGAGCGACGTATCAAGGGGCCTGACGGAGCGCCTGGGCCGTTGTTGGTCGATGCTGGCGGTTGGCGTATCCGGCTCGATGGCGTCGGTCTTGGCGGCTCACCTGGCGGTGCGCGGCGACCTCGGAACCAGGCCCGCTTCGATAGCCTGGCGACCAGTACCAATCGGATGGTGGCGGACATCAACGCCGACATCGAGACCGGCCTCCGGTTGATGGCCGAAGAACAGCAGGCCCGTAGACAGTTGACGGCGTTGCAGGAAGCCAGGGCCAAAGCCCAGGCTAACGAAGGCGGCCTGTCACCCGAGCAGGTCGAACGACTGCTGACTCTCTATGAGGGCAAGGTCTCGAAGCAGCGCGAGGAAGCCAACCGGGTGACGCTCCGTTATGTGGAGCATCTCGAGGCAGTAGTCGAGAAAAATGTCAGGATCGTCGAACAGGTCGACGAGATGATCGACTTGCAGCGGCATCGGACTATCGTCAATCGCATTCCCATGGACGCCTTCCAGGCGTCGCGCAAGGTGGGCTGTGAAACGATCGTGCGCTATTGCTGGGCGTTGCTCCCGCGTCTGTTCGATGCCGTGGATTATCCACAGCTTCGAAGGATGGCTCAGGCGCTCAAGGGCAAACCCGTGGGGCCGTTCGATGCGCAGTACCAGGCGTACAGGACTCGGCTGGTCGAGGTCGTGCGCCTGCAGCCGCGCGTGGTCAAGGCCAGTGCGCTGTTGGACAGGTTCATGCCGCAGGTGGCTGCGGATGTGGTCATCATCGTCGATCACCGCGATGGAGCCATCCAGACGCTTGAGCAGGTCAAGGCCCAGCGCAACGTCACCACCGTCGAGATGCGCTTCCAGCAGGCGGTGTATTGCAGCGACTTGGCTCTGCGCCCCGACCAACCGGATCCGGCGGGCAACTTCATGCGTTATCAGCGCGGGCTGATGAACCGTCACCTGATGGCGGCTGCCTTCGCCCATGGTGAAGCGCAACTGGGCAATCTGTCGGTCGAAGATCGGATCGAGGTATTGCAGAGCGCCTGGGACGAGTACAGCGCCGCCTTGATCAACGCCATCGACGTCCGCGCCGACAGCGGTACGCTGGTCGATATCTCGTACCTGACCTTGTACCAGGAAGCCCTGCAGGGGCTCAAGAACGATGTCTCGGACCGTTTGGTCGAAGCCCAGGGGGTGTTGGACGGCGATGAGCCGCCAGGCCCCGGGGCGTACCTGCCCAGCCCAGAGACGCACGGCATAGCGAGGGCAGAGGATGGGCAGATTCTGGTCGGGACCGAGGTCGAGCATGAGGGCCGGATGTTGCTCGAGATTCGCGATCCGCTCAGTCGTCAGGTGGTCAAGCAGTACCAGCGCCAAGGCCAGGATTGGGTCGAACTGACCGAGGTGGCGGCAGGCTCGCCTTCCGTGCCGGCGCTCGACAAACCGGCCCTGATCGCCGAAGCATGGCTGCAACTGGGCCAAGACGTCGCGGTGCGTAACCAGGCACAGGAATACGTGGCTCAGCAGGTCAACCATCGGCTGTTGACGCGTCTGGTCGACGAGCACATTGCCAGGCTGCAGGCCGTGGCGCAGCCGTTGGCCCAGGACGATGGAGCCACCGCGCGGAGCCTGCGCAAGCGGCTGGAGGCGTGGCCAGATTTGCGCCGCTCACTGCTGGTAGAGCTGTTTTCGCAGACGCGCTTTCCTGATGCCCAGGGCCTGCGGTTCCTGCATGAAGAGGGGTTGATCAAGGTCGAGTACCTGTCGCCGCGGCGAGTGCTTGCTGACGGCAGCGCACTGGATGAGTACGTCATCCGTCTGCTCGCCCGTCCCGGCGCGGTCAATGGCAAACCTATCTGGGTAGCGCATTTCCACTTCGCTGCCCAGGGCGATCCGGCCACGGCGTTTACCCGTGGTCACCTCAAGGCATGGGCGCAGCGCAAGTATGGTGCCCGCGACGCCCGATTGCTGGCCGACCAGGGCGAACGCATCCATCGGGGGCCACTGACGCTGGCCCAGGCGCAGGGCATCATTCCGTTCCAGTGAGCCTCGGCGATCACCGCCAGCGGTTACTGTAGCGGCCATGCTTGCCATGGGCAGGCATGGCCTGGTTGCCGCGCTCGGCGATCATTTGGTTCAGGTCGATCAACTCGACCCCTTGGCTGTGCAAGCGCGGCAGTTCCTGCTCGAGCACTTCCAGCGTCTGTGGGTAAGGGTGGCCGATGAGCACTGCCGAGCCCTGCTTGCGCGCCTGGGCAATGCCCAGTTGCAACTGAGCGCGAATGGCCTCGACGGTGCGCACGTCATCGAGGAACACGTCGCGCGACACCTGGGCCAGCCCGATTTCCTGGGCCTGGGCCGCAGCCACGGTGGCGGCGCTGGTACGGCTGTCGACGAAGAACAGATGGCGACGTTGCAGCTCGGCCATCAGCCAGGCCATCGGTTCGCGCTGCGCCGTCATTCGGCTACCCATATGGTTGTTGATACCCGCGGCGTAGGGCACCTTGGTCAGGGCGGCCTGGAGGCGCTTGGCGAGCTCGTCCAGTGGTAATTCGGGATGCCAGGCGTAAGGGCCAGTGGCAGGGTCCATGGGCATGTGCAGGATCACCGTGCGCTTGGCGTCATGGGCCTGGCGGGCGAAATCGCTGGCATGGGGTGTATCGGGCATGATCGCCAGGGTTACCGGGCCCGGTAGCGCGAGGGTGCGACTGTCGCGCTCGCTGCTCTGACCCAGGTCGTCGATGATGATGCTCATGTAGGCCTTGGCCGGCGCCGCTTGGGCGACACCGGCCAACAGGCAGAGCAGCAGACACAGCAGATAACGCATGGGTGGGGTCAATTCCCCTTGGTGATGTTGAGGCCCTTGAGTAGGCTCAAGGCCTGGCTCAGCTGGAAGTCGTCGTCCTGTGGGCGTTCCTTGCGCTTGCTGCTGCCGGTTGGGCGATCGGCGCCGCCATTGCCGTTGCCGAGGTGACCCTGCAGGTCGGCTTCCTTGAAGTTCTCGGTGTCGACCTCGGCGGTCAGCTTGGCCGGGCGTACCTCGATATCGGGCACGATGCCCTGGGCCTGAATCGAGCGACCGTTCGGGGTGAAGTACAGCGCGGTGGTGAGTTTCAGCGCCCGGTCATTGGCCAGTGGCAGCACGGTCTGCACCGAGCCTTTGCCGAAGCTGTCGGTACCCATCAGGACGGCGCGCTTCTGGTCCTGCAGGGCGCCGGCGACGATTTCCGAAGCGGAAGCACTGCCACCGTTGATCAGTACCACCAGCGGCACGCCTTCGCTGGCGTCGGCGGGGTCGGCAGAGAAGCGCAACTCGGAGTTGGCGATACGGCCCTTGGTGTACACGATCAGGCCTTTGGTCAGGAAGTGATCGGCCACTTCCACCGCCGACTGCAATACACCGCCGGGGTTGTTGCGCAGGTCGAGGACGATCCCGCGCAGCTTCTTGCCGTTGTCCTTGCGCAGCTTGGCCAGGGCCTTGCCGACTTCCTCGCCGGTCTTGACCTGGAACTGGGTGATACGGATGTAGCCGTAGTCGTTCTCCAGCAGCTGACTCTTCACGCTCTTGACCTGGATGACGGCGCGGGCGAGGGTCACATCGAACGGAGTGCCACCGTCGCGCACCAGGGTCAGAGTGATTTTCTCACCGACCTTGCCGCGCATCTTGTCGACCGCCTCGGTCATGGTCTGGCCACGGGTCGGGGCACCATTGATCTTGACGATCAGGTCGCCGGCCTGGATGCCGGCACGCGAGGCCGGCGTGTCGTCGATGGGCGAGACCACCTTGATGAAGCCGTCCTCCTGGCCCACTTCGATGCCCAGGCCGCCGAATTCGCCGCTGGTGCTTTCCTGCAGCTCCTGGAAGTCCTCGGGGCCCAGGTAGGCCGAGTGCGGGTCAAGGTTGCTCAGCATGCCCTTGATGGCATTTTCCAGCAGGGTCTTGTCATCCACAGGCTCGACATAGGCCGCCTTGATGCGGTCCATGACCTCGGCGAAGGTACGCAGCTCTTCCAACGGCAGCGGCGCCTTGGCGGCCTCGGTTGCCGGCGCTGCGGCAGGCTTGACCACGGCCGGTTCGGCGGCGATGGCCAGAGGCGCACCGACCACGAGGGCGATGGTCAGGGCCAGCTGGGTGAGGCGAGGCGAGTGCAGCATGTCGAACGAACTCCTGATCCTGTAGGCGCTCCCTGCGGAGCAACGGCGTAGCGTCAGGCGCCATGCCGGATAAAGTGGATTTAGCCTCGGCACCATTGCGCAGGATCGGTCGGCCGGCCCTGCTGGCGAATGGCGAAGTACAAGCCTGCGCTGTCCTGACCACCGCTGTCGCCAACGGTGGAGATGGCTTCGCCGGCCTTGACGATGTCACCGGCGCTCTTGAGCAGGCTCTGGTTGTGGCCGTACAGGCTCAGGTAACCGTTGCCATGGTCGAGAATGACCAGAAGTCCAGCGCCGCGCAACCAGTCGGCGAACACCACGCGCCCGCCATGCACGGCATGCACCTGGGTGCCCGGGCTGGCGCTGATCATCACCCCGTCCCACTTGGCGCGGGAGTCGCTGCCACGGGCTTCACCGAAGCGTGCCAGCAATCGACCATTGACGGGCCATGGAAGTTTTCCGCGGGCAGCAGAAAATGCGCCGCCATAGCTCGCACCGTCGCTGGATACCAGGGGGCCGAGGGTGGTCCGGGCCTTCTTCGGCGGCTCGGTATCGGCCGCGTCGCGGGCCGCCAGGGCTTGCTGCTGGCGGCGCTTTTCCGCTTCCTGCTGGGCGAGCAGGGCCTTCTTGCGAGCCTCCTCGGCTTCGCGGGCCTGGCGGGCAAGGGTTTCCTCGATGGTCTTGAGGACTTTGGCCAACTCGGCCTGATCCTGCTGACGGGCCTGCAGCTTCTGGTCACTGCTCTTCATGTCGCTGTTGAGCTTGGCCAGTACCTGCTGGCGTTTGCTCCGTTCGGCGTCGAGCGCCTGGCGGCGGCTGTCGAGGTCGGCGCGCTGGGTCAGGAGCTCTTCCTGGTGACGACCGATGTCCTGTTCGACGTTGGCCAGCTGGCGCAGGGTCTCGTTGAAGGCGCGCAGTTGCTCCAGGCGCGCCTTGCTCAGGTAATCGTAATAGGTGAGGGTGCGGGCGAACTTCTCGGGATTCTGCTGGTTGAGCAGGAGCTTGAGGTATTCCTCGCGGCCATTCTGGTAGGCCGAGCGGGCCTGGATGGCGATCAGTCGCTGTTGTTCAACGCGGGCGCTCTGGAGTTTTTTTTTCTCGGTATCAAGGCGCTCCAGCTCGCCCTCGGTCTTTTTTAACTCTTGCTGCAACGCCTCCACCTGCTTCTCGAGGTTGCCGATGTCGGTTTCGGTGGCCTTGAGGTCCTTTTGCACGCCGGACTTCTCTTCCTGGAGCTTGCCCAAGGTTTTCTTGAGCTCGGCGATGTCCTGGCGGGTGGCTTCCAGTTGTTGCTGGGTCTGTGCGCGCTCGTCGGCGAAGGCCGGACTGAGCAGGCATGACAGGGCGAGGAGGATCAGGGCGCGAAGCATGGGGTTGGGGGTACCGAGGATGGAGACCGACCTAGTATGCCCGCCTGGGCTGGCAAAAAAAACGCCTCGCTGTGGCTGCTGCGGGGCGTTTGTCTGGAATTCATCGACAACGGGGGCCGCAGCGCGGCCCCTGCCCGAGGATTCAGGCGTCTACCAGGATCGAGGTGCCGGTCATCTCGGCCGGTTTTTCCAGCCCCAGCAGCTTGAGCATGGTCGGTGCCACGTCGGCCAGCACACCGCCTTCGCGGACCTGCACTTTGCGTTTGCCGACATAGATGAACGGTACCGGCTCGGTGGTGTGCGCGGTGTGCGCCTGGCCGGTGCATTCGTCTTCCATCTGTTCGACGTTGCCGTGGTCGGCGGTGATCAGCGCTTCGCCGCCGACCTTGTCCAGCGCTGCGACGATGCGGCCGACACAACCATCCAGGGCCTCGACGGCCTTCACCGCGGCCTCGAACACGCCGGTATGGCCGACCATGTCGCCGTTGGCGTAGTTGACCACGATCACATCGTAGCGCTGCTGCTCGATAGCCTCGACGATGCGGTCGGTGACCTCCGGTGCGCTCATCTCCGGCTGCAGGTCATAGGTGGCGACCTTCGGCGACGGGATCAGGATGCGCTCTTCGCCTTCGAAGGGCTCTTCACGTCCGCCGGAGAAGAAGAAGGTGACGTGGGCGTACTTCTCGGTCTCGGCGATGCGCAACTGGGTCTTGCCGTTTTTCGCCAGGTACTCACCGAGTACATTGTTCAGGCTGGCCGGGGCGAACGCCGCCGGGGCCGGGATCTTGGCCGAGTACTGGGTCAGGCCGATGTAGGCTGCCAGCTTCGGCAGACGGGCGCGTGGGAACTCGTTGAAGTCGGGCTCGACGAACACGCGCGACAGCTCGCGCGCTCGGTCGGCGCGGAAGTTCATGAAGATCACGGCATCGCCGTCTTCGACCTTGACGGCTTCGCCGATGCGCGTGGCCTTGACGAACTCATCGCTTTCATCACGCGCGTAGG
This sequence comes from Pseudomonas putida, assembly GCF_004357765.1. Taxonomy (GTDB): domain Bacteria; phylum Pseudomonadota; class Gammaproteobacteria; order Pseudomonadales; family Pseudomonadaceae; genus Aquipseudomonas; species Aquipseudomonas putida_U. The sequence goes on along the minus strand of NZ_SMTE01000002.1, from coordinate 334,140 downwards.
CCGCTTCGAGGCCGGCCAGTGCGGTGTCGGCGCTATAGTCGGCAACGCTGTCGACGATCAGGTTGTAGGCGGCGCTGACGCGGTCCCAGCGGTTATCGCGGTCCATCGCGTAGTAGCGACCGATCAGGCTGGCGATGCGGCCTTTGCCGAGCTTGGCGAAGGTCGCGTCGAGCAGTTCGATGGACGACTGGGCGCTGCGCGGCGGGGTGTCGCGGCCATCGAGGAAGGCGTGCAGGTAGATTTTTTCGGCGCCACGTTGCGCCGCCAGTTCGGCCATGGCGACCAGGTGATCCTGGTGGCTGTGCACGCCGCCGTCGGAGAGCAGGCCAAGGATGTGCACGGCCTTGCCGGCACCGGCGGCCTTGTCCACCGCCCCGGTGAGCACCGGGTTGTGGAAGAACTCACCGTCACGGATGGCCTTGGTCACCCGGGTGAAGTCCTGGTAGACGACGCGACCGGCGCCGAGGTTCATGTGACCGACTTCGGAGTTGCCCATTTGCCCGTCCGGCAAGCCGACATCCATCCCGGAACCGGAAATCAGGCCATGCGGCTGGGTGGCGCGCAGGCGGTCGTAGACCGGTGTATTGGCGGCATAGATGGCATTGTATTCGGGGCTTTCGCTATGGCCGAATCCATCCAGGATGATCAGGACCAGGGGTTTGGGCGTACTCGTCATCAATCAAACTCACGGTTGTTCAAAGATGATAAAGACACGCATTTTAGGGCAAATACGCCATCAGCGGCGAATATTCGTCCGCTCGTCCGACCAGCGCGGGCGACCTGGCAACATGAAGGTACCGTTGCCGCCCGCCCGTCGGGCTTTGGTGGTACTGGGGTGCTGTGTATACTGGCCGGCATTTTCAATCGCCTGGAACACCGCTGATGGTTGCTCACCTGATTCAATTCGCGACAGATCACTACATCCTGGTCGCGATTTTCGTTGTTCTGCTGATCCTGCTGCTCGTCAATGAAGTCCGCCGTGGCGGCCAGAGCCTGAGCAATGGCCAGCTCACCGCACTGGTCAACGCCGACAAGGCCGTGGTCATCGATATCCGCCCGGCCAAGGAATACTCCGCCGGCCACATCGTCGGTGCGCTGAACATCCCCCAGGACAAGCTGGTCAACCGCATGGCCGAGCTGGAAAAGCACAAAGAGAAGACCCTGATCGTCGTCGACGCGATGGGCCAGCAGTCCGGCACGCTCTGCCGCGAGCTGCTAAAGGCTGGTTACACCGCTGCCAAGCTCAGCGGTGGTGTGTCCAGCTGGAAAGCCGACAACCTGCCTTTGGTGAAGTGATATGAAGCCAGTCATCGTCTACTCCAGCGACTATTGCCCCTACTGCATGCGCGCCAAATACCTGCTCGAGAGCAAGGGCGTGGCGTTCGAGGAAATCAAGGTCGACGGCAAACCGCAGGTGCGTGCCGAGATGAGCCAGAAGGCCGGTCGTACGTCGGTGCCGCAGATCTGGATCGGCAGTACGCATGTCGGTGGATGCGATGACCTCTATGCCCTGGAGCGTGCCGGTAAGCTCGACGCGCTGCTGGCGGCCTGATTTTCTGCATTGAACAACATTAGGATAAGGATCTGCCATGACTGACCAACAGACCAACGGCGCTGCTACCGAAGAAGACAACAGCCCACAGTTCTCCATGCAGCGCATCTACGTGCGTGACCTGTCGTTCGAGGCGCCGAAGAGCCCGCAGATCTTCCGCCAGCAGTGGGAGCCGAGCGTCGCGCTGGACCTGAACACCAAGCAAAAGGCCCTGGAAGGTGATTTCCACGAAGTGGTCCTGACCCTGTCGGTTACCGTCAAGAATGCTGACGAAGTGGCCTTCATCGCCGAAGTGCAGCAGGCGGGTATCTTCCTGATCAAGAACCTCGACGCGGCTTCGATGAGCCACACCCTCGGTGCGTTCTGCCCGAACATCCTGTTCCCCTATGCCCGCGAAACCCTGGACAGCCTGGTGACCCGTGGTTCGTTCCCGGCACTGATGCTGTCGCCGGTCAACTTCGACGCCCTGTACGCGCAAGAAATGCAGCGCATGCAGGAAGCTGGCGAAGCACCGACCGTGCAGTGATTGCTACGGCAATGAGAAAAGCGCCTTTCGGGGCGCTTTTTTGTTGCCTGGGCCGGCCTCTTCGCGGGCAGACGATGGATCAACTCCCGGCAAACCCGTTCTGCCGCCACGCCTCGTACACCGTCACCGCCACGGTATTGGACAGGTTCAGGCTGCGGCAGCCGGGCCGCATCGGCAGGCGCAGGCGTTGCTCCGCCGGCAGGCTGTCCAGCACCTCGGCGGGGAGGCCGCGGCTCTCTGGCCCGAAGAGGAAGGCATCCCCCGGTTGGTAGGCGGTTTCGTGGAAGGGATGCGAGCCCTTGGTGGTGAAGGCGAACAGGCGCGGATTGCCCAGGCTTTCCAGGCATCCGGCCAAGCTTTCGTGGCGCCTGAGCGTGGCATACTCGTGATAGTCCAGCCCGGCGCGGCGCAGGCGCTTGTCGTCCAGCTCGAAACTGATCGGCTCGATCAGGTGCAGGTCGCAACCGCTGTTGGCGCAAAGGCGGATGATGTTGCCGGTGTTCGGCGGAATTTCAGGTTGAAAAAGGATGACGTGAAACATGCACGGCTCCAAGCGTGAAGATGACGAGCATTCTACCCTCGAACCGGACGAGCGTTCGAAGGCTTGGCCGCGTGTGCTGTTTTCTCTGGCGATCTTCGGGATGCTGGTGGGGCTGATGATCGGTCGTCTGACGGCCCCAGAAGAACGGGTGCTGGAACAAATAGCGGTGGTGCAGGATGGCCTGGACCTGTGGTTCAACGAAGAACCCAAGCTGCACGGCGAAAACGTGGAAGGAACGGTGGCACTGCTCTTCGAGGCCGAGGGCAAGGTGCAGCGCGGCCAGCTCGACCTGGGGGGGAGGCCGGTTGCATGGCAACTGCGCAAGAGCAAGGAAGGGTTGTTGCTGACGGTGGTTGCCGCGCGTCCCCTGCACGGCGATTGGGCCGGTGCAGAGGACGCTGGGCGTTGGCGTGTGCAGGTGAGGCTGCACGAATAAAAGAGGGGATTTCCCGGCCTGCCTGTACCGAGGTCCCCAAAACAGCAATACCGCGAATAAAAGGGGGGTTCACCCGGCCTGCCTGTACCGAGGCCCCCAAAACTGGAGTTACATTGGTTATTGCAGGTGGCGTGCCAAGTTTGAAAACCCCGCAAATAAGGCGTTTCGGGGTATTTTGGCCGGGTTTTGAGGGGATTTATGCCTTCGCAGGGTGCGTTGAGCACAACATCGGTGCACCGGAAGGCAGAAATGACTGAGGCCGCAAAGCGGCCCCAGGGTCTCGACGGTTCGAACGATGGTCAGTGATCGTCACCCTCGTCATCATCCCCACCATCGACGTTCATCCCCAACTCCTTGATCTTGCGGGTCAGGGTATTGCGCCCCCAGCCCAGCAGCAACGCCGCGTCGCGCCGACGTCCAGCAGTGTGCTTGAGGGCGGTCTCGATCATGATCCGTTCGAAGCTGGGCACCGCGCTGTCGAGCAGGTTCGATTGGCCCCGGGCCAGGGCCTGGTCGGCCCACTGACGCAAGGCTTGTTCCCAATTGGTGACCGGTGCAGCATCCTGTGGCAGGTTGAGCAACTCAGGAGGTAGATCGCCGACCAGCACTTCACGACTGGAGGCCATCACCGTGATCCAGCGGCAGGTGTTTTCCAGCTGGCGCACGTTTCCAGGCCAGGGCAGGTTGCGGATGAATTCTTCAGTTTCCGGCTTCAACAACTTTGGCTCGACTGCCAGTTCCTGTGCCGCACGGCCGAGGAAGTGCCGGGCCAGCGCCGGAATGTCCTCGCGACGATCGGCCAGGCGTGGGATGTGGATCCGGATGACGTTCAGGCGGTGGAACAAGTCTTCCCGGAACTTGCCGGCCTGTACCAGCGATTCGAGGTTCTGGTGAGTGGCGGCGATGATGCGCACGTCGACCTTGACTGGGATATGGCCACCGACGCGATAGAATTCGCCATCGGCCAGCACGCGCAGCAGTCGGGTCTGGGTATCGGCCGGCATGTCGCCGATCTCGTCGAGGAACAGCGTTCCGCCATCGGCCTGTTCGAAGCGACCGCGGCGCAGGTTGGCTGCGCCGGTGAACGCGCCTTTCTCGTGGCCGAACAGCTCCGACTCCATCAGGTCCTTCGGAATGGCCGCCATGTTCAGGGCGATGAACGGCGATGCCGAGCGCGGGCTGTGGCGGTGCAGGGCGTGCGCCACCAGCTCCTTGCCGGTACCGGATTCGCCGTTGATCAACACGGTGATGTTGGAGTGGCTGAGGCGACCGATGGCGCGAAACACCTCCTGCATTGCCGGTGCTTCGCCGATGATTTCCGGCGTGCGCGTGAGATTCTGCGGCACATCCAGGCCTTGCTGTTCCTGGGCGTGCTGGTTGGCACGCTTGACCAGCGACACCGCTTCGTCCACGTCGAACGGCTTGGGCAGGTACTCGAACGCGCCGCCCTGATAGGAGGCTACGGCGCTGTCCAGGTCAGAATGCGCGGTCATGATGATGACCGGCAGGCGTGGATGCTGCTCGCGGATCTGGGCCAGCAGGTCGAGGCCGCTGGCGCCGGGCATGCGAATGTCGGAAATGATCACGTCGGGCTGTTGCCGGGCCAGTCGGCCCATCACGCCGTCGGCGCTGTCGAAGCTCTGGGTGGTCATGCCCTCCTGTTGCAGGGCTTTTTCCAGTACCCAGCGGATGGAGCGATCATCATCGACGATCCATACGGTTTCACTTCGGCTCATGAGGCGGTGGCTCCTTGTTCCAGAGGCAGGAAGATCGAGAAGGCGGTGTGCCCTGCGTGGCTTTCACACTCGATCAGGCCCTGGTGCTGGCTGATGATGTTCTGGGTAATGGCCAGGCCGAGCCCGGTGCCGTCCGGGCGCCCGCTGACCATGGGATAGAAGAGGGTGTCCTGCAGTTCCGCAGGAATGCCTGGGCCGTTGTCGATGATCTCGACACGGGCCACCAGGCGGTGGCGCACATGGCCGATGGTGAACTGGCGAACCGCGCGGCTGCGCAGGGTGATGCGGCCCAGGCGCAGTTCGTTCTGCGAACTGATGGCCTGCATGGCGTTGCGCACGATGTTCAGCACCGCCTGGATCATCTGTTCGCGGTCGATCAACACGTCCGGCAGGCTGGGGTCATAGTCGCGCACCAAAGTGATGCAACCTTGGCTTTCGGCTTCGACCAGGCTGCAGACGCGCTCCAGCACTTCATGGATGTTGGTCATCGCCAGTGATGGCAGCTTGTTCGAGCCGAGCATGCGGTCGACCAGGTTGCGCAGGCGGTCGGCCTCTTCGATGATCACATTGGTGTAGTCGCGCAAGCCGTCGTCGGGCAACTCTCGGGCGAGCAGTTGGGCCGCACCGCGGATGCCGCCGAGCGGGTTCTTGATTTCGTGGGCCAGGCCACGCACTAGCATTTTGGTGGTTTCCTGCTTGCTCAGCTGGGCTTCTTCCTTGGTGATGCGCAGCAGCCGGTCACGGGGGTGTACCTCCAGCAGCAACAGGGTGTTGCCCAGGTGCAGGATTGGGGTCACGGCATAGTCGACGGTGATCGTCTGCCCGGTCAGCGAAGTCAGTTGCGCTTCGCGCTTGGTGAACGGGTGCGCTTGCTCCACCGCCTGGCGCAGCGAGTTCAGCGCCTCGGTGGATTCGGTGAACAACTCGCTGATGAACTGCCCGTGACTGCGCTGGCCGCTGACGGCCAGAAGCATCTCTGCAGCGGGATTCATGTACTCAAGGCGCAGTTCGCCATTGAGCAGTAGCGTGGCGGTGGTCAGGTTGTCCAGGAGCAGACGGTGCTGTGCATCGCTGATGGTCATAAGGCGTCGTTGACCTCTTTTGGCGCCCGCCTGGCAATGCATGGGGCAGGGCCGGGCGCGCAGTGGATCCGCTGATACCTGGAAAATGCAAGAAACAAACCAAGGCTCCGAAAAGAAGCGGAAATTGCCGATAAAGGCCTGCAACTGCGCAAATACGGATCAGAATTTTCTGAAGCGACGATCCTTATGACCCTTTTTGGGGTGCACTGGAAGGCATCGGCCTTTTGTGTGCACCAATATAGAGCATAGGCGGGTCGACCGTTATGGCCTGGTTGGCTGGTGGCCCGCACCGATGTCCATCGGCACGTCGCCGGGCATCGTCGCTCGCTCGCAGTGGGCCTGGGGAACGGAGAGCGGGAGGTGTTCGATGCCCGCGTGGAACATGATGATCGTGGCGGGTTCAGCCGCTGTATGCCCCCGGTGGACCTCGTCGACGACCTCAGCCAGGCTGTCGCCGGCTGATAGCGTTATCCGTTTACCTGTTGTGGTTTCGACCTCGAGTTTTCCGGCCAGCAGGTAGCCGAGGCTGAAGGACGGGTGGCAGTGCCAGTCCAGGCTGGTGTTGGCCGGTACGCTCACTTTCATCAGGGACAGCATGGGCTTGCCTTCGGGGTAGTGCTGATAGGGCGTGCCATCCCAGCTGGCGGTGGTGCTTAGCAGAAGCTCGGCATTTACCTGGTCGGATTTGTCAGGTGCTTTGCCGCAACCGGCCAGGAGAGTGGTGATGGCAAGGACGGCGAGGAGGGGGGGACGCATGATGCAGGGGGCTCCTTGAAGATGAGCGCTTACCCTGCGTGGTTTGTCTGTCACCGAATGCCGGCTGGAGCTGACTTTGCTGAACGAAAAAGGCCTCCCGAGGGAGGCCTTTTCCTTGAGCGAGCGGTTAAGCCCGATCTATTTCACTTACACGCTGTAGTACAGGTCGTATTCCAGCGGGTGAACGAAGGTGCGGACCTTGATTTCTTCTTCCGACTTCAGCTCGATGTAGGCATCGATGAAGTCGTCGGAGAACACGCCGCCCTTGGTCAGGAAGGCACGGCCCTTGTCCAGCTCTTCCAGGGCTTCTTTCAGGCTACCGCAAACCTGTGGGATTTCCTTGGCCTCTTCAGGCGGCAGGTCGTACAGGTTCTTGTCGGCGGCATCGCCTGGGTGGATCTTGTTCTGGATACCGTCCAGGCCGGCCATCAGCAGTGCGGCGAAGCACAGGTACGGGTTGGCAGCCGGGTCCGGGAAGCGCGCTTCGATGCGGCGGGCTTTCGGGCTGGAAACGTAAGGGATACGGATCGAGGCCGAACGGTTACGGGCCGAGTAGGCCAGCATGACCGGAGCTTCGAAGCCAGGTACCAGACGCTTGTAGGAGTTGGTGGCCGGGTTGGTGAAGCCGTTCAGGGCCTTACCGTGCTTGATGATGCCGCCGATGAAGTACAGGGCGGTATCGGACAGGCCGGCATAGCCTTCACCCGAGAAGGTGTTCTTGCCGTCTTTGGAGATCGACATGTGGACGTGCATGCCCGAGCCGTTGTCGCCGTACAGTGGCTTCGGCATGAAGGTAGCGGTCTTGCCGTAGGCATCGGCTACGTTGTGCACGCAGTACTTCAGGGTCTGGACTTCGTCAGCCTTGGTGACCAGGGTGTTGAACTTCACGCCGATCTCGTTCTGGCCGGCAGTCGCCACTTCGTGGTGGTGAACTTCGACGACCAGGCCCATCTCTTCCATGGCGTTGCACATGGCGGTACGGATTTCGTGGTCGTGGTCGCACGGCGGAACCGGGAAGTAGCCGCCTTTGACGGCAGGGCGGTGGCCCTTGTTGCCGCCTTCGACGTCCTGGTCGGTCATCCAGGAGCCTTGCTCGGAGTAGATCTTGAACATCGAGCCGGAGATGTCCGACTTGAACTTGACCTGGTCGAAGATGAAGAACTCTGGCTCCGGGCCTACGAAGACGGTGTCACCGATACCGGTGGACTTCAGGAACTCTTCGGCACGCTTGGCGATGGCGCGTGGGTCGCGGTCGTAGCCTTGCATGGTGGACGGCTCGATCACGTCGCAGACCAGGATCAGGGTCGGCTCTTCGGTGAACGGGTCCAGCACGGCGGAGGAATCATCCGGCAGCAGGATCATGTCGGAGGCTTCGATGCCTTTCCAGCCTTCGATCGACGAGCCGTCGAACATCTTGCCTGCTTCGAAGAAGTCGTCTTCCAGCGCGTCGCGAGCCGGCATGGTGACGTGGTGCTGCTTGCCTTTGGTGTCCGTGAAACGCAGATCAATCCACTTGACGTCATGATCTTTGATGAGTTGAACCGACTTCGACATGTTGTCCTCCGGATGAACGAGAGCGCGGTGAGCCGCTGCCCTGGAAAAAGGGTGTTGCCGGGCGCGGATAGTCGGCCAAGCTTACCTGCCTCACAAGGGAGCAAATTGCATGCCAGTGCCCGAAAATGGCGAGGGCGGGATAAAAGGGGGCGTTTGCGGGCATTTGGGCAGGGTCCGGCGTGAAAAAGTGCACCTTTTGAATGCGTTTATTGGTTGGCGCGCACCAAATGTGTGCGAGTCGTGGTTTTTGTGGTGCGCCCGAGATCGAGCGCCGCGCGGGCGGCGCTCGATCTCACCGGCCACGACAAACCCGCCCTTGGCCCCCGTCTCAAACGCCCTGACCAAAAGTTGGTCAAAACCTGAGCAATTTCCGCTATAATTCGCGCCCCTCATTTTCGGCAGGCCCTGCGCGCGCTGTTAACCCAATGAAACTTATCGTCAAAGTCTTCCCAGAAATCACCATCAAGAGCCGGCCGGTGCGCAAGCGCTTCATCCGTCAGCTCGGCAAGAACATCCGCGTCGTGCTCAAGGATCTCGATCCCGAGCTCGCGGTCGATGGTGTCTGGGACAACCTCGAAGTGGTCACCCGCGTCGAGGACGAGAAGGTCCAGCGCGAGATGATCGAGCGGCTCACCTGCACCCCAGGTATCACCCACTTCCTGCAGGTCGAGGAATACCCGCTGGGCGACTTCGACGACATCGTCGCCAAGTGCAAGCAGCACTTCGGTCACCTGCTGGCCGGCAAGCGCTTCGCCGTGCGCTGCAAGCGTGGCGGTCACCACGATTTCACCTCGATGGACGTCGACCGCTATGTCGGCAGCCAGTTGCGCCAGCAGTGCGGTGCCGCCGGCATCGACCTGAAAGCGCCGGAAGTCATGGTGCGTATCGAGATTCGCGACCAGCGCCTGTACGTGATCCACAACCAGCACCAGGGCATCGGTGGCTACCCGCTGGGCGCCCTGGAGCAGACCCTGGTATTGATGTCCGGTGGCTTCGACTCCACCGTGGCGGCCTACCAGATGATGCGCCGTGGCCTCATGACCCACTTCTGCTTCTTCAACCTCGGTGGCCGTGCCCACGAGTTGGGCGTGATGGAAGTGGCCCACTACCTGTGGAAGAAGTTCGGCAGCAGCCAGCGCGTGCTGTTCATCAGCGTGCCGTTCGAGGAAGTGGTCGGCGAGATCCTGGGCAAGGTCGACAACAGCTACATGGGCGTGACCCTCAAGCGCATGATGCTGCGCGCCGCTGCACGCATGGCCGACCGCCTGGAGATCGACGCGCTGGTCACCGGCGAGGCGATTTCCCAGGTGTCCAGCCAGACCCTGCCGAACTTGTCGATCATCGATTCGGCTACCGACAAGCTGGTCCTGCGCCCGCTGCTGGCCAGCCACAAGCAGGACATCATCGACCAGGCCTACGCGATCGGCACCGCCGATTTCGCCAAGCATATGCCCGAATACTGTGGGGTGATCTCGGTGAATCCGACCACCCACGCCAAGCGCCATCGCATGGAGCACGAAGAGAAGCAGTTCGACATGCAGGTGCTGGAGCGCGCCCTGGAGCGCGCCAAGCTGATCTCCATCGACCATGTGATCGACGAACTGGGCAAGGACATCGAGATCGAGGAAGTGGGGGAGGCCCTGCCCGGCCAGATCGTCATCGACATCCGCCATCCCGATGCCCAGGAGGACGAACCCCTGGTGCTCGAGGGCATCGAAGTCCAGGCCATGCCGTTCTACGCGATCAACAGCAAGTTCAAGCACCTGGATGCCAATCGCCAGTACCTGCTGTATTGCGACAAGGGTGTGATGAGCCGTTTGCACGCACACCACCTGCTCAGTGAGGGACATGCCAATGTGCGTGTTTATCGTCCGACATAAGACGCCGGGGTTGTATGGCGGCAGTATTCGCCATCGCCCTCCCGACCGCCGGGCCCGCTGAGCCTTAAACAGTACATATTGGCCGCCTAGACTAGGTGGCAACCGAATCCTCTGATCGAGATACAGTTGTGATCGAAAATCTGCGTAACATCGCCATCATCGCCCACGTTGACCATGGTAAAACCACCCTGGTCGACAAACTCCTGCGCCAGTCCGGCACCCTGGAGCGTAACGAGCTCAACGACGAGCGCGTGATGGACTCCAACGACCAGGAAAAAGAGCGCGGCATTACCATTCTGGCGAAGAACACCGCCATCAACTGGAACGGCTACCACATCAACATCGTCGACACCCCCGGCCACGCCGACTTCGGTGGCGAGGTCGAGCGTGTAATGTCGATGGTCGACTCCGTGCTGCTGCTGGTCGACGCTCAAGACGGCCCGATGCCGCAAACCCGCTTCGTGACCAAGAAGGCCTTCGAAGCCGGCCTCAAGCCGATCGTCGTGATCAACAAGGTCGACCGCCCGGGCGCGCGTCCTGACTGGGTTCTGGACCAGATCTTCGATCTGTTCGACAACCTCGGCGCCACCGATGAACAGCTGGACTTCAAAGTCGTCTACGCCTCGGCCCTGAACGGCATCGCCGGTCTGGACCACACTGACATGGGCGAAGACATGACCGCGCTGTACCAGTCGATCGTCGACAACGTACCGGCACCGAGCGTTGACCGTGACGGTCCGTTCCAGATGCAGATCTCCGCACTGGACTACAACAGCTTCCTCGGTGTTATCGGCGTTGGCCGTATCGCCCGTGGTCGCGTCAAGCCGAACACCCCGGTCGTCGCCATCGACACCAACGGCAAGAAGCGTAACGGTCGTATCCTCAAGCTGATGGGCCACCACGGCCTGCACCGTGTCGACGTCGAAGAAGCCCAAGCTGGCGACATCGTCTGCATCAGCGGTTTCGACGAGCTGTTCATTTCCGACACCCTGTGCGCCCCGGATGCGGTGGAAGCGATGAAGCCGCTGACCGTTGACGAGCCGACCGTTTCCATGACCTTCCAGGTCAACGATTCGCCGTTCTGCGGTAAAGAAGGCAAGTTCGTCACCAGCCGTAACATCAAGGACCGCCTGGACAAGGAGCTGCTGTACAACGTTGCTCTGCGTGTTCAGGAAACCGACTCCCCTGACAAGTTCAAGGTATCGGGCCGTGGTGAGCTGCACCTGTCGGTGCTGATCGAAACCATGCGTCGCGAAGGCTTCGAGATGGCCGTGGGCCGTCCTGAAGTGATCATCCGCGAAGTCGACGGCGTCAAGCAGGAGCCGTTCGAGAACGTCACCATCGACATCCCTGAAGAATCCCAAGGCAAGGTCATGGAAGAGATGGGCCTGCGTAAAGGCGACCTGACCAACATGGTGCCGGATGGCAAGGGCCGTGTTCGCCTGGAATACAACATCCCAGCCCGTGGTCTGATCGGTTTCCGTAACCAATTCCTGACCCTGACCAACGGTGCAGGCATCCTGACCTCGATCTTCGATCGCTACGACACCATGAAGTCGGGCCAGATGTCCGGCCGCCTCAACGGCGTACTGGTTTCGGTCGAGACCGGCAAGGCACTGACCTACTCGCTGGAAACCCTGCAGGCGCGTGGCAAGCTGTTCGTTGAACACGGCCAGGAGATCTACAACGGTCAGATCATCGGTCTGAACAGCCGTGACAACGACCTGGGCGTGAACCCGACCAAAGGCAAGAAGCTCGACAACATGCGTGCTTCGGGCAAGGACGAAGTCATCGCCCTGGTACCGCCAGTTCGTCACACCCTGGAACAGGCCCTGGAATTCATCCAGGACGACGAGCTGTGCGAAGTCACGCCGAAGTCGATCCGTCTGCGCAAGAAGATCCTGGACGAAGGCGAGCGTACCCGCGCTGCCAAGAAAGCCAAGAACTGAGTTAGCTCAGGCTGAATGAAAACGCCCCCGGTCGAAAGGCCGGGGGCGTTTTTGTTTGTCTGCGGGAATGCTCAGCCTGTCATGCCCAGCTCGGCGTCGTCCATTAAGGCCTTTGCCAGGGCGCTGAGGTAGTACGCGGCCCAGCGGGTATCTGTGGGAGCGGGCTTGTCCCGCGAACACCGGCGAAGCCGGTGCCATCCACCGCGTCGCCCCATTCGCGGGACAAGCCCGCTCCCACAGATACCGCATTAGCCTTGGTTACTGGGCGATCCTGTGGGAGCCCCGCTAAGCAACGGATATCAATGCAGGTTGCCGCTACGCTCCACGGCAATGCCGTCAAGGGCGCGGTGTGACCCTAGCCATCCTTCGAGTCGGCCTACGGCGCTGAAGCGGCACGAGAAAATCAAAGGCTGGTTGCTGATGCTGAAAAAACTGAGAAATGAGCCGATTCGACGGCCTGTAAGGCGATAGTAGTCCGTAAAAATACGAAACCCCCAATGAAGGGGGTCGTATCGCGGATGCCCTTAGGGAAAAATCCCATCAACCGGCACGGCCGGAACCAAGTGGCGGCGTCTAGACACTTCCTGACGGAAGCTCCGTGTACATCGAGACAGGTGAAAGTCTATTGGGTCTGGGTGGGACCGTCAACGGCCAACCACCTTCGGTTTGTAAGCACAATACCCCGGTCGCGGCCCGACCTTGGGGTGGTTGCGGCAGGTATCCGGACGCTTGTCGTAGATGGTGCACAGCCGGCTCTTGCGATCCAGGTACAGGCAATCGTCGTTGCTCATCCGGGTCAGGGTGAAGATCCCCGACTTCTGGTTGAAGCGCTCGATGATGCCGTCCTTCTGCAGGCGCTTGGCGATGTTCTTCGGCGGTTCGTCTTTCTCGAACTCATCCACCACGCCAATGCGGATCAGATCCTTGATCTTCACCTCCACCGGCAGGGTGCAACAGGTCGAGTGGCAGCCGTGGCACATGTGGCTGGCATAGCGCTGCCAGGTTTCCAGGCGGTCGACTTCGGCGGCGGCAATCAGGGTCGTTTTCATCGTTATCTTGGGGTGAATCACGGTCTTGGGGCGCGCGATCATACCGGAGTTGTTCATTTTGTGAACAACCTTTTGACCGATTGCCCTTCGACCCAAAGAAAAGGCACATGAAAACCGCGAACCCAGGCTGTCGCCCTCGGTCGAAGCGTCTAGGCTGAACAGTCTCCCTCCGAATTCGTCAACTTGCCCGAGGATGCCGCATGTCTCAGGAACCTAAAGCACGTGACGCCGAGGTGGCCGATTTTCGCGCCGCTGTACTGGACAAGCTGACCTACGCGGTCGGCAAGGACCCCGAGCATGCCTTCGACCATGACTGGTTCGAGGCCATTGCCCTGGCTGCGCGCGATCACATGGTCGATCACTGGATGGATCACACCCGACAGGCTTACCGGCGTAGCCAGAAGCGCGTGTATTACCTTTCCCTGGAGTTTCTCATTGGCCGTCTGCTCTACGACAGCCTGAGCAATCTCGGCCTGCTGGACATCGCCCGCGAGGCCCTCGACGGCCTGGACGTCGACCTCGAACGCATCCGCCTGCTCGAACCCGACGCGGCGCTGGGCAATGGCGGGTTGGGGCGGCTGGCTGCGTGCTTCATGGAAAGCATGTCGACCCTGGGCATCGCTGCCCATGGCTACGGTATCCGCTACGAGCATGGCCTGTTCCGCCAGGCCCTGGTCGATGGCTGGCAGCAGGAGCAGACCGAGAACTGGCTGGACTTCGGCAACCCCTGGGAGTTCGAGCGGGCCGAGGTGATTTACCCGATCAGCTTCGGTGGCAGTGTCGAGACCGTCCACGATACCCACGGCCAGCAACGTCAGGTGTGGTGGCCGGGCGAGACGGTGCGGGCAGTGGCCTATGACACGCCGGTGGTGGGCTGGCGTGGCTCAAGCGTCAACACCCTGCGCCTATGGCGGGCGCGAGCCCTGGAAGAGCTCCACCTTGAGCGCTTCAATGCCGGCGACCACCTGGGCGCGGTGGCCGAGGTGGCGCGCGCCGAGAGCATCTCACGGGTGTTGTACCCAGCCGACAGTACCGAGGCCGGCCAGGAGTTGCGTCTGCGCCAGGAGTATTTCTTCGTTTCGGCTTCGCTGCAGGACTTGCTGCGGCGGCACCTGAACATGCACGACAATCTGCTCAACCTGCCGGATGCAGCGGCCATCCAATTGAACGACACCCACCCGTCGATCGCCGTGGCCGAACTGATGCGCCTGCTGGTCGACCAGCACGAAATTCCCTGGGATACCGCCTGGGAGCTGACCGTCGGCACCTTGGCCTACACCAACCACACCTTGCTGCCCGAGGCCCTGGAAACCTGGCCGGTTGCACTGATGGAACGCATGTTGCCGCGGCACATGCAGATCATCTACCTGATCAACGCCTACCACATCGACGCCTTGCGGGCGAAAGGCATGCACGACTTCGACGTGCTGCGCGCGGTGTCGCTGATCGAGGAAGACAACGGTCGCCGGGTACGCATGGGCAACCTGGCGTTTCTGGGGTCGCACAGCGTCAATGGGGTCTCGGCGCTGCACAGCAAGTTGATGAAGAGCACGGTGTTCGCCGAGTTGCACAAGCTCTACCCGACGCGGATCAACAACAAGACCAACGGCATCACTTTCCGCCGCTGGCTGTACCAGTCCAATGCGCAATTGACCGAGATGCTCGTCGAAGCGCTTGGGCCTGAACTCAAGGACGATCCCGAACGGTTGCTGGTCAACCTGGTGCCATACGCCGACAAGGCGGCTTTCCGCAAGCAGTTCGCCGCTCAACGTCTGCACAGCAAGCGCGCACTGGCCAGCATCATCCAGGACCGCCTGGGCGTCACGGTCAATCCGGAAGCGCTGTTCGACGTGCAGGTCAAACGCATCCACGAGTACAAGCGTCAGTTGCTCAACCTGTTGCACACCGTGGCCCTGTATCAGGCCATGCGTAACGATCCCGGCGCCAACTGGGTGCCTCGGGTGAAGATCTTCGCCGGCAAGGCTGCGGCCAGTTATCACCAGGCCAAGCTCATCATCAAGCTGGCCAACGACATCGCCCGGGTAGTCAACAACGACCCGACCCTGCGTGGGCTGCTGAAGGTGGTGTTCCTGCCCAATTACAACGTCAGTCTGGCCGAAAGCATCATTCCGGCGGCCGATCTGTCCGAGCAGATCTCCACGGCAGGCTACGAGGCTTCGGGGACCAGCAACATGAAGTTCGGCCTCAACGGCGCGCTGACCATCGGCACCCTCGACGGTGCCAACGTGGAAATGTGCGAGCACGTCGGTGCCGAGAACATGTTCATCTTCGGTCTCACTGCGCAGCAGGTGGAAGCGCGCCGGCGCGCGGGCGACTTCGGTGCCAGTGCCGCCATCGCTGCCTCCAGTCGCCTGAACGACGTGCTGCAGGCGATCCGCAGTGGGGTGTTCTCGCCGGATGATCCTGCGCGCTACACCGGGCTGGTGGATGGACTGGTGGCCTACGACCGCTTCTTGGTATGCGCCGACTTCGAGGCCTACTGGGACGCCCAGTGCCGGGTCGAGGAGCTCTGGCACAGGCCTCAGGAGTGGTGGCGCATGGCAGTGCTGAACACCGCACGGATGGGCTGGTTCTCTTCGGACCGGACCATTCGCGAGTATGCCGGGGAGATCTGGAAAGCCCTGGATTGAGCGGCGGGGCCAACCCATGGCCCCATCGCCGGCAAGGCAGCCCCAACCGACCGCTGACCGGGTACCTGCTGAACTCACGGCAGGAACTCGAGTCTCTTTGCTCGCTAGCCTGCAACTCTCCCTGTAAACTGCGGGGGTTTTCTCCCCCTATCCTTCGGAGCCATACATGTCCCGCGTTACCCTGAGTCGCTATCTGATTGAGCAGACCCGCAGCAACAATACCCCTGCCGATCTGCGCTTCCTGATCGAAGTGGTGGCGCGTGCGTGCAAGGAAATCAGCCACCACGTGTCCAAGGGCGCCCTGGGCGGCGTATTGGGCAGCATGGGCACTGAAAACGTGCAGGGCGAAGTCCAGAAGAAGCTCGACGTCATTTCCAACGACATTCTGCTCGAAGCCAACGAGTGGGGCGGCCACCTGGCCGGCATGGCCTCCGAGGAAATGGACAATGCCTACCAGATTCCGGGTAAATACCCCAAAGGCGCCTACCTGCTGGTGTTCGACCCGCTGGATGGTTCGTCGAACATCGACGTCAACGTCTCGGTCGGTACCATCTTCTCGGTCCTGCGTTGCCCCAACGAATACCTGAGCCAGAACGAAACCCTCAACGAAAACGCCTTCCTCCAGCCAGGCACCCAGCAGGTCGCCGCCGGTTATGCGATCTATGGTCCACAAACCATGCTGATCCTGACCCTGGGCAATGGCGTCAAGGGTTTCACCCTGGACCGTGAGCTGGGCAGCTTCGTCCTGACCCACGAGAACATCCGCGTTCCGGAAACCACCGCCGAGTTCGCCATCAACATGTCCAACCAGCGCCACTGGGAAGCCCCGGTACAGCGCTACGTGGGCGAGCTGCTGGCCGGTGAGACCGGGCCGCTGAAGAAAAACTACAACATGCGCTGGATCGCCTCGATGGTGGCCGACGTGCACCGCATCCTGACCCGTGGCGGCCTGTTCATGTATCCCCGTGATGCCCGTGAACCGAGCAAGCCGGGCAAGCTGCGCCTGATGTACGAGGCCAACCCGATGTCGTTCATCATCGAGCAGGCAGGCGGCGCATCCACCAACGGTTACGAGCGAATCCTCGACATCCAGCCGGACAGCCTGCACCAGCGCGTGTCGGTCATCCTCGGCTCGAAGGAAGAGGTCGAGCGCGTCACCGCCTACCACAAGGAGTAAGTCATGCTCGCACCTTGGCAGCCGTTGCTGGAGTGGTGGTTCGGTTGGGGCACCAGTCCCCAGGCCGTGGCTGACGAGAAAAGCACGCTATGGTTCGGCAAGCACCACGATGCCGAGGCCCAGGCGCTGTTTGGCGAGCTGGTCGAACAGGCCCTGGCGGGCGGGCTCGACGAGTGGCAACAGTCGCCGCAAGGCTGGCTGGGCCTGCTGATTCTGTTGGACCAGTTGCCGCGCATGATCTACCGCGACACCCCGCGCGCCTTCGAAGGCGACCGGCGGGCCCAGGTGGTGGCCATGCAGGGGTTGCAGAAGGCCTGGGACTACCAGCTGCTGCCGATCCAGCGGGTGTTCGTGCTGCTGGTGCTCGAGCACGCCGAGGTCCTCGACTGGCAGAACCTGTGCGTGGAGCGTTACCAGGTGCTGCTCGAAGAGCAGCCCGAGGCCAACAAGCGCTTGTTCGAAGGCTTCCTCGACTACGCCGAGCAGCATCAGCGGGTGATCGCCCGGTTCGGGCGCTTCCCGCATCGCAACCTGATGCTCAATCGCCCGAGCACCAGCGAAGAGATGGATTTCCTCCTGGAGCCTGGATCCAGGTTCTAGTGCCAGTGGGGCTGCAAAGCAGCCCCAGTGGTTTCAGATTCGGAAACTGCCCACCAGATGCTGCAACCGCTCGGCCTGGCGCTCCAGGTCGGTGCAGGCACGCAAGGTGCTCTGCAGGTTCAGTACACCTTCCTGGTTCAAGGTATTGATCTCGTTGATGTCGACATTGATCGACTCGACCACGGCCGTCTGTTCCTCGGTCGCCGTCGCCACCGACTGGTTCATGCCGTCGATCTCGCCGATGCGTTGAGTGACGCTGCCGAGGCGTTGTCCGGCCTGGTTGGCGATGCCGACGCTGTGATCACTGTGCTGACGGCTCTGGTTCATGGTACTGACCGCCGTCTGCGCGCCGGCCTGCAGCTCTTCGATCAGACTTTGCACCTGCTGCGCCGATTCCTGGGTGCGGTGGGCCAGGTTACGCACCTCGTCCGCCACCACCGCGAAGCCGCGTCCGGCTTCGCCGGCACGCGCCGCCTCGATCGCGGCATTGAGCGCCAGCAGGTTGGTCTGCTGCGAGATGCCGCTGATCACGTCGAGGATCTGGCCGATATTGGCGGTGTGCGCATTGAGGGTTTCGATATTGCCGCAGGCGTCGCTGATGCGCGCCGACAATTGGTTCATCACCTCGATGGTATTACCGACCACCTGCTGACCATCTTCGGCCAGACCACGGGCCTCGCTGGAATGCTGCGAGGCCAGCGCCGCGTTCTGGGCGATTTCCTGGGCGGCGGCACCCAGCTGATTGATCGCCGCCGCCACGCTGCTGGTCCGGCTGGACTGCTGGTCGGCGTTGTCGATCGAGGCATTGGACGCACTCACTACCTGCGCGGCCACGGCATTGACCTGGCCGGTGGCTGAGGCGACTTCACGGATCGACTCGTGGATGCGCTCGACGAAGCGGTTGAACGACTGGCCGAGACTGCCGAATTCATCTTGGGCATGGATGGTCAGGCGCCGGGTGAGATCGCCTTCGCCCTCGGCGATATCGTGCATGGCGCGGCCCATCACGTGCAGCGGGGCCATCAGCACGCGAATCAGCAGGCCGAGCAAGGCGATGATCGCGACCACGGCGATCAGCGTCGCGACGATGGCCGAAGTGCGCAGCTCGCCGAGCATGGCGAATGCGGCGTCCTTGTCCAGGACCAGCGCTACGTACCAGTCTGCCGATGGCACGCCGTCCACATGGGTGAAACTGATGAACTGCTCACGATCGCCTTCAGCGACCTCCTGCAGCCCGCCGGCGATGCGTGGTGCGCCTTGCGGGTAGGCATCGGCGAGGCCTTTGAGCGCCAACTCGCCCTTGGGGTGGATGAGGATCTTGCCTTCGCCGTTGACGATGAAGGCGTGGCCGTGGCCGTCGAAGTCCAAGGCGTTGATCAGGTTGCTGATGGTCTGCAGGTCGGTGTCGGCGCCGCTGACGCCGATCAACCGGCCCGCTTGCTGGACCGGCGTGGCCAGGGTGATCACCAGCTTGCCGGCCGATGCCGAAATATAGGGTTCGGTGACGATGGTCTGGTTGCTGGCGCTGGCAGCCTTGTACCAGCCGCGCACCCGTGGGTCGTAGTCGGCGGCGCGGTTGCCCACCGGCACCGACTGCATGCTGCCGTCCTGGCCGCCGAAATAGGTGAGCTGGAAATTGCGGCTGTACACCGGCAACGCCAGGCTGCGATCCAGGCTGGCCTTGCCAGGGCCGTCCACGGCGACCTGCTCGGCCAGCGAATTGACCAACTGGATGCGGCTGTCGAGCCAGTTGCGGATGTTGCCGGCGGTGAGGCTGCCGAGGTCTTGCAGGTTGGTCTGGACGTCATCGCGCAACGACTGACGCTGACGATAGTCGTTGAACAGCACGAAACAGCTAAAGGCGACGGCCACCACGAGGGCGGCGGCCAACAGGATCTTGTGGCTGAACTTCAGGTTCTTGGTCATTTTCTTGGTCTGCGCAAGGCACTTCTTAGAGGGTTGCCATGGCGACGGGCCACAGCGTACACGCTGTGTCGTCACCAACCGGGCAAAGCTTTATCGTTTGCGCAGTACCAGCCGACCAACGGCTGACAACGAAAGGGGGGAGGGTAGGGAACCAGGGACCGTTTTTTTCGTCGAAGGTCACTGCAGGCCACTTGCCTGTAGCTATTGTCCAGGAGTGTCCCTTCATGTCGTTGCGTTCTCTCGCCTTGTTGTCCTTGTGCGTCGTCCTGACTGCCTGCAGCAAGATCAACCAGGAAAACTATTCCAAGCTCAAGGCCGGTATGAACAAGGCCGAGGTCGAGCAGCTGCTCGGCACGCCTACCGAATGCTCCGGCGCACTGGGCATGAGCAGCTGTACCTGGGGTGACGAGAAGAGCTTCATCAGCGTGCAATATGCCGCGGACAAGGTGTTGATGTACTCCGGGCAGGGCCTCAAATGACCCGTCTGCACCTGTTGCTGGGGTTGTGCCTGGCGATGCTGCTGGGCGGCTGCGCGACCTCCGCCAACGACCCGCTGGCGCCAAAGACCGCCGGTGACGTCGACCTCAAGCGTTACCAGGGCAAATGGTACGAGCTGGCCCGCCTGCCAATGAAGTACCAGGCCGATTGCGCGCAGTCCGAGGCGCACTACAACCTCAAACCGGATGGTTCCTACGGCGTACTCAATCGCTGTCGCACCCTGGGCGATGAGTGGTTGCGCGCCGAAGGCCATGCCAACATCCAGGAGCCGGGGCACACCGACAGGTTATGGGTCGAGTTCGACAACTGGTTCACCCGCCTGGTACCGGGCGTGGCCAAGGGCGAGTACTGGATCCTCTACGTCGACGAGCACTACCGCACGGCGGTGGTCGGTAGCCCGGATCGCAAGTACCTGTGGCTGTTGTCGCGCACGCCGACGATGCCGGCGTGGGAGCGCGAGAGCCTGATGTCCAAGGCCCGACAGCAGGGCTACGACACTAGCCGGCTGATCTGGCGCACCCCCGACAAGCAGATCGTGCAGATGCATTGATATCAGCCTTATCGCCAGCCTCCGGCGTGACGCAGGAGGCTGGCTGTCGAGAGGGCCGCCGATTTCAACGTATCATCCCAGCAGTTGCCGCAATACGTCAGCGAACGCCCGCGCGCTCTCCGCTTCCTGGGCATGGTGCCCCTGGCGCACGACCCACTGTCCATTGACCATTACGTCCCGCACCTGGCGATCACCCCCGGCGAACAGCCAACGGTTCAGAATGCCGTCGCCATCGGCGGTTGCGATGTACGGGTCCTGCCCGTCCAGCACGAGCCAGTCAGCTCGCTTGCCCGCTGCCAGGCTACCGACGGGTTGGCCCAACGCCTGGGCTCCACCGCCCAGCGCTGCGTCATACAACGTGCGTCCTACCATGGGCTGGTGCTCGCCATACAGCCGGTTGCGGCGCTGGTCTCGCAGGCGCTGGCCGTATTCCAGCCAGCGCAACTCTTCCACTACGCTCAGCGAGACATGGCTGTCCGAACCGATGCCAAATCGCCCACCTTGAGCCAGGTAGTCCACCGCCGGGAAGATACCGTCACCCAGATTGGCCTCGGTGGTCAGGCACAGGCCGGCGACGGCGCCACTGCGGGCCATGGCCGTCACTTCAGCGGGGTTGGCGTGGGTGGCATGCACCAGACACCAGCGCGGATCGACGCTGACGTGTTCGTATAACCACTGCAGCGGGCGCAGACCGCTCCAGGCCAGGCAGTCATCGACTTCTTTTTGTTGCTCGGCTATGTGGATATGAACAGGGCTGTGCGGGTTGACTGCTGCCAGCACCTGGTCGATCTGCTCTGGGGTGACCGCACGCAGGGAGTGGAAGCACAGGCCCAGCTGTTGCGCGGGTTCTGCAGCCAGGAGAGGGGCGAGCTGCGCCTGCAGGCTCAAATACTGTTCGGTGGTGTTGATGAAGCGGCGCTGGCCGTCATTGGGAGCCTGGCCACCAAAGCCTGCATGGCTGTACAGAACCGGCAGCAAGGTCAGGCCGATGCCGCTGCTAGCGGCGGCGGCACTGATGCGTCGGGACAGCTCGGCTGGGTCGGCATAGGCCTTTCCAGTCGGATCATGATGGACGTAGTGGAATTCGGCCACCGAGGTATAGCCGGCCTTGAGCATCTCGATATAGAGCTGGCGGGCGATGATCTGCAGTTGTTCCGGCGAGACTTTGCCGACCATCCGGTACATCAGCTCACGCCAGGTCCAGAAACTGTCGTTGGGGTTGCCCGCCACCTCGGCCAGACCTGCCATGGCACGTTGGAAGGCGTGGGAATGCAGGTTAGGCATGCCCGGCAGCAGCGGTCCGCTCAACCGCTCGGCGCCATCAGCGCTGGCATTGGCTCGCACGTCTGTCAGATAGCCATTGTCGGCTACCTCCAGACGGACATCGTGAGCCCAACCGCTGGGCAGGAGGGCGCGTTCGGCAAAGTAGGCGGGCATCGGGCTATCCTGTTGGTGTTTAGCTTGTATATACATATACAGCCGTTTGCCTGCCGGGTAAACTCCGGCAAGCTACCGCTCAATCAATTCGCACAAGGACAAACGCCGTGCCGACACCTCCTGTCTCCACGTTGGTCGCCCAGATGGGCGAAGGGCCGGCGCCGCTGTATGCGCGGGTCAAGCAGATGATCATCCAGCAGATCGAAAACGGTAGCTGGCCGCCACACCATCGGGTTCCCTCGGAGAGCGAGCTGGTCAGCGAGCTCGGTTTCAGCCGCATGACCATCAACCGCGCGCTGCGCGAGTTGACCGCGGAGGGCCTCTTGATCCGCATGCAGGGCGTGGGTACCTTCGTCGCCGAACCCAAGACCCGTTCGGCGCTGTTCGAAGTTCATAACATCGCCGACGAAATTGCCGCCCGTGGCCACCAGCATAGCTGTCAGGTCATCACCCTCGCCGAAGAGGCGGCCGGCTCCGAGCGCGCGCTGGCCTTGGACATGCGCGAAGGTCAGCGGGTGTACCACTCGTTGATCGTGCATTACGAGAATGGCGTACCGGTGCAGATCGAGGACCGCTACGTCAATGCGGCGATCGCCCCGGATTACCTCAAGCAGGATTTCACCCGCCAGACTCCCTATGCCTACCTGTCCCAGGTCGCACCGCTGACCGAAGGCGAGCACGTGGTCGAGGCCATCCTCGCTGACCCCGATGAGTGCCAATTGCTGCAGATCGAGCGTGGCGAGCCTTGCCTGCTGATCCGCCGCCGTACCTGGTCGGGTCGTCTACCGGTGACCGCTGCGCGGTTGATCCACCCCGGTTCCCGTCATCGCCTGGAAGGACGTTTCAGCAAATGAGCCAGTTGCAGTGCTTACGCGCTCGGGATTACCCGCGCATGCCTTGGAAGAACGGTGGCGGTTTCACGGAAGAGATCACCCGCGATTCGGGGGATGGTCTGGACGGTTTCGGCTGGCGGCTTTCCATTGCCGATATCGAAGCATCAGGCGGATTTTCCAGCTTCGCCGGCTACCAGCGGATCATCACGGTGTTGCAGGGTGACGGCATGCGCCTCAGTGTCGATGGTGTCGCATCGCGGCCATTGTTACCGTTCGATGCGTTCGCCTTCGATGGCCACAGCCAGGTGAGCTGTCACCTGCTGGGTGGGCCGATTCGCGATTTCAACCTCATCTATGCTCCGGAGCGTTACCGGGCACGCCTGCAGTGGTTCAATGGCAGCACCCGATTGTTCAGTGCCGCGAGCACCTTGCTGGTGTTCAGCGGGCAGGCTCAGCTGCAACTGAGTGTCGGCGGCCAGCCTGTGGATGACCTCGACCGCTATGACTGCCTGCGCCTGAGCGACAACGAACAGCTGGTGGAGCTGGCGATCATTGGGTTGTGCTGTGTCATCGAACTGAGCGACGTTTCCCGGTAACGCACTGCAATCGCGCATTCTGTTACCGAATGTCCCAAGGTGGCGCAATGCCGCCTTGACCTGAGTCTTTCCTCGCATCGTCCTTTCAGATTTTTCTCACGTCCCCCAGCCCCCGAATGACGGGGTTTTCCTGCTCTTCACAGGTGGCGGTCGCGTGCCCAGGTAAGCGACTTGGCAATTCAATTGCATATGCTTGTATGTACAAGTAAAGCCAAGTGCGCGAAAGTGGATAGGCCGTCCCTTTCGCGTGTGACACAACGCACCACTGGCCCGCCGATCACGTCGGGTTTGGATAGATCGCTCAAGGAGCACTTTTCGTGACTGACAACAACCTGAACAAATTCCGTGACGTCGAGATTCGTGCCCCGCGTGGCAACAAGCTGACCGCCAAGAGCTGGCTGACCGAAGCACCGCTGCGCATGCTGATGAACAACCTCGACCCGCAAGTGGCGGAGAACCCCAAGGAGCTGGTGGTCTACGGTGGCATCGGCCGCGCCGCGCGCAACTGGGCCTGCTACGACAAGATCGTCGAGAGCCTGACCAACCTGAACGATGACGAAACCCTGCTGGTGCAGTCGGGCAAGCCGGTCGGCGTGTTCAAGACCCACGCCAATGCCCCGCGTGTGTTGATCGCCAACTCCAACCTGGTGCCGCACTGGGCCAACTGGGAGCATTTCAACGAGCTCGATGCCAAGGGCCTGGCCATGTACGGCCAGATGACCGCCGGCAGCTGGATCTACATCGGCAGCCAGGGCATCGTGCAGGGCACCTATGAAACCTTCGTCGAGGCCGGTCGCCAGCACTACAACGGCAACCTCAAGGGCAAATGGGTACTGACCGCCGGCCTGGGCGGCATGGGCGGCGCCCAGCCGCTGGCCGCGACCCTGGCCGGTGCCTGCTCGTTGAACATCGAATGCCAGCAGAGCCGCATCGACTTCCGCCTGCAGACTCGGTACGTGGATGAGCAGGCCACCGACCTGGACGACGCCCTGGCGCGCATCGCCAAGTACACCGCCGAAGGCAAGGCCATCTCCATCGCCTTGCACGGTAACGCCGCCGAGATTCTGCCTGAGCTGGTCAAGCGTGGGGTGCGTCCGGACATGGTCACCGACCAGACCAGCGCCCACGACCCGCTCAATGGCTACCTGCCGGTCGGTTGGACCTGGGAGCAGTACCGCGACCGTGCCCAGACCGAACCGGCTGCGGTGGTCAAGGCCGCCAAGCAGTCCATGGCCGTGCACGTCCAGGCCATGCTCGACTTCCAGAAACAGGGCATCCCGACCTTCGACTATGGCAACAACATCCGTCAGATGGCCAAGGAGGAGGGGGTGAGCAACGCCTTCGACTTCCCAGGCTTCGTGCCGGCCTACATCCGTCCTCTGTTCTGCCGTGGCATTGGCCCGTTCCGCTGGGCGGCGCTGTCCGGTGATGCCGAGGACATCTACAAGACCGACGCCAAGGTCAAGGAACTGATCCCGGACGACGCCCACCTGCACCGCTGGCTGGACATGGCCCGTGAACGCATCAGCTTCCAGGGCCTGCCGGCGCGTATCTGCTGGGTTGGCCTGGGCCTGCGGGCGAAGTTGGGCCTGGCGTTCAACGAAATGGTGCGCAGCGGCGAGCTGTCGGCACCGATCGTGATCGGCCGTGACCATCTGGATTCCGGCTCGGTATCGAGCCCCAACCGCGAAACCGAAGCCATGCGCGACGGTTCCGATGCCGTATCTGACTGGCCGCTGCTCAACGCCCTGCTCAACACCGCCAGCGGCGCCACCTGGGTGTCGCTGCACCATGGCGGCGGGGTGGGCATGGGCTTCTCGCAGCATTCGGGTATGGTCATCGTCTGTGACGGCACCGACGAAGCTGCTGAGCGTATCGCCCGCGTGCTGACCAACGATCCGGCCACTGGCGTGATGCGCCATGCCGATGCGGGGTACCAGATTGCGATCGATTGCGCCAAAGAGCAGGGCCTGAACCTGCCGATGATCACTGGCTGACGAGCCGGCAAGGGGCCTCGGCCCCTCTTTTCAATCCCTGCCGATGTCCACTTACAAGTTTGGGAGCGTCACGCAATGAAAACCAACAAGACCCTGCTCGCCTCGCTGTTCGCCCTGGGTTTGCTCGGTGCTGCCGGTAGCAGTCAGGCCGCAGGCTGGTGTGAATCCGGCAAGCCGGTGAAGTTCGCCGGGCTGAACTGGGAAAGCGGCATGCTGCTGACCGACGTGATGCAATTCGTACTCAAGCACGGCTACGGCTGCGAGACCGACAGCCTGCCCGGAAACTCCATCACCATGGAGAACGCCCTGGGCACCAATGACATTCAGGTGTTCGCCGAGGAGTGGGTGGGCCGCAGCGAGGTCTGGAACAAGGCCGAAGCCGCCGGCAAGGTGGTGGGGGTCGGTGCCCCGGTCGTGGGCGCAGAGGAGGGCTGGTACGTGCCGCGCTATGTGATCGAAGGCGATGCCAAGCGCAAGCTCGAAGCCAAGGCACCATACCTGCACAACGTCGCCGACCTGGCCAAGTATTCCAGCGTGTTCAAGGACCAGGAGGAGCCGAGCAAAGGCCGCTTCTACAACTGTCCGGCCGGTTGGACCTGTGAGCTGGACAACTCCAAGATGCTCAAGGAATACGGCCTGGAAAGCAGCTACACCAACTTCCGTCCCGGCACGGGCCCGGCACTGGATGCCGCAGTGCTGTCGAGCTACAAGCGCGGCGAGCCGATCCTCTTCTACTACTGGACGCCGACTCCATTGATGGGCCAGGTCGACCTGGTCAAGCTGCAGGAGAAAGCGGGCGTGAACAAATCCGTGACGATCAAGGTCGGCCTGTCCAAGGTGTTCCATGACCAAGCCCCCGAACTGGTGGCGGTGCTGGAGAAGGTCAATCTGCCGATCGATCTGCTCAACCAGAACCTGGCGCGCATGACCAAGGATCGGATCGAGTCGCCGGAACTGGCCAAGGCGTTTCTCAAGGAACATCCTGAAGTCTGGCAGTCCTGGGTCGGCGCGGATGCCGCCAAGAAGATCAACGCGGCGCTCTGAGCGTCCTCAGCTGATGAGTGGAACCTATGTTTCCTGACAACCTGACATTCTCCATCGCCGATTGGGTCAATGGCTGGGTCGACGCCCTGGTGACCAATTACGGGGATGTGTTCCGGCACATTTCCGACACCCTGCTCTGGGCAATCGTCAGCCTCGAAGGCTTGCTGCGCGCCACACCCTGGTGGCTGATGCTGGCGGTGGTGGCCGCCATCGCCTGGCACGCCACGCGGCGCATTCTGCCGACCCTGGTGATCGCCGGCCTGCTGTTCCTGGTCGGCGCTGTCGGCCTCTGGGACAAGCTGATGCAGACCTTGGCGCTGATGCTGGTGGCGACCTTGATCTCGGTGCTGGTGGGCATCCCGCTGGGGATTCTGTCTGCGCGCAGCAACCGCCTGCGCGCAGTGCTGATGCCGCTGCTGGATATCATGCAGACCATGCCAAGCTTCGTGTACCTGATTCCGGTGTTGATGCTGTTCGGCCTGGGCAAGGTGCCGGCTATCTTCGCCACCGTGATCTACGCCGCGCCGCCTCTGATCCGCCTGACCGACCTGGGCATTCGTCAGGTCGACGGCGAAGTGATGGAGGCCATCAACGCCTTCGGCGCCAACCGCTGGCAGCAGTTATTCGGCGTACAGTTGCCGCTGGCACTGCCAAGCATCATGGCCGGCATCAACCAGACCACCATGATGGCGCTGTCGATGGTGGTGATCGCCTCGATGATCGGTGCCCGTGGGCTGGGCGAGGACGTGCTGGTCGGGATCCAGACCCTCAACGTCGGCCGTGGCCTGGAAGCGGGCCTGGCTATCGTCATTCTCGCGGTGGTGATCGACCGCATTACCCAGGCCTATGGCCGGCCACGCCATGAGGTGAGCAAATGAACACGCAGGCGATCAACAAGATCGAGGTGAAGAATGTCTTCAAGATCTTCGGTGACCGCGCCGAGGAAGCGTTGCGGCTGATCCGCAACAAGCAGAGCAAGGACCAGGTGCTGGCGCAGACCGGTTGCGTGGTGGGGGTCAACGACCTGTCGCTGTCCATCGGCAGTGGCGAGATCTTCGTGATCATGGGCCTGTCCGGTTCCGGCAAATCCACTCTGGTGCGCCACTTCAATCGTCTGATCGACCCCACCAGCGGGCAGATCCTGGTCGATGGCGAGGACATTCTTCAGTACGACATGGAAGCCTTGCGCGAATTTCGTCGGCGCAAGATCAGCATGGTGTTCCAGAGCTTCGGCCTGTTGCCGCACCGTAATGTCCTGGACAACGTCGCCTATGGCCTGAAAGTGCGTGGCGAGAGCAAGCAACTGTGCGCCGAGCGTGCCCAGCAGTGGATCGAGACCGTAGGCCTGAAGGGCTACGAGAAGAAGTATCCGCACCAGCTGTCGGGGGGCATGCGCCAGCGTGTCGGCCTGGCCCGTGCCCTGGCAGCGGACACTGACATCATCCTCATGGACGAGGCGTTCAGCGCTCTGGACCCGCTGATTCGCGCCGAAATGCAGGATCAGTTGCTCGATCTGCAGAAGACCCTGCACAAGACCATCGTGTTCATCACCCATGACCTGGATGAAGCCGTGCGCATCGGCAACCGCATCGCCATTCTCAAGGATGGTCGCCTGATCCAGGTCGGTACGCCGCACCAGATTCTGCACAACCCCGCTGACGAATACGTTGATCGTTTCGTCCAGCGCCGGGCGGTTGCGGTATGAGAAGCGCCATGTCGCAAGGCGAAACCGTGGTCATCACTGGCGCCCCGGTGCGCTGGCAGGACATCGCCGCCGTCGCCCGCCATGGCGCTCGGCTTGAGCTGGCACCTGCGGTGTGGGCGCGCATCGACAATGCCGAGGCCATCGTGCGGCATATCGTCGAGAGCGGCGAGCGGGCCTATGGGGTCAACACCGGCCTCGGCGCGCTGTGCAACGTCTCGCTGCAAGGCGATCAGCTGAGCGCGCTGTCGCGCAACACCTTGCTCAGTCACGCCTGTGGTGTGGGGCCGGTGCTGCCCGATGAGCAGACCAGGGCGATCATCTGCGCCGCCATCGTCAACTACAGCCATGGCAAGTCCGGCCTGCAGCGGGGCGTGGTCGAGGCGCTGCTGGCGCTGCTCAACCATGGCATCACGCCCCAGGTGCCGTCCCAGGGTTCGGTGGGTTACCTGACCCACATGGCCCATGTCGGCGTGTGCCTGCTGGGTATCGGCAAGGTCAGCTATCGCGGGCAGGTCGTGGAAGCTGCCCAGGCCCTGGGCGCCGAGGGGCTGGCGCCTGTCCAGCTGGGTGCCAAGGATGGCCTGTGCCTGGTCAACGGCACGCCGTGCATGACCGGTTTGGCCAGCCTGGCGTTGGACGATGCCAGCCGCTTGCTGCAATGGGCTGATGTGATCGGGGCCATGAGCTTCGAGGCGTTGCGTGGACAGATCGCCGCCTTCGATCCGGAGATCATTGCACTCAAGCCGCATCCGGGCATGCAGGTGGTAGGTGCGAATCTGCGTGCCTTGCTCCAGGGCAGCGAGGTGATTGCCACCAGCAAAGGCATGCGCACCCAGGATGCCCTGAGCATTCGTTCGATTCCGCAGGTGCATGGCGCTGCCCGCGACCAGTTCGCCCATGCGGCACGGCAGATCGAGGCAGAACTCAATGGCGCCAACGACAACCCCTTGCTGCTGGGCACCCCGGAGGACTTCCGTGTGGTCTCCCAGGCCAATCCCCATGGTCAGTCGGTGGCCATGGCCGCAGACCTGCTGGCCATCGCCATGGCCGAGATCGGTTCGATCGCCGAGCGTCGTCTGGACCGCCTGGTGAACCCGCACGTCAGCGGGCTGCCGGCCTTCCTGGTCAGCGAGCCTGGCGTCAATTCGGGGATGATGATCGCCCAGTACGTCGCGGCCTCGCTGTGCGCGCAGAACCGTCAGCTGGCGCAACCGGCCGTGCTCGACAATTTCGTCACCTCGGGCTTGCAGGAAGACCACCTCAGCCTGGGCACCAATGCTGCGTTGAAACTGCATCAAGTGCTGGAAAACTGCACCCAGATCCTCGCCATCGAGTATCTGCTGGCAGCCCAGGCCTTCGAGTTCCTCAAGGAGCAATGCCTGGGCATCGGTACCGACGCTGCCTGGCGTCTGCTGCGCGAGCAGGTCCCAGCCTACCTGCAGGACCGTTGGCTGGCACCGGACATCGCCTGTGCCGCAGCCCTGCTCAAAGATCCCCGGTTGCCGCAGCCTGTGCTGTCGGCGCTGAACTGAACAACAACAAGGAGCCTGCACATGCAAGCTTTCAACCTGGTTCCCGGCAGCCTCACCTTGGCGCAATTGCGCCAAATCCATCACGCACCGGTTCGCCTGGCCCTGGACCCGAGCGCTGACGCAGGCATCGACGCCAGCGTCGCCTGCGTCGAGCGCATCATCGCCGAAGACCGCACGGCCTACGGCATCAACACCGGTTTCGGCCTGCTGGCCTCGACCCGTATCGCCAGCCATGACCTGGAGAACCTCCAGCGCTCGTTGGTGTTGTCCCACGCCGCCGGTATCGGCGCGCCGCTGGACGATGCCATGGTGCGGCTGATCATGGTGCTGAAGATCAACAGCCTGAGCCGGGGCTTTTCAGGTATTCGGCGCAAGGTCATCGATGCGCTGATCGCCTTGGTCAACGCCGAAGTCTACCCGCACATCCCGCTCAAGGGCTCGGTCGGCGCTTCCGGCGACCTCGCGCCGCTGGCGCACATGTCGCTGGTGCTGCTGGGCGAAGGCAAGGCGCGCTACCAAGGTGAATGGCTGCCGGCCAGCGAAGCCCTGGCCATTGCCGGTCTCGAGCCGCTGACGCTGGCTGCCAAGGAAGGCCTGGCACTGCTCAACGGAACTCAGGCTTCCACGGCCTATGCGTTGCGCGGCCTGTTCCAGGCCGAAGACCTGTTCGCGGCAGCCATCACCTGTGGCGGGCTGACCGTGGAAGCCGCGCTTGGCTCGCGGGCGCCGTTCGATGCCCGCATTCATGCTGCGCGCGGCCAACCTGGGCAGATCGATACCGCGGCCTGCTTCCGTGACCTGCTCGGCGAATCGACCGAAGTGTCGCGCTCGCACCAGAACTGCGGCAAGGTCCAGGATCCATACTCCCTGCGTTGTCAGCCTCAGGTCATGGGCGCCTGCCTGACCCAGTTGCGCCAGGCGGCGCAGGTGCTGGCGGTGGAGTCCAATGCCGTGTCCGACAACCCGCTGGTGTTCGCCGAGCAGGGCGATGTGATATCCGGCGGCAACTTCCACGCCGAGCCGGTGGCGATGGCCGCCGACAACATCGCCCTGGCCATCGCCGAGATCGGCGCGCTGAGCGAGCGCCGCATCTCGCTGATGATGGACAAGCACATGTCCCAGCTGCCGCCGTTCCTGGTGGAAAACGGTGGCGTCAACTCTGGGTTCATGATCGCCCAGGTCACCGCCGCCGCGCTGGCCAGCGAGAACAAGGCCCTGTCCCATCCACACAGCGTCGACAGCCTGCCGACCTCGGCCAATCAGGAAGACCATGTGTCCATGGCGCCAGCCGCTGGCAAGCGCCTGTGGGAAATGGCCGAGAACACCCGTGGCGTGCTGGCCATCGAATGGTTGGGCGCCTGCCAGGGCTTGGACCTGCGCGAGGGGTTGAAAACCTCGGCGAAGCTGGAGCAGGCGCGCCAGGTGCTGCGCCGCGAGGTGCCGCATTATGACCGCGACCGCTTCTTCTCGCCGGACATCGAAGTGGCCAGCGCCTTGTTGGCTGAAGGCAGGTTGACCGCGCTGTTGCCAGCCGGTGTGTTGCCCAGCCTCTGACAGGAGTACCCGCATGAGAACCCTTTGGCAGCATTGCCACGCGGCAACCATGGCCCAAGGCAGCTACTCGATCATCGAGGACGCGGCCATTGTCAGCAACGCCGGCCTGATCGAGTGGATCGGCCCGCGTGGCGAACTGCCGCCGCTGGAGATTGGCCGCACGATGGAGCTGAACGGCGCCTGGGTCACCCCGGGTCTGATCGACTGCCACACCCACGCCGTGTTCGGTGGCAACCGCAGCGGTGAGTTCGAGCAGCGTCTGCAAGGTGTGAGCTACGCCGAGATCGCCGCCCAGGGTGGCGGCATCGCCAGCACTGTGCGGGCCACCCGGGCGGCCAGCGAGGACGAACTGTTCGCCAGTGCCCGACAACGGGTCCAGGCCTTGATGCGGGATGGCATGACCACCATCGAGATCAAGTCCGGTTACGGTCTGGATCTGGCCAACGAGCGCAAGATGCTGCGTGTGATCCGGCGTCTGGCCGACGAGTTGCCGCTGGCGGTGCGCGCCACCTGCCTGGCCGCCCACGCCCTGCCACCGGAGTACGCCGGCAGGGCCGACGACTACATCGCCCACATCTGCGACGAGATGCTTCCTGCGCTGGTAGGCGAAGGGTTGGTGGATGCGGTGGACGCCTTCTGCGAGCACCTGGCGTTCTCGCCGGCGCAAGTCGAGAAGGTCTTCATCAAAGCGCGCGAACTGGGCGTACCGGTCAAATTGCATGCTGAGCAGTTGTCGTCACTGCACGGTTCGAGCCTGGCTGCACGCTATCAGGCATTGTCGGCAGATCACCTGGAATTCATGACCGAAGACGATGCCCGCGCCATGGCCCAGGCCGGCACCGTGGCGGTGCTGCTGCCAGGCGCCTTCTACTTCCTGCGTGAAACCCAACTGCCGCCGCTCGATGCCTTGCGCCGCCACGGCGTGAAGATCGCCCTGGCCAGCGACCTCAACCCAGGCACCTCGCCAGGGCTGTCGTTGCGCCTGATGCTGAACCTGGGTTGCACGCTGTTTCGCCTGACCCCGGAAGAGGCCCTGGCCGGCGTCACCCTGCATGCCGCCGCGGCGCTGGGTCTGGGCGACAGCCATGGATCGCTGGAGGTCGGCAAGGTGGCCGACTTCGTCGCCTGGCACATCGAACGCCCTGCCGACCTGGCCTACTGGCTCGGCGGCGACCTGCCCAAGCGCGTGGTGCGCAAGGGCCATGAAATCTCCAATTGAGCGAGGCCAGGATGGATAACGTACTGCATTACCACAAAGGCCGGTTGCCGCTGCTGATCAGCATGCCCCACGCAGGCCTGAACCTCACGCCCGCCGTGCGCGACGGTCTGGTCGATCAGGCGCGTAGCTTGCCCGACACCGATTGGCACATCCCGCAGCTGTACGATTTCGCCCGCGAGATGGGCGCCAGCGTGGTCGCGGCCGAGTACTCGCGGTTCGTCATCGACCTCAATCGTCCGGATGACGACACGCCGCTTTACACCGGTGCCACCACAGGCTTGTATCCGGCCACGCTGTTCGATGGCGAGCCTCTGTTCAAGGCGGGCCAAGCTCCCAGCGCTGGCGAGCGCGACACCTACCTTGAGCGAATCTGGCGGCCTTACCACGCAGCCATTGCCCAGGAACTGGCACGCCTGCGCGACACCTTTGGCTATGCACTGCTGTGGGACGCCCATTCGATTCGCTCGCAGGTCCCACGCCTGTTCGACGGCAAGCTACCGGACTTCAATCTCGGCACATTCGATGGTGCCAGCTGCGACGCCGACCTGGCCGCGCGGCTCGAGGATGCCTGCCGCCAAGCCCAAGGCTACAGCCACGTGCTCAATGGTCGTTTCAAAGGTGGCTACATCACCCGGCACTACGGCGACCCGGCCAAGGACATCCATGCGGTGCAGTTGGAGCTGGCGCAAAGCACCTACATGGATGAAGTGGAGCCGTTCACCTACCGCGACGACCTGGCACGACCTACCCAGGCCGTCTTGCGGCGGTTGTTGGAGACTGCGCTGCACTGGGGCAGCGCACGTTACGGCGGTTGATTCACAGCGCCTCGCGCTCTGGGTTGGCGAGAATGGTCAGTTCGCGAATCAGCTCGTTCTCCCTGGACGCTTTGTCATTTTCCAGCGCTTTGTACTCGGCGCCCAGGTGCTCGATAGGAGTACCAGGAAAAGCATCCGGCAATGCCAGCACCCGGGCCTGGTAGTCCTGCTCGATGGCCTCGAAGCGGTCGGCGTGCTGGTGGCGCAGGTAGCGTCTCCATCCTTCCTGCTGGATTGCGAACAGGAGGAAGGGCTCGCCATGCTCCGCTCGTTGAATCTCCGTCCTGGCAGCCAGCACTTCCGGCTGCTTCAGGTCGGCGCAGGATGCGAAACTCATTTCATCTGGAGGCAGACCCAGCGCGAGGTCTTCATTCAGATTGAGCCTGAAGGCCAGGCGTACCTCGGCTTCGTCCCGGCCAGCAGCCTTGCTGATCGCGTATTCATCCAGTTCCTGCACGCGGAACAGGCGGCGTAGTTCGCGGTACATGCCCTCTGGTGTGTCGGAGGCAGTGTCGATTATACGCTGGTTGGCGATCAGCATCTCGATGCTCTGGAACAACAGCAGTATGCCGTCCTTGCACGTGGGATGGGGCTGCGACAACTGATCCTCGGCGATCAGGTTGAACAGATAGCGTTGCTGCGCGTTGTTCAGCGCGATGGCCAGTACCCGGCGTACACGTCGGCACAGTTCGGTGCGCAGAAGGGGATTCGTATAGACCCCCGTCTGCCTGAGGCGACCGATCAGCTCCAGGAGATAGGGTGCTTGCCCGTTTTCTTCGAGCCCCTCCCAAGCGCTCTGCAGCCCGTTGTTTTCGTCCACGGAAGCGTGCAACCAGTCCGCGGCACTGGGCTCGCCCTCGACAGCGACGGGGACGGGTATGTGCAGATGACCCTGTTCGATCTCTTCGTTCGACCAATACAGCTCTTGTATGTCATGCGGCAGATCCATGGCGAACGTGAAGCTGCGCTGGCTGTCCGAGGATCCGCGCGCGCGCGTGATGGTTTCGTTACTCAGTGGGTTGCCGTATAGCGCGATGGAGGAAATGGGGAATCTGCTTTCCAGGTTGCTCAGCACGAAAGGGGGCAGTTCCGTCAGCTCATTACCGCTGAGCTCCAGTACATCCAGTGGCAACAACTGGTTGACCCAGTCCGGCCATTCGCGCAGTGCCATATCGTTGAGATCGAGGCGGCGTAACGGCTGCAAGGCGGCGGGCGGAGTACCGACATTGCCCATCCGGTTGCCGGACAGATCCAGGGAGCGCAGGTGTTCCAAGCCGGCCAGGGTGGCGAGCAGTGCGTCGTTGATCTCCAGGTCCATGTTGCGCAGCCCCACGTCCATCAGGCCCGGGCGCTGCAGCAGCGCGGAGGTTAGATTCGAGTCGGCGTTCACCTGGCCATCGATGTTGAGTTCGGTGACGTTGGCAAATCGCTGGAGCAGGGCGGCAAGTTGCTCCGTGGTTCCGGTGACCTGGGACAGGGTCAGGCTGAGCACCCGCTCTTCGAGGAACGAAGGCAGGCGCATCGGGAAGTTGGCCAGGTCGACCTCTTCCAGGCGCAACGGTGCATGCTGTATCCCTTGCTCCTGATGGCGCCAGAAAGTATTGATGGCATCGCCGATCCTGTTGCGCTGCACAGTGATGGTGGCGTCCGGCGAGCTGCTGGAGCCGGAGGCGTTGGCCCAGTTGTCCAGGATGTCGTGAATGACTTGCCGTTGCTGGCGGTAGCGTGCCAGTCGTGCGTTGAGGATGTCGGACACATCCACATCGAACAGTGGGGCGCGACCATCTTCATTGAGCAGTATCCGTTGCAGGTGTTCGCCGATGATGTCGTTGCCTTGCAGCGAAATCGTGGGGTGACGTGCCAGGTCTAGCCGGTTTTCAAGCAGAAAAGCCGGCAACAACCTCAGCCCGTTCTCACGCATGGCCAGCTCGCCGATACGCTGCAAGGCATTGATGCCCAGTGCCTCTGGCCATTGGCCCAGGTCCATGCGATCCAGTATGAGGGTGTCCAGGGAGAGCCTGCTGAAGTCCGGTGGTGAGCTCAGACGCCAGCGATTGCCCGCCAAGTTCAAAGACCGCAGATGCGCCAGCCCGCGTAGACTGGCGATATCGAGGGCGCAAACCTCAATGTTCAGGTCCATCAGGGTCAAGCTTTCGAGCCGTGGCAAATGCTCGGCAATGACGGGTATCGCGAACACGAAGGCGTCGGGCTGTACCGGGCCATACATTTCCAAGGAACGCAGGTTGGGGAACTGCCGCAGAAAACGAGTGATATGCCGGCTTCGCTGCGTCCAACCGGGGACGAGATCCAGGAGGGGTTGTTGCAGCACTAGATGGCTGATGCTTTCCCTGAAAAACGCGGGTAGGTCGAGTGGAAAATGTGACAGCGAAAGGTTGTGTAGTCGCAGCACAGGCTCCCTGCGATTGAGCTCCGGCAACGCCCTTTCGTACCAGTGCTCCTGAAGTGCGTTGTGTAAGCGGTCGAAGTCGATTTGCGGTGGTTCGGGCATGGCGGACAGGTGTGCTCGCCAATCTTGCAGGTCGCTTTGCAGGGCGTCGCGCTGCACTAATATCTCACGCAAGCGGCTGCGTATATCGGAGCGGTTCAGACCCGCATTTTCCAGGGCAGTCAGTAATTGTTCCGCTGATCGGGACAAGGCCTGGTCCAGGCCGACCTGTTGGATCTGCGCGAGCAGGGCACGTCGAGTGATGTTTCCTCTCATGCCTCCCATGCCCCCTAACGGATAACCGAAGCGGCCATCGGCAAGCCGCAGGGGCGAGCGGTATCCAGGGTGAATCTCCCGCAGGCCCAGCACTTGCCTGAGGGCCGCGCGCGGCAGGGGTGGCGCTTGGCGTAGACGTTGGCGCAGGGCTTGCGGCGTGTCGATGTCCAGCGATTGGCGCTGGGCCGGGGTCAGCGTTTCGAACAATGCCTGGTGCAACGAAGGGTGCATCGACGCAGGGGCGGTGCCTGGTCCAGGCATCATCAGATAGCCGTTGCGAGTACTGATGATATGCCTGTGCACAGGGGCGTCGTTGGGGCCGATGGTATCGAGGTGCGATGGCCAGCTTTGACGCAGCTCGAGGCTCAGGGCCAGGTCCGCAGGCCATCCGGAAAGATGGGGCAGGCTATGCAGGATCAGGCGATCGCTGTCGTCGTTGCGCGGGCAATCGAGGTAGAGTCCTTCGTAGGCGCGGGCGAGACGCACCTGTTGCTGATAGCCCCGAACCTCATGGGCGACCTGCAGGGGTATCTGTCCATCGGCCAGGGCCTGCCGCTCGGCGCTGGACGCATCGCGCACGAGCGCCTCGACCACGCTGGTCGGCAGACGTGGGTAGCGGCTGTGCAGGGTTCTGGCTTCGGGCATGGACGGCTGGGGCGATTGGGCGTACTGGTCGGCGAAGGCCTCGTGCAGTTGCTGGGGTGTCGCGTCTGGCTGGGTCTCGCGGATCTGACGATCCAGATCGAAACGGGTCAGGCTGTCCTCCATCAGCGCAGGCAGTCTCTGATTTTCGCTCACGATGCGCCTGAGCGCGTCTTCGTGGATGTCGCTGACCTGCAGGATGTGTTGAGCTGTCGCCTCGTCGAATTGCCCGCTCAGCGGGCCGGCGCGGCGGAACAGGGTCATGCGCGTCCAGCTGCGGGGCTGGTCCAGTTCGTGCAGCCAGGCGCCGGCACCGTTGTGCTGCAGGGGCGGCTGGTAGCTCGACGGTTTGTGCGGATGGACCAGGTAGTGCACGCCTTTCTGCGCATCGGATCCCAGTTCGAAGAACCGGTCTTCCAAAGCCAGCCAGGTCTTGCCCTCGTGGTAGTACAAACCGAACTCATCGGGCTCCAGCCCTGCGGGCAGCACGATGTCATGTGCGAACGGCAGCAGGTCTGGTTTCCACAGCCGGGTACTGCCATCGGGCAAGGTGACGGTCTTGAGTTCTTCGATGAAGGAAGGCGTCTCCACTGGGATTCTTTCCACGGCGGGGATGCCGGGGCGGCTGCCAGCCGCCCCGAGGGCGGCGGTGAATGCCACATTCTCGATCACATCCAGCAGGTAGCCTACCGCCTGATCGCGTTCGCCGTCGGCCCAACTTTCCAGGCCCTCGAACAGTTCGTAGCTCAGTTGCGCCACGCTCAACCCCATCATCAGCTGGCCCAGACCGGGGATGAAGAAGGCGCCGAGGTTGATGGCGTTCATCGCCAACTGCGAGAAATAGGCCCAGCGCCTCGCCGCGCTTTTCTGGTCTTCGATCGCGGTGGGCACGGCATGGAACTGGGCATCGTCCCTGAGTTGTTGTCGTTTCCCTGCGACCAGTTCGTCGATCAGTGGCCGGTTGAACGCTTGCAGCGTGAGCGGCACCCACGCGTTCGGGTCCCGGGCTCGCTGCACCTCCCCTCCAAGATGACCTGGGAACATCTTGACGGTGTTCCAATCTGGGGGGTTCAGGCAATCGAGCAGCTTTTGCAGAAAATCGCTGCGCTCGGAGGCGCGAATCCGGGTCAGCAGGGTCGGTACATCCCAGGCCCAGAACTGCTCACGCACGTGGGTCTGCACGGCCTGGCCAGTGGCATGCACGGCCAATGGATCCGGGGCACCGGGCAGGTAGGTCAGCAGCACGTTCTTGAACGGCAAATGGATGGGGTCGTAGGACAGCAGCCTTTCGGCAAAGGGCACCAGGCCAATCATCAGGGCGCCCTCGATTCGAGAGCCGAAGGCTTCGATGAAGGCGCAGCGCAGCGGGCTGCCGAGGTACTCGCACTGTCCGTCGCGGGCGAGACTCGAGAGGGCCTCGCGAAGCGGGAGCTCGATTTTCTTGGCCAGGAACGCTCTGTCGACTTCCAGTAGAAAGGCGCAGCGCTCGGTGTCGC
The DNA here is from genome assembly GCF_004357765.1 of Pseudomonas putida. Taxonomy (GTDB): domain Bacteria; phylum Pseudomonadota; class Gammaproteobacteria; order Pseudomonadales; family Pseudomonadaceae; genus Aquipseudomonas; species Aquipseudomonas putida_U. The sequence goes on along the minus strand of NZ_SMTE01000002.1, from coordinate 296,085 downwards.
TGAAGGTTGCCCACACTTGATCGGCCGATTCGCCCTCATTGGCGGTGTAGAGTTTGTCGATCAGGCGCTGGTACTGGCCGTCGATGTCCAGCTCGCGGCACAGCGCTGCGAACTCGTGGGCGCTGATCGCCACCTCCTTGCCAAGCGGCCAGGGGCCTAGGAACTGGTTGCTGTCCAGTACGGCGGCCGGAAGACCCGCGCCGTTCTGTCCATTGGCTTGGGCTTCATACGCCTCGAAGTTCTGCATGGCGCAATGCAGCAGGGATTGGGTGGCCATCCTGAATGCCCGCATGGCGCCGAGGATCGGGTCACCCTGCATGTATTGCTGGTAGGTCACGGCTTTGCCAGTGTTGAACAGGTACGTCTTGTCGACATCCAGGTCCAGGCCGAAACGCGCCTTGATACCTGCCGTCAGTTGCGCTCTGGCGAATGACTCAAGCGTAGGGAGCGTGTCCAGTCGCGCCGTTACCTGCGACTCGTGGGTCCGGTAGCGGGCGTAGTCCTCGACCAGCGTGCGCGCGGCAAGTGGCGCTGTCTGGCATGCCTGTTCGAACCAGGGGATGGGTACTTTGCTGGCGGCGCGTAGTTCGCGGTGGGTGTCGGCGGACGCCTGTCGCATCCAGGGGGCGATCTTGCCCGCAATCAGCGTGGCAACGTTCTCGTGACCGGTAGGGGGGGTGTTTTCAGGGGGATTCATGATCAAGCCTCGTCAGTGAGGCAGGACATGCTAGGCAGGAGCGCAGGCGGGGTGCGTTAGCATGATAGTGCGACCCAGGCCGCCGTCCTTGAGACGGCCTGGGTCATGATCGGTCAAAGGGATAATTCGTTGGTCAACTCACGAATCACGGCATTGTCCTGTGCGGCCTTTCGACGCTCCAGTGCAGCATACTCTTCGGTCAGGTCTTCGACCGCCCGGTCCGGGAATCGCTCGGGAAGGGCAAGCACTTGCTGCCTGTACTCGTTCTCGATCTCTGCAAAACGGTCCTCGTAGGCGCTGCGCAGATAATCGACCCAGGTTGGATGGCGCGAGACGTAATCCAGAAACCCGTTTCCGTGTTCGCGCCGCTGGACTTCTGCCAGCACCAGGTTTCGCTCGTTGGCAGACACCGCTGCCGCACCCGCGTAGAGCATGCTCGATGGTGCCAGCGGCAGGTCGAGCGCTGCGGCCAGGAGCACGCGATAGGCCAGACGTACTTCGGCCAGGTCGCGCGCTCCCGGTTCTACAAGCCGTTGGCCGTTTCGCGTGATTCCCGCATGCGCGATGTTGTCCAGTGCCTCCGTACGGAAGGTCTGGCGCATCAGGCGCAGGAGCGCTGCACCGCGCTCCGGGCCGTCAAGTCCTTGCAGCGTTTGCTCGCTGAACAGCCGCAATTCGATCTGATTGAACTCCAGCATCGCACCGTCGGGGCAGGTCCGACCTTGCAGTCCGGCCTCTGCCATGCCATTGAATAGCTGAAGATCGGCAGGGTTTTGGGCTGCGTGCACGAGCACACGACCGACACGTTCGGCGAAACTGTTGCGTGTCTCGACGTTGTTGTACGGCGCCGTCTGCTCCATACGTCGCACAAGGTGCAGCAAGTTGTCGGCGCCCGCGTTGTTCTCGAGCTGCTGCCAGGCTTGACGGAGCGCTTCATTCTGCTCGGGAGTCGAAAGTAGCCAAGGTTCGACGGTGGGTCGTGGAAGCGGCTCAGGGCTCGGCTCAGGGCCCGACTCATGGCTGTGGTAGGGCGAGCTGTCACTGGAGTTCGCGGGCGAGAGCGCCTGAATGTCGTCCGGCAAATCCATGTTGAACCTGAAGCTTCGACTGAACCCTTCGCTGGTGTGAGCGCGGATCATGCTGTCGCGATCCAGCGGGTTGCCCAGCAGAGAAATCTCGCTCTGCATTTGCTCGCTGCGGGGGTTGTCGAGAATAGGCTCGGGCAGAGTGGTGATTTGGTTACCGTCCAGGTCCAGCAAGTTCAAGGGCAGTAATTCGTCTACCCATTCCGGCCACGCTTGCAGTTGGGTGTTCGTCAGATAAAGGCGGCGAAGTGAGTTGAGCGAGGGTGCCGCTTGGGTGATCGCGCCCAGTCGATTGCCTGACAGATCGAGCATCAGCAGCCCGTTGATGTCATTGAAGCTGTCCATCACCGGCTGGTCGATCAGCAACCCCTGGTCATGCAGCGTCAAGGCTTGCAGTCGCGGTATGTTGGAAAGGGCACGGGGCAGTCCGGCCATGGGCTGTACATGCCCTGAGAGCTGCAATTCGGTGAGGTTTTGGAAGGGCGTCAGGAAGCTGTTCAACTGCTCGGCGGTCGCGGCTACGCGAGTCAGCACCAGGCTTTCGACGCCCGCCGGGAAGAACGCCGGTAGTTGCGGTGGAAAGTCAGCCAGGCTCACATCGACCAGGTTCAGCGGCACGCGCTGTCCTGTCCTGGTGGTCCGCCAGTAATCGATGAGTACCCGGCCAAGTCGTGCACGGGTCGCGAGCGTTTCGGCATTCGGGATGGCGGCGGAGCTGGAGCTGTGAGTCCACTGAGTGATCGACACATCAAGTTCTCTCAATTGCTCGCGCAGGTAACCGATCCGGTTCCGAAGGGAGTCCGGCATGTCCACTGCGATACGGAAACGTGGCTGTGTTTCCAGGCCGATGCGCCAGATCTGGGCAGGCGGCAATCCGTTGCCGTGAAGCAGGATCCGCGTGGCGCGCTCACCCTGCGAGCCTTGCGAGAGCAGAAAATCAGGCAGTTCGCTGATACGGTTGTGACACAGTGAAAGCGTGTCGAGGCTTTCCAGGATCTCGGCGTCCAACCACTCAGGCCAGCGGTCGAGTGACGTGCCGTCGAGTGTCAGATTGCGTAGCGAGAGGTCTCGCATCGGGATGGACCAGGGCTCCATCAGATAATTGCCGCTGAGGTCCAGTGTATGCAAATGGGCGAGTGAACCCATCGCCAAGAAGTCTCGCTCGCTGGGATGCAGCTGCAGGTTCGTCAACCGCAGCTCTCGCAGTTCCGGCAGAAGTGGGATGGCCACGCTCAGGATCGAAGGGAAGGGCAAGGGGGCCGAAGCCGCCATCTGCGCCCGGGTAATCGTCAGGGACGTGACGCGGGGGAAGCGCCCCAGGAAGCCCTGAAAGGTCTCCAGGCCGGCCACGCTGAAGGGCACGATTCCGCCTGGGACATCCAAGGTCATATCGGTCAGCCGCAAGGCCCGGGTGCGCTCGTAGATGAAACCGGGGAGTTGTTCCGGGAAATCCACCAGATGGGCCTGACTCAACTCGAACGTCAGCTCACGCCCACCAATCTCCAATAGGCTGGTGCCATACCAATGACGCCAGATGGCGCCAGCGATATTTGCACGGCTATACATCCTGGCGGGCAGGTCGATCAGCGATGCCGACTGGTCCGCCCAGTTCGACAGCGCCAGTTCGAGGGTTTGACGCTCGCCCATCAGGTGCTGCAAGCGACCCAGAATTTGCGCACGGGTCATGCCAATGGCCTCAAGGCGCTCGAGGACGTTTTCGGCTGACAGCGTGTAATGATCTTCAATACCCAGCAGGCGGATCGAGTCGAGCAAGGTCTCGCGCAGGATATAGCCGGCAGTGGCTCCCCTGCCGCTGAGCAGGTAGCCGATCCTGCCATCGGCCAGGCGCATCGGGGGCACGAAGCCTGGTTGGCGGGCAGGAAGACCCAGCACTCGGCGCAGCGTCTGGCGAGGCAGCAAGGGAGCCTGCTGCACGTGGCGTTGCAGATCAGCGGCGGCATTGTCTGCGGAGAGTCCCAGGGCGGACACTTGCTCTTCTGGCAGGGCCCGGACGACGGCCTCGTAGAGTGTCTGCGCACCTTCTCCGTTGCCACCATCCAGCGGCTGCAGGCGATAACCGCCGGGCTCTCGGCTCAACACGCGGTTGATGGAGGCGTCGGTCGGGCCGATGCTGTCCAACAGCGGACCGGCGAACGTTTCGTCGTGGATCGCGATACGCAGTTGTTGCGGCCAGCCTGGCAAACGCTCCAGGGTGTGGAGGATCAGCTTGTCGGTATCGAGCGAGCTTACCGAACGCAAGAACAGGTTCTCGTACGCGCGGGTCAAGCGCACGTTGGGCAGATAGGCCTCGATTTCCGCTGTCAGGCGAGGCGGCATACGGCCTTGGTCAAGCGCTGCCCGCTCGGCGTCGCTCGCTTCGCGCAGCAGCTCTTGGCGGATGGGGGCTGGCAATCCCGGCCCTGCCTCGGCGATCAGCCGCTCGCGAGGGTTCTGCAGGGGTTGGGTGTCGCCGTACAGAACGTCGAACATGGCGCTTCTGGACGAAGCAGAGAAAGAGCTGATCGCCGTTCGTCGCGTGATCTGATCATCCAGACGGAAGCGCTGAAGGGTGTCTTCCAGTTGCCCCGGCAAGCGCTGGGACTCGCTGATGACTCGGCGCAGCACGGCCTCGTGGGTATCGGTGATGCGCAGGATGCGACTGGCGACTTCATCGCTGAAGTACACGTGGTGAGGTCCGCTGCGGCGGAACAGTCGCATGCCCTGCCACTGCGACGGTCGGTCCGTTTCCGCGATCCAGCTGCCTGCGCCATTATGGCGAATGGTCGGTTCGTAGCTGGAGGGGTTGGTGGGGTGCTCGATTTTGTAGACGTCGGACGTGTCGGTCGGTCGGAGCGATAAAGCCCGGTCTTCCAGAGTGAGATAGGTCTTGCCCTGATACTCGTAAACACCGAATTCGTTGGGTCGCAGGTTGCCAGGCAGAATGACGTCATGGCCGAACGGCCCGAGGTCAGGTTTCCATAGGCGAGGCTCGCCATCAGGCATGCTGATGCTATCGAGCTCTTCGATGAACGAAGGCATTTCGACCGGGGTATGTTCGATGGCTGGCATACCGCTCGCATGGCCGGCGACGCCCAACGCAGCGATGAGCGCGACGTTCTCGACGACGTCGAACAGGTAGCCGAGCGCCTCGTCGGTGTCCCCTTTGCTCCAGCTGTCGATGCCTTCGAACACTTCGTGAGCCAGGTCGAAGGCGGCGACCCCCATCATGATTTCGCCCAAGGCGGGGACGAAGAAGGCTGCTACGCTCAATGCCTGCATCGTCCTTTGCGCGAAGTACAACAGGCGTTCCTCGAACGCTTTTTTGTCCATGACGGCGGTTGGCACTGCGTGGAACGCTGCATCATCCTCCAGGCGTTTGATCTTCTGGGTGGCGAGATCGCTGGTCAGCCGCTTGAGCTGGGTACCCACGACTAGCGGCAGGCGTGCATTGGGATCGGGCGCGCGACGTCGGATCCCTTTATGGAAGAAGCCAGGATAAGGCGTCAGGCAGTCCTCGAGCTTGCTCAGGAACTTTTCCAGGTCGGCGGCTGGCACGAAGCGATGGAAGAACGTCAGGTAGCTGTCCTCGCGTAAACGCTCACGCAGTTCCGCGGTAAAAGCAGCGGTCGATTCGTACTGTTTCAGTGGGTATATCGGATCGTCGGGGATGAATATGACCACTGGGACAGTCGTCTTGGCGGCGTTTCGGTCCGGTCCGATGGCGACGATGCCGGTCAGCTCGATATCCCATAGCGAGAGGAAGTGGCAACCGACAGGTGCGCCGCGGTAACGCGGCTGGTCCATTTCGGACACCTGTAGCAGGGCCGTGTGCATATCGTCATCGACATGGCCTTTGAGCACTGCCAGGTGGGCATCGAGGCGCAGGTTCGCGCGTGCTGCAGCCTTCAGGCAGGTGGCCAGCGGGTCGTCGGTGGCGTTCTCGCCTGATGCCGCTGGCACGGGTGTGCGCAGGGCACTGATCAGTTTCTGGTATTCGCCCCCGAAGTCCAATTCGCGTGCGAGCGCGGCGAATTTTTCCGGCGGTATGTTCACCGTCTTGCCCTCGAAACCGACGAGTGAAAAGGCCCGAGTGTCGACCACCATCGACTTGAGCGTTTCACTTTCATCGAGCCCGCCGGATTTCGTCTCCGACGGCTCGAAGTTCTGCAAGGCGCTATGCAGCAAAGATTGCGTCGCTTGTTTGAGCAGCCTGCTGGTAGCCGAAAACTTGTCGACGCTGCGATCTGCCTGTGCGTAGGCCGCAAACTTCTTCGCATTGAGCAAATAGGTCTGTTGCACATCGACCGTGAGGCCGAAGCGCTCTTCGATGGCCTTGGTCAATCGCGGCATGGCGAAGGCCTCAACCTTGGGGAGGGTGCCGAGCAGCGCCTTGAGATTGGCTTCGGCTTCGATATGCGCGGCATGGTCTTTGCGCAACAGCCGGACAATGTCCGGTTTTTCCTGGCGCGCCTTCTCGAACCAGGGCAATGAGGTCGAGGCGGCTTTGCGCAAGGCCTGGTGGGTCTTTTTCGGCGCCGATTTCATCCAAACGGGGATTTTCCGCTCGATCAGTACATAAGGGGTGGGGGGAATGGAAAGGGACAAGGTAATGACTCCGCGATGAGGGGGAGCGAAGCGTGGAACAACCCTCGGTGCGTGACGCGTTAGATATGTCAAACCTTCGCAGGCATACGGTTTCGCTCGAGTGTTCGACAGAGCATGCTCAAACGGGCGATTCAGGTTTATGATGGCCAACGGCCGAATCAATCCCCACACGGAGTGCGCAATGCAGACCCTGTACCCGCAGATCAAACCCTACGCCCGGCATGATCTGGCCGTGGAAGCGCCGCATGTACTGTACGTCGATGAAAGCGGCTCGCCGGAAGGTCTGCCGGTGCTGTTCATCCATGGCGGCCCCGGCGCCGGTTGCGATGCCCAGAGCCGCTGCTATTTCGACCCCAATCTGTACCGCATCATCACCTTCGATCAACGCGGCTGTGGCCGCTCCACGCCCCATGCGAGCCTGGAGAACAACACCACCTGGCACCTGGTCGAGGACATGGAGCGCATTCGCCAGCACCTGGGGGTCGACAAGTGGGTGCTGTTCGGCGGCTCGTGGGGCTCGACCCTGGCACTAGCCTATGCCCAGAAACACCCCGAGCGGGTGCACGGGCTGATCCTGCGCGGCATTTTCCTGTGCCGCCCCCAGGAGATCGAATGGTTCTACCAGGCCGGTGCCAGTCGACTGTTCCCCGACTACTGGCAGGACTACATCGCACCGATTCCAGCCGAGGAGCGTGGCGAGCTGGTCAAGGCTTTCCACAAGCGTCTGACCGGCAACGACCAGATCGCCCAGATGCATGCAGCCAAGGCCTGGTCCACTTGGGAAGGGCGCACCGCGACCCTGCGCCCCAACCCGCTGGTGGTCGACCGCTTCTCCGAACCGGCGCGGGCCTTGTCGATCGCCCGCATCGAATGCCACTACTTCATGAACGACGCCTTCCTGGAGCCCGACCAGCTGATTCGCGACATGCCCAAGATCGCACACCTGCCGGCGGTCATCGTGCATGGTCGCTATGACGTGATCTGCCCGCTGGACAACGCCTGGGCGCTGCACCAGGCCTGGCCCAACAGTGAGCTCAAGGTCATCCGCGATGCCGGTCACGCGGCCTCCGAACCCGGCATCACCGACGCCCTGGTCCGGGCTGCCGACCAGATGGCTCGGCGCCTGCTCGATCTGCCCCTGGAAGAGGCATGAAGGGCCTGTTGCAGCGCGTGCGTGGCGCGCGGGTCGAGGTGGGCGGGGACATCGTCGGCGCGATCGATCAGGGCTTGTTGGTGTTGGTCGCGGTCGAGCCTGAAGATACCCGCGAGCATGCCGACAAACTGTTGCACAAGTTGCTCAACTACCGGGTGTTCAGCGACCCCCAGGGCAAGATGAACCTGTCTTTGAAGGACGTCTCGGGCGGTCTGCTGCTGGTGTCGCAGTTCACCCTGGCGGCAGATACCCGCAGTGGCATGCGACCGAGCTTCTCGACGGCGGCGCCTCCGGCGTTGGGAGCCGAGCTTTTCGACTATCTTTGCCAGCAGGCCCAGAGCCAGCATGCCGCTGTAGCCAGCGGGCGATTCGGTGCAGACATGCAGGTGCATTTGGTGAATGATGGCCCCGTAACATTTATGTTACAAATATGAGGTCAAAAACCCCTTGTTTGTCGGAAAACAAGGGGTTTTTTACGATAAATAGTTGTTCCAGCCTGATGCGTTGTAACGCGACCTGCTGGATAATCGCGCGCTGCGTGAGCCTGCGTCCGCAGGTTCGTTTCACACCGACTCGAGCATTGTCTGGATCCGTTTGGGGAATCATTACGCCCTCACGGGGTCCGAACAGTGCTCGCCAACCCGGCATTGGTAGCTGGCCGTTGGTTTCATGATTTGTTTTCGGCGAGGGTTGCTCGTGATTGTAAGTCCCCAAAAAGCATCAAGAATCCCCAGCACGCGACTGCGCTCGGCACTCATGGCCGGTGTGGCACTGTTTGGCCTGATGAGCGCGGGTCAGCTGTGGGCATTCAATCTTGACGATGTTGCAGCCAAGGCAAAGGATCTGGCCGGCCAGAAGTACGAGGCACCGAAAAGCAATCTTCCGGCGGTGTTCCGCGATATGAAGTTCGCGGACTACCAGAAGATTCACTTCCTGCAGGAAAAGGCCGAGTGGGCCGACGACAAGACTCCGTTCAAGCTGTCGTTCTATCACCAGGGCATGCATTTCGACACCCCGGTGAAGATCAACGAGGTCACCGCCACGACGGTCAAGGAAATCAAGTACGACCCGAGCCGCTTCGCGTTCGGTGACGTGCCGCACGACCCCGAGTCCACCAAGAATCTGGGGTACGCCGGTTTCCGTGTGCTTTACCCGATCAACAAGGCGGACAAGCAGGACGAGATCATGACCCTGCTCGGCGCCAGCTATTTCCGCGTCGTCGGCAAGGGCCAGGTCTATGGCCTGTCGGCGCGCGGCCTGGCCATCGACACCGCGTTGCCGTCAGGCGAAGAGTTCCCGCGATTTACCGAGTTCTGGGTCGAGAAGCCCAAGCCGACCGACAAGCACCTGGTGATCTACGCCCTGCTCGACTCTCCACGCTCCACCGGCGCCTATAAGCTGATTCTGCGCCCGGGCACCGACACCGTGGTCGACGTGCAGTCGCGCGTGTTCCTGCGTGATCACGTCAGCCGCCTGGGCATCGCCCCGCTGACCAGCATGTACCTGTTCGGCCCCAACCAGCCATCCAAAGTGCTGAACTACCGTCCGGCTCTGCATGACTCCGAAGGTCTGTCGATCCATGCCGGCAATGGCGAGTGGCTGTGGCGTCCGCTGAACAACCCGAAACACCTGGCCGTCAGCAACTTCAGTGTCGAGAACCCGCGTGGTTTCGGCCTGATGCAGCGCCAGCGTGCCTTCAGCGACTATGAAGATCTCGACGACAACTACCAGAAGCGCCCGAGCGCCTGGATCGAGCCGAAAGGCGACTGGGGCAAGGGTACCGTCGATCTGGTCGAAATCCCCACGGCCGACGAGACCAACGACAATATCGTGGCGTTCTGGAGCCCGGAAAAGCTGCCTGAGGCTGGCCAGCCGATCGAGTATGCCTACCGCCTGCACTGGACCCTCGACGAGCCGAAGTTCCAGCCGCAGGAACTGGGCTGGGTCAAGCAGACCCTGCGCTCGACCGGCGACGTCAAACAGTCCAACCTGATCCGCCAGCCTGACGGCAGCATTGCCTTCCTGGTCGATTTCGACGGCCCTGCGCTGGCCGCCCTGCCGGAAGACGCTCCTCTGCGCAGCCAGGTCAGCGTCGGCGACAACGCCGAACTGGTCGAGAACAACCTGCGCTATAACCCGGAAATCAAGGGCTGGCGCCTGACTCTGCGGTTCAAGGTCAAGGAAGCCAACAAGTCGACCGAAATGCGAGCCGCATTGGTGCGCGATGTTCCGGTCGAGGCGCCCAAGGCTGCCGAGGATGCCAAGCAGGACAAGGCGGCTGCCAAGCACGCCAAGGCCGAGAAAGCCAGTAAGGCAGATGCCGCCAAGGCCGAACAACCTGCCGCCGATGCGGCGTCCACCAACGGGGCCGCGGCCACCACCGAACAGGTGCTGACCGAGACCTGGAGCTATCAGTTGCCTGCCGATGAGTAACTCAAGCGCAAGGCCGGAATCGCTTGGCGAGTATCTGGCCCACCTCCCACTGAGCGATGAGCAGCGCGCGGAACTCGCCAGCTGCACCTCGTTCGGTGAGCTGCACCAACGCCTGGCGGCCAAACCGGCCGCCACCTCCGCCGAGGCCGTCCAGGCCTCGGTCGGCGCACGCCTGACCGTGGGCAGCGCCGCCGAGCTGGAAGACGCCGAAATGCTCGGTGTCGACGGCAACGGTCGGGTGTGCCTCAAGATCGCGCCGCCGATCCAGCGCACCCGAGTGGTTCCGGAACCGTGGCGCACCAATGTCCTGGTCCGCGTCTGGCGACGCATGACCGGCCGCACCAATGCCCCGCAACCGCCCAAACGCGAGCTGCCGCCGGCGCGCTGGCGCACGGTCGGCTCGATCCGCCGATACATCCTGCTGACCCTCATGATCGGCCAGACCATCGTCGCCGGCTGGTACATGAAGGGCATCCTGCCTTATCAGGGCTGGTCGTTCGTCGATCTTGACGAGATTCTTGCCCAGCCGCTGTGGGACACCGTGGTGCAGGTCTGGCCGTATGCCTTGCAGACCTCCATCCTGATCCTCTTCGGTATTCTCTTCTGCTGGGTTTCGGCAGGCTTCTGGACCGCCTTGATGGGTTTTCTCGAACTGCTGACCGGGCGTGACAAATATCGCATCTCTGGCAGCAGTGCGGGCAATGAGCCGATCGCGCCGGAGGCACGCACCGCATTGGTGATGCCAATCTGCAATGAAGACGTGCCGCGTGTGTTCGCCGGCCTGCGCGCAACGTTCGAGTCGGTGGCCGCCAGCGGCAACCTCGACCGTTTCGATTTCTTCGTGCTCAGCGACACCAATGACACCGACATCGCCGTCGCCGAGCAACAGGCCTGGCTGGATGTGTGCTCCGAAACCAAAGGCTTCGGGCGCATCTTCTACCGCCGTCGCCGGCGTCGGGTGAAGCGCAAGAGCGGTAACCTCGATGATTTTTGCCGTCGCTGGGGCGGCGAATACAAGTATATGGTCGTGCTGGACGCCGACAGCGTCATGAGCGGTGAATGCCTGAGTGGTCTGGTCCGTCTGATGGAAGCCAACCCGGAAGCGGGGATCATCCAGACCGCGCCGAAAGCGTCGGGCATGGACACCCTGTATGCGCGCATGCAGCAGTTCGCCACCCGCGTCTATGGTCCGTTGTTCACCGCCGGCCTGCACTTCTGGCAGTTGGGCGAATCCCACTACTGGGGCCACAACGCGATCATTCGCATGAAGCCGTTCATCGAGCACTGCGCCCTGGCGCCGTTGCCGGGCAAGGGCGCGTTCGCCGGTGCGATCCTCTCCCACGACTTCGTCGAGGCGGCACTCATGCGCCGCGCCGGTTGGGGCGTGTGGATCGCCTACGACTTGCCGGGCAGCTACGAAGAACTGCCGCCGAACCTGCTCGACGAGCTCAAGCGTGACCGGCGCTGGTGTCACGGTAACCTGATGAACTTCCGCCTGTTCCTGGTCAAGGGCATGCACCCGGTGCACCGGGCGGTGTTCCTCACCGGGGTGATGTCGTATCTGTCGGCGCCGCTGTGGTTCCTGTTCCTGGTGCTGTCGACCGCGTTGCTGGCGACCAACACCCTGATGGAGCCGCAATACTTCATCGAGCCTTACCAGCTCTACCCGCTCTGGCCGCAGTGGCACCCGGAAAAAGCCGTGGCGCTGTTCTCCACCACCATCGTGTTGTTGTTCCTGCCCAAACTGCTCAGTGTCATCCTGATCTGGGCCAAGGGCGCGACCGAGTTCGGTGGGCGCATCAAGGTGACCCTGTCGATGCTGATGGAGATGCTGTTCTCCATGTTGCTGGCGCCGGTACGCATGATCTTCCATACCCGCTTCGTGCTGGCCGCGTTCCTCGGCTGGGCGGCGACCTGGAATTCGCCCAGCCGCGACGACGACTCCACGCCCTGGAGCGAAGCGGTGCGTCGGCATGGCCCGCAGACCCTGCTGGGCTTCGCCTGGGCCGGATTGGTGGCGTGGTTGAACCCGAGCTTCCTCTGGTGGCTGGCGCCGATCGTCGGCTCGTTGCTGCTGTCGATCCCGGTGTCGGTGATTTCCAGCCGCGTGCGCCTGGGCCTGGCAGCCAAGGACGAGAAGCTGTTCCTCATCCCCGAGGAATACGCAACGCCGCAGGAGCTGCTGGCCACCGACCAGTACGCCCACGAGAATCGCTGGCACGCCCTGCGTGACGGCTTCGTGCGCGCGGTGGTCGACCCCCGGCAGAATGCCCTGGCCTGTGCCATGGGTACCGCACGCCACGGCCAGGCTGCGCCGATCGAGGCGTACCGTGACGAGCGTGTGGCCAAGGCGCTGGAAGTCGGCCCGCAAGGGCTGGACCTTGCCACCCGCCTGGCGCTGCTGAGCGACCCTGTGGCCCTGTCGCGCCTGCACGAGCAGGTGTGGGCGGGCCATCATTCGGCATGGATCGACGCCTGGCGGGCCTCGATCGACAGCGATCCGCATTCGCCGCTGTTGCCGTTGCATCCCGAGAACGAAGGCCAGCCGGCGCTCGTCGGCGCCTGATCGGTCGCATTCGCGGGCAAGCCCGCTCCTACAGGACTCGCATCGGGCCTGTAGGAGGGGGTTCAGCCGCGACGCTTTTCCCCGCCAAGACCTATTTTGGCCAACAAAGTCCCCCCCGGCGCTAGGTCCCAGGCCCGCCATGCGTTAGCATCCCTCTCCGATATTGCGCACTGCTGGGTACGGCCGTGCCTATAAAAAGATTCGTAATTTCTCTTGCTAGGGGATCTGGTGATGATCAAGAAATACCTCTCGCGGCTGCTGGTCGGTGTGACTGCGCTGGTCGCGGTCACGGCGGCGCAAGCCGGCGCCATCGACGACGCGGTCAAGCGTGGCACCCTGCGGGTGGGCATGGACCCGACCTACATGCCCTTCCAGATGACCAACAAGCGCGGCGAGATCATCGGCTTCGAAGTCGACATTCTCAAGGCGATGGCCAAGTCCATGGGCGTCAAGTTCGAGGCAGTGTCCACTGCCTATGACGGCATCATCCCGGCTCTGTTGACCGACAAGTTCGACATGATCGGCAGCGGCATGACCCTGACCCAGGAACGCAACCTGCGTCTGAACTTCTCCGAACCGTTCATCGTCGTGGGCCAGACCCTGCTGATCCGCAAGGAGCTGGCGGGCGAGATCAAGTCGTACAAGGACCTGAACAACGAGAAGTACCGCATCACCTCCAAGCTCGGCACCACCGGTGAGATGGTGACCAAGAAGCTGATGAGCAAGGCCAAGTACCATGGCTATGACAACGAGCCGGAAGCGGTGATGGACCTGGTCAACGGCAAGGCCGATGCCTTTGTCTACGATGCTCCCTACAACGTGGTGGCCGTGGAGAAGATGGGCGCCGGCAAGCTGGTCTTCCTCGACAAGCCGTTCACCTTCGAGCCACTGGCCTTCGGCCTGAAGAAGGGCGATTACGACAGCATCAACTTCATCAACAACTTCCTGCACCAGATCAAGCATGACGGAACCTACGATCGTATCCACGACAAGTGGTTCAAGAACAAGGACTGGCTGAAGGAAATGGAATAAAAGGCAGCGTCAAGCCGCAAGTTGCAAGCTGCAAGAAGAAGCGGATCAATACTCGGTCCGCTTTTTCTTGCAGCTTGCAGCTTGCGGCTTGTGCCTTTCTGGAGTGCTCCACGTGATCAAACACAAGAAAGCCCAGTGGCCCTGGCATGCGCTGACCGCGCTGGTCCTGGTGGGCCTGGCCTTCAGCATGTACCTGGCCACCTCGATGATTTCCTACGAGTGGCGCTGGAACCGTGTACCTCAGTATTTCGCCTACAAGGCGGAAGAGGTGCAGCGGGCAGCCGGCTATGGCAGCGTGCAGGAAATCGTCGTTTCCGGTGACACCGCGCGTGTCACGCTCAAGGATGAAAACGGCGATGAGCAAGTGCTCGACGTGGCCAAGGACAGCCTGCAACTGAGCCGAGGCGATGACGTCGCCGAAGGTGATCAGATCGGTGTGACCCGTCACTGGGCCGCAGGCCCCTTGGCCTGGGGCCTTTGGACGACCTTGTGGATTTCGGTGCTCTCCGGGGCGATGGGGCTGCTGATCGGCTTGGTCGCCGGGCTGTGCCGTTTGTCCAGCAACCCGACCCTGCGCGACCTGTCCAGTGTGTACGTCGAACTGGTGCGTGGCACACCGTTGCTGGTGCAGATCTTCATCTTCTACTTCTTCATCGGTACGGTGCTCAACCTGTCACGGGAGTTCGCCGGGGTAGCGGCGCTGGCGCTGTTCACGGGTGCCTATGTGGCGGAAATCGTCCGGGCCGGTGTGCAGTCGATCGCCAAGGGCCAGAACGAAGCGGCCCGTTCGCTGGGCTTGAACGCCGGGCAGTCGATGCGCCATGTGATTCTGCCGCAGGCCTTCAAGCGCGTGTTGCCGCCGCTGGCCGGGCAGTTCATCAGCCTGGTCAAGGACACCTCGCTGGTGTCGGTGATCGCCATCACCGAGCTGACCAAGAGCGGCCGCGAGGCCATCACCACCTCGTTCTCGACCTTCGAGATCTGGTTCTGCGTGGCAGGCTTGTACCTGCTGATCAACCTGCCGCTGTCGCACCTGGCCAGCCGGCTCGAGCGGAGGCTTGCGCAAAGTGATTGAAGTTCGTGACCTGCTGAAAGTCTTCGACACCCGCGGCCAGGTGGTGCGCGCGGTGGACAACGTCACCACCCAGGTGGCCAAGGGCGAAGTCGTGGTGGTGCTCGGTCCGTCGGGTTCGGGCAAGTCCACCTTCCTGCGGTGCCTCAACGGCCTGGAGCATTTCGACGCCGGGCATGTGTCCATCGGCGGGCTGTGTCTGGACGACCCGAAGACCGACATCAATGCCTACCGCCGCGAAGTCGGCATGGTCTTCCAGCACTTCAACCTTTTCCCGCACATGACCGTGCTGGAGAACCTGTGCCTGGCGCAGAAAGTGGTACGCAAGCGTGGCAAGACCGAGCGCGAGGCCAAGGCGCGAGCGCTGCTGGAAAAGGTCGGTATCGCGGAAAAAGCCAACGAGTACCCGTCGCGGCTCTCCGGCGGTCAGCAGCAGCGCGTGGCAATTGCCCGAGCCCTGGCCATGGAGCCCAAGGTCATGCTGTTCGACGAGCCGACCTCGGCGCTCGACCCGGAAATGGTCGGCGAAGTGCTCGACGTCATGAAGACTTTGGCCCAGGAAGGCATGACCATGGTCTGCGTGACCCACGAGATGGGCTTCGCCCGGGAAGTGGCCGATCGCGTGCTGTTCTTCGATCACGGCAAGCTGCTCGAGGACGCCGCGCCAGCGGCGTTCTTCGATGCGCCACGGGACCCGCGGGCCCAGGCGTTCCTGCGCCAGGTGCTGTAACCGCAGCGGCCTCTTGGCGGGGTTACCCGCGAAGAGGCCAGTACAGCGACCCATTCCTCAGATCAGAGCTTGAACCGCCCCACCAGCCCCTGCAGATGCGTCCCCAGACGCGCCAGTTCCACGCTGGAACTGGCGGTCTCCTCACTCGCCGCCGACGTCTGATCGGAAATGTCCCGCACGTTCATCACGCTCCGGTTGATTTCCTCGGCCACCGCGCTCTGCTGCTCGGCCGCCGTGGCGATCTGCTGGTTCATGGCCTGAATGGCCGAGACGGTGCGGGTGATGGTATCCAGCGAACCGCCTGCCCGGCGGGTCAGCTCGACGCTGCTGTCGGTCAGCTCGCGGCTGTTCTGCATCACGCTGGCGACGCGTTGGGTGCCATTCTGCAGGCTGGCGATCAGCTCTTCGATTTCTTCCGTCGACTGTTGCGTGCGTTGGGCCAGGCTGCGCACTTCGTCGGCGACCACTGCGAAGCCACGTCCGGCTTCGCCGGCCCGGGCCGCTTCGATGGCGGCGTTGAGGGCCAGCAGGTTGGTCTGCTGGGCAACCGACTTGATCACGTCCAGCACGCTGCCGATCTTGTCGCTTTCTGCCTTGAGCTGGTTCATCGCCTCGCTGGAGTTCACCACCTCGCCGGCCAGTCGCTCGATCTGGGCGACGGCTTCGCCGACCACGCGATCACCTTCGCGGGCTTGCTGGTCGGCCATGAGTGCGGCCTCCGACGCCTGCTCAGCGTTACGTGCCACTTCGTGAACGGTGGCGGTCATCTGGTTCATGGCGGTGGCCACCTGGTCGGTCTCCACCTTCTGGTTGGTGACCCCGGCGCTGGTCTGCTCGGTGACCGCTGACAGTTCCTCGGCGGCGCTGGCGATCTGCGTGACGCCGTCGCCGATGCCGGAGATCAGTTCCCGCAGGCGTTGGGTCATACGCTGCATGCTGGCTTGCAACTGGCCCAGCTCATCGCCCCGTTCGACTCGGGCGGTTTCGCGTAGGTCGCCGTTGGCGATGAGGTCGGCTGCGGCCAGGGTCTGGCGCAGCGGTACGACGATCTGCCGGGTGATCGACCAGGCGGCGAGCAGCCCCAGGAGCAGGGCGAGGCCGGTAGCCCCGGCCAGCAGCATCTTGGCCCGGCGAGCGCCGTCATCGCGCACCTTGGTCTGCGACAGGGTCATGGCCTTGCTGGCCTCAAGCAGAAGGCTGCCTTGGTCTGCCATGCGCTGTAGCACTTGGGGCGCCGCAGCGCCCGCGCTGCCTGCTTGCTTGAGCTCGGCGAAAGCCTGTCGGTATTGGCGCACGGCATCGAGCTGCTGTCCCAGGCGCTGGTGGTCCTGGGGTTCCTCGATCACTGCCTGCATGCGCTGGATCTGTCGTTCGAGCTGATCCAGTGCTGCCTCCAACTGCGTCACCGTGGCGCTGTCGGGATTGAGCGCATAGGCCTGGCGAGCGATGCGCAGCTCCTGAGTGTACTGGTGGATCACCGAGATGTTCCCCAGCTTGTCACCTCGATGGATGATGCTGTCCATGCCCGTCCAGCCCGTGGCGGTAATGGCCAGGGTGAGCAATAGCACCAGGCCGAACCCCAGGCCCAGTTTACGATTGACGCTTACATTCCCCAGCGATTGGGCAAACCATTGGTACATAGGTGACTCCCCGGCGATGTGGCAGCACGAATTGTTGTTGTGATGCCAGGGCATCGGCCCACGCCGGAGAAACTTGATGGCTTAAAGCTAACCGTTTGGTCAGAAAATTCGCGAAAGCAGGGCGGTGACTGCCGTTTCCACTCGCAGGATCCGGTCGCCCAGTTGCACCGGGGCCAGCCCGGCCTTGGTCAGCAGGTCCACCTCATAGGGAATCCAGCCCCCTTCAGGGCCGATCGCCAGGGTTACCGGGCCCTCCACGGCGCGCGGGCAGGCTGGGTAGGGGCCGGGATGGCCGACCAGGCCAAGGGTGCCGTGGGCGATGGCCGGCAGCCGGTCTTCGACGAACGGTTTGAAGCGTTTCTCGATGATCACCTCGGGCAGCACCGTATCGCGCGCCTGCTCAAGGCCGAGAATGAGGTTTTCCCGAACGCTTTCGGGGCTGAGGAACGGGGTTTGCCAGAAGCTCTTCTCGACCTTGTAGCTGTTGACCAGGATCAGCCGAGGCACGCCCAGAGTGGCGATGGTCTGGAACAGTCGACGCAACATCTTCGGCCGGGGTACGGCCAACACCAGGGTCAACGGCAGCTTGGCCGGTGGCGATTGGTCGAAGGCCACCTGCAGTTCGGCTTCGTGCCGTTCCAGGCGCATGACGGTGGCCTGGCCCATCAGCCCACCGATACGGCCAACGCGCAGCGTATCGCCCACTACCACGCCATGGATCTGCTGCATGTGGGTGAAGCGCCGGTCTGCCAACACGACGCGGTCGGCCGACACGAAATCGGCCTCCTCGAGCAGCAACAGATTCACGGTTGGGTCGCAGGCGGTTGGTCGTTGTGATCGTCGGCCGGTTGCTCGTCGTGACCACGTTTGCGGATCAGGCTGCCACACAGCACGCCGATCTCGAACAGCAGCCACATGGGCACGGCGAGCAGCGTTTGCGAGAAGATGTCCGGTGGCGTAAGGACCATGCCGACCACGAAGCAACCGATGATCACGTAGGGGCGGGCTTTTTTCAGGTATTTCACGTCGACCACGCCGATCCATATCAGCAGCACCACTGCCACCGGGATCTCGAAGGCCACGCCGAAGGCGAAGAACAACGTCATGACGAAGTCGAGGTAGCTGGCGATGTCGGTCATCATCGCCACGCCATCGGGTGTGGCAGCGGCGAAGAACTTGAACATCAGCGGGAATACCAGGAAATAGGCGAAGGCCATGCCGGCGTAGAACAGCAGGATGCTCGACACCAGCAGCGGGATGGCGACGCGCTTTTCATGGCGATACAGCCCAGGTGCGATGAAGCCCCAGATCTGCTGGAGAATGAACGGAATCGCCAGGAACAGCGAGACGATCATGGTCAGCTTGAACGGGGTCAGGAACGGCGAGGCCACATCGGTGGCGATCATCGTCGCATTGGCCGGCAGGTGGTCGCGCAGCGGCGCCGACACCAGGGTGTAGATCTGCTGGGCGAAGGAGAACAGCCCGGCAAAGATCAGGAAGATCACCGCCACGCAACGTAGTAGGCGAGTTCGCAGTTCGGTCAGGTGCGAGACCAGCGGCATGGGCTGGTCGTGTTCCGGATTATCGCTCATGGGGCTCGCGGCGGTTGGGGCTGTTCGGGCTGCTCAGGTGCGCTGACCGGCGCTGCCGGCGTGCTCGGCGCATCGCTCGCGTTGGTAGCGGGTGCCTGAGCAGGTGGCGTCTGCGGGTTGAGGATGCGCTTGGCTTCCTGTTCCATCTGCAGGATGTGCTCGTTGTGCAACTGACGACGGATATCGTCAGCGCCGATTTCGCGCTCGACTTCCATCTTGATGGTATTGAAGCTGCGCTTGAGCCGACCGACCCACAGTCCCGCCGTACGCGCCGCACCCGGCAGGCGTTCGGGACCGAGCACCAGCAGGGCGACCAGGCCGACGAGCAGCAACTCGCTGAAGCTGATGCCGAACATGGGTCAGTCTTTCCGTTGTGGCTCTTGGACCGGCTGGGCCTGGCCCTCGATGGTGTGGCCCTGGTTCTGCGGGGCGCTGGTTTGCTGTTGGGCAGACTGCACCGGTGGCACGGGCTGGGCCGGTGGCGGGGTTGGCTCGGCAGGTTTGTTTTCCTCGTCGCTCATCGCCTTGCGGAAGCCCTTGATCGATTCGCCCAGGTCGCCGCCGAGGTTCTTCAGCTTCTTGGTGCCGAATACCAGCACGACGACGATCAGCAGGACGATCCAGTGTTTCCAGTCAAAAATACCCATGGTGTTCTCCTAGAACGCTTGTAGTCAGGCCGACGGTTGCCGGGCGGCTTTTTCATCGTGGCCCGAGAGGCCGAAACGGCGCTCCAGCTCGTCGAGCACGGCTTGTGGGTGCTGGCCCAGGGCGCTGAGCATCACCAGGCTATGAAACCACAGGTCGGCGGTTTCATAGATGACATCGCTGCAATCGTGGCTGATGGCGGCATCCTTGGCGGCGATGATGGTCTCGACGGACTCTTCGCCGAGCTTTTCCAGAATCTTGTTCAGACCCTTGTGGTACAGGCTGGCCACATAGGAGCTGTCGGGGGCCGCTTGCTTGCGTTGCTCCAGCACTTCGGCCAGGCGGGCGAGGGTGTCGCTCATGTCAGTGTCCTGCGTTGTAGATGGCGTGCGGGTCCTTCAGGACCGGGTCGACGGTATTCCACTGGCCGTTCTCGAAGACGCGATAGAAGCAGCTTTCGCGGCCGGTATGGCAGGCGATGTGGCCCAGTTGCTCGACCATCAGGATGATCACGTCGGCATCGCAGTCCAGGCGCATTTCGTGCAGCTTCTGGATATGGCCGGACTCTTCGCCCTTGCGCCACAGCTTGCCACGCGAGCGCGACCAGTAGATGGCGCGTTGTTCGGCGGCGGTCAGCGCCAGCGACTCACGGTTCATCCAGGCCATCATCAGCACGCGTCCGGTCTTGTGGTCCTGGGCGATGGCCGGTACCAGCCCGTCGCTGTTCCACTTGATCTCGTCCAGCCAGTCTTTCATCGTCGACTCCAAAACGGGCCCGCTCCCGTACCGGGCCCTTTGCGCTAGTGTGCCAGTCAGCGGCGTTGCTGGCTATTGGCGCACGATCAGGTAAAGGCCAGCGGCCAGCATCAGCCACGCCGGCCAGGCAACGGGGGCGGCCAGGCTGGCCGCTTCGGCGGCACCCGTGGCCAGCACCGCACCGCCGCCGAGCAGCCCGGCGCCGAGCAGGCGCAGCGCCCAGCGGTCGCCCTGACGACGGCGCTCCGGCAGTTCCGGGTCTTGCAGGTGGGGTTGCGACAGGCGCTCGAGCAGGTCGCGGGTCATGCCGGCCAGGTGCGGCAATTGTTCAGCCTGACTGTAGAGGTTGCCGAATACCGCCTTGGGGCTCATGCGCTCGCGCATCCAGCGCTCCAGGAAGGGTTTGGCGGTGCTCCACAGGTCCAGATCGGGGTACAGCTGACGGCCCAGGCCTTCGATGTTGAGCAAGGTCTTCTGCAGCAGCACCAGCTGCGGCTGGACCTCCATGTTGAAGCGCCGGGCGGTCTGGAACAGGCGCATCAGCACCTGGCCGAAGGAGATGTCCTTGAGCGGCTTCTCGAAGATCGGCTCGCACACGGTGCGGATCGCCGCTTCGAATTCGTTGACCTTGGTCTGCGCCGGTACCCAGCCCGAGTCGATGTGCAACTGGGCGACGCGGCGATAGTCGCGCTTGAAGAACGCGATCAGGTTGCGCGCCAGGTAGTCCTGATCCTCGGCGGTGAGGCTGCCGACGATGCCGCAGTCGATGGCGATGTATTGCGGGCTCCACGGTTTGACCGTGCTGACGAAGATGTTGCCGGGGTGCATGTCGGCATGGAAGAAGCTGTCGCGGAACACCTGGGTGAAGAACACTTCCACCCCACGCTCGGCCAACAACTTCATGTCGGTGCGCTGATCGGCCAGGGTCGCCATGTCGGTGACCGGGACCCCGTAGATGCGTTCCATCACCAGCACCTTGGGCCGGCACAGGTCCCAGTAGACCTGGGGCACGTACATCAGCTCCGAGCCCTCGAAATTGCGCCGCAGCTGGCTGGCGTTGGCCGCCTCGCGCAGCAGGTCGAGTTCGTCGTAGATGGTTTTCTCGTAGTCGCCGACGATTTCCACCGGATGCAGGCGACGGGCATCGGCCGAGGCGCGTTCGGCAGCCTTGGCGATCAGGAACAGCCAGGCCAGGTCCTGGGCGATCACAGGCTTGAGGCCTGGGCGCACCACCTTGACCACCACTTCCTCGCCACTTTTCAGGCGTGCGGCGTGCACCTGGGCCACCGAAGCCGATGCCAGTGGTTCGACGTCGAAGCGGCTGAACAGCTGGGCGACCGGCGCACCCAGTTGTGCCTCGATCAGCGCCACGGCGCGCTTGGGGTCGAAGGGCGGGACTCGGTCCTGCAGGAGCATCAGCTCATCGGCGATGTCGTTGGGCAGCAGGTCACGGCGGGTAGACAACAGCTGGCCAAACTTGATGAAGATCGGCCCCAGGTCCTGCAAGGCCAGGCGCAGGCGGGCGCCGCGGCTAAGCTCCGAGGCCTTGCGCGGCAGCCAGCGCCAGGGCATCAGCAGGCGCAGGCCCATCAGCCACCAAGGCAGCGGCAGGTCGAACAACAGGTCATCGAGACGGTAGCGGATCACCACACGCTGGATGCGAAAAAGACGGCGGACGGCGAGCAGCTTCATGCGTTATCGCTGGTATCAAGGTGGCGGGAGAGGCGCTGCAGGCGCGCCTCGAGTCGTTCTATGTCGAGCTTGAGGGCATCGAGTTCGCTGAAGGCGGCTTCGCCTTCGCGTCTGCCGACCAGGGTGCGGGACTCTTCGGCCAGGTACTCGGAAAGGTTCTGGCTGAAGCGCGCCAGGCCCTGGCGGGTCCAGCGCGCACGCAGGCGTACATGGCCGGCCAGCAGCGAGGTGGCGACCGGACCGAGCCAGCGTTGCAGTTCGTGTTCCCAGTCCAGCTCCAGGTCCTGCAGGATGCCGAACAGGTCGAGCAGCACGGCGCTGTCGCCATGCAGTTCGACCTGGGGACTGTGCAGCACGGCCGTCTTGTCACCGGCCACGGCCAATTGCACCAGGCTACCAGCCGGGGCGCGCAGGCTGCAGTGAACCTCGCCTTCCCAGTGGCCGGCGAGCATCAGCCCGTCGTCATCGGGCAGGATGAATACCTGCAAGGCCGGCTGGCGGCAGTCGATCTCGATGACCTTGCCTTCCAGCGCAGCCAGGCGTGGCAGAGCCGTGCTGTCCATGCGCAGGACCCGGTTCAAGCCATGTTCGACGCTGGCGAGCAGCCCGGCCAGGAGCATCAGGGCTTGATTCCCCGGTGCACGGCGACGATGCCGCTGGTCATGTTGTGGTAGGTCACGCGGTCGAAGCCGGCGTCGACCATCATGGCCTTGAGGGTTTCCTGGTCAGGGTGCATGCGAATCGACTCGGCCAGATAACGGTAGCTTTCCGAATCGTTGGTGATCAGCTTGCCGGCCAGCGGCATGAAGGCGAACGAGTAGGCGTCGTAGGCCTTGGACATGAACTTGTTGGTCGGCTTGGAGAACTCCAGCACCAGCAGGCGACCACCCGGCTTGAGTACCCGCAGCATCGAGCGGATGGCCTCGTCCTTGTGGGTGACGTTGCGCAGGCCGAAGGCGATGGTCACGCAGTCGAAGTGGTTGTCCGGGAAGGGCAGCTTCTCGGCGTCGGCCTGGACGAACTCGATGTTGCCCGCCACGCCGCGGTCGAGCAGGCGGTCACGGCCGACCTTGAGCATCGATTCGTTGATGTCGGCGAGCACCACCTGGCCGGTCGGACCGACCAGGCGCGAGAACTTGGCGGCCAGATCGCCGGTACCGCCGGCAATGTCCAGCACGCGGTTGCCGCTACGCACACCGGACAGCTCGATGGTGAAGCGCTTCCACAGGCGGTGCATGCCGCCGGACAGCACATCGTTCATCAGGTCGTACTTGGCGGCCACGGAGTGGAAAACCTCGGCGACTTTCTTCGCCTTCTGGCTTTCGGGCACATCCTGGTAGCCGAAATGGGTGGTGGGTTCGGCGTGTTCGCCTTTGCGCTGGTCGTTCATATCGCTTCACCGGAAAAAATTACCCGCCATTCTAGGGTGAACCGGCGGATTTGTCTTGGCGGGGTGTACCGCCCGCCGGGCACGGGCATAATGCGTCCATTGTCTTTTCAGTACAGGATCGCCTGCATGACTCAGATCAGCGTCGAACGCAAACATTCCCTTGGTCGCGACGCCGCCCGGGCCAAGGCCGAAGCGCTGGTGGACAAGCTGGCCCGCGAATACGATCTCAAGGCCACCTGGAACGGCGACCGGGTCGATGTGGCGCGCAGCGGTGCCAGCGGCAGCGTGCAGATATTCGATGATCGCATCCGCGTCGACCTCAAGCTGGGCATGATGCTGTCGATCATGGGCAGCAGTATCAAGAGCGAAATCGAGCGGGCGCTGGACAAGGCCCTGGCGTGATCGCCTCACCTTAGGGTGAAGATTCTAAATTCGGTCTCTACCTTATGCTCAAGCCCGACCCCCCGGGCGCATCCTCCCTCCCTGAACGAGCAAGAGGCAATGAGCATGGCCAACGTGAACGCGAAGAAAAAGGACGACGCCACAGGCACCCTGGGCGAGGTGCGTGGCTACGCGCGCAAGATCTGGCTGGCAGGTATCGGTGCTTACGCGCGGGTCGGCCAGGAAGGCTCCGATTACTTCAAGGAGCTGGTCAAGGCTGGCGAAGGTGTCGAAAAACGCGGCAAGAAGCGCGTCGACAAGGCGCTGGGCGCGGCCAACCACCAGATCGAGGAAGCGACCGAGCAGGTCAGTCGCGTGCCGGGCCGTGTGGAACTGCAACTCGACAAGATCGAGCGGGCGTTCGACGCACGGGTGGGGCGCGCCTTGAATCGCCTCGGCATTCCGTCTAAACATGACGTTGAGGCGTTGTCCATCAAGCTTGAACAGCTGCATGAGCTGCTCGAGCGCGTCGCGCACAAACCATAAGGAGAGCAGGATGGCTGGCAAGAAGAACACCGACAAAGAAGGCAGCTCCTGGGTCGGCGGGATCGAGAAGTACTCCCGCAAGATCTGGCTGGCGGGCCTGGGTATCTACTCGAAGATCGACCAGGATGGTTCGAAACTGTTCGACTCCCTGGTAAAAGATGGCGAGAAGGCCGAAAAGCAGGCGAAGAAGACTGCCGAAGAGGTGACCGAAGGCGCCAAGGCCTCGACCACCTCCCGTGTCTCGGGGGTCAAGGATCGCGCACTGGGTAAGTGGAGCGAACTCGAAGAAGCTTTCGACAAGCGCCTGAACAGCGCCATCTCCCGCCTGGGCGTGCCAAGCCGCAACGAGATCAAGGCCCTGCACCAGCAGGTCGACAGCCTGACCAAGCAGATCGAGAAACTGACCGGCGCCTCGGTGACCCCGGTTTCTTCGCGCTCGGCAGCGGCCAAGCCTGCGGCCGGCAAGACCGCAGCCAAGCCACTGGCCAAGGCTGCAGCCAAGCCTGCGGCTAAAGCGGCCGCGGCCAAGCCAGCGGCGAAAAGCGCAGCGGCGAAACCGGCTGCGAAGACGGCAGCGGCAAAACCTGTGGCCAAGCCTGCGGCCAAAGCGGCAGCCAAGCCAGCGGCCAAACCTGCTGCGGCGAAGAAGCCTGCGGTGAAAAAAGCGCCGGCCAAGCCTGCTGCGGCGAAACCGGCAGCACCGGCGGCCAGCGCCGCTCCGGCTTCCAATGCGGCACCTGCGCCAAGCGCAGCGCCGGAAAGCGCTGCTACCCAGGCCTGATATCGCGTAGGGCCTTTCGCGGGGACAGGTACTCCATCGTTCTCTGGGGCGGTGGTGTACCTGTGGGAGCGGGCTTGCCCCGCGAAGGGCGCACTGCGTAGTCGCAGACCTACCCTTCCAGATACCGCTGCGCCAACTGCTCCGCCGCCTCCCGCGCCGGTGCCTGCAGATGCGGCACCACCAGCATCATCACCTGGTACACGACGATCCCCACGTCTCCCTCACGCCCGAGCACCCGCTGGTAATCCAGCGAGAACAGCAGGGTCAGGCTGATCTGCTCCACCAGCTGGCCCAGTGCCTGGGTCTCGCTCACCACCTGTCCCTGGCTCTTGAGGCTGGCCAACAGGGCCGCCAGCGTACGCTTGAGCGCATTGATCAGGTTGCGCATGCCACGCGCCAGCTTGGGCAGGCGACCGGTCAGGTTGGACAGGTCCTGGAACAGGAACCGGTACTGCGCCATACGCTCGACGATCAGGTGCAGGAACAGCCAGTAGTCCTCGGCATCCAGGCGCACCTCGAGCGGAGGGTCGAGCAATGGCAGCAGCGCTTCCTCGAAGCGCTCGAACAAGCCCAGGACCAACGGCTCCTTGCCGTGGAAGTGGTAGTACAGGTTGCCAGGGCTGATGCCCAGTTCGTTGGCGATCTCCAGGGTCGAGACGTTGGGTTCGCCCTGCTGGTTGAACAGCTGCAGGGCGCAGTCGAGGATTCGGTCGCGGGTCTTCATCCGGGGCGTTTGCTCATCGCGCGCGTACATAACTGCCAGGCGCCGGGCCCAGCGTTGGGTAGGTGGCGTTGCCCAGGTCCGTGCGTGGCGCTTTGAGCGGGCCGGAGCGGGCCGTGATCCACTCCAGCCACACTGGCCACCAACTGCCTTCGCGACGCTGGGCATCGTGGGACCATGCGCGGGGATCGCTTGGCAGCGCAGGGTTGTCGAGATAGAAAGCCTTGGGATTGCCAGGTGGATTGATGATGCTCTGGATATGCCCGCTGTTGGCCAGCACGAAGCGCCGGTCGCCGCCGAGCAACAGGGCCGAGCGGTACACCGCGTCCCAGGGGGTGATGTGATCGTTGCTGCCGGCGACGGTGAAGCTGTCCAGGTTCACCTGGCCCAGGTCGATCGGCGTGCCGCACACCTCCAGCCCGGCGGCGTGGGTCAACGGGTTGTGCTTGAAGAAGTCCAGCAGATCACCGTGCAGGGCCGCAGGCAGGCGGGTGTTGTCGGCGTTCCAGTAGAGAATGTCGAAAGCCGGTGGCGCCTTGCCGAGCAGGTAGTTGTTGACCCAGTAGTTCCAGATCAGGTCGTTGGGCCGCATCCAGGCGAAGATTCGCGCCACCTCGGCGCCGTCGAGCACGCCGCGTTGGTAAGAGCGACGCTTGGCGGCTTCGACGGTCTGTTCGTCGGCGAACAGGCTGGCGGGGCTGTCGAACTGGCTGTCGAGCAGGCTCACCAGGTAGGTCGCGCTGCGGACCCGGCGCAATTGGCGCTTGGCCTGCAGATGCCCCTGCAGTGCGGCCATGGTCAGGCCACCGGCGCAGGCGCCCATCAGGTTGGGGTCGCGATTGCCGCTGATGCTGCGACACGCAGCCAGGGCCTGCTCCAGGGCCTCGACGTAGCTCGACAGCCCCCATTCGCGGTGGCGCGGTTCGGGGTTGCGCCAGCTGACCATGAACACCTGTAGGCCGTTCTTGAGCATGTACTGGACGAAACTGTTGCTCGGACTCAGGTCGAAGATGTAGTACTTGTTGATCTGTGGCGGGATCACCAACAGCGGCCGGGCATGCTGCTTCTCGCTCATCGGCAGGTACTGGATCAGCTCGAGCAGCTCGTTGCGGTACACCACCGCCCCAGGTGTCGTGGCGAGATTGCCGCCGACCTCGAAGGCGCGATCGTCCACCTGGCGGGGCAGGCCGTGGTTGTGGCGCAGGTCGTCGATCAGGTGGGCGACACCGCGTACCAGGCTCTGACCGCCCGTGTTGAACAGCTCCTTGACCGCCAGTGGATTGAGCAGCGAGTTGCTCGGTGCCAGGGCATCGTTGAGCAGGTTGAACAAGAAGTGCACCCGGGCCCGGTCGTCGGCGTCGAGCTGGCTTTCCTCGATCCACAGGCGGGTCTGGCGCTGCCAGGCCAGGTAGGCCTGCAGGCCACGGCGGTAAAGCGGATTCTGGGCCCAGGTCGGATCGTTGAAGCGTGCGTCCCGTGGGTTGGGCTGCAGCGGCGTGTCACCGAGCATGACCTTGCCCAGCTGGCCGCCCAGGGCGAGCATGTGGCGGGCGGTGTGCAGCGGGTTGCGCAGCCCGTGGCGACCGATGTGGCGCAAGGTCGAGAACAGGTCACGGCCACGCAGGCCGACCATGGCGTTGTGTACGTTCATCTGGGTGGCGGGAAGCGATGGCGTTCCTTTGGCCGGTTTGTCTTTCATGGCAACACTCCTTCGTCTTCCCCGTTCTGCTTGCGGGTCTAGCCACCGGAAGCAGGGCGCGGGTGCATCACCGCCCGCTGACGCTCTTGCTGGAGAAACTTCATGATGATCGGCGCGACGGCCTCGGCGCGGGTAATCAGGAACAAATGACCGTCGTCGATAATATGTAGCTGGGCGTTGGGAATTCGCCAGGCCAGCAGGCGCATGTTGATCAAGGGAATCAGCGGGTCGTCGTCGCCTGCCAGCACCAGGGTCGGTTGGCGGATCTTGTGCAGCCAATGGATGCTGGTCCAGCCAAGGCCGGCGAACAGCTGCCAGTAATAGCCCATCTTGCCGCCCGAGCGGACCTTGGCTGCATGGTGCAGGGCCAGGTCCGGGTCACGGCGAAAGGCGCCACCGTAGATCAGCGGCGCGATGCGGATGACATGCGATGGCTGCACGTAGCGCCGCGGGCTAGCCATCATCCACAGTACCTTGGGCTTGCCCGGCACCATGAAGGCCCCGGCGGCGGTGGCGGCCAGCACCAGCTTCTTGCAGCGCTCGGGATAGTCGTGGGCGAACTGCTGAGCCAGGGCGCCGCCCCAGGACACCCCGACGGCATCGACCTGGCCGTAGTCGAGGTAGTCGAGCATGCGCGCGGTGAGCTTGGCCAAGCCCGGAAAGCGATAGGGATGGCGTGGTGTCGATGAGCCACCGACCCCCGGCACATCGAATGCGATGACCTCTAGATCAGGGTCGAGCGCTTCGATGAAGGGAAACACCAACTCCAGGTTGGCGCCGATACCATTGAAGATCAGCAGTGGCGTCAGGTGGGGCTTGCCGGGACGTACGGCGGTGCGAATGGATTGGCCATCCAGTTCGACGGTCCTGAAAACATAGGGTTGCGGCATGCACATGACTCTGTGTTGGGTAAAGCGCCGTGGCGCCGTTAGGCCACCACGGCGGCAAGGCTCAACGTTCGTGAACGTAGGTCCCTGGCGCGGACTCGCCGACGGTATAGGTGCGGTTACCCAAACGTGTCGGCGCTTTCTTCAGCTCACCGGCGCGTTCGCTCAGCCAGGCCTGCCAGTGCAGCCACCAGGAGTCGACGTGCTTGACGGCGTTCTCCTGCCAGGCCAACGGGTCGCCTGGGCGGTCGACGCCGGTCATGAAGCGTGCCTTGGGGTTGCCTGGCGGGTTGAGGATGCTCTGGATGTGACCGCTGTTGGACAGCACGAACTCGATCTTGCCGCCAAACAGGTGTGCTGAGCGATAGCACGACGGCCACGGGGTGATGTGGTCGTTGGTGCCGGCCACGCTATAGATGTCGCATTGCACCTGCTTCAGGTCGATGGCGGTGCCGCAGACTTCCAGCGCGTTGGCACGGGTCAGCGGGTTGCTCTTGAACATCTCGATCAGGTCGCCGTGGAAAGCGGCGGGCAGGCGCGTAGTGTCGTTGTTCCAGAACAGGATATCGAACACCGGTGGTTCGTTGCCCAGCAGATAGTTGTTGACCCAGTAGTTCCAGATCAGGTCATTGGGCCGCATCCAGGCGAACACCTTGGCCATGTCGCTGCCTTCCAGGACGCCGGCCTGGTAAGAGTGGCGTTTGGCCGCTTCCAAGGTCTGTTCATCGACGAACAGCGCCACCTCGGTGTCGATCGTGGTATCGAGCACGCTCACCAGCAAGGTCAGGGCGTTGACCTTGTTCTCGCCCAGGGCGGCGTAGTGGCCGACCAGTGCGGTGCAGGTGATGCCGCCCGAGCATGCGCCGAGGATGTTCAGGTCCTTGCTGCCGGTGATCGCCAGCACGGCATCGACTGCCTCCTTGAGGGCATCGATGTAGGTCGACAGACCCCATTCCCGCTGGGCTTTGGTTGGGTTGCGCCAGCTGATCATGAAGGTCTGCTGGCTGGAGCGCAGACAAAAGCGCGTCAGGCTTTTTTCCGGGCTCAGGTCGAAGACATAGAACTTGTTGATTTGCGGTGGCACCACCAACAAGGGGCGCGAATGCACTTGTTCGGTGATCGGTCGATACTGGATCAGCTCCAGCACGTCGTTGCGGAACACCACCGAACCTTCACTGGTGCCCAGGTTCTTGCCGACCTCGAAGGCATCCATGTTCACCTGGCTGGGCATGCCACCGTTGTTGACCAGGTCCTTGGCCAGGTTGGACAGGCCATCGAGCAGGCTCTTGCCACCGGTCTCGAAGAAGCGCTTGACGGCGGCCGGGTTGGACAAGGTATTGGTCGGCGCCAAGGCTTCGGTCATCAGATTGATGACGAACTGGCCACGGCTGATGTCCTGGGGCGGTAGGTCGCTATTGCCAATCCAGTCATGCAGTTCCTTGCGCCAGGCCAGGTAGGTCTGCAGGTAGCGGCGGTACAGAGGGTTGTGTGCCCACGCCGGGTCGCTGAAACGGCGGTCGTCGCCGGCAGGCTGCAGGCTCGACTTGCCCAGCAGCACGTTCTTCAGCTCCATGCCGAAATGCGCCGCGTGCTTGGCACTCAAGAGGGGCTGGCGTACGGCCTGACGCAGCACGGTGCGTGCCGAGCTGAGCAGGTCCTTGCGGCGGATGCCGATGATCGGGTTCAGGCCGAGAGTGTTCGCCGAGGCCTGCCGCTGCAACTCATCGTTGTTCTTGTTACTCATCTACGACGCTCCGTTGTCCTGAGACGAGTACCGGTCGTTCTGCCCGGTACTGCTACTCGGGTTACCAGTGATAAGAAACAGCGGTGTTACTGAGGATTCCGTACAGGACGGCAGGTGATTCCAGTTCCATTGGTTACCCGACTTTGCTCGAATGCGCAAGACTGCCTGTCTGTAAGGCATTCAAACAAATGGCATTAGAAAATGCGCTCTAAATTGAGAAACTGTTGTTTCAGAGCATCAGTTTGACGACCGATTCGGACGGATCGCGGGCCTTTCCGGCCTTGTGGAGTTCGTCGAGGTAATCGGCCCACAACTGTTCCTGGCGCAGGCACAACTGTTCGAGGTATTCCCAGGTGAACAGGCCGCTGTCGTGGCCATCATCGAAGGTCAGCTTGAGCGCGTACTGGCCGGCTGGCTCCAGGCCGCTGAGGCCGACGTTGAGCTTGCCGTATTGCAGGATCGGGTTGCCGTGGCCCTGGACCTCGGCGGAGGGAGAGTGCACGCGCAGGAATTCGGCGGGCAAGTGGTACACCTCGCCGGGGGCGTAGGTCAGCGTGAGGGTTTTCGAGGCTTTGTGCAGGTTGATGGCGGTGGGCAGGCGGGCCATGGGGATCTCTCCTGAGCGTCAAGCTACAAGCTTCAAGCTACAGGAAGTGATATTCAAGCGACCGTGAACATTTTTTGGAATCGAAGCGCTGCAAGCGACGCAGCCCAGCTTGTCGCTTGCAGCTCGCAGCTTGCCGCTTACAGGATGTACCGCGACAGGTCTTCGTTCTGCGCCAGTTCACCCAGGTGGCCGTTGACGTAGGCGGCATCGATGCGGATCGGTGCTTCGTCGTGGGCGCTGGCCAGGTCACCGGCACTGAACGACACCTCTTCGAGCAGGCGCTCGAGCAGGGTGTGCAGGCGGCGGGCACCGATGTTCTCGGTCTTTTCGTTGACCTGATAGGCGATTTCGGCCAGACGCTTGATGCCATCCTCGGCGAACTCGATATTCAGGCCTTCGGTCTTGAGCAAGGCCTGGTACTGTTCGGTCAGCGAGGCGTGCGGCTCTTGCAGGATGCGCTCGAAGTCTTCCGGAGTCAGGGCCTTGAGCTCGACGCGGATCGGCAGGCGACCTTGCAGTTCGGGCACCAGGTCGCTCGGCTTGCTCAGGTGGAAAGCACCCGAAGCGATGAACAGGATGTGGTCGGTCTTGACCATGCCCAGCTTGGTGTTGACCGTGCAGCCTTCGATCAGTGGCAGCAGGTCACGCTGAACGCCCTCGCGGGAGACATCGGCGCCGCCGACGTTGCCACGCTTGGCCACCTTGTCGATCTCGTCGATGAACACGATGCCATGCTGCTCGACCGCTTCCAGGGCCTTGGCCTTGAGCTCCTCGTCGTTGACCAGGCGGCTGGCTTCTTCGTCGCGGACCATCTTCAGCGCATCCTTGACCTTGAGCTTGCGCGCCTTGCGCTTGCCCTTGCCCATGTTGGCGAACAGGCTCTGCAGCTGGTTGGTCATCTCTTCCATGCCGGGTGGCGCGGCGATCTCGACGCCGACGTTGTCGGCGACTTCGATTTCGATTTCCTTGTCGTCCAGCTGGCCTTCGCGCAGACGCTTGCGGAACAGCTGGCGGGTGTTGGAGTCGGTGCTGGTCTGCGCGGCTTCCTCGCTGAAGCTGCTGACCCGGGCCTGGGGCAGCAGGGCGTCGAGGATGCGGTCCTCGGCGGCGTCTTCGGCGCGGTGGCGCACGCGGATGATTTCCTGCTCACGCAGCATCTTCAGCGCTGCGTCGGCCAGATCGCGGATGATCGACTCGACGTCGCGACCGACGTAGCCGACTTCGGTGAACTTGGTCGCTTCGACCTTGAGGAAAGGTGCGTTGGCCAGTTTGGCCAGGCGACGGGCGATCTCGGTCTTGCCGACACCGGTGGGGCCGATCATCAGGATGTTCTTGGGGGTCACCTCGGCGCGCAGCTCGACGGGAAGCTGCATGCGCCGCCAGCGGTTGCGCAGGGCGATGGCCACGGCGCGCTTGGCGTCATCCTGGCCGATGATGTGGCGGTTGAGTTCGTGGACGATCTCGCGGGGGGTCATGGACATGATGAAAATGGTCCTCGAGCGGAGTATTCAGTGTGGAAAAGTCCCGCTGCGAGCGGGACGCCAAAACAACTGATTTACTCGGCCAGGTCCTGCTCCTCGATGGTCAGGTTGTGGTTGGTGAACACGCAGATGTCACCAGCGATGTTCAGGGCGGTTTCGGCGATTTCCCGAGCCGAGAGATCGGTCTTGTTCAAAAGAGCGCGGGCCGCGGCCTGGGCGTAAGCGCCACCGGAACCCATGGCGATCAGGCCGTCCTCGGGCTCGACCACGTCACCGTTGCCGGTGATGATCAGCGAGGCGTCCTTGTTGGCCACTGCCAGCATGGCTTCCAGACGGCTCAGGGAACGGTCGGTACGCCATTCCTTGGCCAGTTCGACGGCGGCACGGATCAGGTGGCCCTGGTGTTTCTCGAGCTGTCCTTCGAAACGTTCGAACAGGGTGAAGGCGTCGGCGGTGGCACCGGCGAAACCGGCGATGACCTGGCCGTGGTACAGGCGACGGACCTTCTTGGCGTTGCCTTTCATCACGGTGTTGCCGAGGGATACCTGGCCGTCGCCGCCCATGACGACTTTGCCGTTACGGCGGACAGAAACGATGGTGGTCAAGGGAGAGTCTCCACGCAGCGGGGCGAAAATGCCTGATGCAGACTCATATGGGGGGAGGGGGGAAGAGTTTCAAGCTTCAAGCTGCAAGCACCAAGAAAAAGCAGATCGGCGGGACCGGCTTCTTCTTGCGGCTTGCAGCTTGCCGCTTCCCTTCAAGCCTCGTGGCAGATGTGCCCATCGACCAAGGTATAGCGCACCGCGCCCGGTAGGCAGTGGCCGATGAACGGGCAGTTCTCGCCGCGTGACAGCCAGCGTTCGCCGGCCACGGTGGACGCTTTGGCATCGAACAGCACCAGATCGGCCGGGCCGCCGACCTTGAGCTCGCCCGCCGGCAGGCGCATGGCTGCAGCCGGGCCGCTGCTAAGGCGGGCCAGCAGGGTCGGCAGGTCGAGCAGGCCGTCCTCGACCAGGGTCATGGCCAGCGGCAGTAGCAGCTCGACACTGCTGATGCCAGGCTCGGTGGCGCCGAACGGCGCTAGCTTGGCATCGCGCTCGTGGGGCTGGTGATGGCTGGCGATCGCCTGGATCACACCTGACTTCACCGCTTCGCGCAGGCCGTCACGGTCGGCAGCGGTGCGCAGTGGCGGTTGCACGTGGTACAGGCTGGAGAACTCACGCAGCGACTCGTCGGTGAGAATCAACTGATACAGCGCCACGTCGGCGGTCACAGGCAGGCCCAGTTCCTGGGCCTGGGCGATCAGCCGTGCGCCGCGGGCGCTGGTGATCTGGGTGAAATGCGCGCGGACGCCGGTTTGTTCGACCAGCAGCAGATTGCGCGCCAAGGCCACGGTTTCGGCGGTTTCGGGGATGCCCGGCAAGCCGAGGAAGCTGGCCATGGCGCCTTCGTGGGCCAGGCCACCCTGGGCCAGGTCGCGGTCCTGGGAGTGGAACACCACGGTCAGGTCGAACGTGGCGGCGTACTCCAGGGCCCGGGCCAGGGTGCGGTTGTTGGGGATTTCCTTGAGGCCGTTGCCGAAGGCCACGCAGCCGGTATCGCGCAGGGCTACCAGTTCGGCCAACTGCTCGCCTTCCAGGCCCTTGGTCAGCGCGCCAATCGGGTAGACCTTGCTGTTGCCGGCCTCGCGGGCGCGGTCGAGGATCAGCTCCGCTACCGCCGAGGTGTCCAGGATCGGTTTGGTCTGCGGCGGGCAGCACAGGCTGGTGACACCGCCGGCCACGGCGGCCCGGGTTTCGCTGGCGATGGTGCCCTTGCGGCTGTAGCCGGGCTCGCGCAGCGACACGCCCAGGTCGACCAGGCCGGGGGCGGCGATCAGGCCACTGGCCTCGATCGTGCGATGGGCGCTGAAACCGGCCGGGGCGGCGCCGATAGCGGTAATACGACCGCCATCGAGGTGCAGGTCGGTGACTTGGTCCAGGCCGCTGTTGGGATCGATGACCCGGGCGCCGAGAATACTGATGTTCACTGGGCGTTCTCCTGGTCGAACTGACGTTGTGCGTTTTGCCCGCTCATGGCCATCGACAGTACCGCCATGCGCACGGCGATGCCGTAGGTGACCTGGTTGAGGATCACCGAGTGGGCGCCGTCGGCCACCGCCGATTCGATTTCCACGCCGCGGTTGATCGGGCCAGGGTGCATGACGATGGCATCGGGCTTGGCCGCGGCCAGACGTGCGGTAGTCAGGCCGAACAGGCGGTAGAACTCGCCCTCGCTGGGCAGCAGGCCACCGGCCATGCGCTCACGCTGCAGGCGCAGCATGATCACCACGTCGACATCCTTGAGGCCTTCGGCGAGGTCGGTGAATACCTTCACGCCGTACTGCTCGATGCCGATCGGGATCAGGGTCTTCGGCCCGATCACGCGGATGTCCGGGCAACCCAGTGCCTTGAGCGCCAGCATGTCGGAGCGCGCCACCCGCGAATGCAGAATATCGCCGACGATCGCCACCGATAGATTCTCGAAGCTGCCCTTGTGCCGGCGAATGGTCAGCATGTCCAGCATGCCCTGGGTCGGGTGCGCGTGACGACCGTCACCGCCGTTGATCACAGCTACGTCGGGGCACACGTGCTCGGCGATGAAGTGCGCGGCACCGGAGTCGGAGTGGCGCACGACGAACATGTCGGCGGCCATGGCCTCAAGGTTACGCAAGGTGTCGAACAGGGTCTCGCCCTTGCTGGTCGAGGAGGTCGATACGTTGAGGCTGATCACGTCGGCGGACAGGCGTTGGGCTGCCAGCTCGAAGGTGGTGCGGGTACGGGTCGAGTTCTCGAAGAACACGTTGCACACGGTCTTGCCGCGCAGCAGCGGGACTTTTTTCACGGCCCGGGCGCCGACTTCGAGGAACGAGTCGGCGGTGTCGAGGATCTCGGTGAGCAGTTCGCGGGGCAAACCGTCGAGCGAGAGGAAGTGGCGCAGCTGGCCCTGGTCATTGAGCTGCAGCGGGCGCTTGGCGTCGATTGGCGTCATCGCGGGGGACTCTTTCAAAGGGCGGAGGCAGAAGCGAGGTCCTGGCGCTCGAGTGCGAGCGGCGTGGGGCCGGTCAATTTTACCCGCTCATGGGCAGCCAGCGACAGGGTGGCACCCAGCACATTGGGACGGATCGGCAGCTCGCCGGCGTCCAGGTCGAGCAGGCAGACCAGCGTCACGCTGGCCGGGCGCCCGTAGTCGAACAGCTCGTTGAGCGCGGCGCGGATGGTGCGTCCGCTCATCAGTACGTCATCGACCAGCACCAGGTGCTGGCCTTCCACCTCGAACGGCAGTTCCGAAGGTTGTACCTGCGGGTGCAAACCGTTCTGGCTGAAGTCGTCACGGTAGAACGATACGTCGAGCACGCCCATCGGGCTGCTGTCGGCCATCTCCTGCTGCAGGGCCTGGGCGACCCAGACGCCGCCGGTGCGGATGCCTATATAGCGGGGTTCGCCGATGCCGCGGCGGGCCAGGTGGGCGCGAAGGTCGACGGCCATCTGCCGGATCAGCTCGGCGGGATTGGGTAGGCTCATTGCGTGCGGGCTCCAGTAAGTGGTCGCGCGCCGGGGTGGCCCGGCGCCAGCGGATTAAGTATTGGCCTCCAACCAGCCCTGCAGCAGCAGGGCGGCGGCGATGGCATCGACCGGATTGTCGCGATAGCTGCCGCGCTGGCCGCCCCGGGCCAGGCGTTCGCCCTTGGCCTCGAAGGTGGTCAGGCGTTCGTCGTGGGTATGTACCGGCAGGTTGAAGCGGCCGTTGAGGCGGCGGGCGAACTTTTCGGCGCGGGCGCTCATTTCGCTGGGAGTGCCGTCCATGTTCAGCGGCAGCCCGACGACGATGGCGTCGGGTTTCCATTCAGCGATGAGTTTTTCCACCTGGGCCCAGTCGGGCACGCCGTTCTGGGCCTTGAGCGTGCACAGCTCACGGGCCTGGCCGGTGACCACCTGGCCGACGGCCACGCCAATCTGTTTGCTGCCATAGTCGAAGCCCAGCAGTAGGCGCAGTTCGGCCATCAGGCGTGACCTGCCTGGCTGGTCAGCAGGCTCAGATTGATGCCCAGACTGGCGGCGGCGGCGTCGAGGCGGCGGTCGCTGGCCAGGTCGAAGATGATCTCGGGGTCGAACGGGCAGTTGAGCCAGGCGTTGTCGGCCAGCTCAGCCTCCAGCTGGCCGGCTTCCCAACCGGCGTAGCCGAGGGTGATCAGGCTCTGCTTGGGGCCTACGCCTTCGGCGATGGCGAACAGCACGTCCTGGGAGGTCGACAGCGACAGGCCCTGTAGCTCGATGGTGGCCTGGTAGGAGCACTCGCTGGTGTGCAGCACGAAACCACGATCGGTCTGCACCGGGCCTCCCTGGTAGATCGGCACTTGCAAGGTGCCGACCGGCGGTGCTTCGTCCGGACGCAACTGCTCGAGAATATCGCCGAGATTCAGTTCCTGGGGACGATTGATTACCAGGCCCATGGCGCCATTGGCGTTGTGCTCGACGATGTACGTGAGGGTCTGGGCGAAGTTCGGATCGGCCATGTGCGGCATGGCGATCAGGAACTGATGCTTGAGATAGCTCGGCGTGAGGGTTTTCATGGGAGATAGTGTGGCGCCAGGTGGCGAGGCTGACAAGGTGGTTGTGCGGCGTTCGGCGGGAGGTCTGCGGCGCTCGATCTCTGCCCCACCGCAAACCTCATCCCGAACGCCCCAACCATTCAATCAGTTGCTCGACAACCGGTCCCCCCGGGCAAAGCGCCAGGTGCGGATGATCTCCAGGCGGTCGAACTCGGCCAGGTCCCCGGTGAACGGCGCGAACGGTGCCGCCAGTCGCACGATGCGTTGCGCTGCCTGGTCGAGCACTGGCTGCCCGGACGATTCCAGCACCAGCACCTCGTACAACGAGCCGTCGCGGTTGATCGACACCATCATCCGCAGGTTGCCGTAGATCTGCTGGCGGCGAGCTTCATCCGGGTAGTTCAGATTGCCCACCCGCTCGACCTTCTTGCGCCACTCTTCCTTGTACCAGGCGCCCTTGTCGCGCATGGTCGAGGCGGCATTGATGCGATGAATGCGCGGGCGTTTGGCATATAGCTGTTGCTCGTTGGAAAGCTCCGCCTCTAGGCTGGCGATCTGGCTGGACAGCTGCGAGCTGTCAAAATCCGGCGTCGCCGCCGGCTTGGGTTGCGGCTTGCTTTCCTTGGGCTTGGTCTCGACCTTGTGCGGTTTCGCCGCCTGGGTCACCACGGCGGATTTCTTCGGCGTTGGCGGCGGAGCGACCTCGGGTCTGGGGGCCGGCGGCGGGGTGACCTTGTTGATCTTGCTGTCCTGGAACGGCGCCACCTCGGTGGTCTTGGGCACTGCCTTCTTCTCCAGCGTGCCGCTACCCTGCTGGTTGTCCTGGGCCTGGAAATCGGCCTTCTCGGGCGGTTTCTCGCTCTTGAAGGTGGCCAGGGTGATGTCCATGGTGTGACGGACCTGCGCCGGCTTGACCACGGCGAAGCCGACGCCAAGGATCAATGCCAGATGCACCAGCGCCGCCAGAAACAAGGTAAAGCCCAGCCGGTCCACCGGGCGAACGCGGGGTGGCAGCAGGTCGGCGGGGATATCGGCAGGCAGCGTCATCGGGTATCCAGCAACCGCAGGGCGGGGCAGTAGCTCAATCGAAAAGGACCGGCATCATACCCCACTCTGCGGTTTTGCTCCGCGTCGGTGGTCAGCGCGCCTGGAGCTTGCGATCAATGGCATCCATCAGCTTGCCACCGATATCGGTGTTGTAGGCGGCGTCGATCTCGCGGATGCAGGTGGGGCTGGTCACGTTGATTTCGGTGAGGTAATCGCCGATCACGTCGAGGCCGACGAACAGCAGGCCCTTCTCGCGCAAGGTCGGGCCGACCTGGGCGGCGATCCAGCGGTCGCGCTCGGTCAGCGGGCGAGCCTCGCCGCGACCGCCGGCAGCCAGGTTGCCGCGGGTCTCGCCGCTGGCCGGGATGCGTGCCAGGCAGTAGTCGACCGGCTCGCCGTCGATCATCAGGAT
This sequence comes from Pseudomonas putida, assembly GCF_004357765.1. GTDB lineage: Bacteria > Pseudomonadota > Gammaproteobacteria > Pseudomonadales > Pseudomonadaceae > Aquipseudomonas > Aquipseudomonas putida_U. Next base: position 258,100 of record NZ_SMTE01000002.1, on the reverse strand, counting down.
ACGTTTGTCGCCGTCGACGATCTGCGGCAGGTAGGCCTGCGCCATGATCTGCTGGCCGCCATGCTGGGTCAGTGTTTCGAGAATCACCGAGAGGTTGGGGTCGCCTGGGCGGTGGCGGAATACCGAGGTGCCGCCCATGCCATCGAGCGGTTTGAGGATCACATCGCCATGGGTGGTCGCGAATTCACGCAGAATGTCGGCGCGGCGGCTGACCAGGGTCGGCGCCATGCACTGCGGGAACTGGGTGGCGAACAGCTTCTCGTTGCAGTCGCGCAAGCTCTGCGGGCGGTTGACCACCAGCACCCCTTCGCGTTCGGCTTGCTCCAGCAGGTAGGTGCTGTAGACGAACTCCATGTCGAAGGGTGGGTCCTTGCGCATGAGGATCGCGTCCAGATCGGCCAGGGCGGCGTCCTGCTCCTCGCCCAGCTCGAACCAGCGTTGCGGGTCGGCGAACACCTTGAGCGGACGCATCTGCGCGCGGGCCTGGCCGGCGCCCAGGTAAAGGTCGCGCTGTTCCATGTAGAACAGGCTCCAGCCACGGGCCTGGGCGGCCAGCAGCATGGCCAGCGAACTGTCCTTCTTGTAGGAGATGGACGCGATGGGGTCCATGACAATGCCGAGGCGAACGCTCATGGGGTGGTTCCTCTTGGCGGCGCACGGCCGCGATCGATCGAAAGAAAAGTGGCTCAGGGTGGCGCCGTGGACGCCTCGGGTCAAGGGGCGCGGCAGATGGAATGGCCCCTCGGAGTGTGCTAAAAATGCAGCTGCAGGCTCTCAACCGCAAGCCTCGAGACAAGGGCCAGCCAAGCCCGGTGTGCTTTTTCTTGCAGATTGTCGCTTGCACCTTGCCGCTTATATCCACTGGTAGGCCTCTATGGAACAACCCCTGAAGGTGATGGTGATCGATGATTCCCGCACGATCCGCCGCACCGCGCAGATGTTGCTCGGCGAAGCGGGCTGCGAAGTGATCACCGCCAGCGATGGTTTCGATGCCCTGGCCAAGATCGTCGACCACCAGCCTCGGATCATCTTCGTCGATGTGCTGATGCCACGCCTGGATGGGTATCAGACCTGCGCCGTGATCAAGCACAACAGTACCTTCAAGGATATCCCGGTGATTCTCCTGTCCTCACGCGATGGCCTGTTCGACAAGGCCCGTGGCCGGGTGGTCGGCGCCGACCGGTTCCTGACCAAGCCTTTCGGCAAGGAAGAGCTGCTCGATGCGATCAGGGCCCACGTACCCGGTTTCGTCGCTCACGAACAACACGCACCCTGACCGCGCCCGCCCTGGCGCGGCCACTTTTTGCCTGATGGGGAAACAGCATGGCCCGAATTCTGATTGTCGACGACTCGCCGACAGAGATGTACCGACTGACCGCATGGCTGGAAAAGCACGGCCACCAAGTGTTCAAGGCCAACAACGGTGCCGACGGCGTGGCCTTGGCCCGCCAGGAGAAACCCGATGCGGTGCTCATGGACATCGTCATGCCTGGCATGAACGGTTTCCAGGCCACCCGCCAATTGAGCAAGGATCCGGAAACCAGCGCCATACCGGTGATCGTGGTCACCACCAAGGACCAGGAAACCGATCGCATCTGGGCCACGCGCCAGGGCGCCCGGGTGTTCTTGACCAAACCGGTGGAAGAGGATGCGCTGATCGCCAAGCTCAAAGAGGTGCTGGGCGCTTGACCACCCGCCCCCAAGGCGCGTCGCTGACCGCCTTCGAGCTGTTGCTGGACATCGATCGGCGTTGTCGCCTGCTGGTGGCCGACCAGCCGCCCCAGGACACTCGGATGCAGAGCTGGAGCGGCATTGGTTTTCGTGTCGCCGGACAGTGGTTCGTCGCGCCCATGGGCGAGGTCGCCGAGGTCCTGCGCGAGCCGCGCAGCAGTCGGGTGCCAGGCGTGCAGCCCTGGGTCTGCGGGGTAGCCAACTTGCGTGGGCGGTTGCTGCCGGTGATGGACCTGAGCAGTTTCTTCGGCCTTGGTCCGGCGGCGCCGGGCAAGCAGCGGCGGGTGTTGGTACTGGATCACGAAGATTTGTTCGTCGGCCTGCTGGTCGACGAGGTACTGGGTCTGCAGCACTTCGCCCTCAGCAGCCTTGAGTTATCGCCCCCGCAGCCACTGCTGCGGGCTGCCGCACGCTTCGTCCAGGGCCACTTCGCCCGCGAGCGCAACTGGGCGATCTTCAGCCCCTTCGCCCTGGCCCAGGCCCCGGGCTTTCTCGACGTGGCGCTATAGGACCTACCAACGTGAACAAGCCGGCCCCCACCGTCGTCGCGCCCTCAGGCATGACCCCGCGCACACGCAGCATCGCGCAGATCACCGTATTGTTCGTGATCCTGATCCTGTCGATCATCCTGCTGTTCGCCAACTTCGCCTATCTCAACACCCAGTCCAATCACGACAAGCAGTACATCGGCCATGCCGGCGAACTACGGGTGTTGTCCCAACGCATCGCCAAGAACGCCACCGAGGCGGCGGCCGGCAAGTCTCTGGCGTTCCGCTTGCTGTCCGATGCGCGCAACGATTTCGAGCGGCGCTGGGGCTATCTGCGCGAAGGCGACAAGTCCACGGGCCTGCCGGCGGCGCCGCCTGCGGTTCGTGATGAGATGGAAGCGGTGGGCCGTGACTGGGAGAACCTGCGCAAGAACACCGACACCATTCTCGCCAGCGAACAGACCGTGCTGTCACTGCACCAGGTGGCCGCGACCCTGGCCGAGACGGTGCCGCAGTTGCAGGTCGAGTACGAAAAGGTGGTGGAGATCCTCTTGCAGAGCGGTGCTCCTGCCAGCCAGGTGGCGGTCGCCCAGCGTCAGTTGCTGCTGGCCGAGCGTATTCTCGGCTCGGTCAACACCGTGCTCGCAGGCGATGACAGCGCCGCCCAGGCTGCCGATGCCTTCGGGCGTGACGCCAGCCGCTTCGGTCAGGTGCTCGATGGCATGCTCAACGGCAATGCGGCCATCCAGGTGAGCCGGGTGGCGGATGCCGATGCGCGGGCGCGTCTGAGCGAGATCGCCGAGTTGTTCCAGTTCGTCGCAGGCTCGGTGGACGAGATCCTCGAGACCTCGCCGGAACTGTTCCGCGTGCGTGAGGCGGCCGGCAACATCTTCAGCCTGTCGCAAACCCTGCTCGACGAGGCCTCGCACCTGGCCAACGGCTTCGAGAACCTGGCCGGTGGGCGCACTCTCGACACCGTCGGCGGCTATGCCCTGGGTCTGCTGGCCCTGGCCTCGATCATCCTCATCGGCTTGGTGATGGTGCGCGCCACCCATCGCCAACTGCGCGAAACCGCCGAGAAGAACGAACGCAATCAGCAAGCGATCATGCGCCTGCTCGACGAAATCGAAGAACTGGCCGATGGCGACCTGACGGTGACGGTGTCGGTGACCGAGGACTTCACCGGCGCCATCGCCGACTCGATCAACTACTCGGTCGACCAGTTGCGCGATCTGGTCGCCACCATCAACCACAGTGCCGTGCAGGTCGCCGCCGCCGTGCAGGATACGCAGAACACCGCCCGCCAGTTGGCCAAGGCGTCCGAGCACCAGGCCGAGCAGATCAGCGAAGCCTCCGAGGCGGTGGGCGACATGGTCGAGTCGATCGACCGGGTCTCGGCGCACGCCTACGAGTCGGCCAAGGTCGCCGAGCGCTCGGTGGCCATCGCCAACAAGGGTAACGAGGTGGTGCACAACACCATCAACGGCATGGACAACATCCGCGAACAGATCCAGGACACGGCCAAGCGCATCAAGCGCCTGGGTGAATCCTCCCAGGAGATCGGCGATATCGTCAGCCTGATCGACGATATCGCCGATCAGACCAACATCCTCGCCCTCAACGCGGCAATCCAGGCCTCCCTGGCCGGCGAAGCCGGGCGCGGTTTTGCCGTGGTCGCCGACGAGGTGCAGCGCCTGGCCGAGCGTTCGTCCTCGGCCACGCGGCAGATCGAGGCGCTGGTGCGCACCATTCAGGCCGACACCAACGAGGCGGTGATCTCCATGGAGCAGACCACCGCCGAGGTGGTGCGTGGCGCGCGGTTGGCCCAGGACGCCGGGGTGGCCTTGGCCGAGATCGAGGGCGTGTCGCAGAACCTGGCGGAGCTGATCCACAGCATTTCCGACGCCGCGCAATTGCAGACTTCCTCGGCCGGGCAGATTTCCCACACCATGGCGGTGATCCAGCAAATCACTGCGCAGACCTCGGCCGGCTCTGGCGCCACTGCCGACAGCATCCGCCACCTGGCACGCATGGCCAGCGAGATGCGCCGTTCGGTGTCCGGTTTCACCTTGCCCCCGCCGCCCGAGCCCCGTTGAGGAGTCGCCCATGGCTGTCGCCGCTGTAAGCCTCGAGCGCCACGAAACGGTCGCCCTGGCCTGGACCAAGGATGCCCTCCTCGACTGCCTGGGGCAGGCCCGCCAGGCCTTGGAACGCTTTGCCGCTGATACCGGCGATCTGTCCATGCTGGCTTTCGTGGTGGACAATCTGCATCAGGTGCAGGGTTGCCTGCGGATGCTCGAGCTGCAGGGGGCCGCGCGCCTGGCCGACGAACTGGAGCAGCTCGCCCGGGCGCTAGCAGATGGCCAGGTCAGCCCGCGTGGCGATTGCCTGGGGGCATTGTTTCGAGGCCTGGAGCAACTGCCGGCCTATCTGCAGCGACTGCGTGGGGCGCGCCACGACCTGCCTCTGGTGATGCTGCCGTTGATCAACCAGCTCAGGTCCTGCCGCGGCGTCGAGCCGATGGCCCAGGGCAGTCTGGTCGGCGAGGCCGCGCAACGCCTGGCTGGCGAGGATGACCTGGCCGACCTCGACCTGTCGCTGGGTGCCTGGCGTGAACAACTGCAGGCCGGACCCGGGCGTGATGCGTTGCGCTCGGTGGTGGTGGCGTTGTGCGACGATCTGATGCGCATCAAGGAGCGCCTCGACCAGCAACCCGCGCACCTGGAGCAACTGCTGGCACCGCTGCGCCACGTTGCCGATACCCTGGCGGTACTGGGCTTCCAGCAACCGCGGCGGGTGATCATCGACCAGGTGTTGGCCTTGCAGGCGCTGGCCCAAACCGAACGCGAGCCCGGCGATGCGGTGCTGATGGACGTGGCGGGGGCGCTGCTCTACGTCGAAGCCACCCTCAACGGCATGGTCGGCCAGATGGAGCAGAGTGGCCAAGGCAACCTGCCGGGCTCGGATTTGGTCGAGATCCGCCAGGTGGTGCTGGAAGAAGCGCTGGCCGTGCTGCATCAGGCCAAGGAGTTGATCGGCGATTGCCTGGAGTCCGGCTGGCCGCGCGAGCGCCTGCTGGCGCTACCGGGTTTGTTGCAGCAGGTGCGTGGAGCCCTGACGATGTTGATGCTGCCGGCTGCAGCGGAGCTGTTTGGCGGCTGCGCGTCCTACGTGCAGGGCTGGTTGCAGCACCTCGAGGAGGAGCCGCCGGACGACGAGTTGACCCACTTGGCCGAGGCCCTCAGTGCCGGTGAGTGCTACCTGCAGTGGCGCGTCGCCGACCCCCTGGCCGATGGCCAGCCGTTCGTCGAGCGGGCTCGTGTCAGCCTGGCGGCCCTGGGCGTGCCGTGTCTGGTCGACAGCTCGATCGCCTTGCCGGCAGCGGGCAAGATCGCCACGCCGGATGCGCCAGAGCCGAGCGCCTCGATCGATGGGTTGGACCGGCAGTTGCTGGACATTTTCCGCCATGAGGCGCTGGGTCACCTGGCCAGTGTCGAGGCGTTCCTCGCCCAGGCCAGCGGCGACGATGCCGCGGTCGACGATAGCCTGCAGCGTGCCTTGCACACGCTCAAGGGCAGCGCCGGCATGGCTGGGGTTTTGCCGATCGCCGAGTTGGCGGCCGCCTTCGACCGCTTGGTGCGGGAATATCGCAGCCACCAGGTGACATTGCACCAGGGCGAGCTCAAGTACTTGGCGGTGGCGCTCGATCTGTTCCAGGCTGGCCTGGAGCAACTGCACGTCACACCGTTGGCGCCGATTCCTGGGGCCGCCGAGTTGATCGAGCAGGTCGACCGGGCCCTGGAGGCGCACTTCGGTACGTCTACCGAAACCCGTACCGAGAAGCGCCGTCGCGACCCGCAGCAGACGGCACGATTCCTTGGCCAGGCCATGGACATCCTTCTCGATGCCGAATCACTGTTGTCCGATTGGCAGGAGCAACCCGGCCAACGCCAGGCACTGGAGCCGCTGCTGGAGCAGTTGACGACCTTGGGGCATGCGGCTCACCTGGCCGATCTGTGGGCGATGGATGAAGTCTGCGAAGCGTTGCTCGACCTCTATGGCGCGGTGGAAGAGGGCAGCCTGGCCGCCGACGCTCGGTTCTTCGCCCAGGCCCAGCAAGCGCACGAGACACTGATCGACATGCTCGACGAGCTGGCTGCCGGTCAGGAGCCGACGGTGCGCAGGGCCACTGTAGAGGCCCTGCGCGGGCTGCTCGACGAGGGGTTGGCGCCAGATGCGATGGGCGTGGTCGGTGCGACTGGCGTGACTTCGCTCGACCCCATCGATGGCGTTGCCCAAGTCATTGACGAGGACCCGCAGAGTCCAGGTGACAAGGCGTTGATGGATGTCTTCCTGGAAGAGAGCGCCGACATCGTGGAGAGCGCCGCGAGTGCGCTGGCGCGTTGGCAGGCCGACCCACGCAATGGCGCCGAGGTAGAGAACCTCATGCGCGACCTGCACACCCTCAAAGGCGTGGCGCGCATGGTCGAGATCAGCGCCATTGGCGATCTTGCCCACGAACTGGAGTTTCTCTACGAGCTGCTGGCGGCGGGTCGCCTGCCGCCGACTCCGGCGCTGTTCTCGTTGCTGCAGAACTGCCATGACCGCCTGGCGCACATGCTCGATGCCGTGCGCCTGGGGCAGCCGTTACACGCTGCCACGGCGCTGATCGACTACATCCGCAACTTCAGCAGCGCCGCCCTGGCCGACAGCGTGGCGGCCCAGGCACCGACCGAGGCGGCACCTGCCGAAGCCCCGACGACATCGCCCGAGCGCGCGGCCGGTGACATGGTCAAGGTCGATGCCGAGTTGCTCGACGATCTGGGCAACCTGGCTGGTGAGCACTCGGTGATTCGCGGGCGCATCGAGCAGCAGGTCAACGATGCGCAGTTCGCCCTCAGCGAAATGGATACCACCCTCGAGCGCATGCGCGACCAGCTGCTGCGCCTGGACATCGAGACCCAAGGCCGCATCACCAGCCGTCAGCCCTTCGAAAGCGATGCCTACGAAGACTTCGACCCGTTGGAGATGGATCGCCATTCGCAGTTGCAGCAATTGTCGCGGGCACTGTTCGAGTCGGCGTCTGACCTTATCGAACTGAAGGAAACCCTGGCCCAGCGCGCTCAGGAAACACAAGGCCTGTTGCAGCAGCAGGCGCGGGTCAACAGCCAGTTGCAGGAGGGCCTGACCGCCACCTTGATGGTGCCGTTCGAGCGCCTGGTGCCGCGCCTGCAGCGGGTGGTGCGGCAGGTGGCCAGCGAGCTGGGCAAGCAGGTCGAACTGGTGGTCGGCAACGCCGAGGGCGAGCTGGACCGCAGCGTGCTCGAACGCATGGTCGCGCCCCTCGAACACATGCTGCGCAATGCCGTCGACCATGGCCTGGAGTCGCGACAGGCGCGCTTGGCGGCGGGCAAGCCGGAGCAGGGCACCATCCACTTGAACCTGCTGCACGAGGGCGCCGACATCGTCATCGAGATGATCGACGATGGCGCCGGCGTGCCGCTGGAGGCCGTGCGCCGCAAGGCGATCAAGCGTGGCCTGCTGGATCCGGCGGCGCAGCTGAGTGACCACGAGATCCTTCAGTTCATCCTGCGCCCAGGCTTCTCCACCGCGGAGAAGATCACCCAGATCTCCGGTCGTGGTCTGGGCATGGACGTGGTGCACGAGGAGGTCAAGCAACTGGGCGGCTCGATGACCATCGAGTCGGCCCAGGGCAAGGGGGCGCGCTTTCTGATTCGCCTGCCGTTCACGGTTTCGATCAACCGTGCCGTGATGGTGCACCTGGGCGAAGAGCAATACGCCATCCCGCTCAACACCATCGAGGGCATCGTGCGGGTGCCGCCTGGCGAGCTCGAAGCCTGCTACCAGCTGGACTCGCCGCGCTACACCTACGCCGGTTACGAGTACCAGCTGCGTTACCTGGGCGAGCTGGTGCAGGGTGTGCCTAGGCCGACCCTGTTGGGCCAGCGCGTGCCATTGCCGGTGCTGCTGGTGCATTCCCAGGAGCAGTCGTTCGCCATCCAGGTCGACAGCCTGTCACCGAGCCGGGAAATCGTGGTCAAGAGCCTGGGGCCGCAGTTCGCTGCCGTTGCCGGGTTGTCTGGCGCGACCTTGCTGGGGGATGGTCGGGTGGTGCTGATTCTCGACCTGCTCGGTCAGTTGCGTGGCCAGCAGCGCCGGCTGGCACGCCTGCCCGGTGGCAGCGGGGTGCAGCGCACGCTGTTCGGGCCGGCGCCACGGCGGCCGTTGTTGGTGATGGTGGTGGATGACTCGGTGACCGTGCGCAAGGTCACCAGCCGGCTGCTCGAGCGCCATGGCATGAGCGTGCTGACGGCCAAGGACGGCGTCGACGCCATGGCGCAATTGGATGTCCATCGCCCCGATATACTGCTGCTGGATATCGAGATGCCGCGCATGGACGGCTTCGAGGTGGCGACGCGCATTCGTGGTGATGCCCGCCTCAAGGACCTGCCGATCATCATGATCACCTCGCGTACCGGCCAGAAGCACCGTGAGCGGGCCATGGCCATCGGCGTCAACGACTACCTCGGCAAGCCCTACCAGGAATCGGTGGTGTTGCAGAGCATCGCCCATTGGAGCCAGCAGCATGCTTGAAATGATCGCCGGTCAGCGCAGCACCCTCACCGGTCTGTTGCTGCCGCTGGGTGACCGCACTCTGGTATTGCCGAACGTCGCCGTGGCCGAGTTGATCGGCCAGCGCAATCTGGCATGCCAGCCAGGGCAGCCGGCCTGGCACCTGGGCTGGATCGACTGGCGGCAGCAGCGCCTGCCGCTGATCGGTTTCGAAACCGCATGCGGTGGCGAGACGCCTTGTGGCGAGCGGGCCCGTATCGTCGTGCTCAATGCCCTGGGCGACACGGGACTGCGCTACCTGGCCGTGCTACTGCAGGACATCCCGCGCTCGTGCAAACTCGACAGCCAGCTCAACTATGTGGATGTGGCGTTGGGCAGCCTTGAGCTGGCGGCGGTGCAGGTGGGCGACCAGATTGCGCGAGTGCCGGATCTGGTGGGCTTGGAAAGATTGGTGCGTGACGCGGATCTGCAATCTGGGTTTGGGTAGGATGGGGTCTGTGCGGGCCTCTTCGCGGGCACGCTCCATGTCAGGAACCCAGCCCATCTCAGGAGGTCTGTGTTTGCATGTACTACGGTGAACGCTTCAATGCCTGGACCCACCTGGTCGGTGCCGTCCTGGCCTGTATCGGGGCAAGCTGGCTGATCGTCGTCGCGGGCTTGCAAGGCGATCCCTGGAAGATCGTCAGCTTCTCCATCTACGGCAGCACCTTGCTGCTGCTCTACAGCATCTCCACGCTCTACCACAGCACTCGCGGGCGGGCGAAGGTGATCATGCGCAAGCTCGATCACCTGTCGATCTACCTGCTCATCGCCGGCAGCTATACCCCTTTTTGCCTGGTCAGCCTGCGCGGCCCCTGGGGTTGGAGCCTGTTCGGCGTGGTCTGGGGATTGGCGGTGATCGGCATGTTGCAGGAGATCAAACCGCGTTCGGAAGCGCGGATCCTGTCGATCATCATCTACGCGGTGATGGGCTGGGTGGTGCTGGTGGCGGTCAAGCCGCTGTTGCACACCCTGGGTGCCGCCGGCTTCGCCTGGTTGGCAGCCGGCGGCTTGTTCTACACCATCGGCATCATCTTCTTCGCCCTCGACAGCCGCCTGCGCCACGCCCATGGCATCTGGCACCTGTTCGTGATCACCGGCAGCCTGCTGCACTTCGTCGCTGTTTCGGTCTACGTGCGCTAGTGCTGGAGGGCTAGAAATCGCCCCACAGTTGCTGCGCCACCGAAAGGGCCACCACCGGCGCGGTTTCGGTGCGCAGCACGCGCGGGCCCAGGCGTGCGGCATGGAAACCCGCAGCCTTGGCCTGATCGACTTCCGCTTCGCTCAGACCACCTTCCGGGCCGATCAAGAACGCCAGCTTGGCCGGCTTGGCATGGCTGGTCAGCGGTTTTGCCACCGGGTGCAGCACCAGTTTGAGCTCGGCCTCGCTGCCCTTGAGCCATTCGGCCAGGGTCAGCGGTGGGTGGATCACTGGCAAGGTCGAGCGTCCGCACTGCTCGCAGGCGCTGATCGCCACTTGGCGCCAATGGGCCAGACGCTTGTAGGCGCGCTCGTCCTTCAGACGCACTTCGCAGCGTTCGCTGACGATCGGGGTGATTTCGTTGGCGCCCAGTTCGGTGGCCTTCTGGATCGCCCAGTCCATGCGTTCGCCGCGGGACAGGCCCTGGCCGAGATGAATCTGCAAGGGCGAGTCGGGCTGGCCGGCAAGCGCCTGGTCAAGGCTGACCCGGACGTTTTTCTTGCCCACCTCGAGCAACTGGCCAAGGTACTCCTGGCCGCTGCCGTCGAACAGTTGCACGGCATCGCCGGGGCCCATGCGCAACACGCGGCCGATGTAATGGGCCTGGGCTTCGGGCAGGTCGTGCTGGCCAAGGCTCAGGGGGGCGTCGATGAAGAAGCGGGACAGTCTCATGGTTCAGCTCGAAATATGGAAGGACGCATGCCCCCTGTGGGAGCGGGTGGGACCGTGGGGAAGCGGGTTCAACCCGGATCGCGAAAGTCGGGATGGAAGTCTGCTGGCACTGCCACGCTCACGCTGCTGCGGGTGGCGATGTCGATGCCTTCGCTGGCCACCTCGGCCAGGAAGTCGATCTGCTCGGGGGTGATCACATAGGGCGGCAGGAAGTACACCACGCTGCCCAGCGGTCGCAGCAAAGCGCCTCGGGTCAGGGCATGCTCGAAGACCTTCAGGCCGCGCCGCTCCTGCCACGGATAGGCGGTCTTGCTGGCTTTGTCCTGGACCATTTCGATGGCCAGGGCCATGCCGGTCTGGCGGATCTCGGCGACATGGGCATGTTCGGCCAGGTGCGCGGTGGCGCTGGCCATGCGCGTGGCGAGTGCTTTGTTGGCCTCGATCACGTTGTCCTGCTCGAAAATGTCCAGAGTCGCCAGGGCGGCCGCGCAGGCCAGCGGGTTGCCGGTGTAACTGTGCGAGTGGAGGAAGGCCCGCAGGGTCGGGTAGTCGTCGTAGAACGCCTGGTACACGGTGTCGGTGGTCAGGCAGGCGGCCAGGGGCAGGTAGCCGCCGGTGAGCGCCTTGGACAGGCACAGGAAGTCCGGGCGGATGCCGGCCTGTTCGCAGGCGAACATCGTGCCGGTGCGGCCGAAGCCCACGGCGATCTCGTCATGGATCAGGTGCACGCCGTAACGGTCACAGGCTTCGCGCAGCAGCTTGAGGTAGACCGGGTGGTACATGCGCATGCCGCCGGCACCCTGGATCAGCGGTTCGATGATCACGGCGGCGATGGTTTGGTGATGCTCCGCCAGGGTCTGCTCCATGGCCGCGAACATGTTGCGCGAATGCTCTTCCCAGCCCATGCCTTCAGGGCGCTGGTAGCAGTCGGGGCTCGGTACCTTGAGGGTGTCGAGCAGCAATGCCTTGTAGGTTTCGGTGAACAGCGGCACATCGCCCACCGACATGGCCGCGATGGTTTCGCCGTGATAGCTGTTGGTGAGGGTGACGAAGCGTTTCTTCGCCGGCTGGCCGATGTTCTGCCAGTAGTGGAAGCTCATCTTCAGGGCGACTTCGATGCATGATGAGCCATTGTCGGCGTAGAACACCCGGTCGAGCCCGGCCGGCGTCATGGCGACCAGGCGCTCGGACAGCTCGATCACCGGCTGGTGGCTGAAACCGGCCAGGATCACGTGTTCCAGCTGGTCGACCTGATCCTTGATGCGCTGGTTGATGCGCGGGTTGGCGTGGCCGAAGACGTTGACCCACCAGCTGCTCACGGCATCCAGGTAGCGCTTGCCCTCGAAATCCTCGAGCCATACGCCTTCGCCGCGCTTGATCGGGATCAGCGGCAGTTGCTCGTGGTCTTTCATCTGGGTGCAGGGGTGCCACAGGACCTTGAGGTCACGTTGCATCCACTGATCGTTGAGGCCCATGGGCACTTCTCCTGGCGACGCGGCTTGATTGACCGCGTAAGCCTAAGCAATGCCGGGAGGCAGGACAACCGCCATGGTTCGCTGGGCGTGTTCAGTGGCGGCAGGTAGGCGTCCACCGCAGTCTGCGGATGTGCACGGTGCCGGCCTGAGAGGTGGAGATGGTCAGGCGACGAAACGGCCCCAGGACCAGATGGCTGGAAGGGCGGCTGAACACGGGGCCGGGGAGGAATTCGGTGTAGCCACTGCCGGTGAGCGTGATCCAGTAGAAGTAGCTCAGCGGTGCCAGTTGCGGATCGCCCTCCAGGCCCTGCGCGTCGGCCAGATCCCTTAGCTCGCCCTCCCGGTCGCTGACCACGTACAACTCCAGGTGCAGTTGTTCGACCTCCTGATTGAAAGCGATTTCCACGTCGCAGTTCTCGCCAATCACCAGTTCGGTGCCATCCTCGCCGCGGAAGGCCTCGTGCAGGCCGGCGCCGGCGATGCTGTTGGCGCGGATGCTCAGGCCCGAGTCGGTATGCAACGCCTGACACGGCACGAGACTCTGCTGGCCGACGTGGTCGAAGTCTTCGAACTGCTCCTTGTAGCGCATGCTCCACCCCCCTTTGTTCGGTTGGCAGCCTGTGGGCCAGCATCGCCCGCATGGTCTGTCTGCGCTACTGACAAAAATGCCAGTTGCCAAAGGCACTTGTTGCCGCTGCGCTGGCGAGGTGCCGGTACCTGACGTATTCTTAACGCATCGTCTTTCGAGACCCAGATCTCCCTTTTTTCGCTACTTCAACTCGGAGTTCGCCGACATGGCTGCTGCTTGGGTGCGCCTGTGCGCGTTGGTATTGATCGGTGTGTCCAGCGGCGCCGCGCTGGCGAAGGACAAGACACCCTCGGCAATCGTCGTCGGCGGCGGCCTGGCGGGCTTGACCGCTGCCTATGAGCTGCAGAGCAAAGGCTGGCAGGTGACCTTGCTGGAGGCCAAGTCGGGCATGGGCGGGCGATCGGGCCTGGCCACCAGCGAGTGGATCGGCAACAGCAAGGCGCAGCCGGTGCTCAACCAGTACCTGGACCGTTTCAAGCTTGAAACACTGCCGGCACCCGAGTTCGTTCGGACCCCGGGTTATCTGATCGATGGCGAATACTTCAGCGCCACCGACCTTGCCACCAAACAACCGGCTACCGCCGAAGCGCTCAAGCGCTACGAGAAAACCCTCGATGACCTGGCGCGCTCCATCGAAGACCCGCTCAAGCCCCAGGCCAACAGCACGCTGTTCGCCCTTGATCAGATCAACGTTTCCACCTGGCTCGACAAGTTGCAGCTGCCCGCCACCGCCCGCCAGTTGATCAACCAGCAGATCCGTACCCGCTACGACGAGCCTTCACGTCTGTCCCTGCTTTACTTCGCTCAGCAGAACCGTGTCTATCGCGGCGTCAGCGATCGCGACTTGCGCGCCGCGCGCTTGCCGGGCGGCAGTCCGGTGCTGGCCCAGGCCTTCGTCAAGCAGCTCAAGACCATCAAGACCAACTCGCCGGTCACCTCCGTCGTTCAGGACAAGGACGGCGTGACGGTCAAGGTCGGCAGTGTCGGTTACCAGGCCGATTACCTGGTCATGGCCGTGCCACTGCGCGCCCTGGCCAAGATCCAGATGATCCCTGGGCTGGACAGCCAGCATCTGGCGGCACTCAAAGGGACCAACTACGGTTGGCGCGACCAGTTGATGCTCAAGTTCAAGAAGCCAGTCTGGGAAAGCCGTGCGCGCATGTCCGGCGAAATCTTCAGCAACGCAGGCTTGGGCATGTTGTGGATCGAACCGGCGCTCAAAGGCGGCGCCAATGTAGTGATCAACCTGTCCGGCGATAACGCTCGCCTGTTGCAGGCATTTGGTGACAAGCAGATGGTCGACCAGGTGCTCATCCGCCTGCATGCCTTCTATCCACAGGCCCGCGGCTCGTTCACCGGCTACGAGGTCAAGCGCTACAGCACCGATGCGGGTACCGGGGGTGCCTACCTGGCCTATGGGCCGGGGCAGATCAGCAAGTATTGGCGGCTGTGGGAGCGACCGGTGCAACGCGTGGCGTTCGCCGGTGAGCACACCGACGCGATGTACCCGGGAACCCTGGAGGGCGCCCTGCGCAGTGGCCAGCGCGCAGCCGGCCAGGTCCAGGACTTGCTTGCCGGCAAGTCGTTCGAGCCGGAGAAAGCCGCTCCGGTGGCCGCCACGCCAGCCGCCAACGCAGCCAAGGGCAAGGGTGGTTTCTTCTCCAACTTGTTCGGGAGTGATTCAGAGCCGGAAGGCAAGGCCGACAAGGCTGACAAGGCGCCTGCCAAGGCCGAGCCTGCCAAGCGCGAAGAAGCCCAGCGCGAGGAGTCCCGGCAGGAGAAGCCAGGGTTCTTCTCGCGGCTGTTCGGTACAGCCGACAAACCTGAGGCCAAGCCTGCGCCGGTCACCCCGGCCAAAGCCAGCTGATCGCTCCTCGCCCCGGCGCCTGCAAGCCTTGTCAGGTGCCGGTTCGGTGGGGATGAGGCGGTACTGGCAACCTCATTTCCCAGCGCTATCGTTAATGTTTCCTTAACGGGACACCTGCAGACTTGCTATCGGATTTCTTGATGATCCGAAGCAGTTTTTTCCGCTTTTATTCGATACGTTTCGCGTTAGTCTGTGCACAGCTTTCACGGGGAAACAGGTCAACATGCAACTGCGCAATTCACCTTCTCGCTACGGCGTGGTCAGTATCGTCCTGCACTGGGGCGTGGCTCTGGCGGTCTTCGGCCTGTTCGGCCTGGGCCTGTGGATGGTCGGACTCGACTACTACAG
This sequence comes from Pseudomonas putida, assembly GCF_004357765.1. Taxonomy (GTDB): domain Bacteria; phylum Pseudomonadota; class Gammaproteobacteria; order Pseudomonadales; family Pseudomonadaceae; genus Aquipseudomonas; species Aquipseudomonas putida_U. The sequence goes on along the minus strand of NZ_SMTE01000002.1, from coordinate 243,096 downwards.
CCCCTGGCGCAAGGCCGGCCCGGATCTGCACAAGAGCATCGGCCTGGTGTTGTTGGCGGTAATGACGCTGCGGGTGGTCTGGCGCTTCATCACCCCGCCGCCGCCGGCACCGGCCAACCATGGGGCATTCACCCGTTTGGCGGCCAAGCTGGGGCACCTGGCGCTGTACCTGGGGCTGTTCGCGGTGATGATCGCCGGTTATCTGATCTCAACCGCCGATGGCGTTGGCATCCCGGTATTCGGATTGTTCGAGGTCCCTGCGCTGATCAGTGATCTGCCTGATCAGGCCGACCTGGCCGGTGAGATCCACTTGTACCTGGCCTGGGCGTTGGTGATCTTCGCCGTGCTCCACGCCCTGGCTGCCCTAAAGCACCACTTCATCGACCGTGACGCGACCCTGACCCGCATGCTGGGCCGCAAAGCTTGATTCTCAACTCAATTGCATAGGAAGGAAGTAAGGATGTTGAAAAAGACTTTTGCCGCTCTGGCGCTCGGTACCGCACTGCTCTCGGCTGGCCAGGCCATGGCTGCCGAGTACAAGATCGACAAGGAAGGCCAGCACGCTTTCGTCGACTGGAAGATCAGCCACCTGGGCTACAGCTTCATCCATGGCACCTTCAAGGACTTCGACGGCACCTTCAGCTGGGACAGCGCCAAGCCAGAAGCCAGCAAGATCAGCGTCGATCTGAAAACCGCCAGCCTGTGGTCGAACCATGCCGAGCGTGACAAGCACATCGCCAGCGCCGACTTCCTCGACGTGAAGAAGTACCCTGAGGCCAAGTTCGTCTCCACCGCTGTCAAATCGACCGGCGACAAGACCGCTGACGTGACTGGCGACCTGACCTTGCATGGCGTGACCAAGCCGGTCACCTTCAAGGCCACCTTCAACGGCGAAGGCAAGGATCCATGGGGCGGCGAGCGTGCAGGCTTCAACGCCACCACCACGCTGAACCTGAACGACTTCGGCATCAAGGGCCCAGGCCCGACCTCGCAGACCCTGGACCTGGATATCAGCCTCGAAGGCGTGAAGCAGAAGTAACATTGCCTCGGCAATGAAAAACGCCGCCCATTGGGCGGCGTTTTCGTTGGTCCTGGAACCGTTGGCATCGTTATCCGGCCTTTCGCGGGCAAACCACACAAGTACAGTGCCGACCTCAAGGCGTGCACGCACCTGCGGGAGCGGCCTTGCCCGCGAAGGGCTGCGAAGCAGCCCCGGTTACCTGTCAGCCCTTGCGGGTAAGCAGCGCAGGACGCTCGCCGCGTGGGCGGCTCGGCAGGTCGTCCAGTTGCTCAGGCGTCGGATAACGATCGAGCTTGGATTCCTTGCGGATAATCACGGGTTGATGCTGCTCGCGACCACTGCGTACCGCTGGCTCCTGGCGCGAGGCCTCGTCGCGACCCGCCGGACGGTTGCGACCGCCGCCACCATCGCGACGGGCACCGCCGCCGGTGTTGTTGCGAGGACGTTTGTCACCGCCGCCGCTGCGTGCCTGACCACCGCCGTTGCGGCCCTGGCCACCGCCGTTCTTGGCGCGTTGACCGCCGCCCTGCGATTGACCCTGGCCTTGACCTTGACCGCCTGGACGACGGTTGCGGCCTTGGTTCTTGGCATTCTGGTAGGGGCTGACGTAATCGGCGCGGTTACCGAAGTTATCGATCTCGTCATCCAGGAACTCCTCCGGATCTCGATCGGCTGGCACCTTGGGCAGCCCGGCCTGGGCGCTCTGCTGCTGGCGGGGCTTCTTGTCACGCGGTTTGCGTTGTTGCGCTGGTTTGTCGCCAGACTTTTCCTTCTCGGCGGGCTTGTCGGCAGCCTGCTGCTTGGCTTTGCCTTTGTCCTTGCCCTTGTCCTTGCGGCCACCGTTGGTTTCTTTGCCGCCGTCACCGCGTGCCTGCTGGTTGCGACCGCGGCCGTTGTTCTGCGGACGCTCACGGACTTCAGGCTTCTCGGCTTCGACCTGGCTGGCATCGAAGCCCATCAGGTCGCCGTCGGCGATTTTCTGCTTGGTGACGCGCTCGATGCTCTTGAGCAGCTTCTCTTCATCCGGCGCCACCAGCGAAATCGCCTCGCCCGAACGACCGGCACGGCCGGTGCGGCCGATACGGTGAACGTAATCCTCCTCGACGTTGGGCAGCTCGAAGTTGACCACATGGGGCAACTGATCGATGTCCAGGCCGCGGGCGGCGATGTCGGTCGCCACCAGTACACGCACGCTGTTGGCCTTGAAGTCGGCCAGTGCCTTGGTGCGGGCGTTCTGGCTCTTGTTACCGTGAATCGCGGCGGCGGTCAGGCCGTGCTTTTCCAGGTACTCGGCCAGGCGATTGGCGCCGTGCTTGGTTCGGGTGAACACCAGCACCTGTTCCCAGGCACCAAGGGTGATCAGGTGCGCCAGCAGTGCACGTTTGTGACTGGCTGGCAGACGGTAGACACGCTGTTCGATGCGCTCGACGGTGGTGTTCGGCGGCGTGACCTCGATGCGCTCCGGGTTATGCAGGAGCTTGTCGGCCAGGTCGGTGATGTCCTTGGAGAAGGTCGCCGAGAACAGCAGGTTCTGGCGCTTGGCCGGCAGGCGGGCAAGGACCTTCTTGACGTCGTGGATGAAGCCCATGTCGAGCATGCGGTCGGCTTCGTCGAGCACCAGGATTTCCACATGGGCCAGGTCGACCTTGCCTTGACCGGCCAGGTCGAGCAGACGGCCCGGGCAGGCGACCAACACGTCGACACCCTTGGCGATGGCCTGGATCTGCGGGTTCATGCCGACGCCGCCGAAGATGCAGGCGCTGACCAATGGCAGGTCACGGGCATAGACCTTGAAACTGTCGTGGACCTGGGCGGCCAGTTCGCGGGTCGGGGTCAGGACCAGTACGCGCGGTTGGCGCGGGCCGTGACGCTGGGATTTGTCAGGGTGGCCGTCCGGGAACAGGCGCTCGAGGATCGGCAGGGCGAAGCCGCCGGTTTTACCAGTACCTGTCTGTGCGGCAACCATCAGGTCGCGGCCTTGCAACACGGCGGGAATCGCCCGCTGTTGCACCGGAGTCGGCTGGGTGTAGCCCGCAGCCTCGATAGCGCGGACAAGAGCCTCGGAGAGACCGAGGGAAGCAAAGGACATGGGCAATCCTGTTCTCGTGTGGGCTGGGCCCGTAGGGATGTTCTGCCTGGCGCGACGGGCATCGGTGGGATGCGATCGCGTCCGGTCCAGCTGGGCTTTCACTGCGCATCCGGGAAGCGGAGGGCGGACGCAGGCTGCGTCGCTGCTGATCGGGATGCCTGTTGCTAGGCCGAGCGTCCGGGCGTGAGCCGGGCGGGAAGGCCCGAGTATAACAGAGCTATCGGGCTGTGCTGCGTTCCTGCTGCTCAACGGCGACAGGAAGTTCGCCAACAGCGTCACTGGCCGCGGCAGTATGGGCGACAATGGCCCTGGCGCGGGGCCAGGACCCTTGCCGGGGTCGCTTAGCGCGGCAGCTTCAGGTTGTTCCAGATTGCCAGGCTCGGCTCGGCCTGGTTCAGGGTGTAGAAGTGCAGTCCTGGAGCTCCGCCCTGCAGCAACTGTTCGCACATGCGGGTGATGACTTCCTCGCCGAAGGCCTGGATGCTGGCGGTGTCGTCGCCGTAGGCTTCCAGTTGCTTGCGGATCCAGCGTGGGATCTCGGCGCCGCAGGCGTCGGAGAAGCGTGCCAGCTTGCTGTAGTTGGTGATCGGCATGATGCCGGGCACCACCGGAATGTCCACGCCCAGCTTCTGTGCCCGCTCGACGAAATAGAAGTAGCTGTCGGCGTTGAAGAAATACTGGGTGATGGCGCTATCGGCACCGGCCTTGACCTTGTGCGCGAAGTTGGCGAGGTCGCTTTCGAAATTGCGCGCCTGTGGGTGCATCTCGGGGTAGGCGGCGACTTCAAGGTGGAAGTGATCGGCCGTTTCCTGGCGGATGAATTCGACCAGGTCGCTGGCATAACGCAGTTCGCCGCTGGCCATGCCCATGCCCGAAGGCAGGTCGCCACGCAGGGCGACGATGCGCTTGATGCCAGCGGCCTTGTACTCGGCCAGCAGCGCGCGCAGATCGTCCTTGCTGTCGCCGACGCACGACAGGTGCGGGGCGGCAGGGACTTTCACCTCATTTTCCAGCTGCAGCACGGTGTTCAGCGTGCGGTCGCGGGTAGAGCCCCCGGCACCGTAGGTGCAGGAGAAGAAGTCGGGGTTGTAGGTGGCCAGTTGGCGGGCGACACCCATCAGTTTTTCGTGACCGGCATCGGTCTTGGTCGGGAAAAACTCGAAACTGTAGCGGCGTTCCTGGGACATCAGGTGTTCCTCTAGCAGCAAGCTTCAAGCGGCAAGCTGCAAGTAAAAGCCAGGTCGGTGAAGGCCGACCTGGCTTGGCATGATTCAAGATTTCGGAGTTCGGGCATCAAGTGGCAATGGCATGAGCTGCCTTGGCTTGCCGCTTGAAGCTTCGAGCTTGCCGCTTAGTAGCGGTAAGCGTCCGGCTTGAACGGGCCTTCGACGGTGACGCCGATGTACTCGGCCTGCTGCGGGGTCAGCTGGGTGACCACGCCGCCGAAGCCGCGGACCATTTCCAGGGCCACTTCCTCGTCGAGTTTCTTCGGCAGCACTTCCACGGTCAGGCGCTCGGCTTTCTTGGCGGCTGGCAGTTCGGCGAACTTCTGCTCGAACAGGAAGATCTGGGCCAGTACCTGGTTGGCGAACGAGCCGTCCATGATGCGGCTTGGGTGACCGGTGGCGTTGCCCAGGTTCACCAGGCGGCCTTCGGCCAGCAGGATCAGGTAGTCGTCGTTCTGCGGATCGAAGGTGCCAGCACCGGTACGGTGGATCTTGTGCACCTGCGGCTTGACCTCTTCCCAGGCCCAGTTCTTGCGCATGAAGGCGGTGTCGATCTCGTTGTCGAAGTGGCCGATGTTGCAGACCACGGCACGCTTTTTCAGGGCCTTGAGCATGTTGGCATCGCAGACGTTGACGTTACCGGTGGTGGTGACGATCAGGTCGATGCGGCCCAGCAGGTCGGCGTTGATGCCGGCTTCGGTACCGGTGTTGATGCCGTCCTTGAACGGCGAGACGACTTCGAAGCCGTCCATGCAGGCCTGCATGGCGCAGATCGGGTCGACTTCGGTGACCTTGACGATCATGCCTTCCTGACGCAGCGACTGGGCCGAGCCCTTGCCCACGTCACCGTAGCCGATCACCAGGGCCTGCTTGCCGGACAGCAGGTGGTCGGTGCCACGCTTGATGGCGTCGTTGAGGCTGTGACGGCAACCGTACTTGTTGTCGTTCTTGCTCTTGGTGACCGAATCGTTGACGTTGATCGCCGGGACTTTCAGCTCGCCTTTGGCCAGCATGTCCAGCAGACGGTGCACGCCGGTGGTGGTTTCTTCGGTCACGCCGTGGATCTTTTCCAGCATGGCCGGGTATTTCTTGTGCAGGATCTCGGTCAGGTCACCGCCGTCGTCCAGTACCATGTTGGCATCCCATGGCTGGCCATCCTTGAGGATGGTCTGCTCGATGCACCACTCGTATTCCTGCTCGGTTTCACCTTTCCAGGCGAACACCGGGATGCCTGCGGCGGCGATGGCGGCAGCGGCCTGGTCCTGGGTCGAGAAGATGTTGCAGGACGACCAGCGGACCTCGGCACCCAGGGCGACCAGGGTTTCGATCAGTACGGCGGTCTGGATAGTCATGTGGATGCAGCCCAGGATCTTTGCGCCCTTGAGCGGTTGCTCGGCTTGATACTTGCGGCGCAGGCCCATCAGCGCGGGCATTTCCGATTCGGCGATGATGACTTCCTTGCGGCCCCAGTCGGCCAGGGAAATGTCGGCGACCTTGAAGTCGGAAAAACCTGCAGGCGTGTTTACAGCGCTCATGAGAGCCTCCATTCGTAGTGTGCGAATGGGCGCCGTTGTGCGTTAAGCGTCCGCGGGAGCGGACAACGCCCCATCCGAGCCTGACAGGCCGAGCCTGCTGCAGCGCCCCTCGGGTGGGTGGCGGGCATGGCCGCGCCCAGCCGAGGGGCGTCGCCATGTGAAACGGCAGGGATTATAGCCGCGCCGTCGGCCAAGCCCAAGGTTTTCCGTCGATTAATCGAGACGATAGTCGATCTTCAATGGAGTGCTGGCGACGGCTCTGCCATCATGGTTGCATGTCAGGCAAGCAGGTCAGGAGAACAGATGAACTTTCATACCCGCAAATGGGTTAAACCCGAAGACCTCAACCCCAACGGCACCCTGTTCGGCGGCAGCCTGTTGCGTTGGATCGACGAGGAAGCGGCGATCTACGCCATCGTCCAGCTAGGCAATCAGCGCGTGGTCACCAAGTACATCTCGGAGATCAACTTCGTCAGCGCCTCGCGCCAGGGCGACATCATCGAGTTGGGCATCACCGCCACCGAGTTCGGTCGCACCTCCATCAGCCTCAAGTGCGAAGTGCGCAACAAGATCACTCGCAGGCCCATTCTCACGGTCGACAAGATGGTCTTCGTCAATCTCGGCGAGGACGGCCTGCCGGCGCCACACGGGCGCACCGAGATCAAGTACATTCAGGACCAGTTCCCGGACTCCGCCGTGGAGTGACGTCCGCCCATGGCGCTTCGCGGGCAAGCCCGCGAAGAGACCAGAACCTATCTCAGGGCTGGGCGCTGACGTTGCGTACCACGCGGCCGATGCTCAGGCCCTGCACCAGGATCGACGACAGCACCACGATGTAGGTGATCGACAACAGCAGGTCGCGTTCCTCGCCCTGGGGTAGCGACAGCGCCAGGGCCACCGACACTCCGCCGCGCAGGCCTCCCCAGGTCAGCACCCGGATCGTGCCCTTGGGCACCGAACGCCAGCGGCGCAGCAGAACGATCGCCGGTGCCACGGTGAGCAGGCGCGACAGCAGCACCGCCACCGCCAGCACACCGCCTGCCGCCAGGTGCAACCAGTTGAACGGCAGCAGCAACAGTTCCAGGCCGATCAAGGCGAACAGCAAGGCGTTGAGCATGTCGTCGATCAATTCCCAGAAGCCATCCATGTAGCGCCGGGTCATGTCGTTCATCGCCAGGTTGCGCCCCAGGTTGCCGATGATGAGGCCGGCCACCACCATGGCGATCGGTGCCGATACGTGCAGCTCGTAGCACATCGCCGAGCCGCCGATGACCAGGGCCAGGGTCAGCATGACTTCGACCTGGTATTGCTCGACGCTCTTGATCATGCGGTAGGTGGCATAGCCGATCAGGCCACCGAACGCGACGCCGCCGATGGCTTCGTGGGCGAACAGCAGTGCCGTTTCGCCGATAGTGGGGGTTTCGCCGAGTTGGACGATGCCCAGCAGTACGGTGAACACCACCACCGCTGTGCCATCGTTGAACAGCGACTCGCCGACGATCGTGGTCTTCAGCGGTTTCGACGCGTTCGCCGTGCGCAACGCGCCCAGTACGGCGATCGGGTCGGTTGGCGAGATCAGGGCGCCGAACAGCAAGCAGTAGATCAGCGGTACCTGCCAGCCGAACAGGGCGAACACCCAGTGCGCGAGAAAACCGATCACCACGGTGGCGATCAGCACCCCGAGCGTCGCCAGCAAGCCAATCGGCCAACGGTAGCTGCGCAGGTCGGAGAGGTTGACGTGCAGGGCGCCGGCGAACAGCAGGAAGGCCAGCATCCAGTGCATCAGCAGGTCATTGAAGTCGATCTGGTTCATCAACCCTTCGACCCGCGCCTCCAGACCTGGGAAACCGACCAGGCTCAAGCCCTGGAGAATCAGAGAGAACAGCAGCGCCGTGACCATCACGCCGATGGCAGGCGGTAGGCCGATGAAGCGGTAGTTGACGTAGGTGAGAAGGGTGGTGAGGCAGATAAACGCAGCAACGAGTTCGAGCATCCCAAGTCCTGTAACAGTGGCTTCCAAGTCGTAGCCCGAATCGCTCGGGCAGTTCTTTGATGATCTGGCGAAGGGACCGGGACACACGATTTGACCGGATTTGTTGGAAACGTTCTGTTTGGCGCTCGATCTCAAACGCGGCGAGGGCCTCTCGCCGTACTCGCGGAAGCACCACCCCCCCGAACGCTATATATTCACCTCTCCAAACGTCACAAGGACCCGCAGACGTGCTGGCAACTTCCCTGGTCTTGGTCGCCGCCCTGTTGCACGCGACCTGGAATACCTTGATCAAATTCAGCGGCGAGCGCTTGCTGGTGATTGCCAGCATGGATTCGGTGGCGCTGGTCTTCGCCGTCATCGCCGTGGCCTTCGTCGATCTGCCGCCGGCGGAGATCTGGCCGTGGCTCCTGGCCTCGGCGTTTGCCGAACAGCTCTACCGTTTTCTGCTGATCCAGGCGTATCGGGTGGGGGACCTTGGTCTGGTCTATCCTCTGATGCGCGGGCTGTCGCCGCTGGTGGTGCTGGGCTTGACCCTGACCTTTGCCGGCGAATCACTCAGCGGTCAGCAGATCATTGGCATCCTGCTCATCCCGTGTGGCATGGCTTGCCTGTTGTGGCAGGGCGGGGGTGGAGATCGGTTGCCGTGGTCGATGCTGCCGGTGGTGGCCCTGATTGGCCTGTGCATCGGTTGCTATACCTGGTTCGACGGCCAGGCCGTTCGTTTGTGGGGCAAGCCTTGGGATTACCTGGTGTGGCTAACCCTGCTCAGTGCCTGGCCGTTTCCAGTGTTGGCCTGCGTCGCACGGCGCGCGCCGTTCGTGCTGTTCTGGCGTACCCAATGGCGCCTGGGCGTGGCGGTCGGTGTATGCGTATTGTTCAGCTATGCCCTGGTCCTTTGGGCCATGCACCTTGGCTCGGTGGCGGAAGCTGCGGCGCTGCGCGAGCTGAGTGTGATCCTGGTGGTACTGCTGGGCATGCGTTATCTCAAAGAACCTTTCGGCGGCCCCAGACTCCTAGCTTGCGGGCTGGTCCTGGCAGGCATGCTGGTGATGAAGCTCTAACCCATTATCCAACAAGGAGTCCTGAGCATGACCGTCGCCCTGTGGTGCATTCTGATCGCGCTGCTGTTGAACCCCCTGTGTGCCTTGATCGCCAAGGTGAGCAGCGGCCGCTTCGGCCTCAAGGACAACCACGACCCGCGAGCCTTCCTCGACACCTTGTCAGGGCTGCCTCGGCGTGCCCATGCCGCCCAGCAGAACGGTTACGAGGCGTTTCCGGCGTTTGCCGCTGCGGTGCTGGTCGCCGATATCGTCGGCAATGCCGAGCAGGTGACCCAGGATGTGCTCGGCGTGCTGTATATCACCAGCCGCTTGCTGTACATCATCTGTTACCTGGCGGACTGGGCGGCGTTGCGCTCGCTGACCTGGTTTGCCGGGTTGGCGTTGATCGTATCGTTCTTCGTGGTTTCCATCTGAATCGCGGCGCTCTGTTCGCGGGCTTGTCGGAGCGCCGAACCGCCGCGAACAGAGCGACACGACTCAAAGTACTTTAGGTACTTCCGGCAGCGGCTTGCCTTTTGGCCACAGCATCCAGATCTGGCCTTGCTGCTTCATGTTACCGGCCAGTTCACCGGCCTCTGGTCCGGTTCCCCAGAACAGGTCCGCACGCACCTCGCCGCTGATCGCGCCGCCGGTGTCCTGGGCGCCTACCGGGCGAACCACGGGCGAGCCGTCGGGGCGTGTCGTCGATAGCCACAGCAGGCTGCCCAATGGGATCACCTTGCGGTCGATGGCCACGCTGTAGCCAGCGGTCAGTGGCACGTTGAGCGAGCCACGAGGCCCTTCGTTGCTGTCCGGGCGAGTGCTGAAGAACACGTAGCTGGGGTTGCTGGCCAGCAGCTCGGGGACGCGCTGCGGGTTGGCCTCGGCCCAGGCATGGATGCTGCCCATGCTGACGTCTTCTTTTTTCAGCAGACCTTGTTCCACCAGCCAGCGCCCGATGGGCCGATAGGGGTGTCCGTTCTGGTCGGCATAGCCCACGCGCAGTTGCCGGCCATCTTCCAGTTGGATCCGCCCCGATCCCTGGATCTGCAGAAACTGCAGGTCCATCGGGTCGGTCAGCCAGGCCAGCACCGGGGCCTTGGCACCTTCGCGGTTGATCACCTCGGCGGTGTCGTATGGCTTGAGTACGCGGCCTTCCAGTCGCCCACGCAGGCGTTTGCCCTTGAGCTCCGGATAGACGCTGGCCAGGTCCACCACGATCATGTCGTCCGGCACGCCATAGACCGCCACATGCGCGGTTTCGCTGCGGGTCAGGCTGCCCGGGTAGACCGGCTCGTAGTAACCGGTGATCAGACCGTTGGCATCGTTCTGTGCCGAACGCAGGCCGTACACTTCCAGGCGCTCCTGCAGGAAGCTGCGCACCTGCTGGGCGTCCACTGGCAGGTCGGCAGCGGCGGTGCAGGTCTCGGCCCACACTGCGTCGCGTTTGAGTTTCTCGCAGCCATTGCGCCAGGCTTGGAAACCGGCGACCAGGTCGCTGTCGCTGACGCTCGGTAAGTCTTGCCAGGTGGCGTGGCTATAGGTGGCGACGGCGTGAGGCTCGGGTTTGGCTTTGTCGCTGCCATTGCAGCCCGCCAGCAGGGCCAGGGCCGGGAGTGTCCAGGCAAGGTGACGCAAGGCTGATTTCATAAGTCTGTGTTCCTGTGCGTGGCGAAGATGAAGATTCGCCCCTGTTATTCGTATGGCTATTGGCCTTTGGCTGCTTGCCAGCGATACTGGCCGCCCTTTGCCCAGGCCTGGATGACCGTGATGTTCAAGCGATTGACCGTGATACTGCTCGCCGCGCTGAGCCTGGCTGCCTGTGGCGGTGTCGACCCGAACTCGCCCCTGGGCAAGCGCAAGGCGATCTTCAAGGCCATGCTCCATACCAGCGAGGACATGGGCGGCATGTTACGCGGTCGCCTGCCATTCGATGGGGTGAAGTTCGCCGAAGGCGCGCTGAAGCTCGATGGTCTGGCCCATGAGCCCTGGCAGCATTTTCCGCAGGTGAAGGATACCGGTGAAAGCAGTGCTCGTGCCGAGGTGTGGGAAAAGCAGGCACGGTTTCAGGAACTCGCCCGGCAACTGGAAAGCGTAACCGGCGAGTTGGTCGAGGTGACGCGTGAGCAGCCGCTGCTGGCGTCCGAGATGAAAGCGCCGATGGACAAGGTCGAGGCGGCTTGCAAGGCCTGTCATCGTGAGTTTCGTAATCATTGAGCAGTTGCACGATCGCCGGCAGCCTGCCCCCAGAACTGCGTAGACTTCGAGCACGCCGCAGTCGTTGGGGGCCAGCTTGCCGGCGATGAGAGCCTGATGGCTGGAGCCTGCTTCAGCGGTCCAGATCGTCGACCGCTTCCTGCAGCTCTTTACGGGCCTCGGCAAGCTTGTCCTTGCGCTTGTTGATCTTCTCGGCGTCGCCTTTCTTTTCAGCCTTCTTCAGATCGTATTCACGCTCGGCCACCTCGTGGCGCGCTTCTAGAACCTTCTGCTCGCGTTCTTTGCGCAGGCTGCTGTCGGTGCAGTGCTTGACGCCGTCCAGAGCCTTTTCGAGGCCGTCGACCTGGGCGTCGTTGTCAGCGGCGCGGGCCTCTTTCAGCTGGTTCTCGATAGCGCTGCGCTTGGCGGCGCAACCGGTCAGGCCGGGGTCGGGCTGGGCGGCTTGAGCCAGGCCAGCGGCGAGCCCGAGGGCAGTCAGCAGGACGAAAGTGGAAATACGTTTCATAGGGCCTCCTTGACGGGGCGGTGCAAAAAAGTGGGGAAATCCTGCCTGGGTTTTGCTGATTTAGGAACCCTTGGTGGGCAATTGCAATGCAGATTCAGAATTTTCCTAGCTCTCTTGTAGGAACTGATGGCTTGGTCAAGAGCTGCTTCTGTTGGAATCCGTCGACACCCTGTTCACCTAGCGCAAGCGCGATGGCTTGCACCGACGGTTCGGCGAAAAATGCCGCCAGCCGGGCCGCACGGGACTGACCGATGCCTGGCAAGGTTTGCCAGTCCTGTACGCTGCGTTGGGCGAGCTGCTGCCAATCGCCCTGCAGCACACTGTTTCGCGGCAGGGGGACACCGAGGCCGCGCAGCCACTGCTCGAATGGACGCGCGCGGGCGAGCTCGGCCAGTGCCTGCAGCTTGGCTGCGCGGGCGCTGTCGAAACCCGCCAGCGTTGCCAGGTGCAGGCTGTCGAGCGTCAGCCAGTCGGTCATGTCCGTCACTTGCCCTGCTTGTACCAGGTGCCGCCAGGTGCCCTGGCCCAAGCCGGGCAATGCCAGCCCCTGCTTACCACTGAGCCAGGTCAAACGGGCTATGAACTGGGCTTCGCAGCGCTCGCTGGTTTGCCAGCAGGTAAGAGCGCCATGCTGCATGGGGTCGGGCGATGCGACTGGCTGGCGCTCGCTGGCGCGGTGCACCACCTGCTCGAAACGGGGGATGGTCAATCCGGCCAAGCTGACGGCGACCTGATCGCCGGGGCGGATGTCGAGCGCCTGCCAGCGGGCCAGCGAACCCAAGCTGACCTGGCTGATGCGGCGGTCATCCAGCATCACGGGCTTGAGCTTCAAAACAGGGGTGATCTGCCCGGTGCGACCGATGCGAAAGTCGACGTCACCGACTTCGGCCAGGGCCTGGGCGAATGGGTACTTCCAGGCTGCGATCCAGGATGGGGCGCGGGCCTGCCAGCGCTGTGCGGGAGGCCGGCTGTCCTGGCGCAGAATCACCCCGTCGGTGGCGAAAGGCAGCGCTGACCGGTACCAGTGCTGGCGCCACTCAGCGGCCTCTTGTGGGGTGCTGATGGCCCTGCTGTAACGCAGGCTGTCGGCAAACCCCAGGGTGGCCAGTTGTGCCAGGCGCTCGGCCTGGTTGTCCGGCCCGTGTGGCCAATCCCAGACGAACAGGCCGATGCGCGTACCTTGCTCGTGCCCCAAGCGCTTGCGGGCCAGTAACCCTGCCACGCTGCCGCGGGCGTTGGCACTGCCGGCCTGGGCCTGGACATGCGCCTGCAGGCGCAGATAGAGCTCGCCTTGCAGCACGAGGTCCAACGCCTGCGGCAATTGCCGGGGCAGGGTGCCGAGGTCGCCGATATGGCGGCTCCAGTCATGGCCGTGAACTCCATCGCCGCGGCTGAGCAGGCTTTCCAGCCTACCCTTGCGATAGATCAGGGTGACAGCGACGCCATCGACCTTGGGCTGAATCCAGACGCCTTTCTTGCCGGCCATCCAGCGCTCCACGGCCTGGCTGTCGGCCAGCTTGTCGACCCCGGTGTGTACGACCGGATGGCTGATCGGGCCGCCGGCGCTGGCCAGAGGCGGCCGTGCGCCAGCGAGGCTGAAGCAGCGTTGCAGTTGCCGCAGGCGGCTCTGGCTCTGGTCGTAGATGTCGTCGGGCACCTTGGATAGCCCCAGGCGATGGTATTGGTCGTCCCAGTAGCCCAGGGTCTCGCGCAGCCGTCCGGCCTCGGCTTCGGCCTGTTCGGGGGTGTGCTCGGGGCATTGTGTGGCATGGGCGCTGAGCAGCGGCAGCATCAGCAGAAGGCACAACAGAAGCGACAGTGGCATTGCCTGCGTCCTTGCATGGCGGGTGGAACCGTCAGACTAGGCGGTCGCCCGGGGACAAGGTCGGCAGCTTTGTCAGCCGATATGTCATGAAAAAAGCCCCTGCCAATTGCTTGGCAGGGGCTTTCTCAGGCGGCTGTAGGAAACTTACAGGCCGGCTGCATCACGCAGCGCCTGGGCACGGTCGGTGCGCTCCCAGGTGAAGGTGGTGAAGGTGTCGTCGCCCACGGTCTTCTGCTGTGGGGTGCGGCCGAAGTGGCCGTAGGCGGCCGTCTCCTGGTACATCGGGTGGAGCAGGTCGAGCATGTTGGTGATGGCGTATGGGCGCAGGTCGAAGCACTCGCGGACCAGTTGCACGATCTTGTCGTCGGAGACCTTGCCGGTGCCGAAGGTGTTGATCGAAATGGAGGTCGGCTGGGCCACGCCGATGGCGTAGGACACCTGGATCTCGCAACGCTCGGCCAGGCCGGCGGCGACGATGTTCTTGGCGACATAGCGGCCAGCATAGGCAGCGGAGCGATCGACCTTGGACGGGTCCTTGCCGGAGAACGCGCCACCGCCGTGGCGGGCCATGCCGCCGTAGGAGTCGACGATGATCTTGCGACCGGTCAGGCCACAGTCGCCCACCGGGCCGCCGATGATGAAGTTACCGGTCGGGTTGATGTGGTACTGGGTGTCCTTGTGCAGCAGTTCGGCTGGCAGAGTGTGCTTGACGATCAGTTCCATGACCGCTTCCTGCAGGTCTTTCTGCGAGACCTCGGGGTTGTGCTGGGTCGACAGGACCACCGCGTCGATGCCGATCACCTTGCCGTTCTCGTAGCGGCAGGTGACCTGCGACTTGGCATCCGGGCGCAGCCAGGGCAGCAGCTTGGATTTGCGGGCTTCGGCCTGGCGCTCGACCAGACGGTGCGAGAAGCAGATGGGCGCGGGCATCAGCACGTCGGTTTCGTTGCTGGCGTAGCCGAACATCAGGCCCTGGTCGCCTGCACCCTGGTCTTCCGGCTTGGAGCGGTCGACGCCCTGGGCGATGTCCACCGACTGCTTGCCGATGATGTTCATCACGGCGCAGGTGGCACCGTCGAAGCCGACGTCGGAGCTGTTGTAGCCGATGTCGATGATCACCTTGCGGACCAGCTCTTCCAGGTCGACCCAGGCCGAAGTGGTGACTTCGCCGGCGATGATGGCGACACCGGTCTTGACCAGGGTTTCACAGGCAACGCGGGCATATTTGTCCTGGGTGATGATAGCGTCCAGGACCGCGTCGGAAATCTGGTCGGCGATCTTGTCCGGATGCCCTTCGGACACGGACTCGGAGGTGAAAAGGGAGTATTCGCTCATCTCGACGGGTTCCTAAAATTTACCGGTGGTGAGTGTCGCCAGCCGTCCGCTGAAAATGGCGGACCTGGATCTGGAAACCGTTACGCAAGCCCACATAGAGGCTGTCCCCGGGGGCTAGCCCCGCTGCGTTGGCCCAGCGGGCCAGTTCGTCCTGCTCGAAGCCCAGCCAGAGATCGCCGCAGGCATCCCGCGCCCAGCTCTGGTCATGGCTGCACAGCTCGGTGATCAGCAGGCTGCCGCCCGCCGCCACCCGTTTGGCCAGCAGGCGCAGGGCCAGGGCCGGGTCGCTGAAATGGTGCAGCACCATGTTCAGCACAACGCAGTCGGCTTGCACATCCGTTGCACCCAGTGCATCGGCCAACTGCAGGTTTACGTTTGCCAGGTTCTCGCGCTCGCACACCTGGCGTGCCAGCTCGAGCATGGTCGGACTGTTGTCTAGCGCGGTCACCTGGGCGAAGCGGCGGGCCAGGTCCGGCAGGAAACCGCCGTCACCCGGGCCGACCTCCAAGGCGCTGGCGGTCGGTGCGAAGCTCAGGTTGTCGAGCAGCGCCAAGAGGCTCTCGCGGTACTGCGGCAGCCCGGCGATCAGGTCCTGCTGGGCGCGGAATTTCTCCTCGACGCGCAGGAAGAAGTCCTGGCTGGTGGCCGCGCGGCGCTGCTGCACCTGGGCGATCCGGGCCTGGACGTCTTCGGGCAGGACCAGCTCGTCGACCTCTTCGAGCAGCGCCGCATGCAGGCGGCCGCCCAGGCGCAGGCTATCGGGCAGCGCACGGCGGTAGAAGATGGCATTGCCCTCGCGGCGGGTGGCCACCAACTCGGCCTGGGCCAGCACTTTCAGGTGGTGGCTCATGCCAGACTGGCCGACGCCGAAGATCTGCGCCAGCTCCAGCACGCCGAACGAATCGCTGGCCAGCGCGCGCAGGACGTTCAGGCGCAACTCGTCGCCACTGGCCTTGCACAAGGCGGCCAGTGCGTCGCTTTGCTGGGGGGCAGGATGCGCACGAAGGTTCATGAGGCGGCAGTCTAGTCAGGCCGGGTGGGCGCTGCAAGGCCAATATCAAAAAGTTTTGATATTGCGCGATGGGTGGCATCGAAGAAGGCTTCATTGGCTGTCAATACGTATCGCCAGAGACTTTTCTTACAGATTCCGCTGAAATCACAGGAAAATCGCCCAACCGCGACCATCCGTCATTGCCCCCAGGCCCGCTGTGGGCGAAAATGGCGACCTTTTTTCGTTTCACTACCTCATTCAAGCCCCAGGAGATTAGCGATGCCCAGCCGTCGTGAGCGTGCCAACGCCATTCGTGCCCTCAGCATGGATGCCGTGCAAAAGGCCAACAGCGGCCATCCAGGTGCCCCCATGGGCATGGCGGATATCGCCGAAGTGCTTTGGCGCGACTATCTGAAGCACAACCCGAGCAACCCGGATTTCGCCGACCGTGACCGTTTCGTGCTGTCCAACGGCCACGGCTCGATGCTGATCTATTCGCTGCTGCACCTGACCGGCTACGACCTGTCGATCGACGATCTGAAGAGCTTCCGCCAGTTGCACAGCCGCACCCCAGGTCACCCGGAATACGGCTATACCCCAGGTGTCGAGACCACCACCGGCCCGCTTGGCCAGGGCATCGCCAACGCCGTGGGCTTCGCCCTGGCGGAAAAGGTCCTGGCGGCTCAGTTCAACCGTGAAGGCCACACCATCGTCGACCACCACACCTACGTGTTCCTTGGCGACGGCTGCATGATGGAAGGCATCTCCCACGAAGTCGCGTCGTTGGCTGGCACCCTGGGGCTGAACAAGCTGATCGCCTTCTACGACGACAACGGCATTTCCATCGACGGTGAAGTGCACGGCTGGTTCACCGACAACACGCCGGCGCGCTTCGAAGCGTACAACTGGCAGGTGATCCGCAACGTCAACGGTCACGATGCCGACGAGATCAAGATGGCCATCGAGACGGCGCGCAAGAGCGACCGTCCGACCCTGATCTGCTGCAAGACCATCATCGGTTTCGGCTCGCCGAACAAGCAGGGCAAGGAAGACTGCCACGGCGCGCCACTGGGCAACGACGAAATCGCCCTGGCCCGCAAGGAACTGAACTGGAACTACGGCCCGTTCGAAGTTCCGGCAGAAATCTACGCCGAGTGGGACGCCAAGGCCGCCGGTGCCAAGGCCGAAGCCGAGTGGAACCAGCGCTTCGAAGCCTATGCCAAGGCCTACCCGGAACTGGCGGCGGAGTTCAAGCGCCGTGACAGCGGCGAGCTGCCGGCCGACTTCAGCGAAAAGGCCCAGGCCTATATCAATGAAGTCGCTGCCAAGGGCGAGACCATCGCCAGCCGCAAGGCCAGCCAGAACACCCTGAATGCATTCGGCCCGCTGCTGCCCGAGTTCCTCGGCGGCTCCGCCGACCTGGCCGGCTCCAACCTGACCCTGTGGAAAGGTTGCAAGGGCGTCGAAGCCAATGACGCCAGCGGCAACTACGTGTTCTATGGCGTGCGTGAATTCGGCATGACCGCGATCATGAACGGCGTTGCCCTGCACGGCGGTCTGGTGCCTTACGGCGCGACCTTCCTGATGTTCATGGAATACGCCCGCAATGCCGTGCGTATGTCGGCACTGATGAAGCAGCGCGTCATCCACGTCTACACCCACGACTCCATCGGTCTGGGCGAAGATGGCCCGACCCACCAGCCGATCGAGCAGCTGACCAGCCTGCGCAGCACCCCGAATCTGGACACCTGGCGTCCAGCCGACGCGGTCGAGTCGGCCGTGTCCTGGAAACACGCCCTGGAGCGCAAGGACGGCCCATCGGCGCTGATCTTCTCGCGCCAGAACCTGCAACATCAACCACGCGATGCCCAGCAGATCGCCGATATCAGCCGCGGTGGATACGTGCTCAAGGATTGCGCGGGCGAGCCTGAGCTGATCCTGATCGCCACCGGTTCGGAAGTGGGGCTGGCCGTCCAGGCCCAGGCCAAGCTGACCGAGCAGGGTCGCAAGGTACGTGTGGTGTCGATGCCGTGCACCAGCGTATTCGACGCCCAGGATGCGGCCTACAAGCAGTCGGTACTGCCCGTGGAAGTCGGTGCGCGCATCGCCATCGAAGCAGCGCATGCCGACTTCTGGTACAAGTACGTCGGCCTCGAAGGTCGTATCATCGGTATGACCACTTATGGCGAGTCGGCCCCGGCTGCCGCGCTGTTCGAGGAATTCGGCTTCACCCTGGAGAACATCCTGGGCACCGCCGAAGAGCTGCTGGAAGACTGATGTAAAGATCTGCGAGCGGTGTCGCTGCTGTTCGCGGGCAAGCCCGCTCCCACAGGGTTTCTTGCAACCTCTGTGGGAGCGGGCTTGCCCGCGAATGCGACACCACAAATGCTGCAGACAACCCACAACGATCTGTTCCGCGAGCCAACGAATGCCCCACCCGCGTCCCTATAAAGTTGCACTCAACGGTTACGGCCGCATCGGTCGTTGTGTCCTGCGCGCACTGTTCGAGCGAGGGGCGAAGGCCGGATTCGAGATCGTCGCACTGAATGACCTGGCCGATCAGGCCAGCATCGAATACCTGACTCGCTTCGACTCCACCCATGGGCGTTTCCCCGGTGAGGTGAAGGTCGATGGCGATTGTCTGCATATCAATGGCGACTGCGTGAAAGTGTTGCGCAGCGCCACGCCAGAGGGCGTCGACTGGGCGGGCCTGGACATCGACCTGGTGCTGGAGTGCTCCGGCGCCTACCACACCCGCGCCGATGGTCAGCGTTTCCTGGAGGCCGGTGCACCGCGCGTCCTGTTCTCCCAGCCCATGGCCAGCGAGGCCGATGTCGATGCCACGGTGGTCTACGGGATCAACCAGGATTGCCTGAACGGTAGCGAGCGTCTGGTCTCCAACGCCTCCTGTACCACCAACTGCGGCGTGCCGTTGCTGCGGGTGCTGGATCAGGCGTTCGGCATCGAGTACGTGCAGATCACCACCATCCACTCGGCGATGAACGACCAGCCGGTGATCGACGCCTATCACCACGAAGACCTGCGCCGCACGCGCTCTGCCTTCCAGTCGGTGATTCCGGTCTCGACGGGGCTTGCGCGCGGCATCGAGCGCCTGCTTCCGGAACTTGCCGGGCGAATCCAGGCCAAAGCGGTACGCGTACCGACCGTCAACGTCTCGTGCCTGGATATCACCCTGCAGACTGCGCGTGACACCAGCGCCGCCGAAGTGAACCAGGTACTGCGCGAGGCTGCGCTGCATGGCCCGCTGCAAGGTCTGCTGGCCTACACCGAGCTGCCGCATGCCAGCTGTGATTTCAACCACGACCCGCATTCGGCGATCGTCGATGCCAGCCAGACCCGCGTCTCCGGCCCACGCCTGGTGAACCTGCTGGCTTGGTTCGACAACGAATGGGGGTTCGCCAACCGTATGCTCGACGTTGCACAGCACTACCTGCACGTCGTCAACCCAACCCGCACCAAACAGCCCTGAAGGACTGCATTCATGACCGTGTTGAAGATGACCGACCTCGACCTGCAAGGTAAGCGCGTACTGATCCGCGAAGACCTCAACGTACCTGTGAAGGACGGCGTGGTCGCCAGCGACGCGCGTATCCAGGCCGCGCTGCCGACCATCAAGCTGGCCCTGGAGAAGGGCGCGGCGGTCATGGTCTGCTCGCACCTGGGGCGCCCGACCGAAGGCGAGTTCTCGGCCGAGAACAGCCTCAAGCCAGTGGCCGAGTACCTGACCAAGGCCTTGGGCCGTGAAGTACCGCTGGTTGCCGATTACCTCGAAGGCGTCGAGGTCAAGGCCGGTGACCTGGTGCTGTTCGAGAACGTGCGCTTCAACAAGGGCGAGAAGAAGAACGCCGACGAGCTGGCACAGAAGTACGCCGCCTTGTGCGACGTATTCGTCATGGACGCCTTCGGCACCGCGCACCGCGCCGAAGGTTCGACCCACGGCGTGGCCAAGTTCGCCAAGGTCGCTGCTGCCGGTCCGCTGCTGGCGGCCGAGCTGGACGCACTGGGCAAGGCACTGAAGGCGCCGGCCAAGCCGATGGCGGCCATCGTCGCCGGTTCCAAGGTGTCGACCAAATTGGACGTGCTGAACAGCCTGAGCTCGGTCTGTGACCAGCTGATCGTCGGTGGCGGCATCGCCAACACCTTCCTCGCCGCCGCCGGTCACCCGGTCGGCAAGTCGCTGTACGAAGCCGACCTGGTCGACACGGCCAAGGCCATCGCCGCCAAGGTCAGCGTGCCGCTGCCGGTCGATGTGGTAGTCGCCAAGGAATTCGCCGAGAGCGCCGAGGCTACCGTCAAGGCCATCGCCGACGTTGCCGCCGACGACATGATCCTCGACATCGGCCCACAGACCGCCGCCAACTTCGCCGAGCTGCTGAAGTCGTCCAAGACCATTCTGTGGAACGGCCCGGTCGGCGTGTTCGAGTTCGACCAGTTCGGCAACGGCACCCGGGTGCTGGCCAAGGCCATTGCCGAAAGCGCTGCGTTCTCCATCGCCGGGGGTGGCGATACCCTGGCCGCTATCGACAAGTATGGCGTGGGCGCGGATATCTCCTACATTTCTACCGGTGGCGGTGCGTTCCTCGAGTTCGTCGAGGGCAAGGTTCTGCCTGCCGTGGCAATCCTGGAAGAACGGGCCAAGGCCTGATAATGGCAGCGCCTGGCAAAGGGAGCGACCTGATGGTCAAACTGTTGCCTTTGATGATCACCGCCGGTCTGCTGGGCGCTTGCTCCGGCAGCCCGCCCGCGGAAGACCCGGCACATCCGCCCAAGGGCGGTTGCTACCAGTCGCAGTGGCAGGCCGAGACCGTGCCGGTGATCAACAAGCGCGTGGGCCCGGAGGGCCTGGAAAAGTACGATGAAGAACACCAGCGCCAGGCCCCGGGTTGCCCTTGATCGGTAACCGGGCAACCTAATCGGCATTTGGTGGTCTTGAACACAGGGGCCGCACCGCAGCCCCCAGCGGAGTAATGTGATGAAAGCGCTACTGGCCTCGATGGCCCTGGCGACATTGGCAGGATGCTCGCTGCTGCAGCCGGCGCCAGAAGCACCGGCTGACGATTGGACCCGCTGGGTCTGCGACACCCAGGCTGAAGTGCTTTGGCGCTTCGCCGACGCGCAACGCGACGCGGTCGACGTGCGCCTCGGCGGCGGCGACCAGGTCTATCGGCTCAAGTCCGAGCCGGGCGCTTCGGGCGCGCTGTACAGCGATGGCGTGCTGGCGTTCCACACCAAGGGTGAGGAAGGCCTGGTCTACTGGGTGGCGACCAACGATCTGATTGGGCGGGGCTGCAAGGCACCGTGACTGGCCGGGCCGTATCGATGGCCCACACTACTTGAACAGCAACCGCCCCTGCGGCAGGCTTGCACGAAACAAACGACGCTTGTCGGGAGAGAGATACACAATGGCACTCATTAGCATGCGCCAGATGCTGGACCACGCCGCCGAGTTCGGTTACGGCGTTCCAGCTTTCAACGTCAACAACCTCGAGCAAATGCGCGCCATCATGGAAGCCGCCGACAAGACCGACTCCCCGGTCATCGTCCAGGCGTCGGCCGGTGCGCGCAAATACGCCGGTGCCCCGTTCCTGCGCCACCTGATCCTGGCGGCCATCGAGGAATTCCCGCACATCCCGGTGTGCATGCACCAGGACCACGGCACCAGCCCTGACGTGTGCCAGCGCTCCATCCAGCTGGGCTTCAGCTCGGTGATGATGGACGGTTCGCTGAAGGAAGACGGCAAGACCCCGTCCGACTACGACTACAACGTCCGTGTGACTCAGCAGACCGTGGCGTTCGCCCACGCCTGTGGCGTGTCGGTAGAGGGCGAGCTGGGCTGCCTGGGTAGCCTGGAAACCGGCCAGGCTGGCGAAGAGGACGGTATCGGCGCCGAAGGCACCCTGGACCACAGCCAGATGCTGACCGATCCGGAAGAGGCCGCCGACTTCGTCAAGAAGACTCAGGTCGACGCCCTGGCCATCGCCATCGGCACCAGCCACGGTGCCTACAAGTTCACCAAGCCACCCACCGGTGACATCCTGGCGATCGACCGCATCAAGGAAATCCACAAGCGCATCCCCAACACGCACCTGGTGATGCATGGTTCGTCCTCGGTACCGCAGGACTGGCTGGCGATCATCAACGAGTACGGTGGCCAGATCAAGGAAACCTACGGCGTACCGGTCGAAGAAATCGTCGAAGGCATCAAGTACGGCGTACGCAAGGTCAACATCGATACCGACCTGCGCCTGGCCTCGACCGGTGCCATTCGCCGTTACATGGCCCAGCATCCGAGCGAGTTCGACCCACGTAAGTTCTTCGCCGAAACCGTGAAGGCCATGCGTGACGTGTGCATCGCCCGTTACGAAGCCTTCGGCACCGCCGGCAATGCCTCGAAGATCAAGCCGATCTCCCTGGAAGGCATGTTCCAGCGTTACGCCAAAGGTGAACTGGCCGCCAAGGTCAACTGATCGGCTCTCGCCGCTCAGACCCCGAAAAACCCGCAGCGATGCGGGTTTTTTTTGGGCTCTTCACGGAATGTTGGGAAAGAGTGGCGGCGATTGGCTTAGCGGCAGATTGGTGAGAGCCACCAGGTGCTTGTCTTGGGGGTTGAGGCGGCGCTCGATCTCACAGGCGCCAAATACCTTATGGCAGGCATTAAATAGGTTTCTTCCGCGCAAATGGATTGCACCAACATGAAGTTGGCAAGCTGACCGTTAGTCGGCTAGTTTCATAATTGATGGCGGATTGCCATTTTGTCGCGTTGCGAGTTTTCTGGCCACCGCTAAAGTAAACAATCGGATCCAATTGCAAGTCGAAGTCGATCTAACAAGAGACGCAGCATGGATGGCGCTAACCCTCACCCCCCGGAAAACCGTTCGGTCCTTCTGGTGGTAGACGATTACCCCGAGAACCTCATCAGCATGCAGGCTTTGCTCGCCCGTCAGGATTGGCAGGTGGTAACCGCCAGCTCAGGTATGGAAGCCCTGAGCGCATTGCTCGAATATGAGGTCGATCTGGTATTGCTGGATGTACAGATGCCGGAAATGGACGGCTTCGAAGTCGCCCGGTTGATGCGCGGCAGCCAGCGCACCCAGCTCACCCCAATCATCTTCCTCACCGCCAACGAGCAGTCCGAGGCCGCCGTGCGCAAGGGTTACGCCAATGGCGCGGTGGATTACGTATTCAAACCCTTCGACCCGCAAATCCTCAAACCGAAGGTGCAGGCCCTGCTGGATCAGCAGCGCAACAGACGCATGCTGCAGCGGCTCACCCGCGAGCTGGAGGCAGCGCACGTCTTCAATGCCTCGATTCTGGACAACGCTGCCGAGGGCATCCTGGTCGTCGATGTGCAAGGCACCATCGGCTTTGCCAATCCCGCGATCTGCAGGCTGCTGGACACGTCCGTGGAGCAGCTCCGGGGCAGCCACCTGCTGAGCCTGTTGCCGGTACCGGAAGGGACTGCCTGGAGCGAATCGGACTTCTTCAGGGCCTTCCAGGCTCAGCAGATCTTCCGGGTGCATGATGCCCAGTTGCGCACCCGGAGCGGGCAACTGGCGCCAGTAGCGTTGTCGTGCGCACCGTTGCCGGCCGAGCAGCGAGCGATGGTGGTGACCGTGCTCGACATGTCGGCGGTACGCAACCTGCACCAGCAACTGGAGTATCAGGCGGTGACCGATCCGCTGACCGGTCTGCTCAATCGAAGAGGCTTCTACCAAGCGGCCGAGGGCGTGTTGCTGCGCAACGAGCGTTCGGAAAAAGCGCAGGCGTTGATGTACATGGACCTGGACGGTTTCAAGCGGATCAACGATTCGCTTGGCCATGAGACCGGCGATCACGTGTTGCGCTGGGTTGCCGAGCAGTTCAAGGACTGCCTGGGCAGCGAGGCTCTGCTGGCGCGAATGGGCGGTGACGAATTCACCGCACTGTTCGATGGCCTGCCGTACCCCGAGCTGGCCGGTCGATACGCCGAAAAACTGCTCGAGCGCATGTCGGTGTGCCAGCAGGTCAATGGGCTGGAGCTCAGCCTTGGTGTCAGTATCGGCATCGCCACTTATCCGGACTGCGGTGCCACGGTCGAGGGCTTGTTGCGTGCGGCCGACGCCGCCATGTACGCGGCCAAGCAGGCCGGGCGCCAGCAGTATCGCTTCTATGACCAGGAACTCAACGGCCGCGCGCGTTCGCGGCTGATGCTCGAGACCAGCGTGCGCAGCGCCATCGAGCAGCACGACTTCAGCCTGGTCTATCAGCCCCAGGTGGGCTTTGCCGATGGTCGCCTGCGCGGCTTCGAAGCCTTGTTGCGTTGGCAGCATCCGAGTGTCGGCGATGTGCCGCCGGGGCTGTTCATCCCCTTGCTGGAGGAAGCGCGGCTGATCAGCCGCCTGGCCAGCTGGATCTACCGCCAGGGGGCTGCGCAGCGACAGGCCTGGTGCGAGCGCTTTCCAGCGGATCTGGTGCTGGGCATCAGTTTGAGCAGAGCACAGTTCACCATGCCCAACCTGGTGGAGGAGCTGCGTCAGGTCATCGAGACATGTGACTTGGTGCCGTCGCAGCTGGAAGTCGAGATTGCCGAGACCTCGTTGATGTACAACATCGATGCTGCGGTGAAGCAGGTGCATCGCCTGCGCGACCTGGGGGTGCGGGTCGCGCTGGACGATTTCGGCGCTGGCGACTGTTCGCTGCGTATGATCCGCGACCTGCCCATCGACACCCTCAAGCTCGACCGCCATCTGGTGGCCCGGCTGCCGGATTCGGAGTTGGACACTGCACTGGCGCGCAGCGTCATCGGCCTGTGTGACGAGTACCGCATCACGGTGATCGCCGAAGGCGTGGAGACACCGGCCCAGGCCGCCTGGCTCAAGGCCAATGGCTGTGCCTACGTGCAGGGCTTCCTCGTTGCCCACCCGTTGACCGCCGTGGATGCCGGCAACTTTGCGCCGATTTTCCCCTGGCCAGCCTGCTAGTTGGATAAACTCGCGTCTGTTATCCAAGAACGTCGGGCCATGACCGTCTTACGCTATTTGCAAGCCTACCCGCCGCACCTTCAGGAGCAGGTCCGCCAGATGATCGACAACGATCGACTGGGCGAGTACCTGCAGCGGCGCTATTTCGAGCGTCACGACGTGCAGAGCGACCGGGCGTTGTACGAGTATGCCCAGGGCCTGCGCCAGCAGTACCTGCGCAGCGCGCCGAACCTCGACAAGGTGCTGTTCGACAATCGTCTGGACCTCACCCACCGGGCCCTGGGGTTGAATACCGCGGTGTCGCGTGTGCAGGGCGGCAAGCTCAAAGCCAAGAAGGAAATCCGTATCGCCTCGCTGTTCAAGGAGGCCGCGCCACAGTTTCTGCGCATGATCGTCGTGCATGAACTGGCCCACCTGCGCGAGCGCGATCACAACAAGGCGTTCTACCAGCTTTGCCAGCACATGGAGCCGGACTACCACCAACTGGAATTCGACCTGCGCATCTACCTGACCTATCGGGAACTGCCGGGCCACGCTTGAGGACCACGCAGCATGGAAGTGAGCAAGACCAAGAGCAGTTTCTATCGGCGCCTTTACGTGGCCTGGCTCATCGATAGTCAGACTGCGACCAGTGTGCCGGCGCTGATGGAGGCCACCGGCATGCCGCGGCGCACGGCGCAAGACACCATCGTCGCGCTGGCAGACCTGGACATCGTCTGCGAGTTCGAGCAGCAGGAGGGCGCGCGCAATCACGCCGGGCACTACCGCATCCATGATTGGGGGGCGATCGACAAGCAATGGATCATCCGGCACCTGCGGCAGATCCGCGAGGTGCTGGGCTACCCCTGAACGCTTAGCCTTTGCGCATGCCGATGTGGGGGATGCCGTCCTCGAGGTATTCCTCGCCAGCCACTTCGAATCCATGTTGGGCATAGAAGCCCTTCAGGTGGGCCTGGGCCGAGAGATAGACCGGCGTGCCGGGCCAGCAGTGCCCGGCGGCTTCCAGGCCCTTGAGCAACAGCGGATGACCGAGCTTTTCGCCTCGTGCCCGCGGTGATGTCACCACCCGGCCAATGACCACATCGCCACCCTGGGACTGCGGGTCGAGCAGGCGCAGGTAGGCCACCAGTTGGTCATCCTGCCAACCCATCAGGTGCAGGGTATCGCCGGTCAGGTCCTGGCCGTCGACTTCCTGGTAGGCGCAGTGTTGTTCGACCACGAAGACTTCGGTGCGCAATTGCAGAATGGCATAGAGCTGTTCCTTGCTCAGGTCGGTGTGATGCTTGCAGATCCATTCAGTGGACATTGAAGTAACTCCTCGGAAAGACGAGCGATCATCGCAAATCGAGGCGGCGACGACGAGCCGATCGGTGCTTCAAGCCATGTCGATCCAGGGCCGGACAACGAGTCGGCCAAAATAGAGGCTAATTGACATTAATGGCCGCTGCCCAACGGGATGGCTTTGTGTAACCTCGTGGTCTGGCGTTTCCCTCCACAGCATCTCCCCTGTTGCAAAAGGACTTGAACATGAAGTCACTGCTTTGTGTATTGGGCCTGTTGAGCATAATGCTGTCGCCTCCGGCTCCGGCCAGCGACACGCTGCGGCTGGTGGCAGATAACTGGCCGCCGTTCACCGATGCCAGTATGCCAGGTGGTGGTTTGGCCACCCGCATCGTCAGCACGGCGCTGACCCGCGCGGGGTATACCTGCGTCACCGAGGAAGTGCCTTGGGCGCGGGCGCTGATGGGCATCGGCGAAGGCCGTTACGATGTACTGGTCAATGCTTGGTACAACGATTCGCGTACCCGTATCGGGCACTTCTCCAAGGCGTACCTGAGCAACCGGGTCCGTCTGCTCAAGCGCAAGGGTGACAGCTTCCTATATCGACGCCCGGCCGACCTGTATCCGCACAGCATCGCCGTGGTTCGTGACTACGCCTACACGACACAATTCGACGGTGATGCCCGGTTACGCAAGGTCGAGGTGCGCTCATTCTCGTCCGCCGTGCGCATGCTGGCGGCTGGGCGTGTCGATCTGGCGGTGGAGGATGAGCAGGTTGCCCGTTTCCATTTGCAGCGCGAGCCGGCCTGGGTGCGCGATGCGGTCGAGTTGGTGGAGCCGCCGCTGGCGGAGAATACCCTGCATATCCTGGTGAGCCTGAAGCACCCGGGGCACGAGGAGATCATCGAGCGCTTCGAGCGGGCCATCGCTGCAATGAAGGCCGATGGCAGCTACGCGCGGTTGTCGCGCCAGTACGGCTTCTGATTGATGTCCGCTTTTTCAAGTCGGCGCACTTTCCTTGATCAGGTGCGCAGCCATGGTGCGCAGCGGCGCCAATTGTCGACAGATCAATGCCAGCTGGGTCTGCACCAGGCGTTGATGCTCATCCAGCTCATCGGGCATCTGCTCCAGCTGATTGGCCAAGGCTTCTTCTGCATCGCTGTGGATCGCTACCGGCAAGCGCGCCGCCAGGCCATTGGCGATCTCATCGAGACTGTTGGCCAGGCTCTGCGCCGCGCCATCGATCAACTGTTCCTGGACCTCGGCCGGTAGCGCCGTATCGCGGTGGGCGCCAAGGCCGGAAAGATAGCTGAGCAAGGTATGCGACAGCACCAGGAAGCGGAAACCGACGTCGGCTTCCTTGCGGAAGTGCCCAGGCTCCATGAGCATGTTGGCCAACGTGGTGGACAGCGCCGCGTCGGCGTTGTGGGCGTTGCGTCGGGCCAGGCGGTAGGCCAGGTCGTCGCGTTTGCCATGGGCGTACTGCTGCATGATCTGGCGCAGGTACACGCTGGCGCAGGCGAGGGTGTTGGCCAGCGCCTTGTTCAGGCGCCGTCCCTGCCAGTCGGGCAGGAACAGGAACACCGCCAGGATGGCGATCAGACTGCCGACCAAGGTATCGAACAGCCGCGGCAGGAACAGGCCGTAGCCATCGCCGATCTGGTTGAAGCAGAACAGCACCATCAGCGTGATCGCGGCGGTAGCCAGGGTATAGCGGGTGGTACGGTTGACGAAGAACACCACCCCTGCGACCACGGCGAACAGCGACTGGATGATCGGATTGGGGAACAGGTCGAACAGCGCCCAGCCCACGGTCAGGCCGATGGCCGTGCCGAACACCCGCTGCACCAGCTTGCGCCGGGTGGCGCCGTAGTTGGGTTGGCAGACGAACAGCGTGGTGAGGATGATCCAGTAGCCCTGGGTCGGGTGGATCAGATGCACCATGCCATAGCCGATCGACAGCGCCAATGGCAGGCGCAAGGCATGCCTGAACAATAGCGAAGTGGGAGTGAGCTGGGTGCGTAGACGCGTCCAGACGTCCTTGAGGGTGCGCGGCGAACGGTCCAGCAGGCTGCTGTCGCTGGCGTCGGCGAGGCTGTCGGGGTTGCTGGCGGCACTGAGCAGGCGGTCGAGGGTGGCCAGGTTGGCTGCCAGTGCGCGCAGCGAGCGCAACAAACCCCGCCAGGCGGGATTGTTCTGTTGGCGTAGGTGTTCGAGTGAGGCGTTGAGGTCTTCCAGGGCATCGGCGAAGCGGGAGTCGAGGACGAACGGCTGACGCAGGCGGATCGACCGCCCCAGCTCCTGGCAAGCCGAGCCCTGCTGGCGCAGCAGGCGCTGGCAGCGGAACATCACGTCGCTGTGGAAGAACGCCTCCGCCAGGGCGTTGTAGGGATAGTGCGAGGCGCTGACCCGCTCATGGATGTCCTGGGCCAGAAAGTACAGTTTCAGGTAGCGGCTGACCTTGGAGTTGGGCTGGCTGTTGCCGACGCGGTGCAGAATGATTTCCTTGGCGGCGTTGAGCGCCGCCACCACCTTGCCGTTCTGCTGTGCCAACTCCAGGCGCCGAGCCTCGAGGTCAAGGTTGCGGATCGGTTCGAACAGATTGGCCTTGAGCTTGAGGTACAGGCCCAGCTCCTGGAATAGCTTGGCCAGGCTCTGCTGCACCGGTTGATTGGAAAACAACAGTTGCCACACTACCGACAGCAGGCCGTACCAGGCCGCGCCGGCCACCAGCAGCATCGGCTCGTGCCAGAAATCGCTGACCTGGCCGCCCCGCTGGTCCACGCCGATCATGGTGTATACCGAGGTGATCAGTGTGGCCGAAGCGATCGCCCCATAGCGTTCGCCGAGCGCGCCGAGCATGGTCAGGCCGAATGCGGCCAGGGCCAGGGCGATGACGAAGATCCAGGGGTAGGGGAACAACAACTCCACCGCCAGGGCGGCGATGGCGAAGCACACCAGAGTCACGGCCAGGGCGCTGAGACGCCCTTGCCAGCTGTCGTCGGTTTCGGCCAGGGCGCTGGCGATGATGCCCAGGAACAAGGGAATCAGCAGCCCCATCTCGTCCTGGTACCAGCACAGCGCCATGCTGCCGGTAAGCGCAACCGTTACCCGGATGCTGTAGCTGAACTTGTCTTGGCCCCACAGGCGACGCAGTGACTGACGGAACGAGCTCGATGACATGATGGCCTGCTGGGCAGTGATCGATTGAATGCATGAGCGCACGGACCAGCAAGAAGCGTTCCGTGCTGCTCGATGGACTCTACTCTACACGAACTGCGCGGCGGCGTTGGCAGAGGCCCAGGCCCACTGGAAATTGAAACCGCCCAGGTGGCCGGTGACGTCGAGCACTTCGCCGATGAAGTACAGGCCCGGGCTCTTCAGCGACTCCATGGTCTTGGACGACACCTCGCGGGTATCGACGCCGCCGAGGGTCACTTCGGCGGTGCGGTAGCCTTCGGTGCCGGCCGGCACCAGTTGCCACGCGGCCAGTTTATCGGCGATCTGCGTCAGCTCTGCCGGGGTGTACTGCTTCATCGGCCGCGAGTCGAACCACTGTTCGGCCAGCAGGTTGGCCAACTTGCGGGTGAACACCTCGCCGAGCACCGTCTTCAGCTCGCTGTTGCCTCGTTCGGCCTGCTGTTGTTGCAGCCATTGCAGGGCGTCGTGGTCAGGCAGCAGGTTGAGCTCCAGCGTGTCGCCTGCTTCCCAGAACGACGAGATCTGCAGGATCGCCGGACCGCTGAGGCCGCGGTGGGTGAACAGCAGGTTTTCCCGGAAACTGGTGCCATTGCAGCTGGCGATGCAGTCTAGCGAGGTGCCGGAAAGCTCTGTGCACATTGCCTTGAGTTGCGGCTCGGTGATGGTGAACGGCACCAGTCCTGCGCGGGTCGGCAGCAGTGTATGGCCGAACTGGCGCGCCACTTGATAACCGAAACCGGTGGCGCCGAGGGTCGGAATCGACAGACCGCCGGTGGCGATCACCAGTGACTGGCAGGCGAACGGGCCGACGCTGGTCTGTAGCAGGTAACCGGCTTCGGTTTTTTCGATGTGCTCGATGCTGGTGTGCATGCGCAACTGCGCACCGGCCTCGTCGCATTCGCTCAGCAGCATGTCGAGGATGTCGCTGGCCTTGTTGTCGCAGAACAGCTGGCCGAGCTTCTTCTCGTGATACGGCACCCCGTGCTTGGCTACCAGCTCGATGAAGTCCCACTGGGTGTAGCGGGCCAGGGCCGACTTGCAGAAGTGCGCGTTGTGCGAGAGGAAGTTGCCGGGCTCGGTGTACAGATTGGTGAAGTTGCAGCGCCCGCCGCCGGACATGAGGATTTTCTTGCCAGGCTTGTTGGCGTGGTCGAGCAGCAGTACCCGGCGGCCACGGCGGGCGCTTAGCTGAGCGCACATCAGGCCCGCGGCGCCAGCGCCGATGATGATCACGTCGGTGGTGTGCACGGTGTTACCTCTTGAATGTTTCTGGGGCTGCTGTGCCGCCCATTCGCGGGGCAAGCCCGCTCCCACAGGATCTCAATGATCCTTCAGACGGGGGAGTACCTGTGGGAGCGGGCTTGTCCCGCGAATGGCCCGTGCAGCGGCCGCAAAGAATGATCAGACGATACGAACCTTCAGCGATCGACCCTTGATCTTGCCGCTGTTGAGTCGCTGCATGGCCTGTTTGGCCAGCGCGCGCTCGACGGCGACAAAGGCCTGGAAGTCGAAGATGGCGATCTTGCCGACCTGCTTGCCGGGGATACCGGCGTCGCCGGTCAACGCACCGAGGATGTCGCCTGGGCGCAGCTTGTCCTTGCGCCCGGCAGCGATGCACAGGGTGCTCATGACCGGCAGCAACGGCTCACCACCCTTGTTCTTCAGGCTCTCAAGCGGGTCCCAGCGCAGCGGACTCTTCTGCAGGTCTTCGATGGCCTGGGCGCGGTGCCCTTCGGCCGGGGCCACCAGGCTGATGGCGATGCCTTTCTCGCCGGCACGGCCGGTACGGCCGACACGGTGCACATGAATTTCGGCATCGCGGGCCAACTCGACGTTGATGACCATGTCCAGACCGTCGATGTCCAGGCCACGGGCGGCCACGTCGGTGGCCACCAGCACCGAGCTGCTGCGATTGGCGAACATGGTCAGCACCTGGTCGCGATCACGTTGTTCCAGGTCGCCATGCAGGGCCTGGGCGACGATGCCTTTGGCCGTCAGGTGAGCGACAACATCTTCGCACTGCTGCTTGGTGAAGCAGAACGCCACGCACGATTGCGGGCGGTAGTGGCCGAGCACCCGGGTGACAGCCTCGAGGCGCTGCTGCGGGTCGATCTCGATGAAGCGCTGTTCGATCTGGTTGTCGGCGTGCAGGCTCTCGACCTTGACCTGCTGCGGCTTGCGCATGAAATCGGCGGCCAGTTGCTCGATACCGGCCGGATAGGTGGCGGAGAACAGCAGGGTCTGGCGGCGCGACGGGGTCTTGCCGATGATGCTGGCGATGGCATCGAAGAAGCCCATGTCGAGCATGCGATCGGCTTCATCGAGCACCAGGGTGTTGAGTCCATCGAGCACCAGGGTGCCCTTGTCCAGGTGTTGCTGGATACGCCCTGGCGTGCCGACGATGATGTGCGCACCGTGCTCCAGAGAGGCGATCTGGGGGCCGAGCGAGACACCGCCGCACAGGGTCAGGATCTTGATGTTGTCTTCGGCGCGGGCCAGGCGGCGCAGCTCCTTGGCGACCTGGTCGGCCAGCTCGCGAGTAGGGCACAGCACCAGGGCCTGGCAACCGAAGTAGCGTGGGTTGATCGGATTGAGCAGACCGATGCCGAATGCCGCGGTCTTGCCGCTGCCGGTCTTGGCCTGGGCGATCAGGTCCTGGCCCTTGAGAATGACCGGCAGGCTTTGCGCCTGAATCGGTGTCATCGAGGCATAGCCGAGGGCGTCCAGGTTGGCCAGCATGGCGGCGGACAGCGGCAGGGAGGCGAAGGCGGTGGAGTCGGTGGTCACGAGGCGGGCCTGCGGTGCGAAGCGAAAAATGTCGCACAGTCTACCAGCCTCATGGCCATTCGCCCTACGATTCCATGTGCGCTTCCGGACGACGGGCACGCCTTCCGTCCGTCGGCGACAACTGCAGGAAGATCGCCGCTGCCAGCGTGGCCATGACGCCGATGGTCACGAAGGTCAGTTGGAAGGCCCCCAGCGTGCTATCCACACCTTCGGCGCTGCCGGCTGCGGTGAACCCTCCGAGCAGTGCACCGGCGCACGCCACACCGAGGCTCAGCGACAGCTGCGCGACCACCGACAGCAGGCTGTTTCCGCTGCTGGCGTGTGCATCGTCGAGGTCGATCAGGGTCACCGTGTTCATGGCCGTGAACTGCATCGAGTTGACCGCGCCGAGCAGGCCGAGATGGATGAGCAGCACGGCATAGGGCGTTTGCTCGTCCACCAGCCCGAGGCTGGCCAGGAGCATACCGAGCAGCAAGGTATTGGCGGTGAGGATGATGCGGTAGCCGAAGCGCTCGATCAGTGGCCGGGCTATGGACTTGGCGACCATCGCCGCCGCCGCCAGCGGGATCATGCTCATGCCAGCCTGGGCCGGCGAGTAGCCCA
This sequence comes from Pseudomonas putida, assembly GCF_004357765.1. GTDB lineage: Bacteria > Pseudomonadota > Gammaproteobacteria > Pseudomonadales > Pseudomonadaceae > Aquipseudomonas > Aquipseudomonas putida_U. The sequence continues at coordinate 210,466 of NZ_SMTE01000002.1, read as the reverse complement.
GCGCCACCTGCAGCAGCAGCGGCACCAGGAAGGGCAGGGCGCCGCTGCCCAGACGGGCGAACAGGTTGCCGAGGATGCCGATGGCGAAGGTCCGTACGCGGAACAGGCTGGGCGAGAACAGCGGTTGGGGGTCGCGCCCGGCGCGCAGCCAATAGGCCGCCAGGCAGGCCATGCCGGCGAACAGCAGCAGCATCACCCGCAGGTGCGGCAGGTGCAGTTCGCCCAGGCCCTCCATGGCGATGGTGATCAGCACCATCGCCGCGCCGAACAGCAGGAACCCTGGGCCGTCGAAGGTGGTACGTTCGGCGCCGCGCAGGTCAGGGATGAACTTCCACACGGCATAGCAGCCCAGGACGCCGACCGGCAGGTTGAGCAGGAAGATCCAGTGCCAGCTGAGAATCTCCACCAGCCAGCCGCCCACCGTAGGGCCCAGCAGTGGCCCGAGCAGGCCGGGGATGGTGATGAAGCTCATGATCCGCACCAGGTCGCTGCGCGGGTAGGCGCGCAACACCACCAGGCGCCCGACCGGAAGCATCAGCGCCCCGCCCAGACCCTGCACGACCCGCGCGAAGATCAGAAAACCCAGGCTGTTGGCGGCGGCGCACAGCAGCGAGCCGAAGCTGAACAGCAAGATCGCGCTGAAGAAGATGCGCTTGGTGCCGAAGCGGTCGGCGATCCAGCCTGAGGCCGGGATGAGCAGCGCTACGGTGAGCATGTAGGCGATGATCACCCCCTGCATGCGCAGCGGGTCTTCAGCCAGCGAGCGAGCCATGGCCGGCAGCGCGGTGTTGAGGATGGTGCCGTCCAGCGATTGCATGAAGAAGGCGATGGCCACCACCCAGGGGATCCAGCGGGCAGTGACAGGGTCTAGCGGCGTGCGTTCGGGCATGACGTCCTCGTTTGTCAGTGCCGGCCCTTTCGCGGGGCAAGCCCGCTCCTACATGGATTGCGTGATCATCCTGGAGCGGGCTTGCCCGCGAAAGGGCCGGTGGTGCCAATCACAATGTCAGGGTCAGCCCTTTGACCAATGCCCCCGGCAAATGACTCGATCCGGTACTGCGCTGTCCATAGGTACTGGTCGACAGAATCATCTCGCGCTCCTGGGTCAGCGCTTCCAGCTCGCTGCCCAGCAGGTTGTACAGGCTGTCATCGAAGCGCATGGTGCTCACCGGCCCCTGGATCTGCCCGTTCTCGACCCAGAAGGTGGCGAAACGGGTCAGCCCGGTCATGCGCGCGGCGGGTAGGTCCGAGTAATTGAGGTACCAGAGGTTGCTGATGTACAAACCGGTGCCCAGTCGCTCGAGTATCTCGGCGTTGGGCAGATTGCCTGCGGCCAGGCTCAGTGCGCAAGGCGATTCGTAGCGGTCGGCGCCATTGCTCTGCAGTGCGAACTCGGCGGCGCTGCGGGCACTGATCAGTCGTTCGTGGGCCTGGCCGTGGTCGATCAGAGAGACGTCCAAACGTGGCGAGCCTTCGTCGGAAAACGCCGGGCTCAGCGACCCACTGACCTGCTCGGCGAAGCTGACCTGCGGGCTGAGCGTCGCATCGCCGTTGTACAGGCGCTGCAAGGCGCTGTTGCCGGTGGCCAGGGCCTGTGCCGAAAACCCGCCCCAGCACAGCATGCCGGCGATTTCGTCCATGGCCGCCGGGGCCAGGTAGGCGCGGTAACTGCCGGGTTTCAGGGTGATGGCTGCAAGGCCGAGGAAGCCCAGTTGTTCGCGCGCCTGACGCAACCTCGCGGTGAAGTCCACGGCGTTCCAGGCCTGGCCGGCATAGTTGGCTTTAACGGCTTGGCCATTGGCGTGGAACAGGCTCCAATCGAAGTTGAAGCTGTTCGCCTGGTGCCAGCCGAAGGCTCCGAACGAACTGGCGAAGCCGCGGCAGATCGGGCCCGCTGCATAGATGCCGACCAGATCAAGGTCGCCGGCCTCGCCCTCGACCAGTGCCAGCACCTCGTCCAGCTCGGGCAGCGGGTGCTGCTGCTGGCTGTGGGTGTGCCAGGCACTCTCGTTCAGACTCAGGTAAGGGTCGAGCGCCAGCAGTGGCAGGGTCTGGCGCAGCTGCTGCAACGCGTCGTCCAGACGCTGCCGGTCCAGTTGCGCGTCGTCGCTCAAGGTCACCTGCTGCTGCGCCTGGCGCCCCTCGCGCACCAGCCGCAGTTGGGCGCTGGCCTGGGCAACCGTGCCGGCCTGGCGCACCTTGGCGTGGTTGAAGCGGACGAACTGCGACTGCTCGGCACTGAAGCCGAGGGTGAACTGCTCGCCTGGAAGCAGGGCCGCGTGCAGTGCGCTGACCAGTGCTTCGAAGCGGTGGCGTGGGGTGTCGCTCATCAGGCGTCTCCTCCGAATACATCGATCTGGCGGAATACGCAGGCGGGCGAGGCGTGGCCGACGCGCACCACCTGGTTGGGTTCGCCCTTGCCGCAATTGGGTGTGCCGAGCACTTCGAAGGTGCTGTGGTCGCCGACTGCCATCAGGTTGCGCCAGAACTGCGCGGAGATGCCGCGGTAGTTGGGGTTCTTGACGATACCCTTGAGCTCGCCGTCCTCGATCACTTGACCCCACTCGCAACCGAACTGGAACTTGTTGCGGGCATCGTCGATGGACCAGGAGCGGTTGTTGCTCATCAGGATGCCGTGTTCGATGCCCTCGATCAGCTGTTGCAAGGTCCGATCGCCGGGTTCGAGGTTGAGGTTGGCCATACGGTCGATCGGCGCCCGGTTCCAGCCACAGGCGCGGCTGTTGGCCACGCCGCCCAGGCCGGAGCGCAACTGCGACAGCGCACCACCCAGGGGACGTACCAGCAGGCCGTCACGGATCAGGAACTGCTTGCTGGCCGGCGTGCCGTCATCGTCGTAGCTGTAGCTGGCCAATTCCTGCTCCAGGGTCGGGTCGAAGGTGACGTTGAGCAGATCGGAACCGTAGCGCAGGTGGCCGAAGTCGCTGGCCTTGACGAAGCTGGTGCCGGCGTAGTTGCGCTCGTCGCCGAGAATGCGGTCCATCTCCAGCGGGTGGCCGATGGATTCATGGATCTGCAGCATCATCTGATCGGGCATCAGCAGCAGATCGCGCGGGCCGCTTGGCGTATTGGGCGCCAGCAGCAGTTGCAGGGCCTGGTCGGCAATCCGCGGGGCGGCGCCGATCAGGCCGCAGCGGTGGATGACCTCGAAGCCACCTTGCTGGCCGAAGTTGCTCAGCCCCAGGCTGCGACTCTGGCTGTCCTTGCCATCACTGGCGGTCACGCTCAGGCCGGGGAACAGGAAGCGATGGGCATGGCGCAACTCGGCGCCGGCGGAGTTGAGGTAGGTCTGTTCGACCAGGCTGATGTCCAGGCTCGCCAGCCAGTCCACCAGGCGGCTGTCCCTGGGCACGCTGGCCGACTCGCTGGCCAGCAGGCCAAGGCAATCGGCGATGCCGGGCACGGCCTGGTCGAGGTTAGGCGAAAGGTGGTCGTGACGGGCACTGGTTACCGCTTGTCCGCGCAGGTCGAGCAGGCTGTGTCTGGCGATCTGCCGGGCCAGTGCCTCGGCCTGTTCCAGCGCCCGCTGCAAACCTGCCTGAGACAGATCGGCGGTGGCCGCATAGGCCTCGACGCCATCGACCCGCACCGTCAGCATGGCGCCTTCGTCCTGGCTGAACGAGGGCGGTTCGGCGACATTGCGCCGCACACAGAGTGCCTGATGCGATTGTTTGACGTGACGTAGGGAAAACACTTCGGCCTTGCTGCGCAGCGCGTTGAAGCGCTGGCGCAGCAGGGCGCCGGAATCGAACATGGGACAAGCCTCCGTCTACACGGTGGCTCCCCCTAGAACCACCCGTCTTGCATTTCGAGACAAGTGTCGTCGCGGGCCTCGAGCAATGCCAGGTCATTATGGCAGCCAGGCACCTCCCAGGTCAGGAAATAACGCGCGGCCTGCAGCTTGCCCAGGTAGAAGTCGCGATCGGCGTCGTTGCCCTGAAGCAGGCCGAGTTCGGCGTGGATCGCTTGCTGCAGCCAGCGCCAGCCGATCACGCAATGACCAAATGCCTTGAGGTACAGGGCGGCGTTGGCCAATGTCGCGCTGACCTTGCCCTGTCCCAGGTCGCCCAGCAGGGCCAGGGTCACGCCTTGCAGGCGACTGACCAGCTGTTCCAGGGGCCGGCGCAGGGCGTCCAGATTGGGGTGGTGGCTGGCGCGCTCGGCGGTGGCGGCGATCAGGCGGATCAGTTGCTTGAGCCCGGCCCCGTCACGCTGAGCCAGTTTGCGGCCGAGCAGGTCGAGTGCCTGGATGCCCTCGGTGCCTTCATGGATCGGGTTCAAGCGGTTGTCGCGGTAGTACTGCTCCACCGGATACTCGCGGGTGTAGCCGTGGCCACCGAGGATCTGGATGGCCAATTCGTTGGCTTTCAGGCAATAGGCCGAGGGCCAGGACTTGACGATGGGCGTCAGCAGATCGAGCAATACCTGGGCTTGCTGGCGTTCGGTCAGGTCGGCCGCGGTGTGCGTGTCATCGAACAGACGCGCAGCGTAGAGGCCCAGGTCGAAGGCGCCTTCGACGTAGGCTTTCTGCGCCAGCAGCATGCGCTTGACGTCGGCATGCTCACTGATCGCCACCGGCGGGCTTTGCGGGTCCTTGTTGTCCGGCAGGCGGCCTTGCGGCCGTTGACGGGCGTACTCCAGCGAGTAGAGGTAGCCGGCATAGCCGAGCATCACTGCACCCATGCCGACACCGATACGGGCCTCGTTCATCATCTGGAACATGCAGGCCAGGCCCTGGTGCGGCTGGCCGACCAGATAGCCGACGCACTGGCCGTCGTCACCGAAGTTCAGCGCCGTGGAGGTCGTGCCGCGCCAGCCCATCTTGTGGAACAACCCGGCCAGCACTACGTCGTTGCGCGGGCCGAGGCTGCCATCGGCGTTGACCCGATACTTGGGCACGATGAACAGCGAGATGCCTTTGACCCCGGGCGGGGCGTCCGGAAGCTTGGCCAGGACCATGTGGATGATGTTCTCCGACAGTTCGTGGTCGCCGCCGGAGATGAAGATCTTGTTGCCCTTGATGTGGTAGGTCCCATCGCCCAGCGGTTCGGCGCGCGTGCGGATATCGGCCAGCGAGGATCCGGCGTGCGGCTCGGTCAGGGCCATGGTGCCGAAGTAGCGACCCTCGATCATGGGCTGCAGGAACAGACGCTTCTGTTCATCGCTGCCGAAGCTCTCGATCAGATTGGCCGCGCCCATGGTCAGGAACGGGTAGGCCGTTGTGCCGGCGTTGGCGGCCTGGAAGTGAGCGAAGCAGGCCTGGGAGACCAGGCTGGGCAGTTGCATGCCGCCGACGTCGAAGTCGCGGTTGGCGTTGAGGAAGCCGGCGTCGAGAAACGCTTCGATGGCCGGCTTGACCTCGGCAATCAGCTCGGCCCGGCCCTCGACGTAGCGAGGCTCGTTTTCATCGGCCTTGCGGTTGTGCGGGGCGAAGTACTTTTCGGCGACGGTGCGGGCAGTCGCCAGCGCTGCGTCGAAGGTTTCGCGGCTGTGCTCGGCGAAACGCGGGCGCTGGGTGAGGGTTTGGGCGTCGAGGACTTCGTAGAGTTCGAAGGCCAGGTTGCGGGCGCTGAGCAGGGTCTCGGGCATGGGGGCGGTCCTGGGACGGGGATGCTACGAGTCTAGGGGGGGCGTGGAGGCAGGGGGAGGTTAATAGGTTTGGGTGATATGGGTATAGAAAGGGTGGGGGCATGCAGGTGCATGCCTTGATGCTTTCAGCGCCTGTGAAATCGAGCGCCGCGCGGGCGGCGCTCGATCTGGCAGGCGCCAAACCTCTCAAGGCGTACACCATGAAAAAGGAGAGCCGAAGCTCTCCTTTCTCTGTCCAGCAACCGCCCACCATCAACCGATGGTCATCAGGCTCGCGTTCCCGCCAGCGGCCGCGGTGTTCACACTCACCGCGCGCTCGATGACCAACCGCTCCAGCGCAATCTGGTGATCGCCGCTGGACAGCCCATGCACACCGACGATGGCACCGGCGCGCTTGGCCACCTGTTGGCAAACGCGGCGCAGTTGGTCCGAGTCGCCATGATGGAGCACAGCGTCGAATGCCACTTCGTCCTTGTTCCAGTCCGCTACCAGCTTGACCTTGGCCTGCAGCTCCTTCGGCAGGCGGCCACGCAGAGCCTTGCCGGGCTCGCCGTCGACCCATACTGCCGAGCTGCCCACCGCCAGTACGGCGGCGAACTGCGCCAGCAGGTCAGCCTCGTTGTCTGCCAGGCACAACACGTGCTCGCGGGGCAGGATGGTGTAGCTGTTGCGCTCGCCGGTCGGACCGGGGAGCAGGCGGGCGATGCCGCTCTGCGACTGGCCGGCGAACTGATCGCACAATACGGCCAGGTCGGCTTGCTGGTTGCTCTGCGCCCAGTCCTTGAGGACGTGCAGCGGCTTGATCAGTTGATCGTGCAGGGCGCGATCCGGCTGGCCGGCGCCGTCCTGTTGCTGGAAGTGGCGACCGATCGCGTCCGCCGGGCGGGTCGACAGCAGGCGGTACAGGTACAGCGGGCCACCTGCTTTCGGACCGGTGCCGGACAGACCTTCACCGCCGAACGGCTGCACGCCGACGACCGCACCGACGATGTTGCGGTTGACGTACATGTTGCCGGCGTTGGCTTTCTCCACCACCTTGGCGATGGTCTCGTCGATGCGGGTATGCACGCCGAGGGTCAGGCCGTAGCCGGAGTCGTTGATCTGCTGGATCAGTTGGTCCAGGTTGCGGCGGTTGTAGCGCACCACGTGGAGGACAGGGCCGAAGATCTCGCGCTTGAGCTCGTCGAAGCTCTCCAGTTCGATCAGGGTCGGCATGACGAAGGTGCCGCGCTTGACCTCGGCAGCATCGGCGATGGCTACCTGGTAGACCGAGCGACCTTTTTCGCGCATGCCCTGGATGTGCTTCTCGATGCCAGCCTTGGCTTCGGCATCGATCACCGGGCCAATGTCCACGGCCAGGCGGTCGGGATTGCCCAGGCGGCTTTCGGCCATGGCGCCCTTGAGCATCTCGATCACGCGGTCGGCGGAATCTTCCTGCAGGCACAGCACGCGTAGGGCCGAGCAGCGCTGACCGGCGCTGTCGAAGGCCGACGACACCACGTCGATGACCACTTGCTCGGTGAGTGCCGAGGAGTCGACGATCATCGCGTTCTGGCCACCGGTTTCGGCGATCAACGGGATCGGACGGCCCTGGTTGTCCAGGCGGCCGGCGACATTGCGTTGCAGCAGACGGGCGACTTCGGTGGAACCTGTGAACATCACGCCTTTGACGCGCTCGTCACCGACCAGGCCGGCACCGACGCTTTCGCCCTGGCCTGGCAGCAGTTGCAGCACGCCCTCGGGAATGCCGGCTTCGAGCAGCAGGCGCACTGCTTGGGCAGCGATCAGCGGGGTCTGTTCGGCAGGCTTGGCCAGTACCGGGTTGCCCGCGGCCAGTGCGGCCGCGACCTGGCCGGTGAAGATCGCCAGTGGGAAGTTCCACGGACTGATGCACACCACTGGACCCAGTGGGCGATGCGCGTCATTGCTGAAGTCGTTGCGTGCCTGCACAGCGTAGTAACGCAGGAAGTCCACTGCCTCGCGCACTTCGGCGATGGCGTTGGCGAAGGTCTTGCCGGCTTCGCGGATCAGCAGGCCCATCAGCGGCTGGATCTCCGCTTCCATCAGGTCGGCGGTACGCTCGAGGATCGCGGCACGCTCGGCCGGTGGAGTGGCCTGCCAGATCGGTGCGGCGTTGAGCGCGCACTGGATGGCATTGTCGACGTCGGCCACGGTGGCTTCGTGCACGTGGCCGACCACGTCACGGTGATCTGCAGGGTTGAGTACCGCAATTGCTGGGCTTTCGCTGGCGGCGCACGCCAGCAGCGGGGCGGCTTTCCAGTCGTTGTGAGCGGTGGCCAGCATGGCGCAGGACAGCGACGCCAGGCGGTGTTCGTTGGCCATGTCGATGCCCGCCGAGTTGGCCCGTTCGCTGCCGTACAGCTCGCGAGGCAGCGGAATGCGTGGGTGCGGCAGGCCGATGCCGCCTTCCTGGGTGGCCATGCGTTCGATGCTGACGACCGGATCGGCCACCAGCTCCTGAATGGAGATCGAGTGGTCGGCGATACGGTTGACGAACGAGGTGTTGGCGCCGTTTTCCAGCAGACGGCGAACCAGGTAGGCCAGCAGCGTTTCGTGAGTGCCCACCGGGGCGTAGACGCGGCAGGGGCGGTTCAGTTTGCCTTCGGAGACCTTGCCGACCACTTGTTCGTACAGCGGTTCGCCCATGCCGTGCAGGCACTGGAACTCGTACTGGCCGGGGTAGTAGTTCTGCCCGGCGATATGGTAGATCGCCGACAGGGTGTGGGCGTTGTGGGTGGCGAACTGCGGGTAGATGGATTCCGGCACGGCCAGCAGTTTGCGGGCGCAGGCCACATAGGACACGTCGGTGTAAACCTTGCGGGTGTAGACCGGATAGCCTTCCAAGCCCTCGACCTGCGCGCGCTTGATCTCGCTGTCCCAGTAGGCGCCTTTGACCAGGCGGATCATCAGACGGTGACGGCTGCGCTTGGCCAGGTCGATGACGTAGTCGATGACGTACGGGCAGCGCTTCTGGTAGGCCTGGATGACGAAGCCGATACCGTTCCAGCCAGCCAGAGACGGCTCGAAGCACAGGCGCTCGAGCAGGTCGAGCGACAATTCCAGGCGGTCGGCCTCCTCGGCATCGATGTTCAGGCCGATGTCATATTGCTTGGCCAGCAGGGTCAGCGACAGCAGGCGCGGGTACAGCTCTTCCATCACGCGCTCGTACTGCGCTCGGCTGTAGCGCGGGTGCAGGGCGGAGAGCTTGATGGAGATGCCTGGACCTTCATAGATGCCACGGCCATGGGAGGCCTTGCCAATCGAGTGGATCGCTTGCTCGTAGGAGGCCAGGTACTTCTGTGCATCCTGTTCGGTCAGCGCGGCTTCGCCGAGCATGTCGTAGGAGTAGCGGAAGCCCTTGGATTCGAAGCGGCTGGCGTTGGCCAGGGCTTCGGCGATGGTTTCGCCGGTGACGAACTGTTCGCCCATCAGGCGCATGGCCATGTCGACGCCCTTGCGGATCATCGGTTCGCCACTCTTGCCGATGATCCGCGTGAGCGAAGCGGACAGGCCGGATTCGTTGTGGGTGGAGACCAGCTTGCCGGTCAGCAGCAGACCCCAGGTCGCGGCGTTGACGAACAGCGACGGGCTGTTGCCCAGGTGTGGCTGCCAGTTACCGTTGCTGATCTTGTCGCGGATCAGGGCGTCGCGGGTGCCCTTGTCGGGGATGCGCAGCAGTGCTTCGGCCAGGCACATCAGCGCCACGCCTTCCTGGGACGACAGGGAGAACTCCTGCAACAGCCCCTGGACGATGCCGGCACGTCCACCGGCGCTCTTCTGATTGCGCAGCTTCTCGGCAATGCCGGCGGCCAGCTTGTTGGTGGCCTCGGCCTGCGCCGTGGTCAGTCGCGCCTGCTCCAGAAGCATGGGCACCACTTCCTGCTCGGGGCGGCGATAGGCGGCGGTGATGGCCGAGCGCAGGACCGACTGCGGCAGGATGCTCTCGGCGAACTCGAGGAAGCACTGATGGCCATGGTCCGGCTGGATGTCACCGACATCGTCGGCTAGGCTGCTGGCATGGCCATCGAGTTCAGACAGAGTGGCGCCACCCTCGAGCTTTTCCAGGTAGTTGAAGATCGCTTGCTTGATCAACCAGTGTGGTGTGCGGTCGATGGATTGTGCAGCGGTCTTGAGTCGCTCACGGGTGGGGTCGTCGAGTTTGACACCCAGGGTGGTCGTCGCCATGTCTTATCCTCGTTATTGCCACGGCTGTGGCCTTAGCTGGCGCCAAGATTAGCGGGAGGCGAATTCGGGTGCAACTAGGTGCAACCGGAAATTTTGACGGTCGGGGTGCAACTCGTCAGTTGCCTCAATCTACAACGGAAAAATGCTCAGGCTCAGTGCGTTTTTTTCTTAAAAACACCTTTTTTGCTCCATAAAGGAGCAAAAAGTAGGTTATTTCGGAAAAAATGCTTACGGTGCAACTGCTTGTAGAAAAGGGGTTGCACCTTGTTTGCGTTGTTGCATAGGATGCGCCGCCTGGGTGCAACCATCCTCAGGTGGTTGTACGTGAGATAAAAACAAACGCCAGGGCACACGTATGGGCAATCCACTCACGATCACCTTCGTGATCTACATCGCGGCAATGGTGCTGATCGGCTTCGCGGCCTATCGCTCCACCAAGAACCTTTCCGACTATATTCTCGGCGGTCGTAGCCTCGGCAGCGTGGTTACCGCGCTCTCCGCCGGCGCTTCCGACATGAGCGGCTGGCTGCTGATGGGCCTGCCGGGGGCCATCTACTTCTCCGGCCTGTCCGAAGCCTGGATCGCCATCGGTCTGACCGTCGGCGCCTACCTGAACTGGCTGTTCGTCGCCGGGCGCCTGCGCGTGCAGACCGAGCACAACGGTGATGCACTGACTCTGCCGGACTACTTCGCCAGCCGTTTCGAAGACAGCAGTGGCCTGCTGCGCATCATTTCGGCGGTGGTCATCCTGGTATTCTTCACCATCTACTGCGCCTCGGGCATCGTGGCTGGTGCGCGCCTGTTCGAAAGCACCTTCGGCATGTCGTACGAAACAGCCCTTTGGGCGGGTGCTGCGGCGACCATCGCCTATACCTTCATCGGTGGTTTCCTGGCGGTGAGCTGGACCGACACCGTGCAGGCGACGCTGATGATCTTCGCGCTGATTCTCACCCCGATCATCGTACTGATCTCCACTGGCGGCTTCGACACCACCATGCTGGCGATCGAGGCGCAGAATCCGGCGAACTTCGACATGCTCAAGGGCGCCACTTTCATCGGCATCATTTCGCTGATGGGCTGGGGTCTTGGCTACTTTGGCCAGCCGCACATCCTGGCGCGTTTCATGGCCGCCGATTCGGTCAAGTCGATCGCCAAGGCGCGTCGCATTTCCATGACCTGGATGATCCTGTGCCTGGCCGGTACCTGTGCCGTTGGCTTCTTCGGTATCGCCTACTTCTCGGCGAACCCTGAGCTGGCCGGTCCGGTGACCGAAAACCACGAACGCGTGTTCATCGAACTGGCGAAGATCCTGTTCAACCCTTGGGTCGCGGGTGTACTGCTGTCGGCGATCCTGGCGGCGGTGATGAGCACCCTGAGCTGTCAGTTGCTGGTCTGCTCCAGTGCGCTGACCGAGGACTTCTACAAGGCCTTCCTGCGCAAGAACGCGACCCAGGGCGAGCTGGTCTGGGTAGGTCGCCTGATGGTGCTGGCCGTGGCGCTGATCGCCATTGCCCTGGCCGCCAACCCAGAGAACCGCGTTTTGGGCCTGGTGGCCTATGCCTGGGCCGGCTTCGGCGCAGCGTTCGGTCCGGTGGTGCTGATTTCGGTGCTGTGGAAAGGCATGACCCGCAACGGCGCCTTGGCCGGTATCGTGGTCGGTGCGGTCACCGTGATCCTGTGGAAGCAGTTCGACACCCTGGGGCTGTACGAAATCATTCCTGGCTTCCTGTTCGCCAGCATCGCCATCGTGCTGGTCAGCAAGCTGGGCAGCCCGTCGCAGTCGATGGTGCAGCGCTTCGAAGCGGCGGATACCGCCTATCACGCTGACAAGTAACTCACGCTGAACGGCGGCGGCCCCATCCAGGGGCGCCGCCGATCGGCAGCCAGGCCTGACTCCGCCTGCAAGGCAAGGTAAACTTGCCCTCCCCGCAGGAGTTGCCATGAACTATCGTCACGCCTTCCACGCCGGCAATCACGCCGACGTTCTCAAGCACATCGTGCTGACCCGCCTCATCGCCCTGATGTCGCGCAAGGAACAACCGTTCGCCTACCTCGATACCCATGCCGGCCTGGGTCTTTATGACCTGCAAGGCGATCAGGCGACCCGCACCGGTGAGTACCTGGAAGGTGTCGCACGGTTGTGGAATCGCGACGACTTGCCGGCGATGACCGCTGACTATCTGCGCATCATCAAACGTCTGAACGCCGACGGCGAGTTGCGTTACTACCCCGGTTCGCCCGAGTTGGCGCGGCGCCTGATGCGTCAGCAAGACCGAGCCCTGCTCAACGAGAAGCATCCCGAAGACGGGCCGCTGCTCAAGGAGAACATGAAGAAGGATCCTCGCGTGGTCGTGCACCTGGGCGAGGGCTGGCACGTGCCGCGGGCATTGCTGCCCGTGCAGGAAAAGCGCGCGATCATGCTCATCGACCCACCGTTCGAGCAGGCCGACGAGCTCAAGCGCTGCACGCTGGCGATGAAGGAAGCGATCGGCCGCATGCGTCAGACCGTCGTCGCCATCTGGTACCCGATCAAGGATCAGCGCACGCTGACCCGTTTCTACCAGGACCTGACCAGCACCGGTGCGCCCAAGCTGCTGCGGGCCGAACTGTACGTGCATCACCAGGACAGTCCACAGGGCCTCAACGGTTCCGGCCTGGCCATCGCCAACCCACCTTGGGGGCTGGAAGAGGAACTGCGCGAGTTGCTGCCCTGGTTGGCCAAGGAGCTGGCGCAGAGCGCTGGCAGCTTCCGCATGGACTGGTTGATCGCCGAATGATCCACCACTGAAGCTCCGATGGGGCGGGCTCGCCGTAAAGCAGTGTCTCCGCTGATCTTTGCGTTATAATCCCGCTCTTTAGCCGCCACCCGCCCAAGAGGCCGCTGGCGCATCTCTACCGAATGAAGAGGCTCATCCCTTGGCATTGACGATTCTTGGCCTGTCCGGCGCCCTTAGCCATGACCCTTCCGCGGCGCTGTACATCGACGGCAAGCTGATTGCCGCCGCCGAAGAAGAGCGCTTCGTGCGTGACAAGCATGCGAAGAACCGCATGCCCTACGAGTCGGCGAAGTTCTGCCTGGAGCAGGCCGGCATCAAGCCGTCCGACGTCGACGTGGTGGCCATTCCGTTCGCCCCGATCAGTCTGTTCGGCAAGGCCCGTTGGCACTATGCCAAGCGTTACTGGTATGCCCCGGATCGCGCGCTCGACGCCATCCTGATGGGCAATCGTCGTTACAAACGCTACCGCAAGAAGATCGTCTGGTGCCTGGAGCAGCTCGGCTTCGACCCGAAGAAGGTCAAGATCGAGCCGGTCGAGCACCACCTTGCCCATGCGTCCAGCGCCTACCACTGTTCCGGTTTCAAGGAAAAGACCGCGATCCTCGGTATCGACGGCAAGGGTGAGTACGCCACCACCTTCTTCGGCTACGGCGAGAACGGCAAGATCCACAAGATCAAGGAATTCTTCGACCCGGATTCGCTGGGTGGCCTGTATGGCGCGATCACCGAGTTCCTTGGCTTCGAAATGCTCGATGGCGAGTTCAAGGTCATGGGCATGGCCCCGTACGGCGATGCCAGCAAGTACGATTTCTCCCGTTTGGCCAGCTTCGAGAACGGCGAGCTGGTGATCAACACCGAGTACGCCAACGTCATCGGCCTGCGTCGTTATAAAGAGAAGGGCAAGGGTTTCTACTTCTCGCCCAAGCTGATCGAATGGCTGGGGCCCAAGCGCGAAGGCGACATCGCCGACGAGCCTTACATCCATTACGCGGCGAGCATGCAGGCGCTGTTCGAGAAGCTGGCGCTGCAGATGATCGATCACTACCTGGGCGATACCCTGCGTGAAACCGGCAAGCTGGCGTTCGCCGGTGGCTGCGCGCTGAACGTCAAGCTGAACCAGAAGATCATCGCTCGTTCGGACGTCAAGGAGCTGTTCGTCCAGCCGGCCTCCGGCGATGCCGGTACTGCGGTCGGCGCTGCGGCCTATGTATCCCACGCCCGTGGCGTACCGGTCGAGAAGATGGAGCATGTCTATCTCGGCCCTGCCTACTCTAACGAAGACGTGATCGCCGCCTGTGCCCGTCATCCGAACGCGCCGAAGTGGCGCAAGCTGGACGACATGCCGCAGCGCATCGCCAAGATCATGGTCGACGGCAACCCGGTGGCCTGGTTCCAAGGGCGCATGGAGTTTGGTCCGCGCGCACTGGGCGGTCGCTCGATCATCGGTTGCCCGAGCGTGCCGGGCGTGGCCGATCGCATCAACGAGCAGATCAAGTTCCGTGAGCGCTGGAGGCCTTTCTGCCCGTCGATGCTCGACACCGTCGCCCCGCAGATGATCAAGGTCGACCATCCGGCACCGTTCATGACCTTCACCTTCGAAGTCGCCGAAGAATGGAAGACCCGGGTACCGGAAGTGGTCCACGAGGACGGTACTTCGCGCGCCCAGGTGCTCAAGCGCGAGTACAACCCGCGCTACTACGACATGATGAAGGCGTTGGAAGACCTGACCGGTAACGGTGTGTCGCTGAACACCTCGCTCAACCGCCGGGGCGAGCCGATGATCTGCTCGCCGACCGATGCGTTGAACATGTTCTTCGGTTCGGACCTGCAGTACCTGATCATGGAAGACATCCTGGTGGTCAAGGACGGCGCGGCCCTGTATGACCAGCCGCTCTGAACCGCGCGTCCTGCAGTTCTGCCATGGCTACGACGGGCCGTTCCTCGACTGCGCCCGTCAGTACGCCAGCCTGTTCCAGGGCAGCGGCTACAAGGTCACCACGGTGTTTCTCACCGGCGCTGCCGACCCGCAGGTAGCCGCAGGCTGTGCCTCGGATGAGGTGCTGTTCCTCGAATTCAGCTCCAAGGCCGTGCGCGGCCTGAAGCTGGGGGCGATTCGTGCATTGCGCAGGATTGCCGCCGAGCGCAACTTCAACTTCTGTATCGCCCATCGTTTCAAGCCCATCTACGTGGCCTTGTTGGCCACCCGGCTGCCGGTGATCGGCGTGCACCATGCCTTCGGTGACTACCAGCGCAAAGGCCGTCAGGTATTCGCCAACCTGTTCCGTCAGCGCCTGAGCCTGCTCGGTGTGTCGGATGCAGTGCGTGACGACATGCGCCGGTGCCTGGCGCAATGGCCGGCTGAGCGGATTCAGACGTTGTACAACCGCATCGACATCCCGGCGCTGCAGGCCAGCCTGGTGTCCCGTGCCGAAGCGCGTGCCGCGTTGGGCCTGGATACCCAGGCGTGGGTGGTCGGCAACGTCGGGCGTCTGCACCCGGACAAGGACCAGGCGACCTTGCTGCACGGTTTCGCCCAGGCCTTGCCCGAGTTACCGACCGGCGCTCGACTGGCGATACTGGGTCAGGGGCGCCTGGAGGACAAACTCAAGGCCCTGGCCATGGAGCTGGGCATCGCCGGCCAAGTCGATTTCTTTGGCCAGGTGCCCGATGCACGACGCTATTTCCAGGCGTTCGACGTGTTCGCCCTGAGTTCGGATCATGAGCCGTTCGGCATGGTCTTGCTCGAAGCCATGGTGGCCGGTGTGCCGCTGCTGGCCACTGCTTGCGGTGGAGCGCGTGAGGTGGTCGAAGGCGTTGGCGTGCTGTTCCCGCTGGGCGATGCCGAGCAATTGGCCCAGGGTTTGGTGCACATGTCGGGGCTGGATGCCGAGCAACGTCAGCTCTGTGCCGAGCGCATGCTGCAGCGTCTGCAGGAGCGTTTTTCCGACCATGCCGTGCGGGAAGCCTTCTGGCAACTGCCGCAGGTGCGTGCGCTGGTGGACCAGGCATGATGCTCAATCGTCTGCAAGCGTTTCGCGAGCGCGGCTGGACGCCGATCGATGCGGCGGCCTATGCCGATGCCTGGGCGCGTTTTGGCGGCAGTGTCGCCAGCCATCCACTGGTGGTCGAGGAGCTAGCCAATCTGGCGCAGATTCCGGTGCGCTACCTGGGCTGGTTCCAGTCGGGTGAGCTGAAGGCTGCGCTGCCTGCCTGGGGGCGTCACTTGGCGTTGTCCAAGGAGGTGCTCAAGCGCGCCGGCAAGAAAGGCCTGTTCGATCTCGGCAACGCCGAAATCATTCTCCCGGCAGCGCCCCAGGCCGCTGCGCCGTTGCGCCATGCCGGACGCTATCTGTCCGAGCTGAACCAGGGGCGTTTCGTCGGCCTCAAGCCGCAGGCCGAGCAACTGGCCATGGCGCGCGCCCATGAAGACCTGTCGAAGAAGTTTCGCTATAACCAGCGTCGCGAATTGCGCCTGCTCGAAGAAGCCGGCGGGATGGTCAAACCGATCGGTGATTTCAGCGCTGCCGAGATTGCTGCGATGTACTGCGATCTGTTCCAGCGCCGCTGGGGCTTCCCGGCAACCGGAGCCGAGCGCATGGCTGAGGTGGTGGAGCGTTTGCGTGCCTTGCTGATCGGTTCGGTGCTGTTGCTCGAAGACAGGGCCATCGCCATCCAGCTGGTGTATCGCGTCGAGGCGCCGGAGTGGATCAGCGTCGAGTACGTCAATGGCGGGGTCGATCCCGAGACCAAGGCGTTCAGCCCCGGCAGCGTGCTGAGCTTCCTCAATACCCAGGCGGCCTGGGAAGACGCCCGGGCATGCAGCAAACCGTTGCGGTTCTCCTTCGGTCGTGCCGATCGCGAGTACAAGGACCGTTGGTGCAACCCTGTGCCGGTGTTTCAGGTGTGAATCGCAAGCAGCAACTCCTCAAGCGCCACCGGCGCAATAAACGCCTGGGCCTGCTCGCGGCGCTGCTCGCGTTAGGGTTGCTCGGCGTGTTCGGCGGGTGGTGGTTGCCGGTGTTGCTTGTGCCGTTGCTCTGGGCAGCGCATGAGGCCTGGTTCGCCGATCACCTGTTTTACGCGCCTGGCGAGGACTATGCCTACGATTTCGGCGAGCAGAGTGTCGAGTCTGCGGTGAGCCTGCGCGATGGCAGGCTCATTACCGACGTCGCGCTCTCGGGTGAAGAAACCCTGGTGCTGGCACTGCGGGTGAAGAGCACGTGGCTGGGGCGTTTCCTCGATCCGCGTGTCGAACTACTGGCCGGCACCGAGGGTGACCGGCAGACTTTCGAGCGTGGCGTCGACGGCCTCCGCTATCTGAACCTCACCGGCCTGGGCGCACCACTGCAGGCCGGTGAGCTGCGCCTGCGCGGTCGTCACTGTCGGCTGCTGGGCGAGCCGCGGCTATGGGTCACCCCGGGCGTCGAGCTGCGCCGCCGGCGGGTGATGGTCATCGCGCCCCATGCCGATGATGCCGAACTGGCGGCCTATGGGCTGTACAGCCAGGCCGAGGAAACCTGGGTGGTCACACTGACAGCCGGTGAGATCGAGGCCGAGCACTACCAGCGCATGGGCTTGGACAGCGCCGATGCCGCGCGGCTCAAGGGCCGTTTACGCGCCTGGGACAGCATCGCGGTGCCTCGCTGGGCCGGCGTGCCGGAGTCGCGTTGTATCCAGCTGGGCTACTTCTGCCTGCAACTACCGACCATGCAGGCCGCGCCCGACGTCCCAGCCGCTTCACGTGAAGCCGAGTTGGGCGATATCCGTGCGTTCCGCCAGTTCAACCCGTTCCCGCTGCCAGGTGATGCCGATGGCGCCCCGACCTGGAACAACCTGCTGGCCGACCTGCGCGCCTTGCTGGCCTTGGCCAAGCCGCAGGTGCTGGTGATGCCGCACCCGCAGCTCGACCCGCATCCCGACCATGTCTGTGCCCAGGCGGCGGTGCTCGAGGCCCTGCAAGGTCTGGCCTGGCAGCCGCAGACACTGCTCTGCTACGCCAATCACCTGCACGACAACGACCGCTGGCCGATGGGTGATAGTGGTGACGGTGTGGCCCTGCCGCCTCAGCTTGAGGCTGTGCAGCCCTGGGCGCCGTGCAGTCTGGTCCTGGATCTGGCCACCCAGCGTGACAAGGCAATGGCCTTGGGCATGATGCACGATTTGCAACCACCGGCTCCGTTCAAGCGTCGGTTGCGTCGCTTGCTTCAGCGCTGGCTGGCAGGCCGTCGCGCGTCGCCCTACGGTGAGAATGAGTTTTTCCGCAAAGCCGTGCGTCGCCACGAACTGTTCTGGCGCCGCGATGTGAACAACGACCTTTGATTGACCGCGATGGCGTGAGTGCCCAAGGAATGCAATGAGAGTCCTATTTCTGGTGCAGCAGGAGCAACGGGCGATTCTTGACCGTTTGTACGATGGCGTCGCGGCCAACTGCGAATGCGACATCCGTTGGGTCAGTGACGAAGACCAGCGTAACCTGCGTCGCTATTTCAAGCGTGAGGTCGACGTAGCGCGTTACGACCGCATCTTGTTCTTCCTGCGTTTCAAGAAGGAAATGCGCCAGGCGTCGTTCATCAGCACCGTGCCCAACCTGGTGATTCTCGAGCACGATGCCTACCAGAACTACATCCCTTGCAAGTACACCGGCAAGTTCAGCGCGCACTATCGCAAGATGCCATGGGCGCGGGTGATCAGCTCTGGCTATAACGTCAGCGAGCGGCTGCGCCGGGAGGGCTTCGATGCGGTGTTCGTGCCCAAGGGCTACGACGAGCAGTTGCTCAGCGACCAGGGACGCGAGCGTGACATCGAGCTGGCGTTCGTCGGCAGTACCGGTAGCGTCGCCTACAGTGGCCGCAAGGCGCTGCTCGATGAGCTGGGTCGTGTGGAAGACCTGGTGGTGACCAAGACCAATTCGGGTGAAGACTACTGCAACACCCTCAACCGCATCCGCTTCTTCGTCAGTGCCGATGTGGGCATGGGCGAGTACATGATCAAGAACTTCGAAGCCATGGCCTGCGGTTGCGTGTTGTTCGCCTTCGACCAGGGCGAGGAGGAAAACCGTGCCCTGGGCTTGCAGGACATGCACAACATCGTTTTTTACAAAGATATTCCTACGCTACAACAGAAACTTCGTACACTGCGTTCGGACTTAGGCCTGGCTCAGCAGATTGCAGAGAATGGTCGCCGTTTGGCAGTATCTCGGTTTGCGTTCGGCCAGGTCGGTCGTAGTATCGTTGAACATATGCGCCCCGACCTGAGGCCGCATCCGCCACTCTCGGCCTGGCAGCGCCTGCGCCTGCGCCTGGGAGTCTGATAACAGTGCTTTGATGCCCACGGACTGGGTATACAAAGTCGCCTGCTGTAACTCGGAGGGAGTCCGTGCGTTTTTCTGATGACAGTGACATCACGCTGGTGGTCACCAGCTGTGGCCGCTTCGACCTGCTCAAGGACACCTTGGCCAGCTTCGATCGTTACAATACGGCACCGATCCGGGAGGTGTTCATCACCGAGGATTCCGGGGACGATGCGGTGCATGCGGCTGTCCCGGAACACTGGAAAAACCACTGCACGGTGTTCGTCAATCGACCCAAACTGGGTCAGCTGCCTTCCATCGACCTGGCCTACAGCCACGTCAAGACCCCCTATATTTTCCATTGCGAGGACGACTGGCAGTTCTATCGCCAGGGTTTCGTCGAGGACTCGCGGGCGATTCTCGAGGTCAGCCCGAACCTGCTGCAGGTGTGGCTGCGCAGCCATGCCCATGACCTGGCGATACATAGCCCGTATATCCACCTGGGCGACCGGCAGGTCATTGCCGGCGTCCCTTGCTACCCACTGCTGTCCGAGAAGGCCGACTGGCAGGCTTTCTCGCTCAACCCGGGCCTGCGCCGCTTGAGCGATTACCAGCGCTGCGCGCCATTTGCCGCCTATGCTGGTGAGAAGGCACTTTCCCGACGCTATTCGGAGCTGCAACTGACGGCGGTCACCCTGGAAGGTGATGCGGTGTTGCACACGGGGTTCGGTAACCATGTGACCTTGCCGGAAGAGGTGCAGCGCAAGGCCAAGCGGCGTCAACGCGATCGGATCAAGTTGGCGGCAACGTTGTTGGTCGGTGCGCTGATCGGTACGGGAATCACCCTTCTTGTTCAATGAATATGCTGTCCCACCTGGCTTGTGCGGGAGAGGGGCGCTGACCCCATGAACATCGTCAACGTGATGTGGGCGGGTGGCTCGCCCTACATGTCGGTGCACAAGGTGCATCGCCAGGTGTTGTCACTGGTCGGCTCGGACGTGCGGATCAGCAATTGGCTGCTGACCGGCGAGGGCTTGTGCCATGGCCTGGGCTCGACGCTGGAGTGGCGCATGCCGCAACGAGCGCTCAAGGGGCGAGGCATGTGGCGCCTGATCCGGCCGTGGCTGCGGTATCGCCTGGGCAAGGCGCTGATCGAAGCCAAGGCCGATGTGGTACTGATCGACGGGGTGGGGGTTGCCCGCATGGTGCTGCCATTGCTGCGGCGCCTTCCTGACCTGCGCGCCAAAGTCATGTTCCATGGCGAAACGCGCCTGAGTCCGGGTGATGTACGTCTGATCAACGGCCTTCCGCCCGGGCGCGTGGCGCTGGCGGCCGTTTCACGGACCTTGGCCGAACACCTCGGCCAGATCCTGCAACGCCCGGTGCAGACCTTGCGCATGGCTCACGAGCCGCAGGCATTCAGCGCCAGCCTGATGAGCCGCGAGCAGGCGCGCCAGGCACTCGAACTACCCCTGGAAGGCGGTCCGGTGTTCGGCGCTGTCGGGCGGCTGGTGGAGAGCAAGGGCTTCGAGATGCTCATCCAGGCATTCGCCCTGGCGCATGCACGGCTTCCGGATATGCGCCTGGTAGTGCTCGGTGATGGCAATGAGCGGGCTCGTCTGCAGGCCTGCATCGAGGCACGGGGGATGGCTGATTGCATCACCCTGCACGGTCATCGCAAGGACATGCAGCAGCTCTACCGTGCCTTCGACTGGTTGCTGGTACCATCCCGGGCCGAAGGTCTGGGTCTGGTGGTGCAGGAGGCGGTGTTAGCCGATGTGCCGGTGATCTGCAGCGAACTGCCGGTATTTCGCGAGCAGTTGCAGGATGGCGGGTGCTACCTGCCGGTCGGCGATGTGCAGGCCTGGGCCGGGGCGATCCTGCAGGCGGTCGAGCGCCGTCCGCAGGAGTGTGTCCGTCAGCAGCGCCAAGCCCTGGACCCTGAGGCGTCGTGGCAAGCGTTCCGGGAAGGCTCCGAGCGCTTGCTGCGGGATTGAGCTCAGGCGCCCAGCAAGGCTGCCTGGAAGTCGGCGAGCGGAAAGCGTTCGCCGAGCCTCTCGCGCTCGATGTAACGCACCATGTGTTGCACGTTGCGGCGAATCATGCGGGCGGGCAACGGCGCGCGCAGGAAGCGCATATCGGCGACATCGATCAGGCCCAGGCGATCGTCGGGCGTCACCACGACGTTGCCCAGGTGCAACGAGCGGAAATACACCCCTGAACGGTGCAGTTGGCGAATCAGCTCGACCAGCCGTGGCAGGTATACCTCCCAGCTGAAACTTTCTTCCCGGGCCATCTGCAGCAGTGTCCGTCCAGGAAGCGGACGATACAGCACCGCGGTGCGGCCTGGCAGGTCGAGCTTGTGATGGCTGATCACTTCCAGGGTCGGGATGCCCAGTTGCGTCAGACGCTGGGCGTTATCGATGAAGCGCTGCGAGTAGGGACGCAACAGGGCGGATGAAAATAAGCGTTTGCGACGAAAAACCTTGAGGATATTGCCATCGCCAAGCAGGTAGACTTTGGCGCCGTAACTATCCGCCTCCAGAATCTGGGCGCCAAGTGTCAGCTGATCGAAGTCGACCTGAGGTAGCCGGGAGCATTGCATGGATAGGGGCCTTGTCTCTGGCAAGCAAATTGACCGGCAATAATGCCGAAAATAACGCGGCAGCACCATGATGGTGTCTTGATGATCCACCGGGGAG
Organism: Pseudomonas putida; assembly: GCF_004357765.1. GTDB lineage: Bacteria > Pseudomonadota > Gammaproteobacteria > Pseudomonadales > Pseudomonadaceae > Aquipseudomonas > Aquipseudomonas putida_U. Next base: position 188,885 of record NZ_SMTE01000002.1, on the reverse strand, counting down.
ATGGATGTTGTATCAAAAGAGCTGGGCGCGTGCTTGGCTAGGATTCGGCTTGGTATGGTTCCTGGGTGCGATCGCTTTGGCACCCAGCAACAAGATCTACCAACAGGGCATCATTCTTTTCCTGTGGTTACCGACCTTGATCATGGCGTGGTCAGGCAGGCGAGTGCTTTTACAGGCCTGGCGATTGCAACCAGCCTTGTGGGCCAGCGTTTTGCTTTTGTTGGTCTGGAGCGCCCTGAGTTTGCTCTGGTCGGCGACAGATGAAGGTGGACGCGACGGCAAGCGCCTGGTCTACATACTCCTGTTCCTGATGGCATTCCCCTTGCTGGCCCAAGCCGGGCTTTCGCGGGTACGTTGTCTGCTTCAGGTCGGCGCCGGGCTGCTTGCCATCGCCGCATTGGTGTCCATTGTTCTGTTCTATGGCATGCATGGACGGGCCTGGCTGGCGCGGCTCCAGGGAATCGGCGAAATTTCCCATCCCATTCTCGGCGCCTACGTGATCGCGGCAGCGGTGCTTTGTTTGCTCCATAAACTGCCTCGCCAACGTGGCGCCCAGCTTGCCTGGGGATTGGCACTTGCAGCGCTGGGGGCTTTCGTGGTGCTGAGCCAGAGCCGGGGTGCGGCTGTAGCGTTGGTACTGACGACGATGGCCAGACCGCTTTGGTATCGCAACCGTCAGAGCCAGGTATTTGCCGGATTGGCCATCGTTGCCACCTGTATCGCGTTCTTCCTGATGTCTGACGTGATCTTGAGACGTGGTGCTTCTCACCGGCCAGAGATCTTCGAGGCTGCGCTGCAGATGATTGGGCAGCATCCCTGGGGTGGCTTGGGACTGGGCAGCGTTTATCAGGTCGTCGTCGGCCGATCTCAGTTCGATCACACCCACAATATGTTCACCCACGCGGCAGTGGAGTTGGGGGTGCCGGGAATGGTGCTCTGGGTAGCTGTGTGGTTGTTCGCGTTTGCAGAAATCGTCCGAGCCCGTCATACGGGTATGGGTAAGGCCTTGCTAGGCCTGTGGCTGTACTCAACCCTGGCCATGCAGTTCGACGCCGCGAGCCTTACCGATACGCCACGCGCTGAATGGTTCATCAGTTGGTTGCCGGTTGGTCTGGTCATGCTATTGCCATGGGGGCGTGCCGAAAACAAAGCCTGTGGTAAAATTTCCGGTTCAACCTGAACAGCGAGCTCGATGATGGCCGAAACACCGCGACCGGCGGAGCACAACTCCAGCCTGAAGATCTATTTCCGGCTGTTGAGCTACGTGAAACCCTATGTCGGCATTTTCCTGCTGAGCATCATCGGTTTCGTGATCTTCGCCTCGACCCAGCCGATGCTGGCCGGGATCCTCAAATATTTCGTCGATGGCCTGAGCAATCCGCAGGCGGTCCTGTTCCCCAACGTGCCTTACCTGCGTGACCTGCAGTTGCTGCAGGCCGTGCCTTTGCTGATCATTCTGATCGCTGCCTGGCAAGGCTTCGGTTCGTTCCTCGGAAACTATTTCCTGGCCAAGGTCTCCCTGGGCCTGGTGCACGACCTGCGTGTGGAGTTGTTCAACAAACTGTTGGTGCTGCCCAATCGCTACTTCGACAACCATAACTCCGGGCATCTGATCTCGCGGATCACCTTCAACGTGACCATGGTCACCGGTGCTGCCACCGATGCGATCAAGGTGGTCATCCGTGAGGGACTGACCGTGGTGTTCCTGTTCGGCTACCTGGTGTGGATGAACTGGCAGCTGACCATGGTGATGCTCGCCATCCTGCCGGTCATCGCGATCATGGTCAGCGTGGCCAGCAAGAAATTCCGCAAGCAGAGCAAGAAGATCCAGGTAGCCATGGGCGATGTCACCCACGTTGCCTCGGAAACCATCCAGGGTTATCGGGTGGTGCGCAGTTTCGGCGGTGAAACCTACGAGCAGAAGCGCTTCCAGCGTGCCAGCCAGAGCAACACCGACAAACAGCTGAAGATGACCAAGACCGGCGCACTGTATACCCCCATGCTGCAGTTGGTGATCTACACCGCCATGGCTGCGCTGATGTTCCTGGTGCTGTTCATGCGTGGCGATTCGTCGGCCGGTGAACTGGTGGCCTACATCACCGCCGCCGGCCTGCTGCCCAAGCCGATCCGCCAGCTTTCCGAGGTCAGCTCGACCATTCAGAAAGGCCTTGCCGGCGCCGAGAGCATCTTCGAGCAGCTCGACGAAGCCCCTGAGGTGGATACCGGCACGGTCGAGAAGGACCGCGTGGAAGGCCGCCTGGAAGTGCGCAACCTGAGCTTCAGCTACCCCGGCACCGACCGTGAAGTGCTCAGCGACATCAGCTTCGTGGCCGAGCCCGGACAGATGATCGCGCTGGTGGGCCGCTCAGGCAGCGGCAAGTCGACCCTGGCAGCGTTGATTCCGCGCTTCTATCACCATGACCAGGGACAGATCCTGCTCGATGGCCTGGAAATATCCAAGTACCGACTGCGCAACCTGCGACGCCATGTGTCCCAGGTGACCCAGCATGTCACGCTGTTCAACGACACCGTGGCCAATAACATCGCTTACGGTGACCTGGCCGGAGCTCCGCGTGCCGATATCGAGGCGGCAGCGGCCGATGCCTATGCCAAGGAGTTCGTCGACAAACTGCCCAAGGGCTTCGACACCGAAGTGGGCGAGAACGGCGTGCTGCTGTCCGGTGGTCAACGCCAGCGTCTGGCGATTGCCCGGGCTCTGCTGAAGAATTCGCCGTTGTTGATCCTCGACGAGGCCACCTCGGCCCTGGATACCGAGTCCGAGCGACATATCCAGGCCGCCCTGGATCACGTGATGAAGGGCCGCACCACGTTGGTGATCGCCCACCGCCTGTCGACCATCGAGAAGGCCGACCTGATCCTGGTCATGGACCAGGGGCGTCTGGTGGAACGCGGCACCCATGCCGAGTTGCTGCAGGCCAACGGTCACTACGCCCGTCTGCACGCCATGGGGCTGGACGAGCCGGAAAAGGCCGACATCACCTGAAACATCATTACGGGGCCGGAACACGGCCCCGATCGTCACCGGGAATTTCCACAGCCCAACAGCCAGTAAGGCTTGCGCCGGCCCTGTGCTAATATCCTGCCCCTGTTCATTATTTCTTTTGGGTTGCCCATGAAGTTGTCCATGCCGCGTTTCGATCAAGCCCCGGTACTGGTGGTCGGCGATGTCATGCTCGACCGCTACTGGCATGGCGGTACTTCGCGTATTTCGCCGGAAGCGCCGGTGCCGGTGGTCAAGGTCGATCAAATCGAGGACCGCCCCGGTGGCGCGGCCAACGTCGCCTTGAACATCGCTGCCCTCGGTGCGCCGGCCTCACTGGTTGGCGTCACCGGCCAGGACGAGGCCGCCGAAAGTCTGGCCAACAGCCTCCAGGCCGCTGGCGTTCGCTCGTTGTTCCAGCGCATTGCGCATCAGCCGACGATCGTCAAGCTGCGGGTCATGAGCCGTCATCAGCAACTGCTGCGCATTGATTTCGAGCAGCCGTTCGCCACTGATGCGGTTTCATTGGGCACCCAGGTCGACAGCTTGCTCGAAGGCGTCAAGGTGCTGGTGCTGTCCGACTACGGCAAAGGCGCCCTGAAAGACCCACAGGGCCTGATCGAGGCGGCCCGCGCCCGTGGTATTCCGGTGCTGGCCGACCCCAAGGGCAAGGACTTCACCATCTACCGTGGTGCGAGCCTCATCACTCCGAACCTCAGCGAGTTCGAAACCATCGTCGGTCGTTGCGCCGACGAGAACGAGTTGGTCGCCAAGGGCCTGCAACTGCTGCAGGATCTCGACCTGGGCGCACTGCTGGTGACCCGCGGCGAACATGGCATGACCCTGCTGCGTACCGGTCAACCCGCATTGCACCTGCCGGCGCGGGCCCGTGAAGTGTTCGATGTCACCGGTGCCGGCGATACCGTCATCTCCACCCTCGCCGTGGCCATCGCGGCTGGCGAGGACCTGCCCCATGCCGTCGCCCTGGCCAACCTGGCTGCGGGAATCGTGGTCGGCAAACTGGGTACCGCGGCCATCAGCGCCCCGGAGTTGCGCCGCGCGATCCAGCGCGAAGAGGGCTCCGAGCGCGGGGTGCTGGGTCTGGAGCAACTGCTGCTGGCGATCGACGATGCGCGCGCGCACAACGAGAAGATCGTGTTCACCAATGGTTGCTTCGACATCCTCCACGCCGGGCATGTGACCTACCTGGAGCAAGCTCGTGCCCAGGGAGATCGCCTGATCGTCGCGGTCAACGACGACGCTTCCGTCAGCCGCCTCAAGGGGCCAGGTCGTCCGATCAACAGTGTCGATCGGCGCATGGCCGTGCTGGCTGGACTGGGAGCGGTGGACTGGGTCATCAGCTTCCCCGAGGACACCCCGGAAAATCTGCTGGCCGAGGTCAAGCCCGATGTGCTGGTCAAGGGCGGCGACTACGGCATCGACCAGGTGGTCGGGGCTGATCTGGTGAAGGGCTATGGCGGTACCGTGAAGGTGCTGGGGCTGGTTGAAAACAGCTCGACCACGGCCATCGTCGAGAAAATCCGCAAGAACTGACGCTATCGGGGCCGCGCAGCGGCCCCGACGTTCATTTGTGTATCGAAGTCCGCGCTCGCGCCAGCAGTGCCCGAGCCTTGTCGCCAAAGCGTTGCAGGTGCGACGAGCGATTCGGCTTGGGTTCTTCCAGCCCTTGCTGCTTCACCCAGTCCTTCCAGCGAATCCGCTCATCCTCGACCACCCACCCCTCTTGCCGGGCAAAGCTTTCGGCCAGGTACAGCCCGCGTGTGCTGGCGCGTACCAATTCGTCCCGGCGCAAGGTATACAGCTCGGCAAGCGGCTGTCCGTCCTTGAGCGGCATCAGGTACAGGTCAGGGCGTTTGCGATTGAGGCGGGCCACCAGTTGATCGCCTTCCAGGCGTTCGTCGACGTGAAACAGGCTGAGCTTCTTGGCCTCCCGTGGCACCTGCAAGCGCATGTCGTAGATCAGCTGCAGTGACGCCGTAGGCAGATGAACGTAGGCCCGTGGTCGTTCCAGCAACATCAGGTTGGCGCAGTGCACGGGACGGGCGGCGCCGGACTGGGGCGTCAGCACGAAAGGCAGGGTTTCACGGTAATGCAGGGCCGCGGCATAGGGGGCAGGCAGCCAAGTGTCATTGAAGCGCCCGCCCAGCCAGCCTTCAGGTGTCTCCAGCAGGCATTCTTCGGCCACCTCCTGCACGGCTGTGTGCAGTGGCAGGTTCAACTCCTGAGCCGGGACGTAGCCGGAAATCAGCTTGAGCACCACGTCGCCTCGGTCCTGGCGCCGCTGGCGGACCAGTACCCAGAAGTCGCGGTTTTGCCAGTGCAGGGTCAGACGCACGGAAACCCCAAGGTTGGCCAATTCGGTGACGAAGCGTTGTGGATCGGGCAGTTGGATGGCACGCCGGCGTTGCTGGGTCTGGCTGAAATTCAGCGGCATGCCGATGCTCTGGTAGGCCAGTCCTTCCGGGGTAGCCTCGACATGCAGAGGCAGGGTCTTGAAATTGCTCGGATTCTTGCGGATCAACGTTCGCGGCACGAGGCTCCTCCTTGCGTCGGTGCGCCCTGGCGGGCGCGGCTCAATGCTGGCCCAGGATGCGGGCGACGGTGGCCACGTTATGGGCCAGATGCAGCGGATTGATGGTGCCGACGATAGCACTGCTGACGCCTGGATGGGAGAACAGCAACTCGAAGCTGGCCTGTACCGGGTCCACTCCCGGCGCCAGGCAGATGTGTCCGCTGGCCAGAGCCTTCTTTACCAGAATGGCCTTACCGTGCGCGGCAGCGTAGTCCAGTACCGGTCGCTCGGCCTGCTCGTTGAGGTTGTAGGTAACCATGGCGCAATCACCCTGTTCCAGTGCCTTGAGGCCTCCTGCGGCGGTTTTGCCGGAGAAACCGTAGCCAAGAATCTTACCCTCGCGCTTGAGCTCGGCCAGGGTCTGGTAGACCTCCTGTTGCTCGAGGATCGCCAGATCGTTACCGTCGGAATGCACCAGCACCAGGTCGATGCGGTCGGTTTCCAGACGTCGCAGGCTGCGCTCTACCGAGCGGCGGGTGTGGGCGGCGCTGAAGTCGAAGTGCGAAAGTCCGTTGTCGAACTCTTCACCGACCTTGCTGACGATCACCCACGCGTCGCGTTGGCCGCGCAGCAGTGGACCCAGTCGCTCCTCACTTCGGCCATAAGCCGGTGCAGTGTCGATCAGGTTGATCCCCAGGTCGCGGGCCTGGTTCAACAGCAGACCGGCCTCGTCGTCGGCGGGAATGGTGAAACCGCTGGGATACTTCACGCCCTGGTCGCGGCCGAGCTTGACCGTGCCCAGGCCGAGGGGCGACACCTGGAAGCCGGTGCTGCCCAGGGGGCGGTGGAAGTCGTGCAGGGTCGGCAGGCTCATGGCAGCAAGCGCTCCCAGGCCGGCACGCCGAGGGTCGGACGCGGCAGGTCGGCGAGCTCGGGCTGGGCCATGGGGCGCACGCCATCGCGTTCCAGGCTGGCCAGGACACGGTCGCTGAAATCCGGTGCCAGCGCCAGTTTGGTCGGCCAGCCGACCAGCAGGCGTTGCTGTTCAGCGAGGAAAGCGTTGTCCGGACGCACCAGGCCCGTTTGCGCGGGCTCGGCGCGGTCGACGCGCAGGGTGGCCCAGCGCACCTGACCCTGGTCGACCCATGGCAGCAGGTTGGCGATTTCCTTTTGCGCGGCGGCGATCTGCGCCGCAGGCTCGCGGGCCACGCCATCGGCTTCGGCCAGATCTCCGCCGAGGTACCAGACCCACTGGCCATCGGCTGCCGGATGGGTCGTGACGGTCACACGTGGCTTTGGCCCGCCGCCCAGGCAGTGGGCATACAGGGGTTTGAGGTTCGGCCCCTTGGCCATGACCATGTGCAGTGGCCGCAGTTGCATGGCCGGCTGCTCCAAGCCCAGGGCGTGCAGGATATCTGCGGTACCGCCGCCGGCACTGAGCACGATACGTTGCGCGCGGATCTGCCGAGCGTCGACGCTCAGGCCGACCAGTTCGTCCCCCTCGCGCAGGGGCTCGATGCGCTCGCCAGCCAGCAGGCTATCACCGGCCAGGTCGGCCAGGTTGGCCAGCAGGCTCGGCACGTCGATCACCAGCTCGGAAAGGCGATACACCTTGCCCTTGAACGCGCGGTCCTGCAGAGCGGGAGGCAGTTGCTCGCCCTTGACCTGTTCGACCCGGCTGCGCACGGCCTTGCTGGCGAAGAAGCTGGTCAGGTTGCCGGCCAGGGTGCCGGGCGACCACAGATAGTGGGCATCGGACAGCAGCCGGGTAGCGCTCAGATCCAGCTCACCGTTGCCGGCCAGGGCCTCGCGCCAGCGTCGCGGCATGTCGGCGATGGCCTCCGAGGCGCCGGTCAATGCGCCGTGCAAGGCGTACTTGGTGCCGCCATGGATGATACCTTGGGACTTGACCGTCTGTTCGCCACCGAGGGTGGCGCGTTCCACCAGTACCGTCGAATAGCCCAGGCGACGCAGCCGGGCATTGAGCCAGAGGCCTGCGACCCCGGCGCCGACGATCAGCACGTCAGTGGAAATGGCAGATGGCATGGCAGTACCTCGAAGACTGGGACAGCTGGCAAGTATACAGGGTGTGCGAACGATCAGTGTCCGACGGTCTTGGAGAACACCTGGATCACCACCACGCCGCCGACGATCATGGCCATGCCCAGCATGGCCGGGACGTCCAGTTTCTGCCCGTAGATCACCAGCGCTACGGCGCTGATCAGCACGATGCCCAAGCCCGACCAGATGGCGTAGGCGATTCCCACCGGAATGCTGCGTACCACCAGGGTCAGCATCCAGAAGGCGACGGCATAGCCACATACCATCAACAGCAACGGCAGCGGCGTGCTAAGGCCCTTGACCGCCTTCATGGACGCAGTGGCGATGACTTCGGCGCAAATGGCGATGGCCAGGTAGGTGTATGCATTCATGGTGGGAATCTCCAGGGACTGGAGCGTATTCTAGAGGTAGCTGGTATGGGGTAAAGTCATTACCTATCTGTTCAGGAGATAGGTCGATGCCTCCCCAGTGGAATCTGGAACAACTGCGCACCTTCGTGCGTGTCGTGGAGTTGCGCTCGTTCTCCGCCGTCGCCCGTGAGCAGCACAAAGCGCAATCGGCGATCAGCAACGCCATCGCGCTGCTCGAAGCGGACCTTGGCGTCGCCTTGTTCGACCGCAGCAGTGGGCGGCAGCCGAAGCTGACCGAGAACGGCGCTGCTCTGCTCGAAGATGCCCATGAACTGTTGCGCCAGTGTGAGCGCCTTGAAGGCCGGGCGCTGGCCCTGATGCGTGGCCAGGAAGCGTTGCTGCGCGTGGCTCAGGATGAAGCCATGCCTTATCAACCGGTAATCGACAGCCTGGACGAGTTGGCCAGCCGTTATCCGTACCTGCAGGTGCAACTGGCCAGTGGTGCCCAGGGCGATGTCGCCCGCAAGTTGGTAGAGCGGCGCGCCGACCTGGGGCTGTTCTTCAATCATGAGCGGATGCCTGCCTCGCTGGAGCGGCGGGCCCTGGGCAGTGTGGAAATGGTCACGGTGTGCGCGGCCGGCCATCCCTTGGCCGGGCAGGGCAGAGTGACCTGCCAGCAGTTGGCGCGTTACCGCCAGCTGCTGATCACGCCGCAGGAAAGTGGCTACCCCGGGGGAGAGGTGGTCAGTCCGCAGGTCTGGCGCGCCGACAGTTTCTACGCCATGGCCGAACTGCTGATGCGTGGCTTGGGTTGGGCCTGGCTGCCGCGTCACGTGGTGCAGTACCCCACCTATCAGGCGCACATGGTGGAGCTCGATTGCGAGTGGTGTCCGCCGGCGCTGGTGGTCGAGCTGGCCTGGCGTCGCGACGAGCCGCTGGGGCCCGCCGCGCAATGGTTGGCCGAGCGCTTTGCGGTGCACCTGCGCGCGATCGGTTAAACTCCGCCGCCATGAACAGAACTCTCTATACCTTGCTCTTCCACCTGGGCCTGCCACTGGTTGCGCTGCGCCTGTACCTGCGTGCGCGCAAGGCGCCGGCCTATCGCCAGCGTATCGCCGAGCGCTTCGCTTGCAACCTGCCGCCGATGCAGCAGGGCGGGATCTGGGTGCATGCTGTGTCGGTGGGCGAAAGCATCGCCGCGGCGCCGATGGTGCGCGCGCTGCTCAAGGCCTATCCGGGCATGCCGATCACGCTGACCTGCATGACCCCGACCGGCTCCGAGCGAATTCGCGCGTTGTTCGAAGGCGAGCCGCGTGTACAGCATTGCTACCTGCCCTACGATCTACCCTGGGCCGCGGCACGCTTCCTCGACCATGTCCGTCCGCGTCTGGGCATCATCATGGAAACCGAACTGTGGCCGAACCATATCCATCAGTGTGCCAAGCGCGGCATTCCCGTGGCTTTGGCCAACGCGCGCTTGTCCGAGCGTTCGGCGCGCGGCTATGCGCGTTTTGCCAAGCTGACCCGACCGATGCTCGCCGAAATGAGCCTGATCGCGGTGCAGACCGAAACCGAGGCGCAGCGTTTTCGTGACCTGGGCGCGCGGCCCGAGTGCGTGCAGGTGACCGGTTCGATCAAGTTCGACCTCAAGGTCGACGAGCGGCTGGTGCCACGGGCGCACGCGCTGCGTGAGCAGTGGGGCGCTACCCAGCGCCCGGTGTGGATCGCTGCCAGTACCCACGAGGGCGAGGATGCGTTGATCCTGCAGGCGCACCGGCAGTTGCTGCAGGTGCATGGCGATGCGCTGCTGATTCTGGTGCCTCGTCATCCTGAGCGTTTCGCTGCGGTGCATACGTTGTGCAGCGAGCAGTTCACCACGGTGCAACGCTCTTCAGGGGCGGCGGTGGATGCGCAGACCGCGGTACTGCTTGGCGACACCATGGGCGAATTGCTGTTCCTTTATGCCCTGGCTGATATCGCCTTCGTCGGTGGCAGCCTGGTCGCCACCGGAGGCCACAATCCGCTGGAGCCGGCGGCCCTGGCCCTGCCGGTGATCATGGGGCCGCATGTGTTCAACTTCCAGGAAATCAGCGCGATGTTGCGTGAGGCAGGGGCGTTGCGACAGGTGGAGGATGCAAGCGGCCTGGCAGCGGTCGTTCGGCAGCTGGTCGAATTACCGCAGGACGCGGTGCGCATGGGGGCGGCAGGGCAAAAAGTGATGCAGCGCAACCAAGGTGCGCTGCATCGTCTGCTGGACGGGCTTGGGCGCCTGATCAAGCGCTGAGCGGATGTATCGCCACGAATCCCTGTGAGTCACCGCTATCCTTCCTACGAACCCCGCCACCGATCACCAGTCGTGGCGGAGCTTGGAGCAGGGCTACGCTTGTTGCCATCGTGGTCTCGGTACCGGTTGCGACACCGTCCAAGAAGTCATCATTGGCCAGTCCTCGTTTGTCGAAGGCTGCCGCGATGTAGCCTGGCGTGGGAAAGGCGAGTCTTCCTCCAACTGCATAGATGCGTTCCTCCTGGTCTTGATTCAACCGGGATGCCACCTGCAAGAACGATGTCTCTTGGTTTTCGAATGTGAGATGGAACGGCTGGCCGTTGTTGAACATTGCGTCGGCACTGCCTTTGTAGGCGTCGATACGGGCCAGCAATCCGCGTCGTTGGCCGCTCACGTAGGTCATGCCGACGATGTTCAAGACTTTTCCATCGGGTGAGAAGGACAGGTTTCTCAGGTTCACGCCCTCTTCATGCTCGATTTCCACGACCGCCTGGTCGAGGAACCCATCCGTAGGCTGTCCGGATAGATCGTAGCTCGCCACAATCCCTTTGCTACCAGAGTTGCCGATCAGCAGGATGATGTTGTCGCCCCGGAGTGTTGCGTTGGTCAATTCGAAGTCGGCAACGCCTGGTGGGGTCGGTAATAGCTTGCCACCACCCGCAAAACTGGCATCGAGTTCGCCGTCATGGGTAATCCGCAACAGATACCCGGTCTCGGCCGACGCTACCAGGTAGCCACCGTCGGGCAGGACGACCCGGGTCGTATGGGACGGGGAGCCGTGGGTCGCATTCAGCTTGGCTCCACGCTTTTGATGGGAGGATATTCCGGCAGTTGGGGCCCGGGAGGCTGTCAGATCTCGAAAAATCCGTACGCCGTGGTCGCCAAACGAAGTGTCCAGTGGCCCGGTCGCCTTCATTCGTGCAACCGCCGGGTAGAGATCGTCTCCCCACAAGGCACCTGCCAGAAAGATCGTCTGGTCTGGGCTGACGTGCGCGGACAGCCCAAAGAACAGTTCCTCGTCATCCCCGAAACTGTGGGTTGCCAAGAGCTTTTCGGAGCCATCGCTATTGAGACGCGACAGGGTGAATGTAGGGGTATCCCCCTGCGAGTCACCTGTCAGCAGCAGTGAGTCGCTGACGTCTGGGGCGATGCACAGGGTGCCTACGTCGCCAGTTTCGTCCAGGCGAATGAAATCGGCTTGCGTGTCGCCTTTTGGATGGTGCATGTTCGTTTCACCTCTCTCGACCTTGGTAGCGGTGATGCCCACGTTAAAAGGTCTGAACAGAGAGTGGCACTGGTGAAACTGCTAGGTCAGCCCCGGAGGGTCGCCCCCCCAGGTCTGGTTGGTGGGCCTATGGCCTGCGCTCGAAATTCTTCGCCGCTGCCGCCGCCAAGTCCGGAGGCAGGAAATCCTTGTCCGGGTTGTAGTCCGCCTTCAGATAGCGTTTGAGGTCTTGCAGGTCCTGGGGGCTCAAGGTCCCTGCCGCCTGCTTGAGGCTCAGGTTATCGAGAATGTAGTCGTAGCGGCTATTGTTGTAGTCGCGCACCGAGGTGTACAGCTGGCGCTGAGCGTCCAGCACGTCGACGATGTTGCGGGTACCGACCTGATAGCCGATCTCGGTGGCCTCCAGCGCGCTCTGGTTGGAGATGATCGATTGCTTGCGTGCCTGCACCTGTTCCACGTCGGTGTTTACCGCGCGGTGCAGGTTGCGGGTGTTCTCCACCACCTGGCGGCGCAGACTTTCGCGCTGTTGCTCGCTCTGGTTCAGACGCTGGTAGGCCTCGCGCACTTGCGAACTGGTCAGGCCACCGCTGTAGATGGGGATGTTCAACTGCAGGCCGATGCTGGTCTGCTCCACGTCGCCGCTGTAGCGCACCCCTGGTTGCGGCGCCGGGTTGGTGAAACCGAGGCTGTCGTTATCGCCCTTTTGATAGCGCGCCACGGCGTCCAGCGTTGGGGCGTGCCCCGCTTTGCGCTGGCGTAGGGTTTCCTCGGCAGCGTCGACGGCATAGTTGGTCGCCAACAGGTTGAGATTCTGCCGCGCCGCTGTTTCGACCCAGGCCTTGGCGTCATTGGGCGTTGGCACCTGCACCGGTAGGGTATGAACCACGCCCTGGATCGCCGTGTACTCGCGGTTGGTCAGTGTCACCAAAGCCTCGAAGGCATCCTGTACCTGACGCTCGGCGATGATTCGGTTGGCCCGCGCGGTGTCATAGCTGGCCTGGGATTGCAGTACATCGGTCTTGTCCGACAGCCCGACGTCGAAGCGCTCGTTGGACTGATCGAGTTGACGCTTGAACGCGGCTTCCTCTGCCTTGGTCGCGGCCAGGTTGTCCTGGGCGCGCAGTACGGCGAAATAGTTCTGCGCCGTCTGCAGGATGAGGTTCTGCTCGGTGGCCGAGAGTTCCAGGGCCGCCTGTTCGTTGACCGCTTCGGCCGCTTGCAACTGGAACCAGCGGTCGGCGCGGAAGATCGGCTGCGACAAGGTCGCGCTCCAGGAATTACCACTGCGGTTCGAGGTGATGGAGGGCTCATCGAGCTTGGTGCGAGTGTTCATCATCTCGGCACCGGCCGACAGGTTCGGCAGCAAACCGGCCCTGGCCTGGGGGACCACTTCGCGCCGGGCGCCATAGTCGGCGCGGGCAGCCGCCAGGTCGGCGTTGTTGGTCACCGCTTCCTGATAGACGCTGACCAGGTCGGTCTTCACTGTCGTAGGCACATCCGCTGCCCATACCACTGCGTTGGACGCACAAGACACGGCTATGGCCAGTGAAAGTTTGCGCAGCATAGAGGCAATCCTTGTACGAAATTAATTACTGAACTGTTGAGTATCGAATGACTGGCCAGTGTAGTGCCATGGGCTGTTGGCAACAATCGTAGTGCCTCCCTTTCATCACCTCTTGTTTTTAGTCGCTTGGCTTTGCCGACCACTCCAGTCTAGACTGCGCATGTTCTTGTCGGGGTGCCTTGAAGCAAAGGCTGAGATCGCAAAGTTGCGGATCCCGTTGAACCTGATCAGGTTAGCGCCTGCGTAGGGAACAAGATTGCTCGCCTTCCCGGGGAGCCTCTTGTGCCAGGTCCGGGAATGTCGCAGCTCCAGCAGCTTCAGGCACTCCATGTATCCGGCACTGCACTCGTCACAGAGTGCGTCCGCGCCTTTCAGGTTCACCCCGACATCCATCCGCTAGGAAGCTGTCTGGAGAGCCTGTGATGAGCAAACAAGAAAAAACGATCAACCTCAGCGAGTCGGCGCAAGTCGATCAGCAGTCCGTGCAACCCTTCCCGCGTTCGCGCAAGGTCTATGTCCAAGGCTCGTGCCCGGACATCCGCGTGCCCATGCGCGAAATCAGCCTGCACGACACCCCGACCGACTTCGGCGGCGAGAGCAATGCCCCGGTGCTGGTGTATGACACCTCGGGCCCCTACACCGATCCCAACGTGATCATCGATGTGCGCAAGGGCCTGGCCGACGTGCGTTCTGCCTGGATCGATGGCCGTGGCGATACCGAACGCCTGGGCGGCCTGAGTTCGGACTTCGGCCAGCAGCGCCTGAACGATGCCGAACTGGCCAAGCTGCGCTTCGCCCACGTGCGCAACCCACGGCGTGCCAAGGCCGGCGCCAATGTCACGCAGATGCACTATGCCCGCCAGGGCATCATCACGGCCGAGATGGAATACGTCGCCATCCGCGAGAACATGAAGCTGCAGGAGGCCCGCGCTGCGGGCTTGCTCGACCAGCAGCACGCCGGGCATAGCTTCGGCGCCAGCATCCCCAAGGAAATCACCGCCGAGTTCGTCCGTGAGGAGATCGCCCGCGGTCGTGCGATCATCCCGGCCAACATCAACCACCCGGAATTGGAGCCGATGATCATCGGCCGCAACTTCCTGGTGAAGATCAACGGCAACATCGGCAACAGCGCCTTGGGTTCCTCGATCGAGGAAGAAGTGGCCAAACTGACCTGGGGCATCCGTTGGGGCTCAGACACGGTCATGGACTTGTCCACTGGCAAACACATCCACGAGACTCGCGAGTGGATCATCCGCAACTCGCCGGTTCCGATCGGCACCGTGCCGATCTACCAGGCCTTGGAAAAGGTCGGTGGAGTCGCCGAGGACCTGACCTGGGAGTTGTTCCGCGACACCCTGATCGAACAGGCCGAGCAGGGCGTCGACTACTTCACCATCCATGCCGGCGTGCTGCTGCGCTATGTGCCGTTGACCGCCAAACGGGTGACCGGCATCGTCAGCCGTGGCGGTTCGATCATGGCCAAGTGGTGCCTGGCGCATCACAAGGAAAACTTCCTGTACACGCATTTCGACGAGATCTGCGAGATCATGAAAGCCTATGACGTCAGCTTCTCGCTGGGCGACGGTCTGCGCCCGGGCTCGATCGCCGACGCCAACGACGCGGCGCAGTTCGGTGAGCTGGAAACCCTCGGCGAACTGACCAAGATCGCCTGGAAGCACGACGTGCAGTGCATGATCGAAGGCCCGGGCCACGTGCCGATGCAGTTGATCAAGGAAAACATGGACAAGCAGCTCGAGTGCTGCGACGAAGCGCCGTTCTACACCCTTGGCCCGCTGACCACCGACATCGCGCCGGGCTACGACCACATCACTTCGGGCATCGGCGCGGCGATGATCGGTTGGTTCGGTTGCGCCATGCTTTGCTACGTCACGCCCAAGGAGCACTTGGGCCTGCCGAACAAGGACGACGTCAAGACCGGAATCATCACCTACAAGATCGCCGCGCACGCCGCCGACCTTGCCAAGGGGCATCCGGGCGCGCAGATTCGCGACAATGCGCTGTCCAAGGCGCGTTTCGAGTTCCGCTGGGAAGACCAGTTCAACCTTGGTCTGGATCCGGACACCGCACGCGCCTTCCATGACGAGACCCTGCCCAAGGAATCGGCCAAGGTTGCGCACTTCTGCTCGATGTGCGGGCCGAAGTTCTGCTCGATGAAGATCACCCAGGAAGTGCGCGAATATGCCGCCAAGATCGAGACCGTGGACGTGACGGTGGAGCAGGGCATGCGTGAGCAGGCCGAGCGCTTCCGCCAGGAAGGCAGTCAGCTCTACCACAAAGTCTAAGGCGCAAAACTCTAGCCCTGTGGGAGCGGGCTTGCCCGCGAACGGGACACCGCGGTGGCTTCTTCGCGGGCAAGCCCGCTCCCACAGGGACGCGTGTTTACTTCAGATTTCTTCCGGCGAATGAAAAAATGACCACCCCCAGCCACTTCTCACCCGACCACGCGGTTCCCGCGAGCCAGCGCCTGTTCGGCGCCCGCGACCTGTTCTCGCTGTGGTTTTCCCTTGGTATTGGCCTGATGGTCCTGCAGGTCGGCGCGTTGCTCGCTCCCGGCCTGGGCCTGTCCGGCGCGCTGTTGGCGATTGTCCTGGGCACCGGCGTCGGCGTGCTGCTGTTGGCCGCGGCTGGTGTGGTCGGCAGCGATACCGGGTTGTCGGCCATGGCCACTTTGCGCCTGAGCTTAGGCGGCCACGGCGCGCGCCTGCCGGCGGTGCTCAACCTCCTGCAGTTGGTGGGCTGGGGATCTTTCGAGATCATCGTCATGCGCGATGCCGCCAGCCTGCTGGGCGCGCGGACCTTCGGCGAAGGCAGTGCCTGGAACAGTCCGGTGCTGTGGACCCTGTGCTTTGGCGCCCTGGCCACCTTGCTGGCAGTCAGCGGGCCGTTGGCGTTCGTGCGCAAGGTGCTGCGTAAATGGGGGATCTGGCTGCTGCTCGGCGCCTGCCTGTGGCTGACCTGGAACCTGTTCGTCAAGGCCGACCTCGCTGCCCTGTGGGGGCGTACCGGGGACGGCTCGCTGTCGTTGGCGGTGGGTTTCGACATCGTCATCGCCATGCCGCTTTCGTGGTTGCCGCTGATCGCCGACTATTCGCGTTTCGGCCAGCGTGCCAGCCGGGTGTTCGGTGGTACCGCGTTAGGCTTCTTCCTTGGCAATGCCTGGCTTATGAGCCTGGGTGTGGCCTACACCCTGGCGTTTGCCGCCGATGGCGAAACCAATGCGCTGCTGCTGGCCCTGGCCGGTGCCGGTCTGGGAATCCCACTGCTGTTGATTCTGCTCGACGAGTCGGAAAACGCCTTTGCCGACATTCATTCTGCGGCGGTGTCCACGGGCCTGCTGGTGCGCCTCAAGGTCGAGCACCTGGCGCTGGCCATCGGCGTGCTGTGTACCCTGATCGCGTTGCTGGCGCCGCTGGCCCAGTACGAGAACTTCCTGTTACTGATCGGCTCGGTGTTCGCGCCACTGTTCGGCGTGGTGCTGGTCGACCACTATCTGATGCGCCGCCGCCGCATGCCAGCACGAGTGGCGGGCCTGCATTGGCCTGCGCTGGTGGCGTGGGCGGCAGGTGTCGCGGCGTATCACCTGATCGCCGCACAGGCGCCGGACTTCGGTGCGACCCTGCCAGCCTTGCTGCTGGCAGGTGCGCTGCATGCGCTACTGGGTGTCAGCCGCGGCCGGGAAACAGCTCGGGCTTGATCACGCCATTGAGGCGTGGGTACGGAATCTTCAGCTCGACGTGGCCCATGGAGTAGGGCGCGATGGCATAGACTTCGTACTTGACCACCACCGCGCCGTACGTCAGGGCGACGTGCGGCGAGCGCTTGAACGGCCAGGTTTTGACGAATTCGGCGTCCTTGTCCATGCCCACGCTGATCAGCCAGGCCTTGTGCGACTCTTCTACGGTTTTCCAGAAGGTCTCTTCCTGGCCGGGCACCAGCATGTCCTGCAGGGTCAGCACCTTGTCCAGCTTGCGTGAGTAGTTGATGAAGCCGCGCCCTGGCATGCCGTGGGCGCCGCCGCTGTCGAGGTAGCTCGACAGTTCGATGATCACCAGCCCGTCATGCTGCTCGCGTACCTTGGCCTGCAGGTAGCTGCTGTTGCGCTTGTCGGCGTTGGCCAGGTACTGCTGTTCGTAGGCTTGCAGGGTCGCCGGAGCGGCGCCGTGCTGGTTGTCCTCGGTCAGTTGCAGCAAGCGTTTTTCGACGATGCCGTCGAGCTTGGGCAGGGCCGGGAAGTGGATGGTGTCGATATTGACCAGCGGGCAGTCGCTTTCGCTGCAGCCGGGTTTGACATGCTCCCAGGCATCGCGCTTGACCTCGAGCGGAGCCCGGTAATTGGGCGTGAACAGGCTTTGGCAGGCGCCCAGTGCCAGTGCCAGCACGGCCACGGAAGTCAGTTTGACGAGCGTCATGATGATCCTTGCAGAACAGGGAAAAGTCGGCCTTTGACCGTCTGCGCGGCCTTCAGTTCGCCACTAAGCTAACAGAGTAGGCGCTCGCTGTCCCGACCGTGCGAACGGTCGCCCAAGGGGGGTGAAACGTGAAAGCGTGCAGAGTAGGATGGCGCGATGCGGTAAACGAGGTAGCGAGGATTTTCATGTCGGATACGTTGAATTCGGTACCCAGGACGGTCGAGATCGTCGAGCGGGCCAACTGTTTCCAGGGCTTCTACAAGCTCGACAAGGTGCGCCTGCGTCATGAGCTGTTCGCCGGTGGCTTGGGCCGCGAGATCAGTCGTGAGCTGTTCGTGCGCCACGATGCGGTGTGCGTGTTGCCTTATGATCCGCTGCGTGACGAAGTGGTCTTGATCGAACAGTTCCGGGTCGGCGCCATGGACAAGGTCGACAACCCTTGGCTGATCGAGATGGTCGCCGGGCTGATCGACAAGGATGAGCAGCCCGAGGAGGTTGCCCACCGCGAGGCCGAGGAAGAAGCAGGCCTGGTCTTCAGCGCCTTGTGGCCGATGACCCGTTACTTCCCGTCGCCCGGCGGCAGTGATGAATATGTGCATCTGTTCCTTGGCCGTTGCAGCAGTGAAGGGGCCGGTGGCCTGCATGGCCTGGAAGAGGAGGGCGAGGACATCCGTGTGCGGGTGTGGTCATTCGAAGACGCCCTGCAGGCGGTGCGTGATGGGCGCATCTGCAACGCCGCGACCATCATCGGCCTGCAATGGCTGGCGCTGAACAAAGACGAAGTCCGAGGTATGTGGAAGTGAACCTGTTGCGTGAGCGTTATCGGGTCGACCTGGCCGGGTTGCAGGCAGCCTGCGAGGCCAATTACGCCCGGCTCATGCGGTTGTTGCCCGACATGCGCACCACCCAGAGCTCACGGCGCATCGGCATGGCCCAGGGCGACCAGATGCTTGGCGTGCTGGTGCTCGATGTGCTGTTGGCCTGTCCGTACACCACCACCTTGCGCGTGCGCCAGGAGCACAGCCTGCCCTGGTTACCGGTGCCGCAAATGGAGGTGCAGGTGTACCACGACGCACGCATGGCCGAGGTGGTCAGTGCCGAGCATGCCAGGCGGCTGCGCAGCATTTACCCCTACCCCAACGAAGCGATGCACCAGCCCGACGAGAAGGCCCAGCTCAACCTGTTCCTCGGCGAATGGCTGAGTCACTGCCTGGCCTGCGGTCACGAACTGGCAAGCGTGCGCTGAAATGTGACGCTGTGCTCGTAACAGAGGGTGTGCTGGCTGTTTTCTGACGACCGTTCGCCCGCCATAATTGCCGCTGAATCCGTTCGAGGAGACGGCCGTTGCCGCACCCAGATCCACTCCAGGCCCCCGTGCACGTCGTGCAGTTGACCGATGCCCATCTGTTCGGCGATGCGACCGGTACCCTGCTTGGCCTAAATACCCGCGACAGCCTCCGCCATGTGATCGCCCAGGTTCGTCGCGAGCAGCCGCGCATCGACCTGTTGCTGTGCACCGGCGACCTATCGCAAGACGGCAGCGTGGCGTCCTATGAGGCGTTTCGTCAGTTGACCGGCGAAATCCAGGCGCCGACCCGCTGGTTGCCGGGCAACCACGACGAGGCCAGGGTCATGGCCGAAGTCGCGCCGGAGCTGGTCCAGGCGGTCACCGATATCGGTGCCTGGCGTGTGGTGATGCTCGATTCGTCGGTACTCGGCGCCACCCATGGCCTGCTGGAACCTGATCAACTGGCCTTGCTCGACCAGGCCCTGGCCTCGGCAGCAGGGCGTCACTGCCTGGTGTGCTGCCACCACCAGCCGGTCGACATTGGCTGTGCCTGGATCGCGCCGATCGGCCTGCGCAATGCCGATGACCTGTTGCAGCGCCTGAAAGGTTATCCACAGGTCAAGGCGTTGCTCTGGGGGCATATTCATCAAGCGTGGGATGAGCAACGCGATGGCATGCGCTACCTGGCTACGCCATCGACCTGCATCCAGTTCGCGCCGGGCAGCGAGGACTTCAAGGTGAGCGAGGAGCTGCCGGGGTATCGCTGGCTGCGCCTGCATGCTGACGGTCGCCTGGAAACGGGTGTGGAGCGTGCCCGAGACTTCGAGGTGCGGCTCGATTTCGACAGCCCCGGCTATTGAGGTGGAGCCATCACCGGCTTGCCGGCGATCGGGCCGCTGCGCTTGAAGAATATGTTGCAAGACAATCGAGCCAGCACCAAAACCCGGTGAACACGCTACACTGCGCGTCCCAGCGCCCGCCTGTCGGGGCGCGAAGCCAAAGACACCGGGGGCAGCATGTCGGGTTCCATCCTCTATATCCATGGCTTCAACAGCTCGCCGTTGTCGACCAAGGCTCGCCAGCTTGAAGCGGTGATGCAACAGCTTGGCCTGGCCGAGCAGTTGCGCGTGCCCGAACTGCACCATCATCCGCGCCAGGCTATCGCCCAGCTCGAGGCCTGCATCGCCGAGCTCGGTGCGCCCTTGCTGGTCGGCAGCTCGCTCGGCGGCTACTATGCCACCCATCTGGCCGAGCGCCACGGCCTCAAGGCCCTGCTGATAAACCCGGCGGTGACGCCGCACAAGCGTTTCGATGGCTACCTCGGCACCCAGCGCAACCATTACAGTGGTGAAACCTGGGAGCTGACTCTGGACCACGTACAGGCGCTGGCCGAGCTCGAAGTCGCGCCGCCCGCCGACCCCGACCGCTACCAGATATGGTTGCAGACCGGGGACGAAACCCTGGATTATCGCCACGCCGAGCAGTATTACCGCGGTTGTGCCTTATGTATCGAGGCCGGTGGCGATCATGGCTTCCAGGGCTTCGCCGAACGCCTGCCGGCTCTGCTGGCATTCGCCGGAGTTGCCCCAGGGCGGTATTCAGCGCTCGATTTTTCTGTATTTTGACCTTTTTGCATTCACCAGACTGACGACGAGAACCCATGGCCAATCCCAGCGCTAGCGCCTATAACGCAGACGCCATCGAAGTCCTCTCGGGCCTTGACCCGGTCCGCAAGCGGCCGGGCATGTACACCGACACCAGCCGGCCCAATCACCTGGCCCAGGAAGTCATCGACAACAGCGTCGACGAAGCCCTGGCCGGCCACGCCCGCTCGGTGCAGGTCATCCTTCACGCCGACCACTCGCTGGAGGTCAGCGACGATGGCCGCGGCATGCCGGTGGACATCCACCCCGAAGAGGGCGTCTCGGGGGTCGAGCTGATCCTCACCAAGCTGCATGCCGGCGGCAAGTTCTCCAACAAGAACTACCAATTCTCCGGCGGCCTGCACGGCGTCGGTATCTCCGTGGTCAACGCCCTGTCGACCCAGGTGCGGGTGCGCGTCAAGCGCGACGGCAACGAGTACCAGATGACTTTCGCCGATGGCTTCAAGTCCAGCGAGCTGGAGGTGGTCGGATCGGTCGGCAAGCGCAACACCGGCACCAGCGTCTACTTCAGCCCCGATCCGAAATACTTCGATTCGCCCAAGTTCTCCATCAGCCGCCTCAAGCATGTGCTCAAGGCCAAGGCCGTGCTGTGCCCGGGGCTGTTGGTCAGCTTCGAGGACAAAGCCAGTGGTGAGAAGGTCGAATGGCATTACGAGGACGGCCTGCGTTCCTACCTGGTCGACTCGGTCAGCGAGTTCCAGCGCCTGCCTGACGAGCCGTTCTGCGGTAGCCTGGCCGGCAACAAGGAGGCTGTCGACTGGGCCTTGCTGTGGTTGCCCGAAGGGGGCGACAGTGTCCAGGAAAGCTACGTCAACCTGATTCCCACCGCCCAGGGCGGTACCCACGTCAATGGCCTGCGCCAAGGCCTGCTCGACGCCATGCGCGAGTTCTGCGAGTTCCGCAACCTGCTGCCGCGCGGTGTCAAGCTGGCCCCCGAGGACGTGTGGGAGCGCATCACCTTCGTGCTGTCGATGAAGATGCAGGAACCGCAGTTTTCCGGGCAGACCAAGGAGCGCTTATCGTCCCGCGAGGCGGCGGCGTTCGTCTCCGGCGTGGTCAAGGACGCGTTCAGCCTGTGGCTCAACGCCCATCCCGAACTGGGCATGCAACTGGCCGAGCTGGCGATCAGCAATGCCGGGCGGCGCTTGAAGGCCAGCAAGAAGGTCGAGCGCAAGCGCGTCACCCAGGGCCCGGCGTTGCCTGGCAAGTTGGCCGACTGCGCCGGGCAGGACCCGATGCGCGCCGAGCTGTTCCTGGTCGAAGGTGACTCCGCCGGCGGTTCCGCCAAGCAGGCCCGTGACAAGGAATTCCAGGCCATCCTGCCGCTGCGTGGCAAGATTCTCAACACCTGGGAAGTGGACGGCGGCGAAGTCCTGGCCAGCCAGGAAGTGCACAACATCGCTGTGGCCATCGGCGTCGATCCAGGCGCTAACGACCTGTCGCAACTGCGCTACGGCAAGATCTGCATCCTCGCCGACGCCGACTCCGACGGTTTGCATATCGCCACCCTGCTGTGCGCACTGTTCGTCCAGCACTTCCGTCCGCTGGTCGAGGCCGGGCACGTCTACGTGGCCATGCCGCCGCTGTACCGCATCGACCTGGGCAAGGAAATCTACTACGCCCTCGACGAAGCCGAGCGCGATGGCATTCTCGATCGCCTGGTGGCCGAGAAGAAGCGCGGCAAGCCCCAGGTCACTCGCTTCAAGGGGCTGGGCGAGATGAACCCGCCGCAATTGCGCGAGACCACCATGGACCCGAACACCCGGCGCCTGGTCCAGCTGACCCTGGACGATCTGCAGGGCACCACCGAGATCATGGACATGCTGCTCGCCAAGAAGCGCGCCGGTGATCGCAAGAGCTGGCTGGAAACCAAGGGCAACCTGGCCGAGGTCCTGGTTTGATTCGTCTGCTGTTAGCTGCCTGCCTTGCCCTGGTTGCCCTGACGTGTCAGGCCAGCGAGTGGCCGCAGTTGAAGTTGACCGCCGAGCACCCGATCGAAGGCATGCGCGGCGGCAATCTTTCCGGCCTGGCGTTTTGTCGTGGCAGCTTGTGGGGCGTTTCGGACCGCGATGACGACCGTATCTATCGCTACGACCAGCAAGAAGCGGTCTGGCGCGCCGAGCCGTTGATATTCACCCCCCCGCCAGTCCCTGAAAGTGGCCTGCCCTGGGGCTTGAAGGCGCGGAGCTGGGCGGCGGCGCTGGTGCGCGGCGGTGATCTGGATTTCGAGGGCATCACCTGCGACCAGAGCGACAACCTCTATCTGGTCAGCGAAGCCCATGCTGCCGTTCTGCAATTGCCCCTCGAAGGCGAGCCCAACTGGCTGAAGATCGACCCGGTGATGATGCGCCAGGCTCGTGCCAGCGGCATGCTGCTGAACTTCAATGCCCTGTTCGAAGGCCTGGCCATCAATCCAGCCGGTGACCGCTTGTGGTTGGCGGCCGAGCGTGAGCGACGGGGCCTGGTGGTGATCGAGCGACAGCAATCGCTATGGAACTGTGGGCGCAGCTGCGTGTTGCTCAGTGAAGCCGGGGTCGAGATGCAGCCACCGCAGATGCCCAATCCACGGCCACTGTCCCGGGACTTTTCCGACCTGGCGATGTTCGAGGGCAAGCTGTTCACCCTCGAGCGCAACGCGTTTCGTGTGTGCCGCCGCGATCCAGACACCGGCAAGGTCGAGCGCTGCTGGTCGTTCGCCGCCGATGCCCTGGTCCCCGAGCGTCGCTACGATCAGCCGTTCGGCCTGGCCGAAGCGCTGGTGATCGACGCCAAGGGCGCATGGATCGGCCTGGACAACAACGGCAGCGACCGCGCCGATGGTGAGACTCGGCCGATCGTCTGGCGCTTTGCCGCGCCCGAGGGCGGCTGGAGCGCCCAGCCATGACCCAGCCAGCGGGCAAGCGCGCCGGCAAGGTGCTGATGATCGTGGCCTGGGCCGCCGCGCTGTTCCTGGCTACGCGCTTCTTCGGCCAGTGGGAGGAGCGCCAGCGCAACCCCAATGCACAGGTGCAGTCCGAGCACGGCGATGGTTTCATCGAGGTGCGGCTGCTGGGCAATGGCCAGGGCCATTTCGTGCTGGACGGTGCGATCAATGGCCAGGTCGTGCATTTCATGCTCGACACCGGCGCCACCGACGTGGCCATTCCCGAGGCCCTGGCCAACGAGCTGGGCCTGGCGCGCGGCAGCCCGGTCATCCTGAGTACCGCCAATGGTCGCACCGAGGGCTATCGCACGCGGCTCGACAGTGTGCAGCTTGGCGATATCCGCCTGCACGGCGTCCGTGCCCTGGTGGTCCCGGGACTGGACGGGCAGACCGTACTGCTCGGCATGAGCGCCCTGAAACAACTTGAATTTACCCAGCGCGGCGGCACCATGTTGCTGCGCCAGAACCTGAAATGACGAGGCCCGCATGAGCGACTCACTGGAACTCAGCCTGGACGGCGTCGAACGCCGCTCGCTGGCTGACTTCACCGAACAGGCCTACCTCAACTACTCCATGTACGTGATCATGGACCGGGCACTGCCGCACATCGGCGACGGCCTCAAGCCGGTGCAGCGACGCATCGTCTATGCCATGAGCGAGTTGGGGCTCGATGCCGATGCCAAGCACAAGAAGTCGGCGCGTACCGTCGGTGACGTGCTCGGCAAATTCCATCCCCATGGCGATTCGGCCTGCTACGAGGCCATGGTGCTGATGGCGCAGCCGTTCAGCTACCGCTATACCCTGGTCGATGGCCAAGGCAACTGGGGGGCTCCGGACGATCCAAAGTCGTTCGCCGCCATGCGCTACACCGAGGCGCGCCTGTCGCGGTATTCCGAGGTGTTGCTCAGCGAACTGGGCCAGGGCACCGTGGACTGGGTGCCGAACTTCGACGGCACGCTGCAGGAGCCGGCGGTGTTGCCGGCACGTCTGCCCAACATTCTGCTCAACGGCACCACGGGTATCGCCGTGGGCATGGCCACCGACGTACCGCCGCACAACCTGCGTGAGGTTGCCAGCGCCTGCGTGCGGTTGCTCGATGAGCCCAAGGCCACCCTCGAGCAGCTCTGCGAGCATATCCAGGGCCCGGACTACCCGACCGAGGCCGAGATCGTCACGCCGCGTGCGGAAATCCTCAAAATCTACGAAAGCGGCCGCGGCTCGATCCGCATGCGTGCCGTCTACCGTGTCGAGGATGGCGATATCGTCGTCACTGCGCTGCCGCACCAGGTCTCCGGGGCCAAGGTGCTGGAGCAGATTGCCGCGCAGATGCAGGCCAAGAAGCTGCCGATGGTGGCCGATCTGCGCGATGAGTCGGACCACGAGAACCCCTGCCGCATCGTCATCATTCCGCGCTCGAACCGGGTCGATGCCGATGAATTGATGCAGCACCTGTTCGCTACCACCGACCTGGAAAGCAGCTACCGCGTCAACGTCAACATCATCGGTCTCGATGGTCGGCCGCAGTTGAAGAACCTGCGGGCCTTGCTGCTGGAATGGCTGCAGTACCGTATCGGTACCGTTCGTCGCCGCTTGCAGCATCGTCTGGAGAAGGTCGAGAAGCGCTTGCACCTGTTGGAAGGTTTGCTCACCGCGTTCCTCAACCTGGATGAAGTGATCCACATCATTCGTACCGAGGATCACCCCAAGCAGGCCCTGATCGCCCGTTTCGACCTGACCGAGATCCAGGCCGACTACATCCTCGAGACTCGTCTGCGCCAGCTCGCCCGCCTGGAAGAGATGAAGATCCGCGGCGAGCAGGACGAACTGCTCAAGGAACAGGCCAAGCTGCTCGCGCTGCTGGGCAGCGATGCCAAGCTGCGCAAGCTGGTTCGCAGTGAACTGATCAAGGATGCCGAAACCTATGGCGACGACCGCCGTTCGCCGATCGTCGAGCGTGCTGAAGCCAAGGCCCTTTCTGAAACCGAACTGATGCCGACCGAGCCGGTGACCGTGGTGCTTTCGGAAAAAGGCTGGGTGCGCTGCGCCAAGGGCCACGATATCGACGCCACCGGCCTTTCCTACAAGGCCGGCGATGGCTTCAAGGCTGCTGCTGCCGGACGCTCAAACCAGTTTGCCGTGCTCATCGACTCGACCGGGCGCAGCTATTCCCTGGCCGCCCACAGCCTGCCGTCGGCCCGTGGCCAGGGCGAACCGCTGACCGGCCGTCTGGCGCCGCCGCCGGGGGCGACCTTCGAATGCGTGCTGCTGCCCGAAGACGACGCGCTGTATGTGGTGGCATCCGACGCCGGCTACGGCTTCGTGGTCAAGGGCGAGGACCTGCAGGCCAAGAACAAGGCGGGCAAGGGCCTGCTCAGCCTGCCTAACGGCGCCAAGGTCATCACCCCGCGACCGGTGGCCAATCGCGACCAGGACTGGCTGGCGGCGGTCACTACCGAAGGCCGTCTGCTGGTGTTCAAGGTCAGCGACCTGCCGCAACTGGGCAAAGGCAAGGGCAACAAGATCATCGGTGTGCCGGGAGATCGCGTCGCCAGCCGTGAGGAATACGTCACCGACCTGGCGGTGCTCGGCGAGGGCGCGACACTTGTATTGCAGGCCGGTAAGCGTACGCTATCTCTGAAGCCGGACGACCTGGAACACTACAAGGGCGAGCGGGGCCGGCGCGGCAGCAAGCTGCCACGGGGCTTCCAACGGGTCGACGGATTGCAGGTGGAAGGTCCGGCATGATCCGCCAGACTGCCTGGAACGGCAATTTCAGCGTCGTTCCGGGCAGAAATGCTGGAGTCGGGCGGCTATTTCGCGGATGATAGTGCCCTTGTGGTGCCAGCGTGGCTGTGTGCCCAAATGAATCTAAGTCAGTATCATTGCGGTTTGCTGATTAGCGACCGCCTGGACGGGATGATGAAATTTCTGCGCCTTCCATTTGCGCTGTTGATGACGGGTTTGCTGGGGTTGGGCGGATGCAGCATGCATCAGCCGGTAGCCTTGTACCAACTCGACAGCGGTGATCCTGGTCAGCCTTCGCAAAGCGCGGGCATGGCCGTGGTGCTCGGCCCGGTATCGATCGCCGACTACCTGCAACGTGAGACCTTTCTGCAGCGTCAGGCCGATGGCAGCCTGAGCTCGGCGACCGACGGTCGCTGGGCCGGTAGCCTGTCGTCCGATATCGACCAGTTGCTGGTTCGTCAGCTGGCCTGGCGGCTGGACAGCCAGCGTGTCGTGCTGGCACCGGCAAGCACCGGCTTCACGCCGGACGTGCAAGTGCTGTTGTCGATCACCCGCCTGGACTCGGGCAAGAACCAACCGGCTGTGCTCGATGCCCAATGGCGTCTGCTCGACCGTCGTGGCCATGTGCGCGACAACCGTATCGTGCACCTCGAGCAACAGCACGAGGGCAGCGAGTCTTCGCAGGTGCAGGCCCAGGGCCAGCTGTTGCAGAAGCTGGCCGAGCAGTTGAGCTCGGCGGTCAAGCCGTTGGCCAATCAGCCGGCCATCGCTGAAGAAACGCCGAAGAAGCCGGCACCGGTGCAGGTCAAGAAGGCACCGGAGAAAGCCAAGATTCCAATGGCTTCGCCGATTCGCACGGACATGGAGGTGTATCGGTTCTGACCGAACGGATACCCACAAAAAAGCCCGCATCATTGCGGGCTTTTTTGTGGGTGTACGGCAGGGTCATTCAGTTCGAGCGCCGAAGCTCACCGCGTATTGGCAGTCAGCTCTTGCGCTCATCCAGTCGTGCCAGTTGTCGTTCCAGCATCGACGGGTACGGCTCCATCAATCGCTCCACACAGCAGGCTCCTTCAGGGCTGGCAATCGGGCGGATGCGTGCGCGTTGGCGGATCAATGCGTCGTCGCTGATCTGCCGCTCGACCAGCAGCAAATTGCGGCTGTGCTGTGACAAGGCCAGAGCGTCCTGGGCCTTTTCGGTCATCAGCACGTCGACCAGTTCCAGCCCCTGCAGGTCATCACCGTGCACCAGGCCCAGCTGCAGTTGCAGGGTGATGCCGCTGTCGGCTACCTCGATCTGCAAGGCATGGCCCAAGGCGCGCAGCAGCTCGCCGCAGCAAATGGCGTTGGTCAGGTAGTCTTCGCCGCTGTCGCGGCTGTGGAACAACACCAGGGTACTGCCATCATTGAGCGTGTGGGTTTCGCCTTCGTACAATGAGGCGGCCTGCTCCAGGCAATCGCGATAACGCTCCAGCAACTCGGTCAGGCGCGTGCGTGGCAGGCGCCGCAGTTGTTCCTGGGAACCCAGTTGCACGGCCAGCACGGCGCTGTTCTGCGGCTCGTCGGACTCGACCAGGGCCACTTTGGGCGCGGGCTCGTCGCTGTCCAGCAGGCCGGCAAAGGCCTCGTCATCGTCCTCGTCGGCCTGGGCCGTGGCACGTGGCGCCGGGGGCTGCTGGTCGTACAGGTCGTCGAAGTCGCCTTCGTCTTCCTCGTCCTCCTCAGGCTCCGGTGGCGGAGGCGGTGCCAAGCGGGCGTGCAACTGACGCGCCAGGTCGCCGATCTCGTCCTGGCGGTCGATCGCCGGGGTATAGGGGTGTGGATCCCGCAGCCAGACGCGCAGTTGCAGCAGCGGCGTGGTGATGTAGCGACCTTGGCGCAGGCTCAGGCTCAAGGCCAGGGCCAGCAGGATCGCGGCGAGGATCCCCATGCTCTGCAGGCTGATCAGCATGGGCTGCTGGAACTGGCTCATGTCCAGGCTGATGCGCAGTTGCCCGGCGGTGACGTCCTGGAAGGTGATCTTGGTCTGGAACAAGCCCTCGGCTTCGCCCAGCAGGCTGTTGCGCGGACGCTGGCCGGCCTCGGCGAGGATGCGGTTGTCGACGCTGTAGATCGCTGCGTGGGCCACCAGAGGGTTTTTCACCAGGTTGCCGAGCAGCACATTGAGGCTGAGGATGTCGTTGGACACCAACAGTTCCGTGGCCGAGGTCGCGGTCTGGGTGGTCAGGCTCTGGCCGAGGGCATCGGCCTGTTCATGCATGGCCTGCTTGAACTGCAGGCCCATGACGCAGGCATAGATCACCAGCGCCAGCGCGACCAAAAATATGTTGGTGCTGGCGATGCGCAGTGCCAGGGGAACGCGGCGTTGACGCAGGGCACGGAAGATCATCAGGAAGAAGTTGTCTGGCTTGACGGGCGTGGGCCGGTTCACAGAGCGCGGCTCTTAATGGCAGAAAAGTGTTGCGCAGTATAGCGAGCCATAATTTGTCGGCAAAGTAGCGTTGGTGCCCGATGGTCATGGAAAATCGGTAGAATGCGCATTTTTCATCGAAGTCGGAGCCAGGTTGTGCGCGAAATCGTCCTGATCAACATCACCGGTGAGGACCGTCCCGGTCTTACCGCCGCCCTGACCGGCGTCCTGCTCCAGGGCGGTGTGAACATCCTCGACATCGGCCTGGCCGTCATGCACGGCACCTTGTCGTTCGGCATCCTGGTCGATATCCCGGATAACGAAGTGGCTACCAACCTCCTGCAAAGCGTGCAGGCCAAGGCGCACGAGTTGAACCTGCAAGCCCGCTACACGCCGATCTCCGAAGCCGATTATCAGCATTGGGCCGATGGCCATGGCGAGGCGCGGCACATCGTGACGGTGCTCAGCCGCAAGATCAAACCCGAGCAACTGCAGCGGGTGAGTGCGGTGATCAGCCAGTATGGCCTGACCATCGAGCGCATCGAGCGCCTGTCTGCTCGCGTGTCGCTGGATAATGAAAGCGTGAAAGGCAAGTCTGCCCTGGAGATTTCCGTGCGTGGCGTGCCGAGCGATGCTCAGGCCCTGCGCAGCGAATTCTTCGCCCTGGCCGAAGCGCTGAATATCGACATCGCCTTCCAGAAGGACGACCTGTTCCGTCGTAACCGCCGCCTGGCGGTGTTCGACATGGACTCGACGCTGATCGAGGCCGAAGTCATCGACGAGCTGGCCAAGGCCGCTGGAGTCGGCGAACAGGTGGCGGCCATCACCGAGCGGGCGATGCGCGGCGAGCTGGATTTCCGTGCCAGCTTCAAGGAGCGCATGGCGCTGCTCAAGGGGCTGGACGTTGGTGTCCTGGATCAAATCGGTGCTTCGCTGCGTCTGACCGAAGGCGCTGAGAACCTGTTCGCCGAGCTCAAGCGTCTGGGTTACAAGACTGCGATCCTGTCCGGTGGCTTCACCTACTTCGCCAAGCAAGTGCAGGCGCGCCTGGGCATCGACTACGTGTTCGCCAATGAGCTGGAAGTGGTGGATGGCAAGGTCACGGGCGTTGCCGTGGAGCCGATCGTCGACGCCCAGCGCAAAGCCGAGCTGCTGCAGAAGCTGGCCGCCGATGAGGGCCTGCAGCTTCAGCAGACGATTGCCGTGGGCGATGGCGCCAACGACCTGCCGATGCTGGCCCTGGCCGGTCTGGGCGTGGCCTTCCGCGCCAAGCCGCTGGTACGTCAGTCTGCCAAGCAGGCGATCTCGACCTTGGGCCTGGACGGCGTGTTGTACCTGCTGGGGCTTCGGGATCGTGAGGCGCGTGGGTAAGGGGTTGCTTCGAGTGCTTTGGCGCCTGTGAGACCGAGCGCCGCCCGCGCGGCGCTCGGTCTCACAGGCGCAGAAAGTACCGCGCCAAACCTTCAGGCCTGGGCAGGCGTTGCCAGCAATTCACCCATGCGCACCGCTGAGCTTGCGCCGAGGGTCTGCGCCCACTTCACCTGCTCGGGGCCGAACAGCACGATCGCGGTGGAGCCCAGCTTGAAGCGGCCAAGCTCGGCACCTTTTTCCAGATGGATCGGCGTACGGCTGCCTTCGTCATAACGGAATGTCTTGATCTCGCGCTTGGGCGGCGTGACCAGCCCGGCCCAAACGGTCTCGATCGAGGCGACGATCATCGCGCCGACCAATACCACGGCCATCGGCCCACGTTCGGTGTCGAACAGGCACACCACGCGCTCGTTGCGGGCGAACAGCTCCGGCACGTTCTCGGCGGTGGTCTGGTTGACCGAGAACAGACGGCCCGGTACGTAGACCATTTCGCGCAGGGTGCCGGCCAGCGGCATGTGCACCCGGTGGTAGTCCTTTGGCGACAGGTACACGGTGGCGAATTCGCCACCCATGAACGGCGCTGCCAGGGCCGGATCGCCGCCCAGCAGCTCCTGGGCGCTGAAGCTGTGGCCCTTGGCCTGGAAGATGCGACCGTGTTCGATCGGGCCAAGCTGGCTGATCGCGCCATCGGCTGGGCAGAGGATGGCGCCCGGCGTTTCGTCCAGCGGGCGGGCGCCGGGCTTCAGGGCGCGGGTGAAGAAGGCGTTGAAGTGCTCGTAGGCGGTGAGGTCTTCGACCACGGCCTCGCTCATGTTCACCTGGTAGCGCTTGGCGAACCACGCGGTGAAAGCATTCTTGAACCAGCTTACGCGGCACTCGGCAATGCAGCCGGCCAGGCGCGACAGTAGGTGGTGCGGCAGCAGGTACTGGCTGATGATGAACAAACGGGATTTCATGCAGGTTCCTTAGACTTCTACAGGCGTGTCCGGGTGGTTGCCCCATTCGCTCCACGAGCCGGCATACGCCTTGACCCGTGGGTAGCCGAGGGCCTTGGCCACCAGGTAAGTGAAACCGGAGCGGCGGTGGGTCTGGCAGTGGGTGATCACTTCCTTGTCCGGGGTGATGCCCAGGCGCTCGAGCACTTCGGCGATGTCCTTGCGGATGCGCAGGTGGTCATTGAGGTCCATGCCGGCGGTCCACTCGAAGTTGACCGCGCCAGGTATATGGCCGCCCTTGGCTGCCAGGACCTTCTCGCCATTGTATTCCTGCGGCCCACGGGCATCCCAGATGACCAGGTCATCGTCGCCCAGGCGGCTCTGCAGGTACTCGCGGGAAGCCGTTGGTTCGCTGTGAAACCGCAGCCTCACCGGGGTGTTGCCCGCTGGGGGCACTTCGGTGGTGAGCTTGTCCGCCGGCCAGGCCTGGATGCCGCCGTTGAGATAGTGGTGGGCCTTGTGACCGATGACGTCGAGCAACCAGATGAAGCGCCCGGCCCAACCGCCGCCCTCGTCGTCGTAAACCACGTAGACGGCATCGTCGCGATGACCGAGCTCGCTGAACAGCTTCTCCAGTTCACCCAGAGGCGGCAGCAGGCCAGGAGCAGGCGGCTGGCCAAGCTGGGTGCGCTTGCCTTCGACGAAACGGGCGCCGGGAATGTGCCCGCTGATGTAGCGGTTGATGCTGCTCAGGTCGACCAGGATCAACTGGGGGCAATCCAGGCGCGGCAGCAGGTCCTCGGGCTCGATCACCAGAGGCAAGCCGGAAAAGTCAGTCATCCACGTTCTCCGATGTGGAAAGAGGGGCGATTGTAGCGCAAGGCTCAAGGGTTGCGGCTGGCGAAAAGCGCCAGGGCCCGCTCGATGCATTGTGCGGTCTTGCCGAACGCCTGCACGCTGACATCGGCCAGCGGCTTTCCGCCCTGGTCGGCCACGGCCAGCATCAAGACCTGGTCATCCACGGCCAGCGAACGCAACAGCAGGTGCTCGCCGCTGAACAGTGTGCGCAAGGGGGCGGGCAGCAGGGCGGCGAACTGGGCGTGGTTATCGGGGGTCAGTCGCAGCTGCGCGGCCTTGCTCAGCAGCTTTTGCAGCAACTTGTTCTGCGGTACTTGCAGGGCGATGGCCTCCGCTTCCTTGGGCAGCCCGCTGGCTTGCTGTACGCGCAGGTAATCGCAGGTTCGATCCAGGCTCAGCAGCAGGATGCGCTGCATGCCGCAGGCCTGCAGGGCCTCGCGGGCCTGGCTGGCCAGGTGCACGGCATTGGCGAATGGACTGGGTTGTGCCAATAGCTCCTGACACAGCTTGCGCCAGCGTGCCAAGTCGTCGCTGCCGGGCGGCGGTGGGGTGAGCATGTCGGGGTGCGGGCGGCGCTGCTGCCAGGGCCAGATCAAGGCTTCGGCGGGGTGGAATACGGCGTACCGGGCATGGTGACGGGCACTCGCGGCAGCCTGCTGATGCACCTGCTGCTGCACGTCGTCCAGCGATGTCTGCAGGTACAGGGCAGTCAGCAGCTGCCAGCGCAGCAAATGGGGATTGTCCCAGCCCACTTGTGCGGCCAATGCCAGGTTGTTGGCCAACAATACGGTATTGGCGGGCTGGTTGAACCAGCGGCGCAGCCCCGGCTCCTCGTCCAGGCGGTGCTGTTGGCTGAGTTCGTCCGAATCGCGGGCGATATTCAGCACCAGCGCCAGTTGCTCGCGCTCTTCGAGCAGCAGCCGGTAGCCCTGGGTGACCCACTGGGGCAGGCGCCAATGCTCGGCCACAGCCCGGCACAGAGCCATGATGCGCACGCCAAACAACTCGTGCTCCACCTGCGCGGCGTCCTCGCCCTTGTGGATAACCCGCAGTTCCCAGGTGTCGAGTAATTTGGGGTAGGCCAGGGCCAGCGGCCATAGCGGTGCCAGAAACAGCAGACTGCCCCAGTGGATCTCCTGCCACAGCCGCGCCAGGCGGCTGGCGAACAGTCCGCTGGCCTGTTGCGCAGCGTGCTGGCTGATGAGCAGGAACTGGCACAGGACCGGCGGCAGTTCTTCGTCTGGCAGTGAAGGCAAGCGCTTGAGCAATTGCTCGGTGCGCGCCAGGCCCAGACGGTTGAGGGCGATTTCCAGGCTTTCGGCCGGCTCGGCCTGGCTTGGATTGCCGGGATGGTTGGCTTCGCGCATCACCGAGAGCACCAGAGCCGGGCTGTCCTGCATCAGTTCGGCGATGTCGCGCAGGGACCGTCGGCTGTCGTTGATGGCGGCCATTACCCGGTCATGACTGTGTTTCGGCACCGGCAGGCGAATGCCGTCGAGTACCGTTACCCAGGTCTTCAACGTGCGCGGAATCTCAGCAGGTACCTTAGTTTCAATTGGCATTTTGACATCAGTCCGAACTGGCTTTTCGCTTTGAGTGGCTATAGTCTGGCGCAGTTCTGCCGATAAGTAGAAGAAGAGTTTTAAAGCTCCCGTCCCCCGACCCTGACCACGACTGCAAGTGCTTTGAACCTATGGCTAAAATTATCGGCATCATCGTCGTATTCGCGAGCGTGCTCGGCGGATACGTTCTTTCCCACGGCAAGATTGCGGCGCTGATCCAGCCATTCGAAGTGCTGATCATCGGCGGCGCTGCCTTCGGTGCGTTCCTGCAGGCCAACCCCGGTTACATGACCATGCATGTAATCAAGAAGTCGATGAAGATGTTCGGCTCGCGGTTTACCCATAGTTACTACATGGAAGTGCTGGGCCTGGTCTACGAAATCCTCAACAAGAGCCGTCGCGAAGGCATGATGGCGATCGAGAGCGATATCGAAGATGCCGCGGCCAGCCCGATCTTCGCCAAGTATCCATCGGTGCTGGGCGATGAGCGCATGACTGCGTTCATCTGCGACTACCTGCGCATCATGTCCACCGGCAACATGGCGCCGCACGAGCTCGAAGGCCTGTTCGACATGGAACTGTTGAACATGAAGGAAGAGCTCGAGCACCCGTCCCATGCGGTCACTGGCATCGCCGACGGCATGCCCGGCTTCGGTATCGTCGCGGCGGTACTGGGCATCGTGGTGACCATGGCTTCGCTGGGGGACGGCGACCAGGCCTCGATCGGTCTGCATGTGGGTGCGGCGCTGGTCGGTACCTTCTTCGGTATTCTCGCGGCCTATGGTTTCTTCGGTCCGCTGGCCAAGTGCCTGGAGCACGATGCCAAGGAAGAGATCAACCTCTACGAGTCGATCAAGGCGTCGCTGGTGGCCTCGGCCTCTGGCATGCCACCTTCGCTGGCGGTGGAATTCGGCCGCAAGGTGCTGTACCCGAAGCATCGCCCGAGCTTCTCCGAGCTGGAACAAGCGGTTCGTGGTCGCTGAGTCATGGAGAACAATCAGCCGATAATCATCAAGCGCGTCAAGCGCTTCGGCGGCGGTCACCATGGCGGTGCCTGGAAGATCGCCTTCGCCGACTTCGCCACGGCGATGATGGCGTTCTTCCTGGTGCTCTGGCTGCTGTCCACGGCCACGCCCGAGCAGAAGATCGCCATCGCCGGCTACTTCAAGGATCCGATCGGCTTTTCCGAAAGCGGCACGCCTTACGTCATCGACCTGGGCGGTTCGCCGCAGTTGGCGCCGGAAAAGACCATCAACCCGGAAGAGAAATCCGAGCCTACACCCGACACCAGCATGCAACTGGACAAGGACCAGGTCGAAACTCTGGCCGAGCAGGTCGAGCGCGAACGCCTGGAGCTGCTGTTGCAGGAATTGCAGAACAAGGTGGAGGAAAATCCCGAGCTGCAGAAGTTCAAGGATCAGATTCTGTTCGAGATCACCCAGGACGGCTTGCGCATTCAGATCATGGACGCCGAGAACCGGCCGATGTTCGATCTCGGCAGTGCGCGCTTGCAGCCGTATTTCGAGGACATCCTGCTGGCCATGGCCGACACCATCAAGGCGGTGCCGAACAAGATCAGCATCAGTGGCCACACCGATGCCAAGCCGTATGCGGGTACCGGTGACTTCGGCAACTGGGAGCTGTCGGCCAACCGTGCCAACGCGGCGCGTCGGGCACTGGTGGCCGGGGGCTATCCGGACGAGCAGGTGGCGCGGGTGGTCGGCTATGCCTCGTCGTCGCTGTTCGACCGCAAGAATCCGTTCAATCCGGTCAACCGGCGCATCGATATCATCGTCCTGACCAAGAAGGCCCAGCGCGATATCGAAGGCAAGCAAGGCGCTCCGGAGACACCGCCTGCGTCTGAAGCAACGCCACCAGCCCCCTCCACGGCGCCCACATCGCCTGGCGCTTCGGCGGCGCCGGGGGCGAGCGACACGCCGATGCAGCCGCGTGAGCTGCGCCAGAAGCTGAATATCTTCGAGGATGGCGTGTTGAAGATGGACGACGCCAAGGATCAATGAAGACGCTGAAATGAAAGAAGGGGCTGCGCTGCAGCCCCTTCTTTCATTCTGGCCCGGCGGCCGGGCGTCGAGCTCAGTAGCTGTCTTGGGTGAGGCTGGCGATGATCGAGCGGTAGCTGTTCATCCGCTGTGGCTTGATCCGGCCATCGTCCAGGGCCTTGAGCAGTGCGCAGCCTGGCTCCCGGTCATGCTTGCAGTCGCGGAAACGGCAGGTGCCGAAAAGGTCGCGGAACTCGATGAAGCCCGCTTCGACGTCATCGCGGCTGACGTGGGCCAGGCCGAACTCGCGAATCCCTGGCGAGTCGATCAGGTCGCCGCCGTTGGGGAAGTGGTACAGGCGGGCCGTGGTGGTGGTATGCGTGCCTTGGCCAGACCATTCGGACAGGTCGCCGACTCGTGTGCCGGCGTCCGGCAGCAGGCTGTTGACCAGCGACGATTTGCCCACCCCCGACTGCCCGACGAATACGCTGATGTGCCCGTCCAGCATCTGTTGCAGGCGTTGCATGCCGTCGCCTTGATGGGCCGAGACTTCCAGCAGCGGATAACCCAGTTCGCGGTACACCTCGAGCAGTTCGTGCAGGCCTGGGCCATTCTGCTCGTCGATGAGGTCGGCCTTGTTCAGCAGCAGCAGGGGGCGGATGCCGGCATGCTCGGCTGCCACCAGATAGCGGTCGATGAGGTTGGGGTGCGGTTCAGGTGCCGGGGCGAAGACGATCACGATCAGATCGACGTTGGCCGCGACCGGCTTGAGTTGACCGTGATTGTTCGGCCGGCACAATTCGGTGCTGCGGGGCATCTGCGCGACTATCACGCCGATACCCTGGTTGCCAGCGCGCCAGACCACGCGATCACCGGTGACCAGCGCCGGCAGGTTGGCCCGCAGGTGGCAACGGAATACCTGGCCGGCCGACTCGCCGTCCTGGGCCTCGACTTCCACCTGCACGCCGAAGTGGGCGATCACCAGGCCCAGTTGCTCCGGCCCCAGGTCGCCGCCCTCCAGTTCCTGCAGCAAATGCTGTTCGCGCTTGGCGGCGCGTGCGGCGCGTTCGTTCTGGATCTTTTCGATACGCCAGTTCTGGCGGCGGTTGAGCTGGCGTTTGGCCATGAAGGTTCCGTGTCGGCGGGGCGGTAAGAAAACGGCTGGCAGTTTAGCACGCAAAGCCCGAGACCTGCGGCCTGACCTGTGGCGGCGCGAATGCACCTTGGCGTGCGGCTAGGCTACTATAGCGGCCTATACGAGGAGCCTTTCATGCACAACCCACAGAACCTGATCTGGATCGATCTGGAAATGACCGGGCTCGACCCGGACAGCGACGTCATCATCGAGATGGCGACGATCGTCACCGACAGCGAGCTCAATACCCTGGCCGAAGGCCCGGTGATCGCCATCCACCACAGTGACGAGGTGCTGGCGCGCATGGACGAATGGAACACCCGCACCCACGGCGCCTCGGGCCTGACCCAGCGTGTGCGGGAAAGCCGCATCGACATGGCCGAGGCCGAGGCCCAGACCCTGGCCTTCCTGGAGCAGTGGGTGCCCAAGGGCAAGTCGCCGATCTGCGGCAACAGCATTTGCCAGGACCGTCGCTTCCTCTATCGGCACATGCGCAACCTGGAAAACTACTTCCACTACCGTAATCTCGACGTGTCCACGCTCAAGGAGCTGGCGGCGCGCTGGGCGCCGGAGGTGCGTGACAGTTTCAAGAAGGGCAGTACTCACCTGGCGCTGGACGACATCCGCGAATCGATCGCCGAGCTGCGCCACTATCGCGAGCACTTCATCAAAATCTAAGCTTCAAGTCTCGAGCTGCAAGCGCCAAGTCAAGCGGTTTGTCTTTGCGTCGGATGCAATGGTCCGATCAGCGCGTACCGCTTGTTGCTTGAGGCTTGCTGCTTGCCGCTATTCTGGAGCCGCGCCATGTTGTTGATGCTCTACCTCATCGCCATTACCGCCGAAGCCATGACCGGTGCCTTGTCCGCAGGACGTCGCGGCATGGATTGGTTTGGCGTCGTGCTGATCGCCTGCATCACCGCGCTGGGCGGTGGTTCGGTGCGCGACGTGCTGCTCGGCCACTACCCGCTGACCTGGGTGAAGCACCCCGAGTACCTGGTGCTGACCAGTTGTGCAGCGCTGCTGACGATCTTCATTGCGCCGATGATGCGACGACTGCGCTCATTGTTCCTGGTGCTCGATGCCTTGGGGCTGGTGGCCTTTACCCTGATCGGCTGCATGACTGCGCTGGAGATGGGGCAGGGGATGCTGGTGGCTTCGCTCAGTGGGGTGATCACCGGGGTGTTCGGCGGCATCCTGCGGGATATCTTCTGCAACGATATTCCGTTGGTATTCCGCCGTGAGCTATATGCCAGCGTGTCGTTTGCGGCGGCCTGGTTCTATCTGGGGTGTGTGTACTTCAAGGTGCCGGCGGAACAGGGCATGCTGCTGACCTTGTTCGGTGGCTTTCTCCTGCGTTTGCTGGCGATCCGTTTTCATTGGGAAATGCCCAAGTTTCATTACAACGATCAGCAGTGAGTGCCTGGCTTGGGGGCGGCGCTCGGTCTCAGGGCCTCTGAAAATCTGAATTCAGGCGCATCGGCAGCACATCGCTCTACACCACCCCATGCCGCTCCAGCGCCCACTCCACATGCTCGCGCACGAGCTCCGAGGCATCGTCGCGACGGGCCTTGAGTGCCTCGATCACCGGTATCGTCGTGGGCGCATTGCCCAGCCCCACCGCCAGGTTACGCAGCCAGCGCTCGTATCCCGCCCTCCGCAAGGGTCCACCCTCGGTCTTGCGCAGAAAGGTCCGTTCGTCCCACAGGAACATCTCCGCCAACTCGGCATTCTCCAACCCGTGCCGCGGCTGGAAGTCTTGTTCCTTGGTAGGGTTGGCGAAGCGGTTCCACGGGCAGACGATCTGACAGTCGTCGCAACCGAACACGCGGTTACCCATCATCGAACGCAACTCCACCGGGATAGCACCCTTGAGCTCGATGGTCAGGTACGAGATGCAGCGCCGTGCATCCAGCACATAGGGGCCGACGAAGGCCTGGGTCGGGCAGATGTCCAGGCAGGCCTGGCAGCGCCCGCAGTGCTCGCTGCTGGTGGCTTCGTCCAGCGGTAGCGGCAGGTCGACGAACAGTTCGGCGAGAAAGAAGTAGCTCCCCGCCTTGCGGTTGAGCAGCAGGGTGTTCTTGCCGATCCAGCCCAGCCCGGCCTGCTCCGCCAGGGCCTTTTCCAGTACCGGGGCGCTGTCGACGAAGGCGCGGTAGCCGAACGGGCCGATCGCTTCCTGAATACGGTCGGCCAGGTGTTGCACGCGCTTGCGCACCAGCTTGTGATAGTCGCGGCCCAGGGCGTAGCGCGAGACGTAGGCCTTTTCCGGTTGCGCCAGGCGTTGGGCCATCTGCGTGTCGCCGGGCAGGTAGTCCATGCGCAGCGATACCACGCGCAGCGTGCCGGGAATCAACTGCTCCGGATGCGCACGCTTGCTGCCGTGGGCGCCGAGGTACTCCATCTCACCCTGGTAACCGGCGTCGAGCCAGCGTTGCAGATGGTGTTCGTGCTCGCCAAGGTCGATCCCGGCGATGCCGACGTGGGCAAAACCGAGTTCTCGGCCCCAATCCTTGATCGATTGGGCCAGCAGGGCGAGGTCAGGTGAGGTGGCAGGCATGGATGGGTAAGGCAATACGGGCTCAGGTGCGTATAATTCTGCCAGACATTGGAGCCTTTGACCCTATGCCCCAGACCAAACACCCTGGCCATGCCCCGCAGATACTCAGCAGCCTGAGCGTCGCGCACCTGCCTGCACGTGCCCCGCAGGCGCACAAAGGCGATTTTGGCCATGTGCTGGTGGTCGGTGGCGACCTCGGCACCGGTGGCGCGGTACTACTCAGCGCCGAAGCTGCGTTGCGCTGCGGCGCCGGCCTGGTCAGCGTGGCTACCCGGCCCGAGCATGTCGGCGCCGCCCTGGCCCGGCTGCCTGAGGTCATGTGCCTGGGCGTGGAATCGGCCAATCAGCTGATGGATGTGCGCGAGCGTGCCTCCGTGCTGGTGGTCGGCCCTGGCCTGGGCCAGGCGGCCTGGGGCCGCAGCCTGTTGTCGGTGGTGGCCAATGCCGAGCGGCCGCAGGTGTGGGATGCCGACGCACTCAACCTGCTGGCGCGTACACCGCTGTCATTGCCGCCCGGCAGCGTCCTCACCCCGCATCCAGGGGAGGCGGCGCGTCTGCTCGGAGTGTCCACCGAGGCTGTGCAGGCCGATCGCCCCGGCGCTGCGCTCAAGCTGGCGCGCCGCTATGCCAGCGTCTGTGTGCTCAAGGGCGCCGGTACCCTGGTGGCTGACCCTGATGGCCGGCTGGCACTGTGCGAACGTGGCCACCCGGCAATGGCTGGCGCCGGACTGGGCGACGTGCTGACTGGTGTAGTGGCGGCGTTGCTGGCCCAGGGCCTGGATGCCTGGAACGCGGCCTGCCTGGGGGTGTGGCTGCATGCCTGCGCCGGCGAGCGATTGGGCGTAAAGGGGAGGGGGCTGGCGGCAGGTGACCTGGCGCCGATCATTCGTGAGTTGTTGGAGGAGCATTCTGCGTGTCTGGGCTAACCCTGTTTCTGGCCGATGAAGCGGCAACCGTCGCATTTGGTGCGCGCCTGGCTGAAGTGACCAATGGTCATGGCGTGATTTTTCTCGAAGGCGACCTGGGAGCGGGCAAGACCACCCTTTCCCGTGGTCTGATTCGGGGGCTGGGCCATACCGGTGCAGTAAAAAGCCCCACGTTCACGGTGGTCGAACCCTACGAGATCGGAGACGTTCGCGCCTTCCACTTCGACCTGTATCGCCTGGTCGATCCTGAGGAGCTGGAGTTCATGGGGATCCGCGATTATTTCGAAGGTGACCCGTTGTGTCTGTTCGAATGGCCGCAAAAGGGGGCGGGCGTTTTGCCAAAGCCCGACCTGACCATTACCATAAGCCCCCAAGCGAGCGGACGTTCGCTGAACCTGTCGCCGCAGGGGGCTCGCGGCGAGGCCTGGTGCGTGGCACTGGCCGAATACCATAAACAGTAAGTGGGGTAGGTATGCGCATACGCGCACTGGTCGCTGTGGTTGGGCTGCTGCTGACAGCGGTGACCGTTGACGCTCTGGCCGTCACGCAAGTCAAGAGCATGCGCCTTTGGCGTGCGCCGGACAACACGCGACTGGTCTTCGACCTGTCCGGGCCGGTGCAGCACAGCGTCTTCACCTTGACCGCTCCGGATAGGCTGGTGATCGACATCAATGGAGCGACCCTCGCCGGGCCGCTGAACGTGTCCACATCCAATACCCCGATCAGCAACGTGCGGTCGGCTCAGCGTACGCCAACCGACCTGCGCGTGGTCGTCGATCTGAAGAAGTCGGTCACGCCCAAGAGCTTCACCTTGACGCCCAATGCCCAGTACGGCAACCGCCTGGTGGTCGACCTGTACGACCAGGAAGCCGATGCCATTGCCGCCAGTACCCCAACACCACCGCCAACTCCGGCGCAGACGCCTGCGACCACCCCGGCGGTACCGGTGACGCCGACGCAGCCGGCCATCAAGCTGCCGCCTGTCCCCAGTGGCAAACGCGACATCATCGTTGCCATCGATGCCGGGCACGGCGGGGAGGACCCGGGTGCCTCCGGCTCACGTGGTCAGCATGAAAAAGACATCGTGTTGCAGATCGCCAAGGAGCTGCAGCGCCAGATCAACACCGAGAAGGGCTTCCGCGCCGAGCTGACCCGTACCGGCGACTACTTTATCCCGCTGCGCAAGCGCACCGAGATCGCCCGCAAGAAGGGTGCGGACCTGTTCATCTCGATCCATGCCGATGCCGCTCCTTCCCGCGCCGCCTTCGGTGCATCGGTGTTCGCCCTCTCCGACCGCGGCGCCACTTCTGAGACCGCCCGTTGGCTGGCTGACACGGAAAACCGTTCCGACTTGATCGGGGGGGCCGGTAACGTCAGCCTCGATGACAAGGACCGCATGCTCGCGGGTGTGTTGCTCGACCTGTCGATGACCGCCACCCTGAGCTCCAGCCTGAATGTGGGGCAGAAAGTGCTGGGTAACATGGGGCGAATCACTTCCCTGCACAAGCACCGGGTGGAGCAGGCCGGGTTCATGGTGTTGAAGTCGCCCGACATTCCATCGATCCTGGTCGAAACCGGGTTCATTTCCAACAATGCCGAGGCGGCCAAGCTGGCCACGCGCAGCCACCAGCAGGCACTGGCCCGCTCGATCCGTACCGGCGTGCGTCAGTACTTCCAGCAGAATCCGCCCCCCGGCACCTACATCGCCTGGTTGCGCGACAGTGGCAAGATCGCCCAGGGCCCGCGTGAACATACCGTGCGCCCGGGCGAGACCCTGGCCATGCTCGCCGTGCGCTACCAGGTGAGCGTTGCCAGTCTGCGCAGCACCAACAGCCTCAAGAGCGACGAGCTCAAGATCGGTCAGCGCCTCGATATTCCTGCCGCCACCCTGGTTTCCCAGCAATGAGTGGGGGCGCGCGCATCCAGCTGCTGACTCCGCGGCTGGCTAACCAGATTGCCGCCGGAGAGGTGGTCGAGCGCCCGGCCTCGGTGGCCAAGGAGCTGCTGGAGAACAGCCTGGACTCCGGTGCCCGGCGCATCGACGTCGAGGTCGAGCAGGGTGGTGTCAAGCTGCTGCGGGTGCGCGACGACGGCGGGGGCATTTCCGCCGAGGACCTGCCGCTGGCGCTGGCGCGCCATGCCACCAGCAAGATCCGCGAGTTGGAAGACCTCGAAGGTGTATTGAGCCTGGGCTTTCGTGGTGAGGCGCTGGCATCGATCAGTTCGGTGGCGCGCCTGACCCTGACCTCGCGTACCGCTAGCGCCAGTGAGGCCTGGCAGGTCGAGACCGAAGGTCGCGACATGACCCCTCGGGTGCAACCTGCTGCGCACCCGGTAGGCACTTCGGTCGAAGTGCGTGACCTGTTCTTCAATACCCCGGCTCGGCGCAAGTTCCTCAAGGCCGAGAAAACCGAATTCGATCACCTGCAGGAAGTCATCCGGCGCCTGGCCCTGGCCCGCTTCGATGTCGGATTCCATCTGCGACACAATGGCAAGAGCATTCTCAGCCTGCACGAGGCCCACGACGAGATGGCCCGGGCGCGACGGGTCGGAGCCATCTGCGGGGCGGGCTTCATGGAGCAAGCCTTGCCGATCGACGTCGAGCGCAATGGCTTGCGCCTGTGGGGATGGGTCGGCTTGCCGACCTTCTCGCGCAGTCAGGCGGACCTGCAGTATTTCTTCGTCAATGGCCGAGCGGTGCGGGACAAACTGGTCGCCCACGCGGTACGCCAGGCCTACCGGGACGTGCTGTTCAATGGCCGGCACCCGACCTTTGTGTTGTTCCTGGAGCTCGACCCTACCGGGGTCGACGTCAACGTGCATCCGACCAAGCACGAAGTGCGTTTTCGTGAAGGGCGCTCGGTGCACGACTTTCTCTACGGCACCCTGCATCGCGCCCTGGCCGACGTTCGCCCGGAAGACCAGTTGGCCACGCCCGCTGCTGCCAGCGAGATCGTCCGCCCAAGCGGCCTGCAGGTCGGTGAGTTCGGGCCGCAGGGTGAAATGCGCCTGGCCGCGTCAGCGCTCGAGCAGCCACAGGTGCCCCAGCATGCCATTTCCAACGGCGGCAGCGGCGCCGGCTACCAGTACCAGTACACGCCTCGGCCTTCGCAGCCATTGCCGACGGCCGAGTCCCAGGCGGTCTACCGCGAGTTCTACAAGCCTCTGAACGATGGCGCGGCGGCGCCTGCGACGACGCTCCCGGAAAGCCAGGGCGACATTCCGCCCCTGGGTTACGCCCTGGCCCAGCTCAAGGGTATCTACATTCTTGCCGAGA
The DNA here is from genome assembly GCF_004357765.1 of Pseudomonas putida. Lineage (GTDB taxonomy): Bacteria > Pseudomonadota > Gammaproteobacteria > Pseudomonadales > Pseudomonadaceae > Aquipseudomonas > Aquipseudomonas putida_U. The sequence continues at coordinate 145,786 of NZ_SMTE01000002.1, read as the reverse complement.
ACGCCGTAGGCCTGGTGCTGGTCGATATGCACGCCGCCCATGAGCGGATCATGTACGAACGCCTCAAGGTGGCGATGGCCAGCGAGGGCCTCAGCGGTCAGCCGCTGTTGGTGCCCGAGTCGCTGGCACTGAGCCAGCGCGAGGCCGATTGTGCCGAAGAGCATGCCCAGTGGTTCCAGCGCCTGGGTTTCGAGTTGCAGCGTCTGGGCCCGGAAACCCTGGCGATCCGCCAGATTCCTGCGCTACTCAAACAGGCCGAAGCCAATCGCCTGGTCCAGGATGTGCTGGCCGATCTCATGGAGTACGGCACCAGCGATCGCATCCAGGCCCACCTCAATGAGTTGCTCGGCACCATGGCCTGTCATGGTGCGGTGCGTGCCAATCGGCGTCTGGCCATTCCTGAAATGAACGCGCTGCTGCGCGACATGGAAAACACCGAGCGCAGCGGCCAATGCAACCATGGCCGTCCGACCTGGACCCAGATGGGCCTGGATGATCTGGACAAACTTTTCCTGCGCGGTCGATGAAATGAGCGGCAAGCCACCAGCGATATTCCTCATGGGGCCGACCGCGGCCGGCAAGACCGACCTCGCCATCGAGCTGACCAAGGTCTTGCCGTGCGAGCTGATCAGCGTCGATTCGGCGCTGGTCTACCGCGGCATGGACATCGGCACGGCCAAGCCATCCAAAGAACTGCTGGCCGCGCACCCCCACCGCTTGATCGACATTCTCGACCCGGCCGAGAGCTATTCGGCGGCGCTGTTCTGCAAAGATGCCCTGGCAGCCATGGCCGACATCACTGCACGCGGCAAGATCCCGCTGCTGGTGGGGGGCACCATGCTCTACTACAAGGCCTTGGTCGAAGGCCTTGCGGACATGCCGCCGGCCGACGCCGCGGTCCGTGCCGAACTGGAAGCCGAGGCCGATGCGCTGGGTCTGGCCGAACTGCATCGACGACTGGCCGAGGTCGATCCGCAGTCGGCGGCGCGTATCCACCCCAACGACCCCCAGCGGCTTATCCGAGCGCTTGAGGTATACCGGGTCAGTGGCCAGAGCATGACAGCCCATCGCCAGCGTCAATTCGCGGAAAGTAGCGGCGCAGACGCAGGCAACGGCGGTCATTTCCCCTATACTGTCGCAAGTTTGGCGATCGCTCCTACAGATCGTCACATTTTGCATCAGCGAATTGCGTTACGATTTTCACAGATGCTGGAACAGGGCTTCATCGACGAGGTCCGATCGCTGCGTGCCAGAAGTGACTTGCACGCCGGACTGCCGTCTATACGGGCAGTGGGATACAGGCAGGTCTGGGATTACCTCGACGGCCAGCTGAGTGAGAATGAGATGCGCGAACGCGGTATCATCGCCACACGCCAGCTAGCCAAGCGGCAGTTCACCTGGCTGCGTGGCTGGCCCGATGCGCATTGGCTCGACAGCCTGGCCTGCGACAATCTGTCCCGCACCTTGAAATACCTGGGAGCCATCTCCATATTGAGCTGAGTCCCTGCTGATTGCCGTCTATTCTTGCGAAGGGGCGGCCTAATTTATCGATTTTCTTTGATTTTCTACTATTGATCCTTACAGGAGTGCGGCATATGTCAAAAGGGCATTCGCTACAAGACCCTTACTTGAATACCTTGAGAAAAGAAAAGGTCCCGGTTTCGATCTATCTGGTCAACGGGATCAAGCTGCAGGGCTCGATCGAATCCTTCGACCAGTTCGTGGTGCTGCTGAAGAACACCGTCAGCCAGATGGTCTACAAGCACGCCATTTCGACCGTGGTACCTGCCCGTCCGGTTCGCCTGCCAAGCCCGTCCGATTCCGACAGCGGTGACAGCGAGCCAGGCAACGCCTGATAGGAGCCTGCATTGTTCTTTGAGCGCCACGGTGGTGGTGAGCGGGCGCTGCTCGTTCACTTGGAAGGTCAGAACCCTGAGGCGCGCGAAGACCCGCAGGAGTTTCAGGAACTGGCACTGTCGGCCGGAGCGGACATCGTTTCGCTGGTGACAGTGACGCGACACCAGCCTACGGCCAAATACCTGATTGGCAGCGGCAAGGTCGAGGAATTGCGCGACCTGGTCAAAGCCGAACAGGTAGACCTGGTGATTTTCAATCACACCCTCACGCCCAGCCAGGAACGTAACCTCGAACGTGTCTTCGAGTGTCGCGTGCTGGACCGTACCGGGCTGATTCTCGATATCTTCGCCCAGCGGGCGCGTACCCATGAAGGCAAGCTGCAGGTCGAACTGGCCCAGCTCGAGCACATGAGCACGCGGCTTGTGCGCGGCTGGACCCACCTCGAGCGGCAGAAGGGCGGTATCGGTTTGCGCGGCCCGGGCGAAACCCAGCTGGAAACCGACCGCCGTCTGTTGCGGGTACGCCTGCGCCAGATCAAGGCGCGCCTGGAGAAAGTGCGCAGCCAGCGCGAACAGGCCCGTCGTGGTCGTCGTCGCGCCGAAATTCCATCGGTATCGTTGGTGGGCTACACCAACGCCGGCAAGTCCACGTTGTTCAACGCCCTGACCACGGCCGAGGTCTACGCTGCCGACCAGTTGTTCGCAACCTTGGATCCGACCCTGCGCCGGCTCGAGATCGACGACATCGGTCCGATCGTGCTGGCTGACACCGTGGGCTTCATTCGCCACCTGCCACACAAACTCGTCGAGGCATTTCGGGCTACGCTCGAAGAGTCGAGCAACGCCGACCTGTTGCTGCATGTGATCGATGCCCATGAGCCGGAGCGCATGGAGCAGATCGAGCAGGTGTTGGCGGTGTTGGGCGAGATCGGTGCCGAAGGCTTGCCCATCCTCGAGGTCTATAACAAACTCGACCTGCTCGAAGATGTCGAGCCGCAGATCCAGCGCGATGCCGATGGCAAGCCGGAGCGGGTCTGGGTATCGGCACGCGATGGTCGAGGTCTGGAGCTGGTAGGCCAGGCGATAGCCGAGTTGTTGGGGGATGATCTGTTTGTCGGTACCTTGCGCCTTGAGCAACGTTTTGCCCGCTTGCGTGCGCAATTCTTTGCCCTCGGAGCGGTGCAGAGTGAAGAGCACGACGAAGAAGGGCGCAGCCTGCTGAGCGTGCGACTGTCCAGGATCGAACTGAATCGCCTGGTCAGCCGCGAAGGCATGGAGCCGCAAGTGTTTGTCCAGCAACACACTTTGCAATAAATGCCTGGCGAGGTGGCCGGGCAGCAGTGACAGGCATTCTGTAGCATTGGACGGCGCGCCGTGGGTGCGTCTTTGCTTTATCAGATGGAGAGCGCTATGGCTTGGAACGAGCCGGGTGGCAACTCGAACAATCAGGATCCCTGGGGCGGCCGCCGCGGTGGCGGTGGTGGCGACAAGAAAGGTCCGCCGGATCTTGACGAGGCCTTCCGCAAGCTGCAGGACAGCCTCAACGGCATGTTCGGTGGCGGCAAGAAACGAGGCGGCGGTGACCGCAATGTCGGCAAGGGCGGTGGCCTTGGCCTGCTGGGCATCGGCCTGGCGGTGCTGGCCGCGATCTGGCTGTACAACGCCGTCTACGTGGTCGACGAACAGGAGCAGGCCGTGGTGCTGCGCTTCGGCAAGTACTATGAGACGGTCGGTCCCGGCCTGAACATCTACTTCCCGCCGATCGATCGCAAGTTCATGGAAAACGTCACGCGTGAGCGTGCCTACACCAAGCAAGGGCAAATGCTGACCGAAGACGAGAACATCGTCGAGGTGCCGCTGACCGTGCAGTACAAGATCACCAACCTGCAGGACTTCGTGCTCAACGTCGACCAGCCCGAGGTGAGCCTGCAGCATGCGACCGAAAGCGCCCTGCGCCACGTGGTGGGCTCCACGTCCATGGACCAGGTGCTGACCGAGGGTCGCGAGCAGATGGCCGTGGACATCCGCGAGCGCTTGCAGCGTTTCCTCGACAACTACCGGACCGGTATCACCGTCACCCAGGTCAACGTTCAGAGCGCGGCAGCCCCGCGTGAAGTACAGGAAGCCTTCGATGACGTGATCCGCGCCCGCGAAGATGAGCAGCGCGCCCGCAACCAGGCCGAGTCCTACGCCAATGGCGTGGTGCCGGAAGCCCGCGGTCAGGCCCAGCGCATCATCGAGGACGCCAATGGTTACCGTGATGAAGTCATCGCCCGGGCCAAGGGTGAGGCCGATCGCTTCACCAAGCTGGTCGCCGAGTACCGCAAGGCTCCTGACGTGACTCGTGAGCGCCTTTACCTGGAGACCATGCAGAAGGTCTACAGCAATTCGAGCAAGGTCATGGTGGCCACGAAGGATGGGCAGAACAACCTGCTCTACCTGCCGCTGGACAAAATGGTCGAAAGCGGTCGCAATTCGTCGACGCCATCGGGCAGCGTGTCGCCATCGGTCAACGATGCAGCCAGCCGTGCCGCGCAGGACCTGCAACAGCAACAGCAGCCGCTGCGTACTAGGGAGAGCCGCTGATGAGCAATAAATCGCTGATCGCCCTGATCGCCGCAGTGGTGCTGGCCGTCGTGGCCTGGAACAGCTTCTACATCGTGTCCCAGACCGAACGCGCGGTTCTACTGCAATTCGGTCGCGTGGTCGAGGCCGATGTCCAGCCAGGTCTGCACGTGAAGATTCCTTACGTGAACCAGGTGCGCAAGTTCGATGCCCGGCTGATGACCCTCGACGCCCCGACCCAGCGGTTCCTGACCCTGGAGAAGAAAGCGGTGATGGTAGACGCCTACGCCAAGTGGCGCGTCAAGGACGCCGAGCGTTTCTACACGGCCACGTCCGGCCTCAAGCAGATCGCCGACGAACGCCTGTCGCGTCGTCTGGAAAGCGGCCTGCGTGACCAGTTCGGTAAACGTACCCTGCACGAAGTGGTTTCCGGTGAACGTGACGCGCTGATGGCTGACATCACCGCCTCGCTGAACCGCATGGCCAGCAAGGAGCTGGGTATCGAGGTCATCGACGTACGCGTCAAGGCCATCGACCTGCCGAAGGAAGTCAACCGCAGCGTGTTCGACCGTATGAGCACCGAGCGTGAGCGAGAAGCCCGCGAGCACCGCGCCAAGGGTAACGAGCTGGCCGAGGGTATTCGTGCCGACGCCGATCGTCAGCGTCGGGTGCTGTTGGCCGAGGCCTACCGTGAAGCGGAAGAAACCCGCGGTGACGGTGATGCCCAGGCGGCCGCCATTTACGCCAAGGCCTATACCCAGGACGCCGATTTCTATGCGTTCTACCGTAGTCTGCAGGCGTATCGTGAAAGCTTCTCCAGCAAGAGCGACGTGCTGGTCCTGGATCCGAAGAACGAGTTCTTCCGCTTCATGGACAAGAGCAAACCCTGATCGACCGCATGGGAATCGCCCCGCCTGGCAGCTAATGCACCAGGCGGGGTGCATCCTGAAGGAAAAGCGGTGTATGATGAGTCAGCCGGGAAATTTCCCGGCTTTTTTGCGTCTGCAAGGTTGATTGGCACTCCGCCAGTTGACGGTTTGGTCAGTTCGCAAGGCAATTCGAGGGTATTGGGTACGGTGGTGGCGCTGGGATCAGTGCTGCCTGCTGCTGTGCGCCAATGCCTGCTTCACTGACGGCTCGCCTGCTGGCTAGCCGCCCGGACCAGAGGGGAAATGGCGTAATGGCAACGGTAGACCGCTGGCTGCTGCCAGATGGCATCGAGGAAGTACTGCCACCGGAGGCCGCGCGTATCGAGATCGCGCGGCGCCAGGTGTTGGACCTGTTCCAGAGTTGGGGCTACGAACTGGTCGTCACCCCGCATATCGAGTACCTGGAATCGCTGCTGACCGGCGCCGGCCAGGACCTGGACCAGCGTACCTTCAAGGTGGTCGATCCGCAGTCTGGCCGTCTGATGGGCTTTCGCGCGGACTTCACGCCGCAGGTGGCGCGCATCGATGCCCACACCCTGCGCCGTGAAGGCCCGAGCCGCCTGTGCTACGCCGGCAGCGTACTGCACGCCCAGCCCCGTGCCCTGTCCACCTCGCGCAGCCCGATCCAGTTGGGAGCCGAGTTGTACGGCGATGCCAGCCCCACCAGCGACGTCGAAGTCATCAGCCTGATGCTCGCCACGCTGCAGCTGGCCGATGTGCCGGATGTGCACATGGACCTCGGTCATGTCGGTATCTACCGCGGCTTGGCCCGTGCCGCTGGTCTTTCCGGTGCGGTAGAGCAGCAGCTGTTCGATGCCCTGCAGCGCAAGGCCGTCGATGAAGTGCAGGCGCTCACTGCCGATCTGCCGAAAGATCTGGGCAGCATGCTGCGTGCGCTGGTCGAGCTGTGCGGTGGTCGGGAAGTACTGGCCGAGGCCCGAGTGCGTCTGGGGCGTGCCCCGGCCAGCGTACTGGCAGCGCTCGATGACCTGCTGGCGATCGCCGATCGCCTGGCATCGCGCTATCCGGACCTGCCGCTGTACTTCGACCTCGGCGAGCTGCGCGGCTACAACTACCACACCGGTGTGGTGTTTGCGGTGTTCGTGCCGGGTGAAGGGCAGTCGATCGCCCAGGGCGGTCGCTACGACGACATCGGCGCCGATTTCGGCCGGGCGCGCCCGGCCACTGGATTCTCCACGGATTTGAAGACCCTGGTCACACTGGGGCGAGCGGAGGTCGTATTGCCAACTGGCGGCATCTGGATGCCCGACAGTGGTGATGCGGCCCTCTGGCAGCAGGTCTGCCAGTTGCGCAACGAGGGCCAGCGTGTGGTCCAGGCCCTGCCTGGCCAGCCGTTGAGTGCTGCCCTCGAGGCGGATTGTGATCGGCAATTGATTCAGCAAGACGGGCGCTGGCAGGTTCTGCCGCTGGCCCAGTGAGTTTCTGCGTCGGCAGTAGGCCGGCAACCAAGTTTGCGTGAATGAGGACCAATGTAATGGGTAAGAATGTCGTCGTCCTGGGCACCCAGTGGGGTGATGAGGGCAAAGGCAAGATCGTCGATCTGCTGACCGAACATGCTGCCGCCGTAGTGCGCTATCAGGGTGGCCACAACGCGGGCCACACCCTGGTGATCAACGGTGAAAAGACCGTTCTGCACCTGATTCCATCCGGCATCCTGCGTGAAGGCGTACAGTGCCTGATCGGCAACGGCGTGGTCGTTGCCCCCGATGCGCTGATGCGTGAAATCACCAAGCTGGAAGAGAAGGGCGTGCCCGTGCGCGAGCGCCTGCGCATCAGCCCGGCTGCGCCGCTGATCCTGTCCTACCACGTTGCCCTGGACCAGGCGCGCGAAAAAGCCCGTGGCGAAGCCAAGATCGGCACCACCGGTCGCGGCATCGGTCCTGCCTACGAAGACAAGGTTGCGCGTCGCGGCCTGCGTGTCGGCGATCTGTTCCACCGTGAACGTTTCGCTGCCAAGCTCGGTGAGTTGCTGGACTACCACAACTTCCAGTTGGTGAACTACTACAAAGAGCCGGCCATCGACTTCCAGCAGACTCTGGACGAGTGCATGGCCTATGCCGAGCAGCTCAAGCCGATGATGCTCGACGTCACCGCCGAGCTGCACAACCTGCGTCGCGCCGGCAAGGACATCATGTTCGAAGGTGCCCAGGGTTCGCTGCTGGACATCGACCACGGCACCTATCCGTACGTCACCAGCTCCAACACCACCGCTGGCGGTATCTCCACCGGCTCCGGCGTTGGTCCGATGTACCTCGACTACATCCTCGGTATCACCAAGGCCTACACCACTCGCGTGGGTTCCGGCCCGTTCCCGACCGAGCTGTTCGATGATACTGGCGCCACCTTGGCCAAGCGTGGTCACGAGTTCGGTTCCACCACCGGTCGTGCCCGTCGCTGCGGCTGGTTCGATGCCGTGATCCTGCGTCGGGCCATCGACGTCAACAGCATCTCGGGCATCTGCCTGACCAAGCTGGACGTACTGGACGGCCTGGAAACCATCAACATCTGCGTAGGTTACAAGGATGAAAATGGTGAAGTGATCGAAGCACCGACCGACGCCGACAGCTACATCGGCCTGCAGCCGGTGTACGAAGAGCTGCCGGGCTGGAGCGAGTCGACCTTGGGTGCCAAGACCCTGGAAGAGCTGCCAGCCAATGCGCGTGCCTATATCACCCGCATCGAGCAACTGATTGGCGCTCCAATCGACATCATCTCCACCGGCCCGGACCGCAACGAGACCATCGTGCTGCGTCATCCGTTCGCCTGATCCGCCTCCGGGCAGGTCTGACGCCGCGGTCCTGAAAAGGGCCGCGGCGTTTTTGTAAGTGCTGGCTTCGCGCGCTCGGAAGCTATTGCTTGAACTTGGCCGATTTCCCTGTCGACCCCGGCACACCTCTTGCTCCAACAATGCCTTCGTAGATGCCATCAAAATAGTGGCGCCAGAAAACACGAGGGTTACACCGTGTCTGCCATCTTTTCACTGTTACGAAGCCGCCTGTTGCGGCCCGTGTTTGTAGCGCTTGGTATCGCCCTTTTGGTGCAGGTGCTGGTTGCCGTGGTACTGACCCGGAGCACCGTTACCGCCCTGGAGGCCGATCTGGGCGAACGTTTGGGGGCTGACAGCCAGAAGTTGGCCGGCGAGCTCGAACAAGCCGGGCAGGATGTGCGCTCTGGCCTGGACAGTCTCTCCAGCAGCACCCGCCAGCGCCTCAGTGCTGGGCTGTCGGCTCGCCTGCAGGACGAGCAGCAGCAACTTCGGGTGACGCTGGAGAGCAGCCTGAAGGATTCGGCCAACGACATGGCCGAACTGCTGGCGTCGGTCGCGCCGCGGGCCATTTGGGACAACGATGTACCGACCCTGTCGGAGTTCGCCCGCCGAGCGCAGCGTAATCCCAACGTACTGTTCGTGATCTATGACGATGCCGAAGGGCAGCATCTGACCCGCTATCTGAACCGGCAGAATCCGATCAACCAGGCCCTGATGGAGAAGGGGCAGGGTGAGCGGGCGCTGGACAAGGTGCTCGATGCCGCTCGTCGCGACCCTTCCGTCTACTACGTCGAGGCTTCGATCAGCCCGAATGGGGCGCAGATCGGCAAGGTCCTGATGGGCGTATCCACCGTCGCGGTCGAGCAACAACTCAAGGCGCTGGACCAGCGCTTCGCCACGCTGATCGGCAGTAGCGAGCAACTGGTGGGGGACAGCCTGGGCGCTGCAGCGGCCGACAGTGGCAAAGCCCTGCGCGAACGTCTGGCCACCGCCCAGGGCAGCGCTGCGGCCATGCAGGCCAATACCGCGCAAGCCGTGCGCGAAGCTGCCGAAACGCTGCGCTGGCGCATTGGTCTGGGGTTGGCGCTGGTGGGTCTTGGCGTATTGCTGGTGGTGGCTGTAGTGCTGGGGCGGCGGGTGCTCAGCAAGCTGCGCCTGCTGATCGCTGCGCTCGACGACCTGGCCGCTGGCGAAGGGGATCTGACTCGCCGTGTGCCCCTTGATAGCCGCGATGAGATTGGCGACATGGCCTCGGCGGTCAACCGCTTTGTCGACAAGCTGCAACCCATCGTCCGCGAGGCCGGCGAGGTGGCGCAGCGCACCGGTGTCGAGATCGGCACCATGGCCCAGCGCACTGCGGGTGCCGACGCCGCTGCCGCGCTACAGCGCGACGAAGTTGCGGCCAGTCTGCGCGATCTGTCGCACATGGCCGACGAGGCTCAGGCCGAAAGCCAGGCCATGCAGGCAGCCTTGCGCCAAGTGGTCGACATTCGCCAGGCGACGGATGAGAACAGCCGCACCTCGACGCAGTTGGCAGGGCTGATCGACAGCCTCGCCGGCCAGGTAGAGAGTGGTTCCCAGGTCATCGAACGACTGGCCCGGCAAAGCGAACAGATCGAGGTGGTGCTGACCGTCATCCATGGCATCGCCGAGCAGACCAACCTGTTGGCGTTGAACGCCGCCATCGAAGCGGCGCGTGCGGGTGAGAGCGGGCGGGGGTTTGCCGTGGTGGCGGATGAGGTGCGTGCCTTGGCGAGCAAGACGCAGCGTTCCACAGGCGACATCCAGGCGCATATCTCGGCACTGCAGCAGGGCGCCAAGGAAGCGGTCGCGACCATCAGTGAGGCCGGTGCCAGGGCCAGCGAAGGATTGGTGGTGCTGCGTGATAGCGAGCGCCGTCAGCAATCGGTGCAGGCAGCCGTAGAGCAGGTGCACGCGGCGATCGGCCTGGCCACGCGGGCGGCCGAGCAGCAGGCACAGGGGGCTCAGGCGGTTCGCGGGCGAGTGGAGAACATCCATGCCCAGGCTGAACGGTCCGCCGAGGTGGTGATGCAGACCACTGCCAGCAGCAAGGTGCTCGACGGGCTGGCTGCGCAGTTGCGGGCCAGCCTGGGGCAGTTCAGGGCCTGAGGGGGGTTGCGTAGCTGCCATGAAGGGGCTACGCCTTGTTCAGGTACATCCGTGTGGTCAGCAGGTATACCGGCAGGCCCGAGACCACGATCAGCAGTGCGGCGTAGGGCGCTGCCGCGGCGAACTCGACGTTGGCGGTATGTGCCCAGACTTCCGTGGCCAGGGTGGTCATGCCGGTCGGACTGAGCAGCAGGGTGGCGGTCAGTTCCTTCATGGCGTCGAGGAACACCAGAGCGAAAGCGGCCGCCAGGGCTGGGAAGATGATCGGCAGGGTTACCCGGCAGAATGCCGCGAAGCTGCTGGCACCCAGGGTGCGTGCCGCCTCTTCGAGGGTCGGCGATGCCTTGTTCAGTGCCGTGCGTACCGGTGCCTGAGCCAGTGGCAGGAAGAGCAGGGCGTAGGCCAGCAGCAACAGCGCGGTGGTCTGGTAAAGCGCTGGTACGTAGTGCAGCGAGAACACCACCAGGGTCAGGGCGATCACCAGGCCGGGCAAGGCATGAAGCAGATACGGCAAGCGTTCTGCCCAGATCGCCAGGCGACCCTTGTAGCGCACCACCAGGAAGCTTACCGGCAGCGCCAACAGCACGCAGAATCCGGCGCCCCCGAGCGACACCGACAACGACGTCAGCAGCGCCTTGCTGATGGCCGCCACCGGAAACGCTGCCGACGACCCCACGCTCAACCAATAGCCGAGCATCGCCAGCGGAATCCCGCTACCGAGGATCGCCAGACCGAGACAGAACACCTGTGCCAGCGGCATCCAGCCACGCAGGCGTACCGGTTGACCTCGCCGTGCTACGCCCTGGCCGATCCGCACATGGCGGGCTTTGCCGCGCACGCGCAACTCCAGCCACAGCATCAACAGGCACAACACCAACAGCACTGCCGAAAGCATCGCAGCGTTGGCGTTGCTGAACTCCAATTCGAACTGCTGGTAGATCGCCGTGGTGAAAGTCTGCAGGCCAAGGATCGACAGCGCGCCGAACTCGACCAGCATATGCAGGGCGATCAGCAGTGCCCCGCCCAGAATCGAAGGCCACAGCAGCGGCAGGGTGATCTTGTAGAACACGCCCCAGCGGTTGCAGCCCAAGGTGCGTGCCGATTCCTCGACCGAGGTGTCGAGGTTGCGCAAGGTGGCCGCGACCGGTAGGAACACCAGGGGGTACTTGGACAGCGCCATGACCATGATCGCCCCGCCCAGGCCTTCGAAGTCCGAGCTCAGCGACACCCAGGTGAAACTGCTGACGAACGACGGCACGGCGAATGGCAAGCACAGCACCACGCCCCACAGTCGGCGACCGGGCAGGTTGCTGCGTTCGAGCAACCAGGCCAGGGCCAGGCCAACCACCATGCAGGTCAGCGTCACCCCGACCATCAACATCAGGGTGTTGCGCATCAGCCCCCAGACGAATGGGCGCCAGAGCAGGTGCAGGGCTTCGCGCCAGCCGGCTTCCCAGGCTTTCATGGCGACGTACAGCAGCGGTAGCAAGCTCATTGCCACCAGGAACAGCACAGGCAGCACCACCCAGATGGAGGGGCGCTTGCGGCGCGGCACGAAGCGTGCCAGCACCGGCTCGGACAGGGCGGCGGTCATCAGAGCAGGCCGACCTCACGTTCAAGCTCGATCGCTTCCTCGGCATTGCCCAGGTCCGCCGGCGAGATCTTCGGTGGGCGCAGGTCTTCGAACGGCTTCAGGCCACGATCGGAAACCATGCCCTTGTGCAGTGGATACTCGGCGGTGGTCTGAGTGATCACTCGCTGACCTTCTTCGCTGGCCATCCAGTTGAGCAGGGCCTGGGCTTCCTTGGGATGCTTGCTGGCTTTGACCGCGCCGGCACCGGAGATGGTCACCAGGTTGCCGGCATCGCCATCGGCCAGGTAGTACAGCTTGGAGTCGAGCTTGCCGCGCTCGCGCTCCAAGGCGTACCAGTAGTAGTTGTTGACCAGTACCGCGTCGACTTCACCTTTTTCCACGGCCTTCAGTGCGACCATATTGTTGGTGTAGGTCTTGCCGAAGGCTTTCAGGCCGGTCAGCCATTCTTCGGTGGCTTCGCGGCCGTGCATCTTGAGGATGGCCACCGCCTGCTCCTGGAACGCGCCGCTGGTCGGCACGTAGCCGACACGGCCATCCCATTCAGGGCTGGCGAAGTCCATCACGGTGGTCGGCAGGTCTTTTTCGTCGACCTTCTTGGGGTTGAACACCACCACGCGGGTGCGCGCGGTAACGCCCATCCAGGTGCCATTGGCGCCGACGTACTCCTTGGGCAGCATGTTCAGCGTGGCGTCGTCGATCTTGGCCAGCAGGCCCAATTCGCCGAGATTGTTCAAGGGGGGCGATTCTTCGGTGTAGATGATGTCGGCCGGCGAGCGATCGCCTTCCTCGATGATCTGGCTGGCCAGCTGATTGCTGCTGCCCTTGCGGATATTGATATGGATGCCGGTCTTGGCCTCGTAGGCCTTGGCGATGGCTTCGCCGATCTCCTTGTGCTGGCCGTTGTACATGGTCAGCGTGACAGGCTCGTCTGCCATGGCGGCCGGAGCGCCGATCACCAGGCTCAGAACAGCAGCGGCCAGGGTGCGCATCAGCGGTTGCGGGCGGATCGTCATGCGGGTACTTCCTCGCTTACGGCTACATATTTGGCAACAATGGTAAACGAAATCGGTTCTCAAGTGGCCGGGTGACGAGAAATTCATGAGGGCTTTTTGACGGGCCAGTCGTCGGCGCAATGCCGGTAGGCGAGGGCGATGCAAAAATCGCAGGCAAGAAAAAACCCACTAGCAAGCTAGTGGGTTTTTATATGGTGCCCAGGAGAAGACTCGAACTTCCACGACCGTTAAGTCACTGATACCTGAAACCAGCGCGTCTACCAATTCCGCCACCTGGGCAAAGCTTTGCATCATCTGAAGAAGGCGACTATTGTTCGCTTCACTCAGTTGTAATAGATCCTTGGTCATCTATTACTTGAAAATCATTGGTGCCCAGGAGAAGACTCGAACTTCCACGACCGTTAAGTCACTGATACCTGAAACCAGCGCGTCTACCAATTCCGCCACCTGGGCACACATTTCGTCGAGGTCACATGATGCTTTACATCGCGCTTCATCTCAACTACAACGTCGGCTGTCCGTCGTTGTGGTGCGCACTATACGGACGCTCCTGAGGGCTGTAAAGCCCCCGATCAAAAAAAAATTCAAAAAATTCAACTCGTTGATTCCACAGGCCTATTGCCATTGTCTGGACCCTCCTCTGGGGCTGTCCAATGCGGAGATTTCCGGTTTCAATACGCCTATGCCAGAATTCATATCTATATACCCCAAGGTGAACCCCTTCTGATGGCCGATTGGCAATCCCTCGATCCCGAGGCCGCTCGCGAAGCGGAAAAATACGACAACCCTATCCCCAGCCGTGAGCTGATCCTGCAGCGCCTCGCCGACCGTGGCGAACCGGCCGCCCGCGAGGAGCTGGCGGCCGAATTCGGTCTTCACGACGAAGACCAGATCGAAGCCCTGCGTCGTCGGCTGCGCGCCATGGAGCGCGACGGCCAGCTTATCTATACCCGGCGCGGCACCTATGCCCCGGTAGACAAGCTCGACCTGATCTGTGGCCGTGTATCCGGCCATCGCGATGGCTTCGGCTTCCTCATCCCCGACGACGGCAGTGACGACCTTTTCCTCAGTCCCGCGCAGATGCGCCTGGTGTTCGACGGCGACCGGGCCTTGGCCCGGGTCTCCGGTGTCGATCGCCGTGGTCGCCGCGAAGGCGCGCTGGTGGAAGTGATCTCCCGCGCCCACGAAAGCGTGGTCGGCCGCTATTTCGAGGAAGGCGGCATCGGCTACGTCACTCCGGACAACCCCAAGATCCAGCAGGAAGTGCTGGTGACCGCCGGTCGTAACGGCGGCGCCAAGATCGGTCAATTCGTCGAGATCAAGATCACCCACTGGCCGACCCCGCGCTTCCAGCCACAGGGTGATGTGGTCGAGGTGATCGGCAACTACATGGCCCCGGGCATGGAAATCGACGTGGCGCTGCGCAGCTACGACATCCCGCATGTCTGGCCCAAGGATGTGATCAAGGAAGCGCGCAAGTTCCGCTCCGAAGTCGAAGAGAAGGACAAGGAAAAGCGCGTCGACCTGCGCCATCTGCCGTTCGTCACCATCGACGGCGAGGATGCCCGCGACTTCGACGATGCGGTCTATTGCGAACCACTGGGCAAACTGCGGCTGTTCTCCGGCGGCTGGCGCCTGTACGTGGCCATCGCCGACGTTTCCAGCTATGTGCGCCTGGGCTCGGCCCTGGACGTCGAGGCCCAGCAACGCGGCAACTCGGTGTACTTCCCCGAGCGCGTGGTGCCGATGCTTCCCGAGGAGCTGTCCAACGGGCTGTGCTCGCTGAACCCCCACGTCGATCGCCTGGCCATGGTCTGCGAGATGACCATGAACAAAGCCGGCCAGATGGTCGACTACCAGTTCTACGAAGGCGTCATCCACTCGCACGCCCGTCTGACCTACAACAAGGTCAGCAGCATGCTGGAGCACTCGCGTACCCGCGAAGGCAAGGCGCTGCGCGAGGAGTACAAGGAGGTGCTGCCGGACCTCAAGAACCTGTACAACCTGTACAAGGTGCTCGTGGCGGCCCGTCATGCCCGTGGGGCCATCGATTTCGAGACCCAGGAAACCCGCATCATCTTCGGTGACCAGCGCAAGATCGCGGAAATTCGCCCGACCGTGCGCAACGATGCCCACAAGCTGATCGAAGAGTGCATGCTGGCGGCCAACGTCGCCACGGCCGAGTTTCTGCAAAAGCACGGCGTTCCTTCGCTGTACCGTGTGCACGACGGCCCGCCGCCGGAGCGCCTGGAGAAACTGCGCGCGTTTCTCGGTGAGCTGGGTCTGACCCTGCACAAGGGCAAGGACCCGTCGCCGAAGGACTACCAGGCCCTGCTGGCGAGCATCGCCGGGCGCCCGGATTTCCACCTGATCCAGACCGTGATGCTGCGCTCGTTGAGCCAGGCGGTGTACAGCACCGACAACAACGGCCACTTCGGTCTGAACTACGAAGCGTACACCCACTTCACCTCGCCGATCCGTCGCTACCCGGACCTGCTGGTACACCGTGCCATTCGCAGCGTCATCCGCTCCAAGGTCGACACGCCGCACGTCAAGCGTGCTGGCGCGATGAGCATTCCCAAGGCGCGTATCTACCCGTATGACGTGAACACCCTGGATCAGCTCGGCGAACAGTGCTCGATGACCGAACGCCGCGCCGACGAGGCCACCCGTGACGTGGTCAACTGGCTCAAGTGCGAGTTCATGAAGGATCGCGTCGGCGAGACCTTCCCTGGGGTGATCACTGCCGTCACCGGTTTTGGCCTGTTCGTCGAGCTCACCGACATCTACGTCGAGGGCCTGGTGCATGTCAGTGCCTTGCCGGGCGACTACTACCACTTCGATCCTGTGCATCACCGTCTGTCCGGTGAGCGCACTGGGCGCAGCTTCCGCTTGGGCGACACCATCGAGGTCAAGGTCATGCGCGTCGACCTCGATGAGCGAAAGATCGATTTCGAAGTGTCCGAGCAGCAGCTCGCCGCACCGATCGGTCGCAAGGGGCGTGGCACTGCGCCTGCCGCCGAGAAGGCCGATTTGGCGCCGGAAGCACCCGCCCGGGCCACGCCCAAACCGCGTAGCCGCAAGAGCGAGACCGCCGAGGCGTACTTCCCCAAGGACGCCGTGCAGCGCAATGCCGAGGTGCGCAAGAGCCGCGAGATGAAGAAAGCGCTGATGAGCGAGGCGCGCACCGGCGGCCATGCCAGCAGCAAGGCGGACAAAGGGGGCAAGTCGTCCGGCAAGTCGACCAAGCATCGTAAGGGGCCGTCGAAGTCCGGCGCGCCACGCAAGAGCAAGAACAAGTCATGAGTCAGCTGGAAAAGATCTACGGCGTGCACGCCGTGCAGGCGTTGCTGCAGCACCATCCCAAGCGGGTCAAGCAGATCTGGCTGTCGGAAGGTCGCAGCGAGCCGCGTGTCCAGGCGTTGCTGGCACTGGCCGCGGAGAACCGCGTGCCGGTCGGTCAGGCCGAGCGTCGGGAGCTGGATGCATGGGTTGAAGGCGTGCACCAGGGTGTGGTCGCCGAGGTCAGCCCCAGCCAGGTGTGGGGCGAATTGATGCTCGAGGAGTTGCTCGAGCGCACGGAAACGCCACCCCTGATCCTGGTGCTGGACGGCGTCACCGATCCCCATAACCTCGGCGCCTGCCTGCGCACGGCGGATGCCGCCGGTGCCACGGCGGTGGTGGTGCCCAAGGACAAGTCGGCGACCCTGACGCCGGTGGTGCGCAAGGTGGCCTGCGGCGCAGCGGAAGTCATCCCGCTGGTGGCCGTGACCAACCTGGCGCGGACCCTGGAGAAGCTCCAGCAGCGTGGCCTGTGGGTGGTCGGTACCGCTGGCGAGGCCGAGCAGGAGATCTATCAACAGGACCTCACCGGGCCGCTGGTGATGATCATGGGTGCCGAAGGCAAGGGCATGCGCCGGTTGACCCGCGAGCATTGCGACTTTTTGGTGAAGTTGCCGATGGCCGGTAGCGTCAGCAGTCTGAACGTGTCGGTAGCGACCGGCGTCTGTCTGTTCGAGGCCGTGCGCCAGCGGCAGGCCAAGCGCTGATTTTTGTCTGTACCGGCCTCTTCGCGGGGCAAGCCCGCTCCCACAGGATCCCCGCAGGGGCTGAATGCAATGCGATCCTGTAGGAGCGGGCTTGCCCCGCGAAGAGGCCGGTACAGGCTAAAGTTTTTCCGGCTGTTCAAATAATCACCACTCTCCTTGCTTGTCCGTCCCGCCTTCTCTACAATTGCGCCCCTTGCCGAGCTGGCAGGCGTGCATGCGCCTCCCCTCCATGGCAAGACATACAGTGTCATTCACTCCTTGTCTGACCAGATTCGCTGGCAGACTACTAACCCGTAAGGAGCATTCATGCGTCATTACGAAATCATCTTCCTGGTTCACCCGGACCAGAGCGAGCAAGTCGGCGGCATGGTTGAGCGTTACACCAAGCTGATCGAAGAAGATGGCGGCAAGATCCACCGCCTGGAAGACTGGGGCCGTCGTCAACTGGCCTACGCAATCAACAATGTTCACAAGGCTCACTACGTGATGCTGAACGTTGAGTGCACCGGCAAGGCCCTGGCCGAGCTGGAAGACAACTTCCGCTACAACGATGCCGTGATCCGTAACCTGGTCATCCGTCGCGACGAAGCCGTTACCGGTCAGTCCGAGATGCTCAAGGCCGAAGAGAACCGCAGCGAGCGCCGTGAGCGTCGTGAGCGTCCTGAGCATGCTGACTCCGCCGAAGGCGACGACAGCAATGACAGCGACTCCAGCGATAACGCTGACGAGTAATCCACGGACCTTTTGAGGAGCCTATTACATGGCACGTTTCTTCCGTCGTCGTAAATTCTGCCGCTTCACTGCTGAAGACGTGAAAGAGATCGACTTCAAAGATCTCAACACCCTGAAAGCTTACGTATCCGAAACCGGCAAAATCGTTCCAAGCCGTATCACCGGTACCAAAGCTCGTTATCAGCGTCAGCTGGCTACCGCTATCAAGCGCGCCCGCTTCCTGGCCCTGCTGCCCTACACCGACAGCCACGGCCGCTGAGACCGGGTCGTCGACAAGTAGTAAGGGATAAGCATGCGAGCGTTGGCTGATTTCATCATGCGCGGTCGTGTGCAGGCCACCCTGGTGGTGGTTGCAAGTGCGGTATTGCCGCTGCTGTTCTGGTTGAGTGCCGCTGCTGGGAGTCTCGTGCTCCTGCGGCGCGGGTTCAAGGACGCTTCAACGGTCATCGCCTGGGGGCTTCTGCCCGCGGTGGCCATTTGGGTCTTCGGCGACCCGAGCACCTTGCTGGTGTTCGTCGGTACGCTGGGACTGGCCGCCTTGTTGCGTGCCGGGCATTCCTGGAGCCGGGTGTTGTTGTCCAGTGTGTTGTTGGGGTTGGTCTACAGCCTCATCCTGGACGCGGTGCTGCGCGACACCTTCGAGGTGCTGGCCAAGGCGCTTGTAGAAGCCCTGCCGCAATTCGAAGGCAAGCCGGTGATTCCCGGTGAGCTGATCGGCCCCGTGCTGGTCGCTTCCACAGCGGTGATGTTGCAGTTGTTCAGCGTGCTGGCTCTGATGCTGGCGCGTTATTGGCAAGCTGCGTTGTACAACCCTGGAGGCTTCGGTCGCGAGTTCCGCGCCCTGAAGTTGCCGCGAGTGGTCATGCTGGCCTTGGTTGCAGTGATGGTGTTGGGCCCGTTCATCGGTCCGCAGTTCATCGTCCTGGCTTCCGCGTCCAGTCTGGTGCTCGTACTGGCCGGTGTCGCTTTGATGCACGGTCTGGTGGCACAGGGGCGACTGGCCGGTTTCTGGCTGGTAGGTATGTACGTCACGCTGGTGCTGGTGATGCAGCTGATTTATCCGTTACTCGTGGTCCTGGCCATTGTCGACAGCCTGATTGATTTTCGCGGTCGCAAGTCCCCTGAGGGGAATGACTCCGCGAACGGTGAAGGTTAAAAGTTAAGAGGTTTTACCAAATGGAACTGATCCTGCTGGAAAAAGTCGCTAACCTGGGCAACCTGGGCGACAAAGTAAAAGTTAAGGCTGGTTACGGCCGTAACTTCCTGCTGCCATTCGGCAAGGCCACCGTTGCCAACGCCGCCAACCTGGCCGCGTTCGAAGAGCGTCGCGCCGAGCTGGAAAAAGCAGCTGCTGACCGTAAATCGTCGGCTGAAAGCCGCGCTGCCCAACTGGCCGAGCTGGAAGTGACCATCACTGCCACCGCTGGCGACGAAGGCAAGCTGTTCGGTTCGATCGGCACCCACGACATCGCTGACGCACTGACCGCCTCGGGCGTTGAAGTGGCCAAGGCTGAAGTTCGTCTGCCGAACGGCACGATCCGTCAGGTTGGCGAATACGACGTAGCCGTGCACCTGCACAGCGACGTTGAAGCCACCGTACGCGTGGTCGTCGTAGCAGCCTAAGCTGCGCTGATCGGCTGGCCGCTCGCGGCCAAGCCGGTTAACATCGGGCACGGTCCTGTTCTGACAGGCCGTGCCCTTTGTCTTTTTCATCCTCCAGAATTCTTTCGTGGCCATGAACGAGATCACCAACCCCGAACAACTCGACCTGCAGACCGCAGCCCTGAAGGTCCCGCCCCATTCCATCGAGGCCGAACAGGCTGTGCTCGGTGGCTTGATGCTGGACAACAACGCCTGGGAGCGCGTGCTGGATCAGGTGTCGGATGGCGATTTCTATCGACATGACCATCGCCTGATTTTCCGTGCCGTGCACAAGCTGGCCGACGCCAACCAACCGTTCGACGTCGTGACCCTGCACGAGCAGTTGGACAAGGAAGGCCTGTCGACCCAGGTCGGTGGGCTTGCGTACCTGGCCGAGCTGGCCAAGAACACCCCGTCGGTGGCCAACATCAAGGCCTACGCCGCGATCATTCGCGAACGTGCCACGCTGCGCCAGCTGATCAGCATCAGTACCGACATCGCCGACAACGCGTTCAACCCGCAGGGTCGCAACGCCGAGGAAATCCTCGATGATGCCGAACGGCAGATCTTCCAGATCGCCGAAGCGCGACCCAAGACTGGCGGTCCGGTGGGGGTCAACGAACTGTTGACCATGGCCATCGACCGCATCGATACACTGTTCAACTCCGACAGCGATATCACCGGCGTCTCCACCGGCTTCACCGACCTGGATGAGAAGACCAGCGGCCTGCAGCCTGCCGACCTGATCATCGTCGCCGGCCGTCCTTCGATGGGTAAGACCACCTTCGCCATGAACCTGGTGGAAAACGCCGTGCTGCGTACCGACAAGGCGGTGCTGGTGTTTTCCCTCGAGATGCCAGGCGAATCGCTGATCATGCGTATGCTGTCCTCCCTGGGCCGCATCGACCAGACCAAGGTGCGTTCCGGCCAACTGGACGACGACGATTGGCCGCGCCTGACCTCGGCGGTCAACCTGCTCAATGACCGCAAGCTGTTCATCGACGATACCGCCGGTATCAGCCCTTCGGAAATGCGCGCGCGTACCCGTCGTCTGGCCCGCGAGCACGGCGAAATCGCCATGATCATGGTGGACTACCTGCAGCTGATGCAGATCCCGGGCTCTGCTGGTGACAATCGGACCAACGAGATTTCCGAGATCTCCCGCTCGCTCAAGGCCCTGGCCAAGGAATTCAACTGCCCGGTCATCGCTCTGTCCCAGCTCAACCGCTCCCTGGAGCAGCGTCCCAACAAGCGCCCGGTGAACTCCGACTTGCGTGAATCGGGTGCGATCGAGCAGGACGCCGACGTGATCATGTTCGTGTACCGGGACGAGGTGTATCACCCCGAGACCGAGCACAAGGGCGTGGCGGAAATCATCATCGGCAAGCAGCGTAACGGCCCCATCGGTTTCGTACGCCTGGCGTTTATCGGCAAGTACACCCGCTTCGAGAACCTCGCGCCGGGCATGTACAACTTCGACGACGACGAATAACCCCTGGCCCCATGAATCCGACAACCATCGTCGGATTTGGTCAAAATTTGTGCTATATTCCGCGCCCGCGATTTCCCTGCACACCAGAACCGGTCACTGACATGCAAGCAGCCAAACCTCTCTACGACTATCCCAAGTACTGGGCCGAATGCTTCGGACCAGCACCTTTCCTGCCGATGAGCAGGGAGGAGATGGATCTGCTCGGCTGGGATTCCTGCGACATCATCATCGTGACCGGTGACGCCTACGTCGACCATCCGTCGTTCGGCATGGCCATCATCGGCCGCCTGCTGGAAGCCCAGGGCTTTCGCGTAGGCATCATCGCCCAGCCGAACTGGCAGTCGAAGGACGACTTCATGAAGCTCGGCGAGCCGAACCTGTTCTTCGGTGTCGCGGCGGGCAACATGGACTCGATGATCAACCGCTACACGGCGGACAAGAAGGTTCGTTCCGACGACGCCTACACCCCCGGTGGCCTGGCCGGTGCGCGGCCGGATCGGGCCAGCCTGGTGTACAGCCAGCGCTGCAAGGAAGCCTACAAGCATGTGCCGATCGTGCTTGGCGGCATCGAGGCCTCGCTGCGCCGTATCGCCCACTATGACTATTGGCAGGACAAGGTCCGCCATTCGATCCTGATCGATGCCAGTGCCGACATCCTGCTGTTCGGCAACGCCGAGCGTGCGGTGGTCGAGGTCGCCCAGCGCCTGTCCAATGGCGAGAGGATCGAGACCATCACCGATGTGCGCGGTACCGCCTTCGTGCGTCGTGACACCCCGCAAGGCTGGTATGAGATCGACTCCACGCGGATCGACCGCCCGGGCCGGGTCGACAAGATCATCAACCCTTACGTCAACACCCAGGATACCCAGGCCTGCGCCATCGAGCAGGCCAAGGGCGAGGTGGAAGATCCGAACGAAGCCAAGGTCGTGCAGATTCTCGACAGCCCGGCCGTGACCCGGGAAAAGTCAGTGATCCGCCTGCCGTCGTTCGAAAAGGTCCGCAACGACCCGGTGCTCTATGCCCATGCCAACCGTGTGCTGCACCTGGAAACCAACCCGGGTAACGCCCGTGCCCTGGTGCAGAAGCATGGTGAGGTGGATGTGTGGTTCAACCCACCACCCATTCCCATGAGCACCGAGGAAATGGACTACGTGTTCGGCATGCCCTACGCCCGTGTGCCGCACCCGGCCTATGGCAAGCAGCGCATCCCGGCCTACGAGATGATCCGCTTCTCGGTCAACATCATGCGTGGCTGCTTCGGCGGCTGCACCTTCTGCTCGATCACCGAGCACGAAGGCCGCATCATCCAGAACCGCTCCCACGAGTCGATCCTGCACGAGATCGAGGAAATGCGTGACAAGGTGCCAGGCTTCACCGGCGTGGTCTCGGACCTCGGCGGGCCGACTGCCAACATGTACCGCATCGCCTGCAAGAGCCCCGACATCGAGAAGCACTGCCGCAAGCCGTCGTGCGTGTTCCCGGGCATCTGCGAGAACCTCAACACCGACCACAGCTCGCTGATCGAGTTGTACCGCAAGGCCCGTGCCCTGCCAGGTGTGAAGAAGATCCTGATCGCCTCGGGCCTGCGCTACGACCTGGCGGTGGAGTCCCCGGAATACGTCAAGGAACTGGTCACCCACCACGTCGGTGGTTACCTCAAGATCGCCCCGGAGCACACCGAGCGTGGCCCTCTGGACAAGATGATGAAGCCGGGCATCGGCACCTACGACCGCTTCAAGCGCATGTTCGAGAAGTTCTCGAAAGAGGCGGGCAAGGAACAGTACCTGATCCCGTACTTCATCGCCGCCCACCCAGGCACCACCGACGAAGACATGATGAACCTGGCCCTATGGCTCAAGGGCAACGGTTTCCGCGCCGATCAGGTGCAGGCCTTCTACCCGTCGCCGATGGCCTCGGCGACCGCCATGTACCACTCGGGCAAGAACCCGCTGCGCAAGGTGACCTACAAGAGCGAAGGGGTGGAGATCGTCAAGAGCGAGGAGCAGCGTCGCTTGCACAAGGCATTCCTGCGCTATCACGATCCGAAGGGCTGGCCGATGCTGCGTGAAGCATTGCAGCGCATGGGGCGTGCCGACCTGATCGGGCCGGGCAAACACCAGCTGATTCCGCTGCACCAACCGCAGACCGATAGCTACCAGAGTGCCCGCCGCAAGAACTCGACCCCGGCAGGTAGCCACAAGGTGGGCAAGGATCAGAAGATCCTGACCCAGCACACTGGTTTGCCGCCGCGTGCCAGTGATGGCAGCAAACCGTGGGACAAGCGCGAGAAAGCCAAGGCTGAGGCGTTTGCGCGCAATCAGCAGGCAGCCAAGGAGCGCAAGGAGGCGGCCAAGGGTGGCAAGGGCCGCAAGCCGCGCCAGCCGGTGATTCCGCGCTGATCTTACCAGCAGCCTGGAAAACCTGTAGGAGCGGGCTTGTCCCGCGAATGCGATGGTGAACTCACCGACGCATTCGCGGGCAAACCCGCTCCTACAGGGAGGGCGGCGTCCGACCGATCAATCAGGCTTCTTGTCGACCCACTTGGGCAGCACCGGCG
This sequence comes from Pseudomonas putida, assembly GCF_004357765.1. Taxonomy (GTDB): domain Bacteria; phylum Pseudomonadota; class Gammaproteobacteria; order Pseudomonadales; family Pseudomonadaceae; genus Aquipseudomonas; species Aquipseudomonas putida_U. The sequence continues at coordinate 122,440 of NZ_SMTE01000002.1, read as the reverse complement.
CCTCGAACCGTTCCATCCCATCCAATAGCGCATCGGCCTGCTGCTCCAGCAACAGCATCGCCCGATGCTGCGGGCGCACGAAGCCTTCCTCGACGATATGGTCGAGGAAGCCGCCGAGCTTTTCATAGAAGCCATTCACATCCAGCAGCCCCAGCGGCTTGGCGTGATAGCCCAGCTGACCCCAGGTCCATACCTCGAACAGCTCCTCCAGCGTGCCCAGTCCGCCAGGCAGCGCAATGAAGGCATCGCTAAGTTCAGCCATGCGCGCCTTGCGTGCATGCATGCCATCGACGACTTCGAGGCGAGTCAGGCCCTTGTGACCGATTTCGGCGTTCATCAGACTCTGCGGGATGATTCCTATCACCTCGCCACCCGCAGCCATCGCTGCATCGGCCACAGTGCCCATCAGGCCCACCGCGCCGCCGCCATAGACCAGGGTCAGACCGCGCCGGGCAATGGCCTGGCCAAGCGCCACGGCGGCCTCTCGGTAGGCCGGGTTGGCGCCGATGCTGGCGCCACAGAAGACACAAACGGAACGTACAGGCATTGCTCATCTCCCTTCACACAGGGTGACAGGGTACGGCGCATGCCTCTCGCTTCCAAGGCAGGTGTCACTCCGGGCGGGAAAATTCGCAGATTGCACCCGTGGCGCCATGGGCGTACGCGGCAAGCATGATTTTCATGAAATGTATGTGGGACATTGGATTGCTCCTGAATGAGAGGTTGTCCCATCGTCCCGGAAAAGGGCATGATGTGCTCTTAGATTGGTTGTATACAATCCATTGAACAATTCTACTGATTGGCCGCTTGACACCCCCTTGATGCATATCAGCCAGGGGGCTCGCGTTTTCAGGCAGTCTTGCGATCGATAAAAACCCCTGCCAAGGAGATTCATGATGTTTGCGAAAGCTGTAGCGGTATCCCTGCTGACCCTCGCCAGCGCCTCCGTCTTCGCAGCCGAGTGCTCGGTGACCGTCGACTCGACCGACCAGATGTCCTACACCAGCAAGGAGTTCACCGTCGACAAGAGCTGCAAGGAATTCACCGTAAAACTGACCCACTCCGGCAAACTGCCGAAAAACGTCATGGGCCATAACCTGGTGATCAGCAAGACCGCCGATATGCAGGCCATCGCCACCGAAGGCATGAGCCAGGGCCTGGACAAGGACTACCTCAAGGCCGACAACGCCGCGATCATCGCCCACACCAAGATGATCGGCGCGCCGGAAAAGGAAACCGAAGTGAAGTTCGATACTTCCAAGCTGGAAGCCGGTGGTGACTACAGCTTCTTCTGCACCTTCCCAGGCCACATCGCGATGATGAAGGGCAAGGTTGTAGTCAAGTAACGAAAGCTGGATCGGCTTTTCGGGCTCATTCGCGGGACAAGCCCGCTCCCACAGGTTCATTAATGAGAATCTTGTGGGAGCGGGCTTGTCCCGCGAAGCTTTTTACGGGGCGAACGGCAGTTCGCGTTTGTGCTGGGTTTTGCGGTAGGTGGCGACAATAATGTCGAACGCCTGCTGATCGACCGGCTGCCCATGCAGGAAGGCGTCGATCTGCGCGTAGGTGACGCCATGGGACGCTTCGTCCGGCTTGCCCGGCTCCAGGTCTTCGAGGTCCGCCGTCGGTACTTTCTCGACCAGCGCTTCAGGTGCGCCAAAGCTGCGCGCGATCGCTCGTACCTGGTTCTTCACCAAGCCGCTCAAAGGTGCCAGGTCGCATGCGCCATCACCGAACTTGGTGAAGAAGCCCATCACCGCCTCGGCAGCATGGTCGGTGCCGATCACCAGGCCTGCGCGGGCGCCGGCGATGGTGTATTGGGCGACCATGCGGGTACGCGCCTTGACGTTGCCGACGACGAAATCGACATGGGCCGGCGCAGCGTTCTCCAGTGCTTTCACCTCAGCCGCCAGGGCGCGCACGGCAGGGGCGATATCGACGGTATGCACCTCATCGGCCTTGATCACCGCCAGGCAGGCCTGGGCGTCATGCTCATCGTGCTGGACCTGGTAGGGCAGGCGCACGGCGATGAAGCGGTAATCCGGGTCGTTCTTTTCCGCGCGCAGCTCGTTGATGGCGCGTTGCGCAAGCAGGGCGGCAGTCAGTGAGTCGACGCCGCCGCTGATTCCCAGTACCAGGGTCTTGAGCCGGGCATTACCCAGGCAATCCTTGATGAATGCCACGCGCCGGGCAACTTCGGCCTCGAGCGCAGCGGCGTCGGCAAATGGCGGCTGCACCTTCAGCGCCTGGGCAATTTCCTGCTGAACCGCTTGCATGAGTTACTCCTTGCTGGGGACTTTGAAGACATGACGCATGTAGGCGACGAAGTTGGCGTCGCGACACTGGGTCTTGGCGGCCTCGTCGGAAATTTTTGCTACCGGCGAGCCGTTGCAATCGGTCATTTTAAGCACGATGTTCATCGGCGCGACCCCCGGAATGTCGCAGGTCAGGTTGGTGCCGATACCGAAACTGACGTTGATGCGGCCGCGCAGGGCACGGAAGATTTCCAGCGAGCGGGTCAAGTTCAGGCCATCGGAAAACACCAGCGTCTTGGTCATCGGGTCGATACCCAACTTCTCGTAGTGGGCGATGGCTTTCTCGCCCCAGGCCACGGGTTCGCCCGAGTCATGGCGCAGGCCATCGAACAGCTTGGCGAAGTACAGGTCGAAATCGCCGAGGAAGGCATCCATGGTGATGCAGTCGGTCAGGGCGATGCCGAGCAGGCCGCGGTACTCGCGAACCCAGCAGTCGAGCGCGGCGATCTGGCTGTCGATCAGGCGTGGGCCGAGCTGCTGGTGGGCCATGAACCACTCGTGGGCCATGGTGCCCAGTGGCTTGATATCCAGTTTCCATGCCAGATCGACATTGCTGGTGCCGACGAAGCGGGCCGGGAAGTCATCGCGCAGCACCCGCACCACGTCTTCTTGAACGCGGCTGGAAAAACGCCGGCGGGTGCCGAAGTCGGCCACCTGCAGCTCGGACAGTTCCTCTTCGCTGGCATGCGCGCGTAGCCAGTCGAACTTACGGTAGAGCTGGTCGCGGGCTTCGGCCAGGCGCATACGTGGGTGCAATTGGCGGTTGCGGACTTCGCTGATGATCGCCAGCAGCGGCACCTCGAACAGGATCACATGCAGCCAGGGGCCGCGCAGGCGCAGGCACAGCTGGTCGTTCTCGATGCCCAGGTGGACATAGCGCAGATTGAAGCGGAACAGGCCGAGAAAACGCAGGAAATCCGGCTTGAGAAAACTGATGCGCTCGAGGAAGGCCAGTTGTCCCGGGTCCAGGGTCAGCTCGCCGAGTTGCTCGATCTGGGTGCGGATTTCTCCCAGGTAAGGCCGCAGGTCTTCACCGTTTCGGCAGCGGAACTCCCATTCCACATCGGCATCCGGATAATTGTGCAGCACGGCCTGCATCATCGTGAGCTTGTAGAAGTCGGTGTCGAGCAGGTTATGCACGATGCGCTCGGCGAATGCGCTCTCGCTCATGAGTGGCCTCCAAGGCGGCGAATGTCGGCCATTGTGCCAGTGTTTTGCGTCTTGTTGGGTCTATACCGGCCTTTTAACGGGCAATTTGGAACGTTGCGCAAGGGCCGGAAAGGACAAAACAGGTGTTTTTTTTGTGCACGGTCTAGCCTTGAAAAGGTGCTGCCTGTAGCAGTCGCGCACCAGGGGTGTGCACTTCGGTGACGTCTGTTGTTACAGGGCGGTTGCACGTTAACACTTGCTGGGGTTGCAATGATGGCACGTAAAGGTTGCTCCTTGTCTGTACGTTTGGTGGCGCCCGCCCCGTGGCAGACGGTTGCACGCTCAGTAAAGAAAAGGCCGTCGGTCGCTTCCCAGCATTCCCTTCAGTGTGTTTCTGCAAATAACAAAACCAATGGCACGGCCCTTGCTCGGAGCACAAGGCTGAGAAGTTGTAGTGCCAACCAAAAAAACTCTAGGAGCACCACCTCATGTCGCAGACGTTTTACAAGAAAGGTTTCCTGGCTCTGGCCGTAGCTACGGCACTGGGTGTTTCTTCGTATGTTCAGGCCGACGTCAAGATCGGTGTCGCGGGGCCCATGACCGGTGCCAACGCAGCGTTTGGTGAGCAGTACATGAAAGGTGCCCAGGCGGCGGCCGACAAGATCAACGCCGCCGGCGGCGTGAACGGCGAAAAGATCGTCTTGGTCAAAGGTGACGATGCCTGTGAGCCGAAGCAGGCCGTGGCCGTGGCCAACCGCCTGGTCGACCAGGACAAAGTCATCGGTGTGGTCGGACATTTCTGTTCTTCCAACACCATTCCCGCCTCCGAGGTGTATGACGAAGCCGGCGTGATCGCCATCACCCCCGGCTCTACCAACCCGCAAGTCACCGAGCGCGGCCTGTCTGCGATGTTCCGTATGTGTGGTCGTGACGACCAGCAAGGCATCGTTGCCGGCGATTACATCGTCGATGTGCTCAAGGGCAAGAAGGTCGCGGTATTGCACGACAAGGATACCTACGGCCAGGGCCTGGCGGATGCGACCAAGGCGCAGTTGGAGAAACGCGGCGTCAAGCCGGTGCTGTACGAAGGCCTGACCCGTGGCGAGAAAGATTTCAGCGCCGTGGTCACCAAGATCCGTGCCGCCGGTGCCGACGTGGTCTACTTCGGTGGTCTGCATCCGGAAGCCGGCCCCTTGGTGCGACAACTGCGCGAGCAGGGCCTGAAGGACGTCAAGTTCATGTCCGATGATGGCATCGTCACCGATGAGTTGGTGGCCACTGCCGGTGGCGCCCAGTACGTGGACGGCGTGTACATGACCTTCGGCGCCGACCCGCGCCTGCTGCCGGACAGCAAAGCCGTGGTGGAAGAGTTCCGTAAAGCCGGTACTGAGCCTGAAGGCTACACCCTGTACGCCTACGCCTCTCTGCAAGCCCTGGCCGCGGCCTTCAACGGCGCCAAGTCGAACAATGGCGAGGACGCCGCCAAGTGGCTCAAGGCCAATCCGGTGCAGACCGTCATGGGCGAGAAGAAGTGGGATAGCAAGGGTGACCTGACCGTTTCCGACTACGTGGTCTATCAGTGGGACGCCCAAGGCAAGTACCACCAGCTGGAAAAACAAAAATAACAACGGCCACCGGCCCGGGTGCGCATTCACCCGGGTCCAGGCCCCGCGGTACCTGTCTTTATCCGTAGATCTGCACAGTACTGCGCTGCGAGGGCTGCTCTGTTCGAGGCCCGCCGTGGTCGGCGCTCGTGCAATCTCAATCAGGTGAGATTGCGTTATGGATGGTATTTTCCTGCAGCAACTGGTCAATGGCCTGACCCTAGGGTCGGTCTATGGCCTGATCGCCATCGGCTACACAATGGTCTATGGCATCATCGGCATGATCAACTTCGCGCACGGCGAGGTGTATATGATCTCCGCTTACCTCGCGGCGATCAGCCTGGCATTGCTGGCTTACTTCGGTATCGAATCCTTCCCGCTGCTGATGCTCGGCACGCTGTTGTTCACCGTCGTCGTCACCGGCGTCTATGGCTTCACCATCGAGCGCATCGCATACAAACCCTTGCGTAACTCCACCCGTCTGGCTCCGCTGATCAGTGCTATCGGTATTTCGCTGATCCTGCAGAACTACGCGCAGATCAGCCAGGGCGCTCGCCAGCAAGGCGTGCCGACCCTGCTCGAAGGGGCCATGCGTATCGAGGTCGGCAGCGGCTTCGTGCAACTGACCTACACCAAGATCTTCATTCTGGTAGCCGCCTTCGTCGGCATGGGCCTGCTCACCTACGTGATCAAGTACACCAAGCTCGGTCGTATGTGCCGCGCTACCCAGCAAGACCGCAAGATGGCCTCGATCCTCGGCATCAATACCGACCGAGTGATTTCCTACGTGTTCGTCATCGGTGCGGTGATGGCCGCTCTGGCTGGCGTACTGATCACCATGAACTACGGCACCTTCGACTTCTACGCCGGCTTCATCATCGGCATCAAGGCGTTCACCGCCGCGGTGCTCGGCGGTATCGGTTCGCTGCCCGGCGCCATGCTCGGCGGCATCATCCTGGGGATTTCCGAGTCGCTGTTCTCGGGCCTGATCAACTCCGACTACAAGGATGTGTTCAGTTTCTCGCTGCTGGTACTGATCCTTATCTTCCGCCCGCAAGGCCTGCTGGGCCGTCCGCTCGTGGCTAAGGTGTGAACATGTCCGTTGCCAAAACTGCCTCAGTATCCGAAACCAAGGGTTTCGATCTCAAACGCAGCCTGCTGGAGACCATCGTCGCCGGCCTGCTGGCGCTCATCGTATTCGGCCCAGTCGTTGGCGTCGTGCTCGACGGCTACAGCTTCAATGCCCAACCTGCGCGCGTGGCGTGGTTGGTCGGTGGGGTGATGATCGGGCGCTTCCTGCTCAGCCTGTATCTGCAGTCGGCGAGCGGCCAACGCGTATTGCAGGGCTTCGACAGCGGCGGCTCCGGCGTGCACGTGCTGGCGCCGGGCTACAAGTCGCGGCTGCGCTACATCATCCCGGCGCTGATCGTGATCGCCATCGTGTTCCCGATCTTCGCCAACAAGTATCTGCTGACTGTGGTCATCCTCGGCCTGATCTACGTGTTGTTGGGCCTGGGCCTGAACATCGTGGTGGGTCTGGCAGGGCTGCTCGACCTGGGCTACGTGGCGTTCTATGCCATCGGTGCCTATGGCCTGGCGCTGGGTTATCAGTACCTTGGGCTTGGTTTCTGGAGCGTACTGCCTCTGGCGGCCATCGCCGCAGCCCTGGCCGGGTGCATTCTAGGGTTCCCGGTATTGCGCATGCACGGCGACTACCTGGCGATCGTGACCCTGGGCTTTGGTGAGATCATCCGCCTGGTGCTCAACAACTGGCTGTCGTTCACCGGTGGTCCGAACGGCATGCCGGCGCCGTCGCCGACCTTCCTGGGCCTGGAGTTCGGCCGCCGGGCCAAGGACGGTGGGGTGCCGTTCCATGAGTTCTTCGGCATCGACTACAACCCTAACGTGAAATTCCTGTTCATCTACGTCGTGCTGTTCCTGGTGGTGCTGGCAGTGCTGTACATCAAGCATCGCCTGACCCGCATGCCGGTCGGGCGTGCCTGGGAAGCGTTGCGCGAGGACGAGATCGCCTGCCGCTCGATGGGCCTGAACCACGTCCTGGTCAAGCTCTCGGCGTTCACGCTGGGTGCCTCCACCGCAGGCCTTGCGGGGGTGTTCTTTGCCACCTACCAAGGCTTCGTCAACCCCTCCTCGTTCACCTTCTTCGAGTCGGCGCTGATTCTGGCCATCGTCGTGCTCGGCGGGATGGGCTCGACGGTGGGCGTGGTGATCGCGGCCTTCGTGCTCACCGTGGCGCCGGAGTTGTTGCGCAGTTTCTCCGAGTACCGGGTGCTGCTGTTCGGTGTGCTGATGGTGCTGATGATGATCTGGCGACCGCGGGGGCTGATCCGCATCAGCCGTACCGGTGTGGTTCCGCGTAAAGGAGTGGCGCCATGAGCGACGATATCATTCTCTCGGTCGACAATCTGATGATGCACTTCGGTGGCATCAAGGCGCTCAGCGATGTCAGTCTGAAGGTCCGGCGCAATCAGATCTTCGCTCTGATCGGCCCTAACGGCGCGGGCAAGACCACCGTGTTCAACTGCCTGACCGGCTTCTACAAGGCCAGTGGCGGGCGCATCGAACTGAACCTGCGTGGCAGCCAGACCAACGTCATCCAGTTGCTCGGCGAGCGCTTCCAGGCCGCCGACTTCGTTTCGCCTGCGCGCTTGGGCAAGCGCATTTACTACAAGATGTTCGGCGGAACCCACCTGGTCAACCGCGCCGGGCTGGCGCGAACTTTCCAGAACATCCGCCTGTTCAAGGAAATGTCGGTGGTGGAGAACCTGCTGGTGGCCCAGCACATGTGGGTCAACCGCAACCTGCTGGCCGGTGTGCTCAATACCAAGGCCTACCGCAAGGCCGAGAGCGATGCCCTGGACCATGCGTTCTACTGGCTGGAAGTCGTCGACCTGGTCGACTGCGCCAACCGCCTGGCCGGTGAGCTTTCCTACGGCCAGCAGCGGCGTCTGGAAATCGCTCGGGCCATGTGCACCCGACCCAAGATCATCTGCCTGGACGAGCCGGCCGCCGGCCTCAACCCACAGGAAACCGAGGCCTTGAGCCGCATGATCCGCGTGCTGCGCGACGAGCACGACATCACCGTGGTGCTGATCGAGCACGACATGGGCATGGTCATGAGCATTTCCGACCATATCGTGGTGCTGGACCACGGCACCGTGATTGCCGAAGGTACGCCACAGGATATCCGCCACAACCCGACAGTGATCGCCGCCTACCTGGGTGCGGATGAAGAGGAGCTGGTATGAGCGCGCCCATTCTCGAACTGCGTGACCTGGATGTGTTCTACGGGCCGATCCAGGCGCTGAAGAAGGTGTCGATGCACATCGACGAAGGCGAGACGGTGAGCCTGATCGGTGCCAATGGTGCCGGCAAGTCCACCTTGCTGATGTCGATCTTCGGCCAGCCGCGCGCGGCGTCGGGCCACATCGTCTATCGCGGCACCGACATCACCCGCAAGTCGTCGCACTACATCGCCTCCAACGGCATCGCCCAATCGCCGGAGGGGCGGCGGGTGTTCCCCGACATGAGCGTCGAGGAAAACCTGATGATGGGCACCATCCCCATCGGTGACAAGCATGCCGACGAAGACATGCAGCGTATGTACGAGCTGTTCCCGCGGCTCAAGGAGCGGCGTAACCAGCGCGCCATGACCATGTCCGGTGGCGAGCAGCAGATGCTGGCCATCGCACGTGCTTTGATGAGTCGGCCTAAGTTGCTGTTGCTCGACGAGCCGTCGCTTGGCCTGGCACCGATCGTGGTCAAGCAGATCTTCGCCACCTTGCGTGAGCTGGCGCAGACCGGGATGACCATTTTCCTCGTCGAGCAAAATGCCAACCATGCCTTGAAGCTGTCAGACCGGGCCTATGTGATGGTCAACGGAGAGATCCGCATGACCGGTACGGGGCAGGAGCTGTTGGCCAACGAAGAGGTGCGCAACGCTTACCTCGGCGGGCATTGATGCCGTATCGCCGGCTTGCCGGCGATAAGGCCCAAAAGCTTCGCACTACCTATGTGGACAACTTGTCGCACAACGTTCTGACGCCATCCCATCTTTCTCTCCCAAGCCATTGTTTCCACAGGTTGATCTTTTCCACGGATAATGTGGAAGCGCCTGTGGAAAACATGGTGGCACCTGGCCGGAATCCACGGCTTGCAAGGGCTCCAGGCGAACGCTCGTTTTTTGATCAGTCGCGCTCTGTGGATGTTTTTCTTCACGTTTAAGCGCCGACGGGCTCGCTTTCGAACAGCGTTGAGTCTGTGGATAAGTCTGTGAAAAAGCCTTGGACAGACTGCTGCAAGCGGCGGACTTGAAAGCGTTGCGCCATTACACTCCGAGATGACCAGGACCCCTGTACGCTGAAAGGGTTCCGCCCGGTCGTCCAGTTGCCCCCAATCGGTGGGGAAAGCCTTGTGGATAACATGCGCATAGGTGCCGCGGAAGCCTCTGTCATGGGGGTTTGGCGAAACTGTACAAAAAATGACCAGACGCTCGTGCGGCTTGCTCAGCTCGTCAGCGGAGGGCATGCTGCAAGCCCTGTCGACGATTCATCCACAGCGAGGAACACTGCATGACGTCCACCGTATTCATCACTGGCGCGACATCCGGGTTTGGTGAAGCCACCGCACGGCGTTTCGCCGATGCAGGCTGGAAGCTGGTGCTTACCGGCCGACGCAAGGAGCGTCTGGACGCCCTCTGCGCGGAACTGTCGGCAAAGACCGAAGTGCACGGCCTGGTACTCGATGTGCGCGACCGTCAAGCCGTGGAAGCAGCGATCGCCAGCCTCCCGCCGACGTTCGACAAGCTGCAGGCGCTGGTCAACAACGCAGGCCTTGCCTTGGGCGTGGAGGCGGCGCAGAACTGTAGCCTCGACGACTGGGAAACCATGGTCGATACCAACATCAAGGGGCTGATCTACACCACCCGGCTGTTGCTGCCGCGCCTGATCGCTCACGGACGTGGCGCCTCGATCCTCAACGTAGGTTCCGTGGCAGGCAACTACCCGTATCCGGGCAGTAACGTGTATGGCGGCACCAAGGCCTTCGTCGGTCAATTCTCGTTGAGTCTGCGCTGCGACCTGCGTGGCACTGGTGTGCGGGTGAGCAACATCGAGCCGGGGCTGTGCGAAAGCGAGTTTTCGCTGGTGCGCTTCGGCGGTGATCAGGCCAAGTACGACGCCACCTATGCTGGCGCCGAACCAATCCAGCCGCAGGACATCGCCGAGACCATTTTCTGGATCCTCAACCAGCCTGCACACATCAACATCAACAGCCTCGAGTTGATGCCCGTGAGCCAGGATTGGGCAGGGTTCTCGATCGATCGGTCGAAGGGCTGAGCTGGAAGCAGTGAGCGTTATTTGGAGATCATCTTCACGTAGGTTTCGTACGTTTTGAGTACGCCCAGCTCCTGCAGTACATCGTTGACGGCATCATGCAGCCCATGGTCTTCCCAGGTTGCCGTGCCGTCGAGCACACGGCGAACGCTCAACAGGAACCCAAGCTTGCCGTAGGCAATGTGATCCAGGTCGGGTTTCTTCTTCGTGGCGATCTGCTTGGCTGCAAGATCGATCTGGGACTCGACAAATTCCTTGAGGTCTTTGCGTTCCATGATAAGGCTCCCGGTTGTGGAGCCTTCAATCTAACAACCCGTCGATAGGGTCGCTACTGGCAGAAATGCCAGGTCAGCCGGCGCCGGACAGCCCCTCGAGACAGGTCGCCAGGTGATAGGGCGTGGTCGAAGGCATGTCGTGCCGACTGACCGCCCCCTCACCATCGCGGCACTCATGCCAGCCTGCCTCGTGCAAGAAGCGAGTTTGCAAAGCCTGTAGCTGCCTGCGCAGGGTCGCCTCGTTGCCAGGGCGCAGCGCCAGCGCCCGCAGGTACTCTGCCTGGGCCCAGATGCGCTGGGTCGCATCGAGCACATTGCCTTGTGCATCGAGCATCGCCAGCACCGCCGAATCCTTGACCCCGCATTGCTCGGCAAAGGTGAAGGCGCGGCCGATGGAGCTGTGCAGGGCAGTGCCGCGCAGCAGGGGCGAGGTGTCCAACAGATAGAACCATTCGAACTGGTGGCCAGGCTCGAACCAGTTATCCACAGCACCGCGAGGCTTCTCGAGCATCAGGCCGTGCTGCGGTTCGATGAAATGCGCCTGCAAGGCTTCGCACAACTGCAACAACGCCTGGCGTACCGCTGCATCGTCGCGCACAGCGAGCACCTGCAGAAAGGCCTCGGCCAGATGCATTTGCGGGTTCTGCAGTGGGCCGCTGGCGAGATCGCCCCAGTCCTCGGCAAGGCTGGCCTCGTACAGACCATCGTCGCGGGCGAACTGCTCGGCGATCACTTCGAGGGCCGCATTGAGTGTGGATTCCACCAGGCTGTCACCGCTCTTGCCCCAATAGTGCGCGCAGGCGAAGACGATGAAAGCGTGGGTATAGAGGTCCTTGCGCCGATCCAGCGGTTTGCCGGCGGCATCGATGCTGTAGAACCAGCCACCGTGCTCGGCGTCGTGGAAGTGCTTTTGCAGCGATCGGAACAGTGCGGCTGCCCGCTGAGCTGCCCCCGGCTGCTCGATGCGGCTGCTGAACAGGTACAGCTGGCGAGCGCAGGCCATTGCCCGGTAGCGTTGCACCGGGAGCGGCCGGTGTTCGGCATCCAACGCCTCGTAGGGCAGGGCCATTTCGGCGTTCCAGCCTGGGCCTTGCCACAGCGGCACGATGCGTTGGGCAAAGTGTTGGTTGAAGCGGGCCAGTTCGGGCAGGGCGGGGCGGGGGTCGGACATGAAGGCGCTCGTCGCAATCGGGCAGGGCGCCATGGTAGCAGAACTGCGATGGTGGGTTGTCTGTGCGGGTCCCTTCGCGGGCAAACCGGCGAAGGGGCCCACACAGACAACCCATCAACCGGGGCTGCCTAGCCCTTGCCAATACCGCGCCCCGACGAAAATGAAGCGCAGCTGTTGGGTGATTTTTTCCTGGGCGCTCAGGGCCTGTGGATAACCCGGCTCAGGGCTGTCGATCAACTCGGGCAACGTGGCGAACACGGTCTTCACCACCAGGTCCGCCATCACTGCCAGGGCTGCGTCGTCCAGGTGCTGCCAGCGCTGCATCCGCGCAAGATCGGTGGCCAGGTCATCGCTGATGCCCTGGCGCAGACGGGCGATGGCCTGGCGGACAACCTGGGAGCCGCCGTACTGCTCGCGGGCCAGGAACAGGAACTGGGCGCGGTGGGCGGCCACCACATCGAGAAAGATCCGCACGGAGGCATCGGTGATGCCACCGAGTTCGAACTCGTTGTGTCGGACCAGGCGGATAGTATGGCGAAAAGTGGCGTCGACCTCGGCGACCAAGGCCAGTCCCAAGGCATCCATGTCGGAAAAGTGTCGGTAGAAACCGGTAGGCACGATCCCCGCGGCCTTGGCCACTTCGCGCAAGCTGATGCTGCCGAAACCGCGGCCGCTCTCCATCAGCAGGCAGGCGGCATCGAGCAGGGCCTGGCGGGTCTGTAGCTTCTGTTCGGCACGCGGCAGCATGGGGCACGCTTCTGTGGCGGTTGAGGCCGGCACTCTAGTTAAAAAAACGAAGCCCGGTCAATGGACCGGGCTGGGAGGGGAGCAGGCACGATTGGGTGGATTGTTCTTATCGGCCATGATGATCAGCTCATGTGGCTGAGTTCGACCAGGCGATCGGAACCTCCCTCGGCCACGCGGCTGCTGCGTTCGATCAGGCGATCGGAACCTCCCTCGGCCACGCGGCTGCTGCGTTCGATCAGGCGATCGGAACCGCCTTCGGCCACGCGGCTGCTGCGTTCGATCAGGCGATCGGAACCTCCCTCGGCCACGCGGCTGCTGCGTTCGATCAGGCGATCGGAACCGCCTTCGGCCACGCGGCTGCTGCGTTCGATCAGGCGATCGGAACCGCCTTCGGCCACGCGGCTGCTGCGTTCGATCAGGCGATCGGAACCCCCTTCAGCCACGGTTTTCAGCGGTTGGGCCACGCTTGCGGAAGGAGAACGCGCTTCGGAGGTGAGTGCCTGGTCGTCAGCCGGCATGGCGAATGCGTTGGCAGCAAGGATGGACAGGGTGAGCGTAAGAAGTTGGCGTTTCATGTCTGATTGCTCCTCTGGGGGGGCGGGAAAGTGGGTACGGAGCCAATGCTACGCTTGGCCCGGCCAGAGAAAAGTTCATCCGCATAATGGTAACAATCGACGTGATTGATAGCCTGGCTAAAGTGCTCTGGAACAGGCGTTACAAGTGGGTAGTGGCTTTCTGCTAGCAAGCGTTTTCCAGCAGGAAGCTGAGCGGCAGGACAAAAAACAGCGGCTATCATGGCGCTCCGATAAAACCCTCAGGGCTTTCATCAGTCCGATTTAGCAAGGCCATCACGGCCAGCGTTTCACCGTTTCGTGCCGTGTCCAAAAGGAGAACCACGCAATGACGCGCCCCGCCAGAATCCTCGTCTGGACCCTCACCAGCCTGCTTACGCTAGTGGCCATCCTGGTGGTGGTGATCGCCACGTTCGACTGGAACCGCGTCAAACCGATGTTGAACGACAAGGTCTCCGAGGCCCTTCACCGGCCTTTCGCGATCAACGGCAACCTCGCCGTGAAATGGCGCACCGAGCCTGAGGAAGGCGGCTGGCGCGCATGGGTGCCATGGCCGCACTTCATCGCCGAAGACATCACCTTGGGCAATCCCGACTGGCTCAAGGAGCCGCAGATGGCTGGCCTGGAGCGCGTCGAATTCCGTTTGGCGCCGCTGCCCCTGGTGTTCCAGCAGATCGTCATTCCGCGTATCGACCTGACCAAGCCCAGTGCCAGCCTGACCCGTCTGGCCGATGGCCGGGCCAACTGGACCTTCGATTTCGGGCCAAAGGATGAACACGAGGAACCGTCCAAGTGGGTGCTGGACATCGGTGCCATTGGCTTCGACCAGGGCAATGTCAGCTTCGACGACCAGACCCTGAAAACCCGTATGAAGGTGCAGATCGACCCGCTCGGCAAGCCGATCCCGTTCAGCGAGATCGTCGGCAAGGCCGATGCCGAGAAGGCCGGCGGCGCCCAGGACTATGCGTTCGGGCTCAAGGTCGAGGGTCGCTACAAGAACCAGCCAGTATCCGGTACCGGCAAGATCGGCGGCCTGTTGGCACTGCAGGATGCCCAGCAGCCGTTCCCGCTGCAGGCCGACGTGCGCATCGCCGACACCCATGTGGTGCTGGCCGGTACTCTGACCGATCCGCGCAACCTTGGCGCATTGGACCTGCGTCTGCGTCTGTCGGGCGCGAGCCTGGGCAATCTCTACCCGCTGACCGGCGTGACCCTGCCGGACACCCCGGCCTATTCCACCGACGGCCATCTGCGCGCCAACCTGCACGCCGCTCAAGGGGCCACCTTCGACTACCAGGGCTTCAACGGCAAGATAGGCGACAGTGACATTCATGGCGACCTGTCTTTCGTCGCGAGCCAGCCGCGCCCCAAGCTGTCGGGGAATCTGGTTTCCAACCAGTTGCTGTTCAAGGACCTGGCCCCACTGATCGGAGCCGATTCCAACGCCGAGCAGAAAGCCCGCGGCGGCGCCAGCAAGCAGCCGGCCGACAAGGTGCTGCCGGTGGAGGAGTTCCGCACTGAGCGCTGGCGCGCCATGGACGCCGACGTCACCTTCGCTGGCAAGCGCATCGTGCACAGCGAGAAGCTGCCATTCAACGACCTGGCAGCTCATGTGATCCTCGAAGATGGGCTGCTGCGCCTGCAGCCGCTGCGGTTTGGCGTGGCCGGGGGCAACCTGTCCTCGGTTATCCGCCTCGATGGCCGCAGCGTGCCACTGCAAGGCCATGCCAGGCTCACCGCGCGCGGGTTCAAGCTCAAGGAACTGTTTCCCACGTTCGCGCCCATGCAGACCAGCTTCGGTCAACTGAACGGTGACGCCGACGTCCGTGGCCGCGGTAACTCGGTGGCGGCGCTGCTGGGGACGGCCAATGGCGATCTGCGCCTGTTGATCAACGATGGCGCCATCAGCCGCAGCCTGATGGAAATCGCCGGGCTCAACGTGGGCAATTACGTGATCGGCAAGCTGTTCGGCGATGAAGAGGTGAAGATCAACTGTGCGGCGGCGGACGTAGGTATCAAAGATGGCCTAGCCACCACCCGGCTGTTCATCTTCGACACCGAGAACGCGATCATCCACATCAACGGCACCGCCAATTTTGCCAGCGAACAGCTGGACCTGAAGATCACGCCCGAGTCCAAAGGCCTGCGCCTGTTCTCGCTGCGCTCGCCGTTGTACGTGCGCGGGTCGTTCGCCAAGCCAAGTGCGGGGGTGCAGGCTGTGCCGCTGGCGCTGCGTGGCGCGGGCATGGTCGCTCTGGGGGTGGCGGTGGGGCCGGCAGCCGGGTTGCTGGCACTGATCGCGCCCAGCAGTGGTGATGAGCCCAACCAATGCACACCGTTGCTCGAACAGATGAAAGCCGGCAAGGCGCCGGCTGCGGTGAAGGGTAAGAAATAGCAAGGGATTGCGGAGGGTGCGCTTGGCTTGAGGGGTGTAGGGCGGCGGATATCGAGCGCCGCCCGCGCGGCGCTCGCTATAAGGGCCGCTGCGAATGCCCCGACGAGCACTCGCAGCCCCCTCAATCACAGCCCCTGCAGCAAGTCCGACATGTCGTCGGCGTGCTCTTCTTCCTGAGCCAGGATGTCCTCGAAGATGCGCCGTGTGGTCGGATCCTTGTCGCCGATGTACTGGATGATCTCGCGGTAGCTGTCGATGGCGATACGCTCGGCCACCAAGTCTTCCAGCACCATTTCCTTGAGCGTGCTGCCTGCCACGTACTGGGCATGGGCGTTCTTGCTCAGATTATCCGGGTTGAAGTCCGGCTCGCCACCGAGCTGCACGATGCGTTCGGCCAATTTATCGGCATGCTCGCTTTCCTGGTTGGCGTGTTCTAGGAATTCCGCAGCCGCCACGCTGGCCTTGATACCGCTGGCCATGAAGTAGTGACGTTTGTAGCGCAGGACGCAGACCAGCTCGGTGGCTAGGGATTCGTTGAGCAAGGTGATGATGCGCTCGCGGTCGGCGTGATAACCCTCGGTCACGGCGCCATTTTCCACGTGCTGGCGAGCACGCTGGCGCAGGGTTTGCACATCGGTCAGTTCAGTGGCGTTCATGTTCATCTCCGAAAGAATCAGGGTGGTCATGGGGAGTCTCGAGACTTATGCGCCGTGGGCGGCGTCGCTGTCTTCTTGGCGTTGTTTGCAGGTCTTGAAGCCCTTGGCATCGACATGCCCGGTGGCGTCGAAGCGCACGTAGTAGGGCTGCTGATGGCCGTCGCGGTTGAGGATGTAGTCATTGCAGGTGCCGCCGTGGGGGAGGTCGGTAGCACTGGACGGGCTGCCACCGATGGCGATGACCTTTTGCATGGTCATACCGTTCTCCACTTGCTTGACCAGCGGCTCATCACGGTAGGTGACATAGTCCACCGGGTTTTCCGGGCGGCTGCCGCAGGCGGCCAGGGTGGCGCTAGCCAGAAGGACTGCCAGGGTCTGCTTGTACATGGTCCCGCTCCTTGCTCAAGGGTCTGTTCAGGTTTGGAACCTCAGGCAGCGCCGGGAGTTCGATTGCGATAGCCATTGGCCGCACGCTAAGGTGGTAGCTGCGTCCATCGGAAGGGGCAGGTGAATGAGTCAGGAACTGGCTACGCGATACCCGTTGGTCCTGGTACCAGGCATGCTCGGTTTCGTACGCGTGCTGCTCTACCCCTACTGGTTCGGGATCGTGCCGGCGCTACGCAAGGGCGGGGCGCAGGTGTTCCCCGTGCAGGTGTCGCCGCTGCATTCCAACGAGGTGCGGGGTGAGCAGTTGCTGGCGATCATCGAAGACATCTGCCAGCGCACGGGTGCCGACAAGGTCAATCTGATCGGTCATAGCCAGGGCGCGCTCAATGCCCGCTACGCCGCCGCCAAGCGCCCCTGGCGGGTAGCTTCGGTGACCTCGGTGGCCGGGCCCAACCATGGTTCGGAACTGGCCGACCACCTGTCGCGCAGGGCGCCAGGCGACTCGCCCCAAGGGCGCTTGCTCAAGGCAGCACTGCACGCCTGGGCGCGTCTGCAGATGTGGCTGGAGACCGGCTGGCGCCGCGAGCCGTTACCCCTTGATGTGCACGCTTCGCACCAGTCCCTTACCAGTGCCGGGGTGGCGTTGTTCAACCAGGCTTATCCACAGGGGCTGCCCGATACCTGGGGCGGCAACGGGCCGGCCGAGGTGAACGGGGTGCGCTACTACTCCTGGTCCGGCACTGTACAGAAAGGTCGCACCGACCAGGGGCGCAACCGTTTCGATGGCAGCAGTTATTTCTGCAGGTTGTTCGCCCGCAGCTTCGTCAAGGAAAAGGGCCAGTGCGACGGCATGGTCGGGCGCTTCAGCTCCCATCTGGGCCAGGTGATTGGCGACGACTATCCGCTCGATCACCTGGACATCGTCAATCAGTCGCTCGGCGCAGTGGGCAAGGGGGCCGAGCCGCTGCGCCTGTTCACCGAACATGCCGCCCGGCTCAAGGCTGCGGGACTCTAGTGGGAAATCCTTGTCTACACTCACGCTCAGCTCCGCACACCGGGCGCGGAGAAAAGGAGACCGCTCCATGAAAATGTTGCACGTACCTTTGCTGGTGTTGGGGATGCTGATCGGTGCGCAGGGATTTGCCGCCACCGCGCAACAGGAAAAGATGAAAACCTGCAATGCCGAGGCCACCGAGCAGACGCTCAAAGGTGATGAGCGCAAGGCGTTCATGAGCAAATGCCTGAAGACCACCCAGCAGGAAAAGATGAAAATCTGCAATGCCAAAGCCACCGAGCAGACGCTCAAAGGCGACGAGCGCAAGGCGTTCATGAGCGACTGCCTGAAGAAGAAGTGAGTTGCGCCTATGCCTACACCGCCAAGGCTGGCAGACTGCGGGTCTGTCCTGTTGTCTGCCGCTGAGGCTGTATGACCTTTACCCCCCGCCAGATCACCCTGGCCAGCTGGATCATCGTGTTCGCCGGCCTGCTCCTGGCCCTACCCCTGAAATTGCTGCCCAGTCTTCTGGCCGGGTTGCTGGTGTTCGAGCTGGTGAACATGCTCACCCCGCGTTTGCAGCCGTTGATCGCCGGTCAGCGCGCCCGCTGGCTGGCGGTGGCCCTGCTCGGCACCCTGGTAGTCACGACCCTCACCTTGCTGATCGCCGGCGCATTCAGCTTTCTGCTGCATGAAGCAGAGAACCCTGGCGCCTCGCTGGACAAGTTCATGGCCCTGGTCGAGCGTGCCCGCGGCCAGTTGCCGCCGTTCATCGAGGGTTACTTGCCGGCCAGTGCTGCCGAGTTCAAGGTCGCCATCGGCGACTGGTTGAAGAGTCACCTGGGGGAATTGCAACTGGTCGGCAAGGGCATGGCGCACATGTTCGTCACCTTGCTGATCGGCATGATCCTCGGCGCGATCGTCGCCTTGCAGCGGATTCCCGATATCTCACGGCGCAAGCCGCTGGCCGCGGCATTGTTCGAGCGCCTGAGCCTGTTGGTGCGGGCATTTCGCAACATCGTCTTCGCGCAGATCAAGATCTCGCTGCTGAACACTACCTTCACCGGTATCTTTCTGGCGGTGGTGCTGCCGCTGTTCGGTGTGCACCTGCCGTTGACCAAGACCTTGATCGTCCTGACGTTCCTGCTCGGCCTGCTGCCGGTGATCGGCAACCTGATGTCCAACACGCTGATCACCATCGTTGGCTTGTCGCTGTCGATCTGGGTGGCGGTGGCGGCGTTGGGGTACCTGATCGTCATCCACAAGGTCGAGTATTTCCTCAACGCGCGGATCGTTGGTGGGCAGATCAGTGCCAAGTCGTGGGAGCTGCTGCTGGCGATGCTGGTGTTCGAGGCGGCGTTCGGGCTCCCTGGGGTAGTGGCGGGGCCGGTGTATTACGCCTACCTGAAGAGTGAGTTGAAGCGGGCCGAGCTGGTCTGAGTCTGTCTGTACCGGCCCTTTCGCGGGCAAGCCCGCTCCTACACGGGTAGCACTGCCCTCGAAACCGGCGCAGATCCTGTAGGAGCGGGTTTACCCGCGAAGAGGGGAGTGCAGTCAGTCGCACACTATAAGGCCGCCCCGTACCGCTTGCGCGCTTCGATTGCCAAGCCGCTGCCGATGCTACCGAAGATGTTGCCTTCGACATGCCGGGCATTCGGCAGCATCGCCGCCACACTGTTGCGCAGCGCCGGGATCCCGCTGGAACCGCCGGTGAAGAACACCGTGTCTACCTGGGTTTCGCTCACGCCGGCCTTGGCCAGCAGCTCGCTCACGCTGCCGCGCACACGCTCCAGCAGCCCCTCGATGGCCTCCTCGAACAGTACCCGGGTCAGTTCTGCGGCCAGGGCCGGCTCGACCCTGCCCAAGTCGATGTTGCGGCTCGGTTGTTCGGTCAGCTCGATCTTGCTGGCTTCCACTTCCATCGCCAGCCAGTGTCCTGCGCGCTGTTCGATCAGTCTGAACAGGCGGTCGATGCCCTGGGTGTCCTCGATGTCGTAGCGCATGCTGCCCAGGGCCAGTTGCGACTTCTGCGAATAGAGGGCGTTGATCGTGTGCCAGGTCGCCAGATTCAGGTGATAGCTGGTGGGCATCAAAGCGCCGCTCTTCATCCGGCTGCCATAGCCGAACAGCGGCATCACGCCTTGCAGGCTGAGCTGTTTGTCGAAATCGGTACCGCCGATGTGCACGCCGCCGGTTGCGAGGATGTCGCTCTGGCGTTCGGCCACCTGATGACGCTCGGGCGACAGGCGAATCAGGGTAAAGTCCGAGGTACCACCGCCGATATCGACGATGAGCACCAGCTCTTCACGGCTGATGCCCGACTCGTAGTCGAACGCTGCGGCAATGGGCTCGTACTGGAACGATACGTCCTTGAAGCCGATCTTGCGTGCCACCTCGGCCAGGGTGTCCTCGGCCTCCTGGTCAGCGGCTGGGTCCTCGTCGACGAAGAACACCGGGCGGCCCAGTACGACCTGGTCGAAACTGCGCTGGGCAGCGGCCTCGGCGCGTTTTTTCAACTCGCCGATGAACATGCCCAGCAGGTCCTTGAACGGCAGGGCGCTGCCCAGCACGCTGGTGTCGTGCTTGATCAGCTTGGACCCGAGCAGGCTCTTGAGCGAGCGCATCAGGCGGCCTTCGTAGCCTTCCAGGTACTCGTGCAGGGCCAGCCGACCGTAGACCGGGCGACGTTCCTCGATGTTGAAGAAGACCACCGAAGGCAGGGTGATCTTGCCGTCTTCCAGGGCAATCAGCGACTCGGTGCCAGGGCGGTGCCAGCCGACCGTGGAGTTGGAGGTGCCGAAGTCGATGCCGAGGGCACGGGCCGGGGATACGTCAGACATGGGAAAAAGCTTCCGGAGGCAAAACGGCCGCGCAGTGTATGCCAGTTAGCTACAGAATCAAGACCGATCGTCTGCCCCAAGACCAAGCCAAGCGAACCTTGAAAGGCTATGCTTGGCCCTTATCTTCAGATGCAACATGCAAATTCACACGGGTGATCCGTAGATGGACTTCAAAGACTATTACAAGATACTTGGCGTAGAGCCCACGGCGGACGAGAAGGCGATCAAGGCCGCGTACCGCAAGCTGGCGCGCAAGTATCACCCCGACGTCAGCAAGGAGCGTGACGCCGAAGAGAAATTCAAGGAGGCCAACGAGGCCTACGAGGTGCTCGGCGATGCCGAGAAGCGTGCCGAATTCGACGAGATCCGCAAGTACGGCGGCCAGCACGGCCGGCCGTTCCAGGCGCCCCCTGGCTGGGAAAGCCGCGGCGGCGCTGGCGGCGGTTTCGAGGGCGGCGACTTTTCCGATTTCTTCAGCTCGATCTTCGGCGCACGTGGCGGCAATCCGTTCGGCGGTGGGCGTGGTCAACAACGCAGTGCCGGCAGGCGAGGGCAGGACGTGGAACTGGAACTGGCGATTTTCCTCGAGGAAACCCTCAGCAAGGAATCCAAGCAGATCAGTTTCCAGGTACCGCAGACCAACGCTGCCGGTCAGCGCACTGGATTCACCACCAAGACCCTGAACGTGAAGATTCCAGCCGGGGTCACCGATGGCGAGCGCATTCGTCTCAAGGGCCAGGGTGCCCCGGGCGTTGGCGGTGGAGCCAATGGCGACCTGTTCCTGACCATTCGCATGGCACCGCACCCGCTGTTCGACGTCGAAGGTCATGACCTGATCATCACCGTGCCGCTGGCGCCATGGGAGGCCGCGCTGGGCACCAAGGTGGCCGTGCCGACCCTGACCGGCAAGATCAACCTGACCATCCGCCCCGACAGCCAGAGCGGTCAGCGCCTGCGTGTGCCGGGCATGGGTCTGGCCAACAAGAAAGGCGAGCGTGGCAACCTCTACGCGCAGCTGAAGGTGGTGATGCCGCCGACTTCCGACGAGTCTGTCCGCGAACTGTGGACCAAGCTTTCCGAGAAAGCGGCGTTCGATCCGAGGACACAATGGAGTAAATGATCATGAGCAGCACCCTGATCGTTCAACTGGATATGCGTACCCTTTGTCAGGAAGCCGATATCACGGCTGACTATGTGATCGAGATCGTCGAGCACGGGATCGTCGAACCGTTGGGGCGAACGCCGGAAGACTGGCTGTTCGATGATCAGGCGCCGCTCGTGGCCAAGCGCGCGGCGAAGCTGCACCAGGAGCTTGAACTCGAATGGGAAGGCGTGGCGCTGGCGCTGGAGCTGCTGCAGGAAGTGCAGCAGCTGCGGAGCGAGAACAGCATGTTGCGCCAGCGCCTGGGGCGGTTTACCCAGATGTGAATTTGATTGCCTGCACCGGCCTCTTCGCGGGACAAGCCCGCTCCCACAGGTACCCCACCATTTTCAGATTCAGTGGGGTGCTTGTGGGAGCGGGCTTGTCCCGCGAAGAGGCCGCTGCAGGCAGTGCAGAATTCAAGCGGGCTCAGCCCCTGGGTTCAACAGCAACTGCATGAAGGTCAAATCCAGCCAGCGCCCGAACTTCACCCCTACCTGCGGCATCTGCCCGGTGACCACGAACCCCAGCCGTTCATGCAGGCGCACCGACGCCGCATTGCCGCTTTCGATGGCCGCCACCATCACATGCTTGCCGCAACCCCGTGCCCGCTCGATCAATGCCGCCATCAACCGAGGCCCCAGCCCCCTGCCGCGCTGATCGTCGCGCACATAGACCGAATGTTCGACCGTCAGGCGGAATCCTTCGAATGGTCGCCAGTCGCCGAACGAGGCATAGCCCAGCACGCCACTGTCATCCACCGCCACCAGGATCGGATAGCCCTGTTCGGCGCGGGCGGCGAACCATGCCTGGCGGTTGGCCAGGTCCACCGGGGTCTCGTTCCAGATCGCGGTGGTATTGCGCACTGCGTCGTTGTAGATGTCGAGGATGCCCGGCACGTCGGTGGGCAGGGCGTCGCGGATGTCGTGGCTCATTGCAGCGTCTCACAAGGTCGATGCGCGCAGATTAAATGGTTACCAGCCCGCGCACACCTTCGGCTTGCATGTTTTCACCGCGCCCGCGTTGGACGATCTCCCCGCGCGCCATGACCAGGTACTGGTCGGCCAGCTCCTCGGCAAAGTCGTAGAACTGCTCGACCAGCAGAATCGCCATGTCGCCACGCTCGGCCAGTCGGCGGATCACCGCGCCGATCTCCTTGATTACCGAGGGCTGGATGCCTTCGGTCGGTTCGTCGAGGATCAGCAGCCGGGGGCGGCTGGCCAGGGCGCGGCCAATGGCCAGTTGTTGTTGCTGGCCGCCGGACAGGTCGCCGCCACGACGCTGTTTCATCTGTTCCAGTACCGGGAACAGCTCGTAGATGAAGGCCGGGACTTCACGGGCCTCGCGGGCGCTGAAGCGTGACAGGCCCATCAGCAGGTTCTCCTCGACGGTCAGCCGCGCAAAGATCTCGCGGCCCTGGGGTACGTAGGCGATGCCGGCATGGACCCGCTGTTGTGGCTTGAGCGTGGTGATCGGCTTGCCTTCCCATTCGACGCTGCCCTCGCGGGCCGCTACCAGGCCCATCAGGCAGCGCAGCAGGGTGGTCTTGCCGACGCCGTTGCGCCCGAGCAGGCAGGTGACTTCGCCGACCTTGGCCTCGAAGGACAGGCCGCGCAGGATGTGGCTGCCGCCGTAGTATTGGTGCAGGCTGTCGATTTTCAGCATGTTTTGTCCTTGGTATTGATCAGCGGCCCAGGTAAACCTCGACCACCCGTTCATCGGCCTGGACCTGCTCCAGCGAGCCCTCCGCCAGCACACTGCCCTGGTGCAAGACAGTGACGTGGTCGGCGATGCTGCCGACGAAGCCCATGTCGTGCTCCACCACCATCAGCGAATGGCTGCCGGCCAGGCCTTTGAACAGTTCGGCGGTGAATTCAGTCTCGGCATCGGTCATGCCTGCCACCGGCTCATCGAGCAGCAGCAGCCGCGGCTCCTGGACCAGCAGCATGCCGATTTCGAGGAATTGCTTCTGCCCGTGGGAAAGCAGGCCCGCCTGGCGCTGGGCCAGGGGCAGCAGGCGCAGGGTGGTCAATACCTCTTCGATGCGAGTCTGCTGCTCACCGCTCAAGCGCGCGGCCAGGCTTGCCCATACCGACTTGTCGGCCTTGAGTGCCAGCTCCAGGTTCTCGAACACCGTCAGCGCCTCGAACACCGTGGGCTTCTGGAACTTGCGACCGATGCCGGCCTGGGCGATCTGGTATTCGCTCATGCGGGTCAGGTCGAGGGTGTCGCCGAAATATGCGCTGCCGGTGTCGGGGCGGGTCTTGCCGGTGATCACGTCCATCATCGTGGTCTTGCCGGCACCGTTGGGGCCGATGATGCAACGCAACTCGCCCACGCCGATGTAGAGGTTGAGGGCATGGAGTGCCTTGAAACCGTCGAAACTGACGCTGATGTCCTCGAGGCTCAGCACCGTGCCATGCCGGGTGTCCAGGCCGGCTTTGCGAGCATGGCCGAGGCCGATGGCCTCGCGGCCGCTGCCCAGTTGGTCGAAGACCGGTTCGAGCATGAATTCCGGGTGTACCGGGGGCAGGCCTTTCATGACTGGCTCCTTTTCTTCAGCAAGCCGACGACGCCCTTGGGCAGGTACAGCGTGACGAGGATGAACAGCGCGCCGAGGAAGAACAGCCAGAACTCCGGGAACGCCACGGTGAACCAGCTCTTCATGCCATTGACCAGGCCGGCGCCGAGCAGTGGACCGATCAGCGTGCCACGACCGCCGAGGGCGACCCATACCGCGGCCTCGATGGAGTTGGTCGGCGACATCTCGCTGGGGTTGATGATGCCCACCTGGGGTACGTACAACGCACCGGCCAGGCCGCACAACACAGCGCTCAGCACCCACACCAGCAGCTTGAAGCCACGCGGATCGTAGCCGCAGAACATCAATCGGTTCTCGGCATCGCGCACGGCGGTGAGCAGGCGCCCGAATTTACTGGTGGTCAGTCTCCAGCACAGGTACAGGCTGGCCAGCAGCAGGCCGACAGTGAGCGTGAACAGCACCGCCCGGGTTCCTGGGGCGGCGATGTCGAAGCCGAGGATGCTGCGAAAGCTGGTAAAGCCGTTGTTGCCGCCGAATCCGGTCTCGTTGCGGAAGAACAGCAGCATGCCGGCGAAGGTCAGGGCCTGGGTCATGATCGAGAAGTACACGCCCTTGATCCGCGAACGGAAGGCGAACCAGCCGAACACCAGGGCCAGCAGTCCTGGGGCGAGCACCGCCAGGCACAGAGCCCAGGCGAAGTGCTGGGTGCCGGCCCAGTACCAGGGCAGTTCGGTCCACGACAGAAAGGTCATGAAGCCTGGCAGCCCATCGCCTGCGGCCTGACGCATCAGGTACATGCCCATGGCATAGCCACCCAGGGCGAAGAACAGGCCATGGCCGAGCGAGAGCAAGCCGGCATAGCCCCATACCAGGTCCAGGGCGAGGGCCACGATGGCGTAGCAGAGCACCTTGCCAACCAGAGTCAGGGTGTAAGCCGAGACCTGCAGGGCATGGTCGGCCGGCAGCAGCGACAGCAGCGGCAGGGCCAACAGCAGCAGGACGACGACGGTGCCGATGGCCAGCGACAGGCGCGGTCCGGCTTTTTGCGCAGCGGTGACAAGCAGAGGCTGGTTCATCAGTCGATTACCCGTCCCTTGAGGGCGAACAGGCCTTGCGGACGCTTCTGGATGAACAGAATGATCAACGCAAGGATGAGGATCTTGCCAAGCACCGCACCGATCTGCGGCTCCAGCAGCTTGTTGGCTATCCCGAGGCCGAATGCCGCCCACAGGCTGCCGGCCAGTTGCCCGACACCGCCGAGCACCACCACCAGGAACGAGTCGATGATGTAGCTCTGGCCCAGGTCCGGACCGACGTTGCCGACCTGGCTCAAAGCCACCCCGCCCAGCCCGGCGATGCCTGAGCCGAGGCCGAAGGCGAGCATGTCGACGCGGCCGGTGGACACTCCGCAGCAGGCGGCCATGTTGCGGTTCTGGGTGACGGCGCGCACGTTCAGGCCCAAACGGGTGCGGTTGAGCAGCAGCCAGGTAAGCAGCACCACGGCCAGGGCGAAGCCGATGATCACCAGGCGGTTGTACGGCAGCACCAGGTTGGGCAGCAACTGGATGCCACCGGACAACCAGGTCGGGTTGCTGACCTCGACGTTCTGAGCGCCGAACAGCAGACGGATGGCCTGGATGAGGATCAGGCTGATGCCCCAGGTTGCCAGCAGCGTTTCCAGTGGACGGCCATAGAGGTGGCGGATGATCGTGCGCTCCAGCGCCATGCCGACCCCGGCGCTGACGGCGAAGGCCACCGGCAGCGCAATCAATGGGTAGAACTCGATCGCGCCGGGGGCGTAGCGCTGTACCAGCACCTGAACCATGTAGGTGCTGTAGGCCCCGAGCATCAACATCTCGCCATGGGCCATGTTGATGACCCCGAGCAGGCCGAAGGTAATGGCCAGCCCCAGTGCCGCCAGCAGCAGGATCGAGCCCAGCGACAGGCCGCTGAAGGCTTGGCCGAGCAACTCGCCGAACAGCAGCTTGCGTTTGACCTGGGCAAGGCTGGTTTCGGCGGCGTTGCGCACATTGGCATCGGTCTCGGCGCCGTCCTGCAGCAACGCTTCGAGGCGGGTGCGCGCCAGTGGGTCACCGGTTTCGCCGAGCAGGCGAACGGCGGCCAGACGTACCGAGGGCTCGCTGGCACCCAGTTGCAGATTGGCCAGGGCCAGACTGAGGGCGGCCTGCACGGCAGGGTCGGTTTCAATGGCGAAGCGCCGATCGAGGTAGGCCATCTGCGCCGGCTTTGCGCTTTTCTGCAGTTGCTGAGCCGCGGCCAGGCGCACGGTGTTGTCATCGCTGAGCAGTTGGTGGCTGGCCAGGGCGTTGTCGATCAGACCACGCAAGCGGTTGTTCAGACGCACCTTGCGGCTGTCGTCGGCGGCGATGCGGCCCTGGCGCAGGTTTTCCAGCAGCACCAGGCGTCCGGCATCGGGTTGCGCCGCCCAGCCTTCGAGCAGGCGGGCTTGCTCGGTGGGCTTGGCGGTGAGGAAGAATTCGCCCTCGCTGGCCTGGGTTGCCAGGGGCAGCAGGAGCAGGAGGGTGAGCAGGAATCTGAGCATGCGAGCAATCCTGGAAATCGGCAGTGGATTCTTCGCGGGACAAGCCCGCTCCCACAGTTGACCGGTGTACTGGTGGGAGCGGGCTTGTCCCGCGAATGGGCTGCAAGGCAGCCCCGTGCACTCAGTTGGCTTTCACCGCGTAGTCAGGCCGCTTGTCGTTGCCTGGAATGAACGGGCTCCAGGGTTGGGCCCGCAGCGGTTGCTCGGTCTCCCAGACGACGCTGAACTGCCCGTCGTCCTGGATCTCGCCGATCATCACCGGCTTGTGCAGGTGGTGGTTGGTCTTGTCCATGGTCAGGGTGAAGCCGGACGGTGCCTTGAAGGTCTGGCCGGCGAGGGCCTCGCGGACCTTGTCGACATCGGTGGACTTGGCCTTCTCCACCGCTTGTGCCCACATGTGGATGCCGACGTAGGTGGCTTCCATCGGATCGTTGGTCACGGCCTTGTCGGCGCCCGGCAGGTTCTTGGCCTTGGCATAGGCCTTCCAATCGGCGACGAACTGCTGGTTGACCGGGTTGTCGACCGATTCGAAGTAGTTCCACGCGGCCAGGTGGCCGACCAGCGGCTTGGTGTCGATGCCGCGCAGTTCTTCCTCGCCTACCGAGAACGCCACCACCGGCACATCGGTGGCTTTCAGGCCCTGGTTGGCCAATTCCTTGTAGAACGGTACGTTGGAGTCGCCGTTGACGGTGGAGATCACCGCGGTCTTGCCGCCGGCGGAGAACTTCTTGATGTTGGCGACGATGGTCTGGTAATCGCTGTGGCCAAACGGGGTGTACACCTCCTCGATATCCTTGTCGGCCACGCCTTTGCTGTGCAGGAAGGCACGCAGGATCTTGTTGGTGGTGCGTGGATAGACGTAGTCGGTGCCCAGCAGGAAGAAGCGCTTGGCGCCGCCGCCGTCTTCGCTCATCAGGTATTCCACTGCCGGGATTGCCTGCTGGTTCGGTGCGGCGCCGGTGTAGAAGACATTGGGCGACATCTCCTCACCCTCGTACTGCACTGGGTAGAACAACAGCCCGTTGAGTTCTTCGAATACTGGCAGCACCGATTTGCGCGACACCGAGGTCCAGCAGCCGAACACCACCGCGACCTTGTCCTGAGTCAGCAACTGACGGCTCTTCTCGGCGAACAGCGGCCAGTTCGATGCAGGGTCCACCACGACGGGTTCAAGCAGTTTGCCGTTGACACCGCCTTTGGCGTTGATCTGCTCGATGGTCATCAGCGCCATGTCCTTGAGCGACGTCTCGGAAATCGCCATGGTCCCCGACAGCGAATGCAGGATGCCGACCTTGATGGTCTCGGCGGCCTGGATGCTCCAGCTCAGGCCCATCGCCGCGATCGATGCGCTGAGGGTAAAGGCCTTGATCAGACTGCGACGCTTCATGTGCTCTCTCCGATGAGTTCTTTTTTGGTGTTGGCCAAGCGGAGAGGGCCATTGCAAGGGGTGTGCCGGGTGGCAAAAGGGGCAGGATAGAGCGGTTGTGCGAGGTGTTGGGGCGTGACGGCGGTCGAGGTTGGTGCCTGGCATATTTGTGTGCACAGCATTGGGGCTGCAAAGCAGCCCCAAATTCAATCAGCCGTTACGCACAGCGGTGCGCGGATGGCGCTTGCTGCGGACGAACTGGTAAGTGACTGCCAGCAGCACGAACCAGATGGGGGTGACGATCAGGGCCGAACGGGTGTCGGCTTCCAGGCTCAGCAGCACCAGGATGAACGCGAAGAACGCCAGGCACACATAGCACATGAAGCGCCCGCCCGGCATCTTGTAGCTCGATGCCTGGTGCAGCGGTGCACGGTGCTTGCGGTAGCTGAGGTAGGACAGCAGGATCAGCGTCCAGACGAACATGAACAGCACCGCCGACACGGTGGTGACCAAGGTGAATGCTTCGACCACATCGGGTACCAGATAGATCAGCACGGCGCCCAGCAACAGGCAGGTGCACGAGAAGAACAGGCCGTTGGCCGGCACGGCGCGGCGCGAGAGTCGTTCGAATGCCCGGGGGGCATCGCCCTCCTGGGCCAGACCGTAGAGCATGCGGCTGGTGGAGAACACGCCGCTGTTGGCCGAAGAGGCCGCTGAGGTCAGCACCACGAAGTTGATGATGCTCGCCGCTGCCGGCAGCCCTGCCAGTACGAACAACTCGACGAACGGACTCTTGCCCGGTACCACGTCGCGCCATGGCGTCACCGCCATGATCGCGATCAAGGCCAACACGTAGAACACGATGATCCGCACCGGGATCGAGTTGATCGCCCGTGGCAGCGTGCGTTCCGGGTTTTTCGCCTCGGCGGCGGTGGTGCCCACCAACTCGATGCCGACGAAAGCGAACACCGCGATCTGGAAACCGGCGAAGAACCCCATCAGGCCGTTGGGGAACATGCCGCCGTCATTCCACAGGTTGGCCAACTGCGCGGTGCTGCCGTTGGGCGAGGTAAAGCCGGTGACCACCATGTACAGGCCGGTGGCGACCAGGCCGAGAATGGCGACGATCTTGATCAGGGCAAACCAGAACTCCAGTTCACCGAACATCTTCACCGTCACCAGGTTCAGCGACAGCAACAGGGCCACGCACGCCAGCGCCGGTATCCACTGGGGCAATTCGGGAAACCAGAACTGCGTGTAGGCAGCGATCGCCACCACATCGGCGATACCGGTGACGACCCAGCAGAACCAGTAGGTCCAGCCAGTGAAATAGCCTGCCCAGGGACCGAGCAGGTCGGCGGAGAAGTCGATGAACGACTTGTAATTGAGGTTCGATAGCAGCAGCTCGCCCATCGCGCGCATGACGAAGAACAGCATGAAGCCGATGATCATGTAGACGAACAGGATCGACGGCCCGGCCAGGCTGATGGTCTTGCCCGAGCCCATGAACAAACCGGTACCGATGGCGCCGCCAATGGCGATCAGCTGGATGTGGCGATTGGTCAGGTTGCGCTGCAGATGCTGGTCATCTGGCGCCGTGGGTGAAGTGTGCATCATTAAGCTGCATTCCCTTGAGATTCAGTCTTCTTGTGTGAAACAGCCGGCTAGGCTAACACGGGCGTCCCAATTCGGGGCGCGACAGATCGACTCGACTTTTGGGTAACAGTATTTCTCATGCGTGGGTCTATTCGCGGGTAAACCCGCTCCTACAGGTACGGTACAGGCTTGGAAATCGGAGCTGTATCTGTGGGAGCGGGTTCACCCGCGAAGAGGCCGGTGCAGGCGAAAACTCAGACGCTGACCAGCAGCCGACGGCGCCTCACCACTACGCTATCGACCACCCACATGACCACCATCGACACCCCCACCAGCGGGAACATCACGCCCAGTACCAGCATCACTCCGACGGCAGTCTTCCAGCGCGGCAGGTCATGACGTAGCGGCGGTACGCCTAAGCCACCCCGGGGCCTGCGCTTCCACCACATCACCAGCCCGCTCACCGAGCCCAGCAGGATCATCAGGCACACCAGCAGGATGAGGATCTGGTTCAGCGGACCGAACATCTTGCCCTCATGCAGCATCACGCCCAGCTCGGTCGCCCGTGCCACGGTGGGATAGTCCGCCCAGCGCACATCGGCCAGGACCTTTCCGGTGTACTGGTCGACATGCAAGGTGGCATCGTTACGCGGATCGTCGGCGAACACCGAAATGGTGAAAACACCTTCGGCGGTGGTCGGCACGGTGATGCTATAGCCTGGCTCGACGTGACGTGCGGTGGCGATGTCCTCGACCTGTTGCAGGGTGATCTGCGGGGCGGCCGGCAGGTCGGACATCATGTGGTGCCCGGCATGTTCGGCATGGGCACCGGACTGCGGCATCGGTGTATTCTCCAGTGCCCAGGGTACGGTCTGACGGTGGGCGCTGTTCAGTTCGCGCGCCTGCTGGTCCGACTTCGGCACGTCGTTCCACATCGCTGCCGGGAAGCGATTCCACAGGTCGGCGTACTGCTTGCCCCAGAGACCCGTCCAGGTCATGCCGCTGAGCAGCATCAACAGCAGCAGGGCCGAGCCCCAGAAACCGCTGACCGCATGCAGGTCGCGCCACAGCACCCGGCCTCTGGCGCCAAGGCGCGGCCAGAGCACACCCTTGGCGTTGCGCCCGCGCGGCCACCACAGGTACAGGCCCGATACCACGAGCACGATGCCCCAGCCGGCTGCCAGCTCTACCAGGCGATCGCCGACCGTGCCGACCATCAGCTCGCCATGCAGCGCCCGGGCGATGGCCTGCAGGTTCTGCTTGCCGTCCTGCTCGCCGAGGATCTTGCCCCGGTAGGGGTCGACGAACACATTGAGCTCGCGGCCTGCCTCATGCACCACGAACTGCGCACTGCGTTCGCCATCGATCGGCGGCAGGTACTGGCCGACATGGCCTTGTGGATAAGCCTGACGCACCTCGGCGAGCAGCGTGTCGGCGCTCTGTCGGTGGTGCCCGGCTTCCACCACCATCAGGTCGCGGTACATCCACGGGTCAAGCTGGGGCTTGAACAGGTAGATGATCCCGGTGATCGCCAGCAGAATCATGAAGGGGGCGACGAACAGGCCGGCATAGAAATGCCAGCGCCAGGCCAGGTTGTAGAAAGATACGCGTGTTCCGCTCATGGGAACCTCCTGTTTGACCAGCTAAGGGGCGCGGCCACGGACGCGCCCGTCGTTGTTGTCAGAAGCTCAAATCGACCTTGGTCCAGAAGGTCCTGCCCGGCTCGTTCACCGGCTGTGGATCAGTGGCCGGGTAGCCGAACCCGGCATTCCCGGCCAGGTTCAGGTGCTCGGCGTAGGTCTTGTCGAACAGGTTGTCGACCCCTGCGCTGAGCTTGAGGTTGTTGTTGATCCTGTAGGCGCCGTTGAGCGAGAACACGCCGAACCCTGCGCTCTTGTCGTAGTCCTTGCCGACCACGTTGCCCTGGTTTTCGGCGATACGATTCTGCGCCGCCACCAACCGCCAGAGGGCACCTGCGCTCCAGGTGTCGCGGCTGTAGGTCAGGCCCAGTCGGCTTTCCAGCGGTGGCATCTGTGGCAGGGCCTTGCCGTCGCTGCTGTTCTTGCCCCAGGCATAGGCCAGCGTTGCATCGGCCTTCCATTGCTCGGTCAGCTTGTAGGCCGTGCCCAGTTCACCGCCCATGATGCGGGCGTCGATGTTCTGTGCTTGGGTGGTGCTCATGCCCATCATCCCGGTCCGGTAGTCGAACAGGATGTAGTCGCGGACCTGGCCGATGTAACCCGAGGCCCAGGCTTCCAGGCGCGCGTCGCGGTACTGGATGCCGAAGTCGAGCTGGGTGGTCTTCTCCGGCTTGATGCTGTCGAAGGCGTTGACCGAACCAGCAGGGCCCTGGTCCGGTGAGAACAGTTCCCAGTAATCGGGGAAGCGTTGGGCATGGCCAAGGCCGACGTAGGTCGTGGCTGGCAGGGCAGCCAGGTCATGCTCGTAGCGCACGAAGCCGCTGGGCAGGGTGTCGGCGCGGGTGTCCGCGTTGGTGGCGCTGTCGTCGCGGAAATCCCGCGCCGAGGCGCGGTCCAGGCGCAGACCGGTGATCAACCGATCCTCGCCGGTGGCGTACCAGGTGAGTTCGCCGAAGGCACCGTAGTTGTGGAAGTCGGCGTCCTTGGTCCAGGGTTCGTTCTTGTAGGTATCGACGCCCATGGCACTGCGTGCGCGGTGCTCGTTGGTCTGCGCGTCGAGGCCAGCGATCAGTTGTACGTCGGCCCAACGCCAGGTGGCCTTGATGCGTCCGCCCAAGGTCCGGCGGTCCACGGCGGCGGCCATGGGGCCGGCCATCATGCCGGTGCCTGACGGCGTGCGCAGACTGTAGTTGTCCATCACATGGTCGGCGTAGTTGTAGTAGACCTGCGCCTCGACCTTGTCGAGCACCTCGCCCAGGTTGGACTTTTCGAAACGCAGGCCAAGGCTTTCGCGCTTGAACTGCGCGCCGTCCATACCGCGACCCGCGTAGCGCGCTTCGCCATCGCCCTTGCCTGCGGTGAGTTCGAGCAGGGTGTCCTGGTCGGGCGTCCAGCCGAGGGTGACGTCGCCGTTCCATTTGTCCCAGCGTGAGGGCACGGTGTCGCCGTGGCCGTCCTCGTAGTCGTCGGAGCGTGACTGATTGCCGACGAAGCGCGCGTACGCCTGGCTGTTACCGGCGGCGGCATCGAGCACCTTGTCGAAGCGGCCGTTGGAGCCGGCCAGGAGGCTGGCATTGACCCGGCTGCCAAGGCTGCCGAAGCGCTCCGGCTCGCGTTCGAAGAGGATGGTGCCGGCCGAGCCGCCGGGGCCCCAGATCACACTCTGCGGGCCTTTTATCACGGTCAGGCGGTCGTAGGTTTCCGGTGAAATGTAGGAAGTCGGTGCGTCCATGCGGTTGGGGCAGGCGCCGAGCATCATGCCGCCGTTGGTGAGAATGTTCAGGCGCGAGCCGAACATGCCGCGCAGGACCGGATCGCCATTGGTGCCTCCGGCACGGATGGCGGAGAAGCCCGGGATGGTTTTGAGGTAGTCAGCGCCATCGCTGGCCGGCACCGGTTGGCGCGGATCCTTGGGGTTGGTGACCACGGTCAGCGGCGAGCTTGGCGCCAGCGCGGTGATCACCGTCGGGCTCAGTTCGGACGGTGTCTGCTCATGGCCTTCATGGCCGGGCTCGGTAGCCAGGGCCAGAGGCGCGATCAGCGAGCCGCACAACGCGGCGAAGGTCCCACGCAGGGACAGGGCGAATACAGGGGTACAGCCGGACATAGTGATTCCAGTCGATCAGTCGTGGTGGTGCGCGGAGCCAGTGGGCTCCGTGCGGCAAGTGGAGGGTTCAGACGACGATCGAAAGGGGCGGCGCGCGGCTGCGGGCGCCAGGGAACACGGCCTGCCGGGCATGGCCCTGGAGCGCTGGCGTGGGACGCAGGGCGCAGGGTTCGGTGCTACCCGCGCTGAGCGGGCTGAGGGTCTGGGGTAAAGCGGGGCAGTTGAACAGCAGGCTGCAATAACCGCACTTCTCCCACATCACATGCAACTGGCCATCGTTGCCGTGGCCATGATGGTGGTCCGCCGCGTGCTCGTGGGGCATGGCCATGCTGATCGGCATGCTCATGTCCATCGGCATGTTCATACCGGCGTGATGCTGCATCGGCATCGACTGGGAAACCAGCGGGCCGATGAAGATCATCCACATGGCGAACAGGCTCAGCCAGCTCCCCCTGGTGCGTGCGCGTTCAGGGCGAGTGGCGTGGCGTGAGCGCTGGCGTGGCAAGCTCATGGCTTATGCCTGTCAAAGGCTCAGTGGGCGTGCTCGTGCACCGCTGGCTGGTCGCCAGGCGGCTGTTTTTGCACGGCGACCTCGACGGTGATATCGCCGGCCTTTTCGAAATGCAGGGTCAGCGGAAAGCGTTTGCCCTCGCTGAGCAGGCTGCGGTCCTTGGGTTGCAGGAGCATCACGTGGTAGGCGCTGGGGGCGAAGGTCAGGTCCTTGCCGGCAGGCACCGTCACGTCGGCGACCTGGCGCATCTGCATCGCGCCGCTGGCGGCCTGGGCATGTTCGTGCAACTGGACGTCGTCGCTGATCGGGCTGTCGACCGACAGCAGTCGATCATCGGCCTTGCCGTTGTTGTGCACGATGAAGTACGCGGCGACATTGGGCGCGTTCGGTGGCAGTTGCAGCGACCATGGGTGGGCGATGTGCAGGTCGCCCACAGTGTATTCATGGGCATTGGCGTAGGCGCCAGGCAGCAGCAGGGCGGCCAGTACGAGAGCATGCTTGAGCATGGGGATGAATCTCCGTTGCGTTCGGTTTCAGGCGGTCAGCGCGATGAACTCAGGTCAGCGGAGAGGCACGGGGATTGAGCGCCGGCCATAGCTGGCGCGGCGTCGGTTGATGCTTGGCAAGTAGCGACAGGTGCCCGGCCAGCTGTGTGGGCGGGTTGTGCAGCTGCGGCGGGTAGCCCGGCAAGGCCAGCAATGGCGAACCGCCGGAACAGCACCAGCAATGCTGCATGTTCGAATGGTCGTCGCTTTGCGTACCGAGGTCGATCTTGGCCAGAGCCTGAACGTCGACCTTGGCCTTGCCGGCCACGCTGGAACAGAACGCCCCCCACAGCAGCTGCTCGGCCGGGCCCTTGGGCGCGGCAGTAGACAGCGGCATGGCCAGCAGGTTGAACAGCACTGCTAGGCAGGCTATCCAGGCGATGTGCCGACGTGGGGGCATGGAGAGATCCGGTCAGGAATCGTGGGCGGTATTGTAAGTCGGAGTATAGGTAAAAAGATCAGGTGCGGTGAAGTGACGCAGTCGGGCGGCTCACGCCAATGTCAGACCTTGCTGCGACCCATCAGCCCACGCACGGTCTCCTGCAGATCGGCCGGCAGCACCACCACCTTGGCGTTGTCGCTGCTGGCCAGGTTTTCCATGGCCCCGACATAGCGCTCGCCCAGCAGGTACATGGCAGGCACCGTCTCGTTACCCACGGCTTCCTTGACCAGGGAAATCGCCCGTGCCGAGGCCTCGGCCAGGTTGATCTGCGCTTCAGCGTCGAGCTTGGCCGATTGCAACCGCGCCTCGGCTTCGAGGATCGCGGCCTGCTTGGCGCCTTCGGCGCGGGTGACGTCGGCTTTTCGCTCGCGTTCGGCTGCTGCCTGGCGCTCCATGGCCGCCTGCATGTTCTGCGAAGGCTTGATGTCCTGGATTTCCACCGAGCGCACGGTCACCCCCCAGTCTTCGGTTTGCTCGGACATCGCCTCGCGCAGGCGCGCCTTGATTTGCTCGCGGCTGGACAGCGCTTCGTCGAGGTCCATGGCGCCGACGATGGCACGCAGCGAGGTCATGGTGAGGCTGGTGACGGCGAAGGAGAAATTTTGAACGCCGTAGGAGGCTTTCTGCGGATCGACGACCTTGGCGAAGCACAGGGCATTGGCGACGATCACCGCGTTGTCGCGGGTGATGATTTCCTGCTCCTGCACATCGAGAATGATGTCCTTGGTCGGCAGGCGGTAGGCAACTACGTCCATGTACGGGATGACGATGTTCAGGCCGGGCTTGAGGGTGCTGTGGTAGCGACCCAGGCGCTCGACGATCCACTCTTCGCCCTGGGGCACGATGCGTACACCCTTGAACACGGTGATCAGTACGAACAGGGCGAGAGCGCCGACGACGATGAGACTGGTCATGATGCTAAGTTCCTTTTAATGCGGGCGTTCGGGCGAGCGTCAGGCGCGAACGACCCGGGCGGTGTTGCCTTCGATGGCGACGAGACGCACGCGCTCGCCGGCGGGGATGTCGCTATCGGCGACGCAGGTCCACTCCTCGTTGCCGAGGATCGGTTTCTGGAAGCGAACCCGCCCTTTCTGGAACTGCGAGACGCTCGCGGTCAGCAGGCCGACCTCACCGATCACGCTGTCGGCGGTCCAGCGCACGTCCGGCGTCTTGCGGCGGAATACCTTGAACCAGAGGGCAGTGGTGGCCGAGGAGAACAGCACCCACATCAGGATCTGCATGTCCAGTTGCACGGCAGGGCTGGCCAGCGCGATGAGCGAGACCAGCACGGCACCGATACCGAACCAGATGATGAAGAATGTGGGCAGCACCAGTTCGAGCAGGATCAGACCGATGCCGAAGACCAGCCAGATCCACCATTGCATTTCCATATGAAGGACGCCTTCCGAGGAGGGGAGCACGAGTTTACCGCAAGACGGCGTCTCTCTAGCGCGCAGGGGCGTGGAATCGGCGCAAAAGCGTGAAGGAAATGTCGATTGGAGGCCTAAGTACTTTCCAGCGCCGCGACCAATTGCGCGGCCACCGCGAACGTCCGGTCCACTGTCGGCAGGGACGGGCGCTGGAGGATCAGCACCGGCACCCCGCGTTCGCGCGCCACGTCGAGCTTCGGCTCGGTGGCGACGCTGCCGCTGTTCTTGCTCACCAGTACATCGATAGCGCGGCGCTCGAACAATGCTCGCTCGTCTTCGAGGCGAAACGGCCCACGTGCCGCGATCACTTCGCAACGTGAATTACCGGCGCAGGCCTCCAAGGCCCGCAAGGTCCAGAATTGCCCGGAAGGGATCTCGTCCAGATGTTGCAGCGGCTCACGGCCAAGGGTGAACAACGGGCGCTTGAAGGGCCGGAGCGCCTCGACCAGCGCCGGCCAGTCCGCCACTTCGCGCCAGTCGTCGCCCGCTTGGCTCTGCCAGGCCGGGCGACGCAGGGCCCAGCAGGGAATACCGACGACAGCTGCGGCCTCGGCGGCGTTGCGGCTGATCTGCGCCGCGTAAGGGTGAGTGGCGTCGACCAGCAAGGTGATGCCAGCCTCGCGCAGATAGGTGGCCAGGCCGTCAGCGCCGCCGTAGCCTCCGACCCGTACCTGGCAGGCCAGGTCCTGCGGCACGCGACCGATGCCAGCCAGGCTGTAGACGTGCTCGGGACCCAGCTGGCGAGCGATGGCCAGGGCTTCGGTGATGCCGCCGAGCAGCAGGATTCGACGACTCATCGCACACCTGCCTTGCCGACGATGCCACCTTGTCGGTCGATGGCGAAGACTTCGACCTGGACTTGCGCCGGCACCACACTGCGGGCGAACGCAAGCGCGTGGGCGCACACCGCATCGCCCAGGGCGATACCGGCGGCATGGGCGTGGGCCAGGGCCTGCTGGCTGGTGTTGGCGGCGACGATGGCCGCCTGCAACTCGGCGTCGGCACCGATATCGGCGGCCCAGCCGGCCAGTTGCGGCAGGTCGATGCTCGAGTGGCGGCTGTGCAGGTCCATGTGCCCCGCGGCCAGCTTGCTGATCTTGCCGAAGCCTCCGCAGAGGCTCAGGCGCGCCACCGGTACCTTGCGCAGGTGCTTGAGTACCGCACCAACGAAATCGCCCATCTCGATCAAGGCGATTTCCGGTAGCCCATACACTCGGCGCATGCAGTCTTCGCTGGCATTGCCGGTGCACGCGGCGATGTGGCTGTAGCCGTTGGTGTGGGCGACGTCGATGCCCTGGTGGATCGAGGCGATGTACGCCGAGCAGGAGAATGGCCGGACGATGCCGCTGGTGCCGAGAATCGACAGGCCGCCGAGAATGCCCAGGCGTGGGTTCATGGTTTTCAAGGCCAACTGCTCGCCGTCTTGCACATTCACCGTGACCTCGAAACCGCCCACGTAGCTGCAGACCTCGGCCAGTTGTTGCAGATGTTCGCTGATCATGCGCCGGGGGACCGGGTTGATCGCCGGCTCGCCCACGGCGAGCACCAAGCCCGGGCGGGTAACGGTGCCGACCCCTGCGCCTGCGACGAAGCGGACGCCGGGCTCATCCAGCAGGCGCACCTGGCTGTAGAGCAGGGCGCCGTGGGTGACATCCGGATCGTCGCCGGCGTCCTTGAGCGTGCCGGCCTCGGCGCGCTCGCCATTGCGCCGGCAGAACTCCAGGCGCATCTGCACGATCTTGCCCTTGGGCAAGGTGATGTTCACCGCATCGGTACTCTGGCCGGTCAACAGCAAGTGCGCCGCCGCCAGACTGGTGGCGGTGGCGCAGCTACCGGTGGTCAGGCCGCTACGCAGCGGGGCGGGCTGTTCGTGGGTCTCTTCACGCATCGGCCGGCTTCACCACGTCCAGCAAGGTGATCGGCAACGCCTGGCGCCAAGTGTCGAAGGCACCCAGGGGCTGGGCGTGGGCAACGTGCAGGCGGGTCAGTTCGCCGCCATGCTGCTGGCGAAACTGCGCCAAGGCCATTTCGCTCTGCAGCGTGACCGCATTGGCCACCAGACGCCCACCGGGGCGCAGGCGCTCCCAGCACAGCGCCAGTACGCCGTCAGCGGTCACGCCGCCGCCGATGAAGATGGCATCGGGCTGCTCGAGGCCGGTCAAGGCTTGCGGAGCCTTGCCGCGCACTAGCTGCAGGCCGGGTACGCCAAGGGCGTCGCGGTTAAGCTCGATCAACCCCTGGCGGCCCTCGTCGGCTTCGATCGCCAGCGCGCGGCAGGCCGGGTGCGCACGCATCCATTCGATGCCAATCGAGCCACTACCCGCCCCCACGTCCCACAGCAACTGGCCGGGCTGTGGCGCCAGGCGGGCCAGGGTGATGGCGCGCACGTCGCGTTTGGTCAGTTGGCCGTCATGGCGGAACGCGTCATCAGGGAGGCCGGCGAGCCGCGACAACTGGGGTGCATCGGCGCCGGCCTGGCACTCGATGGCGACGATGTTGAGAGCGGCAACCTGCGGGTACGGCCAGTCGTCGGCAGTGCCCGACAGTTGCCGCTCGGCGTTACCGCCGAGGTGCTCCAGCACCTGCAGGCGACTAGGGCCAAAGCCACGTTCGCGCAGCAACGCGGCGATGGCGGCAGGGCTATCGCCATCGTTGCTCAGCACCAGCAGGCGCATGCCGCTGTAAAGGTGAGCGTTGAGCGCCGCCAGTGGCCGGGCGACCAGCGAGACCACCTGCACGTCCTGCAGCGCCCAGCCCAGGCGCGCGGCAGCCAGGGCGCAGGACGAAGGCATCGACAGGACCTGCATTTCCTCGGCGGCGACCTGGCGCGCCAGGCTGGCACCGACGCCGAAGAACATCGGGTCGCCGCTGGCCAGCACGCACACCGGCTCGCCGCGCAGCGCCAGCACCGGGGCGAGGGAGAATGGCGTCGGCCAGTCCAGGCGTTGTGCGCCCACGCAGCGCGGCAGCAGTGCCAGTTGCCGTGGGCTGCCGACGATCCGCGAGGCGCCCAGCAGGGCGCGCCGGGCCTGTTTGCCGAGGCCACTGAAACCGTCTTCGCCGATGCCTACTACTGTCAGCCAGGGTGCCATGGGTATTTTCCGTTATTGCTTTGGGCCGTGCCGCGCCCAGAATTTTTCGCACGATCGCGACGATGCTCGACCACCGGCTTTTCATGCCACAGGCCAAAGCAGGCATAATACCGCGCCTTCTACACTCAAGCGCATTTTCAGCGATTGCCGGACGCCCCTTTGAAGCAGGTTCATACCCCTACCGTTTCGCCTCGTCCCTCGGCCTGCCCGGGGTTGTGGCGCATCGTCGCGGCGCGCGACGGCGGGATCTGCCGCATCAAACTGCCTGGCGGCCTGCTGCTGGTCGAGCAGGCCGATGTGCTGGCGAGAGCGGCCGAGCACTTCGCCGGTGGTGTGATCGAGGCGACCAATCGCGGCAACCTGCAAATTCGTGGCATCGGTGCCGACCACGATGGTTTGATCGAAAGCCTCCTGGGCGCCGACCTTGGCCCGCGCGAGGCGGCCAGCGATGACGTGCGCAACCTCATGCTCAGCCCCTTGGCCGGGCTCGACCCTATGATGCTGACGGATGTGCGGCCGTTGGCCGGGCAAATCCTCGACCTGCTTCAGGGCACCCCGCGTTTCCATGAGCTGTCGGCCAAGTTCGCCATCCAGCTCGATGGCGGTGAAGGCCTGGCAATGCTTGAGCACCCCCACGACCTATGGCTTTCGGTGCTGGGCCTGGAGCAGCGAACCTGGCTGGCTTTCGGCCTGGCCGGATGCCCCAGCGACGCGCCGCTCGGTGCGGTGCCGCTGGAGCAAGGCCTGGCCCTGGTGCGGGCTGTGCTGGAGCGCTTCCTCGACCTGGCCACTCCCCAGCAGGGGCGCATGCGTCAGCTACTCGAACAGATTCCGACGCAGGCCTTCGTCGATGGGTTGGGGCTGGCTATCCGACGCGATGCCGCCGTACTCCGGTGGCGGCGTGCGACCACTTGCACTGCGTGGCTGGGAACGGTGGTACAACAGCAGGGCCTGGCCCTGGGCGTCGCGCCGCCGCTGGGTCGGTTGACACCTGCCATGCTGCGCGGCGCAGCGCGCATCGCCCGGCAGTGGGGCGATGGCAGCTTGCGGATCAGCCCCTGGCAAAGCCTGCTATTGCCCAACCTGCTGCCAGCGCGCCTCGACCAGGCCCGGTCCGAGCTTGCCGGCCTCGGACTGCTGTGCCACATCCATGAGCCCTTGGCCCGTATGGTCGCCTGCACCGGCAGCCCCGGCTGCGCCAAGGCCAATGCCGAAACCAAGACCGACGCCGTTGCCCTCGCCGCCTTGCTGCATCGCGGCGGGCCAGCCAGCGTGCACTTGTCCGGTTGCGCCCGGTCTTGCGCCTTGGCCCATGTCGCTCCGGTCACCTTGCTGGCCCGTGCACCCGGGCGCTACGACCTCTATCAGCGTGACGCGCACCTGCCGGGCCTGGGTGCCCTGCGCGGCACCGACCTCACCTTGAACGAGGCAGGCGCAATGCTCGACCTGCCGACGGAGCACCTTGATGATTGACTACATCCGCGATGGTCAGGAGATCTATCGCAATTCCTTCCGGATCATCCGCGAGGAAGCCCGACTCGAGCGGATCCCCGCAGATCTCGAGAAGCTCGCCGTGCGGGTTATCCATGCCTGCGGCATGGTCGAGGCCATCGATGGCCTGCAGTTCTCCGAAGGCGCCGGCCGTGCCGGTCGTGAAGCCCTGGCCAAGGGCGCGCCGATTCTCTGCGACGCGCACATGGTCGCCGAAGGCATCACCCGTGCGCGCCTGCCGGCGGACAACCCGGTGATCTGCACCCTGCGCGACCCAAGCGTGCCAGGCATGGCCAAGGAGGCCGGCAACACCCGCTCGGCCCTGGCGCTGGAGCTCTGGCGTCCGCACCTCGAAGGCAGCGTGGTGGTCATCGGCAATGCGCCGACTGCGTTGTTCTACCTGCTCGAGATGCTCGACGCCGGCGCGCCGAAGCCCGCACTGATTCTTGGCTTCCCGGTAGGCTTCGTGGGAGCCGCAGAATCCAAGGCGATGCTCGCTGCCGACAGCCGAGGCGTGCCGTTCGTGATCATGCAGGGCCGCCTCGGCGGCAGCGCGATGGCCGCTGCGGCGGTCAATGCCCTGGCGACGGAGGTCGAATGATGGCGCCGCGTGGACAACTGCTCGGCCTGGGCGTCGGCCCGGGCGATCCAGAGCTGATTACGGTCAAGGCCCTGCGCCTGCTGCGCGAAGCGCCGGTGGTGGCGTATTTCGTGGCCAAGGGCAAGCGCGGCAATGCCTTCGGAATCATCGAGGCGCACCTGCAGGCCGAGCAGACCCTGCTGCCGCTGGTGTATCCGGTGACCACCGAGGTGCTCCCGGCACCCTTGTCCTACGAGCAGGTGATCAGCGATTTCTATGACGAGGCCAGCGTGCAGGTGGCCGAACACCTGGATGCCGGGCGCGATGTGGCGGTGATCTGCGAAGGCGATCCGTTCTTCTATGGCTCCTACATGTACCTGCACGACCGCCTGGCGCAGCGCTACGAGGCCCAGGTGATCCCCGGCGTCTGCTCGATGCTCGGTGGCGCTTCGGTGCTCGGCGCGCCATTGGTCTACCGCAACCAGAGCCTGTCGGTGCTTTCGGGCGTGTTGCCGGCCGAGGAACTCAAGCGGCGGCTGGCCGATGCCGATGCCGCAGTGATCATGAAGCTGGGCCGAAACTTCCCCAAGGTGCGCCAGGTGCTCGCCGAGCTGGGCTTGGACAAGCGCGCCCTGTATGTGGAGCGGGCGACCATGGCCAATCAGAAGATCGTGCCCCTGGACGACGTCGACCCACAGTCGTCGCCGTACTTCTCGCTGATCATCGTGCCAGGTGAAAAATGGCAGGGATGATCATGCAGGCACCGGCTATCGTCATCCTCGGCCAGGGCAGCCTGGAAACCGCACGGCGTATTCAACAGCGCTACCCCGAGGCTTCGATCCATGGCCTCAAAGGTCGGGTCGAAGGCGCCGACCAGGACTACAGCTCGTTCGGCGAAACCTTGCGTGCGCTGTATCGGCAGGCCACGCCGATCATCGCTCTGTGCGCGGCGGGTATCGTCATTCGCAGCCTGGCCAGCCTGCTCGACGAAAAAGGCGCAGAGCCGCCGGTGCTGGCTGTGGCCGAGGACGGCAGCGCGGTGGTGCCGTTGCTCGGTGGCCTAGCAGGGGTAAACCCCATGGCCCGGGCGATCGGCGAAACCTTGGGTGTGGCTGCGGCCATCACCACCAGCGGCGAACTGCGCTTCGGCACTTGCCTGCTGAACCCGCCGGAGGGGTATGCCCTGGCCGACCTCGAGCAGGGCAAGCGCTTCGTCTCCGACTTGCTGGCCGGTGAGTCGGTACGCATCGAAGGCGATGCACCCTGGTTGCAGCAGGCGAACCTGCCGGCCAGCGATTCGGCCCAGCGCACCATCCATGTGGGGTGCGCGGCGCGGCCGGCCAGCCGCGACGAGTTGCTGATCCATGCCCGTGCCGTGGTCGTGGCAGTGGATCCGGGCACCCCGGAGCTTGCCGACAGCGTGCGCCGGGCCTTGCACGAAGCGGGTATCGCCCAGGGCTCGCTGGCTTGCCTGCTGGCCGCCGAGCAGACCATGGCCGAACCAGCGCTGCATGATGCGGCGCAGGCATTGGGGGTCGCGCTACGCTTTGCACCCGCAGGCAGCGGGCTCGCTGACATGGCGGGCAAGGCCCTGCCGCAGGCGCGCCTGCATGAACAGGACAGCTGCGTGATCGCCGTCGCACCGGGACCGGTCGAGGTCGAGCAGGTCGGCCAGCGCCGCGGTCGTCTGGCGGTGATCGGCTTAGGCCCTGGC
The DNA here is from genome assembly GCF_004357765.1 of Pseudomonas putida. GTDB lineage: Bacteria > Pseudomonadota > Gammaproteobacteria > Pseudomonadales > Pseudomonadaceae > Aquipseudomonas > Aquipseudomonas putida_U. Next base: position 79,221 of record NZ_SMTE01000002.1, on the reverse strand, counting down.
GCTGCCGAGCTGATGGTGCCGGCGGTCAAGGCCGAGCTTGCGCAAGCCCAGGACATCCTCGGCTACGAAACCTACGTGCGCATGGCGGGGCCGTTTCGCGACGATCAGGTCCAGCACTGCACCGACAACCGCGAAGAGATGCAGCGCGCCCGCCACGCATTCGAGTTGGCCGCCCAAGGTCGCTCGGTGGTGGTGGTGTCCTCAGGCGACCCCGGTGTGTTCGCCATGGCCTCGGCCGTACTCGAGGCCTTGCACGGCTCCAGCGACCAGGCCTGGCACCGCGTCGAACTGGAGATCCTGCCGGGAGTCTCCGCCTCGCTGGCCACCGCGGCCCAGGCCGGTGCACCGCTGGGCCATGACTTCTGCGTGATGTCGCTGTCGGACAACCTCAAGCCTTGGGCGGTCATCGAACAGCGGCTGGACCTGGCTGCCCAAGCGGACCTGGTGCTGGCCTTCTACAACCCGATCTCACGCTCACGGCCTTGGCAGTTGGGCGTGGCGCTGGACATCGTCCGTCGACATCGAGATGGGCAGACGCCTGTAGTCCTTGGTCGAGATATCGGTAGGCCAGGACAGACGCTGAAAGTAGTCTCGCTGGCCGAGTTGCAGCCAGAAATGGTCGATATGCGCACGATGGTTTTACTCGGTTCGTCCACTACCTGCACCTTTGACCGCGCCGATGGCGGTCTGTGGGTGTATACACCACGCTGGTATGGTGCAAAGCCATGACCGGGCGAGCCGATGCTACGGAATTGTTTCTCTGAAGCTACGGTGATGCGTGATCCGTAGGGTTATCGGCGGGGCGATCAAGCGCCCCTCCGATAATTTTCCAAGGAAATCACGTCATGAGTGCCCAGGAATCAAATCTGAAGGTCCAAGTACTAAGCGATCTCAATCTGCACGTCTTCAGCGACACGCTGAGTGAAGACATCCAAGAAGCGAGCCGGTCGAGCCACGCTCTTGCCGTCAAAGCGGCCAGTGACAGTTACCACCCTTACGAGCAGAACCACGAATGGTTCCAGCGCTACGTCGATGTCATGGGCGCCTTGGGCTGGGTTGCGGTCAAGACCGATGTGAGAAACGTGACCGAGACTGGGTTGCGCTTGGAGCTTGGCGATCTGTTCGCCAAAGGCTTGGAGGCGGGTGCAGAAATAGTCAGCGGCAATGTCAGGAAAGGCTTCCAGGACTTGGGCCTGGCAATTGTCGAGGCGCTCAGCAAACCCGAAAACTACCCGCTGCTGGATGTCCGCACCCGCGAGGATGATCGCAAGGTCATCAGCCTGGCCAAATGTGAGCAATCGGCGGGCGGGCAGGTGACGATGCTGGTGTCTGCAGTGATCGATGACCAGCTTCCCCAAAGAAATGGCAAAACCTTGTTCGTCAACTGGAAGCGTGAGGGTGGTGCTATCTATGCCTGCGGAGCCGGGTTCAGTTTCAGCCGTCGTACCTATGCAAGGGCCGAAGGCGCGATCGAAGCGCGTATTCATGCCAATGCGCTGAAAATTCTGGCTGACATTCCTCTGGCCTGAATACCGGGCAGGGTGGTGGTGGCTCGGGCTCCGCTGCTCTGCTCAAACACGCACTCAACGAGGTAGTCGAAAATGGCTGAATCCAAACGTGGGGCGGCTCTGGGCAAGGTCGTCGAAAGCAGTATCGTGCCTTTCTCCACCGATGTGGGGGCGCAGGCGCGTGAGGACATTCTGGAGGTCGTACGGTTTGCCCATGCCACAGCGACTGATGAACGCAATCAAGGCTTGAATTTGCAGTGGTTCACCAACTTTCGCCGCAAGTTGGCTTTTCTTGGCTGGGACGCAACGCCACCGCCGATCGTAACGAACACTGGCGCAGACCGCGAAACCACACTCAAGTCGGCGCTGGAGCAAATTGGCGTAACGGGCTCCTCGGAGCATACGGATTCGACAGGCCGGATCGTGTGGTCATTGCAGTTCCAGCGCGAGGCCTTGCTTGGCCTTTCCAACAAGATGAGGGAGGAGAACGGGGTCAAGTTGCAGTTGATGCCCTGTGTGCGGCGCGCCGGTGATCACTACGATATGGTGTTGCTGCACCTGGAACTGCTTTCGCTGGAAACCACCAAGACGATGTCCTTCTTGAAAGGTGAGCTCAAGTTGCCGCTGCGGGCGATGAGCGCCGAGCTCATACGCTTCAATCTGCGCTTGTTCCGTAACCACTACAAAGACAAGGTGCAGGCGCGAGTGAATGCCCGTAACGATCAACTAGTGCTCGATATCCCCTACGCTGACAGGTAGCCCTTGATACCGGTGAAGATGATCTGCGCCGCCAGGGCACAGACGAATAGCCCCATCAGTCGACTGACGATCTGCAGGCCCTGCTCGCCGAGAATCCGTTCGATGCGGTGGGATAGATACAGCACCAGGCCCACCGTGAAACTGGCCAGCGCGATACTGACGATGGCCAGTAGTTTTTCGTCCCAATGCGGTTGGCTCACGCCCATCACCAGCAAGGCGCCAATGGTGCCCGGACCGACGGTGAGCGGGATAGTCAGCGGTACGATGGTCACGTCTTGCTGCACGTTGTCGGCCTGCACCGACGATTTGCCCTGGGCCATGCCCAGGGCCGAGATGAACAGCACGCTGCCGGCACCGATGCGGAAGGCGTCGGCGGTAATGCCGAAGACCCCGAAGATCAGGCGCCCGAACAGATACAGCAACACGCTGGCGATGAACGCGGCGAAAGCGACGCGCCAGGCCAGTTGCTTGCGCTCCTTGCTGGAGTGACCGCGGGTCAGGCCGATGAAGCACGACAGCACGAAGAACGGGCTGTAGAGCACGAGCATCTTCAGGTAGACGCTGGACAGATCGTGCAGCATGGGGCGGTCGTCCATGGCAGGAAAGGGGAGCGCAAGTGTATCAGCAGCGTGGGGGTGCCTTCAGTAGCCTTGCCGCACTTCAAGAGGTATGCGCCGGGTCCGCTTTGGCTTCGCGCTTGTTGGCCCAGAACTGCACCAACTCACGCAGTTGCGACAATTCCACCGGCTTGGCCATATGCCCGTCCATGCCGGCAATGCGCGCGCGCTCCTTGTGCTCGGCCAGTATGTGGGCGGTCAATGCCACCACCGGCGTGCGTTGGCGTTGGGTTGCCGTTTCCCAGGCACGTAATTGCTCGGTGGCCGAGAAGCCATCGAGGATTGGCATCTCGCAGTCCATCAGCACCAGGTCATAACGCTGGGCTTTCATGGCCTGCAGCGCCTCTTCGCCATTGCTGGCGGTGTCTGGCTCGAGGTTGAGCTTGCCCAACATGCCACGGATCACCTTGGTGGAAATGCTGTTGTCCTCTGCCACCAGGACGCGGAAGTCGTTCGGCAGATCGGTCGCTACGGCGGTGCCTGCTGGGGCGGGCGGCGGGCCTTGCTCGCGGCCGCGCTGGGCCAGCTCCTCGGCCAGGGTGGTCTTGAGGGTATAACCGGCCACCGGTTTCGCCAGGATCCGCTTGACCCCGGCATTGCGCGCGATGATCTTGCTCGGCGCGTTGCTGATACCGGTGAGCATGACCACGAGGATGTCATGGTTCAGGCTCGGGTCTTCCTTGATCTTCGCCGCCAGTTGCATACCGGTCATGCCGGGCATGTTCTGATCCAGCAGCACCACGTCGAAATAGTCGCGCAAATGCGCCTTGGTACGCAGCAGGGCCAGCGCTTCCTTGCCCGAGGGTACTGCGCTGACGTTCATGCCCCAGGCGCTGCACTGTTGTACCAGGACCTTGCGGCAGGTGTCGTTGTCGTCCACCACCAGCACCCGGGCATCGCGCAATGGCACGTCGAGGTCGGTGGGCGGTTGCTCGAGGCGCGAAGGGTCGAGCGGCAGGGTCAGCCAGAGGGTGTTGCCCATGCTGGTACTGCTCTTGATGCCGAATTCACCTTGCATCAGGCCGATCAGTTGCTTGGCGATGACCAGGCCGAGATGGCCGCCGAGCTTGTTGCTGGAAAGGAACTGGTGGCTGTGCAGCTCGGCCTGCAGCAGTGCATCGCGCTCGGCCACCGGCAATGGCGCGCCGCTGTCCTGCACGGCGATGCGCAGCCGGGGTGTTTCGCCTCGTTGATCGAGGGCCACTACCAGCAGGATTTCGCCTTGATCGGTGTTTTTCAAAGCGTTGTCCAGCAGGCTCGATACCGCCTGGCGCAGGCGTGTCGGGTCGCCACTGATGACGCGTGGCACCTGGGGCTGGGTGAAGCTGATCAGCTCGATGTTCTGTTGTTCGGCCTTGGCGCGGAAGATGTTCAGGCAATCCTCGATCAGCGCGTTGAGGTCGAACTGCACGTCATCGAGCTCGATCTGCCGCGATTCGAGCTTGGAAATGTCGAGGATCTCGTTGATCAGAGTCAGCAGCTCGTTGCCGGCGCTGTGGATGGTCTGTACGTAGTCGCGTTGCTTGACCGACAGGGGCGTACCCAGCAACAGCTCGGTCATGCCCAGCACACCGTTCATCGGGGTGCGGATCTCGTGGCTGATCTTGGCCAGGAACTCGGCCTTGGCGTTGATCTCGGCGTCGCTGGCGGCCAGCGCGCGGCTAAGGCTGTAGCGCTCTTCGCTGAGCCGACGCAGGTGTTCGCTGACCGCCAGATTGAGCAGCAGGCCGCTGGCCACCGTCAGGCCGAGCAGAATGCACAGAAGCCAGGGCGTGGTGGTGCGGGTCAACCCCAAGAGCGCCGGCAGCAGCACCAGTCCACCCAGGTTGAAGACCACCATGGCCAGGCTGAACAGGCGTGCCGGTGCATACCCGCGATACCAGTGATAGCTGCTGACCACCAGCATGGTGACACTGCCCAAGGCAAGCAGGGCGTAGGTCATCAGGTTGAGTGGCAGGGTATCGACGAACAGCAGAATCAGGCCGCTGACGCCCACTACCAGCATCTCGCCCTGCAGCAGTCGGTTGAGCTTGGGCGAATTGCACGCTTGGAAGAAATTCTGGGTGAAGTACAGGCCGGCCAGGCCTGCCAGAACCAGGGTCAGGTAGGCTGCCGGGGTTTGCGCGGCATGCCAGAGGTGCCACCAGGGGCCACTGAGATTGAGCAGGATCAGCCCGCTGAGCAGCATCAGACCGTGATACAGCGCCAAGTATAGCGAAGCCCCGGAGCGGGTGTAGAGGAAGCGGATCAGGTTATGCAGAATCAGCATCACCAGGCCGCCAAGAAGCATTCCGAACAGCAACTCCCGGCCATGGTCGGATGCCGCGTCTGCAGCCGGTTCCAGGCTGATGGCCGGACGCAGTTGATGTTCCGAGACCAGGCGCAGGTAGACATCCACTGGTCGGCCGCTCAGGGGTAGTGGCAGGATGTGGTCGCTGCCGCGTAGGGTCGGGCTTTCGGTGTTGGCCTGGCGACCATGGTGTAGCTGGCGCAGCAGTTTGTCGCCGTCCAGGGCGTAAAGGTCCAGGCGCGACAGATCGGGGGCGAACACCCGCAGCAGTTGCTCCTGTTCGCCCGGCTCAAGGCGGTAGTGCAGCCATAGGGCCTGATCGGGGAGGGCGGCATCCAGCGCGTTGAGGGTCAACGGGCTGAACTGGTTGCGATAGCGCTCCGAGCGCACGTCGCTCAATTGCAGGTTGGCCTGTTCATCGAGCAGCACGGACCAGCCTCCGCTGTGGTCGGCCGATGCCGGAGGCACGCAGAGCAGGGTCAGCAAGCTGACGATCAGGGCTATGGCAATCCGAAGCCGACGCACGACGAGATCCCTTCTAGGCTGATGTGCCGGGTACCTACTATGCGCGGGGCTGCAAGTCGAAGGCAAGGCCCCGGCCAGGCCCTGTCGACCCGTCGAATCCCGCGTCGCCAGGGCGACGCGGCGATCCGCCGGCGTTTACTGCTGGTGCTCGCCACGCTCACGGGCGATCGCCCGGTAGCCGATGTCGGTCCGATAGAAGCTGCCGTCCCACTTGACCTGTTCGGCCAGGCGGTAGGCCTGCTGCTGCGCAGCTTCAACGGTGTCGCCCAGGGCGGTGGCGCACAGCACGCGACCACCGGCGGTGACCACCTGGTCGTCCTTCAGCGCGGTACCGGCATGGAACACCTTGCCTTCGAGCTTGGCGGCGGCGTCCAGGCCCTGGATCGCAGCACCCTTGGCGTAGTCGCCAGGGTAGCCACCGGCAGCCAGTACCACGCCCAGGCTCGGGCGCGGGTCCCATTGTGCCTCGACCTTGTCCAGGGCTTTGGCGAACGCGGCCTCGACCAGCAGCACCAGGCTCGACTCCAGGCGCAGCATGACCGGCTGGGTTTCCGGATCGCCGAAGCGGCAGTTGAACTCGATGACCTTGGGGTTGCCCTCCTTGTCGATCATCAGGCCGGCATACAGGAAACCGGTGTAGACGTTGCCTTCTTCGGCCATGCCGCGCACGGTCGGCCAGATCACCTGGTCCATCACCCGCTGGTGCACTTCGGCGGTGACCACCGGCGCTGGGGAATAGGCGCCCATGCCACCGGTGTTCGGGCCGGTGTCCTTGTCGCCAACACGCTTGTGGTCCTGGCTGGTGGCCATCGGCAGCACGTTGTGGCCATCGACCATGACAATGAAGCTGGCTTCCTCGCCGTCGAGGAACTCCTCGATCACCACCCGCGAACCGGCGTCGCCGAAGGCATTGCCGGCGAGCATGTCACGCACGGCGGCCTCGGCTTCCTCGAGGGTCATGGCGACGATCACGCCCTTGCCCGCAGCCAGGCCATCGGCCTTGATCACGATCGGGGCGCCTTTCTCGCGCAGGTAGGCCAGCGCCGGCTCGATCTCGGTGAAGTTCTGGTAGTCGGCGGTCGGGATCTTGTGACGTGCCAGGAAATCCTTGGTGAAGGCCTTGGAGCCTTCCAGCTGGGCCGCACCTTTGGTCGGACCGAAGCAGTCCAGCCCGCGGCTGCGGAACAGGTCCACCACGCCGATGACCAGGGGGGCTTCCGGGCCAACGATGGTCAGGTCAACGTTCTTTTCGGCGAAGTCGGCCAGTTGCTCCAGGGCGCAGACGTCGATGGCGACGTTCTCGCACTTGGCTTCGATGGCGGTGCCGGCGTTGCCTGGGGCAACGAAGACCTTCTCGACCCGTGGATCCTGGGCGACTTTCCAGGCCAGGGCGTGCTCACGACCGCCGCTGCCGATGATCAAAACTTTCATTACAGACTCCTTCGGAGAAGCTGCAAGCTACAAGCTGCAAGAAAAAGCGCTTTGCGTTTCTGCCGATGCCTGAAGCTTCAGGATTCATGGGGCTGTCACAGCAAGCAAGTGCACTGGGCTCCTGCTTGCCGCTTGCAGCTTGAAACTTGCCGCTGTTTCAGTGGCGGAAGTGGCGCATGCCGGTGAATACCATGGCGATCCCGGCTTCGTCGGCAGCTGCGATGACTTCTGCATCACGCATCGAACCACCCGGCTGGATCACGGCGCTGATACCCACTTTAGCCGCGTTGTCGATGCCGTCACGGAACGGGAAGAACGCGTCCGAGGCCATGACCGCACCTTGTACCTGCAGGCCGGCGTGCTCGGCCTTGATGGCGGCGATGCGCGCGGAGTTGACGCGGCTCATCTGGCCGGCGCCGACACCGATGGTCTGGCGCTGTTTGGCGTAGACGATGGCATTGGATTTGACGAATTTGGCCACTTTCCAGGCGAATACCAGATCGTGGATCTCTTGCTCGGTCGGAGCACGCTTGGTAACGATCTTCAGGTCATCGGCGGTGATCATGCCGATATCGCGGCTTTGCACCAGCAAGCCACCGTTGACGCGCTTGAAGTCCCAACCGGCGGCCCGCTCGGCTGGCCATTCGCCGCATTCCAGCAGGCGCACGTTCTGCTTGGCGGCAACCACGTCACGGGCAGCCTGGGAGATTTTCGGCGCGATGATCACTTCGACGAACTGGCGATCGACGATGGCCTTGGCGGTTTCGCCGTCCAGTTCGCGGTTGAAGGCGATGATACCGCCGAACGCCGACTCGGTGTCGGTGGCATAGGCCAGGTCGTAGGCCTTGCGGATGCCGCCCTCGTCCTCAGGCACCACAGCCACGCCGCATGGGTTGGCGTGCTTGACGATGACGCAGGCTGGCTTGACGAAGCTCTTCACGCACTCCAGCGCGGCGTCGGTGTCGGCCACGTTATTGAACGACAGTTCCTTGCCCTGCAGCTGGATGGCGGTGGAAACGCTGGCTTCGCCTTTCTTGGCTTCGACGTAGAACGCCGCGCTCTGGTGCGGGTTCTCGCCGTAGCGCATTTCCTGGGCCTTGACGAACTGGCTGTTGAAGGTACGCGGGAACTCGCTGCGCGCTTCGGTGGACAGGGTGTCCTTGGCCTGATCGATGGTGCCCATGTAGTTGGCGATCATGCCGTCGTAGGCTGCGGTGTGCTCGAACGCCTTGAGCATCAGGTCGAAGCGCTGGGCGTAGGTCAGGCCGCCGGCCTTGAGGCCTTCGAGGACGCTGGCGTAGTCGTTGGCGTTGACCACGATGGCCACGTCTTTGTGGTTCTTGGCTGCCGAACGGACCATGGTCGGGCCGCCGATGTCGATGTTCTCGATGGCAGTCGGCAGGTCACAGCCTGGCTTGGAGATGGTGGCTTCGAAGGGGTACAGGTTGACGGCGACCAGATCGATCGGCTTGATGCCGTGCTCGTTCATGATGGCATCGTCGGTGCCGCGACGGCCAAGGATACCGCCGTGGATCTTCGGGTGCAGGGTCTTGACCCGGCCGTCCATCATTTCGGCGAAGCCGGTGTAATCGGCCACTTCCACCGCGTTCACGCCATTGTCCTTGAGCAGCTTGTAGGTGCCGCCGGTGGACAGGATCTCGACACCGAGCTGTTGCAGCTCACGAGCGAATTCGAGGATACCGGTCTTGTCGGAGACGCTGATCAGGGCGCGGCGGACTGGCAGGCGGGTAGTCTGGTCGGTCATTTCGGATTCCAATAACGCGGTGGAGTCAGCAAAAAAGGCGTCTCCGTGCAAGGAGCCGCCTTTTCTGATTGGGATTCTGGCTTTACAACAAGTCGTACTGCTTGAGCTTCTTGCGCAGGGTGCCTCGGTTGAGTCCGAGCATCTCGCTGGCCTTGGTCTGGTTGCCTTTGACGTAGTTCATCACGCTTTCGAGCAGGGGCGCCTCGACTTCAGAGAGCACCAGGTTGTACACGTCCGTGACGGTTGCGCCTTCCAGGTGCGCGAAGTAGTTGTGCAGCGCCTTCTCGACGCTGTCGCGAAGGGTCTGGCCCTCTTCGCTCGGCGTGTTGAGGTGCTGTTTGAGGTTGGCGTTGTCGCTCACGGGCGTTGTTCCACTCACTAATGTCTCGGTCATCATCGTCATGCGGCCACCCCTTGTTCGTCCTCTGTCTCAAGGCTCTGTCGACGCTCGCTGAAATAGGCGCGAACGTTGGCGCACTGCGCTTGTGTCTCTTCCAAAGCGTTGAACCGGGCGCGAAACTCCTTGCCCCCGGGTCGTGTTGCCAGGTACCAGCCAACGTGCTTGCGGGCGATACGCACGCCCATCACATCGCCATAGAAGGCATGCAGCGCGGCCAGGTGCTCTAGCAGAATGCGTTCCACTTCGTCCAACGGCGGAGCCGGCAGACGCTGGCCGGTGGCCAGGTAATGCTCGATCTCGCGGAAGATCCATGGCCGCCCCTGGGCGGCCCGGCCGATCAACAGGCCGTCGACCCCGGTGGCGTCCAGCACCGCCCGGGCCTTTTCTGGCGAAGTGATATCGCCGTTGGCGAAAACCGGGATCGACACCGCCTGCTTGATCGCAGCGATGGTGTCGTATTCGGCTTCGCCGGTGTACAGGTCGGCGCGTGTGCGGCCATGCACCGCTAACGCCTGGATGCCGGCCTGTTCGGCAATTCTCGCCACGTTCAGGCCGTTCTTGTTCGCCCGGTCCCAACCGGTGCGAATCTTCAGGGTCACCGGAACGTCCACGGCGCCGACAACGGCGTGGAGAATCTCGCTGACCAAAACTTCATCTTTCAATAAAGCAGAGCCTGCGGCTTTGTTGCAGACTTTTTTTGCCGGGCAGCCCATGTTGATATCGATGATCTGCGCGCCTGCTGCAACGTTGGCTTGGGCCGCGGCCGCCATCATCTGCGCATCGCCACCGGCGATCTGCACCGAGCGTGGCGCGGGATCACCTTCGTGGATGCGGCGCAGGCTCGACTTGCGGCTGTTCCACAGGCTCATGTCGCTGCTGACCATTTCCGACACCACCATGCCTGCGCCCAGGCGCTGGCAAAGTGTACGGAAAGGTTGGTCCGTGACCCCGGCCATGGGCGCAAGGATCAGGTTGTTGCGTAATGTATATGGGCCGATGCGTACCGCCGACATAGGTGTTCCCTGTTGTGGGGCCGAATCATTGGAGTTCGAAAAAGGGTTGGCATGATACCCGCTCTCGATGACCGGATAAAGATGGATTTGGATAAATTCTGAACAGTTGTCGGCTTATGCCGTTTGGTATGACCGAGGATCTGGGGCTGCTTTGCAGCCCCTCCTCATAGTCCTGCCCTTTATTCCGGGGAACGGAAGCTCAGGCTGTAGTTGACTGCCTTGGGACCGGGGTCGAGGATGTCCAGGGCGATGTGGATCGGGGTCTGACTGGGCATCTCGCCACGTCCGGCCAGCTCGCCGGAGAGATACTCGCTGGGCTTGAAGCGCCGACTGGCGATCAACTGGCCGTTGAGGTCGGCGAAGCGCAACTCCAGCAGCGGGAACGGCTGCGAGAAGGGCGCGCGGTTGTAGATGATCGCATCGACGATCAGCGCGCCCTTGAAGTCGGGATGGCTGCGGACCACCAGGTTGCTGCTCTTGATCCTGGCGATGTCGACACGGGTCGGCACCTGGCAGCCGAGCATCGGGCACACTTGCTGGAACAGCGGTCGGTACTGGTCCTGGCGGGCCATTTCGTCGAAGTGGAACCACACGTACTGGAACGCCAGCAGGCCGGCGGCCAACAGGGTCAGCAAGCCCCACAGCAAACGTTTAGCCCAGTTCGGCCGGGGTTGTTCCCAGCCCAATTGCAGCGGGTCGTCGACCACATCGACCAGCGGCTCCTTGCGTGATGGGCGTTCGGCCCTGGCGGCCAGGCCGGGTTCCAGACGCTCCATGGGCAGAGGGGCGACGTCTGCGGCGTCGCGATCATCGTCACGGGCAGACAGGTGCAGCTCGGGCTCGTCATCGTCCCGGGCGCTAATGCCGGTTTCATGGATCGTGTCGTCATCGTCCTGATGGTCGAGGTCCCTGTCCAGCACATGGGGCGGCTCGACGTCGTCGCTGTCCAGGTCGACCGCAGCGCCCAGCGTTGGCTCGGTACGGTCGCGGGGAGACGGCGCAAGGTCCAGTGACGGCTGTTCCACCAGCATCGGCTCATCGCCTTGGGTCACTCGGGTGTCGTCCGCTGTCCCGGTGGCCGTGCCGAACGGTTTGTCGGTCTGCCCGCCACGGCGCTCCAGGCGCGCCAGTTCCTCGTCCAGGTCGAGTTCGTCGAGTGCCTGGGCGGTCAGTGCCCAATCCTCCTGAGGCTCGGGGATCGGCGCGCTGGCCGGCGCCGGGGGCGGCTCGACGGCTACCGGTGCCGGCGGCGTCGGGGGAGCAGCAGGCAGTTCGCGGTTTTGTTCCAGCAGTTGCTTCGCCGCATTGAACACCTCCAGGCAGTTGCCGCAGCGTACGACGCCACGGGCCACGCTCAGTTGATGATGGGTGACGCGAAAGCTGGTCTGGCAATGCGGGCACTGGGTGACGAAACTGTCGGTCATGCGGCGATCCGGGGGCTGTGCAGAGGGTTATTCTAGGCTCGCCTAGCGGCGTCGACCACTGATGCGTACCCAGCCGTCGCGAACGACGATCGGGTCCAGCTCGAAGTCGGCGGCATAGGCGGCGGCCACTTCCTCGCCCTGTTCGGCAAGGATCCCGGACAACGCCAGCAGGCCACCAGGGCGAACCAGACCAGACAATTGCGGCGATAGCGAGACCAGTGGCCCGGCGAGGATGTTGGCGACCAGCACATCGGCCTGCATGGCCGGCATGTGCTCGGGCAGGTACAGGGCCAGCCGTTGGTCGGCGATGCCGTTGCGCCCGGCATTGTCACGCGAGGCTTCCAGGGCCTGCACGTCGATGTCGGTACCGACCGCTTCGCGGGCGCCCAGCAGCAGCGCAGCGATGGCCAGGATGCCCGAGCCGCAGCCGAAGTCCAGTACCTGGCTGCCTTCGAGCTGTTGGCCGTCGAGCCATTCCAGGCACAGCGCGGTGGTGGGGTGGGTGCCGGTACCGAAGGCCAGGCCCGGATCGAGCAGCAGGTTGACCGCGTCCTTTTCCGGGGCGTCGTGCCAGCTCGGCACGATCCACAGACGCTGGCCGAAGCGCATGGGCTGGAAGTTGTCCATCCAGCTGCGTTCCCAGTCCTGATCCTCGATCACCTCGGCCTGGTGCCCAGGCAGCTCAGCGCCGGTCAGCAGGCGCAGGTGGGCGAACACCTGTTCGGGCTCGGCATCGGCTTCGAACAGGGCCAGCAGGTGGGTATTGGACCACAGCGGGGTGGTATTGAGGTCGGGTTCGAAGATCGGCTGGTCTTCGGCGTCCATGAACGTGACCGAGACGGCACCGACTTCGAGCAGCGCGTCTTCGTAGGTTTCGGCTTGTTCCGGGCTGATGGCCAGGCGTACTTGCAGCCAGGGCATGGCGGGCACCTTTGGTAAATCGACAGGGGCAGCCCGAGGCTGCGCGAAGGCTGGCAGTTTACGCGAGTGCGGGGGGTTTGTAGAGGTGGGGGGGCAGACCGCGTGGGCTTCTTCGCGGGCAAGCCCGCTCCCACAGGCTGAGCGGCGCTCTCCTGCAGGATCGGGCTTGCCCGGGTAATGGCCGGAACGGTTCAATGCGCTCGCAGGAACTCCACCATTGCCTGATTCACCTGCTCCGGGGCCTCCATCTGCACCATGTGCCCGACCCCCGCTATCACCAGCACCTCGGCCTCCAGCCCCTGGGCATGGGCTGCAGGGATGATCGCATCCTCGGCGCCCCAGATCACCAAAGCCGGATGTTGGCCAAGGACGCCGCGCAGGTCGTGGCGCTGGAGGTCGCCCTCGGCAAGTGCCGCGCCGAGCTGGCGGAGGGCTTCATCGACCCCTTCCAGGCGCTTGAACTTGAGCATGTCTTCGAGCATCTGCCGAGTCACCAGCCCGGGGTCGGCGAACAATTGCAGCATCGCCGGCTTGAGTGCGTTGCGGTGGGTAGCCGCCACGAAGCTTTGCAGATAAGCACCGTTGATAGCCTCGCCAAGCCCGGCGCTGGCCACCAGGCTCAGGCTGGTCACCCGTTGCGGCGCTAGGCGTGCGAGGTTCAGGCACACCGCCCCACCCATGGAATGCCCGGCCAGGTGAGCGTGGGGAATCTCCAGGTGGTCGAGCAATGCCAGCACGGTTTCGCTCAGCTCATCCAGACTCCCTTGCCGGAGTGCCTTGGCGGACTCGCCATGCCCCGGCAGATCCACGGCGATGACCCGGCGCTCGGCGGCCAGCGCCGGGTGGTTGAACAGCCAGTTGTTGAGATCGCCAGCAAAGCCGTGTACCAGCACCAGCGGCGTACCGCCCTCGCCAAGCTCGAACCAACGCAGCAGGCGACCGGCCACCTCGGCCTTTTGCGGCTCGGGGCCCTGGGTTTGATCGGCACCGCCCTGGGCGACGAACTCGGCCTGGAAGCGTTGCACCACCGCGTCGATTTCAGCTTCTTCCACTTCGCCCTCCACGACCACCGCCAACAGCGCGCCGACCGGTAGGGTTTCGTCGGGCTTTGCCACCTGGCGCCGCAGCACGCCACTGAACGGTGCCTCGACGCTGCTGCTGATCTTGTCGGTCTCGACGTCGAGCATTTCGTCACCCTTGCTGATTTCGTCGCCTTCGTGCTTGAGCCAGGTATCGACCCGGCCCTCGGTCATCGATAGCCCCCACTTGGGCATGGTCAGGGTATGGATCTGGCTCATGCGGCGCTCCTTGCAGCTTCGATCACCTTGCGTACCGCCGCTTCGATCTTCGCGGCGTCGGGGATGTAGAGGTCCTCCAGGGCATCGGAGAACGGTACCGGCGTATGCGGCGCAGTGACCATCTCGATCGGGCCCCTCAGCGCCGCGAAGGCCTTCTGCGCCACCAGGGCGCTGATGTCGGTGGCCATCGAGCAGCGTGGGTTGGCTTCGTCGATGACCACCAGACGACCGGTTTTCTCGACGCTTTCCAGGATGCTGTCCTCGTCCAGCGGACTGGTGGTGCGCAGGTCCAGCACTTCGCAGTCGATGCCTTGGCGGGCCAGGTTGTTGGCCGCCTCCAGGGCCACGTGGACCATGCGCCCGTAAGTCACCAAGGTCACGTCGTCGCCATCGCGCAAGAAGTTGGCTTCGCCGAGAGGCACGCTGTACAGCTCTTCCGGCACATCGCCTTGCAGGCCGTACAGCAGCTTGTGTTCGCAGAAGATCACCGGATCGTTGTCGCGGATCGCCTGAATCAACAAGCCCTTGGCGTCATAGGGCGAGGAGGGGCAGACCACCTTCAGGCCCGGAATGTGTGTCCACAGTGAAGTGAGCATCTGCGAGTGTTGGGCAGCGGCCCGCAGGCCTGCGCCATACATGGTGCGCATCACCAGAGGAGTGACCGCCTTGCCGCCGAACATGTAGCGGAACTTCGCCGCCTGGTTGAGGATCTGGTCCAGGCAGCAACCGGCGAAGTCGACGAACATCAGTTCGCAGACCGGACGCAGACCTTGGGTGGCGGCGCCGACGGCAGCCCCGACGTAGCCGATCTCCGACAACGGTGCATCCAGCACCCGGCCGGGAAACTGCGGATAGAGCCCCTTGGTCACGCCGAGTACGCCGCCCCAGGCGTCTTCTTCGCCGGGGGCGCCGGCACCACCGGCCACGTCTTCACCGATGATGAACACCGTGCTGTCACGGCGCATCTCCTGGGCCAGGGCCTCGTTGATGGCCTGTTGGTAGCTGATTTTTCTAGCCATGGTGGCTCTCCTGTCGTTCTTGTTATTCGGGCTCAGGGATAGGTGACGTAGACGTCGGTGAGCAGGTCGGCGGGTTGCGGCTTAGGGTCGGACTTGGCGCGGCGCACGGCATCTTCGATCAGGTCGTCGATGCGAGCGTCGATGGCATCGAGTTGCGCGGTCTGGAGCAGGCCGGTGCGGGTGGTCTTGTCGCGGAACTGCAATAGGCAGTCGCGGCTTTCGCGCAGGTTTTTCACCTCGTCTGCGGCGCGGTAGGTCTGCGCATCGCCCTCGAAGTGGCCGTAGTAGCGGCTGAGCTTGACCTCGATCAGTGAGGGGCCCTGGCCTGCGCGAGCACGGTCGATGGCGGCGCCCGCGGCCTCGTGCACGGCGAAGAAATCGAAGCCGTCGATGGTCACCCCGGGCATGCCGAAGCCGACGGCGCGATCGGCGATATGCTCGCAGGCCACCGACCAGTTCGAGGCGGTGGCTTCGGCGTAGCCGTTGTTCTCGGCAACGAAGATACACGGCAGGTTCATGATCGAGGCTAGGTTCATGGCCTCGAACACCGCGCCCTCATTGGAAGCGCCGTCGCCGAAGAAGGCCACGGCCACGTCATCCTTGCCTTTGATCTTGGCCGCCAGCGCGGCACCGGCTACCAAGGGCGCCCCGGCGCCGACGATGCCGTTGGCGCCGAGCATGCCTTTTTCCAGGTCGGCGATGTGCATCGAGCCGCCCTTGCCGCCGCAGACACCGGTCTTCTTGCCGTAGATCTCGGCCATCATGCCGTACACATCGACCCCTTTGGCGATGCAGTGGCCGTGGCCACGGTGGGTCGAGGCGATGCAGTCGCTATCGCGCAGGTGCGCCATGACCCCAGCGGCCGAGGCCTCTTCGCCGGCATAGAGGTGGACGAAGCCGGGGATCTCGCCTGTGGCGAACTCCACGTGCAGGCGCTCTTCGAAGGCGCGGATGGTACGCATCACTTCATAGGCATGCAGCAGTTGGTCTGAACTGAGCTGAGTGGACATCTTGTTGTTCTCCAGGGTTTGTCTCAACAGGGTGTTGCCGGGTGCGGTCGATGACTGCGGTCTGCAGCTGGTGATGGGTTGCGCTTGGCCTCCTCGTACTCTTGGCTTTTCTGGCTTGAGCAAGGTGGGTGCCAGCTTTGTCGAAGCTGCTTGTAAGTGCCGCAGCAGAGCGGTCGAACTGGCAGAGGCGACGCCGAGGGGAAGAAACCAGGGAGACGCTCGGTGCCAGCGACCACCCGGCCCAGTCGAGACGCTGAGACGCAGCGTCTCAAGCGCACCGGTAATCACGCAGCGCTTGTCGGCGCCAGGCGGCAGGCGCTTAATGACCGGACAACGACAAGAACAACAGGAACCGGAGGCCTCATGCTTGCCGCGAACTCCCGAGCCCATGTCGATTGCATCAGCCGGGTGCTGAAGAACGCCGAGCGCCTGCCCCAGGCGCCGGTGCCGCCGCTGATCCTCGATTCATGGCGCCGTTCCATGGAGCTGTACCGACTCGACCCTGGGTCCCAGCAGGGGCCGCGCATCCTTTCCCAGACCCTGCTCAACGAATGCCGTGAGCGTGCCGAACTGTTCTTGCGTATCGCCGGCGATGCCGTCGCGCGCCTGCACCAGCGGGTCCGCGGCGCTGACTACTGTGTACTGTTGACCGATGCCCAGGGGCGCACCATCGACTATCGGGTCGAGTCTGCCATTCGTAACGACTGCCGCAAGGCCGGGTTGTACCTGGGCACCTGTTGGTCGGAAGGCGAGGAGGGCACGTGTGGAGTCGCGGCGGTGCTGACCAGCAAGGCGTCAGCCACGGTGCACAAGCGCGACCATTTTCGCGCCGCGTTCATTGGCCTGACCTGTACCGCAGCGCCGGTGTTCGATCCTTGTGGTGAACTGTTGGGCGTCGTGGATGTGTCGGCCTTGCAATCGCCGGATGACCGGCGCAGCCAACACTTGATCTTGCAATTGGTCGAGCAGACCGCTCGGGAAATCGAAAATGCCTTCTTCATGCACAGCGTCCAGGGCCACTGGGTGATGCGCGCTCATGGCACTCCTGGCTACGTGGAGAGCCAGCCCGACTATCTGCTGGCCTGGGATGGCGAAGGGCGCTTGCAGGCGATCAACAGCCTGGCCCGCGAACGCCTGCTGGCGCGCCACGGGCGTTTGCCCGAGCACATCGGCGAGTTGTTCGACATGGACCAGTTACACCGCGCCAGCGAAGCGTCGGCCCAGCGTCTGCCGGGTTGGGGTGGCCTCTACGGGCGGATCAGCGCGCCGCAGCGCAGAGGGGGCGTACAGCCTTCGCAACAACCGCAGGACTCGCGCATTGAGCAGCATCTGCGTCTGGCCACGCGGGTCAAGGACTGCAACCTGGCGGTGCTGGTGCAGGGCGAGACCGGGGTCGGCAAGGAAGTCTTCGCCCGCCAGTTGCACCAGCAGAGCCAGCGCAGCGCGGGGCCCTTCGTGACCCTCAATTGCGCTGCCATTCCCGAGAATCTGATCGAGAGCGAACTGTTCGGCTATGTCGGCGGGGCCTTCACCGGGGCGTCGAGCAAGGGCATGCGAGGGCTGCTGCAACAAGCCGATGGCGGCACCTTGTTCCTCGATGAGATCGGCGACATGCCGCTGGCCCTGCAAACCCGTTTGCTACGGGTGCTGGCCGAAGGCGAGGTGGCGCCGCTGGGCGCTGCGCGGCGCGAGCGGGTGGACATCCAGGTGATCTGTGCCACCCATCGTGACCTGGCGGCGATGGTCGGCGAAGGACGTTTTCGTGAGGACCTGTATTACCGTCTGGCCAATGCTCGCTTCGAGCTCCCGCCTCTGCGAGCGCGCGAGGACCGTCTGGGATTGATTCACCGGTTGTTGATGGAAGAGGCCGCTGCCTGTGGCGTCGACGTGACACTGGCCGACGACGCGTTGCAGGCGTTGCTGGTCTATCGCTGGCCCGGCAACCTGCGTCAGCTGCGGCAAGTGTTGCGCTATGCCTGCGCGGTCAGCGAGGGCGGACAGGTGGGTTTGGCGAATCTTCCGCAGGAGGTGCGTGGTGATGCCGTGCCTTCGGCAGATCTCGGGATCTCCAGCCCCGCTCGGCAGTTGTTGCTCGATGCCTTGATCCGCCATCGCTGGAAACCGGCGGAAGCGGCGCGGGCCTTGGGGATTTCGCGGGCGACCTTGTATCGGCGGGTGCATGAACATCGGATTGAGATGCCGCGGATGAAAGGGTAACGCGGGCAAGAACCATAAAAAACCCCGGCACCAGGCCGGGGTTTTTTTATGGATCACATCACGCTAACGCGATCACTCCTGGTTGGCCAGTTTGTGCTCGAGGTAGTGGATGTTGACGCCGCCTTTGCAGAAACCTTCATCACGCACCAGATCCCGGTGCAGTGGGATGTTGGTCTTGATGCCGTCGACGACGATCTCGTCCAGGGCGTTGCGCATGCGCGCCATGGCTTCGTCGCGGTCCTTGCCGTAGGTGATCAGCTTGCCGATCAGCGAGTCGTAGTTCGGCGGAACCGAGTAACCGCTGTACAGGTGCGAATCGACACGAACGCCGTTGCCGCCCGGAGCGTGGAAGTGCTTGACCTTGCCTGGGCTCGGAATGAACTTCTTCGGGTCCTCGGCGTTGATCCGGCACTCCAGCGAGTGACCACGGATGACCACGTCTTCCTGACGGATCGACAGCTTGTTGCCAGCGGCGATGCTGAGCATCTCCTTGACGATGTCGATACCGGTGACCATTTCCGACACCGGGTGCTCAACCTGCACGCGGGTGTTCATCTCGATGAAGTAGAAACGGCCGTTCTCGTACAGGAATTCGAAGGTGCCGGCACCGCGATAGCCGATCTCGATGCACGCGTCCACGCAACGCTTGAAGACTTCCTGGCGGGCCTTCTCGTCGATGCCGGGTGCCGGTGCTTCTTCCAGGACCTTCTGGTGACGACGCTGCAGCGAGCAGTCACGGTCGCCCAGGTGGATGGCGTTGCCTTGGCCGTCGGACAGCACCTGCACTTCCACGTGACGTGGGTTGGTCAGGAACTTTTCCAGGTAGACCATCGGGTTGCCGAAGGCAGCGCCGGCTTCGGTGCGGGTGAGCTTGGCCGAGGCGATCAGGTCCTCTTCCTTGTGCACCACGCGCATGCCGCGACCACCACCGCCACCGGCGGCCTTGATGATCACCGGGTAGCCGACGTCACGGGCGATCGCCAGGGCGACCTCTTCGTCTTCCGGCAGCGGGCCATCGGAGCCCGGTACGGTCGGTACGCCCGACTTGATCATGGCGTCCTTGGCCGAAACCTTGTCGCCCATCAGGCGAATGGTGTCGGCTTTCGGGCCGATGAAGGCGAAACCGGATTTTTCCACCTGTTCGGCGAAGTCGGCGTTTTCCGCGAGGAAACCGTAACCCGGGTGGATGGCGGTGGCACCTGTCACTTCGGCGGCAGCGATGATCGCCGGGATGTGCAGGTAGGAATCCTTGGACGATGCAGGGCCGATGCAGACCGACTCGTCTGCCAGGCCCAGGTGCATCAGTTCACGGTCGGCCGTGGAGTGCACGGCGACGGTCTTGATACCCAGTTCTTTGCAGGCACGCAGGATCCGCAGGGCAATTTCCCCGCGGTTGGCGATCAGGACTTTTTCGAGCTTCCCAGACATCGTTGGCTCTCCGCGATTCAAACGATGGTGAACAGCGGCTGGTCGAACTCAACCGGCTGACCGTCTTCGACCAGGATGGCGTCGATGACACCGCCGACATCGGCTTCGATGTGGTTCATCATCTTCATCGCTTCGACGATGCACAGGGTGTCGCCTTTCTTCACGCTCTGGCCAACTTCAGCGAAGTTCGGCGAGGTCGGCGAAGGTTTGCGGTAGAAGGTACCGACCATTGGCGAACGGATCACGGTGCCTTTCAGCGCAGGGGCGGCGGCAGCGGCTTCGGCGGCTGGAGCAGCGGCGGCGGCGACAGGTGCGGCGACGGGTGCTGCAGCGACCGGAGCCGGCGCGAAGTACTGCTGGGCAGCTGGGGTCTTGCTGTGGCGGCTGATACGGACCGACTCTTCGCCTTCCTTGATCTCCAGTTCGTCGATGCCAGACTCTTCCAGCAGTTCGATCAGTTTCTTGACTTTACGGATATCCATTAATCATCAACTCCCAAGGTTCGGTCAGGGGGCGTAATTGAAAACGTGTTCAGAACGTTTCGCTCGAACCTCGGCCCACCTGGGCCAAGGTCTCTAATCATCAGGGCTGTGCGTTGGCAGCCAGTTGTTCCAGCGCGGACTCCAGGGCCAGGCGGTAACCGCTGGCGCCCAAGCCGCAGATCACCCCTACTGCAACATCGGAAAAGTAGGAGTGATGACGGAACGGTTCGCGTTTGTGCACGTTGGACAGGTGCACTTCGATGAATGGGATGCTCACCGCAAGCAATGCGTCACGTAATGCGACGCTTGTGTGGGTGAAAGCAGCCGGATTGATCAGGATGAAGTCCACACCCTCGTTACGTGCTGCGTGGATACGGTCGATCAGTTCGTACTCGGCATTGCTCTGCAAATACTGCAGATGGTGGCCGGCGGCGCGGGCGCGCTGCTCCAGGTCCTGGTTGATCTGGGCCAGGGTCACGGCGCCGTAGTGGCCCGGTTCGCGGGTACCTAGCAGGTTGAGGTTGGGGCCGTGAAGCACCAGTAGGGTTGCCATCTGCGGATTCCTTGGATTTGTAGGGCAATTCGACACAGCGCGGCGAGTGTGCCGTAAAGCGACGGCAAGTGTCCAGTTCCCGGCAATAGCCTGCACGATAACCGAGGTTCGCGCGAAGTATGTGACCAAATATTTAGATCTGGTCACTCACTGCCCGGTTTTTACCGGCACGCGGGAAGTTATAGACCGAGTTTGCCGCGTACGCGCGTGAGAATCTGCGCGAATTCGCCGGCGTTTATCTCGCCAATCACCCGATCGGCGGTCATTTCGCTGCCGTTCGCGGCAAAGAAAAGCAGCGCGGGCGGCCCGAACAACTGGTAGCGGTCGAGCAGGGCACGCTGCTGGGCATTGCTTTCGGTGATGTCGAAGCGCAGCAGCTTGAACGCGGCAAGCTGCGGCTGCACTTGAGCGGCATTGAGGACTTCATGCTCGATGACTTTGCAACTGATGCACCAGTCGGCGTACCAGTCGAGCAACACCGGCTGGCCGGCGGTCTTGGCCTGGGCCAGCGCAGCATCGAGGGCGGCAGGAGTGGTGATGGTCTGCCAGGCTCCGATCGTGGTGGCAGGGCTGGCGGCGGGGTTGGCGACGACGGGCGCTGGCAGTGGGCGCAGCGGGTCGCCTTGGCCGCTAAGGGCGCCGTACCAGCAGGCCAGGGCGTACACCAGCAGGGCCAGGCCAAGCAATTGCGCCAGGCGCTGGCGCGGTGCCTTGGGCACGAACTCCAGCGCGCCGAGGAACAACGCCACGCCCGCAGCCAGCAGGCCTACCAGCAGCAGCGTCAGCGGCCCTGGCAGCACGCGGCTGAGCAGGCCGATGGCCAGGCCCAGCAGCAACACCCCGATGGCATTTTTCACGGTGTTCAGCCACGGCCCGCTGCGTGGCAGCCAGGCGGCGCCGCCGGTGGCCACCAGCAGCAGCGGGGCGCCCATGCCCAAGCCCAGGGCGAACAGCTTGAGGGCGCCGCCGAGGGCGTCGCCGCTGGCGCTGATGTACAGCAGTGCCCCGGCCAGTGGCGCCGAGACGCACGGCGAGACCAGCAGACTGGACAACACCCCCAAGACCGCCGCACCGAGCAGTGAGCCACCCTGGGTACGGTTGGCGAGGCGGTCCAGGCGGTTGCTCAAGGCCTGCGGCAGCTTGAGCTCGAACAGCCCGAACATGGCCAGCGCGAACACCACGAAGAACAGGGCGAAAGGCACCAGCACCCAGGCCGACTGCAACCGCGCCTGCAGGTTGAGGCTGGCGCCGAAGACGCCCATCAAGGCACCAAGCACGGCGAACGAAGCGGCCATCGGCAGCACGTAGGCCAGCGACAGGCTGAGCCCGCGCCAGCCACCGACCTGGCCGCGCAGCACCACACCGGAAAGGATGGGCAGCATCGGCAGCACGCAGGGGGTGAAGGTCAGGCCGACGCCGGCCAGGAAGAACAGCAGCAGCGAGCGCCAGTTCCAGGCCGTGCCCGTACCGCTGTCGGCGCCACTCCCGCTGCCGGGAATGGCCAGTCGCTCGGTTTCCGGCGGGTAGCACAGGCCTTTGTCGGCGCAGCCCTGATAACTCACCAGCAGGGTGAAGGCGCGCGAATCCTCAGGCTTGCGTGGCAGTTCGATGTCCACCACGCCGTGGTACACCTCGACGTCGCCGAAGAACTCGTCGTGCTTGGCCTCGCCCTTGGGAATGACCGGCGCGCCGAGGGCGATGTCGGTAGGATCGCTGTTGAAATGGAAGCGGTGGCGATACAGGTAGTAGCCATCGGTGGCGACGAAACGCAACTTGATGGTCTGGGCGTCGGCCTGCACCAGGCTGAGCTTGAACGCTTCGTGGACCGGCAGAAAGTCAGCATCGTTGGCCAGCGAAGCGGCCCCGAGGGTGGCGCTGGGGCGGTTCTCGAGCAGGCTTCCGGTAGCGAAGGCAGGGCTGGCCAGGAGCAGGAACAGCAGGAAAAACAGGCGGCGCATGGCGGACTCGCGAGGTGGAACGTGCCGGGCATGATAGCGGAGTTGGCGGTGCTTGGCAGGGGGGCGGGGCGCGTGGCGACACATGGCCGCTGGCTGGATGTTGTCTGAGCCGACCCTTTCGCGGGACAAGCCCGCTCCCACAGGTACACCGCCAACTTCAGCAACGATGGAAATCCTGTGGGAGCGGGCTTGTCCCGCGAAAGGGCCGGCTCAGACAAACGCTCAAACCCTGAAGGCCCCCACTGCCTGGCTCAACTCACCCCCCAGGCTCAGCAACCGTTCGCCTTGCTCACGCCCCTCGCCGATGCGCTGCAGATTGTCCTCCCCCAGCACATGTATTCGCTCACTGTGGCCGCGGATTTCGCTCACCGCCCCGGATTGCTGCGCGGTGACATCGGCGATGCGCACGGCGGTATCGGAGATGGTGCGGATGGCATTGACGATTTCATCCAGCGCGCCATCTGCTGCCTGGGCCTGGCTGGCGGTGCTCTGGGCATGTTCGAGCTGATTGCGCATGCCGCTGACCGACTCCCGTGCGGCCTGCTGCAGGCGGTCGATCAACGACTGGATCTCTCCTGTGGCGCCGGTGGTGCGCTGAGCCAGCGAACGCACTTCATCGGCCACCACGGCGAAGCCTCGGCCGCTCTCACCGGCGCGTGCCGCTTCGATGGCGGCATTCAATGCCAGCAGGTTGGTCTGTTCGGCGATCGAGCGGATCACCGTCAGGACGCCGCCGATGGTAGCCGATTCTTCGGCCAATTGCTCGATCAAGCGTGCGTTGCCTTGCACTTCATCGACCAGTTCGCGCAACCCGGCCAAGCTCTGCCCGATCACCGTCTGGCCCTGTTCCACAGCGCGCCCGGCATCGCGACTGGCATCGGCGGCGGCGCTGGCGTCGCCGGCCACCTGTTGAATGGTCGCCTCCAGTTCGCCCAGGGCATCGCGGATCTGCCCGGTGTCGCCCGCCTGGCGTTGGGCGCCGTCGTGCAAGGCGGCGCTCATCCCGGCCAAGGCCCGGCTGCTACCGGCGACCTGCCCGGCGTTATGGCGCAGGGTGGCGACCAGCTCCACCAGGTACTGACGCAGGCGGTTGAGCGACGCCTGGATCTCACGCAGTTCACGGTTGGTCCGCCCCAGGGCGATGGGGGTGGCGAAATCGCCTTCGGCCCAGCGCGACAAGGCCGGCGCCAGGCTGGTCAGGGTGTGCGCCAGGCGCCGCTGGAGCGTGTCGATAAGCAGGGCGATGAACAGGATCACACCGATCATCAGACCCTGCATCAGCCGCACTTCACCGGCGATCCGTGCATGCTGGGCACGTACTTCCGGTTCCAGGGCGGCGATGGCCTGGCGCACGGCATCCAGGCGTTGGTTGGCGCTGGCAGCCAGGGCCGTGCGGCGTTCGATCTGTTCACGGGTGCGCTGGAGTTCGGCAGGGTAGCGGGTGAGCAGGCTCTGCAGTTCGCGTTTGAGGCTCACCGCGATGTCCTCCTGCTGGGCGCTGCCCTCGGTCTGCAGGCCCATCATGGCGGCGAAATCGTCGGCGTTGGATTCGGCGGCGCGGGTCACCCCGAGCAGCGGAAGGTTTTCGATGACCTCGGCCTGGCTACGGATCAGGTGCAGTTCTCGCTCGACTTCCTCAGCCAGCTCCGCCCGCCCGCTGCTGACCAACTTGTCACGGGCCAGCGAAAGACGGCCCAGGTGCACCGTGGCGTCCAACAGCGGCGGCAGATAGCGGTTGGCTTCAGGGCTGGCGCTGTCACGCGCGTAGCCGGACAGTTGCTCGAGGTTCGCCCCCAGCTCGCGCTCGGCCTGCAGCAACAGCGCCTGAGGGTCGCCGGCCAGTTTGCCGGCAGCCAGCAGTTCATTGCCGGTGAAGGCCTGCAGGCTGTCCAGGCTCGGGGCCAGTTTGCCTGCCAATGCCTCGGGCCAGTCAGCGAGTGACGCCTTGAGCTGCTGGTTGGCGTCGAGCGCGGCAGCATGACGCAGGGCATCGCCGCTGCACAGGTAGGCTTGGACGTTGCGCACCGAGCCGTTCTGGAACTGTTGCGACAAGCTCAGGTAGCGCTCCATCAGTTGATAGGGGCGCTCCAGTGCCTTCTGCGACCACCACAACGTCACGCCCAAGGCGATACATACGGTAACCAGCAACAGGGTATTGAGATTGGTCAGCCACTTCAGGCGCATAGCCGCGAACTTCCTGCCGGGAGCTTGGAGATAGGCGCCTGAAGTTATGGCGGTTTTGTGACCGGGTGATGACGAGAAAGGCTGTATAGCGGAAAAAGTGGCATTCTGCCCGCATTGGTCGGGCTGGCGCTTTATTACGCCATCTGGCGGATCGTCGCTTATACCTATGGCAGTGTCTGCTTTATAGTGCAGCGTTATGGGCGCGCCGTGGCACCCTGGCACAGGCCTGTGGTCCAAGCCCCACAACCGTCGTGACTGAATTAAGGACAACGCCATGCTGGACTGGAAAAACCGCGAGGCCAAAGCCGAGCCGCGCGAGCGCGTCGATGGCCGAGGGGCCGCTGCCCGTAGCTATCTTGGTGGTCTCTGGAGCCGTGCCCTGGGCACGCTGATCGGCCTGTACCTGCTGGTGTGCATCGGCCTTGGCTGGTACTGGAGCGAGGAGCCCGACCTGTTCCCGGTGCAGCAGAACGCCCAGGCTGCGGCCGAGCGCAACAGCCAGCAGATGGTGGTGGGCTACACCACCATCGAAACCCTCAAGACCGTGGCCCAGACCCTGCTGAACAAGCCAGGTGGCTATATCTCCAACGACCGCTTCCCACCCGGCATCTGGATGGACAACATGCCGAGCTGGGAGTACGGCGTGCTGGTGCAGGTGCGCGATCTGTCGCGTGCGTTGCGCAAGGACTTCGCCCGTTCCCAGTCGCAGTCCACCGAGGACGCCGACCTGGCCAAGGCCGAGCCGCGCTTCAACTTCGACAACAAGAGCTGGATCCTGCCGTCGAGCGAGTCGGAATTCGAAGAGGGCATCAAGTCGCTGAGCCGTTACCAGTCGCGTCTCGCTGCTGGCGACAAGGGTGCGATCTTCTATACCCGCGCCGACAACCTGAACAACTGGCTGGGTGACGTTGCCACCCGCTTGGGCTCGCTGTCCCAGCGTCTGTCGGCCAGCGTTGGCCGGGTCAAGCTCAATACCACGCTCAAGACCGAGTCGGTAGCCGCCGGCCAGGCCCCGCAAGTGGACGAGCAAGTGGTCGAAACGCCGTGGCTGCAGATCGATAACGTGTTCTACGAGGCCCGCGGCCAGGCGTGGGCATTGTCCCATCTGCTGCGCGCCATCGAAGTGGACTTCGCCGATGTGCTGGCCAAGAAGAATGCTACGGTCAGCGTGCGCCAGATCATCCGTGAGCTCGAGGCTTCCCAGGAGCCGCT
The DNA here is from genome assembly GCF_004357765.1 of Pseudomonas putida. Taxonomy (GTDB): domain Bacteria; phylum Pseudomonadota; class Gammaproteobacteria; order Pseudomonadales; family Pseudomonadaceae; genus Aquipseudomonas; species Aquipseudomonas putida_U. The sequence continues at coordinate 53,207 of NZ_SMTE01000002.1, read as the reverse complement.
GTGGAGCCCGATGGTCCTCAACGGCAGCGGCTTCGGCATGTGGGCCAACCACTCGCTGGTGATGGCCAATTACATTTCCCGAGCCAACGCCGCGGTCATCGACCTGCGCCAGTTGCTGTCGCAAGGTTGAGCATGACCATTCACCCCGCCGAGGCTGCCCACCGGGCGGCTTCGGACCGCGAACGGGTGGCCTGGGTGGACGAGGCCGATCAGGTGCTCGGCGCGCTGCCCAGGGCCGAACTGCGCGAACGTGGCTTGATCGGCCGATGCACGTTCATCCTGCTGTTCAACGGCGCGGGCGAACTCTGCGTGCATCGGCGTACCTTGAGCAAGGCCCTGTATCCGGGTTACTGGGATGTCGCGGCCGGGGGGATGGTGGCGGCTGGGGAGGCTTACACCGACTCGGCGCGGCGGGAGCTGGCCGAAGAGCTGGGGATCGAAGGTGTCGAGCTGACCTTTCATGAGCGCTTCTATTTCGATCAGCCGGATAATCGCCTGTGGTGCGCGGTGTATTCGGCTGTGTCGGATGCACCCCTGCGCCTGCAACCCGAAGAAGTGATGGAGGCAAGGTTCGTCAGCTTGGCGCAGGTTGAGCGGGAGAGCCTGGAAAAACCCTATTGTCCGGACTCGTTGGCGGCATTGCAGCGGTATAAGGCAAGCTTGGGGTAATCGTGCTGGCTGTGCTCCCAGGCTCCTACGCAGTAAGGTGCAGTGGGTTCACGCAGATTGGGTCGCAAAACATTCGCAAAATGGCGCATTCCAGTACTTAGCAATCACACCAATTACCGTTACACTGCGCGCCCTTTTCGGGCTGTCGCATGTCGTGCGGCAGTAGCGCCGCCCCTGCCAGAGTGGGGCTTCGCGGTCGGCACCTGTCGACCAGTTTTTGTCCTCAGCGCAGAGGATCAAAAGTGGCCAAGAAAGCTTCTTCCTTCGCCGCCCTTGGCGGTCTCGTTTACTCCACCGATAGCGGTCGGCACTGCCCCGATTGCGGCCAGCCGGTGGACGCCTGTATCTGCAAACAGCAGGTCATCCCCGAAGGTGATGGCATCGCCCGCGTACGCCGCGAGAGCAAAGGCCGTGGCGGCAAGACCGTGACCACGGTCACCGGCGTTCCGCTGCCTCTGGACCAGCTCAAGGAGCTGGCCAGCACACTCAAACGCCGTTGCGGCACTGGGGGTGCATTGAAGGACGGCGTGATCGAGATCCAGGGCGATCATGTCGACCTGTTGATCGGCGAGCTGACCAAACAGGGATTCAAGGCGAAAAAGTCCGGTGGCTGAAGTCAGCCGCGCGTTTTCGCCCAGCACTTTCTAAACTCGTTCCCGTGGGCAGGGTCTATGACTGCACACGGATGAATCGTCACTTTTCGCTTCTACACTGCGCCCACCACCGTGCCGGGGGCAGTGTCTTCGACTTATTCATGGGGGACTTGAATGTCCGTACGACGCACACGCAAAGACGATGGTAGCCAGTGGACCGTGGCCGACAGCCGCAGCGTTTATGGTATCCGCCATTGGGGCGCTGGTTATTTCGCCATCAATGAGGCCGGGCGCGTCGAAGTGCGCCCCAATGGCCCGGACAGCGCCCCGATCGACCTCTACGAGCAGGTCGACCAACTGCGTCAGAGCGGTCTTTCGTTGCCGCTGCTGGTGCGCTTCCCGGATATCCTGCAGGACCGTGTGCGCCAGCTGACGGGGGCGTTCGACGCCAACATCGCCCGCCTGGAATACCAAAGCCAATACACCGCCCTGTACCCGATCAAGGTCAACCAGCAGGAAGCGGTGGTGGAGAACATCATTGCCACGCAGAACGTGTCGATCGGCCTGGAGGCGGGCTCCAAGCCGGAGCTGCTGGCGGTCCTGGCGTTGGCGCCCAAAGGCGGCACCATCGTCTGCAACGGCTACAAGGACCGTGAGTTCATCCGCCTGGCGCTGATGGGCCAGAAGCTCGGTCACAACGTGTTCATCGTCATCGAGAAGGAGTCCGAAGTCGCTCTGGTGATCGAGGAGGCCGCCGAGCTCAAGGTCAAGCCCCAGGTCGGTCTGCGCGTGCGCCTGTCGTCGCTGGCTTCGAGCAAGTGGGCCGACACCGGTGGCGAAAAGTCCAAGTTCGGCCTGTCCGCCGCGCAGTTGATTTCGGTGGTGCAGCGTTTCCGTGACGCCGGCCTGGATCAAGGCATCCGTCTGCTGCACTTCCACATGGGCTCGCAGATCGCCAACCTGGCCGACTACCAACACGGCTTCAAGGAAGCCATTCGCTATTACGGCGAGCTGCGTGCGTTGGGTCTGCCGGTCGATCACATCGACGTGGGTGGTGGTCTGGGCGTTGACTACGACGGCACCCACTCGCGCAATGCAAGCTCGATCAACTACGACATGGACGACTATGCCGGGGTGGTCGTGGGCATGCTCAAGGAGTTCTGTGATGCCCAGGGCTTGCCGCATCCGCACATCTTCTCTGAAAGCGGCCGTTCGCTGACCGCGCACCATGCCATGCTGGTGATTCAGGTCACCGACGTCGAGAAGCACAACGACGAGGTGCCCACCATCGAGAACAAGGAAGCCCTGCCGCAAACCGTGCAGTGGCTGGTCGACCTGTTGGGACCGACCGACATCGAGATGGTCACCGAAACCTACTGGCGTGCCACCCATTACCTGGGCGACGTGGCGGCGCAGTATGCCGATGGCAAGATCACCCTGGCCGAGAAAGCCCTGGCCGAGCAGTGCTATTTCGCCGTCTGCCGTCGCCTGCACAATTCGCTGAAGGCCCGCCAGCGCTCGCACCGCCAGGTGCTGGATGAGCTCAACGACAAGCTCGCCGACAAGTACATCTGCAACTTCTCGGTGTTCCAGAGCCTGCCCGATACCTGGGCCATCGGCCAGGTACTGCCGATCATTCCGCTGCATCGCCTGAACGAAGAGCCGCTACGCCGTGCGGTGCTGCAGGACCTGACCTGCGATTCCGACGGCAAGATCAACCAGTACGTCGATGAGCAGAGCATCGAGACCAGCATGCCGGTACATGCCGTCAACGAAGGTGAGGACTACCTGCTGGGCGTGTTCCTGGTCGGTGCGTACCAAGAGATCCTCGGCGACATGCACAATCTGTTCGGTGACACCGACTCGGTGAACATCTACCAGAATGCCGATGGCAGCGTGTACCACGCCGGTATCGAGACCCACGACACCATCGAGGACATGCTGCGCTATGTGCACCTGTCGCCGGAGGAGCTGATGACTCACTACCGCGACAAGGTGGCCAGCGCCAAGATCAGCGCCCGCGAGCGGACCCAGTTCCTCGATGCCCTGCGCCTGGGGCTGACGCGTTCCTCCTACCTGTCGTCCTGAGTGGGGTGTTTTCGTCGCGACGACTTTGCTGGGTTTGAGATCGAGCGCCGCGCGGGCGGCGCTCGATCTCTGCCGCCCCAAAAACCGCAAGCCAGGCCCCGTCAACCCACCCACAGCCCTCGCTGCTGCAACCGCCACTCCACCCACCCCAGCGTCACCGCCCGCAACCCCATGAAGCCGAGAAACGCCAGCCATAGTCCATGGTTGCCGAATCCGCTCATCAGCCACGCAACTGGCAGCGCGATCAGCACCGACACCAACATCGCATTGCGCATCTCCCGTGCCCGCGTGGCACCGATGAACAACCCGTCCAACAAGTAGCTCCACACCGCGATCAACGGCAGCATGGCGAGGTATGGCAGGTACGGGTAGGCCGCGGCGCGTACGCTGTCGATATCGGTCTGCAGGTCGATGAACAGGTGTCCGCCGAGCAGGAAAAGGCCCGCGAAGCCAAGGCTGGTGATCAGCGACCAGCCACCGGCAACCACCAGCGAGCGGCGTAAGGTGATGCGTTCGCCAGCACCGATGGCATGGCCGCACAGTGCCTCGACGGCATGGGCCAGGCCATCGAGGGCATAGGCGGTGAGCAACAGCCCGTTGAGCAGCAGGGCGTTGGCCGCCACGGTGGCCTCGCCCAGGCGCGCACCCTGTACGGTGATGGCCAGGAACACCAACTGCAGCGCCAGACTGCGCAGGAAGATGTCGCGGTTCACCGCCAGCAGAGGGCGCCAGGCCTGCCAGCGCTTGAGCGCAGCCCAGGCGACCTGCCCAGGATAGGCGCGCAGCGCCGGGCGAGTCAGGGCCAAGCCGAGCAATGCGGCGCTCCACTCGGCTATCACCGAGGCCCGTGCCGAACCCAGCACCCCCCAGTCCAGCCCCAGCACGAACCAGAGGTTGAGTGCGATGTTCAACAGATTGGTGGTCAGCAGGATCGCCAGCGGCGCCCGGGCGTTCTGGGTACCGAGGAACCAGCCGACCAAGGCGTAACTGGCCAGTGCCGCCGGCAGGCCGAGCAGGCGCGTGTGGAAAAAGGCCTCGGTGGACTGCTGCAGCGCCGCGCTCGGTTGCATGGCATGCAATGCCAACTGGCTGAAGGGCAGGGCCAGCAGACCGATCAACAGGCCCAGGCCAGTCGCCAGCAATAGCCCTTGCGCCAGTACCTGACGCAGCGCAGCGCCATCGCTGCGCCCGGCCGCCTGGGCGGCGAAACCGGTCGACCCCATGCGCAGAAAGCCCAGCAGACCGACCATGAAAGTGAACAGGGTGGCGCCCACCGCCACGGCGCCCAATTGGTGGGCATGGGGCAGATGGCCGATGACGGTGCTGTCGACCAGCGCCACCAATGGCACCGAAATGTTGGAAAGGATCATCGGCGCGGCCAGCGCCCAGACCCTGCGGTGGGTGGGGCGGTCGCGCCAGTCGGTTAACACGGGCATGGTCGTTCCTGTTTCGAGGCAGACCGCATTGTAGCGGCCCTGGCAACCTCTGCGTGCGAACGCGGTCTCATTCGTCGGCCAGGCGCGGGTATCGCGTCGGCCGTTACGTTATAGTTGCTGCCTTCATCGACACGCTGCCCAAGAGTTCCTACTCCATGTTCAACAAAGGATTGTTGCTGGCCTGCGCGCTGGCGTTGCTCAGTGCATGTGACTCTTCCACCCCTGACAAGCCGGAGCCTGCGCAAAAGCCTGCCGCCAGTGCTGCCGCGCCCGCGCCCAAACACGAAGACCCGGCGGTGCTGGCCAAGCGTTACGCGGGCCGTGAGCTGAGCGTGGTGGATGTCTCGGAGGTGCAGATCGACGGCGCCAGCGCCCTGTCGGTCAGCTTCTCGGCGCCGCTGGAAGCCGACCAGGACTTCGCCGCCCGCGTGCACCTGGTGGATACCGTCAAAGGCAAGCTCGACGGCGCCTGGGAGCTGTCCGACAACCAGATGGAACTGCGCATGCGGCACCTGGAACCGCAGCGCAAGCTGGTGCTGACCGTCGACAAGGGCCTGCGTGCGGTCAATGGCCAGCAACTGGCTGCCGAGTCGATCAGCCGCCTGGAAACCCGGGACATGCAGCCGACCGTCGGCTTCGCCAGCCGTGGTTCGTTACTGCCTACGCGCTTGGCCGAAGGGCTGCCGGTCATTGCCCTGAACGTCGCCAAGGTCGATGTCGAGTTCTTCCGGGTCAAGCCAGACATGCTCTCGAGCTTCCTCGCCAACTGGGGACGCAACAGCAGCCTGTACTACTACCAGTCGAAAGAGACTCTGCAGATGGCCGATCTGGTCTACAGCGGCCGCTTCGACCTCAATCCGGCGCGCAATACCCGCGAGACCGTGCTGCTGCCGATCGCCGGCATCAAGCCGCTGCAGGAGCCAGGCGTGTACCTGGCGGTGATGCGGGCATCGGGCACCTATGATTACTCGCAGCCTGCCACGCTGTTCACCCTGAGCGACATCGGCGTCTCGGCCCACCGCTACCGCGACCGTATCGACGTGTTCGCCCAGGCCCTGGAAGGCGGCAAGGCACTCAAGGACGTCAAGATCGAGTTGCATGACGCCAAGGGCAAGCTGCTGGCCCAGGCCAGCACCGATGGCGCCGGCCATGCGCAGCTGCCGATCACCGCCAAGGCCGATACCTTGATCGCCACCCAAGGCGTGCACACCACGTTGCTGCGACTGAACAGCGCCGCCCTTGACCTTGCCGAGTTCGACATCACCGGCCCTCAGGCCAATCCGTTGCAGTTCTTCATCTTCGGCCCGCGCGACCTTTACCGTCCAGGCGAGACGGTGCTGCTCAACGGCCTGCTGCGCGACCAGGACGGCAAGCCGGTCAAGGCCCAGCCGGTCAATGTGGAAGTGCGTCGCCCCGATGAGCAGGTGAGCCGCAAGTTCGTCTGGGAAGCCGATGCCAACGGCCTGTTCCAGTACCAACTGCAATTGGCCGGCGAGGCCCCCACCGGGCGTTGGCAACTGCTGCTCGACCTGGGGGGTGGGCGCAAGCAGGTGTACGAATTCCTGGTCGAGGACTTCCTTCCCGAGCGCTTGGCATTGGAACTCAAAGGCAGCGCCAAGCCGCTGTCGCCCGAGCAGAATGCCCGCATCCAGGTCACGGGTCGTTACCTCTATGGCGCTCCGGCTGCCGGCAACCGCCTTAGCGGCCAGGCCTATGTGCGCCCGCTGCGTGAAGCGGTGCCGACCCTGCCGGGCTACCAGTTCGGTGCGGTCACCGAGACCGATCTGAACCAGGATCTGGAGCTGGACGAAGTCACCCTCGACCAGGCCGGCAAGGCCGTGCTGAACATCGAAAGCCGTTGGGCCGAGGCGCGTTCGCCGTTGCAACTGACCGTGCAGGCCAGCCTGCAGGAATCCGGTGGGCGGCCGATCACCCGCCGCCTCGAGCAACCGATCTGGCCTGCCGAGCGGCTCCCGGGACTGCGTGGCCTGTTCGACGGTGAGGAAACCGACAGCGACGGACCGGTGGAATTCGAGTTCCTGGTGGCTGATCGCGAGGGTCACAAGCTCGCTGCCGACGAACTCAAGGTGCGCTTGGTCCGCGAGCGCCGCGACTACTACTGGAACTACTCCGACAGCGACGGCTGGAGTTACAACTACAACGAGAAATTCCTCACCCAGAGCGAGCAGACCGTCAGCGTCAACGCCGGCTCCACGGCCAAGCTCACCTTCCCCGTGGAGTGGGGCCCGTACCGCGTCGAGGTCGAAGATCCCGAGACCGGGCTGGTGTCCAGCGAGCGCTTCTGGGCAGGCTACCGCGTCCAGGACAACGCCGAAGGCGGCGCCGTGCGCCCTGACCAGGTCAAGTTGGCGCTCGATCAACCAGCCTACGTCGATGGCGCCACCGCCAAGGTCACCGTGACCGCGCCGGCGGCCGGCAGCGGCTACCTGATGATCGAGTCCAGCGATGGCCCATTGTGGTGGGAGGAAATCGACGTGCCAGCCGAAGGCAAGACCTTCGAGGTGCAGCTGGACAAGCAGTGGGCCCGTCATGACCTGTACATAAGCGCCCTGGTGATTCGCCCGGGCGAGCGCAAGGCCAATGCCACGCCCAAGCGTGCCGTGGGCGTGCTGCACCTGCCGCTGGCGCGTGCCGACCGCAAGCTCGCGCTCAGCCTGCAGGCACCGGAGAAGATGCGTCCGAAGCAACCGCTGACGGTTCGCTTCAAGGCCGCCAACGCCGACGGCAGCATTCCCAAGCACGTGCATGTGCTGTTGTCCGCCGTGGACGTGGGCATCCTCAACATCACCGACTTCAAGACCCCTGACCCGTTCGCCAGCCTGTTCGGGCGCAAGGCCTACGGCGCCGATCAACTCGACATCTACGGCCAACTGATCGAAGCCGGCCAGGGCCGCCTGGCCAGTCTGGCGTTCGGCGGTGACGCGGCCATGGCCAAGGGCGGCAAGCGCCCCAACACCACGGTGAACATCGTCGCCCGGCAGAGCGTACCGGTGACCCTGAACGAGCAAGGTGAAGGACAGGCGACGGTGGACATTCCTGACTTCAACGGCGAGCTGCGCTTGATGGCCCAGGCCTGGACCGATGAGCACTTCGGCATGGCCGAAGGCAAGACGGTGGTCGCCGCGCCGCTGATTGCCGAGCTGTCGGCGCCGCGCTTCCTCGCCGGTGGTGATCGCACCAACCTGGCGCTGGACCTGGCCAACCTGTCTGGTCGCGCGCAACAACTCAACGTCGACGTCAGTACCGAGGGCCAGCTGAGTCTGGCCGACAGCGCTCGACAGGCTGTCACCCTGGGCGAAGGCCAGCGCAGCACGCTGCTGATTCCGGTGCAGGCCGAGGGTGGCCTGGGGCAGGGCAAGGTGCACGTGCGCGTCACCGGCCTGCAATTACCCGGCGAGCCCACCGGTGTATTCGAGCGCGAGTGGACCTTGGGCGTGCGTCCGGCCTACCCGGCGATGCTCAAGCACTACCGCGTGGCCCTCAAGGAGCAGCCATGGTCGCTGCCTGAGGGTGACCTGGCGGCGTTCGAACCGGCCGGCCTGGAGGCCAGCCTGGCCTTGTCCAGTCGACCGCCGTTGAACCTCGCCGAGCAGATCCGTGCCCTCGAAGCCTACCCCTACGGCTGTCTGGAGCAGACCACCAGCGGACTCTATCCGTCGTTGTACGCCGATGCCGAAAGCCTCAAGCGCCTCGGTATCAAGGGCGAGCCGGCCGAGGTGCGCAAGCGCAAGATCGAAATGGGCATCGAACACCTGCTGGGCATGCAACGCTACAACGGCAGCTTCGGTCTGTGGAGTTCGGACAGCGAAGAGGAGTACTGGCTGACCGCCTATGTCACCGACTTCCTGCTACGCGCACGCGACCAGGGTTATGGCGTGCCGGCCGAAGCCTTGAAGAAGGCCAACGAGCGCCTGCTGCGTTATCTGCAGGAGCGCAACCTGATCGAAGTCGACTACAGCGAGAACGCCGAGCACACCCGCTTTGCCGTGCAGGCCTATGCTGCACTGGTGCTTGCGCGAAGCCAGCAGGCGCCGCTGGGAGCGTTGCGCAGCCTGTTCGAGCGCCGTGCCGACGCGCGCTCCGGCCTGCCATTGGTGCAGCTGGCAGTAGCGCTGGACAAGATGGGCGACAAGCCACGTTCGCAACAGGCCCTGCAAGCTGGTTTGGGCATCGCCCGCAGCAAGGGCTGGATGGCCGACTACGGCAGCAGCCTGCGTGACCAGGCGTTGATCCTGGCGCTGCTACAGGAAAACAACTTGGCCAGCGGCCAGGTCGACCAGCGCCTGTTCGCGCTCTCCGACGAACTGGCGGCCAACCGTTGGCTGTCGACCCAGGAGCGCAATGCCCTGTACCTGGCCGGTCGTGGCCTGCTCGGCAAGCCCGAAGGGCAGTGGCAGGCGCGCCTGGACAGTGCCGGCGAAGTGCGCGAGCTGAACAATGCCGAGTCCGGCCTGAAGCTCGAAGGGCCGTTGTTGGCGTCGCCGCTGAGCATACAGAACGAAAGCGGCGAGACGCTCTACCAGCAACTGACGCTGTCGGGCTATCCGCGCCAGGCGCCGGCGGCCATGGGCAACGGCATGGAAATTCGTCGCGAGTACCTGGGCATGAACGGGCAGGCGCTGGACCTGCACAACCTGCGCAGCGGCGATCTGGTCCTGGTGCACCTGGCGCTCAAGTCTCAAGAGCGGGTGCCGGACGCCCTGGTCGTCGACCTGCTGCCGGCGGGCCTGGAACTGGAAAACCAGAACCTGGCACAGAGCGCGGCCAGTCTGGACAACGCCAGCAGCGCGGTTAAGCAGTGGCGCGAGTCGATGCAGAACGCCAGCGTGGTGCACCAGGAATACCGTGACGACCGTTACGTGGCGGCGCTCAAGCTCGATGGTTACGGCACCACCCACCTGCTGTACCTGGCCCGTGCGGTGACACCTGGCACTTATCGCGTGCCGCCGCCGCAGGTCGAGTCGATGTACCGGCCGAACCTGCAGGCCGTGGGTGATGGGCAGGGAGAGATGACGGTCAGAGCGCGCTGAGGCGAAAGCTGCAAGCTACAAGCGAAGCAGAACGCGTTTCTTGCAGCTTGCAGCTTGCGGCTTCAGTGAATGACCCAGCTCATCACCCACAACCCCAGCACCAGCCAGATGATCCCGGCGATGATCGAGGCACGCATGAAGGCGCGGATAGCCGAGTACAGCAGCAACAGGCCTATGATCAGGGCCAGGATGCTGATCAGTGAGGTGTCCATGCCCAGCGTACGGGCCAGGCCGTCGATGAAATTGCCCCCGGCGTTGGCCAGCAGGTTGAACAACCCGCTAAAGACATCGACGATGAAGCGGATCAACGACCCTAGTGCCTGACCAAGCCACTCGAAAAAACCTTCTACATGCATAGTTGCTTCCTGATAGACGAATCGGCGCGGTTGCCGTTCCCAAGCCTTTGGCCATCACCTGGCCGGGTCGGTTCCCGATGCCAAGCTTAGCCCGCCCGCGTACGCGCATGGGCAAGTGCTTGCGCACCGCGACCCTGGGTCTGCTGCTGACGCTTGGCTTGCTGTGGCTGGCTGACCGACTCTGGCCGTTGCCGCTGCCTGGCGATGACTTGGCGCGAGTGGTGCTGGCCGAGGACGGCACACCGCTGTGGCGTTTCGCCGACGCCGACGGCGTATGGCGCTATCCGATCAGCCCCGACGAGGTTTCGCCGTTGTACCTGCAGGCCCTGCTGACCTACGAGGACCGCTGGTTCTACCAGCACCCCGGGGTCAACCCGCTGGCCCTGGTGCGCGCCGCCTGGCTCAACCTGCGGGGCGGGCGTGTAGTGTCCGGTGGCAGCACGTTGTCGATGCAGGTGGCGCGTCTGCTCGATCCCCACGACCGGACCCTGGCGGGCAAGCTGCGTCAGTTGTGGCGCACGTTGCAACTGGAATGGCACTTGTCCAAGCGCGACATCCTCCAGCTGTACCTCAATCGCGCACCCTTCGGTGGAACGTTGCAGGGCGTGGCGGCGGCCAGCTGGGCATACCTGGGCAAGTCGCCACGTCACCTCACCCCTGCCGAAGCCGCATTGCTCGCGGTGTTGCCCCAGGCGCCCAGTCGCTTGCGCCCGGACCGCCACCCCGAACGCGCCCAGCGCGCCCGCGACAAGGTATTGCAACGCCTGGACGAGTATCAGGTATGGCCGGCCAGACAAATCGCCGAGGCCCGCGAGGAACCCTTGCTTCTGGCGCCACGCCAGGAGCCGGCACTGGCCCCGTTGCTGGCGCGTCGGCTGAACACCCCCGCTAGCCCACCGCTGATCCGCACCACCCTGGATGCATCGTTGCAGCGGCGCCTGGAAGACCTGCTGCTGGGCTGGCGTGCGCGCCTGCCCGAGCGCACGTCGGCGGCGATCCTGGTGGTCGATGCACAGAGCATGGCGGTGCGCGCCTACCTCGGTTCGGTCGATCTCACCGATGCGCGCCGTTTCGGTCATGTCGACATGGTGCGTGCGCTGCGTTCGCCCGGCTCGACGCTCAAGCCGTTCCTCTATGGCCTGGCCATGGACGATGGGCTGATCCACTCCGAGTCGTTGTTGCAGGATGTGCCACGTCGTTATGGCGACTACCGGCCCGGCAATTTTTCGATGGGCTTCAGCGGCCCGGTATCGGCCAGCTCGGCACTGGCGCTGTCGCTCAACCTGCCGGCGGTGCAGTTGCTCGAGGCCTATGGTCCGAAGCGCTTCGCTGCGCAGATGCGCATGGCCGGCGTGCCCCTGGCATTGCCGCCGCTGGCAGAGCCTAACCTGTCGTTGATTCTCGGCGGCGCCGGTAGCCGTCTGGAAGATCTGGTCGGCGGTTATGCAGCGCTGGCCCGTGCTGGCCAGAGTGCCCAGGTGCGCCTGCAACCGCAGGACCCGTTGGTGCAGCGACGGCTGATGTCGCCGGGAGCGGCGTGGATCGTTCGACGCATCCTCAGTGGCCAGGCGCGACCGGACCGTGACCCCCATGCCGAGTTGGTGCAGCGACCGCAGCTGGCCTGGAAGACTGGCACCAGCTACGGATTTCGCGATGCCTGGTCGATCGGCGTGGGGCCGCGCTACCTGATCGGCGTGTGGATCGGCCGTCCCGACGGCACTCCGGTACCTGGCCAGTTCGGCCTGGCCTCCGCTGCCCCGTTGATGCTCCAGGTGCATGACCTGCTGAGCAACCGCGACAGCCAGCGAGGCCTGAGCCCGCCTGTGGAGCAGGTTCCCGCCAGTGTCGGGGTTGCCGCGATCTGCTGGCCGTTGGGCATGCCAATGAACCGCCAGGACCCCAACTGTCGGCGTCAGCGCTTCGCCTGGACCCTTGAAGGCACCACGCCACCGACCTTGCAGGCTGCCGACCAGCCGCTCGGGCTGGGCCTGCACGAGCGGGTCTGGGTCGACGCCCAGGGCCTGCGTGTCGACGCGAGTTGCCCAGGCGCCATGGCCCGCGACATCGCGCTCTGGCCCGCGCCATTGGAACCTTGGTTGCCGCGCAGTGAACGGCGTGCGGCGCGGATGCCGGCGGTGTCCACCCACTGCCCGCCACACACAGCGCCGAGCGCGCCGCCCTTGTCGATCGTCGGCGTGCGCCCGGGCGATCACCTGCGCCGTCCGGCGCAGAGCAGCGAGCCGCTGCAATTGTATGTTTCGGCGCTGGGCGGTGGTGGGCGGCGCTGGTGGTTCCTCGACGGGCAGCCATTAGGCGAGACCGAGGCACAGGGCAACTTGCTGGTGCGCTTCGAGCGCACGGGGCAGGTCGAGCTCAGTGCCCTTGACGAAAGCGGCGAGACCGCCCGGGTGGCGTTTCAGGTCGAGTGAGACGTCGCCAATGCAGGTCGACGACCGTTGGCCCAGCGCCTAGGCTTGTGGTTGCAAGCTGTGGCATGGATGGGGCGAGCAGGGAGTGTCCGCATGCGTCAGTGGGTGGTGACCTGGTTGGCCTTGTCCTCGACCTGTGCAGCGGGCGCCGTACCGCTGCCGGCGTTCATGTCCGGCAGCGCCGATGAAAGCCTGCTACCGGCCAGCAACCTGTCCATCGATGTCTATCAGCCCGTGGGCGCCGGTCAGTTATCCTCGATTGAGGGCGTGCATCCGCGTCCGGCGCTGGACCTGAGCGCCCGGGTGCACCTGCGCAAGGTGCGTTTCGAGGGTGGCACGGTCTATCCGCTGAGTGACCTGCGCGAGCACTTCGAGCCTTTGCTCGGCCAGGACGTGACCGTGGCGCAGCTGGTGACCTATGTCGAACGGCTCACCCAGCGCTACCTGAAGGACGGCTACTTCTTGTCGTATGCCTACCTGGTGCCCGAGGACCTGGCCGATGGCCGGGTCAGCGTGGTGCTGGTCGAAGGTTACGTAAGCGACTGTGAGATCCTCGGTGAGATTGGCCCCGGGGCGGCCTACCTCGAGCAGTTGCTGGGCCAGCTCAAAGCCGAGCGCCCTTTGACGCGCCAGTCCTTCGAACGCTATACCGGGCTGATCGCGCGCATCCCTGGTGTGTCCTTGCAGGCCCGGACCCTGCAACCCGGTGCCAACGAACAGGCCATGCGCCTGGTCGTCCAGGTGGCGCGCCAGTCGATCGCGGCCGGCCTCACGTTCGCCGATGGCAGCCGCGACAGCCCACAGACGTTGTTGAGCGTTGCCAGTCAGGCGCAAACACCCTTGGCCGAGCGACTCAGCGCTGCCGTGCTGGTGCCGCCTGGGCAGGACGAAGCGCATTACTGGCGGCTGGATTATGGTCAGTTCATCGATGCCCAGGGCAGCCAGATCCTGGCTTCGGCGATGCGCTATCGCAATCATTCGAGCACCCGCCTCCGTCTGAACCACGGCGGCTACGGCACCCGTGAGCGCGACAACCAGCGCTACAGCGTGGGTATCAGCCAGCCTTTGATCGTCGCCCCGGACCAATGGCTGGATGCGCGGGCGCTGTTCGAGGTGGGCAGCGATCGCAGCGATATCGAGGCAGAGGCTACCGGCCGACCTGCCCGCGATGGAACCGACCTTCGCGTGCTGGGGTTCGAGACCGATTGGCGCGAGCGCGAAGGCGGACGGCTGCGTCTGGTCAGTGGCAGCGTCCACCAGGGCCTCGACCAGTTTGGGGCGAAAGCCGATGGCCAGGCAGACCTGGATTTTCTGCGCCTGCGTCTGCTCGGTGTGCAGCGCGATGCCTGGCCGGGCAACTGGCAAGGTGTACTGTCGGGCGCGTTGTACTGGAGCGATGACCACCTGCCGGACAGCGAGCGCGCGCCCTTCGGCGGGCAGCATTTCGGTCGAGGTTATCCGAGTGACCAGGCCGCCGGCGACAAAGGCTGGGGCCTGGCCTACGAAGTCAACTACCGGGTGCACCGCGCAGGCGCCTGGTTTCCGACCTTGCAACCCTATGTGGTGCTCGACACCGCCCGTGCCTGGTTCAACCGTGGTGGCATCGAAGATGCCCGTCTGGGCTCGTTGGCCATGGGGTTGCGCGCCGGCGATGGCAAGACCTACGACCTGACCCTGGAACTGGCCAAGCCCCTGGCGGACATCGCCCTGGACAGCCTCGACCGCCAGCCTCGCCTGAGCCTGAGCGTCAGCCTACAGCTGTAGCGGCTCCCCGACCGGAGTGGGAAACAGGTTGGCGAGGGTCGCCAGCAGGCGGGCGTGGTAGATCGGCTTGCGGTACAGGTCGAGGACCTGCAGGCGCAGCAGGTCGTTGACGTCATCCAGGTCAGCCTGGCCGGAGACCACGATGACGGGCAGATGTTGGCGCTCGGTGTGGTCGCGCAGGTGCCTGATCAGATCGACGCCGCTTGCTTCCGGCATGCACAGGTCGGTGATGACGAGCACCACGTCGGGATGACGGGTGAGCGTCTGCAACGCCTGTGCTACCGATGTGGCGCAGTGGCAACAGAAACCATGGTTGTCGAGCAGCTCGGCGAGTTCGGCCAAGGCCTCTTCCTCGTCATCGACCAGCAGGATCTGATGGCGCGCTGTAGGCATACGGGCTCCTGTTGCGAGGAAGGACGATCGCGCCGTCGACGGTCAGGATTTCGGCGTGATGGCGGTCTGGATGGTGTTCATCAGGGCGGTCACCTGTTCCGAGATGGGGGTGACGAACGCCGCCAGCGCGACGGCGACCATCGCCGCGATCACGGCGTACTCGATCCCGGATGCACCTTCCTTGCTTTGCAGGAACAGCTTGCAGCGGATGTACAGCTTGGTGAGCAACATGGCACTTCTCCTTGCGCCGGGGCGCGACGTGGGGCATCGCTGGTTGATGCCTCATTGCCATCAGAGCATTGTCAAGGTTGGCGATGTCGCAATAGTAATAAGTAGCTATTCCTAAAGTAGTAATGGCGATTAGCGCATCTAACTGATTGTTTTGCCAAGGCGTCAATTTCGTGGCTGAAAAAGAACGACCCGATAAGTGGCGAACCGCCGGTCTTGCGCTAACTTCTGGATGCACAATGGTTTCTTTTTGCCATCACCTATCTGGGTGTAGGGAGAGCGGTCATGAGCAGTCGCTTGACCATGGTCTTGGCGAGTGTGTTCTTTGTCGCGGCCTTGTTGGCCGGCTACTGGGGCTTGATGCTCAGTCGACCTGCGCCGGCGCCGGTAGTCGCCGCTCCGAGTGTTGCCGTCGATCCTCAGCAGCCGCCCCCGGTGGCACCTGCGCCTGTGGCCCAGCCGCACCGTTCACCGGTGGTGGTGGTGCGGCGTGCCGTGCCTGCGTACACACCGCTGACCGAAGACGACCTGTTGGTGGAGCAGTTGCAAGTGGCTCCGGCTGGAGCCTATCAACAGGTCGAGCAGGTGCTTGGACGTAGCAGCAGTCGGGCTCTGGCCGAGGGGACCTGGCTCGATGTACAGACGTTCCAGGCCGCCGGCCCGCTGGCCCGCATGATCCGTCCCAACGAGCGCGCGGTGGCGGTGGCGGTTGACGATGTGATCGGCGCCGGTGGCCAGCTGAGCCCTGGCGATTACGTCGATGTCCTGTTGTTCCTGCGCGAGGATGCCGCCAATCCACAGGCCTCGGCCCAGGTGGTGCTGCCGGCATTGCGCGTGTTGAGCGTGGATCGCCAGGTGGGTCTGGCCAACGATGGCCGCCCGGCCTTGAGCGCCCAGGAGCAACAGGACAGCCGCCGAGACGCCGTCGGCAACAATACCCGTACCGTGGCGCTGGCCGTGCCGCAGGCCTTGGCCAGCCGGCTGATGCTGGCGGCCCAGGCCGGCACCTTGCGCCTGGCGGTGCGCAGCGCCGACGAGCGTCTAGCCAGCCTGGACCCGGCCGAGCCGCTGTCGCAACGCCTCGACCGTGACCTTTATCGCTTCAATCAATTGGCCCAGGTTCCCGTGGCCAAAGCCGCTGCGCCGGGTCGGGCACCCGGCATGCAGGTGATACGCGGCGCACAGACCGACACTCGCCCATCGTCCCCCTGACCGAGCAAGGATGCCGCCATGCGCAGTTTCGTACGTGATGCCGTGCGAATGTTCACCGTTATCGGCGTGGCCGCGCTGGCACCGGTTAGCCAGGCCGCCGATCCGGCGTGCGCGGCGGTCGGTCGCTTGCCAACGGTGATCGAGATCGATCAGGGGCAACAGGAGGAGCTGCGCCTGCCGCTGGCGATCCAGCGGGTGGCGGTCGGTGAGCCCAGGGTCGCCGACGTGCAGGCCAGTGGCGATCGGGCGGTGTTGCTGACCGGCGTGGCGCCGGGCAACACCAGCTTGATGCTGTGGACTCCCTGCGCAGCCGGCCCCCATCGCGCCATGCTGTTCGTCAAAGGTCAAGCCAGCGCCGACATGGCGCCAGGGGCGCAGTTGCCATCGCAGGACATCCAGTTACCCAGCCAGGTGCAGGCCGATATCCGCTTCGTCGAGGTGCGCCGCAACAAGTACAAAGAGGCGGGAGCGAGGTTGTTCTTCAAAGGTTCGAACAACAGCCTGATCGGCTCGCCCGGGACGGTGCCGGGCACGACCGTCAGCCCAGGCTCGGTGCCCAACGCCACCCCGGCCATTCCTCTCGACGACGGGGTCTTCAACATCGTCTGGGGCGGTGGCAGCAGCCGCTTCCTGGCCGCGATCAATGCGCTGGAGAACAGCGGTTTTGCCTACACCCTGGCACGCCCCAGCCTCACCGTGCTCAGTGGCCTGACCGCGAGCTTCCTGGCCGGCGGTGAGATACCGATCCCAGTACCCAGCGCCGGCAGTGACAACGTCTCCATCGAGTACAAGGAATTCGGCGTACGCCTGGCCCTCACGCCGACGGTGGTCAGCCGCGATCGCATCACCCTCAAGGTGGCACCGGAGGTCAGTGAGCTGGACTACAACAATGCCGTCAACATCGCCGGCACCCTCGTGCCTGGCCTCAGCGTGCGTCGCACCGACACCAGCATCTCGCTGGCCGATGGCGAGAGCTTCATCATCAGCGGTCTGGTCAGCAGCAATACCCGCTCCTCGGTCGACAAGCTGCCTGGCCTGGGGAATCTGCCGGTGCTGGGAGCCTTCTTCCGCCAGTCATCACTGGTGCGCGAGGAAACCGAATTGTTGATGATCGTCACCCCACACCTGGTCCAGCCGCTGGCGGCCAATGCCCGGTTGCCGCAACTGCCCGGCGAGAACCTGCGTACCTACGACCCCAGCTGGGGTCAGTTGTTTTTCCTGGAGAACGGCAACTTCGATGGCCGTGGTGGGTTGTCACGATGAACGAGAGTCTCAACCAGACATACCTGGCCATCACCCGCAACCAGGACGACCTGCACTGGCTGCAAGGCGCCCTGGCGCCGCTGGGACAGGTCATCGGCGCGAGTGGTGGCAGCCTCGACGAGCTGCTGGCGCTGGTCGATGTCACCTTCGCCAGTCTGGTGTTCATCGGCCTGGATCGTGAGCAACTGGTCAACCAGTGCGCGCTGATCGAAGGCGTGCTGGAAGCCAAGCCGATGCTGGCGATCGTCGCCCTGGGCGATGGCATGGACAACCAACTGGTGCTGCATGCCATGCGTGCCGGTGCACGGGATTTCGTCGCCTACGGCTCGCGTGCCAGCGAGGTGGCCGGCCTGGTGCGGCGCCTGGGCAAGCGTTTGCCACCGGCTGCGAGCAATCCCAAGGTGGGCGGACTGAGCGTGTTGTACAGCGCCCAGCGCGGCACCGACGGTGCGCTGCTGACTTCGCACCTTGCCCAAGTGGTGCAGGACAGTGGCCAGCAGACGCTTCTGCTCGATCTTGGCCTGCCCAGCGGTGACAGCCTGGCCTTGCTCGGCCTGGAGGCATCGTTCAACTTCGGCGATGCCCTGCGTCACCTGCGCCGCCTCGATGCGACCCTGATCGACAGTGCCTTCACCCGCGCGCCCGGAGGGTTGCGTATTCTCGGCTATGCACCGGGCGACGATACGCTGAAGGCGACCAGTCCGGCCGAGTTGTACATGCTGCTAAGCGCACTGCGCCAACATTTTCAGCACATCGTCGTCAACCTCACCGGCCAAGCCGACAGCGAGGCCTTGCGCACCATCATCAGCCACTGCGACAAGCTGATGCTCTGTACCGACCAGAACATCCTCGACTGCCGACGCAACCTCGACGTACTCGAACAGTGGCGCGACCGCGGCATCAAGCTCGAGCATGCCAGCCTGCTGGTAGATCGTTACCTGCGCCAGGTGGCGCCGGATGCCGATGCCTTGGCCAAGCGTTATGGCTTGCCGCTGCTCAAGGTGCTGCCGTATTGCCCGGAAGTGCGCCTCAATGCCAAGAACCAGGGCCTGAGCCTGTTCGACCTGGCCCCGCGAGAAAGCCTCAGCCAGTCTCTGCGGGCCTTGGGCGAGCGACTGGCCCGGCGTTCCGAAGCCCTTGCGCCGCCGCCGCTGAACTGGCTGCGCAGGTTGTGGGGCAGCCGATGAGCAACGACCGACCCTTCGGCGGCCAACGCCACCAGGCGAGCGATCCCCAGGCACTCAAGCGCGCCTTGCACCGATGCGTGATCGACGCCATCGAGGACAGCGGCCGCAACCTGCTGGAAGGTGCGCGTCCGGCGCTGAGCCAGTTCGTCCTGGAACAGGTGGCCGACTATGTCGCGCGCCTGCGCCTGGCCCTGTCGCGTTACGAGATGGAGCGCCTGGCCGAGGAACTGGTGGACGAACTGACCGGCTATGGTCCGTTGGAAGTGCTGTTGCGCGACCCCAGCGTGACCGAGATCCTGGTCAATGGGCCATTCCGGGTGTTCGTCGAGCGGGCAGGGCTGTTGCAGCAGACCGATCTGCGTTTCATCGACGCCCACCATGTGGAGCGCGTGATGCAGCGCATCCTCGCGCCATTGGGGCGGCGCCTGGACGAGTCGTCGCCGATGGTCGATGCCCGTATGCCTGACGGCAGCCGGGTCAATGCGATCATTCCGCCGGTGGCGCTGGACGGGCCCTGCCTGTCGATTCGCAAGTTCCGCCAGGACATGCTCAAGAGTGCCGATCTGCTCGCGACCCGGGCCATCGACCAGGCGCTGTTCGATTTTCTCGAACGTGCCGTGGGCAGGCGCTGCAACATCCTGGTCAGCGGCGGGACCGGCACCGGCAAGACTACCTTGCTGAACATCCTCAGCCAGATGATCGCCCCCCACGAGCGCCTGGTGACCATCGAGGATGTGGCCGAGCTGCAGTTGCACCATCCCCATGTGGTGCGTCTGGAAACCCGTCCTCCGAATGTCGAGGGCCATGGCGAGATCAAGGCCAGCGAGCTCATCCGCAACGCCTTGCGCATGCGCCCCGACCGGATCCTGCTGGGCGAAATCCGCGGGCCGGAGGTGCTCGATGTGCTGACTGCGATGAACACCGGGCATGATGGCTCGATGAGCACCGTGCACGCCAACACCGCCATGGACGCGCTGCTGCGCCTGGAGACGCTGGTGGGCTTGAGTGGGCGCCAGATTGCCGAGAAGACCTTACGACAGATGGTGTGTGCAGCGCTCGACGTGGTCATCCAGCTGACTCGTCTGGCCGATGGCCGTCGCGTCGTCAGCGAGGTGCTGGAAGTGGTGGGCCTGCGTGACGACGTCTACGTGACCAATACTCTGTTCCGTTTCGACCGGCGTGGCGGCGACGGTTTCGTGCGCGAGGCACCCAACCCCGCCGGGATAAAACTGCGTCACGAAGGGTTGCTGTGATGGGGCCGCTGCTGCTGTCGCTGTCGGTGCTGCTCTTGGGCTGCGCCTTGCTGCTGTTGCGCCTGGGTTTGCACAAGCGTGGGGAGGAGCGTGTGCTGCAACGCCTGGGCCGCGCACTCGAGGCATTGCGCACCCCCGCGACGCGTCAGCGCTGGCTCGACGCCAGGCTGCAACGCGCCGGCCTCGATCCGGCGGGGGTACGTCTGCGTCCGTGGGCGCTGGGCTGGCTCGGGGGTGTGGCGCTGGGATTGTTGCTGGGTAGCTGGTGGGTGGCGTTGCTCCTGTCGCTGGGGATTCCACTGGCTGCGCAGGCCTATCTGACCTGGCGGTATCGACGGCGCATGCGGCGCATCATCGAGCAGCTTCCGGGACTACTGGATTACAGCGTGCGCAGCCTGAAGGCCGGGCGCACCTTGACCGACGCCGTCCTCGGAGGCCTGGAGAACACCCGTGAGCCTTTGCGTGCGGCAATGCAGCGGGTCCAGCGCAACGTGCAACTGGGTGTGCCGCTGGAAGACGCTCTGAGCGAACTGGCGGAGCTCTATGGACAGGACGAACTGCGCGTATTCGCCCTGGGCCTGCGTATCAACCAGCGCTATGGCGGCAACGCCAGCGAGCTGATGGAAAACCTGATCAAGCTGATCCGTGAACGTGAGCAGGGGGGACGTCAGTTGCGGGCGATGACCGGTGAGACGCGGGTCACGGCATGGATCCTCGGAGCCCTGCCGTTGCTGATGGTGGGGTATTTCCTGCTGGGTAACCCTGGCTACCTGCTGGCGATGTGGCAAGACCAACAGGGACAGTGGCTGCTGGGCTTTGCCTTCGCCTTCCAGGCCCTGGGTTGCCTGGTGCTCTGGCGCATGATGAGGAGTCTCTGAAATGGCCTTGCTGGTCAGCGCCGTTTGCCTGTTCGCGGGGTTTCTCCTGTTGGCGGCGCAGGCCATGCGCCAAGCACGCGCGCGGCTGCGGGTGAGCCGTCGCCTGCAGGGCCGGTTGGCCCCTGACGAGCGTTTGGGCGAATGGTTGCATCGGCTGGGCAGCAGCCGCTTGGGACGCAGCCTGCAGAGCCTGGACGGTGAAACCCAGACATTGCTCGCTCGCCTGGGTTGGCGTCGCAGCCGCCAGCGGGCACTGTTCGCCGCCGTGCAGTTGGGCTTGCCGCTGTTGACTGGCGGGCTGGTGCTGTTACTGCTGCCGGGAGTGCCAGGCGAAGGTTCCGGGTGGGTTGCAGTATTGTGCGCGATGGGCCTGGGCTACCTGTTGCCCAAACGCTTGCTGGCTGTGGCGGCGGCGCGGCGTCAGCAACGCATCGCCGAAGAGGTGAGTCTGCTGATCCCGTTGTTGCGCATTCTTTTCGAGACCGGGCTCGCCGTGGAGCAGGCTCTGCGAGTGTTGGCTGAGGAGGGACGCTCGTTGCTGCCACACGTCAGTGCCGAACTGCGGCTGGTGCTACAGCGGGTGGACTCGGGTCTGGCTCTGGGGCCGGAGCTGGACAAGAGCGCGAAGCAACTGGCGGTGGATGAGTTGACCGACACCTGCGCGATCCTCCAGCAATTACTGATCCAGGGCAGCGGTGGGCTGAGATCGTTGCTGGCCCTGAAACAGCTGTTGGACGACCGGCGTCTGACGCGACTGCAGGAGCGTGTGTCGAAGATGTCGGCAAAAATGTCGGCGGTGATGATGGTGTTTCTGTTTCCAGCCTTGCTCATCGTGCTGGCCGGGCCGGGTTTTTCCGCGATGGCCCGGGCTTTGGGTTCTTGAAAGGGAGAGGGGCGATGAAAGGCATTCTGTTGTTCACCGGGCTGTTGCTGCTGGCCGGTTGTGCCGGCCAGCAGCCGGGCCTGGGCGGTTTGTGGGCGGGCGGACAGTGCGCCAAGCCCGACGCGGACCAGCAACTGGCGTTGAACCTGGCCGACGAGATGCTCAATCAGGGACGGCCACATGCCAGCCTGGCCCATCTCGAGCAAATGCCCAACCGCCTGGAATCGGTGCGCTTGCGCAAAGCCCGAGTGCTGCGCCTGCTTGGCCGCAGCGAGGCCGAGCCGCTGTATCGCAGCCTGCTGGGCGGTTGCCTGGCCGCCGAGGGCGAGCATGGCCTTGGCCAACTGGCCTCGGCCCGGGGCGATGACCAGCAGGCGCTGCAG
The DNA here is from genome assembly GCF_004357765.1 of Pseudomonas putida. GTDB lineage: Bacteria > Pseudomonadota > Gammaproteobacteria > Pseudomonadales > Pseudomonadaceae > Aquipseudomonas > Aquipseudomonas putida_U. Next base: position 31,141 of record NZ_SMTE01000002.1, on the reverse strand, counting down.
AACCTGCAGCGGGCGGTGCGCCTGGCGCCGACCGATGCCAACGTGCGCAATGATCTGGGGGTGGTGCTGATGAACCTGGGGCAGCACGAGCAGGCCCGTTTCGAGTTTCTGACGGCCTTGGAGCTCCAGGACGATAACACCTTGCCGGCGGTGAACCTGGTGACTCTGTCGCTGCTTCAGGACAACTGGTCCCAGGCCAGTGACCTGGTGAACCGCCTGCACCTCAAGCCCGAGCAGTTCGCCGAGGCCCAGGCGCGGGCCCAAAAGCTGCGTAGCCTGGGGCGCGCAGCGATGCCGGTGAGTGGCACCGAGAGCCACGCCAAAGGAGGAGATCAGGATGCTTAGGCCCTTGATGCTGATGATGTGCCTGGCCGCCCCGGCCATTGCCCTGGCCGACGATGCGCCGCGCCAGGCCGGGAGTGAGGAAAGCGCCACCGAGACCCTGCTGCGCATACAGGCCAGCAACCAACAGGCCTCGCCGACGGTGCAGGTGCAGACGGCGCGGGAGCGCGAGCAGTCCATGCAACGTTGGCTGGACAGCTACAAGTACGCGATCCCGGATTTCTACCGCTGGGAAAAGGTCAGCTCATCGAACTAGTGGGTGGTGAAACGCTGGTGCACCGGTGACGAACTGGGGGTCAGGGCCAGCGCCAGCTGCGTGCGGTTGTGCATGTGGGTAAGGCGCAGAACCTGTGACACGTAGAGCTTGACGGTGTTCTCAGTGATGCCCAGTTCGCAGGCGATCTGGTAGTTGGTCTTGCCCTTGCTGACCAGCCGAGCCACTTCGAGCTGGCGTGGCGAGAGTTTCTCGAAGGCCGGTGGTAGCTCGCTCTCGGTCTCCTCAACATCGCCGGCGCGACGGTGCATACCTTGACCACGTGCCTTTTCCAGGTCCTGGTAGAGGTCGTCGATGGACTCGGCCAGCTCCTGCAGGCGCTGGTTGAGGCTTCCCAGGTCCTGAAAGCTGCTGCGCCGCTCGAGCAGGATCTGCTCCTGGCGGCGCACGCCTTCGAGCAGGGCTTCGAGATCCATGGGTTTCTGGTAGTAGTCGGAGAACCCTTCGCGCAAGGCGCGAATTACATCCTGTTTGTCGGCGCGGCCGGTGAGCATGATGGCCTCGAACATGCGCTGCCCTTTGGCAATGTCCTTGAGCGCACGCATCAGCTCGATTCCATCGCGTTCGGGCATGTGCAGATCGCACACCACCAGGCCAATCGCCTCATCGTCGACATAGCGCTCGATGGCCTGATCGGTGGAGTGGGCGGCTACGCACGGGTGCCCGTGGTTTTCGAGGAATTCGCATAATTGTTCGACGATCAGCGGCTGATCATCGACGACGAGGACCTTGACGTCACTCATTGGCTTGTTCACGTTCAACTCCCTGTTCTCGTGGCCAGGCCGACTGTAGCTCCCACGCTTGACAGGTCGGCAGCTAGAACATAGTCGCACTTGGCGATTATGTACAAGGTTTGTACAAGGCATCCGACCACAGGGTCGCTCATTGGATCCATACAGCGGTCAATAGAAAGCCGGCCAGCACGTAGGGCGCAAACGGTTGCTTGTCATCCATTTGCTCGGCCAGTGCCTGCAGGCGCTTCTTGACTTTGGGGTTGAGCAAGGTCCACAGGCGCCTGCGGGCGATCATCCACAACAGCACGGTGATGCCTGCGCCGATGAACGTACCAAGCACGTACTGATGGCTGGTAGCCAGGGCCAGCGCCCCGAGCAGCTTGACGTCGCCGGCACCGAAGCGCCCAAGCATGTAGCCGGGGAGGGTAAGCAGCATGACGATGGCCAGCGCCCAGCCCGCGTCGCTGGCGTCGGCGCCGATCCAGCTGTGGCCGGTACTGAACAACCAGACCAGTGCACAGGCGGCCACGCCCAGTGTCAGCAGGTTGGAAATCTGGCGTTCACGGATATCTTGTTCAGTGCACAAGGCAAGCCACATCAGGAGAACAATGCTTTGCATTGGCCAATTGCCATCCCTATTCGTTGAACGGATCTATGCTGTCACTCAGGTTTCATTGTCAGGGTAGACGCGAACATGCGAACCAGCTTGGCGGGAGGGCAAAAAGGCGCGGCAGCCATCGAGTTTGTCGCTGTATTCGTGGTGTTCTTCGCCGTTTTCCACGGCCTTGTCAGCTATGCACTGCCGATGCTCGTGCTGCAGTCCTTCAATCAGGCCAGCAGCGAAGCGGTGCGCCGCTGCGTAGCTTTGGACCCTGCCAGCGCCAACTATGCCGGTGACGTCCAGACCCTGGCGCGCCAGGTCATCGACCAGCAATTGGCATGGATGCCGAGCAGCCTGGGCTTCCAGTCCGCCAGCGACGTCCAGGTGAGCGTGGTGGACAAGCTGCTGACGGTGAGCATTCGCTATCCCAGCGAACGCCTGAGCCGGGTCATGCCGGTGTTCAAGTTGCCATTGATCGGCGACGTCCCGCGCCTGCCCGAAGCCTTGCAAGCAGAAGCGAGTCTTCAGCTGTGACGGGGCTGCTCGATCGCTGGCGGGGTGCTGCACAACCTGCCACGCCAATGCCGATGGCCGTGGGCCTGCAGGCGTGGCTCGACGACGAGGGGACGGTGCAGCGCCTGGGCGGTCCGCTGCGCACGGCGCTCGCCGTGCCCAACAGCGGTGCTCGACCGCTGCGCGACTACCTCGAACGCAACAGCTGGCTGGTGATAGAAGGCCTTCCCGGCGATTGGCAGGGCCAGCCCCTCGACCTGGATTGGCACGCCGCCGGGGGCAACACCCTGCATACCCGCGGTTGGCTGATGCGCCAAGGCGAAGCCTGGTTGCTGCAAGTGTTCGACATCGGCGACTTGCTGCGCGAACGCCACCATGACAGCCGCCAGCAATGGCAAATGCGACTTGGCCAGGCGTTGCGCGACTGCGACGAGCAACGCCTGGCGCCAGTGACCGCGCTGCAACTGCAGGATCTGGCCCGGCACTGGCGGGCATCGGCGCTGCACCTGATGCTCGTCGACGAAGCGGGCTGGCGTTGCTATGCCACCAGCGATGCCGACTGGCCCTGGCCGCGGGATGAACGATTGCAATCCTGGTTGACCGGCTTGCCCGGACAGCCAGTGCTCGATGCCGGCGTGCATCCTGATCTGCAGGCACTGTGCGGCGGCGTTGCGTTGTGCCTGCTGCCACTGCGCCAAGGGGCTGTCTGCCAGGCCTGGCTACTTTGTGCCGGCGCCGAATCGTTGCCTGAGGTCGATGAGGCCGTGGCCTTGCTGAACGCGTTGGCCGAGCCGTTGCTGAGCCGGCTGCGCCTGGGCCAGTTGCGCCAGCAGCAGCGCCACCTGCAGGCATTGCAGCGGCAACTGGGTGCTGGCGGCTGGGCGTGGTCGCAGCCAGGGCACATGGAGCTGGACGAGCAGTTGGCCAACACGTTGGGCCTACCTGCCCAGCCGAGTGTCGCGCAGTGGCTGGCGCATCTGCACCCCGCCGACCGCGAGGCGGCGCAACTGGCCTTGGAGCAGGTGCGTGAAGGCCACGGGCTGAGCCTGACGTTGCGCTCGCTCGACGACGATGCGCCAGGCCAGGTGCGCTGGTATCACTGGAGCGGGCAATGGCAAGGGCAGCGCCTGGGGGGCTTCGCTCTCGACATCAGTGCGCTCAAGGCCCAGGAACTGCAAGCCGACGCGGCGAAAGCGCGCCTGGAGAACCTCATCGCCAGCTCGCCTGCGGTGATCTACATCCAGCGCTATGCCGAGGGCGCCCTGCACAGTGAGTTCTATAGTGCCAGCCTGATGCCCCTGCTGGGCTGGAAGGCGGACAGCGAGCTGGCCCGCCAGCCTGGCCTGGCGGTGCATCCGGACGATCGTGAGCTGTGGTTGCAGCGTACCCAGGCCCTGTTGCGTCAAGGTCAGGTGCGCAGTCGCTACCGTCTGCGCGATGTCCACGGCGGTTATCACTGGGTGCTCGACGAGGCGCGCCTGCTGTATGACGATCTTGGCCTGCCACAGGAGGTGGTGGGACTGTGGCTGGATGTCAGCGAAGCGACCGAGGCGGCCGAGCGCGTACGCCAGAGTGAGGAGCGCTACCGTGTGCTGGTCGAGGATTCGCCAGCGATGATCTGTCGTTACCGCCCCGATCTGACACTGCTGTTCGCCAATCAGCCCCTGGCCGAGCAATTGCAGGACAGCCCGGCGCAACTGCTGGGTCAGAACCTCGGCCAATGGTTGTCGGCCAGCGAGCGGGCTGCCTTCGTGCAGCGCCTGCAGTCGCTGACTCTCGACCAGCCGTTGAGCAGCGCCGAGGTCTGTCTGCAGTTGCCGGGACGCGAGCACGCGTGGTGGGTATGGGCCGAACGGGGGTTGTTCGACGAACAAGGCCAGCTGCTCGAAATCCAGGCGGTAGGCCGGGACAACACCGAGGTGCGGCGTAGTCAGCGGCAGCTGTTGCAAAGCGCCAAGATGGCCAGCCTCGGCGAACTGGCCACTGGTCTGGTGCACGAAATCAGCCAGCCGCTGAGCGTGATGCGTCTGGCTCTGGCCAACGCCTTCACGCGGCTGCAGAACGGTACCGCCGACCTGGTCTACCTGGGTGAGAAACTGCAGCGTATCGACAGCCAGATCGAGCGGGCTTCGCGTCTGGTCGACCATCTGCGGGTATACGGCCGGCGTACGGAGGTCGAGCCACAACGCTTCGCTGCCTGGACAGCGGTCGAGGGCGCGGTCGGGTTGCTCGAGGAAGGACTGCGCGGCAAGGGGGTGGCCCTGCGTCTCTGTGCTCCGACGTCGCAGGCATACGTGTCCGGTCAGCAGGACCAGCTTGAACAGGTGCTGATCAACCTGATGGTCAATGCCCGGGACGCCTTGCTCGAGCGTGGCATCGCCAAGCCGTGGATCGAGGTCAGCCAGATCATTGACGAGGAAGGGCTGTGCTTGCAGGTCGAAGACAATGCCGGCGGTATCGACCCGCTGTTGCACGCGCGGGTCTTCGAGCCGTTCTTCACCACCAAGCCGGCAGGGGTGGGCACCGGCCTGGGTCTTTCGGTCAGCCATGGCATCGTGGCGGCCATGGGCGGCAGCCTCGACGTCGGTAACGGTGAGGCGGGTGCCTGTTTCCAGGTGCGCTTGCCGCGGGCCTAGATCAACAGTTGCGGTCGGCCACTGTGGCAGCTCAGGTTGGCCTCCACAGTCACTTGGTTGAGATCGATGCCGAGCAGCGCCAGCAGATTGTTGAGCAGCGGGTCCAGTAATGAGCCCAGCAAGCCGCCGATCAAACCGGTGACCAGATCGAGCAGCAGGCTCACCAGCGGAATGCGGGGCGTCAATTCGAGCCCGGCCAGGGTTTTGCCGAGGCTGGCGACGATGTCCTGGGTGTTCATGGTGCGACTGGCTGGCGGGGTCTGATCGAGCTCTGGGGGTTTGAGAAAGTCGTAGGTCTCGCTGTGGGCGAAGACCGGTGAGTTAGCGCCCAGGCCGATGTCGATGCCCAGGACCCTCAGCAGCACCAGTGGCGCAGCATTCGCCGGATTCTGGGAGGAAAAGAACGAGCCACTGTCGATCGTACCGATCATCAGCTTCACTGCGGCGGCGTCGTTGTCGACGCGCAGCCGCTTGCTGGCCGGCGAGCTGCAATCGTAGTCGATCACGTGGCTGCTGGCGCTGGCCACCTCCAGACCGACGTCGAGACTCGGGTTGGGCAGCACCTGAATGATACCCAGGTTCAGACCGCCCAACAGCGGCCCGAGGTCGATCTTGAGCAACAACCGGGTCTGGGCGGTACGCACATAGATCTGCCCAGCCGCCTGGGGCGCGTTGGGCAGGGCTAGGGCAGGATCGCCGATGGCCGAGAACTGCGGCGGCTCGATGATCTTCACCCGGGTGCTGACATTGGCCAGCCCCAGCACACTGATCGGCAGGGTCACCTCGGCGGCGTGCTGGCTGTTGGCGAGCTGAATCATCCCCTGAACCAGTTGCAGCACCTGCAGGCTGGCATCGAGGCCGGCCTGGGTGGTGCCGTTCTGGATGTTGAGCAGGTCGCCGAGGACGATACCGCCGGCGTTCTGCGCCGCCAGGCTGAGGTCGAGCAGCCCGCTGAGGTCGACGAGGGCGTTGTCCTGCTTCGCCACCTCGGCCATCACGGCGAGCACGTCACCCAGTTTCACGGTCTGTTGCAGCAACTCGGTGTAATCGCCGGCACTGATCTTGGCCTGCACGGCCAAGGCATCGAGAAATCGCAGCAGGTTGAGGTTGGCGTCGAGCAGGCCTTGCCATTGCGCTACGCCCAGTTGCAACTGGGTACCGAGCAGGGCGCCGAGCAATGCATTGAGCTGATTGCTTTTGGCCGTGTCGATGACCGCCAGACTGCTGCGAATATTCAGCCTGGCCAGCGCCGGGCCGCTGCGACCGGCTGTGGCCTGGGCCTGCAAGTGCGTCAGAGTGGACGCCGAGGTGCCGCTGAGCAGCGACCAGGCGCCGGTGACGACGCTGCTGGCGACGTCATGCCCGACAGTGACACGGATCGCCTCGTTCTTGCTGGCGTCGGGGGCGAACGTCCTTACGCCGCTGGCTCCGCTCGTGACGCTGCCGCACTCGGCCAACAGTGAACGGCCGGTCTCGCTGGGGTGGCCGTTGCGGGTCGCCGCTCTGCGCGCCGTGGCCAGGGCGCTGCTGGACGGGCCCAGGCAATCGGCACCGGCATTGACCGCCTCGAGCGCCGCCATGTCGGCGATACGCTGCAGTTTGCGCTGCTCCAGGTACAGGCGGCCACTGTCGACGACCAGGAGCATCATCAACAACGCCAAGCCCAGGGTCAACGCGGCCATCAGGCCGATCGCACCGCGTTGGCGTTTGGGGGATCGAAAGACCACGGGCACTCCTTTGCCGGCCAGCGCAGGTCAGGCATGGCGACGGTTCCAGGAGTGTAGTCAGGGTGATGGCTAATTGCCTTGTCGTGAGCAGGGCGAGCGCGAACGCCCTCGCCCGGACACGCGGTTACTTGGCTCTACCAGGTGGATAGTTGTCCATGACCTTGGCCACTGTATTGCGGATGGCGCTGTTGCGCTCCTCGGGGCTGGGTGGGTAGTTGTTCATGATCTGCTCGGCGCTGGCGCGCCATACCAGCTTGCCGTCGCGGGTGTCGAACAGGTCGACCTGGATGGTCGCGACCTTGTAGTCGACACTGCGGGTTTCGTTGTACATCGGCCCGCCCCAGTAACCATTCCAGTAACCGCCCCAAGCGCCGCCGTAGTTGGTGGTGATCTGTTGCTGGCGTTGCTCGACGATCAGGTAGGCCTGCACGCTCAGGTCAGGCCGGGCATTGCCCTGGACCGGTCGCAGGCCGCGCTGGTCGAGTTGGTCTGCGACCGCCTGGCGGATGCGCTGTTCGGTCAGGTCGCTCTTGATGCGTGGATCGTCCGGTCGGTATTGCAACGCAGGTTCCTGCCATGCCCAGCTGCGGTAGGCGGCGAAATCGCGGCTGGCGTCGTAGTCCTGCTGCACATTGCTACTCGAGCAGGCGGCGAGTATCGACGCGAACGTCATGAGTACGAGACGACGCAACATGATGGATCTCCGTTGAACGTTAGCTGGGAGGATAGCCGCTGAGTGCCTTGTGCACCGAGTCGCGCAGAGCGGCTTCACGTTCGCGTGGCGAGTCCTTGTCGCTGCCGCTCTCGGCGCTGGCACTCCATACCGGCTGGCCATTTCGAGCATCGAACAGGTCGATGCGCACCACCATCACTTGCACCTCATAGGTACGCACGATCGGCACGCTGCCATAGGCGCCGTAACCGTTGCGGTAGCCGCCGAAACCGACGCCCCCGTAGGGATACGGGCCGTAATACGGGTCGTAGTAGTCATAGTCACGCACTTGGCGCAGACGCCGCTCCAGGCGGATATCGGCGCTCACCAGCAGGTCGGCCTTGGCATCTCTCGCCGGACGCAGGCCTTGTTGGTCCAGGGCGTTGCTGATCGCCTCGGCCACTTGGGCCGGATCGGCGGCAGCGGTGCCGCGCGGCAACTGGCCGTTGCGCCAGCTCCAGCTGCGATACCGCCCATAGTCACGAGCCGGCGCCGGATAGGCGCTGGCATCGAAGGTGCTGGCGGCGCCGGACGGGGCCGGTGGCAGGGGGTTGCTGCTGGCGACGTAAGGGTTGCTGCCCTGGCAGGCAGCCAGGGCGAAAGGCAACAGGGCCAGGTACAGCGGACGGTACGGCATGGTTCCTCCTGGCAGGCGCTCAGCGCGGACGGCAGATCCAGTGCAGGTAGCGACCGAGCCCAGCGAAACTGGGGTGTCGGCGGTGGGCCAGTTCCATTTCCAGCAGATCGAGCAGTTCGACCTTGGCCTGGAATTCCTTGGGCATGTAATCGTGGAACACTCTCACGCCACTCTCGCTTTCGACCTCCCACAAGGATTCAAGTTGCGCCTTGAGCTCACGCGGATCAAGTGGTTTTTGCGGGGTTAGGCTCTGCTTCTCGCCCTCCAGCCGATTGCTGCGCAACTTGCGGAAGTGGCCCTTGAGCAGGTTGCGATAGACCAGCGCATCGCGGTTGTAGAATGCCAGCGACAGCCAGCCGTCTGGCGCCGTCAGCTGTCGCAGCACCGGCAGGATGCTCGCCGGTTCGGCCAGCCATTCCAGCACCGCGTGGCACAGCACCACGTCGAACGGCTCGCTCAATTGGCCCAACAGGTCCTGCCAGGGGGCCTGGATGAACGTGGCCCGCTGGCCGGCTTCGGCAAAACGCGCGCGGGCACCTTCGAGCATCGGTGCGGCCGGTTCAGCCAGGGTCAGCTGGTGGCCGCGTTCGGCTAGCCACAGGGACATGTGACCGAGTCCGGCACCGACATCGAGAATGCGCAAAGGACGATCGGGGAGGGCCTCGGCAAGGTCGGCTTGGAGCACGGCGAGACGGATCGCGCCCTTGGCGCCGCCGTAGATCTTCTCGGCAAATCGTGTGGCCAGCTCATCGAAATGGCGGTCGTTCATCGGGCGAAGCGCCTTTCGCTGTCGGCCAGCTTGGCCCGGACCACCTGATCCATGTCCAGCCCCAGTTCACTGCACAGCAGCAACAGGTAGAGGATGACGTCGCCGACTTCCTGGCCGGCGTGGGCAAGTTTCTCGGGCGGCAATTGGCGGGATTCGTCCTCGCTCAGCCACTGGAAGATTTCGACCAGCTCGGCCATTTCGACGCTGGCGGCCATGGCCAGGTTCTTCGGACTGTGGAAGCGGCGCCAGTCATTGTTGTCGCGGATCTGGTGCAGACGTTGGGTGAGTTCTTGCAGGTTCATCGGGGCTCTCCTAATGCCGTATAGCTTCGGTGCAGGCCCGGTGCAAAGCAAGAGGCTATAACCGCTCCCATCGCCCGACCATATGCAGCAGGTCTGCATGGCCATCGAGGCGCAATAGCCCGCTGGGCCCAGCCGGGCTGGCGCTGAGCCGCACTTCCGAGGGCAAGCGCACCGGCTTGCGGAAATCCACCTCGAAGGCATAGCCGCTGTTGGGCAGATGCGTGCGCAAGGCAGCCATGGCCATCGCCTGGGTCCACATACCGTGGGCGATGGCCGTGGGGAAGCCGAACAGCCGGGCGCTGACCGCGCTCAGATGAATCGGGTTGTAGTCGCCGCAGACCCTGGCATAACGCCGACCGATATCGCTGTCGGCGTACCAGCGGGTGGCTTCGGGCAGCGGTTCAGCGGGCTCCTCGTCGGCCTCGCCGGCAAGGCCGTCGAGGTGCAGCCCGCGGACCAGCATGCGGCTGGTCTCGCGCCAGAGCAGCCCCAGGCCGTCCTCGGCTTCGCTGATCAGGTCGAAGGTGCCACCCTTGGCGTGTGGTTGCAGGTTGTCGGCATGAACGGCGAACCGCAGGCCATCAATGCCACCCATTGGCCGCAGCACCTCGATGCGGTTGTGCAGGTGCACCAGCCCCAGCAGGGGGAAGGGAAAGTCCTTGGCGGTCAGCAATTGCAATTGCAGGGGGAAGGCCATGATGTGTGGATAGGTGGCCGGCAGGCGACCGTCGTCGGTGAAATGGCAGAGCTTGCGGTATTCCGCCAGGTTGTTCGGTTGCACACGAGCCCAGCAGCGCAGTCCGCTGGCTGGCAGGCTGTCGCCGCTGATGGAGCGCTTGCTGGCCGCACGCAGGTAGAGGCTGGCGCGCGAATCAGGGTGCTGCAGGTCGTGCCATGGTCGATTCATCTTCAGGCCCCCATCAGTGCCTGGCCGCAGACCCGCAGGACCTGGCCGTTGACCGCGCCGGAGCCTGGCTGGCTAAGCCAGGCGATCGCTTCGGCGACATCTTGCGGGCGCCCGCCCTGGCCCAATGAACTCAGGCGTCGTCCGGCTTCGCGCAGACCCATCGGCATGGCGGCGGTCATGTGGGTTTCGATGAACCCCGGGGCCACGGCATTGATACTGCCCCCGCGTTCGGCCAGCGTGGCGGCCCAGGCTTCGGCGAGGCCGATCAGTCCGGCCTTGCTCGCCGCATAGTTGGCCTGGCCACGGTTGCCAGCGATGCCGCTGACCGATGCCAGCAGGGTCACCCGGGCATCGGTGCCGAGCGTACCGGCTTCGAACAGTGCCTGGGTCAGTAGCTGAGGGGCTTTAAGGTTGACCGCCAGCACGGCGTCCCAGTACTCCGGGGTCATGTTGGCCAGGGTCTTGTCGCGGGTGATGCCCGCGTTATGCACGACGATGTCGATGCCATCGGGCAGCGCCTCGATCAGTTGCGTCGCTGCGTCGCTCGAACAGATGTCCAGGGCCAGGGCCCTGCCGCCGAGGCGTTCGGCGAGCGCCTCGAGGTCGTTGCGCGCCTGTGGCACATCCAGCAGCGTCACCTCGGCGCCGTCGCGCACCAGGGTTTCGGCGATGGCGGCGCCGATGCCGCGGGCCGCCCCGGTGACCAGCGCCCGGCGCCCGGCCAATGGCCGGGTCCAGTCCTCGACCTGTTGCGCACAGGCCTGCAGGCGCAGCACCTGGCCTGAGATGAAGGCGCTCTTGGGCGACAGGAAGAAGCGTAGGGCGCCTTCGAGCTGGTCTTGCGCAGCTTCGTCGACGTACAGCAGCTGGGCGGTAGCGCCATTGCGCAACTCCTTTGCCAATGAACGGCTGAAGCCTTCGAGGGCGCGCTGGGCGACGCGGGCCAGCGGGTCGCTGAGGCGCTCAGGGGCGCGACCGAGGATCACCACATGCGCGCAGGCGGCGAGGCTGCGCAGCAATGGCTGGAAAAACTCGCGCAACTGCCGCAGCGCATCGCTGTCGGAGAGATGACTGGCATCGAATACCAGGGCCTTGATCTTCGGTCCCATGCCGGCGACCCAGGCGGGGGATTGCAAGCTGTCGCCGTTGAAGCTGTAGCATTCGTCGGTCAGCCGGGCAGCGATGGCCTCGACCGCTGCGGCCAGCGGCCCGCCGCCAATCACCAGCGCGCCTTCCACCGGCCGCAGGCGCCCGGCCTGCCAGCGTTCCAGCGGCGCCGGGCGGGGTAGGCCAAGTGCGTCGACCAAGCGCCGGCCGAGGTTGGAATTGGCAAAGCCGAGATAGCGGTCGCTCATGTGCGGGTCTCCCTGAAGGCAAGCTTGCAAGTGTGGACCAACTTTATGACCAGGTCGTTCGAAAGCGGTAAAAACGCCTAGTCTCTACGGATCAATTTGTTTCAGGAGGAGCATGCGCATGCGTTCATCTCGCCGGGTCGCGATCTTGGGCGGCAACCGAATTCCCTTCGCCCGCTCCAATGGCGCCTATGCCACGGCCAGCAACCAGGCCATGCTCACCAGCGCCCTGGAAGGCCTGATCGAGCGCTATCGGCTGCATGGCCAGCGCCTGGGGGAGGTGGTCGCGGGCGCGGTGCTCAAGCATTCGCGCGACATGAACCTGACCCGCGAGTGCGTACTGGGTTCGCGTCTGGCGCCGACGACACCGGCCTACGATATCCAGCAAGCCTGCGGTACCGGTCTGGAGGCGGCCTTGCTGGTGGCCAACAAGATCGCCCTGGGCCAGATCGAAAGCGGCATCGCCGGAGGCGTCGACACCACCTCCGATGCTCCGATCGCGGTCAGCGAGGGTTTGCGGCGTCTGCTGTTGCAGGCCAACCGTGGGCGCAGCCTGGGGGAGCGGCTCAAACCACTGCTCAAGCTACGACCTGGGCATCTCAAACCTGAACTGCCGCGTAATGGCGAACCGCGCACCGGGCTGTCGATGGGCGAGCACTGCGAGCGCATGGCCCAGACCTGGGGCATCGGCCGTGCCGAGCAGGACGAACTGGCCTTGCTCAGCCATCAGCACCTGGCCGCGGCATATGCCGAGGGTTGGCAGGACGATCTGTTGACCCCTTACCTGGGGCTGAGCCGCGACAACAACCTGCGCCCGGACCTGACCCTGGAACAGCTGGCCAAGCTCAAACCGGTATTCGACCGGAGCGGGCAGGGCACGCTGACGGCTGGCAATTCGACGCCACTGACCGACGGCGCCTCGCTGGTGCTGTTGGGGAGTGAACAGTGGGCCGAGCAACAGGGCCTGCCGGTGCTGGCTTATCTGGTCGATGGCGAGACCGCGGCGGTGGACTTCGTCAAAGGCCAGGAAGGGCTGCTTATGGCGCCGGTGTATGCAGTGCCGCGGCTGTTGGCCCGCAACAAGCTGAGCCTGCAGGATTTCGACTACTACGAGATCCACGAGGCGTTCGCCGCGCAGGTGCTGTGTACCCTCAAGGCTTGGGAGGATGCTGACTACTGCCGCGACAGGCTTGGGTTGGATGCACCACTGGGCGCCATCGACCGCAGCCGGCTCAACGTCAAGGGCAGCTCACTGGCCGCAGGGCACCCGTTCGCCGCCACCGGGGGGCGCATCCTGGCCAATCTGGCCAAATTGCTGGCCACGGCGGGCAAGGGGCGTGGATTGATCTCGGTCTGCGCGGCCAGTGGCCAGGGGGTGACGGTGATCGTCGAACGCTGACGTGGCTCTGTTAGGCTTGGCAGGTCAGAACTTGAAGAAACCGTCATGCCGACCCTCGGTCTTCCTCGTCCCATCCCCGCCTTGGCGCAGTTGCCCAGGCCACTCTATGCACGCGCCGAAAGCCTCGGCGCGGGCTCCTGGACCACCCGTCATCGCCACGACTGGGTGCAGTTTTCCTATGCGATCAGTGGTGTGCTGGGGGTCTACACCGACGACGGCAGCTACTTCGCACCGCCGCAGTGGGGCGTCTGGATTCCAGCCGATGCCGAGCACGAAGTGGTGACGTCGGGGCAGGCGGAGATGCGCAGTCTCTACGTACGTCGCGATGCCTGTCCTTGGGCGACACCACGGTGTCGGGTGTTGGAGGTCACGCCCCTGGCCCGCGAGCTGATCAAGCAGTTTTGCCTGATGCCTGCCGATTACGCCGAAGGCGACAGTGCCGAAGCGCGATTGGTGGCAGTGTTGCTCGACCAGTTGCGTACGCTGCCCGAAGTGGGGTTCTCGCTGCCGCTGCCTCGTCATCCGGGGTTGCTGGCGCTGTGCAACGGTTTGATCGCCCACCCCGACCAAGCGCAGACGCTGGGGCAGTGGGCGATGCAGCTGGGTTGCTCGGAGAAGACCTTGATGCGCCTGTTCCAGCGTGAGACCGGGTTGAGCTTCCGTAACTGGCGCCAGCGTATGCGCCTGCTGACGTCGCTGGCGCTGCTGGAAGCCGGGGAGAGCGTGACGGATGCCGCGCTGGGGTGTGGTTATGAATCCACGTCGGCGTATATCGCGGCGTTCAGGCAGTTGTTCGGGGCTACGCCGGGGGAGTTGCGGTTGTAGGGGCTTACCCGCGATGCGCCGCGTGGGCGGCGCTCGAACTGCGCGGCACTACAACCTTCACAACCACTCAGGTCCTGAACCGCCGCACCAGCGAATCCAGTTCGTTGGACAGCCCAGCCAGGCTTTCGGAGTCCTGACGCGCCGCCTGGGCCAGCTCGGCCACCAGTTGCGCATCGCCATGGATCTGGCTGATGTGGCGGTTGATGTCCTCGGCCACCTGATGCTGCTCCTCCGCCGCTGTAGCGATCTGTGTGTTCATGTCGCGGATCACATCCACCGACTCGCGGATCTGCCCGAAACTGTCCCGGGCCAGGCCAATGCGACTCACCGACTGCTGCGACACTTCCAGGCTGGCGTGCATCTGCTCGGCCACTTCGGCGGTACGACTGGCCAGGTTGCCCAGCAGGCCGTCGATCTCCGCGGTGGAGTCGGCGGTGCGCTTGGCCAGCGCGCGTACCTCGTCGGCGACCACGGCGAAGCCGCGGCCTTGTTCACCCGCGCGCGCCGCTTCGATGGCGGCATTGAGGGCCAGCAGGTTGGTCTGCTCGGCGATCGAGCGGATGGTGCCGAGGATCGACTGGATGGCGTTGCTGTCGCGCTCCAGTTGCTGGATCGACTGGGCCGATTGCTCGATCTCCTGGCTCAGACGGTCGACACTGTGCACCGCCGCGTCGATCTGTTGCTGACCTTCGCGGGCTTGCTGCTGGCCACTGTCGGCCGACTGCGCGGCCTGACTGCAGGAGCGCGCGACCTCGTTGGCAGTGGCGACCATTTCATGGAAGGCGGTGGACACCATGTCCACGGCTTCGCGCTGGCGACCGGCGGCTTCGGCCATGTCGTTGGACACCCGGGTCGAGCTGCTCGAGGTGCTGAGGATGTTGCTGGCAGCGCTGCCGATGTGTTGGATGAGGCTGCGGATCGCGCCAAGGAACTGGTTGAACCAGCTGGCCAGTTGCGCGGTTTCGTCGCGGCCGCGAATCTCCAGGCTGCGGGTCAGGTCGCCTTCGCCCTGGGCGATGTCCTCCAGGCCATTGGTGACACTGTTGATCGGGCGCACGATGAGTTTGGCGAAAGCGGCGCCGACCACGGCGAACAGTGCCGCCAGTACCAGGGCGATGGTGCCGATCAGCCAGGTCAGGCGGGTGGTGGTTTCCATCACTTCGCTCTGTTGGATCAGGCCGATGAAGGTCCAACCCAGTTTCGCGTCGGGATAGACGTTGGCCATGTAGCGCACACCATCGATCTCCACTTCGACCAGGCCTTTGCCAGCCTTGGCCAGTTCGCTGTAGCCGCCGCCGAAGCTGTCCAGTTGCTTGAAGTTGTGGCTGTCATCGCGTGGATCGACCATGACGTTGCCGTTGTTCTCCACCAGCATCAGGTAGCCGCTCTCACCGAGCTTGATCTGCTTGACGATTTCGGTCAGGCCCTTGAGCGAGACGTCGATGTTGACCACCCCGCCCGGGTTGCCCAGCTGGTTGGGCACGGCGCGCACGGTGCTGATCAGCACGGCGTCGTCGGGGGCCCAGTAATAGGCGCTGGTGCGAACGGTCTTGCCGGGGTTGGCCATGGCCAGTTGGTACCAGGGGCGCGGGCGAGGATCGTAGTTGACGAACTTTTGTCCGGCTGGCCAGCCGACATAGCCGCCATCGTTGACGCCGTAGGCCACATAGGCGTAGCCCGGGTGCGATTCGGCCAAACGGGTGAACACATCCAGCAATTGCCGATCCTGCTCGCCCAGCTCGTAGGACGGGTTGGCGCTCATGAACTTGTTCAGGTTGTTGCCCGTGCTGGCGACCAGTGGCTGGGCGGCAAGGTAGTCGACGTTCTGGTCGATACCTTGGAAGAAGATGTTCATGGCGTTGCCGACCTGGCGGATTTCCCGGCTGCTGTTGTCGAGGAAATCGTCGCGGGCCTCGCCGCGCAGGTTGATGACCACCAAGGTGGCCACGAGGACGATGGGCAGGCCGGCGATGACGGCGAAGGCCCAGGTCAGTTTCTGTTTGATGTTCATCGACGCTCCCGGAATTTATTTTTTTCGACACGCGAGGCAGGTAGACACTGCATCGGCAGCATTCCGGTTTGATTGAGCGTCGATGCCCGTATTTATGGGGCGAAGGCGTGGGGAGAGAGGAAGGTGTCGCGTTTAGGCTAATATGGCATACCAAAAAGCCCTTTCGGGCTCATCGGCAGCACTCACCGCCGTTGGCCAGGTCCTTTAGAATCGGGCAATCGGGGCGGTCGTCGCCTTGGCAATGGGTGATCAGTTCAGAGAGCGTGTCGCGCAGCCCTACCAATTCCTCGATACGCTGATTGAGGGCATCGATGTGCTGCACGGCCAGAGCCTTGACATCAGCGCTGGCGCGCTGGCGGTCCTGCCACAGTGCCAGCAGCTTGCCGACCTCGTCCAGGGAGAAGCCCAAGTCGCGCGAGCGCTTGATGAAGGCCAGGACGTGCAGGTCCTGCGCTTGGTAAAGACGGTAGCCGCTGTCGCTGCGGGTGGCCGGCTTGAGTAGGCCGATGGATTCGTAGTAGCGGATCATCTTGGTGCTGAGCCCGGTTCGGCGTGCCGCCTGGCCAATGTTCATGGTGCCTCCTGGGGGTCTTGGGCGGGTTTCCAGGTCTTGAGCCACAGCGCGTTGCTCACCACGCTGACACTCGACAGCGCCATGGCCGCACCGGCCAGTACGGGGTTGAGGTAGCCGAGCGCGGCGAGGGGGATGCCCACCAGGTTGTAGATGAACGCCCAGAACAGGTTCTGGCGAATTTTCGCGTAGGTCTTGCGGCTGATTTCCAGAGCGGCCGGGACCAGGCGCGGATCGCCGCGCATCAGCGTGATGCCGGCGGCCTGCATGGCGACATCGGTGCCGCCGCCCATGGCGATGCCGATATCGGCTGCGGCCAGGGCCGGGGCATCGTTGATGCCGTCGCCGACCATCGCCACAACACCGTCTCGCTTGAGCGCCGCCACGGTCGCCGCCTTGTCGGCGGGCAGCACTTCGGCGTGCACATCGTCGATGCCCAACTGCTCGGCCACCACCCTGGCGCTGCCGCGATTGTCGCCGGTCAGCAGGTGGCTGCTGATGTGCCTTGCATGCAACGCGGCGATGGCTGCCTCGGCCCCGGGCTTGAGGCTGTCGCCGAAGGCGAACAGGCCCAGTACTCGGGGTTGGCTGCCCCGCTCGATCAGCCATGACAGGGTGCGTCCCTCGGCTTCCCAATGCGCGGCCTGGGTCGCCAGGTCATCGGCGGGCAGGTGGCTTTCGTCGAGCAGGCGGCGGTTACCCAAGGCCAGTTCACGTTGCTCCACGGTACCTGCTATGCCGCGGCCGGTCAGGGCCTGGCTGTGTTCGGCGCTTGGTACCTGCAAGCCGCGTTCGGCGCACGCAGCGAGCACGGCCTTGGCCAGCGGATGCTCGCTACCGCGTTGCAGGGCACCAGCGAGCATCAGCAACTGATCGCTATCGCCGACCACGGCCTGGCTATGCACCACCGTCGGGCTGCCGGAGGTGAGGGTACCGGTCTTGTCGAAGACAACGCGGTTCACAGCGTGGGCCCGCTCCAGGGCCTCGGCGTCCTTGATCAGGATACCGTGGCGTGCGGCGACCCCGGTGCCAGCCATGATCGCCGCCGGGGTAGCCAGACCCAAGGCGCAGGGGCAGGCGATCACCAGCACGGCGACGGCGTTGATCAACGCAGTTTCCAGCGGCGCGCCAGCCAGCCACCAGCCGAACAGGGTGAGCAGCGCCAGCACCAGCACCGCTGGGACGAAGACCTGGCTGACGCGGTCTACCAGCTTCTGGATCGGCGCCTTGGCCGCCTGGGCATCCTCGACCAGACGAATGATGCGCGCCAGCACGGTCTCGGTACCCAAGGCCAGGGTGCGCACCAGCAGTCGACCCTCGCCGTTGATCGCACCGCCGGTGACGTTGTCCCCCGGTCGCTTGGGCACCGGCAGGCTTTCGCCGCTGATCAAGGCTTCGTCGGCATGGCTACTGCCATCTTCGACGCTGCCATCGACCGGAAAGCGTTCGCCGGGTTTCACCACGACCAGGTCGCCCAGGCGCAACTGGCTGATGGCGACTTCCTCTTCCTGACCGTCGACTACCCGCCAGGCGCGTTCAGGTCGCAGGGCCTCGAGGGCGCGGATGGCGCTGGCGGTCTGGCGTTTGGCGCGGCTCTCCAGGTATTTGCCAAGCAACACCAGGGCAATGACCACGGCAGAGGCTTCGAAGTAGAGGTGCGGTGCATGACCGACTGGCGCTTGGGCCCATTGATAGAGGCTAAGGCCATATCCGGCGCTGGTGCCCAGGGCCACCAGCAGGTCCATGTTGCCGGTGCCGGCGCGCACGGCCTTCCAGGCGGCCACATAGAACCGGGCGCCGAGGATGAACTGCACCGGCGTCGCCAGTAGCCACTGCGCCCAGGCCGGCAACATCCAGTGCACGCCGAACGGCTGCACCAGCATCGGCAGCACCAGAGGCAAGGCCAGCAGCAGGGCCGCTGCCACGGCAAGGCGCTCGCGACGCAAGCGCCGGCGGGCATCGGTCTGCTCATCCTGATGGGCGTGAGCCAGGCTGGCGCTGTAGCCGGCCTTTTCGATGGCGGCGATCAATTGGTTGTCGTCGACCCCGGCGAGCACTTCGACGTGGGCGCGCTCGCTGGCCAGATTGACCGTGGCCTGTTCGACCCCGTCGAGCTTGCCCAGGGCACGTTCGACGCGGCCTACGCAACTGGCGCAGGTCATGCCGGCGACCTGCAGTTCGACGGTGCGGCTGGGTACCTGGTAGCCGGCATCGCGGACCGCGGCGACCAGGGCGGGCAGACTGTCGGCCGGCGCCTGGACCCGTGCGCGTTCGCTGGCGAGGTTGACGCTGACCTGCTCGGCGCCGTTGACCTTGCGCAAGGCGCGTTCGACACGCCCAGCGCAACTGGCGCAGGTCATGCCGGAGATGGGGAGGTCGAAAGTTGTGGATGCGGGCATGGCACAGCTCCTTTGTTCAGGCCCCCAGCTTCAACCTTGCCATGCGGTCAAGGTCAATAGCCCAGATTGGCTCGCTTGAGCTCGAAGCCCGCCGGGCTCACCGCAATGCGGTATTTGCTGATCTGCCCGGCGTGCAGGGTCAGGCGCGTGCTGCGCTGGTCCTCGACGCCTGGGGCGCAACCGGGCGCCTGGCCAGGCAGCAGGCGCAGCCGCACATCTACCGATCCGGGCGGCAGATTGAAAGACGTCGACTGTTCCTGAAACAGGCGACCGGCCAGTTGGTCGTTGAGGTAGATGCCGATTTCGCAGCTAGTGGCCACTTCCAGGCGTTCCCGGGAAATGATCAGCACGCCGTACTCCGAGTTTCCTTCGGCGTTGACCGGCGGCACGGCGGCCAGTGCACCGAGTAACCCGACAAGGCCTATTGCTGCCTTGAACATGATGAATCTCCTGCTTGCAAAAATCGTCAATGGCGCAGCTTGGCCGACCCGCGCGCGGATTTCCACCCCGACCGTTGGCCACAGAACTTGACCTTGACCTAGTGGCAAGCTTGAAACTGCGCAAAACCCTGAAGGAGGCGAGTCCATGCAAGTGTTCAATGTACAAGGCATGACCTGTGGCCATTGCGTGAAGGCTGTCACCCGCGCGCTGCAGAATCTTGATGCCCAGGCGCAGGTGGAGGTCGATCTGGCGGGCCAGCAAGTCAGGGTGCAGAGTACCCTGCCGAGCGAAACCCTGTTGGCGGCGATTCGCGAGGAGGGTTACGCGGCGACTCCGGCGTAACCGACGGGGGCTGATCCCAGCCCCTTGTCTGGCGCAAATGTTTTCATCCCGGAGGGGTCCACAGCAGGTAGAATGAGTGGTTTGCTTAGCTTGCTATGGATTATCCATGAACCTTCGAATGGTCCTGATCCTGGGCGCACTCAGTGCGTTCGGGCCTCTGGCGATCGACTTCTACCTGCCTGCCTTCCCGGCCATGGCACAGGCGTTCGCCACCGATGAACAACACGTACAGTCCACCCTGGCTGTCTATTTCCTGGGGCTTTCGATCGGCCAACTGGCCTATGGCCCGATAGCCGACCGATTTGGCCGACGTAAGCCACTGCTGTTCGGCGTGACGCTGTTCACCCTGGCATCGTTGGCCTGTGCCTATGCACCCAATCTCGACACGCTGATCATGGCTCGTTTCGTCCAGGCCCTGGGGGGATGTGCGGGTATGGTCCTGTCGCGGGCGATCGTCAGCGACAACTGTGACGCGGTGGGGTCGGCCAAGGTGTTCTCGCAGCTCATGCTGGTGATGGGGCTAGCGCCCATCCTGGCGCCGATGCTCGGTGGCGCGTTGGTCAATCTGGCCGGTTGGCAGTCGATCTTCCTTGTCTTGGGCCTGTTCAGCGCTGCAGCCCTGCTGGCGGTGAGCCTGGGCTTGCCGGAAAGCCTGCCGGCCCACGTGCCGCGCCAGCCCTTGTCGGGAGCGCTGCGCCAGTACCTGCGTTTGGCGAGTGACCGGGTGTTTCTGGGCCATGCGTTCACCGGCGGTATCGCCATGGCCGGCATGTTCGCCTACATCGCCGGTTCGCCGTTCATCTTCATCAAGCTCTATGGCGTGCCGGCCGAACACTTCGGCTGGTTGTTCGGCACTAACGCAGCCGGTTTCATCCTGGTCGCCCAGGTTAATGCGAGGTTGCTCTCCAGGCGCGGACCGGGCTGGCTGCTGGTGCGTGCGGTAGGTGTCTACCTGGCGGCTGGAGTGCTGCTGCTGGCGGTCGCGGCCTCGCGCCCGGCGCACCTGTGGATGCTGCTGGTTCCGCTGTTCGTGTGCATTTCCAGCCTGGGTTGCATCATCCCCAACGCCGCCGCCTGCGCCATGAACGGGCAGGGGGACAGAGCTGGAAGCGCTTCGGCACTGATGGGCTGTCTGCAGTTCAGTGTCGCGGCGGGTGCCGCGGCGCTGGTGGGGCTGCTGCACGATGGCAGCGCTGTGCCGATGAGCCTGGTCATCAGCCTGTGCGGTGCACTGGTGGTCAGTGTCGCGCTGCTGACCCGGCGTCTGCAGGCCAGGAGGCTTGCTGCGTAAGGACGTGGGGCGCATTCAGTCGGGTTTCGAGCGTAGCGACGAAGGCGCGTGCTTCGGCCTCGCTGCGGAAATTCACCACGTGCTCGTCGAGCCTCACCTGCCAACGGGGGGTGGGGCTCTGGTTCGAAGCACTGACGACAATTTTCATTGCGGCATACCTTCGAGAATGGGGAGCGGAGGCTGTAGTGTAGCGCTGCCCCAAACCTGTGCCATGGGCGCCGTAGATCGCCGGACTGACGGTCGTCGCTGGGCTTTGGGTCCTGCTCCAAAGGCGAAGGGCGATGTAGATCCTTCGCTTTAACCTGCCTTATTTGCGGAAGCAATGTGTCGGCCATGTCATCGCTTGTGCAAGCTGCCGCCTGTCTGGCTCATCGAGTGCTCCAGTAGAAACCTCCTGGGTGAGCCTACCCTCGGCGTTTATCCGCCGATCGCCCGCTTTTTCGCCTAACAGCCAGCCGTCCGGCGCGGCTTATACTGGCGCCTCGGTCAGCATCAGCGAGACAGGTTTCCCTCTTCAGGCGCTGTCGCTGAAGTGCGGGCAGGTTGCGTTGCCTGCATTGGCCATTGGAGACCAGCCATGATCTTTCAGGGAGAGTTCCAGCATCATGAATGCAGTGAGCAGTATCAGTCAGATTGCCGGCCTGATGGCCGATCCCAAACGCAGTGCGATGTTGTGGGCGTTGATCGATGGTACGCCACGGCCGACCGACGAGATCGCCGTCATGGCCGGTCTGAGCGCATCGTCGGCCTGCGCGCACTTGTCGCTGTTGTCGTCGGCCGGACTGCTCAGGCTGGAAGCGCGGGGGCGCAAACGTTACTTCAGGTTGGCTACGCCACAGGTGGGGGCGGCGGTGGAAGCACTGGCCAGCGTGCAATTGGGCGGTGGCGAACGCCAGAACGGCACGGTGCAGTTACCGATGTCACTGCGCCGCGCACGGCGCTGTGGTGAACATCTGGGTGGAGAACTGGCTGCCGAGTTGTACCAGCGGCTGGTGGCGGCAGGTTGGCTCGAAGGCAATGAGCGACAACTTAGGGTCAGTGACGAAGGACGAGTCCAACTGGCGAGCATCGGTGTCTACATCGAGGCCCTGGCAGCGCGCCAGCGGGGTGGCTGCGTGATCTGCCACTGTAGCGAGTGGAGCGACCAGGGCCCGCACTTGGGGGGCAGTCTGGGGCAGGCGCTGCTCCGGTTGTTCTTGCAGTCGGGTTGGATCCGCGAGCCCGAGGGGACCCGGGCATTGCATATCTGTGCGCTTGGGGTGCAGCAGATCAATCGCATCGCCCGGGTGCAGACGTTGCAGGCGGGGTGAGCACAACGTCGGCGTCCATGCCAACGTTGCCGGCAGGCTCACACCAGGCGCGCGTCCAGGCTGTTCTGTGCCAGGCGACGGGCCTGATCCTGGGTCATGCCCAGGTGGGTGTGCAACGCATGGAAGTTCTCGGTGACGTAGCCGCCGAAGTAGGCCGGATCGTCGGAGTTGACCGTGACCTTCACGCCACGCTCGAGCATGTCGAGAATGTTGTGCTGGCTCATGTGGTCGAATACGCACAGCTTGGTGTTGGATAGCGGGCATACCGTAAGAGGGATCTGTTCCTCGATGATGCGCTGCATCAGGCGTTCGTCCTCGATGGCACGTACGCCGTGGTCGATGCGCTTGATCTTCAACAGGTCCAGGGCTTCCCAGATGTATTCGGGCGGGCCTTCCTCGCCGGCATGGGCGACGGCGACGAAGCCTTCGTCGCGGGCGCGGTCGAACACGCGCTGGAACTTGCTCGGCGGATGGCCCATTTCGGAGCTGTCCAGGCCCACGGCAATGAAGGCATCGCGGAAAGGCAGTGCCTGGTCGAGGGTCTTGTGCGCTTCGTCTTCGCTCAAGTGACGCAGGAAGCTGAGGATCAAGCCGCTGCTGATACCCAGCTGGTCGCGGCCATCCTTGAGGGCCTGGTTGATGCCATTGAGCACCACCTCGAACGGAATGCCGCGGTCAGTGTGGGTCTGCGGGTCGAAGAACGGCTCGGTGTGGATAACGTTCTGTGCCTTGCAGCGTTGCAGATAGGCCCAGGTCAGGTCGTAGAAGTCCTGTTCGGTACGCAGCACGTCAGCGCCTTGGTAGTACAGGTCGAGGAATTCCTGCAGGTTGTTGAAGGCGTAGGCGCCACGCAGGGCTTCGACGTCCGTCCAGGGCAGGGCGATCTTGTTGCGCTCGGCGAGGGCGAACAGCAGCTCGGGCTCGAGCGATCCCTCCAGGTGCAGGTGCAATTCGGCCTTGGGCAGGGCGTTCAACCAGTCATACATAAATAAAGCGATCTCGAATCAGGTACGTTTGGGCTCATTCTACAGGGCCTTGCCGGACAATGCGCCCGGTAAGGCCCCTGGAGGTTCAACCAGCGATCAGCTCAGCAGCAGCCTGGCGGTGGTCGGCGATCAGTCCGCGCACATCCAGCCCTTCGATCTGGCCGTCGATGACCCGCCACTGCCCACCGACCATGACTCGGTCGGCGCGGTCGGCGCCACACAACAGTAGCGCCGAGAGTGGGTCGTGGCTGCCAGAGAAGCGCAGTTCGTCGAGTTTGAACAGGGCCAGGTCAGCCTGCTTGCCTGGCGCCAGTTCACCGATGTCCTCGCGCCCGAGCAGGCGCGCCGAACCTCGGCTCGCCCAGCCCAGTGCACGCTCCGGGGTGATCTGTTCGGCACCGTAGCGCAGACGTTGCAGATAGAGAGCCTGGCGCGCTTCGAGGATCATGTTCGAAGCGTCATTGGATGCCGACCCATCGACGCCCAAGCCCACGGGGGCCCCTGCCGCCTCCAGCTCGGCACTTGGGCAAATGCCCGAAGCCAGGCGCATGTTCGAGCTCGGGCAATGGCAGATGCCCGTACCTGCTGCGCCCAGGCGGGCAATTTCATCGGGATTGAAATGAATGCCATGGGCGAGCCAGGTACGCGGGCCGAGCCAACCGACGCTGTCGAGGTAGTCGACGGTACGCAGGCCGAAGCGCTGCAGGCAGAACGACTCCTCGTCGAGGGTTTCGGCCAGGTGGGTATGCAGGCGTACGTCCAGTTCTTCGGCCAGGCTCGCGCTTGCACGCATGATCTCTGGAGTGACCGAGAATGGCGAGCAGGGCGCCAGGGCGATCTGGATCTGCGCGCCGTCACCACGTTCGTGATAGCTGTGGATAAGTCGCTGACTGTCGGCCAGGATCACCTCGCCTTGCTGTACCGTCTGTTGCGGCGGCAAGCCGCCGTCGGCTTCGCCCAGGCTCATCGAGCCGCGGGTGAGCATGGCGCGCATGCCCAGCTTGCGCACTGCCTCGACTTGCACGTCGATGGCATTGTCCAGACCTTGGGGAAACAGGTAATGGTGATCGGCTGCAGTCGTGCATCCCGATAGCAGCAGTTCGGCCAGGGCGACTTCACTGGCCAGTGCCAGCTTGCCGGGCGTCAGGCGCGCCCAGACTGGGTACAGGGTCTTGAGCCAGGGGAACAGCGGTTGATTGACGACAGGGGCCCAGGCACGGGTGAGGGTCTGGTAGAAGTGGTGGTGGGTATTGATCAGGCCAGGCAGGATCACATGCTCGCGGGCATCGAAGACTTGCTGACAGGGGGCACTGGGGCTCTGGCCGCTGGCCAGGAGCTCGCTGATGCGGCCATTCTCGATGACCAGGCCGCCACGGGCATCGCTGCCGTTGGCCGTGAAGATGGCAAGGGGAGATTTCAACCAGGTACGGGTCGCAGGCATGGTGCCGGCTCCTCTGAAAGTGGGTTCAGGGTTAGCCAGCTCAGTGTTGCCCTGTCTGCTGATCCAGGTCCGCCGCGAGGGGCGAGGCACTGAGTCTACTGCCTCGCCGCGCGCCTTTCAATTCACCAGGTCAGGGCTTCGCCCTTGTAGTTGATGAAGCGCAGACCACCCCGGCCAGCCTGGGCCTTGATCTGTTCGAGCATGCCGCGAGTACTGGTGGGAACGTCGATCTCGGCATTTTCTCCACCCATGTCGGTCTTGACCCAGCCGGGGTGCATGGCCAGCACGCACAGATCCGGGCGCTGCAATTCGGTGACGAAGCTGTTGATCATCGAGTTCAGAGCTGCCTTGCTCGCCTTGTACAGGCAGAGGTCACTGCCATCGGGAATGGCCACGCAACCCAGTATCGAGCTCATGAACGCGAGCACGCCGCTGCCTTCTCGTATCTGGCCAGCCAGACGCCGGGCCACCCGGATCGGCGCCACGGCATTGGTCATGAACAGGTCGCCGATGTCCGAACGCTCGACTCGCTCCAGATCCTGGGGCAACGGGCCCATGACGCCGGCGTTGACGAACACCAGGTCGAACACTTCGCCTTGCAGGCGCCGCTGGAGGCTGTCGAGTTGGTGGGTGTCGTTCATTTCCAGTTGTTCGATGCGAACGCCCGGGACTTCGCCCAGTGCTCCGGGTTTGGCCGGGTCGCGCACGGTGGCGATGATGTTCCAGCCGTCTTCGTGCAGGCGCTCTACCAGGCCAAGACCGAGCCCGCGGGAGGCGCCGATGATGAGGGCGGTTCGTGAAGTTGCCATGGCAAACGCTCCTTGATCGGTGAGTAAGGGTGTTCAGGATAATGCACCCGAGGCGAAGGCGCTTGTTTCGCGGGTGGTCAAAAAATAACCAAGCAGCTTTGAGCCTGGCCTGGCGGGCGCCTGGCTTGTTGGCTAACGGGTTATCCACAGGCTGTTCCACAGTAAATGTGTGAAAGCGTGGTGTGCGACGAACCGCTGGTCGCCAGGCATGTGGATAACAAAGCTTGACCGATCAGGGGCTTGGCGTACTCGACAGCTATGATCAAAAAATGATCAAAGCCGTGGGAGCCTTGATATTACAGGCTTGTGTAAGAATGCCCCAAGCTTATCCACAGGCAGGCCCACAGTAGTTGTGAGCAAACGCTCAGCGGCTCTGCAAGATAATCCGCCCGCGGCTCAGGTCGGCCAGCTGCTGTTGCAGCAGGGTCAGGTGCGTCTCGCCAAAGGCGATGATCAGGTCGACACCATTGGCGGTGAACTGCTCGTCCAGCACCAGCCCGTCAACTTCCGCCAGGCGCAGCTTGAGTAACGCCAACTCGCTGAAACTGCAGCTGCAGGTGAATTCACTGCGCTGCACCAACAGGCGTTTGGGGGCCTGTTGCAGGCATTTGTTGGCACCTCCGCCATAGGCCCGTGCCAGTCCACCGGTGCCAAGCTGAATACCGCCGTACCAACGGATCACCAACACCACTACCTGGTCGCAGTCCTGCGCCTCGATGGCCGCCAGGATCGGTCGCCCGGCTGTTCCGCCCGGCTCACCGTCGTCACTGCTACGGTACTGTGCGCCGAGTTTCCAGGCCCAACAGTTGTGGGTGGCGGCCAGATCGCTGTGGCGCTCGATGAAACTCATGGCGTCGGCGGCGTTGCTGATCGGCCCGGCAAGGGTGATGAAGCGGCTCTTGCGAATTTCCTCGCGAAACTCGCAGAGGTCTAACAGGGTAGAAGGCATAGGAGGCGGTCAGACGCTCGGCTGGATGCCGCAGCCCTTGAGAATGATGTGGATGAGATTGTTGCTCGCATC
This sequence comes from Pseudomonas putida, assembly GCF_004357765.1. GTDB lineage: Bacteria > Pseudomonadota > Gammaproteobacteria > Pseudomonadales > Pseudomonadaceae > Aquipseudomonas > Aquipseudomonas putida_U. Next base: position 4,789 of record NZ_SMTE01000002.1, on the reverse strand, counting down.
TTCCATGTCCTGCTTGGTCAGGCGGCTGCGGCCGGTGACCTGGCAGATCTGGGTGGCGAAGTCGGCGTAGTGCTGGGTACTGCCCCAGAGCAGGAAGATCAGGTGCACCGGATCGACCGGGTCCATCTTGCCGGCCGCGATCCAGGCCTCGAACACTGCGGCCCGGCCACGGAACCACTCGCGGTAGTCGGCGCTGAAGTACTCGGTCAGACAACTGCCACCACTGATCACTTCCATGGCGAAGATCCGCGAGGCCTGTGGGTTACGCCTGGAGAATTCCATCTTGGTGCGGATATAGGCGCTCAGGGCCTCGCCAGGGTCGTCATCGACGCTCAGAGTATTGAACGTGCTGTCCCACAACTCGATGATGTTGCTGAGTACGGCGATGTAAAGGCCCAGCTTGTTGGTGAAGTAATAATGCAGGTTGGCTTTGGGCAGTCCCGCCTTCACCGCGATGGTGTTCATGCTGGTGCCCTTGAAACCGTGGCGGGCGAACTCGTCTTCGGCGGCCTGGATGATGGCCTGTTCGTTCTTCTGGCGGATGCGGCCGGCGGGCTTGCCCGAGGCGGAGAGGCGGTGCGCTGGGACTTCAAGGGTCATGGACGATTCCGTAGCGGCGGTAATAACGGATGTCGGACAAGATTACCTGCCTGTGCTCAGGAGACAAGCACTAGCGTCACGTACAGCTATCAGCGTGTCGCGGCCAGACTATCGAGGAAGCTCTCCAGCACCAGATTCGGTCGTCGGCCTTTGCGCGTGACCCAGCTCAGGCCCAGGTCATAGAAGCGCTGGCCGGGCTTGAGTGCGCGCAGCCGACCCTGTTGGACCCAAAAGGTGGCGTAGTGGTCCGGCAGGTAGCCGATGTAGCGGCCGGTGAGAATCAGAAACGCCATGCCTTCGCGGTCCGAGGCACTGGCCGTGCAGTTGAGCGACTGGTAGTGCGCCTGGATGTCCGCGGGTAGGCGGAAGGTCGGGGCGATCGCTTCCTGCGCATTGAGCCGGGCATCGTCCAGCTGCTGGTCATCGGCGTAGAACAGCGGATGCCCAACGGCGCAGTAGAGCAGCGAGCGCTCGCTGTACAGCGGCTGGTATTCAAGGCCCGAGAGCGGGCTGGTTTGCGGTACCACGCCCACGTGCAGGCTGCCATCGAGCACGCCCTGCTCGACCTGACTGGGGGCGATCATGCGGATCTGGATGCGGACCTCCGGGCCACGATCCTTGAGTTCGGCCAGGGCATGGGTAATGCGCATGTGCGGCAGCGTCACCAGGTTGTCGGTCAGGCCGATGTTGAGCTCGCCGCGCAGGTGCTGGTGCAGGCCGTTGACCTCGGTGCGGAAGGTTTCCAGCGCGCTCAGCAACTGCAGTGCCGAGTGGTATACCTCGCGGCCCTCCTCGGTCAGCGAGAAGCCGGCGCGACCACGTTGGCACAAGCGCAAGCCCAGACGTTGCTCGAGGTCGTTCATCTGCTGGCTAATGGCCGAGCGGCCGATGCCCAGTACGTTCTCGGCGGCAGAGAAGCCTCCGCACTCGACGACGCTGCGGTAGATCTTCAACAACCGGATGTCGAAATCGCTGACTTGCGCGAGGGGGTCGGGGCGTCGACTCATTGTTTAGCCTGGATCGATCTGAAGGTTAGAAATGCAGGGTTTTTCAGACTTTATCCCCGTGCCAATTTAGCTGCAACAACATCCATCGTTGCTTAATCGTGTTTCGAGGAACCGCCGATGAACCAGCCCGTCACCGCCCCCATCGGGATCGCCAGCCAGCTGAAGCTGGATGCCCACTGGATGCCCTACACCGCCAACCGCAACTTCCAGCGCGACCCGCGTCTAATCGTTGCCGCCGAAGGCAATCACCTGGTCGATGACAAGGGGCGCAAGATCTTCGATGCGCTGTCCGGGCTGTGGACCTGTGGTGCTGGCCATACTCGCAAGGAAATCACCGAGGCGGTGGCACGCCAGGTCGGTACTCTGGACTACTCTCCGGCCTTCCAGTTCGGTCACCCGCTGTCGTTCCAGTTGGCCGAAAAGATCACTGCGCTGACCCCAGGGGACCTCAATCACGTCTTCTATACCAACTCCGGCTCGGAGTGCGCCGACACCGCGCTGAAGATGGTCCGTGCCTACTGGCGCCTGAAAGGCCAGGCGACCAAGACCAAGATCATCGGTCGGGCCCGTGGCTACCACGGTGTGAACATCGCCGGCACCAGCCTGGGCGGCGTCAATGGCAACCGCAAGATGTTCGGCCAGTTGCTCGACGTCGACCACCTGCCGCACACCGTGCTGCCGGTCAACGCCTTCTCCAAGGGCCTGCCGGAAGAGGGCGGCATCGCCCTGGCCGACGAAATGCTCAAGCTCATCGAGCTGCATGACGCCTCCAACATTGCCGCAGTGATCGTTGAACCGCTGGCGGGCTCGGCCGGTGTTCTGCCGCCGCCCAAGGGCTACCTCAAGCGCCTGCGTGAGATCTGCAGCCAACACAATATCCTGCTGATCTTCGACGAAGTGATCACCGGTTTCGGCCGTATGGGCGCCATGACCGGCGCCGAGGCGTTCGGTGTGACCCCCGACCTGATGTGCATCGCCAAGCAGGTCACCAACGGTGCCATTCCCATGGGCGCGGTAATCGCCAGTAGCGAGATCTACCAGACCTTCATGAACCAGCCGACCCCGGAGTACGCTGTGGAATTCCCGCACGGCTACACCTACTCGGCGCACCCGGTGGCATGCGCTGCAGGTATCGCCGCGCTGGATCTACTGCAGAAAGAGGGTCTGGTGCAGTCGGCAGCCGAGCTGGCGCCGCACTTCGAAAAACTGTTGCACGGCGTCAAGGGCACCAAGAACGTGGTCGACATTCGTAACTACGGCCTGGCGGGTGCTATCCAGATCGCGGCCCGTGATGGTGACGCTATCGTGCGTCCATACGAAGCGGCGATGAAATTGTGGCAGGCTGGCTTCTATGTTCGCTTCGGTGGCGACACCCTGCAGTTCGGTCCGACTTTCAACACCCAGCCGCAGGAGCTGGACCGTCTGTTCGATGCGGTCGGCGAAGCGTTGAACCAGATCGCCTGATCCCCGGCCTTGTCTGGCTGGCTCGAATCAAGGGCCAGCCTTACCCTTCTTATATATGGAGTCCCCATGAGCATTGTTCAGCACCTGATTCACGGCGAACTGGTCAGCAAGGGCGAACGCACCGCCGATGTCTTCAACCCTTCCACCGGCCAGGCTGTGCGCAAGGTCGAACTGGCCAGCCGGGCCACGGTCCAGGAAGCCATCGACTCGGCCAAGGCGGCGTTCCCTGCGTGGCGCAATACCCCACCGGCCAAGCGTGCCCAGGTGATGTTCCGCTTCAAGCAATTGCTCGAGCAGAACGAAGCGCGTATTTCGCAGATGATCAGCGAAGAGCATGGCAAGACCCTGGAAGATGCTGCTGGCGAGTTGAAGCGCGGTATCGAGAACGTCGAATTCGCTTGCGCTGCGCCCGAAGTCCTCAAGGGCGAGTACAGCCGTAACGTCGGCCCGAACATCGATGCCTGGTCCGACTTCCAGCCGCTGGGCGTGGTGGCGGGTATCACTCCGTTCAACTTCCCGGCCATGGTTCCGCTGTGGATGTACCCGCTGGCCATTGCCTGTGGCAACGCGTTCATCCTCAAGCCTTCCGAGCGTGACCCGAGCTCGACCCTGTTCATCGCCCAGCTGTTGCTGGAGGCCGGGCTGCCCAAGGGCATCCTCAACGTCGTGCACGGTGACAAGGAAGCGGTGGATGCGCTGATCGAGGCGCCGGAGGTCAAGGCCTTGAGCTTCGTCGGCTCGACCCCTATCGCCGAGTACATCTACGCCGAAGGCACCAAGCGCGGCAAGCGTGTGCAGGCCCTTGGCGGTGCCAAGAACCACGCGGTGCTGATGCCCGATGCCGATCTGGACAATGCAGTCAGTGCCCTGATGGGGGCCGCCTATGGTTCGTGTGGTGAGCGTTGCATGGCGATTTCGGTCGCGGTGTGCGTGGGTGACCAGGTTGCCGATGCGTTGATCGCCAAGTTGGAGCCGCAGATCAAGGCCCTGAAGATCGGCGCTGGCACCTCCTGTGGCCTGGACATGGGGCCATTGGTGACTGCCGCCGCCCGTGACAAGGTCGTGGGCTATATCGATGACGGTCTGGCCGCCGGTGCCAAGCTGGTGGTGGATGGCCGAGGGTACCGAGTCCCCGGCAATGAAGATGGTTACTTCGTAGGCGGCACGCTGTTCGACAACGTGACGCCGGAAATGCGCATCTATAAGGAAGAAATCTTCGGGCCGGTACTGTGCGTGGTGCGGGTGAATAGCCTGGAGCAGGCCATGCAGCTGATCAACGATCACGAGTATGGCAACGGTACATGCATCTTCACCCGTGATGGTGAGGCAGCGCGGCTGTTCTGTGATGAGATCGAAGTGGGCATGGTGGGTGTCAACGTGCCGCTGCCGGTGCCGGTGGCCTACCACAGCTTCGGTGGCTGGAAGCGTTCGCTGTTCGGTGACCTGCATGCTTACGGCCCGGATGGTGTGCGTTTCTATACGCGCCGCAAGGCGATCACCCAGCGTTGGCCGCAACGGGCCAGCCATGAAGCTTCGCAGTTCGCGTTCCCTAGCCTTTAAGCAAGGAGGGAAGAGGCGGGAAGGCCGACAGGCCTCCCCGCTTTGCTTTTTGGGGTTTTGGCTAAATATCTGATTTTCTTGAAAATAGGTGTTGACGCCGTTTCGAATCCCCTTATAATGCGCACCACTTCCAACGCAGTCGGAACGAAAAACTCCTT